>CAYNRE010000032.1:0-573252 GCA_964399535.1 uncultured Pirellulales bacterium | reverse complement strand
TCGAGAGATAGTCGGTATCCACGATCCGGTCGAACTGAACGCCCCCCGAGAGCCAGAACCGGGCATCGTCCACCTGGCTCAGTGGGGCAGTGACCAGCGTGCTGTTATCCGACAGGTTGAAGAACCCCCGCCGCACGTTGGCCAACCGCGGAGCATTCACCAGGCTTCCCGCGGGCAAGGGCTGCGAGGAATCCAGTCCCCCGGCCACCGTCCCCCCGGCGAAGAAGCCGTAATCCACGGCGGTCAGGTTGGGGGCATTCACCGTGGCCCCCGACTCGAGCACGAAATCGCTCCGGCTCGTCAGGTTCAGCGTGGTGCCCCCCGCGGACTGGTCTCCCAGGTTCAGCGTGGCATTCTGGCCCACGCGGTACTCGCCATAGCTGGCCGCCTCGAGGCTGGGGAGCGACTGGGTCGTTCCGCTACCAATCAGGAACCGGACCCGCTCGTTCGTGTTGCCACTGGTGCCGTTGATCGTTCGCAGGCTGGAAAGATCGATCTGACCCCCGCTGTTGACCACGAAATCCAACAGGTCGTCTTGGCCTGACACTACGTCGACGATCTCCAGCCCCGAAAGGTCGATGTGGGCATTGGAAATCGCCTCGATTCGCTTGGTCCAGCGGCCGCCACCCGGGCCGTAGATCAGCGCCTGGAGCGTTTTGAGATCGAGCAGCGATCCGGCCGATGACGCTGAGAAAATAGTGTCGCTTGCTTGGCGGATGTGTGTCAGCGACGATGCCGAAATAGCCAGCACGCCCTGGGCTTGAGCCCGCAGCAGAACCTGACCACCCGAAAACCTAGAGGCGGGTGACAGGGCTTCGAAATCTCCTCGATCGGAGATTAGCACGCCGTCGAGCGCGGCTTCGTCGATCACGCTCAATTCGCGGCCCGGGTTCACCGTAAGCGTGGCGCCCGTGTTCAGAAAAAGCTGAAAGATCTCGTGGCCAGTGCCCACCAAATCGAATAACAGGTTGGCATTCGACGGAACGGTTACCTTGAACGTGTCGGCTCCGGCATTCACCGGCACCACGCCCGTGCCGCTGGCGCCATCGATCGTCCAGTTGGCCGGGTTCGACCAGGCGCCGCCGCTGGGGCCAATCCACACCGCGCTCTTCTGAGCCAGAACGCGATCCATCGGGCCGAAACCAACCGCCAACGCCGCCGCCAGCGTCAGACCGAATCGTCGCAAGCTGTGGAAATCGAACCCCCGCGCGGCCGCAATCGGGTAACACATGGCGAAGACTCTTCTCTAGCGCTCGGGATAGGCGGGTAACGGCCACAAAGCCGTTCACCACGGGCGAGAATCCGCCAAGAGAGTGCCGCGGCGCGTTTAGGCGAGCCCGCTGATGCGAACCGGCGAAACCGCGGCAATCGTGCTCAACCGCGATTTCAAAGGGGGGGAAACGGAAACCCCGCAGACGGGTTTCGTTGCAGCAATCGACCCAAGCCCTGCCCAAAAAGCCGAGGACACCCCCCAGTAGCGTTTCCTCTCGGTGACTGGCTGCATCGGGGGGAGATCCCCCGCCGCCGCGGATTCTACTTCATTCGGGTGGGGTATCAAATGAAATTCTGACGATTTACGGTACCCTCTCTTCGTGGATGGAAGTCGAAACCTCGACCTCTGCGTTGCGAACTAGCAGGGACCTGGTTCCAAGTCGTTGCCAGCAAGGACTTCTATAAACGGACGCGTTGGTTAGTGACACGGTTTTCACTGGCATCGCTGATCCGAGCTCAGAAGCCGGTCTGACAGCCGATCCGGTAGCCGACCTAACCCGGGTTGGTGGCCCCCAGGGCGACGTTGCCCAAGGCTATTGGCAAGGCCGTTATACCACTGGTGGGTACGGCGGCCCCGGCTGAGCACCAGTAAGGTGGCTTTCAGGATTGGGTTGTTTGCCGGCCTGGCCGGTTCTCAAGCGCCCAATGACAGAACGTGTTCCTCTTGGCCGGCTGGGCCGCTCCGGCATTGATGTTACGTCCGCGCGCCAAGGCCCTGCGGCGAGCCGGTTTCATTTGCCAAACTTGGAAGTACTCGAGCGTCTTTCGCCCCATCGACGAGCACGCTCGCCGGTTGCATCGCCGCCTGCTTGACCTCGAAGATGATCCCCGCGTGCGGACCGTCCACCTGGTCACCCACAGCTTGGGCGGAGTCGTAGCTCGAGCGGCAATTGCCCGCGGCCGGCCCGTACAGGCCACTAAAACCGCTGCGGGGGTGCGGGCCACGATCAAGGGCCAGCCGATCGATCCGGAATTTGTGCAGAGCTACGTGGAGCAGAAGTTTGGTGAGGACTTCGAAACGGCAATCCGAGCCATGCGGTCCCTCGCCAAGGCCTACACGCCCAAGCAGTTGGCCGAAGTCGCGTTTCCGCCCTAGGAGCTATTTCGGCCAGAGATTCCGGAAGGTGTCCGTAGTTGGGGAGCTCAAGGTGAGCTCGGCCTGAAAAAGATCGCTGCGATAGCACGCCGCCACGAGGCTGGCAGCTAAAAGCTCGGGCGGAGCTCCTACCCGTTGCTCAGCCGGTACCCCTCGCCCTGTCGATCATTCTGGGAGCATCGGTCCTGATTCCGGAGGGGTTCGCCCTCCGGGCACTCGTTGCCCCCGGCATATTGCCTTGCTGGCCCCCTGGGCTGAATCCGCACGTCACGAAGTCGGATGCGACCGGAGCCGGACCATCAGGGCGTCCAAACTGAGGCTACCCGGGCCGGTGAGGACCAAGGTCGTCGTCAGGGCGAAGAACAGCGTGGCCAATAACCCCTTGCCGGTTACATCCCCGTCGTGGTACACGAAGGCGGCGACGAACGTAGTAATGGCATTGAAGAAGGCCGCGGGACGGGTCCACAGACCCAGGACTAGCAGAATGCCTCCCACGAACTCGGAGAGCGTGGCACACCAGGCAAAGAATCGCGGTGCCGGAAAACCCATCTTGGCGACATCCGCCACGAACCAATCCTGGGGCCCCCAGACTCCGTCGCGGGGCAGGATCTTCTCGAACACAATGCACAGGGCCAGGCCGGTGATCACGCGGGCAATGGCCAGACCCAGGTTAAGTTGCCCCGGCGGGTTGAGCGGCTGGCCAAAGAAGAGGTGTCGCAGCATCAGAACCTCGAACCGAGTGATTGAATTCTGTGGCCGGATGGACCGTCTTCTCCGGCGAGACGCCCCGTTTTCGGCGGCATTCTAGCGACACCGGTCAAGGTGGCCGGCGGGTTCTCCCGGCCATCTGGAGCGGCGGTCGCGAGGCGAAATCGGTCGGTGCAGCGGTATAAAAGGAGAGCCTAGTCGCTTAAATACCAGGAGGATGCCTCCGCGTGCCGGGGTGGCAGTTAACCTAAGGCGTGCTCGAAGGGGGGGAGCATGGCACTGGGAAGTGGCATTTTTTGGCAAGTGGACTCGTCTCCGGCGTCCCCCGGATCCTGGGGCCGACACTGCGGTTCGTCTGGTCCCTGCGGCAGCTTTTTCTCTGGGACAGCAACTGGGCCCGCTGGGCCAAGCGGTTTCCGGCCAACTCACTTCCCGAGGGGCCGATCTACCACCGTCAGACCGTGGTGATGGGAGCCGTGCTTTACAAAAACTGCACAACGGTGGTCCTGAGCTCCCTGGGGCTCTACCTGCGGATCCCGCTTCCTCGACATCCCGCGGTGCTGATCCCCTGGCGGGAGCTTGCGGGTGTTCAGCCCACGCGGTTGAATTGGAAACCGGCGATACGTCTCTCATTTTGCGAAGCGCAGTCGACGGAAATTAACCTGTGGGCCCGGCTCGCCGAGTTGATTCCTCACCTGTGCCGGCCCGTAGCGAGCGTTGCCCCACGGCCCACTTGACGAACAAGCCCATTTCCCCTGAGCCCTCGCATGTCAACCGAAGATCCCCAGTCCACCCACGAAGTGACCTGGACGTCCATCGAGGACGAGATTGCCAGCGGCATCACGCACGGCATTGGCCTGATGCTCGCCATTGGCGGTCTTTGTTCGTTGGTAGTGCTCACCGTTTTCCGCGGCAACCTCACGCATTTCCTCGGTTGCACCGTCTACGGGCTGTCACTGGTGGTCTTGTACGGAGCCTCGACGCTGTACCATACGGTGCGAGAGCCGCGGCTGAAGAGGATCCTCCAGATCGTCGACCACGTCGCGATCTACTTTCTGATCGCCGGTACCTACACACCCTTCACCCTGGTAAATCTGCACGGTTTCTGGAGTTGGCTACTCTTCAGCCTGGTCTGGAGCCTGGCCCTGCTGGGAATCGCCGCAAAACTCCGCTGGGGTGACCGCTACCGCTGGGTGTCGTTGGTGGCCTACGTCGGCCTCGGCTGGAGCTGTTTGATTGCAGCCCGGCCAATCATCGAGTCGGTTCCCACCGGGGCCCTGCTCTGGCTGCTGGCCGGCGGGGTGGCCTACACGGTGGGCGTGATCTTCTACGCCCTGGATCACGTGCGCTATTTTCACGCCATCTGGCATCTGTTCGTCATCACCGGGAGTGTCTGTCACTTCTGTGCGGTCCTGTTTTATGTCATTCCCAAAGTGGCAGTTTGACACGGCCGGCGGCCTGCTCGCGGTCAGCGTCATTGCAAGCGGGGCGGAGCCTCGAGCTTCCGGTCCCGGTAGATTCGCTTGGGGTACGACTCAGGTACGCCGAGGAAGAAGCCGCACATTTGCCGGCGGAACGATCGTCCTGGCAGTCGCCTAGGCCGCGTCCGTTGGGTGGTCGCACGGACGATCAGTTGGACCAAAGTCCTCCGCCGAATGCGTGTGCAGTACGACCGCTCGGCCACCACGATCAACGCCTGGATCAGCCTGGCCGCAGCCGTGGTCTGCCTCACCACCTGTCGACAATCCACCTCCGAACGACAATCATCCGCTGAACCGGTTTTTTTTGGCAGCCTCTAAAGCACCGGAGTAATCGAGTTACCGAGATCTCGTGGGCCGCAGAGCGCTCCCCCGACTTTACGCGTATAGCTTCTCCGAATTAGAGATTTTGTTAAGCGGTCAGCAACGCCGCTCGGTCCACCGGAGAGTCGTGACTGTCGTTCGACGACTTGGCGCGTGGTGCAAGTGCGGTGGCCGATCGTCAAGTAAACCTGCGAGCAGGATTTTGAAGAGACTGTCCGAATCGTTGCGTGGGCGACTCGCCGGCGAACGGAGAGCCACGCAAAAAATCACTACCGGTCATTACCGGATTCAATCCGGTAGAAATCCGAGAAACCCTAGAAAAATAGGGTTTTTCTCGCAATCGCTTGCAAATGGTGGTCGATTGATTAAGGTGTAAGCCGTGTCGGTGTTTACGACTTAAAAACCTGGCTCCCCGGTCAAGCTTTTAATCCGTAGGTCATGGGTTCGAGTCCCATCAGCCTCATTTCCTTGTAAGGCATGCTCTACAAGCAACTTGCGTCTGCAGGTCTCGGTCGGCCAGGCACTCTGGAACCCCACCTGAAATACAGCAATTGCCCCTTTGGGGGGCGGCTCGCGCGGGCCATCGACCCGCTTTGCGCCGATCGGTTCTCTCAGGGCTGAATTGCCCGGGTTTCGAGCTGCAGGATTATCGCCTGCCGCTAAGCCGGCGAACTTGGATGAGCCCCGCCCGCTGCCTGCGACCGAGCAAGTGCGGTTTGGCCTTGGTCCGGCCGAGCGATGACGGTTCGCTCGATGCACTGGAAGGGTCGCTTGGTGCGGCGCTGGCTAAGGCGAGATTACCGGCCATGAGCGATCCTCCCTGGAGCCGTTCCAAGCGAATATGCTGAGAAGCCCGGGGGTGACAGCCTCAAAGGCTTCCCGGAGGAAGCCTTTAGGAGGCCCCTCGCCTACTCCGCTTCGCGCTCATGCAGGTGTTTGTATAGCCTCCGCAGGGCAAAAAACAGTTTGCGATAGGTGCCTTCGCTACCGGCTTCGGGCGCGGCGAATTCCAGCCCATACCGGCAAAGGTGGCCGATCAGCCCTACCACGCTGTCGCCATCGAACTGGTAACTGCCGTCCAGCATTCGCGTGTCGGCACTGTCGACCAGGCGAAATGTGCCCGCGGCCAGCGCTTGCAAATAGCGTTCTCCGGCCCGATACACCAAGAAATCTTCCGAGGTGCTCCGGCGGCTGTAGGGATAGGCCTGCTGAAACGCGGCTGTCAGCGCGTCCACGCTCTCGCAGAGCTTCCGGGCAGTCTCCCAAGTCAACTCCTTGGTTTCGCGCGCTTCGATAACTGCCCGGTCCCGGGCCTTTTCAAATTGCTCGCGGGCCTCGGCCAACTCCGGAGCGCGCAGGGCGCGCGGCCAACGGGTTTCCAACAAACGCGGATCGTTGGCATGAAACGTAATGGCCTGCCCCCCTTCACGACCTCCGTCGGTCAGCCGCACGTGGGCCAGGTCTCCCTCCTCAAATGGCTCGTCGAATTCCGAGTGCAGCAGCGAGGTTTCACTTTCCAGAAGTTCGTGGGCGAGAGTATCGGAAGCAACCTGTTCGAGCATCCAGTTCAGCTCGTCGGTGGGATCTCCTTCCAGGGCCACCTCGGGCAGTTCCAGCACCTTCCGCTCGGTGCGCTGGGCATCGGCGGCCCGCCGGTCGAGAAACTCAGGATGGTATTTCTTCCAGTAGGCTCGATTGATTTCCTTTCGCGCGAAATAGGTTTCCAGCCAAAGCAGCGAGTTGCGTATTTCGTGTTCGGCGGCGTCGGCGTGTGTTAGGCGTGCCTGGGCCTCCGACTCCAGCAAGCTCCCCAGCCCCACCAGGTACGAGGCTTCGGCCATCACCTGAGCCGAAAAAGGCGTGGTGCCATAGCTGGGAGGCAAGAAAATCGTCGGCCTGTTACCCAGGCCGGGTAGCTGAGCCCAGCAGACTGGGCCCCCGAGGAGGCCGCTTGCCGTCAGCCCCAAGGTCACGATCGCCAGCCGCAACGGAGCAAAGTGGCCGTGAGCGCGAGACGATCGCGCACACGAACCGCGCGCTTTCCGGGTTGAATGCAGTATCTCGGGCATCGTTCTGGCTCCTGGCACCGGGCTACTAGCGCTCTGGGGGCTGGGTGGCGTTTGGCGCGGCGGGCAGCACCGGGGGCACCCACAGCTGGCTCGGTCGGTCGCCCGGGGACGGCGCCAAGATCAGGCCGTCGAGAAGGGGACCGTAGTGAATTCTCAGCGGGGCATCCTCGGGGCTGCTTACCACGTAGAGCCCTACCAGTCGGCCGTCGGCCGTGACGACGATCGCCCCCGCCTGGTCTTCGCTCCAGGTCCCTTGCAGGTGCAACAATCGAGGCCCACTTCCCTCGGCCCCCAGGCGCGTTACCGCAAGCACCTTGCCCTCCCAGGCGCGGACCTGGCGATGGTCGAACTTGGTGATCCTGGTTCCCGGTTGATGGTCGAGTCCCAGGCAGAACACCGTTTGGCCAGCCTCGACTTCGCCAGGTTCGGCGGTCAGGATCGCGTTTTCGGCCAGGGGAGGGTCGAGCGTCAGTTGCGCCACATCAAAATAAACCCTTGCTTGAGGAGCTTTCGAAAACTGTTCGAAGCCCGCGTGGACTCGAATGGATCGCACGCCGCACCGTTTTTGCGATGCGGGGTCGACGCACCACACGGACCAGCCTTGTCGTTGCAATACGGCGAGATCGACGGCCGTAACCGCGCTGGTCAACAGGCAGTCGCTGGATAACACATAGGCCGTTCCAATCGCCGAGGCCAGAACCCCCTGGGGGTGCTCGGCCACGAGCAGCCGCACCCCCCGCGCAATCGGCTCCCAGTCGTCCAGGTCGGGGCCCTGCTCCAGTTCGATCAGTTCTTGAGGCTGCGGGACCACGGCCGCGAAATCCTCTTGCCTCGTCGCTGGCACCGCCTGTGGGAGTGCGGCCGGTTTCGGGAACTCGGGGGGCCGGGGTTCCCCTGCCGCAACGGTGCCGGGCAAGAGAGGGTCCTCGGCCGCGGCCTGAGCTTCGATCGGCCGCCCCTGCGACGGACCGAACCGGATCAGCGCCGCCAGGGCCACCGCGACCGCCGCCAAGGCCAGACCGACGGCGATCAGAGACAGCCAGTGGGTCGTTCTGGCGGTAGCGCTTCGAGGCGCTTGAATCGCGGGTCGAGCATTCGGTGGGGTCCAATACTCTTCGGCCGGCAGGGGTTCCTCTCGACGCGACCCGCCGAGAGGCGTTCGCCTGGACCGATCGATCCCCAGAAATCGTACGCTTGGGCCGGTTCCCCCCAGCCGAATCCAGTCTCCTGGCTCCACCACGGTCAAGCCGGTAATACGTCGCTCGTTGACGAAGGTTCCGTTCGAAGAACCCAAATCGCGCACCGCCAATCGCTGGCCGTCCCACTCCAGTTGCGCGTGCCGCCCCGAAACCATGTCGTGGTTTGGGCCGCTGAAGGCCACCTGGCATTGGTGCGAGCGGCCTAATTGCAGAATTCCGCCGGCTTCGCGCCGGTTGGTGGGCGGCTCGTCGAGGGGGGCTACCAACAATTCGAACGCGGCTTCCATTTACATCACTCGAAAGATAAACCGCTGTTCACCCGCGAGAATCTCAGCACTCGATCCCAAGCTGATTTCTTGCACGGCAATCCAGGTCCCGTTTCGCGATTGGTGATCGACGACCCTCCAACTCCCGTCCTGCCGGCGCACGATTTTGGCGTGGCGCGGGCTGACGAACGGGTCATTCACAAGCTCGATTCCCCCTGGCCCGGGATCGCTCCCGATCCAGGTACTCGCGGCGGCCAGGGGAATTGGTTCTTCTTGGCCGTCGACCCCCACCCGCACCAGCCGGGCCTGTGCTTCCACCCCGGGGCGCAGCAATTGGCGGGTCGCGACCGGGTGCTCGGCTTGCGCGCGAGCCTGCTGTGCCAGCTCGAATCGCAAGCGGGTCTTTCCCAAGATCACCTGTCCGGCGTGGGGCATCAGCGACTCGGCGCAGCGCACAAAGGTGCCATTTCTGCTGTCCAGGTCTTCCAGTCGCCAACGCACGGCGCCTTCCCGGTCGGTCCGGTAAATGCGGAAATGTTTTCCAGAGATCGCCGAATCGTGCCCGACGATGAAGTCCCCTTCGGTTCTACCGACGATCCACTGTGGCTGCCGCAGGCGAACCCATTCCCCCTGATCCCGGCCATCGTCCACCACACAGACCAAGGCCAAGGGGGGGCGTTCGCTGGGGCGCCACCGCGGTACGGCGTTAGCAGGGTCTTCGACTACCTTAGCGGTCTCGGGCCCGCGCGAGGGCAAATCGCCCAGCCCCACGGCTCTTTCCAAACGCGTAGCGAAGGTATCTTCTTCCTCCCCGTCGATCGCGGCGGGCGTTCCGCAATGAGCGCAGCGCGGACTGGCCGTCGAGATCGTGGATCCACAGGTTCGACAGCGGGTGTGTTTCTGGTTCACGCTCGATTCCTGCTTCAATCACTCACCACAACTGGCTTCCATTCGGCTTGGCGCCGGGCGAAGTGGGGGGCGAACTCAATGCGGTCCACCGGATCGGGTGAATTGTCATTTCCCATTCAGAATGCGCCGCTTGGCATCGCTGTAGTCGGCGTCCAATCGCTGCTTGAGATTGTGAATGGCCTCGGCCCGATCCCGGCTGCTGGCCCGGGCCTGAACTTGTCCGCTCCGGACCCGATCTTTAAGAGCGTCTTTGCGGATTTCCTGAAAGCCGTCGTAAATCAGATTCGACAGTTCGTCGACCGAGTCTTCCGCCCGCCCGATGGCCGCCGCCAGTTCATTCTCTTCCGCGCCGGTCAGCAGGGCCCCGGCCCGGGTTGCCTCCTCGAGCGATGCGAGCCACCCGTCGTGAAGCAGCATCTCTTGCGCAACCACGCCATTGCGGAACGAGCGGATGACCCAGGGGAACTGCTCGTGGTAGAGAACGCTCCAGCCGTGAGGCTTGCCACGGATCATTTGCTGCGCGAGCCAGCAGCTACCATCCTCGCGCAGCAGCACGATGATTCCGTTGCGCATACCACGCTCGTACTGGCAAAGCAGCAACGGGGCCCCGTCGTCTGCCAGCAACAAGCAGTCTCCCTCCAGTCGAGATTGGCCTTTCACGTCGTTGGCATAGCTGAAGTAGGCCACCGCGGCCCCGCCGGCGCCCACGAGCGTGACCACACCTTCCCCCTTTTCCGCCGCCTTGGCAAGCCGATCGCGCACCCCGCCCAAGTCGCGTGGAAAGATCGCTGCTAGGTTCAGTTTCTCCTCGGCAAGCGGCAGCGTCGTCAACGGCTCCGTCGGACGAGAGTCGACCAACAGCGATACCAGGGGCAAATCGGCGAGATTCCGGGGCTGGTCCCAAGCACCCTCGTCGGGAAGGCAGGGAGGCACCGCCAAGGCCAACTGCGCTCCAACCGAAGCTGGTTCCGCCGCTGGCCAGGCCCAGGCGACTAATTCGCCCTGTTGGTTGAACCAACCTCCGGCGGTGCCGGGCCCCCCCTGGCCGGCTTCACTCACCAGCCAGGGGGCATCCTGCCGGAAGGCCCGCGGGCCCCAGGGGGTACCGCACTTTTCCGCCAGCAGGGAGCCCAACCGCTCGGCGGAGAGCGGGCCGGCAATCCGCACTTCGATCGCCGCTTCGCTCTGGCTTTGGCTTGGGTCCAACATCAGCAAGAGTTCCCGCGGACCGGGCGGAGCGCTAGCCAGGGGCACGCCGCGCGGCGCATTGGCGCCGGTTCGGGAGGGCGCTAGCAGCGCGAGGTTCAGCCGGGGCCGACAGTCGTAAAAGCCGGCCACTGGCTCGCGCGTACCGTCGGCCCAGGCGACTTCGATTGCCTCGGCTCCGACGATCGGCAAGAAATGGGTCACCAGCACGCGGGGCTTTTCCAGCAGAATCGCGGCGGTCTCGATCTGCGTGCCGTCGGGCCTGCGCACCATCAGCGTCGCCACCGCGCGGCGTATCCGCTCCTGCTGCTCCGGGGTGAGTTGGGCGGCAGCGTCGGCCTGCGCATCGGGCCGGTTCGGGTTCGGCGCGGCCTCGCCGCGATTACCCACCGGCAGGTTGTCTGGCGCGGCCGCGATCTCGGCAGCGGTCGTCGCCGAGCGGTTTGTTTGGGGCGGGTCGCCGGCGGGGTTCGATGGAAGTGCGCGAGTCGGCCCGTTTGCGGCCGAAGGGGTCGGCGAAGCCTGAGCCAGGGGACTTTGGGGCGGCGCGGGGGCGTTTTTGTTTTCGCCGCCCCGCAGCGCCCAGTACGCTACCCCGCCTAGCACCACTGCCAAGACGGCCGCCACGGAACCGATGGCTGCCCGAGGTTGCCAATCGAGTTGCTTTGGTGGCGGTAAACTCCGTTTCAAATGAACTGTCGGGGCCGTGCGTGGCGGCTCCGGTAAATCGAGCGCCGCCAACTCCTGGGTTGCGCCTGCGATCTGGTATCCATCGGTATCGACAGTGTTCGTAGCGCCCAGGTCTGGGGCGACGGCCGCCTTCACCTCGCGCAGCTCCCGAAAATCGCGCGACACCGCCAGGGGAGTTCGGCAACCCCGGCAGCGCAGTCGCTTTCCCGCGTGCTCCGGTTGCAGGTTGAGTTTCGCCTGACACACCGGGCAAGGGGTCGCCCCCACCGCCACCGCAGAACAGCGCGGCGGCACCGCGCTGCCGGCGTCAACAGGTCGGGCAGCGGGCGAGGGGGCCGGAGCAGGTGGCATCTCCCGCCGATCCACTCCGGCCAGCACCGCGCTAGCCAATTCGCCGCAGGTGGCGAACCGATCGGCGCGGCGCTTCGACAAGCAACGCATCACGGCCTGCGAAAGGCCTGGCGAGACATTCGGCTGCCTCTTGGCGAGCGGAACCGGCTGCTGCGTGGTCTGGGCGACCAGAACCGCCGTCGGTGTGGGGCCATCGACCGGCGCCCGGCCCGCAAGCAATTCGTAAACCACTACCCCCAGGGCATATTGATCGGCCCGGCCGTCGACCGCCTCGCCGGTCACCATTTCCGGGGCCATGTACCGGGGAGTCCCCAGCACCATGCCGGTGCCGGTCAGCGACGAAGACCGCGCCGATCGGTCGGACTCCGACAGCGCCTTGATCACGCCGAAGTCGCTCAGGTAAGCGTTGTTGTGGCCATCGAACAAGATGTTGGCGGGCTTCACGTCGCGATGCAAAAACCCCTGCGAGTGCAGGAAGTCGAGCGCCTGGGCAATCTCGCTCAACCAGCCTGCCAAGCTGCCGGCGGGGCAGCGCCCCTGCGAATCGGCCCAGCTTTGCCGGCGCGATTCCAAGCTGCCGCCCGACAGGTACTGCATGACGGCGAAAGGGATGCCATCTTGGCTCCCCACGTCCAGCACTTTGACAATGTGGGGATGCGTCAACTTCACCAGCGAGCGAATTTCTCGCGAGAAGCGCTCGACGAACCCGGGTTCCTCCAACATGCTCAGCCGGGGAACCTTGATAACCACCTCGGTCTCGAGATTGCGATCCCAAGCCCGGTAAACAATTCCCATGCCCCCCTCGCCCAGAGCGGCACGAATTTGGTAGCGGTTGCCCGAGAGCTGACGGCCCACCCAAGGGGCCGGTTGAACGGCCATGGAACTACCCCTCCCCCGCTACGAAATTCGGGGATCCTAGCGATGAGTCACCCCAAGCCCCTGCGGGATCCGGGGCCTCTGGATCGGCGGAACGCCCGACCCAGGCTCAATAGGCTAACTTGCCTCCCCCACAAGTGGCAACCAGGTCTGCCACCTATTTTTTCGGGGGCGAGCCTTGGCAAGTTTCTCGGCGGGGGTTTTTCACGGCGAGCCCCCTTTGCGTCTTAGGCGGGCGGATCGCTCTCGGCGGGCGAGTCGAGCTCGTCGCGAGCCAATTCGTAGAGCCAGAACCCGGCCTCGAAGAACACCGGGATGAAGGCCAAGAAAATGCCGTTGCGCAAGAACGGGGTCAGGTACTCGCCATTCTCGTACACCCGCAGCAGGAAGAACTGCTGGGTCCGGGAGCCGAACCAGAAGCCCAGCGTCGAGACGATCAGCAATACGAAAACGGCCCCCGGCATGAAGTCGCCGTAGTCTTGAGCATAGGGGTAGCGGACGTAGGCCATCACGCGGGCGGAAAATGGCACCGCCAGGGCCAGGGTCGGCATCAGCACCGCGTTCTCGACGCTGTCGACCGGCAAATCGACGCCGGCGCTCCAGGCCACGAAGAACAGCGCCTCGCTGAACAGCACCACGTACACGCAGCTCATCACGTAGATCAGAGAAAACGACAGCACCACCGAGCTTGGCCGCAATGGGTAGGAGGTGCGGGGCTGCGGCAGGTCTTGCAGGTGAATCAGCCCGTCGAAGAAAGCCCGCCAGTTGCCGGCCAGCAGCTGGTCGTACACTAGTTGTTCGAGCAAGCGGAACGAGCGGGTATGCGAAAGGATTTGGGAATAGAGCTTGGTGGCGGAAAACACCAGGGCGATGCCCACCCCCAGTACAATGGCCACCAGCGCGCCAAGTACGAAGTCATCGCTAATCGTGTCGAGGATTTCGAAGAACGCGACGACCGGGGTCTGTTCCTTGACGAACAGGTTGTAGAAGTAGACCCAGAGGAGCACCAGGCCCAGAATGGTTAGCCGCAGGCGCTGCCGGCGTCGCTGCTCGTGCCGGAACCCCGCCGCGTGGAGACGCCTTGGCTCGTCACCGGTGGTCGAATTCTCGCTGACGGCCGACATATTCAGAGGGTTCCGGGGCCTACATCAACGCTTCCAGGGGCTGAGCGCCCCCCAGCAAAAACGAAACCAGGATCGGCAACCACACGACCACCCAGAGCGTTTTCGACCCGCGCCACAGGGCGTAGCCGTCCAGGGGCGCGATCGGAAACGAATTGACGAAGGCATACACCAGGAACATGGCCGCGGCGAACTGCACAGCCGGCGCATCGACCACGCCGGATGCCAGGTGCAAAACCAGGAACAGACCCCACTGCACCGCCAGTGCGATCGTCGAAGCCAGCATGGCCGCACGCGGCGTGCCGTGTTGCTGGACATCGGTGGCCATGGGCAAGAACGAGCCTGATCCCGTGAAATAGGCCTGCAGAATCAGCCCGTCAACGGGCGTGGAGATCCGGCAATCGGTGCCGAGCCAGTGGGCGGTAGCCAGCGACACGGCCACTTGTACGAGCAACGGAACCGACGCCAAAAGGCCGGCAACCACCACGTGGAGCTGCCCTTGGGAGAGAACCTCGGACGAGGCCTCACCGCCGACCAATTGCAACACGCCCCAAAACGATGCCGCCAGTGCCACCACGCCCAGCGCGGTGGCAACCCCCAGCGGTTGTCGTCGTTCGGCGGCCTCGGGGTTGGTGCCGGCCAGGTCGCGAATCATCATGCCGAGAAAATACTTCTCGGCGATTCGGACGACGCGGCGGGTCAGCGTGCGGGCCGAGGCCCGCGACACGGCCCCCACCGTGGTCCGTAGCAAATTGCTGGCGCCGCTTCGCAGCAGGCGGCGAGTCGTGGCCCTCAGAATGACGCCGATCCCCACCGTGGCTTCGGCCGCTTCGTTGGGCGAGGCCAGCGAACTGGACGAAACCGCCAGCGACGGAAGCAGGAACATGGGAAGCAGCAAAACCAGTAGAAAGCTCGCCGCCGCCAGCACCGCGACGACCAAGCGGTCAGAGTCGGGCTCGGCTTGCCGCGGATTGCTCTCTACTGAAAGTTCGCTCGCTGCAGCCACGTGCGAAGCCTCGGCTTTTCGGGGGTGCCCACGGTCCGACCGCCGCACGGCGTCAACGCTATCCCAGTGTAGCTCGACGAGGCAAGCAATGCGCGCCGGTCCTGGCCGATGGCGCGACAGCCGAACCGGGCCGCCTGGGAGCCGCCGACGGCGTGGTACGCGGGCCGCTTAAACAAACGGCTTGCGACCGGTCATTCGCCGCCAGACCGAAAGTTGGCCGATGTGCATGGCCTCGTGGGTGGTCATGAGGTGGCTGATCAAGTCGCCCAGCGTTTTGATCTTGGTGGGGGCCAGCAGCTCGACGCCGTGGGGCTTCTCCAAGTGTTCGGGCGAAACCTGCGTGGTCGCTTCGCTCACCAACTCGTGGCCCCGGCGAATCGCCGCCAGCAGCTCCTCCTTGGTAATGGGCACCTTCTGGCCTGCGACGGGTTCGCTGCCCGGACCGAAGCTGGCGTGCCAGGCCCGCGGACACTGAGTCGGCTGTCCAAGCGATTTTAGCGCGTAGTCGGTGGCCACGGCCAAGTGGCCCAGAATCCAAACCGGCGGGTTGATGCCGGGCGCCGGCTGCAGCGACATTTCGTCTTCGCCGATATCGGCGGCGCTCATATGCACGTAATCCCAATTGAACGCGTACAGCGTCCGCTCTCGCTCGTACATGCTCGGCTCCTTCGCGCGTGGGCAGGGGGAAGCAGGGTTCGACCGGGACCCCGCGCTCCCCGGCTGCCGGCCCCAGGGCCCCCAAGCTGTGCCGGGGGAACTCTGCCAGCGGCGCAGCCGTCGGGTTGCCCAAGGGTTTGCCGGCAGGGTAGCTGTCGGGTTTGCCGACGGCGCTTCCGCAAAGCGGCCCGCGGCGGGCCGTTAGTCTACTTGATCAGGTCGTTCACCGTCATCCCGGCGGGGATCATCGGCAGCACGTGTTCCTGATAGGGAATGGCCACGTCCAGCACAAACGGCCCGTCGTAGTCCAACATCTCTTGGATGCCGTCGACCAGCTCGCTCTTGTGCTGCACGAAGCGGGCCCCGCAGCCGAACCCCTTGGCGATGGTGACGAAATCGGGATACCGCGTGCTGGGTCCAATGCCGTCTCCCTGGCCGACCGCCTCGGGATGATCGATGGGCCCCAGATAGGTGTGGGCCCGATTGCCGGTGAAGAACCGGTCTTCCCACTGCACCACCATGCCCAGGTGCTGGTTGTTGAGCAAGAGAACCTTGACCGGCAGCTTCTCGCAGAAACAGGTGGCCAGCTCCTGGATGTTGATCAGCGTGCTGCCGTCGCCATCGATATCGATTACCAGGCGATCGGGGTGAGCCGCCTGCACGCCCATGGCGGCCGGCAGCCCGAACCCCATCGTGCCCAGGCCGCTGGAAGACAACCAGGTGCGGGGATCCCGGAAACGGAAGTGCTGCGCGGCCCACATCTGGTGCTGGCCTACCCCCACCGACACGATGGGATTGCGGTCGCGCGACAAGCGCCACAGTTCATGGATGGCGTGCTGCGGCAAAATGCCGGGGAAATTCTGGTCCCAGGTGAGCGGGTCCGATTTCTTCCACTGCTCGATCTGGGCGTGCCAGGGCTCGAGCCCCTCGGGTGCCTCGACCACCTTATTCAACTCGGCCAAGGCATAACCGATGTCGCTGACGATCGGAATGTGGGCTTCTTTGTTCTTGTTGATTTCCGAGGGGTCGACGTCGATGTGCACGATCTTGGCGTGCTTGGCGAACTCGCTCACCTTGCCGGTCACCCGGTCGTCGAACCGCACGCCGAAGGCCAGCAACAAGTCGCACTGGTCCACCGCGTAGTTCGAGTACACGCTGCCGTGCATGCCAAGCATGTGGAGCGAAAGCGGATCTTCGCCGGGAAAGCAGCCCAGGCCCATCAGGGTCATGGTTACCGGAATGCCGGTCTTGTGCGCCAGCTCGGCAAGCGCGGCCGAGGCGTTCGCCGAGATCACCCCGCCTCCGGCGTAAATCACCGGCCGCCGCGAGCGCTTGATCGCCGCGGCCACCTGGGCGATTTGTTCCGGCCGCGCCAGAAACCGCTCCACGTGATAGCCGGGCAGGTTGGGCGCCGCGTCAAAATCAGGCACCGTCAGGGCCTCTTGCACGTCTTTGGGCAGATCGATCAGCACCGGCCCGGGCCGCCCGCTGGTGGCGATATGAAACGCTTCGTTCACCACCCGGGTCAGGTCTTCCACCTGGGTCACCAGGTAATGGTGCTTGGTAATGCCCCGGCAAACTTCGACAATCGGAGTTTCCTGAAAGGCGTCGGTGCCGATCACCCGGGTCTTCACCTGGCCGGTAATGGCCACCAGGGGAATCGAGTCCATCTTGGCGTCGGCGATCGGCGTCACCAGGTTCGTGGCCCCCGGGCCGCTGGTGGCCATGCACACGCCCACCTTGCCGGTCGAGCGGGCATAGCCCTGGGCGGCGAATCCGCCTCCCTGTTCATGCCGCGGCAGGATGGTGCGAATCCGATCGCGAAACCGGGTCAGCGATTGATGGATGGGCATGCTGGCCCCGCCCGGATAGGCGAACACCACTTCCACCCCCTGCCGGACAAGCGCCTCGACCAGGATGTCGGAGCCGCAGGTAAGTTGAGTGGACGATTGGGGTCGCGCAGTGGTGGACACGGGCCATCTCCTCTGACAGAAAAATCACCTTACCAACGATTTGCGACCGGCCGCGGAGTGGGCATTTCCAGACGCTCGCCAGCCAGCACTCCTGCGGTGGCGAACCGAAGCGACCAGTTGCTTGCTCGCGCCGGGCTGGCCAGCGGCTGCCACCCCCACCGGCGGAGCAACTCGCGTCGAGCGAATTCTTTACGATACGGATGCCTAAGCTAGTCTGCAACCGAAAACGGTCGGACAGCAGCGGCCAGAACCGGGGAATTCCGCCTCGGTCGGGCCCTGGGGCCGCGGGCTTTCGGATTATGCCAGCCAATGACACTAGGAGGGCCCCCGGGGCTCGGACTTCCGCCCCGGTTTTTTCCGGCCGAGTGCCGTACCAGCGGGGGGTTCCCACCTGGGCTACCGGCGATCGGGCGGTGCTCCCACCCATTCGGGCAGCGGCAGCTCGGGGCGGCGAACGGTCCTTAGAGGCAGCCCGCCCCCGGCGGCCACCCAACGGCGATACGGCTCCTGCCACCGCTCGGCGGCGACCTGGGCAGCCAGGTCGGGGTGACCTTCGAGCGTCAGCACCGCTTGGACATCAAGCACCTCGCGCCAAGTGATGGACCGCGGTGGCTCGGCCTGGATCAGCGTCGCCAAATAGCGGCACACACTTTCCATTTCGTCGGCCGGGCTCAGGGTGCTCTTCCAGGCCCAGTAGTGGGCCCAGCGGGGGAGCAGTTCAGGCCGACGGCTGAGCTGGCCGGCCAGCGCTTCGCGCAATGCGTCGGCACCGCGTGCCTGGCAGGCGTAGCGGACCAGGTGTTCGTCAAAGATCGTGTGTCCGGTCCCCCAGCGCGAGACCAACAGGTCCAGCTTCTGGGCTCGGCGGGGTTCGGCCTCGAACCAGGCCAGCCGGCCCCGCGCGTCGGACCAGGTTTCGCATTCGATCAGGCGGTACAACTCCCACTGCTCGGTCAGTGGATCGCGCCGGTCGAAGATGCCGACCGCCGCCGCGCCGCAGGTGGCGCCCAACAAGAACACGAAACAGGACCGCAGAAGTCGTTTCACGATTCGCTTAGGCCGCTGGATGACAGATCGGGCCAAAGTGGCCGGGGGACGGCCATCCGCAGCGCTTGGCCCCCGGGAAAAAAAGAACACAGCGGGCCGACAGGCCGCCAGGGCATTGGCACCCGTTCGATGCCGGCCGGCATTATACCAGCCGCCTCGAACCACCGCCCCGGCCAGCGCGGTCAGCCCGCTGTGGACAGAGGAACTCCCAACGTTCACGGAGCACCCGAGGCGGTTGGCGGCCGCGCCGGGCGCGCTGCGATCGACACTGCGAACGAACGGGCAGGCGGCGACTCGACCGTCACGGGGGGTGCCGCGCGCACACCACGGACGAGCAACGCAACCGATTCGCCCGGCGACGTCCCGCCCGTCGGCCGACGGGTCGGGCGCGTCGGTTACCGAGTGCCGCTTCGCGCCCGCCACGCCACGTGGCAGTAGGCCAAGCGTCCGGCAACCGGGGAGAGCAGAGCAGACAGTTGATCCATCCGATTTCCTCCCTTCTCGCGTCCAGTGGGATCAGCGGGCCGGCTTGCGTTGCCGGCCCTTGGGTATTTACCCGGTGGGGGGCGCAAGTCAATCAACGCCGCGGGCAAAACTTGAGACTATTTCGGAGCCCAACTCGGATTTCGGCGGAGAACCGTCAGGGTTTGGCTGAAGCGAGTCATCCCTGCGCCCGGTGGAACCGGCAGCCCAAGGGGCGCGGACGGGCGATCGGAGGGGAGGTGAGGCTGGCCGAAAAAAAATAGGCCGGCGGTTCCTTGCGGAACTGCCGGCCTTTCTCGCTGTAGTCTGTTGCATCGGCCAAGCGGCCGACTCCGTTCTGTCGCCAGTCGGAAATCAGCCGTGGTGCGGCTGCCTACTTCTTGCCCGCGGGCTTCTTGCCGGCCGCCTTCTTCGGAGAGGGGGCAGCCTTGGCGGGCGTCTTCTTGGCAGTCGTCTTCTTGGTCGTCGCCATCTGAATGGCTCCTCGATTTTGGGTACCTCTACGCACGAAAGGGGAAGGCCATCCCGGAGGCGCCCATGACGGGGAAGGCCAGATCGGTTGTTGAATCGGTCGCGGCGGTGGCTTGCCGCCGGGGTGATTTGCGCGTGGGTTTCGTTCGGTCTTCGGTTGCCGATGGATCGTCGCCCTGGCCCGCGCCAGGCCCAACGCTCAGCGGCGCGCGGATTGGAGCATTTTTCCCGAAATCGCGTCAAGGCGAGTTTGGCCAGATTTTCATCTGGGCCTCGGGCCGACCGGCGACGGCTCGCGCCGCACACCAGGGCGCGGGTCGCTGAATTCCAAGGCCGCGCCTGTTATAACAGCGGGCCAGTGCTTCGCCCCCGCGGGATGAGCGTGACGTCATGACCGAATCCGACGAAACTTTGGCCCGGCAAGTGGCTGCTCTCGCCCAACTGCCGCCCGAACAGCAACTCCAACAGATCGCGCAGGTGGTTGCGCGCTACGACCAACTAGACCCCGATGACGAGCGCCGGGTGGCCTGGCTGACCGTGCTGGCTGCCAGCCCGGTCGACGAGGCGGTGCGGGCCGCCGTGAACCTGGTGTGCAGCAACCCTCCCGCGCGATCACGCGATCTGGCTAAGGCCCTGGTGCCTTGGTTTCGCGAGGAAAAGCTCGACCCTCGGTTGTTGTTTCCCGGGTTGCTCGCCGCGCTGGGCAGTCCCGCCACGGCCCCGGTTGTGCTCGACCTGGCCAACTACCTGGTCCACCGCGGCCGGGTGAGCGAGCACCCGTGTCAGCCTCGGATCGACCACCTGACGGCCCTCTTCCGGCAACTGGTCGAGGGGCTGCGCCGACTGGAGGAGGGGGCCGAGCGCGAAGCCGTCTCGGCCGATGCCTTGCGAGACCGGGTCTCCGAGGGAATCTCGCTTTTCATTTCCCTGGCTCATGCCCTGGCCCTGATGGGCGATCGCAAGGCCGTGCCGGCGCTGACCCAGGGTCTCGACGTGGCCCATCGGCGGCTGCAGACCGAGGCTGCCGCCGCCCTGGCAGGCCTGGGAGAAGCTACTGGCCTGGAGCGTCTGGCCGAGTTGGCCGAGCAGCCCGCCACGCGCAGCCGCGCCTTGCAATACCTGTCGGAACTCGATGCCCTCGATCGGGCGGCGCCTGAAACCCGCACCCCCGCGGCCCTGGCCGAAGGAGAGCTGGCCCAGTGGCTTGCCGACCCACTGCATTTCGGGGTCGCCCCCACCCGCATCTGGCTCATCGAGAGCCGCCGTTGGCACTGGCCAGGGTTCGACGAGCCGCAGGACTGTTTCCTGCTGGGCTTCGAGTACGTGCTTTCCCGCGGAACCCTTTCCGGCGTAGGCATGGGGGGGCCGCTCACCTTGGCCCTGCCCGGTCTATGGGATGACTTGGAGATGCTCGATCTCTGGGGCTACTTTGCCGGGTGGCAAGCCGAGCACGACGAGATTCGCCAATGGACCGCCGGCGACGATCCTCGCCAATGGCCCCGCTGGCAGGCCGAACTGGCCGACCGCCTGGCCGCGGCCGAGGTCGACCTGGATCAGGTCGAACTGCAGTTGGTGGGCCAGTTCTTCGGCTCGCTCGTGCTATTGGCCAGCGCCACGCACCAGGGCCAGCCGGGCATCCTGGTGGTCGACCCCGATTCGCTCCGCTGGTGGAACTCGCGGCCCGAGATGCGGGCCTTCCAGGCGGCCGAGGCCTATGCCATCTACAAAGGCCGGGCAATTCTCGAAACGTTCAATCCGCCGACGTCGCCGTAGCCGAGTCGGCGGCCGGCGCCAGGCGAGACTTCAGGCCCAGGAGCCGGCGCGATTCGCCTAGTACCAGCTCGACGTCGGTAAACGGCTCGTAACTCACATCTTGCCAGCGAACTCGGCCGTCGGCGTCGATCAGTACCGTGGCGTGCAGTGGCTGTCCCTCGAATTCATCGAAAGCGCGGTAACGCCGAAAGACGTCGAGCGGTGCGTCGCAAAGGAGCAAAAACGGGAACTCCGCCCCGTCGGTCCGGCGAAACTCCTCGCGCGATTGGGCCAATTGCTCGCGCGGTTCGGTTGAAATCGCCACCAGCTCGATGCCTGCCGACGCGAACTCGCTTGCCCGAGGCGCGAAGGCTTCCAACTGCTCAACGCAGTGCAGGCAGCGAAGCCCCAGGTAAAAGATCAGCAAGACGGGCCTCCCGCGGTAATCGCTGAGCGAATGGTCCGCGCCGTCGGCATCGGCAAGTTGCCACTCGGGGGCGGCCCACGGCTGCCAGGTGGCCGGCCCCAGTTCATCCAGCGGTGGCCGCGGGCCCAAGTCGTCCCCGGCGCCCGCCGGGGTTCGCCAGTCGGCGGGCCACCCCAAGGCCTGGGCAAGGGGGGCCAGTCGGCTCAATAAGGGCGTATTCAAATCGGCTTCCGCGGCACAAGCCCGAAGTTTCGTAAAGGCCTTGGCCGCGTCGTCGGCCTGGCCGGCCTGCCACAGCAAATCGACCAGCGTGGCCAGGGGCTCGATCTGGCCCTCGCGGGCGTCGGCAGCTGCCCGGGCCTCGACGAGGGCGCGATCGGTCTGGCCGGCCGCGTGCAGCAGCTTGGCCATTCGCAGTCGGGCCCCGTCGCCAGCCTGTTTGACCAGTTTTTCCAGCTCGGCCGGGGAAACCTGAGGCGCGCCTTCCAGCGGCTCCGCGGCCGCGGCCGCTCGGTCGGGCGCCGGGTTGGCGGCCTTGGCCAATTGAGCCGCCGCCAGGGCCGCCTCGAGTTCGGCCAATCGCTCTTCAAACCGCTTGCGGACCGAGCGATGTTCGCCCGCTCGCTTTTCGGCTGCCGCCTCGCGCTCCTCGGGCTTAAGCTGCGCGGCCAGGTCGTCGGCCACCGCCTTGGCTTCGTCCGCGTCGCGGCGGGCTTCTAGTTCCGCCAGGCAAGCCCGCGCTTGGTCTCTTTCACGCTGCATTCCGGCCAGGTCGTGGTGGGCCCAGGCGGCCCAGCCCAGTGCCCAGGCTCGATCCAGATCGCGGCTGGGTTCACCCCAGTTGGCCAGGTAGGGGGTTGGAGCCAGGCGGCCCAGCTCGTCCCAGAGTTCGAAATCGACCAGGGTTTCCGCCAGCCTCCGCCGTCCATAGCCCGCGCACCCCGCATCGCTCGATAGGGCGTTGAATCGGGGATGCAGCGGAATCTCGATCAGGTTGGCGGCAAATTCCATCGCCTCTCGCGGGCGTCCGGCGTGATTCAAGCTGCGCACCAGCCACTCTTGGTTGTGCGCGTAGTTGTGAATCAGGTAGGGCATCACCTGCTCTCGGGCCATGTAGGCGTGGTCCACTCGGGCCGAGGCCTGTTGCTGCCAGGCGGCGTCGGCGTAGCGATGCAGCTTGTCGTAGATATGGCCGGGCATGTGCCAGCAGTGAGCAATTCCCGCCGCGCTGGGCCCGCAGAGCGCGGCGGCCGTAAGGGCCCGCTCGGGCTTGCGCTGGTCCCAGAGGTGAATTCGAAAATGGTGCGCGCCCTGGTGGCGCGGCTCGACCGCCAGCACCTGGGCAATCAGGGCGTCGACCGGCTCGTGAGCAGCCAGCGGAACGTCGTGCCGGGTCGCCTCCCAAATCATCCACGCCAGAAAACTCTTGGCCTGCACGTCGCTCGGATCGTCGTGGATCAGGTCCTCCAGATCGCGCAGCAAGCGCTGCCAGGCTGCCTTGGCCGGCTTCGCGTCGGGCGTCGGCTGCCAGGGCGACTGAGGATCGAAATCCGTGGCCGGCGGCAACTCGGCCTCGGGGTCGACGCCCTGCCAGCGGGCCACCGCGGCAATCCATTGCCGCTCGCGAGCCGTCGCGCCGGCCTGACGGCGAAGCGCTTCGGTGACCAGCGCCCGAGACCGAGGGCCATACTCCCAGTTGGCCAGCGCCAACCCCCAATAGCCCATGGCGCAGTTGGGGTCGTGGGCGAGAACCTCGCGAAACGAGCGCTCGGCCTCGAACCACCAGAAGCCATACACCTGGTTCAGCCCTTGATCGAAAAAGGCCTGAGCCTCTGGTGCGTGGGTGGTGATGGCCAGATGGGTGGTGCCGACTTCCGCCATGCGCCTGGCGCGCTGTCGGGGGCCTTCGTTAAACCAACTACCGTGGGTCGAGTGCCCGGCGGGGGCATCGGCCCGCACGAGGCAAGGGTCGTCCTCAGCCACCGCACTGGAGGCGAGCAGCACCAGCGCGCAAAGCAGAGAACCAACCCAGGCCCTTCGCAAAGTGCGCGGGCAACCAACCGGCGCGGTGTACGATGCCATCGGGGATTCCTCGCGGCCAAGGGGCAATCGGGGCGGGGGGAAGCCGGTGCAGCAACCATCCTAGCGCCCCTTACCGGGCGGGGGCAAATCGTCCCCCCGGGTGGATGGTGAACGCTCCTGCGGTGGGTAGCTGCCCCGTGCCGCCCCGAGATTCCGCGCAATCGCTACCGCGAGTCGCGGCAGAAAGGGCCTTACCCGCCCGATCGTGCCGCGCAAGACGGCTTGGATGAGTTGCACAGACACAGTGGCGCCGCGGGCTGCTCCGTCGTGGCGGTCGTCCGCGACCTACGATTGGAGTGTCGGAATCCCCCGCGCTTGGAATGAGAGCCTAACCATGCTCACCGCGACCGCCCCGTCGGCTTCCCGGCCCCCCAACCCCGCCTCGGGCGATCACGGGGCAGGCCAGAACCGCCCACGGTTTCTCGATGACGAGGCGTTTCGCTGCCTCCGGGCCGGCGACCTGGCCGGCTTCCATCAGGCCATTGCCGATCGTTCCAACGTTGATTTGTCGGGCTCCGACCTGCGCAGCGCCGATTTGCGTCGGGCCGATCTCAGCAAGGTCGTACTTCGCGGCGCGTACCTCAAAGACGCCGACCTGCGGGGGCTCGATTTGCGGCACCTCGATCTGGAAGGATGCTCGTTGCACAACGCCAAAATCGGCGGCGTGTTCTTTCCCGATAATCTGCCGGCGGCCGAAATACTGCTCAGCGTGCAGTTGGGAACCCGGCTGCGACCTCAGCCGGCCGGGGTAGTCATGCCAGGCTAAGCCGGGCCCAGGGAACCGACTACAGCAGCTCGTCCAGCTCGGTCACCAGGCGATCGAATCGCTCGAGCGCCGTTTCGACCGGCCCGGGCTGTTCCAGGTCGACCCCTGCTCCGCGCAACAGGTCGAGCGGGTACTTCGAGCATCCACCCCGCAGAAAGCCCAGGTAGTCGGCCAGTTCCTGGGGGCCACCCTGGGTAACGCGATTGGCCAGGGCGATTGCCGCCGAAAGGCCCGTGGCGTATTTGTACACGTAAAACGCCGAGTAGAAGTGTGGGATTCGGAAGCACTCCAACTCCAGGTCGTCGTCCAGGGCGAAGTCGGGTCCGAAGTACCGCTCGAGCAATTGCCGGTATACGCTCTGAAACTGCTGCAAGGTGAGCGGCTCGTTTTGTTCGGCCAGTTCGTGAGTAAGTTTTTCGAACTCCGCGAACATGGTTTGCCGGAAAATGGTGCCGCGAATGGCGTCGATCTCGCGGTTGATTAGAAACGCCCGCTGCTGGTCGTCGCGGGCCCGGGCCATCAGGTGCTGGCTCAACAGCTGCTCGTTAAACGTGCTGGCCACCTCGGCGACGAAGATGGTGTAGTTATAGTATTGAAACGGCTGCGACCGGGCCGAGTACCAGGAGTGCATCGAGTGGCCGGCCTCGTGGGCCAGCGTGAATACATGGTCGAGCACCTCGCTCTGGTAGTTCATCAGAATGTAGGGTAGCCCGTCGAACGAGCCGCAGCTGAACGCGCCGCTTTGTTTCCCCTGGTTTTCGTAGCGATCGCACCAGCGGCCCGAGAGCCCCGCTTCCAGCACCTCACAGTACTCGCTTCCCAGCGGCTCGAGCGCCGATACCACCAACCGCACGGCCTGGTTCCAGTTGTGGCGCGTCCGTTGCTCGCTCAGGATCGGCACATAGGTATCGTAGTGGTGCAGGTCTTTCAGTTTCATCCGCCGGCGCCGCAACTCAAAATAGCGATACAGCGACGGCAGGTGCCGGTGCACGGCCGAGATCAGGCTTTCGTACACCGTTAGCGGCACATTGTCGTGAAACAGCGAGCCGGCCAGGCTGCTGGGATAGTTGCGGGCCCGGGCATAGAAAACGTCGCGCTGGATCGAGCCGGCCAGAATCGCCGCCAGGCTGTTGCGATGGCCGTGATAGGCCTGGTAAAGCTGGTGAAAGGCCGCCTTGCGCAGCTTGCGATCGGGCGAGTGCAGGCAGGTGGAAAACGTGGCGTGCGTCAGCTCGATTGTTTGCCCGGAGGAATCTTTGACCGAACCGAATTTCAGATCGGCGTTGTGCAGTTGACGAAACACCTGCTGGGCGGTGCTGGCCATCTCGCTCTGCATGGCCAGGAGCCGCTCTTCGTTATCGGAAAGCGTGTGCGGCTTATAGCGCAGCCAGCGGTCGAGCATCAGGGCATAGGGCTTCAGCTCTTTGCTGGCTAGAAAGCGCTTCATCGTGGCATCGGGGATGGCCACGATCTCGGGCTGCAGAAAGCTGGCCGCCTGCCCCGCCCGGCTGGCGGCATTGCGGTACCGGCCCTGCATGCGCTGATAGTCGCCCTGGGCCGTGTCTTCGGCGGTTTTCAGAAAGGCGTAGGTGCCCAGCCGCTCTCCCAGCCGCTCGAATTCCAAATTGAACTTCAGGCAATCGGCCAGGTGCTTGGCACTCTTTTCGAGCGTGCCTCGGTACTTGCCGAACTTGCCGATCTGGGCTTCCCAGCGCGTGAACGCGGATTCCCAGGCGGCGTCGTCGGCATAGAGCGAGGCCAGATCCCAGGTATCTTCCACACGGACGTTACTGCGGCGCGGTACCGACTTGGGTCGACTCATGGTGGCTCTGCGGCGGTTCAGGTGGTCGCTCGCCCGGCTCCCGAGGTGGGCCTGCCGGACCGGGGAAAGCCGACACCTTACCGCGCGCGGCCCCGGCGACAAATGCCAGCCCCCGGGGCGGGGCCAACTATTGCTGGCAGGCCAATAGTTCGGCCAAATGCCAAACCCGCATCGGCCGGCCGAGACGCCGCAGTCGGCCGCCAATATTCATCAGGCAGCCGGCGTCGGTCGAGACGAGCGTGTCGGCCCCGGTGCTGGCAATGGCCCGAACCTTTTCGTCGACCATCGCGCCTGATATCTGAGGGTAGCGCACCGAAAACGAGCCCCCGAATCCGCAGCACTGCTCTTGCCGGGGCAGCGGCACGTATTGGACTCCCGCGACCCCCTGAATCAGTTGCTCGGCCTCGGTCGTCAGGCACAACCCTCGCAGGTGGCAGGCATAGTGATAGGTGACCTTGCCTTGAAATCGAGCCCCCACGTCGACCAGGCCCAGCCGATTGACCAGCAGGTCTCCCAGTTCGAAGGTTCGCTCGGCCAGGTCGCCAGCGCGTTCGAGCCAATCGGGCTCGTCGGCCAACAAATGCTTGTACTCGAGCTTGACCATCGCGGCGCAGGAGCCCGAGGGGACCACCACGGGCCGCCCGTGGTCGAACACCGCAATGGTGTGCTTGGCCTGAGAGCGGGCCAGGTCGGCGAACCCGCTGTTGAACAGCGGCTGGCCGCAACAGGTTTGCCGCTGGGGAAAATCGACCTGGTGCCCGAGCCGTTCCAACAGCCGGACCGTGGCTTGTCCCGCCTCGGGGCGAATCACGTCGCCCAGGCAAGTGATCATGAGCGAGATTTGCATCTGGGGTATGATACCCCCGCCCGACGCGGCCCACCAAGCGGCGCCGGGCAACCTGCGACGCCCCGAATTCGCCTCCCCGAGCGGCCGACGATGACCGTCAGAAACCTGATGATCGGAGGATTCGTGCTTGCCTGGCTGGGCAGCTCGTCGGTGCGCGCCGAAGCCTTGGCCACGGCCGGATCGGCCAGCAGGGCTGAGTCGGCCAGCAGGGCCCCCCGCGCGGACCGCTCGGCGTCGCTCGACGCCGAACTGCGCGACGCCGTTCGCAGGCGTTTGGCCGGCGGAACCTTGCGCTGGGCGGGCGATGCCGAGGGAGGAGCCCCCTTTCAGTTCCGCGACCCCAAAAACCCCCGCCAAGTAATCGGCTTCGAAGTCGATCTGATGCAGCAGCTTGGGCAATGGCTGAGCCAGGAACTGGGCACCTCGGTCCAGGCTGAAATGGTGCAGTACGACTGGGTCAGCCTGCTCGCGGGGTTGGAGAAGGGCGATTTCGACATCGGCGTCTCCGGGCTCGAAATCCCCCAGCGGCCGCCCGACCAGTTCCGCTATTCGCGCCCCTACTACGTCTACTCTCTGGAACTGGTGGTTCGCGACGGCGAACGAGCGATTCACAACCTGGCCGATTGCCGTGAGCGGCCCGTGGGAACCCTGGCCGGCTCGGCGAGCGACCGGGCCCTGGCAGCCGCGGGCGTGCGGGACATTGTCGGATTCGATACCCAGACCGAGCCCTATCTAGATCTGGAGCTGGGGCGCGTCGACGCGGTGTTGCTCGACAACACCATCGTGGCCTACTACGCCGCCGGAAACCCTCGCCTGCGCACCGCGGCCACGCGCATCAGTCCGGGGGGTTACGGAATCGCGCTGCGCTCGGCCGACGCCGAACTGTGCCGGGCACTGGAGACGGGGCTGAGCACGCTTTTCACGAGCGGACGATGGGCCGAGATCCTGCATCGCTGGCGGCTCTGGAACGAAGATCAAAGCCGCCTGGCTCAAGGGTCGCTTCGCCCGCTGGAATTAGCCGGGCTGGGCTTCGACGCCCAGGGAAAACCCGTGGGGGGCGCGGCCCCACAGCCAACCAACACCGTGCCGCCGCTCACGCAGGTGGGTGCCGCCGGCTGGGCCGTGCGCGATTACTTCCCCCTCTTGGCCTCGGCCGCGGTAACCACCGTGGGGCTCACGCTGGCCAGCATGGTCGTGGCCGTCGGCATCGGGCTGCTGGTTTGCCTCGGCCGCTTGTATGGGCCCAGGCCCGTGCGCTGGTTGGCCTTGATTTACATCGAGTTTTTCCGCGGCGTGCCCCTGTTGCTGGTTTTGTTTTTTTTGTACTTCGGGCTGTCGAGCTCGGGGTTGCGCTTGCCGGCCATCGCCACGGCGATTCTGGGTTTCGGCCTGAACTACGCGGCCTACGAGGCCGAGGTGTATCGGGCGGCCATTCTTTCGGTGCCCAGCGGCCAGTGGGATGCCGCGCTGGCGCTGGGAATGTCGCCCCAGATGGCCTTCTATCGCGTGATTTTTCCCCAGGCCCTGCGCACGGCCCTGGCAGCCATGACCAACGACCTGGTGGCCCTGTTCAAAGACACCAGCCTGGTTAGCGTGATCGCCGTGCGCGAACTGACCAAAGAGTATCTGATTTTGGCCCGCTCGAGCCTACAGTTCTTCGAGCTGGGGTTGGCCACGGCGGGGCTCTACCTGTTGATGTCGGTGCCGTTGGGTTACTTGTCGCGGTGGTTGGAACGCCGCTGGGGACCATCGTGAATCTGCCTCCGCTTGAATCTGCGCTGATCGAAGTGTGCCAGGTGCGCAAGCGCTACGCCGCCCGGCAAATCTTGGACGGCATCGATCTTTCGGTGGCCGGCGGCGAAAGCCTGGCCCTGATCGGTCCCAGCGGAGGGGGCAAAAGCACCCTGCTCCGCTGTGTCAACGGGCTCACCTCCTTCGATTCAGGGTCGGTTCGCGTCGGCGCGCATCGGCTCGAGGGGGGCCGCTTCGCGCCCAGTTCGGCCGCCGCCACCCGGCAGTTGCGCCGCATGGTCGGCATGGTGTTTCAAGACTACCAGCTCTTTCCCCATTGCACGGCCCAGGAAAACGTGGCCGCCGGACCCCGTTGGGTACTGGGTTGGAAAAAAGAACCAGCGATGGACCGGGCGCGCCAACTGCTCGATCGCGTGGGGCTGGGCAACCGCTTGAACGACTACCCCGCTCAGCTATCGGGCGGGCAGCGACAACGCGTGGCAATCGCCCGGGCACTGGCGCTCGAACCGCGGGCCATGCTCTGCGACGAAGTGACCAGTGCGCTCGACCCCGAGCTCAAACAAGAAGTAATCGCCGTTCTCGCCGATCTGCGCACGGAGGGGTTGGCGCTGTTAATGGTCACGCACGAAATGGAAATGTGCCGGCGAATGGCTGACCGCATCGTGGTGTTGGCCGACGGCAGCATCGTCGAGGAAGGCCCGCCCGAACAGGTCTTCGATGCGCCGCAGCACCAGCGGACCCGCAAATTCCTGGCGGAAGCCCTGACCGGATAAGGCCCGGTGGCCGCCCGCCGCCGGGGAAATGTTTCATGAGCGAGCCGCTCGAGCCGCCCCCGTCGCGCTACTCGCCGGCCGAGCTTTCCAACGCCATTCGCCTCGGTACCCGCGGGGTGGTGCTGGCCCAGGCGGGCAGCCAGGTGGTGTCGCTGGTCATCACCGCCCTGCTCTATCGGCTGCTTAGCCCGAGCGACTTCGGGCTCGTTGCCATGGTGGTTCCCTGGGTGCTGCTCTTGCGGATGCTTACTTCGCAGGGGCTGGCGGTCGCCACGGTGCGGGCCGCCGAGCTCGACGCAGCCGCGGCCGCGCCCCTGTTTTGGGGCAACCTGGGCGCCGCGCTCTTGGGGGCCGCGCTGTCGCTCGCTGCGGCCCCGCTATTGGCCTGGGGCTACGGCCAGCCAGCGGTCCAGCCGATCGCGGCCCTACTGGCGGGTACCGGTATCGTGGCCGCGCTCGGGAGCCAACATGCGGCCATGGCCGAACGTCAGTTGCGCCTCGGGCCCCTGGCCGCGGTGCGCCTCGGCGCGCAAACCGGGGGCGGGCTGGCCGCCGTGGCTTGGGCGCTCTTGGCCGGCCGCGGTCCCTGGGTGCTGGTGGCCCAACAGTATTTTGAACTCGCGCTGCTCGCCCTGGGAGCCTGGTGGGTGGTGCCTTGGTGGCCGCGCTGGCCGCGCGATTGGCGGCCCCTCCGGGCGGCGGGTGCGTTCAGCGGGCTATTCACCGCCGCGAACGCTGGCTTTTTCCTGGGGCAGAACCTGGACAAGGTGCTGGTCGGCTGGTGGCTCGGACCAACCTCGGCCGGCTTATACACCCAAGCCTTCAACCTGATGATGCGGCCGGTGTACCTGCTGACCACGCCACTAGCCGGAGTACTCTTGCCGGCGCTGGCTCGCGTGGCCGATCAGCCGGCAATGTTCAACCGGGTGCTGTTGGCCTTCGACCGGCTCGTGACGCTGGTCTGTTTTCCCGCCGCGGTCGGTTTGGCCCTGGTCGCCGACGAGGCGATGATCGCCCTGGGCGGCCCCCAGTGGGCTCCGGCCGGGCCGATCCTGAGGGCCCTCGCCCCCGTGGTGGCGCTCCAACCGCTGGTGAACCTGGCGGGCAGTGTCCTGGCCGCCGCGGGCAAGGCGGGCCGGCTCGTCTTGGCGGCCGGCCTGTTCACCGTCGTGGTGGCGCTGGCCGTTACCCTGGGTGTGGCGCTCGACCCCACGGCTCGTTACGGACCACTGGCCATCGCCTGGGCTTACGCACTCGGGGTGGGCTGGGTCTTCGCCCTGCCCTACCTGGCTTGGACCCGTCGCGCCGTGGGCAACGCTCCTCTGAAAGCGCTGGCCGGCGTTCTGCCCGCAGCCAGGGCGGCTCTGCTCATGGGGGTCTGTGTCGCCGTGGTCCGCTGGCTGCTGTTGATCAGCACTCGGCCCACGGCCTGGCTATTATTGGCGGTCGAGTTGACCGTTGGCCTGGTGAGCTACGGCCTGTTGTCGCTGCCCCAGTGGCGCTGGTGTTGGCGGCAGTGGCCTCGCCCGCAGTCGCCCCGGCTCGATTCAACCGCCGAGCGCTGAGAACGGTTGAGCGAGATCGACTCGCCCGCCCGCGGCGCCCTTCGGCCTTGGCCGCTCGGGCAATCAGTAGTAGTAGGTGTCTTCCTCGGGCAGGGCGTCGATCGGGTTGCCCTCGCGGTCCCAATACTTCCACTTCCCCACCAGCCGCCCATCTTGCCACAGGCCTTCGGCCTTCTTGGCGCCGCTTTCGTAGAAGTGGGTCACCGTGCCGTGCAGGTGGCCGTTGACATAGCTGCCTTCCTCCAAGACGCTTTTCCCACCGGGGTAGAAGGTCTTGAACGGGCCGTGGTTGATCCAATCCCCCTGGGGCCCCACGATGGCCCGGCGCTGTTCCTTCAGCGTGCCGTCGGGAAATCGGCTTTCCAGCGTCCGCGACCCATCGCCGCAGCCCGGCGCCAGCCCCAGGCAGACCACCACCGTGGCAATCCAGCGGCCCGCAGTTCGGTCGTTCATGAGAGGGCCTACCAGGTCAGGGGGTTCGACGGCGGCGGGGCCGATCCCGAGCGCCGCGCCACCACGCGGTGAAAGTGTAGCTCGATCTCCCGATCGACCACGCGCCGCAGCCCCTCCACCAGACAGGCGGGTTCGCACTCGCGCTGCCCCTGGCGAATGATCTCGGGCAGCGACGTGCCGGGGGGCACATTGAACGTGCGCTGATTGATGATCTGGTTGCCGGCGTCGAGCTCGGGAATGATGAAATGGCACGTTGCCCCGTACGTCAGCATCCGCGAAGCGTAGGCGTCGTGATACGGGCGCAGTCCGGGAAAGCCCGGCAGCAGTCCGTGGTGCAGGTTAATGATTCGCCCGCCGGCGTACTTCCAGCAACTGCTGGGAGGTAAAATCCGCATGTACCGGGCCAGCACCACGTAGTCGACGCCGTAGCGATCGCAGGTTTGCATCAGTAGTTCGTTGTCCGGGTCGCCCGAGGCGTTGCCGACCACTTCGAACGGCACCTGGTACTCGCGCGCCAAGTTGGCCAGATCGGGCCGATTGCCGATCATGACCGTGGGCTCGGCGCGCACGGCCCCCGTGCGAATCGCTTCGAGCACCGCCCGCGGCGGCTCGGATCGGCTGGTGACGCAAATGGCCAGGTGGGGCCGCTGGCGCTCGTCGGGCGACCAGACCCGCACGTCGAGCCCCTTGACCCGGCCGATTTCGGTCATGGCCACTTTCAACTCGCCCAGCGGCTCGTCCGATTCGCACCGCACGAGCATCGCGAAGACTTTCTCTTCGTCGTGATCGTACATCTGGATTTCGGCGATGTTCGCGTCGCGGCTGGCCACGTGGTGAATGATCGGGTCGGCCAGGCCACGATTGTCGGGCCCCACGGCCGTAATTACGATGCGCATAAGGTCTCGTCTTTCCAGCGAGGGTTGCCGGTCTGGCCCCGGGCTAGGAACGCGTCACTCGCCCGTCGAAGTGGCCACGACCAGCCGGCAAAACCGATCGAAAACCTGGCCGGCCATTTGCTGCATGGGCCCGAGCAAACGTTCGCTCTCTTGTCGAACCCGAGCTACCGTGGCCGCGTCGCACTCCGGCGGCTCGCCCAGGTAGCCGGGCGCACAGGCCGCGTCGCTCTCGGCCAGCCAGTTCTCGATGATCTGGGTGGTCACCTCGAGATGAAATTGTAACCCCCAGCAGCGGCTCCCCAAGCGGTAAGCCTGGTTGCGGCAGCTTTCTCCCCAGGCCAGGTGAACGGCCCCCGGGGGAAGGTCGAAGGTGTCGCTGTGCCACTGGAAAACCGGCCGCTGGTCGCGCTGGCCCGACCAGAGCGGGTCGTCGTGGGCCGCGGGCAGCCAGTGAAGTGGGAAAAAACCGATCTCGCGTACCGGGCTGCGAACCACCCGGGCACCCTGCGATTTGGCCAGCAGTTGCGCGCCCAGACAGATACCCAAGACGGGGATCCCCGCCTTGGCCGCGGCGGCGATCCAAGCGGGCTCCTCGGCCAGAAAGGGGTGCGCTTCGACTTCGTCGACGTTCATCGGCCCACCCAGCACGACCAGGGCCGACCAATCGCGCGGCGCAAGCGCGGGCAGCCCCTCGTCGCACAGCGTGGCCATCCGGTGGCACAATCCCTGGCGCTCCAGGGCCGGGGCCAGGGTTCCCAGCAATTCGTCGGGCGTATGTCGAAAAACCAGCACGGGTTTCATGGCTGCAAGGCGGCCTCAGGCCGGCGGTCGGGGTCGGTTTTGGTGCGGCCGGGCGCGGTTTGCGAGCCGTGCTCGGCAAAAGCGCGGACGATCCTGGTGGGCCGATTGTTGTACTGGGCAACCCCACCGGACTAGCCCGCGAACTGGGCCAGCGCTGCCCGGTCGATCTCGATACCCAACCCCGGCGATTGGGGAATCTCGAGGTAGCCTTCCGAGTCGAGCTGAAACGGCGCGCGGGTCAACCCTTCGATGTAGGGCGCCGGAGTCAAGAACTCGACATACCGGGCTACCGGCAGCGCGGCGGCCAGTTGCAAGTCGGCCGCCAGCCCTACCGCCGTATTCCAACCGTGGCTGACGAAGCCCACCCCGGCGTCGTAGGCCATCCAGGCGATACGCCGGGCTTCGCTCAGGCCGCCGCACTTGGTGGCGTCGGGCTGCACGATATCCAAGGCCCGCCGCTCGATCCAGGGTTGAAACGCTTGCCGCCGGGTAAGCACTTCGCCCCCGGCGATGGGTACCCCGGCCTGGCGGCGCAGATCGACGTAGCCCTCCAGGTCGTCCGGGGCCAGCGGTTCCTCGAACCAGACCACGTCGTATTCGGCCAGCATCTGCGCCGTGCGCAGGGCCCACTTGTAGCCGTGCGGCCAGAATTGTTCGCTCCCTCCGGCGTCGACCATCAGGTCGATCTCGCTCCCCAGGGTTTCGCGGGCCGTGCGAATCAGCACTTCGTCGAACTGGCTGCTCAGCCGGCCAAACGGTCGCCAACCCAGCTTGATGGCGCGAAACCCCCGCGCCACGGTGCTTCGCAATCGCTCGCGCAGCACTTCGGGTTCGTCGAACAAGAGCGAAGCGTATGGCTTGACGCGCCGGCGGTAACAGCCCCCCAGGAGCCTGCCCACGGGCTGACCGGCCGCCTGGCCCAACAGGTCCCAGAGGGCGATGTCGATGCCCGAGATGACGTGTTCCAACGTGCCGCCGCGACCTTGCCAGAAGGCGTTTTGGCGTAGTTGCTCGGTGGTGCGCTCGGGCTCGATGGCCGAGGCCCCCTGCCACCAGGGGCGCAGAAAATCGACGCCGGCGCGGACCAGGCCATGGCTCGTAAACACGCTTCCCCAACCCGAGGGGCCTTCGTCACTGACCACCTCGATCAGGGTGTGCAGATCGTCTTCGGGCTTGTGGCCATCGGGCCAGCCTCCGTCGACCGTGGCCCCGACCAGGCGGTGGGTGTGAATGGTGGCGATTTTCATGCCAGAGAGCATAGCCGTGCCCGCGGGCGGCGAACAAGCGCGGCCGAAGGGCCTGGTGGTTGAAAATACTTGCTAGGCCCCAATTGAGCCGTGTAAACGTAGCAATTCGAGACATTCTGAAATGCAAGGTATGGGCAGCGAACCACACCCCGCGCGGCTGGGCACCTCGAAAGTCTCGCCGTTACGTTTGATTGTCGCCGGCGCTGGCGCAAGAGCTGTCCGGCCGGCGCGGGCCAGCGCCCTTTGGCGACCCACTCGAATGGGCAACGGTTTGTCTTTACGATACCCAAGGACTGAATCCTCGCGCTGAGAGGAAGCTCCGGGGAAGAACCTCCTTTTCAGTGAGAGTCGGACGCAGGGTGTGCTGAGCATGAAAGACGAGAAATCTTCCATCGTCGAGCGACTCAAAAGAGATCGAAAAGAGTTGCTTGACCTGACTGCCCGAAACCGATTACTCCACACTTCGTTCGGTCGAATTCGTGGCAATTCAATCGAGGTAATTGAGGAGCGCTCCGACCCCATTTTCTCGCTGCTGGTACGCGACCGCGCGAAGCTTTCCTTTGATCCCGGTGAAGACAGCGCAGAATCAATCGCGACCGAACGCGCCCGGGAAGATGCTTACGGTGACGAGCGCTCGTGGGGCCAGCCTGAAGCAAAACACCTCGACCGGCAGCTGCAAACTCGACTGGCAGACGTGGATTTGCAGAAGCGGCTCTTGCGAATGGCCGCCGACGCTCGTCTCCACGAAGAGGAGCGGGGCGTCAACGTGCTCTACCTCGCGGTAGGATTTTTGGAGTGGTATGACGCACCGAACTCGAATAAACCGCATTATGCTCCTCTGGTATTGATTCCCGCGCAACTTACCCGCGCCAGTGCCAATAGTCGGTTTTTACTGACCGCAACGGACGACGATTTGATCACGAACCTCACGTTGCAGGAGAAGCTGCGTAGCGAGTTTGGCATTCGGTTGCCCGACTTGCCCGAGCCGGAAGATCTTACGCCAACGGCTTACTTCGATCAGGTTCGCGATTCGATTCAGGATGAGAATCGGTGGCGAGTGCACGATCATCACATGCAACTTGGATTCTACTCGTTTGCCAAGCTGCTCATGTATCGCGATCTTGACCCGGCCAACTGGCCAGAGGAAAGACCTCTCGAGAATCACGCCGCACTGCGCCAAATGTTCTTGGGCGGTTTTTCCAGCGGGCTCGAATTAAGTACCGATCACCAGACCATGGACTTGCTGCTCGCCCCGGAGCGAATGGTGCACGTGCTCGACGCCGATAGTTCCCAGACATTGGCAATCGAGGAGGCACGTCGCGGGAGAAGCCTGATCGTGCAGGGGCCTCCCGGCACGGGAAAATCACAGACCATCACCAACTTGATTGCGGCCCTGGTCAAAGACGGCAAGACCGTGCTGTTCGTTGCCGAGAAAATGGCGGCCCTGGAAGTCGTTTACGGACGCTTGGAGGCATTGGACTTGGGGGGGATGTGCCTGGAGCTGCATAGCCATAAAGCCAACAAACGTGTGTTCGCGCAGGAATTGGCCCGAGCGCTGGAATCCGATCGCCCTCGGGTACGAAAGAAACTGGAGCGATCAATCAGTGAACTGCGCGACGCGCGAGAGCGATTGAATCGATACTACGAGATCCTGCATGAAGAGATCGAAGACAGCGGCTGCACCGTCTACGAAGTGCTAGGCAAGATGAGTCGCTTGCGGCAGCAACATGTTCCGCCGCTCGGCTGGAAACTACCGCAAGCGAGCAAATGGGGAACGAGCGAACGCGACCGAATCGCAGGCATGGTCGAGCAGCTCGCTGATTGCCTGGAGCGTGTGGGGGATCCCGGGCGGCACCCCTGGAGAAATGTCGGCGAGTTCACGTTTCTGGCGAGCGACGAGAGAGAGTTGGTCCACCAGCTTGAGCGAGTTCAGGAGCAGTTCAAACGAGTGTGGAATGCCGCGACGGTCCTTTGCAATGCCCTCGGTGTCCCCCGCTGCCAATCCCTGCAGGATATCAACCGAGTCGCGGAAGCTTATGCCCATGCGACCAATACGCCGCCGAACTGTTGGGAATGCGTTACCGATCCTGCTTGGCAGACCCAGTTCGATCAGATCGCCGTGCTTGTCGCGATGGGAGCCGAGCTTTCTGAGAGAATTAGTGGTTGGCGATCGTGGTTGAGGTGGTTTCGGCCCAATTGTCGCCGCGCTCGCCGAATTCTGGACGGCACCAGGGGGACGCAGGCCGAGTTGGGTAAGCGCGCTTTCTCGCGGCTCTGGGACGGCGCGGAGTCAGACTTCGCCGCCCTGCAGGCGCTAATCGACTGGGTGGCGAAGGCCAAGGAGATTGGTTTCCCGCCTTGGTCGCCTGGTCTTTCACGAGCTCCGGTGCCTGAAGAACAAGCCGAACGGAGTCTCGAGTTCGTACGCTCGCACTTGCAGCCGCTGACTAACGAGCTAGCCGGAGTGATGAGCCGGCTCAAGGTCGACCTTCCGCGGCGTTTCGGAAGTGACGACTTGGCGCGCGTACAGGCCAGACAAGTGTACCAAGCTGTGGACCAATGGCGACAGCAAGTAAACCAACTTCCGCATTGGCAAACACTGATGCGCCTGCGCCGCCAGTTTGACAACCTCCGCTTGACCGATCTTCGCAGACAAGTGGAACGAAGCAGGCCGGTAGTGGAAGCCGCCCGGTTGCAATTCGAATGGTCCTGGGCGGAATCGCTGATTCGCCGGGCGACGGAACTGTACCCAGATTGGCAGGATCAAACGGCGGCGAGCCAGCAAACTTTAATTGACCGGTTCCAACAATGCGACCGGGCTCGGATCGAGTTTGCCCGGCAGGAAGTGTTGCTCGCTCATGCGGAGCGCGTCCGGTCGGCTGACCAATCGCCAGGGGAAATGAAGACAGTCCGGCACGAAGCAAAAAAGAAAGCACGACATCTGCCCTTGCGCAAGCTTCTCTCTCAGGCAGGCCAATCGATTCAACGGCTTAAACCCGTCTTTTTGATGAGCCCGATCTCAGTTGCTCAGTTCATAGAGCCGGGTGTGCTGGAATTCGATGTGCTAGTCATCGACGAAGCGAGCCAGGTCAAGCCGGTCGACGCGCTTGGAGCCTTCGCCCGCGCGAATCAATGGGTGATCGTCGGCGACGAGAAACAATTGCCTCCGACGAGCTTCTTCGATCGATCGATCAACGATGATGAAGTCGCCGACGACGAGGACGAGGAGGATGACAGCGATTCCTCGAAAGACGTGGAAAGCATTTTGGGCCTCTGCGCTTCGGCAGGAATGCCCTCGCTCATGCTTAAGTGGCACTATCGCAGCCAGCACGAATCACTGATCGCCGTTTCCAACCAGGAGTTTTACGACAATCAACTATACATTGTGCCCAGCGCCGACTTTCAGTCGCCGGAACTGGGAGTTCGGTTCCACCACGTAGCAGAAGGTCTTTACGATTCTGGGAAGTCGCGGCGCAATACGCCCGAGGCGCGCGCCGTGGCCAAGGCTGTGATGATCCACGCGCGGAATTCCCCTCGATTGTCGCTGGGCGTGGGCACTTTCTCGGTCGCGCAGCGCGATGCAATTCTCGACGAGCTCGAAGACCAGCGGCGGCGTTCGCCGGACACGGAGCCGTTTTTCGACGCCGACCGTCCGGCCCCCTTTTTCGTCAAGAACTTGGAGAGCCTGCAAGGCGACGAGCGCGACGTCATTTTCATTTCCGTGGGGTACGGACGCGATCGAAACGGGGCCCTGCGGATGAATTTTGGCCCTGTGCAGACGGGCGGCGGCGAGCGGCGCTTGAATGTACTGATTTCGCGAGCCAAGCAGCGTTGCGAGGTGTTCTCATCAATCACGGCCGACGACATCGACCTTACACGTGCGCGCTCGCGAGGTGCCGCCGTATTGAAGCATTATCTGGCCTACGCGAAAGACCGCACGCTGCCGCAGGGACGACCGACTGAGCGTGCTTTCGATAGCGAGTTCGAGGAAGACGTCTACGACCAGCTTGTGCAACGAGGATATCGGGTTGAAACCCAGGTAGGGGTCGCAGGCTTCTTCGTTGATTTGGCGGTCCTTGATCCCGAACAACCCGGGCGGTATCTGCTGGGTGTCGAATGCGACGGCGCCCGCTATCATTCGTCGCGATCTGCAAGAGACCGCGATCGGTTGCGAGAAGAGTTGCTGGTTGCCCGAGGCTGGAAGATACACCGCATTTGGAGCACGGATTGGTTTCGCGATCCGACGCGCGAGATGTGCCGGTTAGTGGAGGTGATCGAACAAGTTCGGCCCAAACGGCCCCGCTTGGCAGCTGCGGGTGACGACGAAACACCAGCGGCTTAACGGGCTTCGGGCGCCGAATTGCTACTCCCGCCTGGCTCGCAGCCCGGCCGGTGCGATCCAGTAGAATGCCCGGCGTGACCAACCCCACTCCAGAGCCCGACGCCGTGGATGCCGCGCACCTCAGCGCACCGCGCGAGCGGCTAACCTCGCGCCTGCTGGTGCTTGCCTTGGCCGGCACCCTGGTCGCCGTCTTCAGCCCCATCGTCGGGCATGAACTGCTCCATTACGACGACCAGAGCCACATCGTCGAAAACCCACTGGTGGTCGAGCCCACCGTCGGTCGCCTGCTGGCGGTGTGGACCCGCCCTCACTTGGCCGTCTACGCCCCGCTGACGCATACGCTTTGGGCCGCCGCTGCCGCCACCACTCGGCTGGTCGCTGAGCCCGACGGCGAACCGGACCAGTGGTATCCGGTAGCATTTCATGGCCTGAACCTGCTGCTGCACCTGGCCTCGATGCTGGTGGTTTGCCGCTGGCTGGGCAACTGGTCGGGGTCGAACTGGGCCGGCGCGGCGGGGGCCGCACTGTTTGCGTTTCATCCCTCGGTGGTCGAAAGCGTCGCCTGGGCCAGCGAAACCAAAGGGCTGCTCAGCGGGCTGTTCGCGCTGCTCTGCCTCCAGCAGTATCAGCGGGCCTGGGGCCCGGCGGGTACCCTGGCCCGCGCCCTGCCCGTCGCCGATCCGTCGCGAGCCCGGCTGCTGGTGGCCGCGCTGGCCTACCTGGCTTGCCTGTTGGCCAAACCCAGCGCGGTGGCGGTGCTGCCGATGATCGCGCTTTGGCACACCCTGTGGCTTGGCACCCGCTGGCGAGCGCTGGCCACCTGGCTGGGCCTTTTGACCTGCCCGACCTTGGCCGTGATGCTGGTTACCGGCGACGAACAATCGGGGGCCTACGCCGCGGGGCTCGTGACCCCGCTCGAGCGGCCGCTGGTGGCCCTCGACGCCTGGGGCTTCTATCTCCGCCAACTGGTTTGGCCGGCGAAGCTAGGGCCCGACTACGGCCGGGCTCCGCAAATGGTTGTCGACGTGGCCCACGCCGTCGCGGCATTGGCCACGCTGGCCGTCGCCGCGCTCGCGGCCCGAGGCCTGGCTGGTTGGCGGCTCGGCAGCCTGGCTTTGGGCTGGTTGCTCCTGGCCACGCTGCCCACTTCGGGGCTTGTTCCTTCTTTCTTTCAAGAGTTCTCGACCGTCGCCGATCGCTACCTGGTGTTGGGGCTGTGTGGACCGGCTCTGCTGCTTGCTAGTTGGGTCGCCGCCCCCGGCCCCAGGCGGCTGCGGGCCGCGGTGGCGCTGGGCCTGATGGTGGTGTGTGCTTTGCTTAGCCGCCGGCAGGTTGCCTGCTGGCGCGACGACTCCACGCTCGGCCATTGCGCCTTGGCCGTCAACGCCCACAGCACGCTCGGTCCCACGCTTCTGTCCGAAGTGGCGCGACGAGCCGAGCGTTTTGGCGACGAATGCGACTGGTTGCGCCAGGCGGCCGAGGTTGAGCCGACTCGGCCCGTTGCCCTGTACAACCTGGCGATGGCCTACGCCCGGCAGCGCCAGTGGAACCTGGCCGAGGCCCAACTGCGACGAGCGATTCGAGTTTTTCCGGGATACCTCCAGGCTCGGCGGCAACTCGCCGAGGTGTTACTCTCGGCCCGCGCGGCCGAGGCGGCAGGTACCCAAGAAGCGTTCTCGCGGCGGCTGATTACCGACCAGCAGCGGGCGGCGCGGCGCGAGGCGCCGGCTCACGATGCTCGCCTGGACGAAGCGATCTCGATTTTCACGAAACTTGCTGCCGAGAAACCGGCCGCCGCCCATGATTTCGAGCGGTTGATTGAGATTTACGCGGAGCAGGGTCAAGTTCAGGACGCCGCCCGGGTCACGCGCCAGGCCCTGGAGCGGTACCCCGCTTCGCGGCGATTTCGAATGTTTCGAGCGGTGCTGGACCAGCAACTTAAATCGACGGCCACCCCGCCTTGAGCCAATTTCGGCAGTCTCTCTGCGAGCAGTGGGAAGAGGCCGCTGGGGCGTGCCCACTGGCGACGCAGCGCGACGGTCAACTTCGACGGTCAACCGCGGGCGGCGGGCGCGAATCTCCCCGGCCCAGCAAGTGTGCCCGGCGGGCGCTGCAAATCGAAGGCGCGCGAACCGCGCGTGCGGCATCGCGGTCCGCGAAACCCGATCCGGCGAGGTGGGTGCGGCGCGCCGCGGGGCCTGTCGACGGGTACTAAAACGAGCCCTATCTGTAAATCGCGTGAGCCCCCAGCGCCCCGCCCCCTTTCTCGGCACGTACTCGGGTGACGGCCCAAGGGCTTGTGTAACGCCATTTCTAATGAGGTGAACCGCGGTTGCCAGCCATGCGCCCCGGTTGCCCTTCGAGTTGCGCCAGTTTGCCCCGCTGACACGGTATGGCCTCGGGCTACTCACGTCGCAAAAAAACGCGCGAATGACAGACCGGCCTCCGGCGAGTCTGAGTGATCAATAAGAACTTTCGGTTATTCGGGGATTTCCGCGGGTCACTGCGGCTACGGAAGTTCCTTGGGGCTCGGTGTAGCGTTGACTACCTGGTGCTGAAAAGATGATCTGTGGCTGAGCCTGGTGCGGACTTGTGGCGCTCAGCTCAGGCTCGACAGAGGGGGTAGCGCCCCACCGCCTCGACCGCCGCCACGGCCCGCAAACGGGTGACGGGCCGAGGCGACGGTGACGGCGGAGGGGCTTAGGGAAAGCCGCTCCCAAGGGAAACAAAGCGGTCTCCCAGCCCTGCCGCCCGCTTCGCCGTCGCCGAGCGCCAGCTCGCCCCGCCGAGGCCGCCAGGCGCCTGGCGACGCACGCGACCAGAATCGCGGGCAGGGCGCCGCTGCTGCCTGCGAGCCTGAGCTAGAGGAGCTTAAGCCACCAGGTGCCAACCCCCAGGCATCTGCGTCAGCCGCTCCCTCCACGAAGTTCCCTGAAGAACCGAACTGTCGCTGTCTGGAAGCGTACGCACGGTGATCCCCCGCGCAAAAGGTGCTACGACGAATCTACAAAGGTGACGGAACCCAAGGTAGGCTATGAGCGAGAGCATAACGGCGAGATAATGGTGTACGAGGAGTGTTATGCGGCGATCGATTAACTAGTCATTAATGCGGGTCGTGGCGTGGTCATGGCGATCAGCAAAGAAGAGATTATTGGTCGGTTCAGTGCGTACGAGATGCAACTCAGGCAAGTTGCCGAAGAGTTAGACGCGGGCTACTGGCAGCGTGCGATGTCGCTGGCGGTATCCGCTCTAGACCATGTCGAGGGTGTGCTCCTTTATGAACTTCGAATCAACGGCAACAAAGCTCCGAATCTTAAGTGCATCGAGTGCATCCTTGAGTGGGCACCCAGACTTCTGGACATCTCGGCAATCGACGCTGTGATCCACGTCGCGTCGCAGCAAAAACGACTGAAGAAGTACCTGAGTGAGCACCGTCCAGACGCGATCGAGCGGGCGCGCGCTCAGCTTCGCACGTACTACTCGATCTGGAACCAGATAGAACACGCGCCGCTTCGTCGGCAATCGTATGCCGAATTGCTTCGGGGGGTGAATTCACCAGACCTCGAAGAGCACCTGCGCCGCTGGACGGTGCTGGGTGTGCTCAGTACGAATCGACATGGCTCTGAGATGGTCTATTCGCTTGCTGCTGATCCGGAGCGAGTCATCCGTGCCAAGTGCATCGATTGCGGATCGGGCGTGAAAGGTTCTTGCCGGGCGGTTTTTCGCCAGTCGAAATGCCCAAAATGCCATGGAGAGTCTGGGTTCGCGGTGCTTGGTTTCACGACAATCGAAACCTGACGGGGAAGTAAATGGATTACGTACTTCTGGCGCTGTTATCAGTAATCAGCGGTTGCGTGCTGACCGTGGTAGTTCTGAACCGTTGGGCAATGGCGCTGCGGTCGGAGTCGGTTCGTCAGCATCAGGCGGCAGCTCAGTTGGCCAGAGAATCGGAGAGCCTCGTCCAGGATAAGCGAGCACTGCAGGTAGACCAAAGTACTCTTGCAGGTCAGCAGCGAGAGTTTCGGTCCCAAAAGATTAGCTACTCCGAACTCGCGGAGGAAAACCGAGGATTGCGCGCGGAAGTGCGAAATGTGCAAATCTATACCAATAAATGCGCACTCGATGTCGAGGAGCAGCAACGTCGTCAACAGCAACAGGCCGAGTTGTCGCAGTCGTTGGGGCAGAGGTATCTGAAAGATACTACGCGGTGGATCGCGTCTGGATTGAATGCCAACAACTTGCCCGCAAGCCGAGAGCGACTGACGAAGGCAATTGCCGCTTGTCGGGAGATTGGACTTCACGTCAGCAGTAGCCAAGAGAGTCAGTTGTTCGGCGATCTGGAACGGGAATTTCACCGCGTGCTTCGTGCATCGCTCCAAAGAGAGGAACAAGCGAGGATTCGCGCTCAAATCCGCGAAGAGCAACTGCGTGAAAGAGAGGCAAAGCGAGAACAAGAGCAGCTAGAGCGAGAGCAATTGCAGATTCGCGAGGCTCTAGAGCGGGCGCTCGCGCAAACTCACGACGAGCACGCTGCGGAAGTCGAGGCGCTGCGTGCACAGCTCGCTGAAGCCGAGGCTCGGACGCAACGAGCCGTATCTCAGGCTCAGTTGACCAAAGCAGGATTCGTTTATGTGATTTCCAACCTAGGCGCCTTCGGCGACGAAGTATTCAAAGTGGGAATGACTCGCAGACTCGAGCCGATGGATCGCGTTCGAGAGCTAGGAGATGCGTCCGTACCGTTCCCGTTCGATGTCCACATGATGATCTCTTCGGAAGATGCGCCGGCGCTTGAAATCGCTCTGCATCGAGGGTTGCATCACCATCGAGTCAACAAGGTAAACCTGCGAAAAGAGTTTTTTAGGTGTAGCCTCGAGGCAATTCGCAGCATCGTAGAGACACATCACGGTACGGTCGAATTCGTGATCGATCCGGAGGCCTTGGAGTACCGACAGTCGCTAACAATGACCGACGAAGACCAAGAATTCATCGAGTCGATGTACGAGGAGTGCGATGATGAACTGGCAATCGATGGTCGAGTTGCCGATGAGGGGTAGTAGAATTCGAGACGGCATGCCAACATGGCGCGAGGGAGCGGGACGAGAATCAGAGTGGCGACGAAGAAGCGGTCGGGCTTCGCTTCAAATCGGCGGGGTCCCGTCAACGAGCGAACTCGTGCGCCTTCGCTAGTCCGATCGAACCAGGGGGCCTTTCGCCCAGCGCGTCCGGAGGGATTCGAACCCCCAACCCTCGGTTCCGAAGACCGATGCGCTATCCAATTGCGCCACGGACGCCTTGTGCCCCGGGCCGGCGCGGGCAATTCACCCCGCCCACGTCTGGCCCGGTTGCACGTGCCCCAAGATAGCGCCCCCTGGCGAAGTCGACAAGTCGACCCGCCGCCCCCGGGCTGAGGGTGGGCGGAGTTCGTCCGCCGCGTACTTGGGATGTGCGGAATCGCGCCCCGTGCGACCACCGACGGCCTGATGGAGCGCCGCGATCGGCTTCGCCCGGCACGGCGAACGGCCCTCGGGGCGGGCCGGAACCCTGGTGGCTCGCCCCGGACCGCCACGACACAGGCCGCCGATTCTGGGCCTGCGGGGGCCCGCCAAAGGCCGTCTGCAGCGGGGGGGTGGGGTGGTCCGAGGCGGCCAATCCGGCAAGATCGGCTCCCTTTCGCCGGAAAACGGCCGGGTGGAGGTTCTGGGGCCCCCTTTTTCTTTGACCGCAATCCCGAAGATGGTATAAGGCGAGATTGGGGAGAATCCGGCTTCCCGACCTCGGAACTCGGGGAAGATCTCCTTCCGATTGTCCCCGTTGGGACGGCGCCAAAGAGGCACTGCCGCGTGGTTGGCGAGCGAATGCTGCGTCTCGTTTGGCATTCTTGTCCGGGGCCGTCACCGGCAGCGGTAATCGGCCGCACCTGCTCTGTTAAACCGGTCGGGCCATGACCCGGATCACGCTGAAAGTTCTCGAAGGTGCTGATCGGGGCCAAGTTTTCCCCGATTTACCCACCCCGGTCACCATCGGCCGGGAAGAGGGAAACTCCGTTCAGTTAAACGACGAGCGGGTCAGCCGGTTTCATTTGAAAATCCAGGAAGACCACGAGCAGTTGGTATTGACCGACCTGGAAAGCACGAACGGCACCAAGGTCAACGGGGAAGAGATTCAGTTGCGCATTCTGCGCTACGGCGATCGCATCTCGCTGGGCCGCTCGGTGCTTTGGTTCGGATCGCCGGCGCAAATTGCCAGCCGGCTGCAAGACATTCGCGAGGGCCGGGGCGACGTCAGCCGCACCAGCAACGAGGCCGAGGAGAACGACGAAGACCAGCCCGCGGCCGACCTGGATTACGAGCTGGGCTGGAGCCGCGATCCGAGCCAGCACGGCACCTTGCACACGCTGGAAACGCCCCCGCTGCCTCAGCGGCTTTCACCGGCCCAGGCCGCGCAGCTCTCGGAGCTGCTTGAGTACTTTCACCAGCGGCTACGGACCTTGCTCGACACGGTTCAGGTCGACGAGCGCGACGAGCGCGTGACGCTTGACCAGCGACAGTGGCAGAACCTGCTCGACCTGCAATCGCGATTGGCCAGCTACCTAAGGCAAATCGGCGACCCCGAGTCGGAAGGCCTGTAGCGCGGCGCCGCGCTTCGACCCGGGCTGGCCCATTACGGTTCGCTTAGTGCGCCGCTCGAGCGATCCACTCGCCGTGGCACTCCAGGGCGTAGCGATCGGTCATGCCCGCCAGATAATCGCCCACGGCCCGTTCCAGGCCCATGGCACGAACCCGGGCCGCGTACCGCGGGGGGAGCCGGTCGGGGTGCAGGGATAACCAATCGAAAAGCTCGCGGAGGCGATCTTGCACCCCGTGGCGCATAGCCATCACGCGCGGATGGCGATAGACCTGGGCCGTCAGCAATAGTTCGCAGGCCGCCTTGAATTCGGCCATTTCCGCGCCGGGGGCCACGATTGGATCGGCCGCGTCGCGAAGCCTGGCCGGATCGAACTCCGCCTCGCGCAGCCGCCGCTCGGAGTGGCGGATCAGGTCGGCGGTTTGCCAGGCCAGCAGTTCGGAAACCAAGGCCCGGCGAAACACGGTCGGGTCGAGCCCGGAGTACCGAGCCCGGACCCGTCGGGCCGCCTGTTTCCAAAGATCCAATTCCAGCAGTTCCTCGAGCGCCAGCAGGCCCAGCTCGACCGCATCGTCGGCATCGTGCAGGTCGTAGGCAGCGCTGTCGGCGGCCTCGACCGCCTGGGCTTCGAGCGAAGCGCCCTGGGCCCGGCTGGCGCAGAGCCGTTGGGCCTGGCCGGCCAGCACCTCGGCCGAGAGATTCAAACCGGGAAACGAGGGATCGATTTGTTCGAGTTGTTCGACAATTACCAGCGCCTGGCGGTTGTGACAGAATCCGCCCGCGCCGGCCAGGCACTGGTCGAGCACGGCTTCGCCGGCGTGGCCGAAGGGGGGGTGACCCAGGTCGTGCGCCAGGGCCAGCGCCTCGATCAGATCCTCGTTCAGCCGCAGTGCTCGCCCCACGTTTCGGGCCAGGGCGCAGACCTCGAGGGTGTGCGTAAGCCGGGTCCGGTGATAGTCGCCCCACTGAGAAAAAACCTGGGTCTTGCCCCCTAATCGTCGATAGGCGGTGCTTCGCAAAATGCGCTCGCGGTCGACTGCGAACGGGCCCCCCAGCGCCAGAGTCGGCTCGGCGTGCTTGCGACCTCGCGAGGATCGGCTGCGAGTGGCGTAGGGGGCCAACCAGGCTTGCTCGCGGGCGTCGAGTTCGCCGGCCACGATCGGCAGATTCGCGAAACCAGCAAAGGGCTGCAGTCCGGTGCTCATCGAGTTGGGTATCCGGCCGCTGTTGGCCTGTCTGGTTCCGTTGGTTTTCAGCTCGCGCGGCATCGGAAGGAGAGTCCGCCGTGTGCGGGTCGGCGCCCCGCTCGGGGCGCCGATCAATCGTTGGCCGTGAGTAGTTCCCACAGAGCGTCGAGCGCCTGGGGAATGGCCTTGATGCCCGCCAGCACCGGCATGAAATTGGTGTCGCCGTGCCAGCGCGGGACGAGGTGCCAGTGGAGGTGCCCCGGCACGCCCGCTCCGGCCACCGCCCCCAGGTTCAACCCGATGTTGAACCCTTGAGCGTTCATTCGCTTTTCGAGCAAGGCGGCCAGCCGGGCCAATTCGCTCATACACTCCAGTTGCGTTTCGGCGGGTAAATCGCCGAGCCGGGCCAGGTGCCCGAGCGGCGCCACGAGCAGGTGGCCGTTGTTGTAGGGAAAACGGTTCAAGATCGTCAGCGTGGTCGGGCCGCGGGCAACCACCATCAGCCGCCGGTCGGCCTCGGGGCCGCCGATTTCGGCGGCTGCCCGGCAAAGAAAGCAATTCGGGTCGGCCCCGTTCAACCACCGTGGCGCAGCGACCGAATCAGGCTCGGCCGCGGCCGAACCCTGTACGTAACCCAGGCGCCAGGGTGCCCAAAGCCGGTCCATAACGGTCGGTTTCCTCGCAGGCAGCGTGGTCGGCGCGGCGGGCCGGGCCGAGCGTGCGCGGGGGGAGTCTAGCGGGCGCCCAGGGCACGACACAAGGCGAGCCCGCGAAGCGCGGAGCCCGGCGATCGGATCCCCGCGCGGCGCCTGGCAAGGGTCGCCGCCGCGATTCTCAGGTCTCTCGGTATTTCACCAAGGTTACCTCGTTTCCCTCGTCGTTGAATCGAACGCGGTCCATGAACGTGCGGATCAGCACCAAGCCCCGGCCGCTGGCCCGTTCCAGACTCGCCGGATCGGCCGGGTCGGGCATGGAATTGGCGTCGAATCCCCCCCCCTCGTCGCGGATGGTGAACACGGCCTCGTCGGGGGCGATTTTCGCCTGAACGTGAATCCTCCGCCGGCAGTACGGTTCCTCGCGGCGCCGGCGCTCCACCAGGCTTGGCGCACCTTGTTCCAGCAGTTCGCTCGAGGCATCGCGCAACTCTTCCGACTTCAACTCCAGATTCCCGTGATAAAGGGCGTTGAGCAGCGATTCCTCGAGGGCAATTCCCACGCGAATCCGGCCCGTCTCGTCGCACAACTTCAACCGGGTGATCTGCTCCTGCAACAAATCGACCAGGGGGGGGATGAGCGACGGATCGTTTTCGAGCACGAAGTGGGCTTCGTTGAACCGCAGGCAGTCCATGAGCCGGTCGGTGCGCCGGTCGGCACGGGCCACGGCCAAGACGTTTTCCACCGTGTCGAGCAGGTCGCGATTCAAGTTCTTTTTCGGTACGTAGCTCGAGGCCCCCTGTTCAAGGGCTTGAACGGCGATGTCTTCGCTGCCCTGGCCGGTCATCAGAATCACCGGCACCAGCGGGTAACGCGCGCGAATCTGACCGACCAATTCCAGCCCGTTCATGTCGGGCATTTGCAGGTCGGTTACCACCAGGTCGGGGCGCGACCCGGCCAGTTGTTCCAGGGCCTCGCGGCCGCCGGCGGCGTAGAGCACCTCGACGCCGACCCCTTTTTCCAGCAACCCACCGGCCAGACGCCGGTCGACGTTCGAATCGTCGACGACGAGAATCCGTGACATGATTACATTCCGTGTTTCGATGAACCGCGAAGCACGCGGGAAAACTTCCGCCGGTCGGTCCGGCTCGCCTCGGCACCAGGGGCGACCGAGCGCGGCGCGGCGATGGATTCAGTTTGGGCCCTGCCCCAGAGGGTGGTCAACCGAAAAAACGCAGAACTTGATCCGAGCGGGCCGACTGGGCGGGCTGCACCACGGGCGGCGCCGCGGGCCTTTCAAACGCCGGCCTCGAGCTGGGCGGCAAACGTGGAAAGCTCCGGTCGAAGTTGCCCCAGGGCCAGCTCCAATTGCCGGCTGATTTCGTCGGCCACCTCGATCTGATTCGAGCGGGCCAGGGTTTCCAAGTCGCGGGCCAATCCCTCGGCGCGCTCCACGCCGAAGTACCCGATCGAGTTCTTGATCGTATGCGCCGCCCGCCGCAGGGCCGGTGCGTCGCGCTCGGCCACGGCCCGGTGCAGGTCGGCGACCAGCCGCGGGCAATCGCTGAGAAACAGGCCGATAATCTCGCGCAACAGCTCCCGGTCGCCATTGACGCTGGCCAACGCCACGGCCGGATTGAAAAGGCGACAGGCGGCCGCCGCCGCGGCACACGGCTCGGCGAGCCGCGATCCCTCATCGGGGTCTCCATCGCCAGCCGCGCCGCCCGCGGCGGGTTCGGGCGGCGCTGCGTCGGCGGCCGGGCCAGACCCAGACCCGTTCGCATGCTCGCGGGCTAGCCGCTCGATGGTTTGGAACAGCTCCTGCGCGCGGATCGGCTTCGACAAGTAGGCGTCCATTCCCGATTCCAGACAGCGCTCGGCGTCTCCCTTCATGGCGTGGGCCGTCATGGCCACGATCGGTACGCGTCCCCCTCGCTCTTGCTCTTGCTCGCGGATGGCGGCGGTCGCCTCCAGGCCTCCCATGACCGGCATCTGCAGGTCCATCAGCACGAGGTCGAACGGATGCGACTCGAGGGCCGCCAGGGCTTCGCGGCCATCGCCCGCGTGGACCACCGAGTGGCCCCGGGCCACGAGCATGTTCGTCGCCACGCGCTGGTTGATCGCGTTGTCTTCGGCCAGCAGGATGCGCAGCGGCCGCTGGGCCTTTCCCCATTCCAGCGCCGAAGCGGCCAGCGGCGAAACGGCGATGGGTTCACTCCCCCCGCGTTCGAGCACCGCCGCCATGGCCGCAAGCAACTCCGCCGGCAGAATTGGCTTGGTCAAATGAGCGATTCGCTGGCGAATCGGTCGCGGCGCGGCCTCGCCCGGATGTTCGGCATGAGAGAGCAGCAAAACCACGGGGGCCTGCGGCGCGGCGGCCGCGAGCGCTTCGGACACCAGCGCCAAGTCGTGGCTCGCCAGGTCGCCGTCGACCAGCGCCAGACCGACGGCGATGCGCTTGGCCTCGGCCTGGGCCAGTGCCTGCTTGGCGGCCACAGCGCTGTTGGCCACCAGCGGCCGCATTCCCCATTCGCCGAGGGTTTCCTCGAGCGCGCTGCGGCAGGCGGCATTGTCGTCCACGATCAGCGCGCCCAGGCCGGCCAGCCAGGCCGGACGCGGTGGGCCGTCGGCCGAGGCCCCGGCGGGCAACTCGAACCGGGCCGAGAACGAAAAGGTGCTGCCGTGGTAGGGCTGGCTTCGCACTTCAATTTGGCCCCCCATCAGCGCCACCAGTTCCGAGCAAATGGCCAACCCCAGCCCGGTGCCGCCGTACTTGCGAGTCGTTGAGCCGTCGGCCTGATGAAACGGTTCAAAGATCAACTGCTGTTTCTCGGCCGGAATGCCGATTCCCGTGTCGCGCAGCGAAAACCGCAGCCAAACCGTTTGCGCCTCGGCCCGCTGCCGCTCGACTCGCAGGACCACTTCGCCGTCGCTGGTAAACTTGATGGCGTTGCCCGCCAGGTTGAACAGAATTTGCCGCAGTCGTCCCGAGTCGCCGATCAACACGGCCGGCACGTCGGCCGCCACGTGGCAAACCAGTTCGAGCCCTTTCTCCTGGGCCCGCAAGGCCAGCGCCCGCACCGTATCGCGCAGGTCGTCGCGGAGATTAAACTCGATCGGGTCGAGTTCGAGTTTGCCGGCCTCGATTTTGGAAAAATCGAGAATCGAGTTGATCACGCCGAGCATGAAATCGGCCGACTCGAGCACGGTTTCCAGATATTGGCGCACTGGTTCTCCTGGCTGCGAGGCCAGGGCCAGCTCGGCCATGCCGATAATGGCGTTCATCGGAGTGCGAATCTCGTGGCTCATATTGGCCAGGAACTGGCTCTTGGCCCGGTTGGCGGTTTCGGCGGCCAGCTTGGCCTCTTTCAATTCAGCCTCGGTGCGTTTCCGCTCGGTCACGTCGCGCACAATGAACAACACGCTCTGGGCGCCGTAAACCACCACGCGCAGTTCGAGATGGCGCATGCCCTGGCTCGTGGGCAGACGGGGCTCGAACACCTGGATCTCGCCGGTATCCAGCGTGCGGTGAATCACCGCTAGAATCCGTTCGCTCATTTCCGGGCCGAAGAACTCGCCCAGCCGGCCCCCCACCACGCGCTCGGCCTTCATGCCCAGATAGTTGAAATCGGCCTTGGCCTCGAGACAGGTTCCCTCGCGGTCGACCACAAACAGCATGTCGGGCGTGGCGTCGAGAATGGCCCGGTTGCGGGCCTCGCTTTCGCGGAGCCCTTCGACGGCCTGGATGCGGTCGGTAATGTCGGCCGAAATGCCACCCAGTGCGTAGACCTGGCCCTGGGGGCCGCGGAGCGCGAACTTGTTGGAAAGATAGGTGTGCGGGCCGTCGACGTCGGGGGCCATTTCCTCGACTTGCAGCGGGCACCCCGAGGCGATCACCCGCTGGTCGTTGCGGCGAAAAGCGTCGGCCATGTCGCGGGGAAAAATGGCGTAGTCGTCGCGGCCGACCACTTCGTCTTTGCGCACGTGAAACAGTTCAAGAAACCGCCGATTGACGAGCAGGTAGCGCCCTTCGGCATCCTTCAAATACACCACGTTGGTGCTGTTGTCGATAATGGCCTGCAACCGCTCTTCGCTGGTCCGCAGCGCCTCTTCGGCCCGTTTCTGCTCGCTGATATCGCGGAGAAAACAGAGCGTGGCGGGGCGGCCGTCCCAGTGGATCAGCACCGAGTTGATCTCGGCCCAAAGCTGGCTGCCGTCGCTGCGCACGATGCGAAACGGGTACCGGTGCGGCACCTCCTCGCCCCGCACTCGCCGCACGTAGCGGTCAACCACCAGGTCCCGGTCTTCGGGAGCCACGATCTCGAGGTACGGCATTTCAGCCACTCGCTCGAGCGAGTAGCCCAGGATCTCGGCCGTCTTGGGGTTGGCGAATCGAATCACCCCGTCTTGCACAATCACAATCGCGTCGTTGGCATGCTCGACGACAGCCCGGTACTTCTCCTGGCTCTGCCGCAGTTCTTCCTCGGTGTGCCGATAGTCGGCCACGACCGAGGCCAACTGCTGGCTGGCCCGGGCCAACTCGCCGGTTTCCGCCAGCCACCGGTCGGTGGCGCCGCCGGGTTCGCTCGCTCCGGCCTTGGTTCGCCGCCGCAACAGCCACCAGCCGACCGCGACGAGCACCGCGGCGATCATCGCCACCAGCGCCGCCAGGGCAATCAGCACTTGGGCGAACGTAAGTTGAACCACGGTGCCCGGGAACATACCGAGGGGTTACTTGTAAGGAGAAAAGATGGGTCGGGGTGCCAGGTCCGATCGCGGGCGATTCCGGCAACCGCGTCAGCCGGGTTGCTACGGCATTGTGCAACGCACCATAAGCCTAATCCCTGGCCTGGCCAACAGCGAATACCGCTCGCCGCGTGTTGGCCGTGGGCCACGGCGGGCTCAGTTCCAAAACCGCCACCAAGGTCGCGTGGCCACGGTGGCCGCGCCGGGGACCGGCGAGGGTGGCTTCTTCGTGGGCGTGGGGCGCTGCCCGGCCTGCCGAATGGCGCCGTTCATGCGGGTGCCAGCCAGCTTGGCGTTGGTCAGATTGGCGTTCACCAGAATCGCGCCCTCCAAGTTGGCCTGGTCGAGAATCGCGCCTTGCAGGTTCGCGCCGGTCAGGTTGGCCCCCTCCAGGTTGGCTCCCTTCAGGTTGGCCCGCAGGTCGGCCATGGTCAGGTCGGCCCCTTGCAGCCTGGCCCCACAGAGAATGGCGCCCGAGAGGTGCGAGTAGCGCAGTTTTACCTTGCACATTTGGGCGTTGAGCAGCGTGGCCCCGATGAGATGCGAATCGGTCAGGTTGGTTTCGGTGAGGTCGGCGCTATCCAAGTTGGCGCCGTTGAGGTAACAGGCGTTCATCCGCGCGCCGGCCAGCTGGGCTTGGCGAAATTCAGCCTCGCGCAGGTCCGAATTCGTCAGATCGGCCTGGCTCAGGTCCAACCCGGTGAGGTTGGCCTCGCGCAGTTTGGCCCCGCTGAGTTTGCAGCCAACCAGCGTATCCGCTTCGACCAGGAGCAAGACGCTGCCGGTCTTTTTGTGGCGAATCTCGATCATGGCAGGTCGCCTCCCGCAAGCGCATTCGGGAAACACGCCCAACCTGGCCCGCGATGCCGACCGAGCCCCCTGCTGGCGACGGGCTCGATCGCGGCGGGTCCCCCCTCTCTGCTCCGTTCGCGCGTGAGAAATCGTCGGGGGTTGCCGGCCCGGCCCCGCAGGGGCAGGCCAGCGAACTTGGCGAGACTCTTCCCCCCTAGTTTGGCCTTCTTCGCACCCCCTGACAATAATTTAATGAAGGTTCTCCCAGACATTCCCCTGGCCGGGGCACCGGGGGCCCGGAGATTCCGCGCCAGGAGCCCTTGGCGGGCGAGCCTGGCCCGCGGCTGGCTTGTCGGCCGCCGGCCCCCGGGCGCGGCAGCGCAGACGCATCGGGGCCAGGCGGCTAAATTGCGACGGGAAACTGGGGGGAACCGCGAGTGACCCCGTCCACCCCCCCCGCACCGGGCACAGGTCGAACATGGCGGCTCCTGGTTTTCGCATCGAGCTTGAGGTTTTTCGCGGTCCCCTCGACCTGCTCCACTACCTGGTGCGCAAGCACGAGGTAGACATCTTCGACATCCCCATCTCCCTGATCACCGATCAGTACCTGGCCTACCTCAACCTGTTGGCCGAGATCGACATTAACGCGGTGGGCGATTTTCTGGAGATGGCCAGCAGCCTGGTGGAAATGAAGAGCCGCCTGGTGCTGCCCCGTAGCGGCGAAGTGGAGGAGGAGCTCGAGGATCCGCGCCGCGACCTGGTCCGCCAGCTCTTGGCCTATAAGCAGTTCAAAGACGCGGCCAGCATGCTCGACGAGCGCGGCCGCGCCTGGCAGGAGCGGTTCAAGCGGCTGGCCAGCGACGAGCCAACGCGCCAGCGGAACCTGGCCGACGAACAGCTCGTGGAGATCGAGCTTTGGGACCTGGTTAGCGCGTTCGGGCGCGTGGTTCGCGAGAATCAAACGCGGCAGCCCTCGAGCATCGTCTACGACGATACGCCGATTCACGTGTTCATGCAGCGTATTCACGGTCAGCTCGTCGACACCGGCCGGGTGGCCTTCTCCGCGCTCTTCGAGCCTGGCCGGCACAAATCGACGCTGGTCGGAATCTTTCTGGCCGTGCTCGAGCTGGTGCGCCACTACCAGGTGAGGGCCGAGCAGGACGAGCTCTTTTCCGAGATTTGGCTGGTCGGCGGCGAAGGCATGCCACGCGAGTTCGCACTACCCAGCGAACTGATTAGTTCGACGACTCCGGCGGGCGAGAAACCCGCTCAGCCCCAACCGGGCGAACAGGCCGGTTGAACCAGGCCGCGCAGTTCGGCCGCCAGAAAAAACGAGCCGGTGATGCAGATCAGCTCGTGCGGTTCGGCCCGCTGCTGCACGAAATGCCAGGCCTGGCCCGGCTCGTCGAAGGTCCAGCGCTGGCGGTCGGGTCGCGGCGGCTCGATTGCCGCCGCTTGCGAGGCCAGATCGTCGAGCGGCACGCTCCGAGGATTCTTGCAGTACCGCGTAAATGCGATCCGGGAAAATGCGGGAAGCAAGTGGCGCAGCATCGACCCCAGGTCTTTGTCTTGCGTGGTACCAAAAACCAGCCAGCGGGGTCGCGCCGGAAAATGCTCGTCGAGCGTGGCCACTAGGGCCGCGATCGAAGCTTCGTTATGGGCCCCGTCGAGAATCACCACCGGGTCCTGGCCAACCACCTCGACGCGGGCAGGCAGTTGCGCCTGGCGCAGCCCCTGGCGTACCGCTTCGTCGGCGATTCTCCAGCCTTGTCGGCGCAACTGGTCGACGATCGCCAGGGTTACCGCCGCGTTGGCCGCCTGGTGCTCGCCGAGCAAGCGGGTCTGGAGACCCGAAATCTGCCAGCGATCGCCCGGTGGTCCGACCCAACCATCCAGGTGCGCCCCCTGGAACCCGGCGGTATTGGCGGGCCGATAGTCGAAGCCAAAATCGCGCCCCAACTCGATCAGCGGGGCTTGCCGCTCGCGGGCGATCCGGGCGATCGCACCGGCCGCCTCGGCCGCGGAGACCCCGGAAATAAGCGGCACCCCGGGCTTGGCGATGCCAGCTTTTTCCTGGGCGATTTCGCCGAGCGAATTGCCCAGTAACTGCGTGTGATCGCGGCTGATGCTGGTGATGGCCGTTACCCGCGGCCGGCAAACGTTGGTCGAATCGAGCCGGCCGCCCAGCCCGACCTCGACCACGGCGAACTGCACCCCGCGCGCGGCGAAGTAGTCGAAGGCCATCGCCGTGAGCAGCTCAAAGTAGGTGGGGCCCGTTTCATCCGGATGCTGCCGGGCGGTCTCGCGGTCCATTTGCAACGCCAACGGCGCGATCCGCCCGACGAAGGCGGTCAACTCGTCGGGCGAGATCGGAACCCCGCCGATGGCGATGCGCTCCTCGACCCGCTCCAGGTGCGGCGAGCTGTAAACGCCGGTGCGAAACCCCGCGGCCGTCAGCACGGCGGCGGTCATCGCCGCCGTCGACCCTTTGCCCTTGGTGCCGGCCAAATGCACGATCGGCATTCGCCGCTCGGGGTTTCCCAAGCGGTCAAGCAGCGTCTGCATGCGGGCCAGCTTGAAATGCCGCTCTCCGTAGGCGGTCATCGGCTGGCGCTCGTAGTTGATCCTGCGCCAGAGGAATTCGAGAGCGGCCTCGTGAGTGTCGATCGCTAGGGACTGCGCCATGCGCTTGCGCACCTTCGCCGCTTAGTGCTCGGCCGCCGGCTGCAAGTAACTCTTGCCCCGATAAAAGTAGGCCAAAATGGCAAACACCACGGCGGCCAGGGCCATCAGCCCCGCGAACACCCAGAAGAAAACCCCTAGGGAGAACTTTTTCTGGAGGGGTGCCAGCTGGACCACGATCAGGTTGCCCACCGTGACGCAAAGCAGCCAAAAGCCCAGGATGGTCGATTTCATCGCCCGGGGGGCCTGCGTGTAGGCGAACTCCAGCCCGGTCACGGAAACCAACACTTCGCTGAGGGTAATCAGAAAATACGGAACCATCTGCCAGGCGACATGCACCTGGAAGCCCTGCTGCGAGGCAGCCACGATCCAGCCCTCGATCAGGGCCACGGCTACGAACGAGAGCGAGGCCAGAAACATTCCCACCGTCATGCGCGTGAGCGGGGCAATGACACGGCCGCGCCGTTCCGCGGGGCCAAATACCAAGAACTGGAGCGCCGGAATCAAAATCAGCACGAAGATGGGATTCAGCGCCGGAACCTGCGAGGCCTCGAGCACCAGCCAGGGTTTGCCGCCGCCCAGCACGCTCAGGACCGCCGGCGGCGGCACGCTCAGGTTCATGGTTTCAGCCTGTTTGATCCAGGTCGACGAGTGCTGGTCGAACAGGGCCCAAAACACGCTAACCATGGAAAACACCAACATAATCCGCAGCACCGCCGGGGGCCCCTCGGCGGCCTCTTCGCCAAACCGGGCGGCGGTTACCGAGAAGAAGCCTTGGCCCTGCTTTCGCTCGCGCTGATGCGTGAGCGCGTAAAGCGAAAGGGCGATAAACCCGCCGTCGGGGGCCAACCGCTGCCGGGCGGAAAACACCAGCCACCAGGCGACCAGGGCCGAGAGCGAGACGGTTACCTTCAGCCACAGCGGCCAATCGAGCAGGCCGCCCGAATCGCCCCCCTCGTGCCCGTGGGGCAAGAATGCCACCACGGCAAACGGAACGAAGAGCAATACCGCGGCGACCCAGTCGACCAGACCGAGCCAGCCACCGGGCGTAGGCGGTACCTTCACGTACTGGTGTCGCCCCATCCAGAACACTACCGTGGCCAACCCCATCAAGATGCCAGGGATGCCGAAAGCCACCTCCGCACCGTATCGGGCATAGACCCAGGGAATCAGCAGCGTGGAGAAGAACGAGCCGAAATTGATCGAGAAGTAAAAGATTTGGTAAACGCGATTCAATAGCCCCACGTTGGAGGCCGAGAACTGGTCGCCCACGTTGGCCGACACGCAGGGTTTGATTCCCCCCGAGCCGATCGCGATCAGGGTCAGCCCCGCGTACATGCCCCAGGCATGGCTTCCTACCAGGGCCAACAGGGCGTGGCCCGCGCAGTAGATCAGCGAGACCCAGAGAATCACCGGGTACTTGCCAAACAGGCGGTCGGCCAGAATGGCCCCGATCATGGGAAAGGCATAGACCCCCGCCATGAACGTGTGTACTACCTGCGTGGCCTGGGTCTCGGCCGCGGCGTTGGCGGCCTGGCCCACCGCTTCCGGAGAAGCGAACCCTCGGTACAGCGCGGCCATGTAAACGAACAGGATCGCCCGCATCCCGTAGAAGCTGAACCGCTCGGCCGCCTCGTTTCCCACGATGTAAAGCACGCCCGGGGGCATGCGGGGGCGCTCCACCGAGGGAGCAACATGCGCGCTAGCGGTCATTCCTGGCGATGCTCCCTAGAGGTGGGCCCAACCGTCGGGCGGCCCCATCCTGGGGTGACCTGATCGATCGGGGTGGCGTCGGCGCAAAAAGGAGCCCTCGGCTCGGGGAAGAGCCGAGGGCTTCTTGGGAAAGCCCAGCGTGTTTTAACCGAAGTGGCCCCGCGACGCCAAACGATCGGTCGGGCGGGCTCGCGGCGGACATGGCCGATCGGCTGCGCGACTTGCCGCTCAGGCGCCTTACTTGGCGCCGACGAGCTGCGCCTTGCGGTCGGCGACGATGTCTTTCTGCAGCGAGGCCGGCACCCGGCGGTACTTGGCAAACTCCATGGTGAAGGTGCCTTGCCCCTGGGTCAAGCTCCGCAAGTCGGTCGAGTAGCCAAAGGTTTCGGCCAGCGGCACTTCGCCTTCGATCTTGGTCAGGGCCCCCTGGGTTTCGGTCGACACGATCATGCCGCGGCGGCTGATCAAATCGCCCACCACCGAGCCCTGGAAGTCGGTCGGCACTTCGATCTCGATCTTCATGATCGGTTCGAGCAGCACCGGGTCGGTCTTCAAAAACGTTTCGCGGAAGCAGCCCCGGGCGCAAATCTGGAAGGCCATGTCCGAACTGTCCACATCGTGGTACGAGCCGTCTTCCAAGATCAGCTTCACGCCCACAATCGGGTAACCGGCCACGGGGCCCTTGCCCAGCGAGTCGCGGAAGCCCTTCTCGACCGAGGGAATGTATTCCCGCGGAATCCGGCCGCCGACCACCTTGTCTTCGAATTCGAAGATCTCGGGCGCGTCGTCGGGCAGCACTTCCATCTTGCCCACGATGTGAGCGTATTGGCCCGAACCGCCGGTCTGCTTCTTGTGCTTGTAGTTGTACTCGGTGTTGCGCGTGGGGGCCTCACGGTAGCTCACCTTAGGCGCACCGACCTCGACCGCCACGCCGTACTCGCGGCGAATGCGTTCGATGTAGATCTCCAAGTGCAACTCACCCATGCCGGAAATGACGGTTTCCGAGGTTTCCTCGTCGGTGCCGACGCGGAAGGTGGGGTCCTCGCGGCTGAACCGCTGCAGGGCCTTGGAGAGCTTGTCGGCCGACTCGCGGTTCATCGCCGTCACCGCCATCTTGATCACCGGGTCGGGCACGAACATGCTCTCCAGCGTGCAGTATTTCTGCTCGCTGGAGTAGGTATCGCCGCTAGCGCAGTCCAGGCCCATCACGGCCACGATGTCGCCCGCGCCCGCCTCGGCAATTTCTTCCTTCTGATCCGCGTGAATCCGCACCAGCCGGCTGACCCGCTCCTTGCGGTTGTTGCGCTGGTTGAAGTAGGTCTCGCCTTTGCGAATGGTGCCCTGGTAAATCCGGGTAAACGTGAGCTGCCCGTAGGGGTCTTCGACCAGTTTGAAGGCCATGGCCACCAGCGGCTTGGCCGGATCGGGCGAGAGCGGGAAATCGACCGGCGGCTCGACCGAATGCTGGCGAGCCTTCAGCTCTCGGTCCAGCGGCGAGGGCAGGTACCGCACCACGGCGTCCAGCAGGGTTTGCACCCCCTTGTTCCGGTACGCCGATCCCAAATAAACCGGCGTCAGGCCCTGGCTTTGCGCGGCCGAGCGAATCACCTTGTGGACCAAGTCTTCGGGTACCTCTTCTTCGGCCAGCAGAAGCTCCATCAACTCGTCGCTGTACATCGACAGCGACTCGAGCATGTGCTGCCGGGCGGCCGCTACCTCGTCGGCCATCTCCGCGGGCACCTCGGCGTAGCGCACCTTCTCGCCGTTGGTACCGTCGAAGTAAACCGCTTGCCGGGTGAGCAAGTCGACCACGCCCTGGAACTTGTCTTCCTTGCCGATCGGCAGTTGCATCAACACCGCGTCGGCATCGAGCTTTTCCTTGAGCTGGGTCACGACCCGCTGCGGATTGGCGCCGGTGCGGTCCATCTTGTTGATGAACGCCAGCCGCGGCACGTGGTACCGCTTCATCTGGCGGTCGACCGTGATCGACTGCGACTGCACCCCGCCCACGGCGCAAAGCACCAACACCGCGCCATCGAGCACCCGCAGGCTGCGTTCCACCTCGACGGTGAAATCGACGTGGCCCGGCGTGTCGATCAAGTTGATCTGGTGGTCCTGCCACTCGACCGAAGTGGCGGCGCTGGTAATGGTGATTCCGCGCTCGCGCTCCAGGTCCATGTGGTCCATGGTGGCGCCTTCGCCCTTGACCTCTTGAATGCGGTGAATGCGCCCCGCATAGAAGAGAATCCGCTCGCTCAAGGTGGTTTTGCCCGAGTCGATGTGAGCGGAAATCCCAATGTTGCGCAGTTTGCTGAGGTCCATGATCTCGTTCCGTATACGGGCGTACACTCCTGGGCGACGACCGCGCTGCTCCGTTCGCAGCACGTCGGAATCGGCAGAATCGCCGCGCAAGCGCACCGCGTCCGAACACCCGGCCTAACGGGTAGGAGCGGTCTAGGGCAGGCTAGACCCTATATCCTACTCGTTTTCGGGTTTTCGCAAAGGTCAAATCCAAGGCAATCGGTTCAATCCCGCAGGTTTTTCATCGCTCCCACACAATTGTCCTCGCACCCGGCGAGATTGGAATCCGAGGACCTTTCAACACGCCCGGCTTGGCGATCGTAAAGCCTTTTATAGTTTAGCGTTAACAAACTCGTTGTGGTAGGTTGGTCAGCCGACCTTCGCGCCGCGCAAGCACGAGCCGCGCCTTGCCCGCCCCGCCCCGTCGCGACCGCGCCACGGCATTCCGCCAACTCCCGCTTACTCTAACTTTAGGAGGCACCCCTTCCGGCGGCCAGCCAACGCATCGGGTATGGTTTGTACGGCGCGGCTGCGGAGCCCCCCCGGGTGCTGCCTCGGCCGGTACGAGGCCAGGCAGGGCTGCCCGGACTGAATGCCACAGTCGGGCCGGTGGACGCTTGGGCCGCCGCGGGGTCGGAGCTGCCTGCCGCCGGCTCCGTAAGTCAGAACCACTGTTTTAGGGACGATGCTGTATGGCAGTTGCCGGTACACCCAATTCCGCCGGGGGGCCCTTCGCTCCTCCTCCTCCGGACCTGACCCCGCGTGATTGGAAGCTCTACGTGCTTCCGCTGGTGGTGTTCTTGCTGATCACCACGCTCGAACCGGCTCCCGAGCAGCCGGCCGACCAGCGACCGGCGCCCATCGAGCAGGCTCTTGCTTCCGACACCTTGGAATCGGCCCTTCCGCCAGCCGGGTCGGAACCCACGATCCGTGCCGAGCAAGGTTTGGCTGCCGAAGAGCCTCGGCCCGGTTCCCAGACGAGTGCCGCGGCGCCCCCGCAACCCTGGAAGGTTTCGTACGCCTGGTACCCGGCGGTTTACACGCTCAAGGTGGTGGTGCTGCTGGGGATGATTGCCTGGTTCTGGCCAGGCTACCGCAGCTTCGGTCCGCGAGTTTCTCCCACTGCCGTGATTGTGGGGGCCGTGGGCGTCGTGATTTGGGTGGCGCTCGTCGATCTGGAGCGAACCGGCCTAGGGGGCCTGAGCCCGAGCGCTCGCCTGGGAATGGGGGCCCGCACGGCCTACAACCCGCTCGAGCAACTGGCCGATCGCCCGCTGGAGGCCTGGGGCTTTCTGGCGGTGCGCTGGGTCGGACTGGTGCTGGTGGTACCGCTGATCGAGGAGTTTTTCCTCCGCGGGTTTCTGATGCGCTACTTTGCGCGGCCCGATTGGTGGCAGGTTCCGCCGGGCCAGTGGGATCCGGCCGGCGTGGCGTCGGTGACCGGGGCGGCCGTGGCGATGCACCCGGCCGAGATCTTAGCGGCGCTGGCCTGGTTCAGCCTGATTTCGGCGATGTACTTGCGCACGCGCAATCTCTGGGACTGCGTCGTGGCCCACGCCGTGACCAACCTGTTGCTGGGCGCCTATGTACTGGCCACCGGCTCGTGGTACTTGATGTAGCCTCGAGCCGGATCGCGCCGAGCGGTTCAGAACTTCTCCGCCGACGGCGTGTCTCGGCCGAGACCAACTAGAAAAGCCCACCGGCCAGGTTCGCGGTGGGCTCTCGTCGAGTCCGTCGGTGCCCGAACACCGGCTTTCTCAAGCACGGGCTGCACGCCCCCTGCCAAGGGTGCGACACAGAAGCTTGGGCCGGTTTAACCCCTGTTCGGTTAATACGAATCCAGTCCCTGCGGGTCGCAGGACAGGAAATCGCGCGGACCGCGAAGCGTGTAATACGGGTAGGTCACCTGCGCCGTCGGCGGACCGCTCGGCACCCCGGCGTCGGCACAAGCGCCGTCGCGGCAGCGTCCCCGGGCCAGCAAGGCACAACCGATGCCACGGCCATGGCAGTACTGATCGCCATAAATGCCGCCGCTGCGGCACTTCTCGCCACAGTCGCCGCCACAGGCCGCGCCGCAGCCAGCCGGGCCGCAGTGGTGGCAATGAAAAACCCGGTCTACCAGGCAACAACCGGTGCTGGATCCGACCATCGCGGTCAGCAACAGGGCCCACAACGCACGTTTCATGTTGGCCATCCTTGGGTCACAAAGTAAGTGGAATCGGCACTTGCCGGCGGCGCTGCGGCCGCCAGGTCGGGACCGATTCAGGGTGGCGTTGATCCACCGCGTTGCGGGACGCTGGACCAATCGCAAGGCGCTCGACCGCTCGGGTGCCCGGTGGCGGCCAGCCGCACGCGAGGGGCTGTTCGAGCCTTCGCGTAGCCAGCCACGGCCTGACCGGTGTCACCAACTAGCTTCTTGGGGCTGCCGGCCGCGCGCTGATTCCCCCCTTGCAAGCCTTATCGTCCGAGGAATCCCTAGAATCCAGCAATTCGGCACGATCGCTACAGGCGTTCGCCTCGCTTCTCGACCGCCATCGAAACACCATCTTTTTGGGGGGTGGTCGCCGCGGTTGGGCGAACCTGCACGCGGTCGTGACAGAATCGCTCAAGTACCCATGGTTAAAGACGATCGGCCGATTGTCAGCCGCCTGGCGGCGCACTACCATGAAGGCCCGCGCCCCGGGTGGCGGGTAGTTTTAACCTGGGGTGCTTCGAGCGGGATCGCTCTGTTTTCCGGTGTTGCGTTTCAAAAGGAAGCTGCCATGCGTCTGAAACAATGCGGATTCGCCCTGGCCTTGCTGGGCGGCTTGAGCTTGGCCGGTTGCGCTCACCAGGAAGGTGCCGACGCAGCGGCCAATGGCAACGGTCATGGAAATGGGAACGGCCACAGCGAGGCGACGGTGCATCGCATCGAGCCCGGGCCCGATGCTCAGGAGCAAGCACAAACCGCGCTGATCGAGTGTGAAGACGGCGACATCATCGAGTTCGCCGAGGGAACCTTCGATTTCAACGCCACGCTTTCGATGGAAGAAAAGAAACGGGTTACGATCCGGGGCGCCGGCATGGACAAAACCATTCTCTCGTTCAAGAGCATGGGGGCCGGCACCGGTGGCGAGGGTCTGAAGATTACCGGCAGCAACGACTCTTTGATTCAAAAGGAAGCGGCTCGCCGCACCGCCGAGGGGGGCGCGGCCATCGAAGGGGCGCCGGTCGAAGAGAGTTTCGCGCATGAAGGAGACCCCGACGACTTCGTGATCGCCGACTTCACGCTGCAGGATTCCACCGCCGATGGCATCAAGGTTGCCGGCGCCTACGGCGTCATCTTCCGCAACGTCAAGGCCGAGTGGACCCGTGGTCCCCATCCCGACAACGGGGCCTACGCGCTTTACCCGGTGCTTTGCGACCGGGTACTCATCGAAGGCTGCGTGGCCCGGGGCTCCTCCGACGCCGGCATTTACGTGGGTCAGTCGCGCAACGTGGTGGTTCGCAACTGCACCGCCGAAGAGAACGTGGCGGGCATCGAAATCGAGAACACCGTCAACGCCGACGTTTACGACAACACCGCCACCAACAATACCGGCGGGCTGTTGGTCTTCTCGCTGCCCGGCCATCTGCTGAAAAACGGCACCCACTGCCGGGTGTACAACAACCGGGTGTTCGAGAACAACATCGACAACTTCGCCAAGCCCGGCAACATCGTGGCCAATATTCCGCCGGGAACCGGCATGCTGATCATGGCCAACGACAACGTCGAGGTGTTTAACAACACGTTCGAGAACAACATGACCTACAACCTGGCGGTCATTAACTACATGACCACGGGCAACCCGGTGCAGGATCCGCAGTACGATCCCTACCCCGAGGCGATCTACATTCACGACAACACGTTCCTGGGCGGTGGCGACAAGCCACAGCGCGAGCTGGCCCAGGTGGCGGCCAGCGTTTTGGGGGGTACCGTGCCCGATATTGTCTACGATGGTTGGACCGACCCGACCAAGCTGGTCGATGGCCAGTTGCCCGAACAACTGCGGATTTACATTCAAGGCAACGGCGACGCCGACTTTGTAAATCTCGATGCCCAGGCCCTGGCCAACAACCAATCGCCGAATATTAGTCAGGATTTGGCCCCGCACGACGGGAAGCACGAACCGCTTCCGGCCGTGGTTGGATTGCCCTAGCCGCCTGTGGAAGGTTTCAGCAGGCCGCCTGATCGCGGGGACGCGATCGCAGAATAGCGACGTAGATCGTTGTTCTGTGAGCCGAGTGCAGCTCGGCTCAGGGCGTGGCGCTGCCGGAAACAGACCGCGATGGCCGGTTTCAGCGAACTGCCAGCGCGGGGTAGCCTGAAGCGCACCGCCGCGCGGTCGCCGGACGACGACAACCGAGCCGGGGCCCTGGCCGCCGGAGCGGAACGTGGTGCGTTGCCTGGTCTTCGCACCCGCCGGGGGAGTGATGCGCCCGGGCCCTGGCGGATAGACACCCGAAGCAGGGCGGGCCGTTCGCTTTGGACATCACCCCCCCTGGGGCTGATTTCGTAAGATAGCTCTCGTGGAGTGACCCACTTATGACGCCCGTTCCGCTCCGCCAGGCTTTTCGCGGCCCGGCCTGGCACCGTCTCGCGCTGCTGGTTTGCCTGGGCTGGGTGTTGGCTCTGGGATGCAGCCGCCCGGCGGAATCTCCGGCGACCTCGAAGGCCGCTAAGCCGCGACCTCCCAAGCTGCTCTCGAGTTATGCCCTGTTCGAAGGCAATCCGGTTGAGCAGAAGCCGGCCGCCGGGGTAATTCCCTACGACTTGAATTCGCCTCTGTTTACCGACTACATGCTCAAGTACCGGTTCGTGAAGCTGCCCGAGGGAACGGCCGCCAAGTACCAGGAAGAGGAAGCCTTTGAGTTTCCGGTCGGCACCGTGATCGCCAAGACCTTTGCTTGCCCGGTCGACATTCGCGACCCCAGCCTGGGCCAGCGTTTGCTCGAAACCCGGATTCTCAAGCACGAGCCCGAGGGTTGGGTGGGCTTGCCCTACGTTTGGAACGCGGAGCAGACCGAGGCCGTGCTCAAAGTGGCCGGCGGCACCACCGACGTCAGCTGGGTCCACGTCGATGGCAGCCAGAAAGAGAACAATTACCTGATTCCCAACGCCAACCAGTGCAAGGGCTGCCACAAGACCGACAATAAGTCTCTGCTGCCGATCGGGCCCAAGGCGCGGCATCTCAATCGCGATTTCGCCTACGCCGAGGGAAGCGCCAATCAGCTTGCCCACTGGACCGAAATCGGAGCCCTCGACGGGGCCCCCTCCCCCGGCGACGCTCCCCGAGCCCCGGTTTGGAACGACCCCTCCAGCGGTTCGCTCGACGACCGTGCCCGGGCCTGGCTCGACATCAATTGTGCCCATTGCCACAACCCGCGGGGGCCGGCTCGCGGCTCGGGGCTCGACCTGACCTATAGCCAGCGCAACCCTTACGACTACGGCTTGTTCCGCTCGCCGGTGGCCGCCGGCGCCGGCTCGGGCGGGCATCGTTTCGATATCATGCCCGGCAAGCCGGACGACTCGATCCTGGTGTACCGCGTGGGATCGACCCATCCGGGAATCATGATGCCCGAACTGGGGAAGCGCCTGGTTCATGAAGAAGGGTTGGCGCTGCTGCGGGAGTGGATCGCGGCGATGCCAACCACCGAGCCCCCGCCGCTCCCCGAGCGCAGCCGGCCCTTGTAGGCTGTACCCTGTAGGTATCGCGCCGGGGCCCGTCGCTGGGCCCATTACCATCGATTCTCCTGCGGGTGCCAGGTTGCCGCGTGGTCGCGTCGTTTGAATACATCGAGCAGGTGATCGACACCTTTCAAAGGGCTGCCGAAGCCAACCTGCGCACTCCGAGCCGCCGTGGCAACGTGGTGGTGCTCGACGCCGAGATCGCCTCCGATGTGCTCGTCACTGCCGACCTGCACGGCCACCGGCGGAATTTCAACGCGATTCGCCGCCTGGCCGACCTCGACCAGCAACCCCGCCGGCATTTGATCATGCAGGAGGTGTGCCATGGCGGGCCGACGTATGCCACGGGCGGCTGCATGTCGCACACCATGCTCGAGGACGTGGCCCGGCTCAAGGTGCAGTATCCCGAGCGGTTTCACTTTCTGCTTTCCAACCACGAGCTGGCCGAACTGACCGACTACCCCATCCTCAAGGCCCGTAAAATGCTGAACGTAATGTTCCGCATGGGCCTGCAGGAGGCCTACGGCCCCGCCGCCGAGAAAGTGCGCGAGGCCTACTTGCCCTTTCTCAGAAGCTGCCCGCTGGCAGTCCGGTTGCCCGGCGATGTGATGGTTTGTCACACCGTGCCCGAGGAAACCGATGCTCGCTCTTGGGACCCCACGGTGCTGACCAAGCCGCTGGGACCGCTCGATTTCAAAGAGCAGGGGCCGCTGTTTCGCATGATGTGGGGCCGCGATTTTCGCGAGGCCAATGCCCGCGCCTTCGCCGATCTCACCGGGGCCAAGGTGCTGATTCACGGGCACGAACCGTGCGAAAAGGGGTATCAGGCCCCCAACTCGCTGCAAATCATCCTCGATTGTGCCGGCGAAAAGGCCACGGTGCTGATGATTCCCACCGACCGCGCCTATACCCATGCGGAGTTGGTCAGCCGCATCACGAACCTGTCCTGAGCCTGGCAAGGGGGCCGGTATGGAACCCGTTGCATTGCCGCCGCGCCCGGCAACCGAACCTCAGGCCGTCTTGGGCCGCTGGCAGTTCAGCCTTTCGGGCCTGCTGCAGAGCATGATTCTGATCAGCATCATGGCCGCCATTTACGGCGGCATGCTGCGTTCCGTGGCCCGCAACAACCCGTTTGCCACGGTGGTGTTTTTAGGTCTTTCGCTGACGGCGCCGGTCGGCCTTACCATGCTCTGGAGCGGCGTCCGCTGGGTGCGCCAGTGGTGGCGCACGCCGCGCGGCGAGCCGCGGGTGGTCGTCCACGGGGCCGATACCTCGCCGCCGATCCCTCCGGCGGCGGCCGCCCCCGTCAAGGTTCCCACCGGTCGGACCCCTTCCTGACATGCCCACCCCCTGGCCCAAGCTGCGGCTGATCGATCTGAGCGTGGCGCTCAGCCACCAATCGCCCAGCGAGCCGCTGCCGGCCCAGATTCGATACCTCACGCACGAGGGCGAAGGGCTGACGCAGATGTGCCAACTGTTTGGCATCGAGCCGTCGGACCTGGTGTATTCCCAGGGTCAGGGTTGGGCCGTGGAACAGATTACGGCCATTACCCACACCGGTACCCACGTCGATGCCCCCTACCACTACGCTTCAACCAGCGAGGGCCGGCCCGCCCGGCGGATCGACGAGATTCCGCTCTCCTGGTGCCTGGCCCCCGGCGTGCGGCTCGACGTGCGCCACCTGGCCCCGGGCGAGCGGATTACGATCGCCGATTTAACCGCCGCGCTGGCCGCGATCGACCATCGTTTGTCGCCCGGCGAAATCGTGCTGTTGTGGACCGGGGCCGACATGCGAATCGACACCCCGGCCTATTTCGCACAGCCCGGGCTGGGGCGCGACGAGGTGCTTTGGCTGGTCGATCAAGGGGTGCGCGTGATCGGCATCGATGCCTACACGCTCGACCGGCCGTTCGCCGCGATGGTCGCTGACTTTCAACAAACGGGCGACGGCCGCCAGATTTGGCCCGCCCACTTCGCCGGCATCGACCGCGAGTACTGCCAGATCGAAAAGCTGGCCAACCTGGGGTCGCTGCCGGCGGCGACCGGCTACCTGGTTTCCTGCCTGCCGGTCAAGATCGAGGGGGCCAGCGCCGGCTGGTGCCGCGCCGTGGCGCTGGTGCCGGACGAATGAATCCCGGCGGCGGTACGGCCGACGAGAAGTCGGTCTCACCGGCATTTCTCATTCGTCTCTACCGCAGAATCGATCGGCTACCGCGTGGCGACCGGCTCAGTGCTCGGCCTTGGCCAGTTCATCCTCCAGGTACACGGTACCCCGCAGCACCTCGACCGCGCAGCCGGCGATCAGCACCCGCTGGCCCGCCAGGGTGCACCACAGCTCGCCACCTCGCCGGGAAACTTGCCGAGCGAAGAACTCGCGCCGCCCGGTTTGCTGGGCCCAATACGGCACCAGGCTCGTGTGGGCCGACCCGGTGACCGGATCCTCGTCGATGCCCGACTGCGGGGCGAAGAACCGCGATACAAAATCGCAATCGCGGCCGGGCGCCGTCACAATCAGGCCCCGCGAGTCGAGCTGCGCCAGGCGGCGAAAGTCGGGGTTCAGCCCCCGGACCGCGTCTTCCGTGTCGAATACAGCCAGGTAGTCGGGCCCCTTCAGCACGGCCCTGGGCTCGCATCCCAGCCCCTGCCGTAGCGCGGCGGGGGTTTCGCAGGGCACAATCGGCGAGAGGGGCAAATCAAGCTGGAAACGGTCTCCCTGGCGGCTTACGCCTAGCGGTCCGCTTCGAGTATCGAAGACAATCTCTGAGCAGCCGGGCTCCAGGTGGCGACATACCACCAGCGCGGCCGCCAGCGTGGCGTGGCCGCATAGATCGACCTCGACCGCGGGGGTAAACCAGCGGAGCTGGTAGCGCCCCCGGCCCCCCACCAAATACGCGGTTTCCGAGAGCTGGTTCTCCATTGCCAGTGCTTGCAAGAGCGCCTCGGGCAGCCAGCGCTCGAGCGGACAAACCGCCGCCGGATTGCCGCCAAAGGGCCGCTGAGTGAAGGCGTCGACCTGAAACAGGGGGATTTCCATGAGGGTCTCGCTTCGCGGTACCACGCGAGCCAGGTGCCAAGGGGGGGGCGGTTTTGGCGGAAAAATCGCTATCGTCGTTGCGGGCGCCAACCTCGACGGTGAAAACAAGCTATAGGATATTGAGGGTGCCGCGTAGGTTCGCGGATGACACACCGCAACGGGGTAGTCGACTCGCCCCCCAAACTTGTCGAACCGCTCCCAAGCAGTCCACGGCCGATCATGGGACCGTTCTCGTTCATCCTGACCTGCGTGCTGGCCAGTGTGCTGGTCGGCATCATCGCCGGGTTCCTCTTGGGCCGCACGAGCCAGAGCGCGGCGGCCGACGACGCCAAGGCCGAGGAGGGCACCGCCTCGCTGGCCACGATCGGAGAGTTGCTCAAGTCGATTTCCGAACTGACCAACAGCGTAGGCAGCCGTAACAGCGCCATTCGCGAAGTGCGCGAGCACATGGGCGGGATTCAAGCCACGGGCGACCTGGAGCAACTGCGGCAATTGCTGCTAGGCGAGATTTCGACCCTGCTCGAATCCAATCAGCGGCTGGAAGACGACTTGGAATATGCCAACTGCCGGCTCGAGGCCCAGGCCGAAGAACTGGACCGAACCCGGATCGAGGCCCGCATCGACTCGCTTACCCGGGTGGCCAACCGCAAGGCCTTCGACTCCAAGCTCAAGCTGCTGTTGGGTAACTGGAAGCGCTACGGTGAATCGTTTGCCCTGATCTTGGCCGATCTGGACCACTTCAAATGGATCAACGATACCCACGGCCATTTGGGTGGCGACCGCGTGCTGAAGGAATTGGGCGGATTGCTCTCCGAGCATGTGCGCGAGGGTGACTTCGTGGCCCGCTACGGCGGCGACGAATTCGCGGTGCTCCTGCCACACACCGATTTGAAGGCCGCCCTGAACGTGGCCGAGCGGCTGCGCAGCGTGGCGGCCGGGGGCCATTTCGACTTTGTCGACGAAGAAGATCAATCCGCCATTACGCTCAGCTTGGGGGTGGCCGCCGTCGGCCCCGACGACTCGCCTGAGTCGATCGTGGCCCGGGCCGATCAGGCGCTTTACCGCTCGAAAGATGCGGGGCGGAATCGAGTTGCCCGGCAAGAGGGCCCAGCCTTTGGCGACGAGCCGGGGGTGGCCCCGCTTGCCCGGCCCGCCGAAGCGGACCTCGACGAAGCCTCGCTGAGCGTGGCCGAAACCGACTAGGTTTCTCCCGCCTGGGGGGCGCGCTTCGCTCCCGGCCCCCGCTCCGCAAGTCGTGCGGACCGGCGATGTTCAGCGCTGCCGCGGGCTGCCCGGCCGCTTCTGGTCGCAACCTTGCGTGGTTGAGCCAGTTTCGCCAAATTCACCTGGGGTAAGTTGCCGTTGACCCTGCCCCGGCGAACACTAAAATCTTGCGCTCTCTCGGCTTACTGACATTTTTCTCGTTGCGGCTCATAAGGCCACGGGCATTTCGCTGCGCGGCGACAGGCCCGGGGTACTCTGCCTCCGATCGGACTGACGCCAACTGGTGCTGCCCGACCGAGGGCGGCGAAAGACGGTTTTTCTCATGACCAGTTCGACCAACACGCCTGCCGCCGGCGGAAGTTCGCTCGAGGCCTCGCGCCGCGAGAAGCTGCGTCGGCTTGTCGAACTGGGACACGATCCTTGGGGGCACCGCTTCGACGATCACCAGGGCATTGGGGCGATCCGCGCCCGGGAAAGCGAAATCGTTCGCCAACCCGCCGCCGACGAAGCTCAGCCGGCCACGGAACAGGGCCCGCGGGTGCGCGCCGCCGGCCGCGTGGTGCTGCAGCGCAAGGCTGGCAAGTTGGTCTTTCTCGATCTTTGGGACTGGACCGGGCGAATCCAGGTGCTGATCGGCAAGGGCCAGGTCGGCGACGAGGCCTGGGCCTTGGTCGAATGCTTCGACCTGGGCGACCTGGTCGGTGTCGACGGCGAGCTGAAGCACACCAAGACCGGCGAACTGACGATCTTCGCCACGGGTCTGCACTTCCTGACCAAGTCGCTCGAAACGCCGCCTGAGAAGCACAAGGGACTCACCGATCCCGAGCTCAGGCAGCGGCTTCGCTATCTCGACCTGGTACACACCGAGGGGGTGCTGGAGAGGTTCCTAAACCGTACCCGCATCGTGCATTCGCTCAGGCAGACCCTGGCGGCCGAGGGCTTTGTCGAGATCGAGGGGCCCACGCTGCACTCGATCGCCGGCGGGGCGGCGGCGCGGCCGTTTACCACGCACCACAACGCGCTCGACCTGCCGCTCTTCATGCGGATCGCCCTGGAGCTGCACCTGAAGCGGCTGCTGGTAGGCGGCATGGAGCGGGTTTACGAATTGGGCCGGGTCTATCGCAACGAAGGGGTCAGCCCGCGCCACAACCCCGAATTCACCATGCTCGAGGTCTACCAGGCCTACGGCGACTATCGGAGCATGATGGACCTGACGGAAAAGTTGATCACCGGCGCACTCGAGGCCACGGGCCAGAAGCCGCAGTTGGAGTGGAACGGCCGGACCTATGATTTCACCCCGCCGTTCGAGCGAGCCAGCTACGACGAGCTGTTCGAGCGCTATACCGGCGTCGATCCGCGCGACACCGCCGCGGTGTCGGCGCTGGCTGGCCGGTTGGGAATCGAAACCGCGGGCCGCGACGCCGACGTGGTCAAGAGCGACGTGTTCGAGTCGCAGGTGGAAGACCGGCTCGAGGGGCCGATCTTCGTAATCGACTACCCGGCCAGCATTTGCCCCCTTACCAAGCGCAAGGCCGGGCATCCCGAAATTGCCGAGCGGTTCGAGCTGTACGTGGCCGGCATGGAGCTGGCCAACGCCTACACCGAACTGAACGACCCGGATCTCCAGGCTCAGTTGTTCCAGACCCAGTTGGCCGGTCAGAAAGACGAAGACTCGATGGCCAAGATGGACCACGACTTCATTCGCGCGCTGCGGCACGGAATGCCGCCGGCGGGTGGGTTGGGGGTGGGCATCGATCGGCTGGTGATGTTGCTCACCGGCAGCCCTTCGATTCGCGATGTGATTTTGTTCCCGCTCCTGCGGCCCGAGTCGCGCTAGCGATTCGGCCCCCGTGGGCTGCGCCCGTTGGTTGGCGACCAAGGAAGGTTGCATGTACAAGCTGCTCTTGGCCTGGCGCTATCTGCGCACCCGCTGGATTGCCCTGGCGTCGATTATTTCGGTGACGCTGGGCGTGGCCACGATGATCGTGGTCAACGCCGTCATGGAGGGGTTTACCCGCGACATGCAGGACCGCATCCATGGGATGCTCTCCGACGTGACGCTGGAAAGCCATGGCCTGGAGGGGTTTGCCAACCCCGAGTGGCACATGCAGCAAATCCGCCAGGCGGTGGGTGACGACATCGAGTCGATGACCCCCACCGTACAGGTGCCGGCCCTGCTCAGCTTTCCGTTTCGCGACGGCTGGGTAAAGCGCCAGGTGCAGCTCGTCGGCGTCGACCCGCGCACCCAGAGCCTGACCAGCGATTTCGGCAAGTATCTGTTGCATCCGGAAAACCGCCGGACCATGAGCTTCGACTTGCGCGAGGGGGGGTTCGACATCCGCCAGCAAGGCGCCGCGGCCGATGTGCCGCCACGCGATCAACTTGAGCTGGCCGGTTGGCCCTATCGCCGCTGGCGAGCCGAGCGCGAGCGGCGCTGGCGCGAGCTCGAAGCCATTCAGGAAAAGTTGTCGGCTTCCCCTGCCCCGGAGATGGCAACCGCGGTCGATCCCGCCGCGGCCGACCCGGAGGCCGAACCCTTCTCGCAGCGGGCCGTGACCCCCGCTGAGTTGGCTGCGGCCGCCACGGCACCCGCCACGGCACCCACTGTGCAAGGTCCTGCCGACGGCGCCGTCGCGGATCGTGCCGATGCCGCCCCCGGCCCGCGTGAAGCCGACCCGCGTGAAGCCGACGCGAGCGAAGCCGACCCCAATGGGGCCTTTCCCGTCGATGCCGCGCCGGCGGTTGCCAGCGCCGCGACGGCCCCCGAGCCGCCGGCCGCCGGCCAGCCGCCCGACGACCCCTTCGCCGATGCCCCGGAAACGGAAGCGATGTACGACCCCGGCCAGCAGCAGGCGACCGGCGCGGTGCTGGGAATCGGGCTGACGAGTTTTCGCGATTCGACCGGCACCGACCGCTTCCTGATTCTGCCGGGCGACGACGTGAAGCTTACGTTTCCCAACGCGGCCGTGCCACCGCGGCCCATCGACGCCAATTTCACGGTGGTCGATTTCTACGAAAGCCAGATGGCCGAGTACGACAGCAGCCTGGTGTTCGTGCCGCTCGACGCGCTGCAGAACCTGTGCGGTATGGTCGAGCCGGGCACGGGGGTACGCTATGTGAGCTCGATTCAAATCAAGCTCCGCGACCCCGCCCGGGGAGACGCGGTTCGCGATCGGCTCCGCCAGGTTTTCCCGCCCGAGGTGTACGGAGTATTTACCTGGCGCGACAAGCAGGGAGTGTTGCTGGCGGCCGTAAACATGGAAACGGCGCTGCTCAACGTGCTGCTGTTCCTGATCATCGCCGTGGCGGGTTTCGGCATTCTGGCCATCTTCTTCATGATCGTGGTCGAGAAAACCAAGGACATCGGCATCCTCAAGAGTCTGGGGGCCTCGAGCCGGGGGGTGATGGGAATTTTTCTGGGCTACGGGCTCTCGCTCGGCCTGGTTGGGGCGGGCGCCGGGATGGCCCTGGGGCTGCTGCTGGTGAGCCAGATCAACGAGCTGGCCGAAGCCTTGGGTTGGTTTACCGGCCACAAGGTGTTCGACCCGTCGATCTACTATTTCTACTCCATTCCCACCATTGTCGAACCCGTGACCGTAGCCTGGATCGTGCTGGGCGCCCTGGCCATCGCCGTGCTGGCCAGTGTGTTGCCTGCCCGGCGCGCGGCCCGATTGCATCCCGTGGAGGCACTACGCTATGAGTGATCTCGAGCTGGCTCCGCCAACGCGGACCGCCACGGCCTCGGGGCTTTCGACCCCGCACCTGTTGCGTCACGCCGACCAGGCGTCGCCAGGACGCACCGCGGCGCCCCCCGGCGCGCTCTTGCGGGGCACCGAGCTGATCAAGTCGTATCACAAGGGGCGGCAGACGATTCCGGTCCTGCGCGGTGCTTCGCTGGAAATCTTCGCTGGCGAACACCTGGCCATCATCGGCCAAAGCGGTTCGGGCAAGAGCACGCTGATGCACCTGCTGGCCACGCTCGATGCCCCGGACAGCGGCGAGGTGCATTTCGCCGGCCGCCGAGTCGATCACTTGCCGGCCTCGGCGCGCGAGACACTGCGCAACGGCCAGATCGGTATGATCTTCCAGTTCTATCACCTGTTGCCGGAACTGAGCACCCTGGAGAATGTGCTCGCGCCGCTGATGGTCCGCCACAGCGTGTGGGGGTACCTGCGGCGCCGCCGCTCGTTGGTGGCGGAAGCCCGTCGGCTCCTCGACCTGGTCGGGCTGAGCCATCGCCTGAGCCACCGGCCGCGAGAATTGTCGGGGGGGGAGATGCAACGGGCGGCCATCGCCCGGGCGCTCATGGCCCATCCGCGGGTGATCCTGGCCGATGAACCCACGGGGAATCTGGACCCGGCCACGGGTCGCGAAATTCTGAGCCTGCTGCGAACCTTGAACGCCCAAGAGGGCCTCACTATAGTCATGGTCAGCCATGACCTGGGCATAGCCCACGAGGCCGATCGGGTCGTGCGGTTGGTCGAAGGGCGCGTCGAAACGGCCTGAGCGGCGGCAAGCAGGCGGGTTGGCCCGGGGTGCGGTTCGCCGCGCTGGCTTCAGCGTCGCGGCTTTGCCGTCGCGGCCGCGAGGTTCTCCGGTTTCTCCCACTCGGGCCGTGGAGAGCGCGGAAGACTCGCCAAGTTTCCGTCGGGGGCCCCGCGGGCCGGACCGCGGCAAGCGGGCTGCCGGCGGCTGGAGTTGGGGGCCGTTTGCCAGAGTTGGGGAATCGTCGCCATGTCGCTACAGGTCTACATCAACGGCCGTCTGCTGCCCAAGGAAGACGCCAAGATCAGCGTTTACGACCACGGCCTGCTCTACGGCGACGGCGTGTTCGAGGGCCTGCGCAGCTACGGCGGCAAGGTCTTTCGCCTCCAGCAGCATCTCGACCGACTCTGGGATTCGGCCCGGGCAATCCGGCTCGAAATTCCCCTCACGCGCGAGGAGATGAGCAAGGCGATTTACCGCACGCTCGAGGCCAATCAGTTCCAAGATGCCTACATTCGCCTGGTGGTCACGCGCGGCGCGGGCACGCTGGGGCTCGACCCCAACCGCTGCAGCGACCCTCAGGTGATTGTCATCACCGACAGGATCACCCTCTACCCTGAGAAAGACTACCGCGAAGGGCTGACGATCGTCACGGCCGCCACGATTCGCAATCATCCGGCGGCGCTCAGCCCGCGGATCAAGTCGCTCAACTACCTGAACAACATTCTGGCCAAAATCGAGGGGCTGCAGGCGGGCTGCGTCGAAGCCCTGATGCTCAACACCAAGGGCGAAGTCGCCGAGTGCACGGGCGACAACATCTTCCTGGTCCGCGACCGCACGCTGCTTACGCCGCCGCTCGATGCGGGCATTCTGGAAGGCATAACCCGCGACGCAGTGATCGAGCTGGCGGGTCAGGCGGGAATTCCGGTGCGCGAAGTGCCGCTGACCCGTCACGACGTCTACATCGCCGACGAGTGTTTCCTGACCGGGACCGCGGCGGAAGTGATCCCCGTGGTCCGGGTCGATACGCGAACCATCGGCGACGGCACCCCCGGCCCGATTACCCGCGGGCTGCTCGAGCAGTTCCACAAGCTGACCCGCCAATAGCCGCGGCCGGCTCGCACCAACCGCTACGGGCCCCCGCTGCTTGCCCCGAGGTCAACATGTCGAGCGGGCTGAGCCAGGTAGTGCCCTGGGGGCGATCGTTCGACGAGTACCGGCGCATGTTCGCGCTGGGCGAGCAGGATCTGGCCAGTTCGATCGCGGGCTGCGGCGACGGGCCGGCCGGTTTCAACGCCGAGCTAACGCGCCGGGGGGGCCGAGTCGTATCGTTCGACCCCATCTATCGCTTCGGCGTGGAAGAAATCGCCCGCCGCATCGCGGAAGTGGCCCCGATCATAATGGCCCAAACCAGGGCCACGAGCGAGAGTTTTCTGTGGCACGAATTCTCCTCGCCCGAGGCGCTTTGCGCCGCCCGCTTCGCTGCCATGGAGGCGTTTCTGGCCGATTTTCCCGCTGGCGCGGCCTCGGGGCGCTACGTCGTGGCAGAGTTGCCCCGGCTGCCCGTGGCCGATGGCGCCTTCGACCTGGCCCTTTGCTCGCACTATCTGTTCACTTATAGCCAACTGGTCGATGCCGCCGCGCACCAGGCCGCCGTGAACGAGATGCTTCGTGTCGCCCGGCGTGTGCGAGTTTTTCCGCTGCTCGATAGGTTCGACGGAGGCCCCTCACCCCATGTCGAGCCGATCGTGGCGATGGCCCGTGCCCGCGGATGGAAGGCGGAGGTTCGCCCCGTGCAGTATGAATTCCAGCGCGGCGGCAACCAGATGCTCGAAATTACGCGAACCTGATCGGCAGCATGGCTGCGTCGGCTCCGGCCATTCCTTGCAGGGGCCGGCTTGTGGCGCGTGCCCGGTGGCGCAAGGGTGGGGTCCCAGGCCCGCCGACTGCCCGAGCGGCCCGCCGAGCCCTATACTGGCGGCCTGAATCGATCCGGCCCGGGCGGAGCCGAGCAGCGAACCGAGTCCCTCCTCAGGGTGTGCACCGTATGCGTCGAAGCAATCGCCGTATCGTCGCCGTTGGTCTGGTTGCCTGGCTTGGCCTCTCTGCCGGGGCGCGCAAGGTCGCGGCCGACGACTGGCCCCAGTGGCGCGGACCGACCCGCGACGGCGTGTGGCGCGAAACCGGCCTGGTTGAGAAGTTTGCCGGCCCGCAGCTGGCGATTCGCTGGCGGGCCCCCGTCGGCAACGGCTACAGCGGCCCCACGGTTGCCCAGGGGCGCGTCTATGTGACCGATCGGCTCGTCGAGCCGGAACAAGTCGAGCGAGTGCACTGCTTCGACGAGAACTCAGGCGAATCTCTCTGGTCGCACACCTACGCTTGCCCGTACCAGGGAGTAGGTTACGACGCCGGCCCCCGCGCTAGCGTGGCCGTGGCCGACGGGCGGGCCTTCTCGCTGGGTGCCATGGGCGACCTGTTGGCGTTCGACGCGGCCACGGGGCGCGTGCTGTGGCAACACAAGTGCCACGACGAGTTCGATATCAAGATGCCAATCTGGGGCGTTTCCGCCTCTCCCTTGGTGGTCGACGGGACCGTGGTGGTTCAAGTGGGCGGGCACCCGGGCGCGTGTCTCATGGCGTTCGATTGCCAGACCGGCCAAGAGCGGTGGCGCGCCCTGGACGACGATGCCTCGTACTCGGCGCCGATTTTGATCGAGCAGGCGGGCCGCCCGGTGCTGGTTTGCTGGACCGGCGACCACGTGGCGGGGCTCGACCCGGCGACCGGCCAGTCGCTTTGGCTGCATGCCTACAAACCGAAGAACATGGTCATTTCGGTCGCCACGCCGGTGGTGCAAAACAACCGGCTGTTGGTTACCTCGTTCTACGACGGGGCCATGATGTTTCACCTGCCCCCCGACCGCCTGGCGATCGAACTGCTCTGGCACAAGATAGGACTGGACGAGCAGCACACCGAGGGGCTGCACTCGATCATTTCCACCCCGCTGCTCCAAGGAGACTATGCCTACGGGGTCGACAGTTACGGCGAGCTGCGCTGTCTGGACGCCAACACGGGGGAGCGGGTTTGGGAAAGCATGGCCGCAGTGCCGCGGGCTCGCTGGAGCACGATTCACTTCGTGACCCAGGCCGACAAGGTCTGGATGTTCAACGAACGGGGCGAGTTGCTCATTACACGGTTGTCGCCGCGCGGATTCGACGAGATCAGCCGGGCCAAACTGATCGAGCCCACCACGCGTCAGCTCGCGCAGCGCGGCGGCGTTTGCTGGGCGCATCCGGCCTTTGCCAATCGACACGTGCTGGCCCGCAATGACGAAGAACTGGTCTCGGCCAGCCTGGCCGCCGAGCCCTAAAGACTGGGCCTGGCGTGGACCGGGGGTGGCCTCTCTCTTTCCCGGCTTTTTTGTGCGGTTGCGCTCTCATGCCCGAGCCGGTTCCTGATCAGCGCGGTTTCGGCAAGCAGCTCAAGCGGGTGCTACCCAGCGGGCTGTTTCGCCTGGCCACGCGCAGTTTCAACGCGGCGGCGGCACTGGCACCTTTTGAGCTGCGCTACGCTCTGGCCAGTTGGCCGCGAAGCGGGAAGGCCCCCTACCGGTTCATCGAACCGGGCGACGCAGTGATTCAAGTCGGCGCTCCGCGCGATTTGCTCAGGGCCGGCCGCTCGCGCGCGATCCACTTCGCGCGGCTCGTGGGGCACGGGACGGTGCTCGTGGTCGAGCCCGATCCGGCCAACGTAGCGGCACTGCGCCAGGCCCTGGCCGGTCGACCGCTGGCCGAGCGAATCCAGATTGTGCCGGCCGGCGCGTGGCGCAAAGCCGGCCAGTTGACGTTTCTGGCCAATCCCCGGCATCCGGCGGCCAACGTGCTCGACGACGTGCTGGAGTTGCCCGAGCCGGAGCTAGCGCGGCGAGGGTTCGAGCGCTTGCAGGTGCCGGTCGACACGCTCGACGTTCTCTGGCGCAAGTCGGGGTTGGCCGTGCCCCGGTTGGTGAGCATTACCACCAACGGAGCCGAACTGGCGATTCTGGAAGGGATGACCGAATTGCTGGCGGCCGGTTGCCCCTACATCAGCCTGGCTTCCACGGGCGAGGGCTACCACGACGCCATGCATCAATTGGGCTACGAGTACATCGTCCGCGACGATCGCGGCTATCTGTTTCGTCGCGCGAATTAGGCGACGGCCGGACGCTCGGCCCGGGACCGTCGCGCGTGCCCACTAGGTAGCCGGCGTGGGGGTTTCGCCAGTTAGCCGTGTTGGGCCCATGGCGGCGGCGCTTCGTTCGCCGCGGGCCTTCCAGACCTCGTCGATTTGGTTCATGACCAGAAAAATGGCCGCCACGGCGCCCCCGCCCACGTAGCCGATCACGCCGGCCAGGGCCAACCCTTCCAAGAAAACCGAGTGGATGGCCCGCCGCACCTGAGGCAATGGCTGCATCAATTCGACCAGGGCAATCCCCGCCAGGTAATAGGCCATGCCCACGGCGACCGAAACCGCGCGCGCCCAGGTTGGGTTTTTCAGCCGCCATTGGGCCAACCCTTCTAGGAACAGAAACAGGCCGAGCACCAAATGCCAGACCGGTTCGGCATCGAGCAATCGCAGCCCGGCGAACAGTGCTCCATAACAAGTGAGCATTACTAGAATGCTGCCCAAGCCAAACCGGGGGGGCACTCGGGCGGGAGTTTGCTGGCCGGCGGCCCGCCGACCCGCATAAATCACCAACAGCAACAGGACGATCACGACTCGAACGATCAGATTCGCCGGATAATTAGCTCGGGGCCAAACGACTGCCAGGGCGGTCCAGGCCAGGGTGCCCAAGAGCAGCAAGGCCCAGGCTTGCCTTAGCGGCCAGGCACGCGGAGGGCGTTTCGCCCTGGCCATCAGTATGCCTTGGGCCAACTCCGCGGGCTCAAGTTCGCCGGAAAGTTGCATGGCGAATGGTTTCCGCTCCGGGAAAGGGTTGGCGGCGTGGTTCGGGCGCAACCCAGCACGGGGCGCGATCAATTGGGCCAGTTTAGTTCGACCAGCCCCACGTCAATGTACTGCCCCCCGGTCGTTTGGCGACACTCGACGGCCAGCCAGTTCTTGCCGGGCTTGAGCGCGGCCTTGGCTTCGCCCGAGAGCGGCATCAACTGGTAATCGGTGGTGTAACCGCCGGCGGCCCCAGCCAGCACGCCATTGAGATAAATCTTCACCTGTTCGTCGTGGTGTACGCGCAGCAGCAGGTTTTCAGGTAGCGGGCCCGACCAGTCGAAATCGCGCCGCATCCAAATGCGGTCGGTCGACCAAGGGGTGCGCACCACCGCACCTGGCGTTCCCTGGCTGCCGAAGCCGCCCGGCCCCTGCTTCCAGGCCGAAGCGTTGAAGCCCGCCTGAAACCAATCCTTGGGGGGTTCCTCAAGGGTGTATCGCCAGGTGGCCGGCTCGCGCTCACTGGTCGGAACTCGGGCAGCGACCGTCGGAAACACTCCCCGGTTGGCTTGGGCCACGCGCGTCGGATCGACCTTCACCACCTCGCGGTCGTAGGTCAACAGGCCGTTGATTTCAATCTCGACGTCGGTGAGCTGCGTGTAAACCGCCGCGCTCAGTCCCTCGGCGGCCGCCAGGCGGTAGGTTTCCTTGAGCAGTCCCGCGTAACTGGCCGTCAGGTGTTCGGGGCTGGCGGTTCCCCGGTAGCTCCAGTTCTTTTTGTCGAGCCAGGTGTGCCCCTCGACCGCCAGGCCGAGCCCGCCAAACTCGCCCAGCACCGCCGCCCGGGTCGGCTCGGGCTTGGGTGACCCGGGCCCCGGGTAAACATGAATGTCGATCACGTCGCCGACCCCCTTGTCGGTCCAACCGCTGGCATTCGAGACCAGTCGGGTCGGATCGGCCTCGCGCGCTACCTCGACAATCCGCGGCGTGTCGTACTGGCCCCAACCCTCGTTGAACACGACCCACATCACGATCGAGGGGTGATTCTCGAGCGCCGCGATCATTCGCCGCAGTTCGGTTTCAAACTGCTCGCCGGTTTGCGAAGCCCGCATGTTGTGGGGCATGTCTTGCCAGACCAACAGCCCCAGCTTGTCGCACCAGTAGTACCAGCGGTCGGGCTCCACCTTCACGTGCTTGCGCGATAGGTTGAAGCCCAGCCGCTTGGTCATCTCCACATCGTAGCGCAGCGCTTCGTCGCTGGGCGCGGTGTATAGCCCATCGGGCCAGAACCCCTGGTCGAGCGGGCCGATTTGAAACACCGGCTTCCCGTTCAGCACCAAGCGCGTGACGCCGTCGACCGGTCGCACTTCCAGCGTGCGCAGGCCGAAGTAGCTGGTCACCTCGTCGACAACCTGGGCGCTTTCCTCGAGCGTGATCCGCAGGTCGTACAGAAACGGATCGTCGGGCGACCAGGGATGTGCGTTGGCAATGGCGACGCTCAACGGGCTTCCCGCCGGTCCGGCCGCTTCGCCCACGGTCCGGTCCCCCTCGAGCACGGTCACCCGCAGCGTGTGGTCCTCGGCAGCACCGTCGACGCGCGGCGCCACCACCACCTGGCTGCTGGTCAGATCGGGTGCGATTTTCACGTCGGCCAGGTAGGTCGCCGGCACCGGCTCGAGCCATACGGTTTGCCAAATGCCGGTGCTGGGCGTGTACCAAATGCCGTTTGGCTTTTCGAGTTGCTTGCCAATCGGCTGGCTGCCCGCGTCGGTCGGATCGAAAACCCCCACGACCAATTCATGTTCGTCGTGTCCGGCCAGGGCCTCGGTAATCTCTCGCGTGAACGGGTCGTAACCCCCGCGGTGCGGCTCGAGCTCCTGGCCGTTCAACCAGATACGCGCTTCCCAATCGACCGCGCCGAAATTGAGCAGCACCCGGTTCGATCCCCACTCGGCGGGAACCCGAAAGGTGCGGCGGTACCAGACCCGTTCGGCCGGCTCGCCAATGCCGGAAAGCGCCGATTCGACCGGAAACGGCACCAGAATCTGCCGCCCAAGTGCTTGGCCCAGCGGCGGCGGCTGGTCCTGGGTGGCCGCGTCGAATTGCCACAAGCCGTTCAAATTCAGCCACTGGGGCCGAACCCGCTGCGGTCGAGGGTACTCCGGCCAAACCTGGGCCGGGTCGAGTGCCTTGCCCCAGCGGGTAAGCAGCCGATCGCCGGCCGGCTTCCAGTCTTGGGCCAGGGATTCCGACCTGTTTCCGACGGCGAAAACCAAACCCGCACCGAGCGTCGCCAACGCGGCCGGCCGCCGAATGGCTCTCAACGAGCCCCACGGAGACCCGACCAACGCGACTAGCAACTGGAAGAAACGACGGAACCGGGCGTGAAACATGACGAAATCCCCCCCCAGGAAAAACGCGGCGGGCCGCATTATGCGGCTTGGCCCGCCGGTCCCAAAACAGATTTTCACAGTGCCGCGGGCAGCGGCGGCTTTGCCGCCGGCCGGATCGCGCCAGTCCCCTACTTCTGAAGGGTGTAGTGGTCCCTCTAAAATTTGATTGACCACTCCGCATGCCGTTCCTAGGCTAGTAGGTCAGTTAGCTTTCGAACGATTACACCAGGAATGAGTGGCCCGTTTTAGGGCCGCCCTGCGTGGTCGGATTCCTCTCCCCGGGCGAGTGCCGCTAATGCTGTCCCGGCGACTTCGAGTCGTCGCAAATCACAGCTAGTTTCGTTGTGCCGCGCTCTCTGGTCGCGGACGACGGGATTGGTGCGCTTTGCCTGGGGTCTGGGCAAGGCGCCGCTTGTCGTCGCTTGTTCGACGCCAATCGCCAGCGGCTTTTGCGACTCGACTCGGATTCGGGCAGCCGTGCTTGGCCTGCGCGATATAGCGTGCCGGCAGCCGGATTGCCCGCTCGGGACAGCGGTACGCTGCGCTCCGTTCGGCGGGTGGCCGCAGACCCGCTGGTAGTTTCGCTCGCGGGATCGGAAAGTAGTTTCGTTGGGTCGCCGACCGGCAAGCTGGTCGTCGGCCAGGTGAATGGACCTTTGTGGGCAAGGAGCCAAGCTCGTGAATCTATTGGGATCGATTTCGATCGCAGTCAACTTGGAAAAGGCACACAGCAACATGCGTATCTGCCACATTTTCACCCTGGGTTTGCTCGCCCTGGCCGCCGTATCGCGTGATTCCGCGTTGCAGGCCGGCCCGGTCGGCAACTCCTACACCGTCGAAGGCGTAAATGTTCCGAACGATATCCCGCAAACTTCGATCACCTTCGACGGAGTGGCGGAGTTGGTCGGCGGACCCAGTCCGAACGGATTGCTGGTGAACGAGAGCGACACCGCCTTTGCGGGCATTCCCGGCGGAATCGCCACCAACAAGGGACCGATCACCCAGTTCGAGGATTCGGGCGCCTTGCTCGAATGGACCTTCAACAGCGCCGATGGCGGGCCATACAACAATCTGCCTGGCGCCTGGTCGCTGTTGCTCGACAATCTGGACTTCGGCACGCCGCAAGTCATCCAGAAGGCCTACACCGGCTTCACCTACTTCATCGGTCCGGCCGGTCCGATCGTGATCTCGCCGATCTTGATCGGGGCCTTCGACTTGCAGGCCGGGCCGCACCCGACCAATCCGGCGATTACCCAAGTGATTTACCTGGAAGAAGACACCGACACCGTGTTTAGCAACGGAATCATTTCGATCGGAGTCAACGACGACGGCACCTTGAACGCCAATACGGTGGCGCTGCTGGCCGGAGTGAGCCCCCTGTCGGGCTTCGGGCTGGGCGCGCTGTTCGTGGGTGTTCCGGAACCGAGCACCTGGCTCCTGGCCAGCCTGGGGCTGGTGGCGCTGGTGCCCGCGATTCGTCGGCGCAGGCGTTAAGCGGCCCAACACCCCCGATCGGTTTCGAGCCAGGCCGGTCCGCTCGCGGCGAAGCCAGCCGCGAGCGGCACCGGCGCTCATGCGACTACGAATGAAATAACGAATTCACAGCACCCGATTCGCTCGAACCGCACGTTTAAAGGAAAGGCAGAACCGATGCGCAGCAACTCGTTGACCGCCGGAGCCAGGGCTCTGGGGGTTTTGGCCGTGGCCCTGGCCGGCTCGCCGCTGGTGGCCGGCCCGGTAGGCGACATGTACACCGTCCAAGGCACTAATTTTCCGAACACCTACGGCGCCACCTCCGTCACCTTCGACGGCGTCTCCGAACTGGTCGGCGGCCCCGCTCCCCAGGGGCTGCGGGTCAACGAGACCTCGACCGCCTTTGCCGGAATCGCGGGCGGGTTGAGCACCAACAAGGGCGCCATTACGCAGTTCGAGAACACGGGCGAGATTCTGGAATGGGTGTTTCGCAGCCAGGATGACGGGCCCTACAACGACCTGCCTGGAGCCTGGAGTTTCCGCCTGGCCGACATCGACTTTGGCTCCAAGGCCGTGCAGTACGCCTTCACCCCGTTTATCTATTTCCTGGCGTCCAATGGCTCGCCTTTGGTCATTCCGGGCGCGCTGGTTACCGCCTTCGATTTGCAAGTCGGGGTGCATCCCTTGAACCCCGCGATTACCCAGGTGGTGTATCTGGAAGACGACGACGATCAGATCTATGAAGATGGCAAGATTCTGATCGAGTCGGCCGACACCACCGGCGAACTGAACGCCAACACGATTGCCCTGCTGACCGGCCAGCAGAAAGTGCCGGGCTTCGCCGTCGGCGGGTTGTTCGCCGCCGTCGACGATCCCCCGCCGACGCTGATCGGCGATGCCAATGGCGACTGCTCCGTGGGCGCCGCCGACTATGCCCTTTGGGCTGCCCAGTTCGGTCAAACCGCCGAGGGGCTTTCGGCCGACTTCGACGGCAACGGCAGCGTGGGCGCGGGCGACTATGCGCTCTGGGCCGCCAATTTCGGCAACACCTGTCCGCCGGCCGGCGCCGCGGTGCCCGAACCCTCGTCTGTGGGGTTGCTTCTCATCGGTTTAGCGGGAATGTTCCTGGTAGGCCGACGGCGCGCCTAAGCCAGGTTGCATCGGCCGCCGCGGCGCTCGGGTCGCGGCGGCCCGCCCCCTCGGAGCAAGGATCTACGCGATTTCATACCTGGTGCCGCAGGATGCCGGCGGTACCAACTCACTTTGGCCAGGAGCGGTGCAATGGAAAGTGTACGGCGGCAATGGACGGGGACCACGAGCGCAAACGGCGCCTCGCGGTCGCACGCCGGGACACGGCGGGGTTTCACCCTGGTGGAACTGTTGGTGGTGATCGCCATTATTGGCATCCTGATCGCCCTGCTTCTGCCGGCCGTGCAGGCGGCTCGCGAGGCGGCACGGCGGGCCCAGTGCACCAACAATCTTCGCCAGTTCGGCCTGGCCATGCACAACTACCACTCGGCGCTGGCCAGCTTTCCGCCCGGAGCCACGTTCGGAGTTCCCTGGGATCCGCCGCGTTTGTCGCCAGCGCCCGACACGGGAGATGGTGGGTTCTTTACCAACTGGATGATTTCGCTCCTGCCCTACCTGGAGCAGTCGCCCCTATTCGGAAAATACCCGACGGGCGTTAGTTGGGAAGAATTGCCGCCGGACATCATCGGCACCGCGGTTTCGACCTTCGTCTGTCCCTCGAACAGCAACGACAACCCGGGCACCGATCCTTATCTGAAGCAGATTCTCACGGCGTTCGACAATCCGGCGCCCGCGGCGGGCCTGACCGATTACGTGGCCTGCAAAGGGGTGAGCAACGGTTGGTGTTTCTTTCCCGGGAACCTGAAAACCTGGCAGGAGTTGACAATCTTCGTGCCCCTGGAATCGGCCTATGCGTTTCAGGAACGAGGGATGTTTGACATTTCGCTGCCCAAAGAATCGGTCGCCATCCGCGGTGCTAGCTTCACCTGTACCGAACGGATGATTTCCGATGGGCTGAGCAACACCTTCTGCGTCGGCGAAGGCGCCTGCGGCAGAACCTGGCAAGTCTGTACCGAGGTGGGCTGCACCGCGGCCGACGCCATCAACGACCCGTTCGTAACCGGGCGGAAGCTGCCCCTGTTTCAGTTCTGGAGCATGCCGGTCAACTTGACGGAACTGGTCACGGAAGGCCTCTATGCAGGCAGCCCCTTCGCCTGCACGCTGGAGAAAATGAACCGCAACCCGGTCTGCCATTCGGTGATCGACATTCCCTTTGGCATTCTCACCTGCCGCCCCAGCATCGATTGGGCGGGGAACACGTCGAGCCAGGTGCACCAGGCTCGCACCAGCGGGTTCCGCAGCGCGCATAAGGCGGGCTGCAATTTCCTGTTGGCCGACGGCTCGGTGCATTTCATCGCGGAAAACGTCGACCTGGCCATTTATCGCGGCATGTCGACCATTCAGGGCAACAAGGAGCCGGCCGCCGTGGTGGCCTCGAACGAAGTGGCGACCGCGATCAACAACTAATCGCGCGGTTCGCTCGGTGATTGCAACCGAGCCGCCGGAGTGATAGCGCCGCGGGAACTACTGGGCGAGCATCCACTGGACCGCTTCGCCCAGCACGGCCGGCACCAGCAGCGTGTGCCCATAATCGCGCTTGAGGCGAAATTCCACCGGCAGCCCGCGCTCGGCGGCTTTGGTTGCCGACGGCTCGATCTGTTCGGGCGGAATGATCGGGTCGAGTTCGGCCGCGATGACCAACAGCGGTGGAATTCGCTCCACCTTTTTGCTGAACCCCGCGAACCCCGCCAGGCACGCCGCGGCGCGAATCTTCTCGGGCGAGCGCCCCGCCAGGCTGGCCGTGGCACCGGCCCCCATGGAATGGCCGAGTACATAGACCCGGCTCGGGTCGATCGCGTAGTCGTAGGCCAGGGCTTCGAGCAACGTATCGAGGTGTTCGGGCTTGGCGGCCAGGGCCTCGGTTCGCGGCGTGACCACGATCAGGCCATGCTCGTCGGCCAAGCGCTTGATCATGCCCGCGCCATAACCATAAAAAAACATGTTCTCGTCGCCGCCGGCACCGTGCAGGGCAATCAACAGGCCGACCGGCTGCTCGCCGGTGGCCGCCTGGGGGGCGTAAACCCGCAGGGGAATCTCGGTCTTGGGGGTTTTGACGACGCGCCAGTAGTCGCCCGCTCGGCGCGCGTACGGGTCGCGCTGCGCGAGCAGGGCGTCGATTTCGGCCGAAACCTCGGCTGCCAGCGCGGTGGGGTCGGCCAACAGTTCGGCACTCTTGGAGCTCGACGGCCGATCGGTCAACAGCGAGTTTCGCGCCAGACAGGTTGCCAACGCCTGTTGCAGGGCGGGGGTCTCGGGCCTCAGGTCGGCCAAGCGCTTGAAATTGGCCTCTCGGACCGCGTCGAGCGGGCGCGTGGCGACGACCCATTGCCCGGTCGAGAACACCTGGCCCTGGTCGGTCACAAGTTCGAGCGCCAGCGTACCGGCCGAAAGGCTATCGGCCAGGTCGGCCAGGTCCAGTTGGCGATCGACCAGCGTGGCCGGCCCGGCCTCGATTTCGATCGGCAGTTCGACCTGTCCGGCGCCGTCCAGGAGCCGCAAGCGGAGCACGAGCCGGATCGATTGGGCGGGCTCGACCGCCACGGCGTAGAGCGACTCGACGCGCGCAATCGGCGTTGCTTCGGAGGCCGGATGCAGCACGGCCGGCTCGATGGTTACGCGGAGCGAGGCGGCCACGCGCTGGGCCGCGCTCGGCGGCTCGGGCAAGAGCGACGCCGCGAGTTGATTAATGGTTTCAATCGTGGCGGCGTTCCTCCCGGCGAAGAAGGCCAGCGTCGCCTGGTCGAAGGCGCGGTTGATTTCCGCCGTGCGCTCGGCCGGTACCGGATGCGCCCCCATCGTCTGCTCGAATCGCAGGTAGGCGACGCTCAGATCGGCACGGGTGACCTTGGCCGCGGGCCGCTTCTCTCCCGGCGGCGTGTCTCCGGCGGCCTCGCCCGATTCGGCGGCGCCTGCCCAAACCGGGGTCGCTATCCAGCCTGCTGCCCAGCCGTGCGCCAGGGCCGAAACGAGCAGTACGAATCGAGGAAAATCGCGAACGGACCAGCGGTGCATGTGACTTCCTCGCGAGCCGGTTCGTTGGTGGGGGGCAGAGTGCGAAAACCGTCCGACAGCCGAGCCCGATTCGGCCCCCGGGCCGGCTCCGGGGTGTGCAGGCCAAGCGCGGAAAACCCGCTAGGCGGTTGTACCGCGCTGGACGGGGGCCTGCCAACCGCAGTCGCGCCCGGGAGCCGCCGGTCGAGCGGTGAGGGGGGCCGTGGCGTGGAGCCCGGTCGGGGGCGTCGCCTCAAGGGCGATCCGACTTTTTCAGATAGCCCGCGCTCGACTGAAAGTACCTTCGCCGCCGCTCGAGGGCGGCCTCGGCGGCCTCGGCTTGCTGGCTCTCCAAGTCACGAAGATTCGCCTGACAATACCGGCAGCCCACGGTTTTCAGGTGAAACTGCACGTACTCGGCGGCGCCGCCGGCCAGGGCGCCCAGCAGGAAGCTGCCTAGTTGTTCTCGACTTGGGCAGCTCAGTCGGTGGCGCCGCCAAATCTCGCCCAGCGAGTGGACCCCGGCATCGCGGCGGGCGTGAATCTGGCTGAGCCGGCGGCCCAAATGCGGATCGCTGCGCACGGCGGCTTCGATGCGCGCCATTTCGTCCTCTGGCAGCCCTTCGTCGAGATAGGCTTCCAGTTCGTGTTCGCTGTAGCCGCCGCTCATGAAAGTAACGACTCCCATCCGGTGAACCGACCGCGCCGCACCAACGGCCCCGCCGAGTTGACCCCGCTCGGTTAGCCTTCGGCCAACTCGGGAAACACCTCTTCGTCCAGGCCTTGCTTGCGCACCGCCGTGCGCAGCTTGGCGAGAAACTCGAATTTGTGATTGGCCACGGTCTGCTCCGAGATCTTGAGAAACTGAGCCGCGTCTTTGTTGGCCCAACCGCGGACGAAGAGCAGCTCGTTGACCTCCACCTTCTCCCAATCGCCCCGGTCGCGCCAGCGGGCGAGGGTATCGCGGACGGCCGCGGCCACGGCGGTTTCCTCCAGGGCTCGCCGCTCGCCGCTGCGGGCCAGGCTGCTTGCCGGTCGAGCCGTACCGGGCACATCCCAAGAGTCGTCGCTCTGCCGGCCCACGGCCAGCGGAATGGTCGGCCGCCGCCCCTCGCGCCGTAGATGGTCGGTGAGCTTATGCGCTGCGATCGAGAAGAGATAGCTTTCCAGCCGCCGGCTGCCGTCGTAATTGGGCAGACTGGTGAGAAAGCCCACGAAGGTTTCTTGCACCACGTCTTCGCTGGTGGTGCGGCTGCGCAGCCGGCTCTCGACAAAGGCCAGCAGCCGCCCCTCGAAGCGCTCGATCAGCTCGTTCCAGGCGTCGGATTCGCCGGAACGGATACGCTCGACCAGCAGCCGGTCGAAATCGTTTAAAGGTGCGGAACCCGTTGGCACGACCAGCTCCCCCTTCGAGGACCCCTGCACCGCCGAGCGGGCGCGTGCGGCCCGTACCGGCGCCACCCCCCGGGTTGCTGGGTGCATTGTAATCGCCCACTGGGCTGCCCGGCAGGGTCGCGCCCAAAGTGGAAGCCGGGTCGGCTCATTGCGTCAGGGCGAGCACGGTCGCGCAGAGGGCCACGCAAACCGCCATCAGGCTGACGGCCAGCAGCTTCAGCCGGCCGCTATAAAACCCCTTGGTTGCCGTATCGAGCCGCAGGTAGCCGAACACGGTTCCCATCATGCCCAGCAGCAGCCCGGCCAGCGAGCAGGTGGCAATCACGCGCTGGTGAACCAATGCGTCTCGCCGAACTTGTCGCAGTAACCCGCGGAATCGATCGTCGAAACCGGCCAAGGCATGGACCTGAAACATAGTGCCCAATTCGGCCGAATCGTGCGGGCCAATGTAAGCCTCGCGGCATACGCCTTCGTCCATCAACTGGGAGAACGGCAGGTCGAAGGTTTCGTCGAGGTACATCAGTTCGTAGCGGCGCGCCAGTTGCTCGAACAACCGAGGCAGAATCTGTTCGCATTCCTCCCGCGAGGAGAACGGACCTTCGACCGCGGTCAGGTAGTAAACCCCTTCGCGCGAGGCCGGAGGCTCGTCGATCCAGGCGGGCCGCTCCGCAAGAATCTGGAGTTGTACCGGCGCGCGCCGCGCGGACGCTTCGGGCGATGCGCTTCCATCCCGGCGAGTATGCCGCGGGCGTCTGCGGCCTTCGAGCGTTTCTTCGACCGTTTCGGCCGCGCGCTCGGCCGCGCGCTCGGCGTCTGCGTGCGACCTTTCCAGTCGTCGCTCCAGCTCGTCGGTGGCTGCCTCGACCGAGCGCTCAATCTGCTCACCGACTTGCTCGGCCGTGATTTCCGCGTTTTCGGCGATCGATTCGGCGGCGGCGGCCACCGCCGCGGCAATTTCAGCCGGCGATTCCACGGCCGCCGGTGCCTGCGGGGCCTCGGGCGCCGCTGGCGAAGCGGGCGCCGTCGGCGGTGCGGGCGTGGCGGGAGGGGCCGGCGGCGCGAGCGGCGCCACCGTTGCGGCGGCCGTGTCGTTCGAGGGGGGGGCTGCGGGGGCCTCGGCCGCCACCTCGGGGCTTGCCTGCGGTAACGGCGGCAATTGGGCCAACCGGGGCATCCGGTCGCGCTGGGCGACAACCATCAGGTCGTCGCCCCCGACCTGGACCGAAGCCAGTGCCCGGCGGGCGGCCGGCACGTCGCTCTCCTGGGTTTCCAGCTCCAGGGCGATTTCCTCTAGATTCAGCGAGCCGTCTTCGTCGTCTAACCGGATGCGCAGGCCCACGATCTCTTGCGAGGCCGGGGGCAGTCCCCGGCGGATGCGCCGGCTTACTCGGCCCACTTGCCCCAAGCGGATGGTCGCGCCGTCGTCCTCGGCGACCGAAATCTGCTCCAGCCGGCGAAGATCGGCCTCGCTGGGGCCTGGCGGCTGAGCGGCGGCGTCGAGCAGAGTCCAAAGCGCGGCGCCCCAGGCCTCGGCATCGGCGCTGTGCTCTTCCGATTCGTCGACCCGGATCCGCACTTCAAACAGGGTCGAGGGCTCTTTCCCGGCCGGGACCTGGGCGCGTTCGGCCAGGGCCTGGTCGATTCGCTGCTCGACCCGCGCTCGTGCTTCGTGGTTTGCATGCTGACGGAATTGACGCACGTGCTCCAGATGCGCGGCGTGGTGTGCCTCGTGCGTGCGGGTGAAGAACCAGGCGCCCGCGAAGCACACGCCAATCAAGACCAGCCAGCCCTTGGCCTTGGAGCGGTGGTGGCGACGCCCAAAGACCATCCACGCCAGAAAAACCGCGGCCAGCACTCCGAAGAGGATCCGCGGCGATGCGTCGGCTCGCATGAAACAGAACATGATTGGTCTCGCTCCTGGCCTCGTTCCATCCCGCCCGTTCGGCGGCTGGTTGTGCGAGGCCCCTACCAGATACGCTCGGCCGGTAACGACCCCTGGGCAAGCGTCGCTCGCCGTGGTTCACCCCGAAACGACAGAAACATGAATCCCGTTCGCTCCCCGACCCCGTTGCCGCGACCGGCCCACCCGGGGCGCTTGGTTGTAGAGGCTAGGCCGCTTGCTGCCAGGCCGCTTCGTGCTGGTTGCGTTCCATCCAGGGACTGGCCAGTTGCGTGGCGGTGCTCATCGAGGCGGCCACGATCATTCCCCAGGGTTGGGGAAAGGTCCAGAACCAACTGAGCACCATGGCCCAGAGTGCGCCGACGATCGGCGGCCCCAGGCTGAATCGCATTCGCCGTCGCGGATCGGCCGAGCGCCACCAGCGCAGCACCGGCATCAGGAAGCCGAAGTAAGCCAGGTAGTCGGTCAGTGTCGGCCGCCCCCAGGCATCGCCGCCGTTCACTCCGGGAAAATCGCGAAGATTGATTCGCGCCGGCCCCGAGAGGTCGACGAACAGTGTCCGGTCCAAGCCGTAGGCGGCCAATCCCAGGCACAGGCCGAAGCCGAGCATGACCAGCCGACGCAGCAGCATTTCTTCCGGTCGGCCCGCCCAGATTCGCGAGGGAATCAACACGCACCAGGCTCCCAGCGTGCTCACCAGGCCGGTCCAGACCGAGCGGTGCAGGTCGCCCGGGGCGATCCAGATGGCCAATATCGCGGCAACGGCGGTGCAAACGGCCGCCGCCGTCAACATCGAACCCAAGAGCTCGGTGAATTGCTCGCGCGGGGTTTGTGCCGGAAGCGACCATTTCCACCGCAGGCGCCGCGTTTGCCCCGCCGAAAGCCGTACCCCCGGCAAAGGCGGAGGTACCGCCGCCGCGCCGGCCGCCACGGGGACGGGGTTCGGCGCAGTCGCCGGAGACCGCGGAGGAGACGGAACGGGGGCGGGCTGCGCCACGCGCGCCGCGTGGTTCCCCTGGGGGTGCACAACCGACAGCCAGGCCACACGCGCGCCGAAATAAATCCCGTATAGAATCAGCGCCGTGATCCACACACCCGAAAGCGTCAGAAAGGCCAGCAGGAACAGGCCCACCAGAATCAATCGCAAGGGCGCGTTGAGTGGAGCGTCGTGCCAGGCCCGGGCAACGTCGGACCAGGAGCTGCGAACGAACCGCCAGATCGGCTCATCGGTGAGCCAGTCGGCTCCGGCCGCGGCCGGCGAGGCCAAAACCGCCTCGACCGGGGCTGCCTGTGGCGAGGCGAATCCCGCGCCGCCGCGGGCCCAGGCCATGGTTTCAGCCACCGGGGGCGCTTCTGCCGGGCGCGAGGCCCGCAGCGGTTGAGGTGCCGCGGGCAACTGCGCCGCCAGCTCGGTGACCGTGCGAATTCGCTTTTCGGGGTCCTTCTCCAAGGCCCGGGCCACGACGCTGCGATACGGCTCGGCCAACTGGGTCAAATCGGGCTGCGCCGTCAGGTGCTTCATCAGCACCTCGCCTACGCTTTCCCCTTCGAAGGGAACGTGGCCTGTGAGCATCTCGTAAAGCATGACGCCCAGCGCGTAGACGTCGATTTCTTTGCCGTAGCGGCCGTTGGCCACTTCGGGGGCCATGTAGTGCACGGTGCCCACGCTCTCGGTTTGGCCACTGCGACGGCTGGCCGAGATGAATTTTGAGAGGCCGTAGTCGCCGATCTTCACGCAGCCGTCGTCGTTGAAGACATTGCCCGGTTTCAGATCGCGATGCACGATGCCTCGATCGTGGAGGTAGGCCACTCCGGCGGCCATGCCCTGGAGCCAGGCCAGGGCCTCGTCGACCGGCATTCCCTGGGGGTTGCGGGAAACGACGTCTTCGAGCGATTCTCCCGCCACGTACTCCATCACCACCCAGGTATCGTCCTGCTGGTCGCGCTTAATGTCGTACAGCGAGATCAGGTTGGGGTGCTTCAGATTCAAGCATTGGCTGACCCCCCGAACCTCGATCTCCAGGTTGCGGCGCACCAGCTTCAGGGCCACTTCCTTGCCGGCGTCGCTCGTGGCGTAGTACACCTCGCCGAATCCACCGCGACCGACACCGCGCTTGATCGTGAAGCCCTCCAGCGGCCGGGAGCCGCCCGGATAGGTGAAACGCATCGCAGGGCCTTTCGGCAGTTGGGCGGGGCTCGCCTCGGTGATGGGTACGTTCATCGGACTAGGCCCGAGAGGTTCTAAGGTAGCCGTGGTTTCGTGCATATGTCTAGCTGGTAGCGGACCGTCTTCGGCGACGCTGGCAACGGCGGCATTTCGCCCCCGCGGGGGCGGTCGTTCCCGGCAGGGAACCCCCATGTCCGCCTCAAACAGGCCCGGTTCGGTCGGGCCGGGTAACGCTATCCAGGTCTTCGAGCATTAACGAGAAATCTTCCCCTGCCACCAGGGAACCAAGTTGAATTTCCGCAACTCCGTCACAATTTCTTCCGTCAACCTGAAACGCCCCCGCGGTCCGCACCATCAGCCGCGTCCCTTGGGTAAACAGCACCACGTCGCGCAGCCAACCCCGACAGGGAATATGGCTCGACGGCTGCGGCCCCAGCACCAGGGCATCGGCCATCAGCACGATACCGTCGACGGGCGGTTGCGTGCGGTGCTGGCTCACCAACTCCAGGCGGGCCGAGGCGCTCAGGGGGTGCGGCCGGCGGAAACGCATCCGCACGCCCGAACCCAAGTCCAGCAGCATTCCGTCCTGCAGCGTGGCGAGCCGCTCGATGGGTTTTCCATCGAGTCGAATCGGCCGCAAGGGTTGAATCAGATAGCCCTCGTCGGCGCGGCGAATCATCGCCTGGCGCAGCGACAGGTCGCCCAGCAGGGGGACATCCACGTCGTGGCCAGGCACCGCCTGGCCGAGCACGATCTCGCGCCCTGGGCACACCAGGTAACCGCCCACGCCATCGACCCAGAGCAAAAACCGTCCTGGTCGCGGCGCGTCGGGCCGCCAGCGCTCGTGATCCGGGTCGCCCATGGTCCGTATTCCCAACAGATCGGGTGATTCCGTCCGTCCGCCCGGCGCTGGCTCCAAGCGACGGGGGGCCCGACGAAGGTTCGGTACGGCCCCCAGCGCCGGCACGACCGGACCGCCTCCCTCGGCGTGGTCTCGCCCACCCTCGCCCGACGCCGTCCAACGGGCGCCCACGGCCTGCCAGGCTCGGCGTCGCGCGTCGCGCGCCGGCGGATCGTCGGGCGAAATGCTCAGCACCTGGTCGGCCAACCGCAAGGCTTCGCTCCATTGTTGCCCCGCCAGGTGGACATGCAACTGGTGGCACAGGCTGCGATGTTCGATGGCCCGCTCGGCATACTTGGTCCGCCGCTCGGCCAACGCCACCGAATGGGGAACCAAGGCCAGGGCCTCGCCCGCCAACTGTTCGGCCCGGGCAAACTCGCCTCGCGCCGCCAAACGCTTGGCCTCCTCGGCCTTCTCGCAAGCCCAGGCCCAATGCTGCACCTCGACCAGCGATCGCTCGCGAGAGGGGAGTGATTCAAGCAACTGCCGAGCCGCGCGCGGCTCATCGGCGGCGAGCAAGTGCTGGGCCTCGTCCAGGCAGCGGTCGCGCAGCGCCTGACGCAGTTGATCCAGCCGCTCCGAGTTGCCGCCCAGCCCTTCCGCCCGCTCTAAGTCGCGCCAGGGCGACTGAGTGTCGGGCTCCTTGATCCGCTGCCAGGCCCGGTCGATCAGGGCTTCGGCCAGCCGCGGAAAGAGCTGCTGGGCCGGCAGAAACTGGGCCAGGGTCCCGCTGGTAAGCAGGCGGTGGGCTTCGTCGAGTCGGCCCTCGCCGAGCGCGAGCTCGGCTTCCCGAATCTGTACCCGCCAGGGCTGAAACATCCCGTCACCCTTGCTTCACCCGCCGCGCCTGGAACGGGCGGCACCGGACACCCTCGGATCGCCCTGGGAATCCTCGCCAGGGCTGCCAGTAAGAGGAATCGTTGGCCGGGCCGCTGACCCCCGGGTAAGCCTCGCTTCCCCGGCATCGCGGCGGCCGGCGGCGCCTCTGGGCACGCCGCCGGCCGGGCGATTGAGCCTACTACCCCGGCTCGCCCGTTAGAGCGAGTCGGTCGGTTCGCCGGCGGCGGCCAGGCCGGCGGCTTCCACTTCCGGCTTATCGCGGAAGTACTCCGTGACCTGCTCGACGATGTCTTCCGGCGCCACCTCGCTCGACAGGTCGATCGGGTCAATCAACTCCGAGTCGGCGTCGGTCAGCTTCTCTTCCACCGACAACCGCGACTTGATGTCGTTGACCAGACCCTTGGCGCGGCTCAAGCGGCTATCGTCGAACTGATAGCTGCTGGTCGTTTGCTTGGCCTCGAGCATCTTCAGCCGAGCTTCAAGCTGCTCCACGTCGAGCGTCAGTTGGCGACGGGCCACCTGCATGCCGTCGAGCTTGTGGCGGGCCGCTTCCAAGCTGCTCTGCCGTACCTGGCGCATCTCGCGCAGGCTGGCCAGCGTGGCATCTTGGGTCTTGAACCGGCTGAACCGGTGGGCCAGGCTCACCTTCACCTCGTCGGACGAATAGCTCCGCCCCGCGTAGGTGAACGCGTTGCCGCCGCTGGCCAGGTCGGTATTGAGCCGCATCAACTCGGCCCGCTCCGTGTCGAGCCGCGATTCGAGCTGCGCGATTTGATCGTCGAGCCGCTCGACCTCGATTTCCTCTTTCGCGACCAGGTGCATGTTCTTGCGAATATCGGGCACCAGGTCTCTGACCATCTTGCGAGCCCGCTCGATCTCGAACTCCAACGGAATGCTCTCGCGGACCGACTGCTTGACCCAGCCGACGCTCGTTCCCAAATAACTGACCGCCTCCCGGCCGAAGAACACAGTGCTCACCAGCACCGCACCGAGGGCTCCGAACACTAGTTTCTTGTACATGGCTCCCAAGTCCTTTCCCCAACACGAAGTCGACGAGTACGAAATGCTCCCTTTTTCGGGCCGGCGAAATACAGGACGTCGGCCATGAAAGAAAATTCGAGGAAAGCCAGACAATATTGGGAAACCGGTGCGTCAATCTCAGCCAATCCAACCCGGACTGCCGGAGAATGCTGCCACTTGCCCTAACCCAAGCCACGTCAATCGGTTGGGTTCAATCCACCGGGGCCCCCGCAAACGGGGAGAGGGTTGCCAGCCGGTCGTAGGTTTCAGCTAGCCCAGGGCGTAGCTGGTTTGCCCGTAGAGTTCGGCCGGCCGCTCAAAATCGAGCGGGGGACCCAGCCGCATGTGTTCGAGCGACCGAGCGACGACAAACCCAGCCTGCTCAAGCACTTCGACCGCGACCCGATTGGAACGGGGCACGAAAACCCCTGGCGGCGACGAATACGGCACCGAACTGGCCCGATGGAGCAGCGCGGCCGCCGTGGCCCGATTCTCGGCAACCCAGGGGCCGACCACGGGCTCTCGGGCGAAAAGGTAGCCGGCCATTCGGCCTTGGCCATCGCGGGCCAGCCAGGCCTGTTCCGGGGCATCGTCGAGAAGCTGGGCCAGCAGCCGCCGGCGGTCGGCTCCGAAGCGGGGAGTATCGAACTGGGCCAGTTCGTCCAAATCCCGCCTGCCGATCGGCTCGGTCGCCACCTGGCTCGGGCCGGGGGACGAATCCGAGCCGCTGGGGGTGGGGGGAGCCGTCCATTGCTCGGGAGCGGTCATGGCGAAGCTCTGGTATTCGCCGCGGAAACCCAGGGCCCGGTATAGCGGGACGCCCGCGGGCGTGGCGTCGAGCAAGACCCTTGGGCAGCCGGCCCGACGGAGCTGCCCGAGCAGGTGCTCCATGAGCTGCCGGCCAATGCCCTGGCGCTGGTGCGAGGGCACCACGGCCATCAGGCCAATGTAGGCCAGCGATCCGTAATTGACCGCCCCCACGGTGCCGACCAGGCGGCCCGTTATCTCGGCAGCCCACCACCCCCCCGGCTCGATCAGCAAGTTCAGCCGAAGGTTGCCCAGAAAGCTGGCGTCGCGACGGTAGGCTGCCCGCAGCAGCTCGTCGGCCAGGCTGAAATCGGCCGGCGTGAGTGGGCGAATGCGAAGTTGGCTCACGGCGCGAGCGCTCGGGTGATTTCGGTGCGGGCGTGGCGGTATCGGTGTCGCGAAGGAGGCGTCGGGTTCTCGGCAAGCGCCCCCTGGCGATCGAACGGACGAGACAAGCCCTGGCGGGGACGGGTTCAGCACTTCCGGGCGGGTCGCCTGGGGTTCGTGGCGGGGTTGTCGGCACCCAGCCGGGTGGCCGGTGCGGTGGGCGCCCCGCTCGAAGCCCACGACTAGGTCGGCGGGTTGTGTTGGTGCAAGCGGGCGTGCTCGGCTTCGTCGGTCGGACGGTTGTCTTGCCCCCGTCCCGCCGTTAGTTCAATGCGGTCGACGAATTTAACGTTGGCGCACTCGTCGACTTCGGCCGATCGGCAAGCGGCGAAATCGCGAATGTAAAAGCGAAATGGCCCGCCGGCCGATGCTGGCAGCGGACCCGCGGGGCCGCGATAGATCAGCAGCCCCGACTGGCGCACCGACTCGAGCGGAACGCTGGCGTGAAAATCGTCGGCCGAGGCGTGCAGCGTCAGGTGGGTGGCGCCCGGCCGGGGGCGCACCAAGGCCAGCAGCCCCGTGAGCCACACGGCGGCCCCGCGGCGCTGAGGGTCGATTTGGCTGACGTCGGGAATTTGATACGCCCCGTCGAGCGCGGCCAGGGCAGCCGCATCCAGCCGGGCAGGGGCTTCCACCTCGCCATCGATTTGCAAAACCGGTTCACTGGTCATGCAAAACTTCCTATCGCGGCCGGGCCGAAATTGCAACCGCAAGGAAAAACGGGCGTCGCCCCGCTGCCCGAGGCGACGCCCGTTGGATCGTTGAACAGGTTGCTCGCGGGGATCCTCCCCGGCAGTCCGTTACGAGCAACCCATGCTGTTGCCGCAGTTGTGGCACAGGTAGCAGTTGCCGTTGCGGACGGTAATCGCCCCACAGTTATCGCAACTGGGCGAATCCGACTGAAACTGGGCAAACTGCACGCTCAAATGCGACTCGACCAGTCGCAGGTCGACCTTGGGCGCCACCCCGGCCCGCTCCAGCAGGGCCGTTCCCGACGGTTTGGCCGCCGGGTACTTGGTGGACGCCGTCGCCGCCACCGCCGAAGCGATTCCCTGGCCGCCGGGGGCGTGGCCATTGGCCGAGCCCTTGGCGGCTCCGCCAGAGGAACCATGGGCCGAGGGTACCCCTTCCTTCGTCGATCCCTGACTCGCGGCTGGCCCGCCGGCCGTCCTGGCGGCGGGCCGACTCTCTGCGGTCACAGCGTCTCCCGTGCCGCCAGCGGGCGTCTCGCCCGCCGGTTCGGCATGTGCCTCGCGAAAGCCGGGAATGAAGGTCATGCCCAGCCAGCGGAAGATGTAATCCACGATGCTCTTGGCAATGCGGATGTCGGGGTTCTTGGTATGCCCCATCGGTTCGAACCGGGTGTGTGAGAACTTGCTCACGTACACCTCGAGCGGCACCCCGTACTGCAGGCTCATCGAGACCGCGGTGCCGAAGCAATCCATCAATCCGCCGATGGTGCTTCCTTCCTTGGCCATGGTGATGAACAGCTCGCCCGGGCGGCCGTCGTCGTACAGCCCGACGGTGATGTAGCCTTCATGGCCGGCCACGTTGAACTTGTGCGTGACCGACTTGCGCGTGTCGGGCAAGCGTTCGCGGCGCGGCGCGGCCACGACCTTGGCGGCGGCCTTCTCGGTTTCGGTGCTGGTCGAAAGCGGCTGGCTTTCCTTCGAACCGTCGCGGTACACGGCCAGCGCCTTGAGGCCCAGCCGCCAGCCCTGGATATAGGCCTCGGCAATCTCGGCCGGGGTGGTCTCCCGCGGCATGTTGACCGTCTTGGAGATCGCGCCCGAGAGAAACGGCTGCGCGGCCGCCATCATCTTGATGTGGGCCGGCCAGGCGATCGACCGGGTGCCGTTCTTGGGCTTGAACGCACAGTCGAAAACCGGAAGGTGCTCGTCCGCCAGCCCCGGCGCCCCCTCGACCGTGTCGTGGGCGTCGATATAGGCCAGAATGCCTTCCACGGTCGGCTGGTCGTAGCCCAGCTTCCGTAGCGCCAACGGCACCGTCTGGTTGACAATCTTCAGCATGCCGCCACCGGCCAACTGCTTGTACTTCACCAGGGCGATATCGGGCTCGATTCCCGTGGTGTCGCAATCCATCAGGAAGCTGATCGTGCCGGTCGGTGCCAGCACGGTGGCCTGGGCGTTGCGGAACCCGAAACGCCGGCCGCAGGCCAGCACCTCGTCCCACAGCCGCCGGGCCGCGTCCCTCAGATAGGCCGGACAGGCTTCGTCGATCTCTTCCACCTTGTCGCGATGCATCTGCATCACCTGCAGCATCGGCTCGCGATTGGCCTGGAAACCGTCGAAAGTGCCCACGGCCGAAGCCAACTCGGCGCTGGTCAGGTTGGCAGAACCGTGCAGCAGCGCCGTCAGCGCCCCGCACAGGCCCCGGGCACCGTCCGAGTCGTAGGCCAAACCGCTGGCCATGATCAGGCTGCCCAGGTTCGAGTAGCCCAACCCCAGCGGGCGGAACAAGTGGCTATTGTGGGCGATTCGCTTGGTCGGGTAGCTGGCGTGATCGACCAGAATCTCCTGGGCGATGAAAAATACCCGGCAAGCCGCCTGGAATCGCTCGACGTCGAAAGTTCCATCCTCGCGGAGGAACTTCATCAGGTTGATGCTGGCCAGATTGCAGGCCGTGTCGTCGAGGAACATGTACTCCGAGCAGGGGTTCGAGGCATTGATCCGCCCCGAGTTGGGGCAGGTGTGCCAACGATTGATCGTGCTGTCGTACTGCACGCCCGGGTCGCCGCAGTACCACGCCCCCTCGGCCATTTTGGCCATCACCTCGCGGGCCGGGTAAGCGGGTCCTTCCCGCTTGGGGTCGGTAACCCAGTGCGTGGACCAGGGCCGATCGTGGGTCACCGCCTCCATGAACTCGTCCGAGACCCGCACCGACAGGTTGGCGTTTTGGAACAAGATCGAACTGTAGGCCTCGCCGTTGAAGTTCGCCTCGTAGCCTCCCTTTTCGATCAGCACCCGGGCCTTCTTCTCTTCCTTGGCCTTGCACTCGATGAACTCGAGCAAGTCGGGGTGGTCGACCTTGAGCGACTGCATCTTGGCGGCCCGGCGCGTCTTGCCGCCGCTCTTGACCACCGCCGCGATCTGGTCGTAAACCCGCATGAACGACAGCGGCCCCGAGGGGCGGCCGCCGCCCGAAAGCTTCTCGCGGTGCGAGCGAATGGTCGACAGATCAGTCCCGGTGCCCGAGCCGAACTTGAAGAGCATGGCCTCGCTCCGGGCCAGCTCCATGATGTCCTCCATGTTGTCGCCCACGCTCTGGATGAAGCAGGCCGACCCCTGGGGGTACTCGTAGGGGTTCTCGGGCTGGTTCACCTCGTTGGCCCGGGGGTCCCAGTGCCAATTACACTGCGAACCACGCACGCCGTACTGGTGAAAAAGACCCACATTGAACCAGACGGGCGAATTGAAGGCGCCGTGCTGGTGCAGGCAGAGCCAGCTCAACTCGCGGTAGAACTGCTCGCCATCTTCCGGGGTGGCGAAGTAACCGTCTTCCTTGCCCCAATCGGCAATGGTTCGCGTTACCCGGTGAATGAGCTGCCGTACGCTCGACTCGCGCTCGGGCGTGCCATTCTCGCCATAGAAGTACTTGCTGACCACCACGTTCGTGGCCAACTGACTCCAGTGGGCCGGTACCTCGCAGTTGGGTTGCTCGAAAAGCACCTCGCCCGATTCGCCCTTGATCGCCGCCGTCCGCCGGTCCCATTGAACCGTGGCGAACAAGTCGCCCAGGCTGGGGGGGCAAAAGGTCGGCTCGACAACCAAGCCGCGCGAAAATCGACCGGCTAGCGGCCGGCTGGGTGATTCAGTCATCGCAGAACGTCCAACGGCAGGATTCATTCCTACGTCGGCCATCGAAGGGTTCCTCCCTACCAACGGATAACGGGCATCCTTCCCGATAGTGTACTAAAGTATACTACCGAATTTCGTGATCGTCCACTGAAACGGGAATTCTGAAGCCAAAGGGAGCGATTGGGAGAGCAGCCGAAGCGGGTATCCATCCCCAAAAAAACGCTCCTGCCGGCACCTCTTTCATCGGAGCCAGCCGACCTCGAACACCAACATATTGTAGCAGATGCCCTTCATGCCACAAGATAAGGTGTTGAGCGGGCAGTTTACTTGAAATTCACAGTCCGTCAACCATTTTCCGTTTCGTAGCGGAAACCGGTAGCAGACAACGCATTGGGGAGCCGACCCCAAATGGCTCGCCCGAGGCTGCCGGCGAGAGCTCCAACCAAACCCCAACGGTGGCAATGACTTGCCGCTCAGAGCTACCCGAGTGGCGGGCATCCAGAAAAAATTCCAGGCTCTAACTGGCTATCCACAATCGAGTTACGAGGTAGAACAGCCATCCAATCGCGGTCCAGACTCGCGCTTCGTGCCCGTCCGGATGGCGTGGGCCAGGCTCCGGCCGGGCAATCTTTCCCCGCGGACGCACCGCAACTCCGCGAGGCCAAACCCGGTAGCGACACTCCGGGGGCGGCCAAGCAGCGCCGGCCGACGAATCGGAAACCGCCTCGGATGGATTTCACAAACCATTACATATTAATGGTTTACATGCAGATTCCGGCTTGCCGACCGGCGACCCAGGAGGTTTTTTGGCGGGGGAGCCGGCAACCCTAGAGGGTTATCCCCACGGCGGTTGCTGGGGCGATCGGTCGAAGCCGATGGGTGCGTGGGTGGGCAGACGTAGGTCGATCCGTGACGACGAGGATCGCTCAAGCGGAGTTGCCGTACGAAGATCCCGGCCTGGCCACCCGCCCCGGAAGCTATCCAACAAGGCTTGCTCGATGGCGAGACGTTAGCCGAGTTCGATGCTGGTGATCTTCACTTCGGTGTGAAGCTGGCGATGGCCCGTCTTGCGGCGCGAGTTCTTGCGGCGGCGAAGCTTTTGCACCACCAGTTTCGGGCCGGGCACCACGGCGACGACTTCGGCCGTGACCTTGGCGCCGGGCACCAGCGGCTGGCCCACCTTGAGCCCTGCCCCCTCGCCACAGGCCACCACCTCGTCGAAGACGATCGTCTTGTCCTCGCCTTCCCGGTAGTCGATGGTCAGTCGCTGGCCCTCTTCGACGCGGTGTTGCCGTCCGCCATCTTGAATAATCGCGTACATCGTCACAAATCCTGGGGAATTCGTCTGGAGAAACTCAGTTTCGGTCGGCAAAACACGCACGAAAGACCGACCGGACCGCGCGCCGGGGCCGTCGGTAGAGCCCCTTAATTTAGTCGCTTGGGTAGCCATCGTCGAGGGGAGGTGCGGCAACTTTCGGGTCGGCCGCCAGCACTCGAATCTCGAAGCTCGGCACTGCCCGTAGCAGACGCGGCCCTCGACCGACCCCCTCGGTAGTGGCAACCGGGGGGCCGGGCGGGCCAAGGCACGGGTTCCGTGGCGGTTTGGATTTACCGGCTAGCGGCGCCCTCCGACGGCTTCTCCGGTCCAATGGGCCGACGACCGTACCTCGCGGCCGGTGGCGTCTTCGCACTGGAGCTGGAAGAACTCCGGGGTCACTCCTTCGCGCCCCAGGACCTGGATGCTCACCCCCCCGTCGTCTTCCAGACGGGCCAGGTCGCGGCGTTTGCGATTGTTCAAATAGGCGGCCACGTCGTCGGCCACGGTGACGCTGATCCGGGCAATGCCTTCGTGCTGGGTCGCCAGCATCAGGATTCGCACCACCTCGATCGCCATGCTTTCGGCCGATTTAACCACGCCCGTTCCGCAACAGGCGGGGCACTCGCGGTACACGCTCCGCTTCAGGCTGGGTCGAATCCGCTGCCGGGTCATTTCCACCAGTCCAAAGGGGCTGGTCCGGAGGATTTTGGTCCGGGCTCGATCGCGTTTCATCGCCTCGCGCAGGGCCCGTTCCACGCCGCGGCGATGGCGTTCCTTGCGCATGTCGATAAAGTCGTTGACGATCACCCCGCCCAGGTCGCGTAGGCGCAGCTGCCTGGCGATTTCTCGGGCAGCCAACAGGTTCATCTGGTAGGCGGTTTCCTCGGCCGAGTCATCGGCGCGAAAGCTGCCGCTGTTCACGTCGATGGCCACGAGGGCCTCGGTTTGATCGATCACGATCGATCCGCCGTCTTTGAGCGGAACATCGCGGCGATGAATCTTGGCGATCTCCTGCTCCAGGTTGTAGCGGTGGAAGAGCGGTTCCCGGCCATCGTATAGATGCAGCCGGGAAACGAACCGAGGCATGACCATTTGCAGGAATTCCTTGGCTCGTTCGTAGGCGCCCGGTTCGTCGATCAAGATCGAATCGACCTCGCCGGTGAACATGTCGCGGATGGTGCGAATGATCAGGTCGCTTTCCTCGTAGATGGCGCAGGGGCCGGGCTGTTTCTTGACACGGCGCACGAGCACCTTCCAGAGCCGCAGCAGATAGGCCAGATCGCGCGAGAGTTCGCGCTTGGTGCGATCGGAGCCGGCGGTGCGGACGATAAAGCCCAGGCCCTTGGGCGGATCCAGCTCGTGCATAATCTCGCGCAGTTGCCGGCGAACGTCTTCCCCCTCGATTTTTCGAGAAACGCCGACGCGCCCCAGGGCCGGCATCAGCACCAGGTAGCGCCCCGGAATGCTGATGTAGGTGGAAAGCGTGGGTCCCTTGGTGCCGATGCCCTCTTTGATCACCTGGACCAGCACTTCGTCGCCGCGGCGCAGCACCTGTTGAATCGGCGGTTTGATGCGCGGGCGGGCGCCTGGGCGAAACCGGCGCTGGCGCGAAGGTCCGCGGGGGCCTTCGCCCGATTCGTCGACAACTTCGTCGTCGTCGTGGTCGTCGTCGTCGTCGTCCACGTCGAGCCGGCTGTCCTGGTTGCGGTAGGGCTGTCCCTCGCCGCCCACGATCGGCTTGTCCGGGTCGAACCCGCCCTGGCGAAAGTACTGCGGCTCCAAATCACTGATGTGCAGGAAGCCGTTGCGGCCCACGCCGAAGTCGACGAACGCGGCCTGAATGCTGGGCTCGAGGTTAACGACCCGTCCCTTGTAAATGTTACCGACGTAGTTGTCCTGGCTCGAACGCTCGATATAGAGCTCTTCGAGCACGCTGTCTTCCACGATCGCGATGCGGCATTCTTCCGGTTGCTGCACGTTAATCAACATTTCCTGCTTCATGGATTCTCGCTTTCCTAGATTCCCGAGACCATTCGAGCCGCGGCGGAGGATTCTGCTCTGGCGCCGTTGGTCGGCGCACCGCGCGGTTGGTTTACTCGTCATCCGTTTCATGGTTTTGCCGATCGGCGCTCGCCTCCGGGCTCGGTGAGCCCCCGGCGGCGTCGATCTCCACCCGGGTTCGCGCCAGCACCGCGCCGGCGCGTTCCAAATCGGCCAGGCCCAGGGCCTGAAGCACTTCGCGCGGGCGGCCGGTACCCTGGGCCGATACCCGCATGCCAATGCGCAACTCGCCCTGGTCCAGTTGCAACTCGTCCAACCAGGGGCGCAGATCGACCGTGGTCTGGCGATCGGGCCGGTCGACGCGGTAGCTGTCGGCCTGCCACAGTCGTTCGATCTGGATCTGGGCCTCGGCCTGGCGCGTCGTCGGCACCGGAAAACGGTACTCGACCCGCACCACTCGGGCCTTGGGGGTGCCCAGGGGCAACTCCTCGACGCCCAGAAAATCCAACCCCGGCGGGCTGGCCGCCAGCAATCGGCGATGGATTTCCTCGGCCGGGCAATCGTCGGCCAACTCAATTTCCATCACCTCTTCGCAGCCGCGGACCCCCAGCGGAAGCGCCAAGGGAAACGTCAGCCGCGGTTTGGGGTGAAACCCCTCGCTCATGCCCAGGGCCAGCCCGGCCCGGCGAAACAACCGTTCCAGCGCGCGCAACAAATCGCGGTGGCTGATCAGCCGCAGGTCGCCCTGTTTGGCGAATCGCACGCGCACTCTTCGTCGTTGCGTCACAATCGCTCCTACCAATCGTTTGGCCGGCGCGGGGGGCGGCCGCCCCGCCTAAACGGCCAGCTCGGGCAGAATTCGTTTTAGTTCTTCCTTCAAGTAGCTGCGAATATCGCGAGCATTCTCCAGCGTCAGGGCGTGGTTAGCCACGGCCTGGCAATGCGCGATGGTTACGCTACGACAAATCTTCTTGATTTCCGGCACGGTGCTGGGGGTGACGCTCATGGAGCGCAGCCCGAGCCCCAGAAGCAGCATGGTGTAGGCGGGGTTTCCGCCCATCTGGCCGCAAAGGTTGATCGGCACCCCATGGGCCCCGGCCGCCTCGACGGCCCGCTGAATCAGCCGAATCACGGCCGGATCGCAGGCGCTATAGAGTGCCGCCACCTCCTTGTTGTCGCGGTCGGCGGCCAGGGTGTATTGAATCAGATCGTTCGAGCCGATCGAGAGGAAATCGACCTCCTCTACGAACTGTTCGATCATGATCACCGCCGCGGGCACTTCGAGCATCATCCCCACGGGCAACTTGCGGTGGAAAGCGACGCCGCGTTCCTCCAGGTCTTCCATCACGTCGGCCAGAATCATCTTGGCCTGACGCAGTTCGAGCAAGGTGGAAACCAGCGGAAACATGACCCGCACGTCGCCCAGGGCGCTCGCCCGCAAGATGGCCCTCAATTGCACGCGGAACTGGGGCAGATCGCGCAGCGAAAGTCGAATCGAGCGGAGCCCCAGCGATGGATTGCGCTCCTCGGTTTGCACATCGGCCGCGCGGACCTTGTCGGCGCCCAGGTCGAGTGTGCGAATTACGACCGGCTGCCCCTGGACGGCGCGCACCACCTCGGCATAGGCCTGGAAATGGTCCTCTTCGGTCGGCTCCAGCTCGGTGCCCAGGTAGAGGAACTCGGTGCGGTAGAGCCCGATGCCGTCGGCGCCGCGCTGGCGGCAATGGGGCACTTCGCTGGGGAATTCGATGTTTCCCAGCAGGGCGATTCGCACCCCGTCGGCCGTTTCAGCGGGTAGCTCGCGAAGGGCTTCCAAGCGAACCGACAAGCTGCGGCTGGCCTCGGCTTCGTGTTGGTAGCGGGCGATGGTTTCTTCGTCGGGGTGAAGGATGACCAGGCCCTGGTTGCCGTCGATGATGACCAGGTCGCCCCCCGAGACATCGGTCAGAAACGGCCCCATGCCGACCACGGCCGGAATCTCAAGCGCCCCGGCCAAGATGGCGGTGTGGCTGCCCGGGCCACCGATTTCGGTGACGAAGCCGCGCACCAGGCGGCGGTCGAGCCCGGCGGCTTCGCTGGGGGTGAGGTTGTGTGCCAACAGCAGCACGGGCGAAGCCAGCCGCGAAAGCTCCTCGCGGGGCCGACCCAACAGGGCCCTCAGCAGGCGTTTTTCGACGTCGAAAACGTCCGCGGCGCGCTCGGCCAGGGGGTTGCCTTCCAGGGCCTGAAACACCTTGGCGTAGCGTCGCAGCACGCGGCTGACGGCGTATTCCGGCGCGTAGTGCCGGTCGCGAATCATCGAATCCAGCTCGCTCCGCAGGCGGCTGTCGCGGAGCATTTGCTGGTGGGCTTCGAAGATGGCCCCGTACTGGGAGCCGAGCTCTTGATTAATGGCGTCGCGGTTGCGCCCGGCCTCGGCGACGGCGACGGCAATGGCCTGATCGAGCCGTTCGAGCTCGACGTCGACGGCATCGCGCGTGACGAACCGGCGAGGGATGCGAAATCCCTCGTTGCCCATCACCAGCGCCTCGCCGATGGCGACACCGGGCGAGACCGCGATACCGGGTAGTTTCTGCATGGGACTCTCGGTGGCCTACGGCCGGGGAGCACACGCTGAATGAAGCGCGTCGCGAGGAGTCGCGGCCTGGCTCCCCCCGGAGAGGGTTTCAAGCCCCGGCTCCCCAAGACGAGCCGCGTGACGCTTACCCGGGGGCCCGGCCGGAACCCTGCCCTCAGCCGGGTAGCTCCGCGACCGCCCCTGGCACACCGCATCCCCACGGTCGGGTCGCGCGGCTGGGCGCTGCCCGGGCGGGCGAGGCCAAGTCGATGGCGACCGCTGTCCTTGGTTCGCTTGACATCTGCAAACGGCTACGGAGCCTTCGGGCCGCGGGCCCCTCGGGGCTGAGCGGCCCGCCGGCCGGAAATCATTCCGGGCTGGCGGCCGAGTCGGCCGACTCTCCGAAGTTGCTCCGCATCAAATCTTCCACCGCTTCCACCGCCGCCTCGGCGTCTGGCCCGTCGGCTTCCACGACTAATTCCGTACCTTCGACGGCCCCCAGCATCAACAAGTGAATGATGCTCTTGGCGTCGACCCGCTCACCGTCTTTGACGATTTCGACCCGGGCGGAAAAGCTCTGCGCCACGCGCGACAGCAAATCGGCCGGTCGGGCGTGCAGCCCGGCCGGATTGGTCACGATCAGTCGTCGGGTAGCGGACGAATTTGACATGTTCTCGCTTCCGTCGGGCCGGGGGCCTGGGGCCTCGCGAGGAATCATCCGTTGCGATCGCCGGGCCACGAGACCCAAACGGGCAGCCGCGGGGAACGCCGGCCGCGCGGAGCCCAACGGACCGAGTCCGGCGACTCCGCGGACAAGGCCTCCGCGGCCACGCTCAATGCACGCGATTGGCGTCTGCCTCGTCGAGCAACAGCAAGATCTCTTCGTCGGTCTTGGCCTGTTTGAGAAACTTGCAGAAGGTCTCTTCGCGCAGTTGCCGGGAAATGTTCTCCAGTGCCCGCAGGTGATCCCCAGGGCGATCCGGAGGTGAGACGAGCAGAAAGAGTAGCTGCACCCGTTCGCCATCCAAGCTATCGAAGTCGACGCCCAAATGGCTGACTCCGACGGTGCCGACGAGTCGGTCGACTCCCGGGTGCTTGGTATGCGGCACGGCCACGCCCCGGCCAATGCCGGTGCTGCCGAGCTCTTCGCGCTTGAGGATCGCCTTGACGATGCCTTCGAATTCCCCGGCGGGAAATCGGCCGGCATCCATCAAGGACTGCGCCAGCTCACGAATCACGCCATCCTTGCTGTCCGCACTCAAATTCGCCCGCACCGATTCACGACTGACGAAATCGGCGAACTTCATGCACCCAATCCTTTCCTGGACCACCACCGCGCCACCAGGCAATTGTCACGCACCGCGCCGGCCCGATGCGGCGCCCTGCTGAGCAGCGCCCGCGGCCGAACTGCGGCGGCTCATTCAGGGATCGAAGTCGACCCCTGCTGCTTCAGGCCCGGTCCGCGATGGTGCTCCTGCACCTTTTCTTTGTATCTGCGAAGTTGTTGTTCCAGCTTGTGAACGACCGCATCCACGGCCGCCATCAATTCCGCGGCGGTCTCCGTGGCGATGAAGTCGTGCTTGTGCTCGGCCGAAACGCGCAATTCCACCGAAGGAGACTCTTTGTGCTCCAGGTCGACCGTGAGCTCGATGGCCGTCAGCCGCTCGAATAGCCGAGGCAGCTTGTCCAGTTTGCCCGTGAGCTTCTCGCGGGTAGCCTCGCTCAAATGCCCGTGACGCGCCGAAACGTGAATCTGCACCAGCACCACTCCCAGAACGAAACTCAAAGGGGTTACAGGCTTTCCGCGCCCGCCTCGGCCCGCACGCTGGCTCATTCTAGCCACGGCCGCTGCGGCCTACAAACGGCCCGCCGGTTCGCTCGGGCCAAGGCCCGTCGCACGCGGCAACCCGGTGTCGGCCCCGGGACGCGCCGACCGAGTCACGACGCACCGCCTCCCCTGAAGAGGGGGGGCTGGATCGAGCTGAGCCGGGCTCAAGTGTACCCCGAGCCCTCGTTTTGCGTCAGGGGGGCCGGGCCCCGAATTTCGGCCCTCGCTGGCGGCCGTCGGGTCTTGCGGGCGGGTTGCCCAGACGGCCACCCGGCGCGGGACACCGACTCGGAGCCTTGCCGGGGAACCGGCGGGCGAGGTTGGACCGCGGCCGCCAATCGGTTACGGGGACTTGGCGGCGGCCCCCAGATGGCCGCTTTCGTACAACTCTTTCCAACGCTGCACATCTGAGCGGCGCTGAACCGCCGAGTCGTCGGGACGATACGAAAGGCTCTTACCAGCCGCGGCTTGCAGGTTCTGAAACGCCAGAACCCGAAAGACCTGGTCGTCGTCGTCCAGGTAGCCGACCAAACGGCGCCCTTCGGGTCCCTGAAGTTGCTCAGTGCTATACCCCCACAACATTCGATACAGTTCCCGGCCTTTGTCGGCCCCTCGGGAATCGACCAGGGCGTTGCGTATCCGTGCGGCGTTTTCGGGTGAGAGGGCAACGGCCCGCTTGAGGGCTTCGAATTCCTCGGCCCAGTAGCTGCGCTGCTTGGCATCGTCGAAGAAGGCCACGGCCGAGCCGAAGTCGTCGATCGCGGCCAGCGTGCAGAGGGCCAGGGCCCGCACCTCTTCCTTGCGCTGTTCGGTCAGTTCCCGGAGCCGAAGGGTCGTCGGCCGATCGTCGACCAAGGCCTGTTCCAGGGCGGTCGAAGCCTTCTCTTCAATCGGCTTGAGGCGATCGGCGGCGATCCATTCGGGGAATTGGGGGTCGAGGGTCGCGAGCGGCTCAACGCCCGAGGCCAGTAGTCGGCGAATTGCCGGGGCCGTGACGGTGGCCTCGGCGGCCCGACTGCCGGTCCATTTCACCTCGCCGCTATCGGCATAAATCGTGGTAACCCACTCGCTGGGCACTTGTTCCGGATCGGTTCCCGGGGTGCGCTGCGGAACCACTTCCAGCGCCACCGACGATTCGGCGTCGGCAAAGGTCAGGACGCCGCTCTCGGCGCCGGCCTCGATTTGGATTGAGGTGCCGGCCCGGCCCACGTTCATCAGCACGACTCGGCCCGCCTCGATCCGCATGCCCGGCAAGTCGTCGCGCCCTGTTTCGAGCCACTGAACCCGCGTGCCGCCGAGAAGCTGGGCGGTGAGGCTTACCGTAAGCGTTACCGTCGCCCGATAAGTGGGCGGAGTTACGACCAGGTCACCGGTATAGATGGGTTTGCGCGAGGCCAGCCGCTGCCACTGCCCGCTGGTCGGATCGCGGTGGAGCAGGACCTGGGGCCCCGAAACAAACAGTCCGATTTGCTTGGGTGGCGACGAGAGCCGCTCGGCGACATCGGTTGGACCTGCCGCGGGCTCGCCGGCCGGGGAGGCGGCCGTTTCCGAAGCGCCATCCTCGGCGACGCGCGGACCATCGGCCCCCGGCAGCGGCGGCTGATCGGCATCCGCCAACCCAGCGGCATCCTCGATCGTTTCGGCTGGGCGAGGGCCATCGAGTGAGGGGCTGGGAATCGTGAGTGTCCCCACCGGGTCGACCGGTCGGGGCAGCGCGGCTTCGGTTGCCGACGAAGCGGGTTCCGGGGGAGCCGCTGCCGTGGCTTGCTCGAGCGCGGCTTCCGGATGCGGGGCCACCTCGGCCTGGCCGGCAGCCGGTTCGGCGCCCTCGGGCGCGAGGTTCGTTTCCGACACCGGGGACAGGGCCCCCGGCTCGGGCGGCATTGCCCCCCCGTTACGATTCGTGTCCTCTGCCGGAGACGAGCCACCCCCGCCGGCCGGCGCCGGGGCGTTTTCCAGATTCTCGGTCGGCTCGAGTGGGCCAGCGCCGTCTTCGGCCGGTGGGGCGCCGCGCTCCCCCAGCAAGGGGGCGGCTGCCGGCTGCTCGGGCGCCGCGGCCACGCGCGCGGGGGTCTCTGGCCGAACCGCCATCCACACGGCCCCCGAGATCAAACCAACCAGCCCCACCAGTGCGGCGATTTGCCAGAGCCAATTTCGCCCCGGCTGCGCCTCGCGCAGATACTCGGGTACCTCGGGGCGGGCTCGTTCAACGATGGGGCTGGGAATGCGGGCCTCTTCGGCCACCATGGCGTACTCGTCGGCGCCGTCGGCCGCCTGGCCCGGCGGTATCGGAGAACGGATCAAATCGTACATCCGTTGCCGAGTTTCCTGCGGTACCTCGGCCGGCTCGGCCAAGACCAGCGTGAGAATCTGATGACAACTGGCGACCTCGGCCAGGTACACGTCCGATTCCAAGCAAAGCTTCTCGAACTCGGGAACCCGCTCGGGCGAAAGCGTGCTATCCAGGTACTCGGCGACCGTATTGGGGTCCACGCCCATACTTCGCCCGCGCAGCCGAGGGGCCTCGAGCCGCAGACGGCGGGTAACGTCGCGGATGCGATGCACGACGCTGCTGGCGAACTCGCTCTCAGCCACCTTTTGACCAATCACCTCGGCGTCGGCCGGTTCGAGCATGTCGTCGAGGTAAGCCAGCATGGTTCGAAGCGTCAGTCGCACTACAGAAACCCTCCCCCACTCGGTCCGTTTTCGACCAGGGTAAACACCAAGTCACCCGCCTGAGCAGCCGGCGCGCACCGGCAGAACAGCCGGTCTACCTGTAGTAGTAGTGACCCGGTGCGCGCAAGACCGTGCACTCGGCTCCCAAAATACCCAGAAAACCCTTCCCGAGCGGGGGCAAGACGGGGTGGGATGGGTCGCGGGTGCTTTCCGGCTCAAAGAGCTGTCGTCGGAGCACCGCGATTCTGCGCAGGGTGGGCCAGCCTGGCGAACCTAGGCAGTTCGCGAAGCACGCTGCTTGCGGCGTGCGGTTCGAGAGGCCCCTGCGCCGGAATCGGCCTTCGCCGCGGCCGTGGTGGGGCTGGGAAGGGCCAACAGGGCGGCAATCGACACGAGCACTTCGAAAGCGGCCAGCAGGCTCGGGTCCAACGCCGGGCGAAACGGTGGGGGGGGTGCCATTTCTCCGAGCGTTTCCCACCCGGTGCTGGTTCGCCGCCAGCGGGCTTCGGCCATCGTCGGCGACGCCGGCGGGCGACCGGGCGTGGGATCGGCCTCCACGCCCCACCAGGCCAGCACGGCAAGCGGAATCAACAGTAGGCCGACCGTCCGCACCCTGGGGGATTCCTCGCCAGCCGAGCCCGCGCCGAAACGCCGGCGGATTGCTCGACTTGATGGACACGCCTTGCAAGCGGCAGGCCGGCGCCGGCCGAGCTGCTCGGAGAGTGGTCGCTAACCCTTTGTGTGGTGCGTGGTTACCCGACTGGGCGAGGTGGTCCCGCGCCGTTCGAGATGTTGCCGCCGGGCAACATTCCGCAGCGCGCCCTCGTGGCTAAATGGCGACGCCGAGGCAGAGCCTAGGTGCCCCAGGGCCGCGGCCAGGCCCTGATGGCGGGCCTTGAATTGGCAAGCCGAGACGCGTTCTGGTTTGCTCCCGGGAGCGGGCCGAGCTAGGGTTCCACTGGACCCCATGGGCCAACCAGGGCCCCACCCCGCTCGGGTGCTCTCAGCCTCGGGGCCCGTTCTCGTCTTCGCTCGATCTCGAACGCGCTCAGCTCCTCGCTGCGAAAGGCAATTCATGTCGCCTACGGCTGCTTCCGAGCAAGAACTCCAGCGTCTTTTGAACGGCTGCCAATTGCCAGGGCTGCCGCAGACCGCGGTACGCATCCTGCAACTGGCTCAGGACCCCGACAGCGGACCGGCCGAGTTTGCCACGCCGATCGAGGCCGACCCCGGGTTGGCCAGCCAGGTGTTGCGGTTCGTGAATTCGTCGTACTTCGGTTTTCACCGCGAGATCTCGTCGGTGAAGCTGGCCATTACGCTGGTGGGCGTGCGAACGATCAAAAACTTCACGCTCTGGAGCGCGGTGTTCAGCTTGATGCCCAACCCGCGCTGCGGGCCATTCGAGTTGAAATGCTTGTGGCAGGATTCGATTCGCCGGGCGATCTTTGCCCGCAATCTGGCCCGGTCGTTGGGCCTGAAGGATGGCGAAGAACCGTTCGTGGCCGCACTGTTGCAAGACATGGCGGTTCCGCTGTTAGCCAAGGCCCGCTCGGCCGATTACGCCGAAATGTTCTCGCGCCGCGGCGAAGGCAAGCAGCGCCTCTCGCAGTTGGAACAGGAACGCTTCGGTTGGACCCATGCCACGGCCGCTGGACACCTGGCCCGGCACTGGAACCTGCCCGAAGAATTGATCGCCCCGATCGAGAATCATGCCAGCCTATCGAGGTTGCTGGCGCAGGGCGAAGCCTCTCCCTCGCTCTTGGCCGTGGCGCTCTCCAGCCAGTTGCCGGCCGCCGTCGACGGGGCCTGGCCGGAGTGGGCCGCGTTCGAGCGCGACTTTGCCGAGATTCGCACCGAACGAACGGGCGAGTTGCCCGAGTTGCTAGCCCAGGTGGACCAAGACTTTGGCGAATTTGCGCTGGTGCTCAAGGTAGCTCAGCCGGCCCGCTCGTTGGCCGACCTGTGGCGCGAGGCGGCCTCGACCTGCGCGACCTGAGGCCCAAACGCCCGCCGCCCCACGCGCCGGCCGTCGGCGTGCAGTTTGTTCCGGCTGCGGTACCTAAGCGCCCGGGTGCGGGTCGTGCCGAGAAACTTGAGCAGAAGTCGTGGCCGGCCGGCAATTGGCAATTGGCCCGAACGATCCAGCGGGTAAAATGGAAGTAGCGATCCGGTGCCCCCTGCCGCGCGGCCGGAGGGGTTTGGTTCGCGTACCCCCTGGGACGTGTCTCCCGATGGTGACGCCTGCCCGGATACGAGCGACGCGGCTACTGCGCGAAGCCGAGGGCTACCTCGAGTTGTCGATGTATGACCACGCGCTGGCGGTGCTCGATCGGCTGGGCGAGCCAGAGGCGATGAAAGGCCACGCCCTGTACCTGCGGGGCGAGGCCCTGCGATCGGCCCAGCGGTTTGCCGAGGCGATTGAGCCCCTCCGGCGGGCCGCCGACTTGGCGCCCAGCAATGTCCACGTTTGGCTCGCCTTGGGCTGGTGTTACAAGCGCACGGGGCGAATCGATCTGGCCATTGAATCGCTGGAGCGGGCCGAGGGGGTGGCCGAGTCCGAAGCGCTGGTCCTTTATAACCTGGCCTGCTACTGGAGCCTGGCCGGCGGCAAGCCCCAGGCGCTCGGGTACCTGTCGCGGGCCATCGGGCTCGACGCGCATTATCGCGAGCTGGTGGGGAGCGAGTCCGACTTCGACCCGCTCCGGGGCGATCCCGACTTCCAGGCCATCATTTCCGTGGCCGTCTGAGCACCGGCAGCCTGCCGCGGAAGTGAGCGGGCTTGCTAGGCCGGGCCGAGCAATCGGTCGACGGCCACGCCGATATCGGGGGCCTGCATCAGGCTCTCGCCGACCAAAATGGCGCTTACGTTGGCGGCGGCCAGCCGGGCTACGTCGGCCGCCGTGCGAATGCCGCTCTCGGCCACCACGAAGCACTCTTGTGGAATCTGTTGCCGAAGCCGCAGCGTGTGATCCAGGTCGGTGACAAACGTTCGCAGGTCGCGGTTGTTCACCCCCACCAGCAGGGCGCCCGCCTCGAGCACCCGGGGCAGGTTGGCCGGCTCGTACAGTTCCACCAGCGGGGTCATTCCCAACTCGATAATCAGGTTGTGCAGACTGCGCAAGTGGCAATCGTCCAAACACTCGGCGATTAGCAACACGGCGTCGGCCCCCGCCGCGCGGGCTTCGAAGACCTGGTAGGGGTCGAGAATAAAATCCTTGCGTAGCACCGGCAGTTCCACCGCGGCCCGCACGCTTCGCAGGGTGTCGAGCGAGCCTTGGAAATAGGGGCTGTCGGTCAGCACGCTCAGCGCGCTGGCCCCGTGGCGCTGGTAGGTACGGGCGATGGCAAGCGGGTCGAAGTCGGCGCGAATCACGCCGCGCGAGGGGCTGGCTTTCTTGACCTCGGCGATCAGTCGAACCGCGCCGGGGGCCGTGACCGCGGCGAAAAAATCGCGGGGGGCCGGCGCCAGCGCCAGTTGCTCGCGCAAGGCCCGCTCAGCGACGCGCTGTTTGGCCGCGGCAATTTCTTCCCGCTTGGTGGCGACAATCTGGTCGAGAATTGTGGGCATGGTTGGCCGGGGGCCTAGTGCTTGAAGTGGCGGCGGCCGGTGAAGATCATCGCCAGGCCGTGGCGGTTCGAGGCGGCGATGACCTCGTCGTCTTTCTTCGATCCGCCCGGTTGAATCACGGCCCGGATGCCGGCGGCGGCCGCGGCTTCGATCGAATCGGGAAAGGGAAAGAACGCGTCGCTGGCCAGGGCGGCCCCCGCGGCATGGGGGCCCGCCTTGCGGAGGGCGATTTCCACCGAATCGACCCGGCTCATTTGGCCCGCCCCCGCGCCCCACAGGGTTTGATCGGCCGCCACGACAATCGCGTTCGATTTCACGTGCCGCACCAGCTCCCAAGCGAATTCCAGGTCGCTCCGCTCCCGATCGCTGGGCTGCCGCTCGGTCACCACGCGCCACTCGCCGCGCGGGTCCGGGCGATCGTCGGCCTGCTGCATGAGCAGCCCCCCGGCGATGCGGCGATAGTCCCAGGCCGGGCTCCGCTCGCCGAGCGGCCCCACCTCCAACAGGCGCACGTTGGCCTTCCACTTGGGCCGGGTCGTCAGGGCCGCGACCGCCGCCGCCTCGAAGCAAGGGGCCACGATCGCCTCGACGAACAACCCGGGGGCACAAAGCACCTCGGCCGTGGCGGCATCGACCGGGCGATTCAGCCCGATCACCGATCCGAACGCACTGAGCGGATCGCCGGCCAGGGCCCGCTCGAGCGCCGAATGTAACGCGGGGGCCGCGGCGGCCCCGCAGGGGTTGTTGTGTTTGATGACGGCGGCGGCCGGCTGCTGCAGGCCGCCAACAATGGCCAGCGCGCTATCCAGGTCGAGCAGGTTGTTGTACGAGAGCTCTTTGCCGTGAAGCTGCCGCGCTCCGACCAGGCTTGCCCCCCGAGGAGATTCCTCGCCGTAGAGAGCGGCGGTTTGGTGGGGGTTTTCTCCGTAGCGCAGCACCGAGCGCCGGCTTAAACGCAGCGAAAGCGTGGGCGGGAAGCCATCCCGACACTCTTGGTGGGCGAACCAATCGGCGATATCGCGATCGTATGCCGCGGTCAGGGCATAGGCGGCGCCGGCCAACTGCCGGCGCAGTTCCAGGTTCGTGCCGCCGTGGGCCGCGATCTGGGCCAGCACGGCCTCGTACTGGCCCGGGCTGGTAACGATGGTGGTGAAGGCATGGTTCTTGGCCGCCCCCCGCACCAGCGAGGGCCCGCCAATATCGATCTGCTCGATCACTTCGTCGGGCGTTACACCGGGCCGGGCCACGGTCGCCGCGAACGGGTACAGGTTCACCACCACCAGCTCGATCGGCAGAATGCCATGGGCGGCCATCGCCTGCAGATCTTCGGGATGGTCGTCGCGCCGCAAGATTCCGCCGTGTACTTTGGGGTGCAGGGTCTTCACCCGGCCGTCCATCATTTCCGGAAAGCCGGTGTAGTCCGAAATGTCGCGCACCGGCAGGCCGCTCTCTTCGAGAAACCGCCGCGTGCCCCCCGTGCTGATTAGCTCGATTCCCGCCTGGTGCAGGCCCCGGGCTAACGGCAACAACCCCGACTTGTCGCTGGTGCTGATGAGGGCGCGGGTGATCTTCGGACCATGCATCGGGCGGCACTCCTCCTTGGGCGCGGATCGGCGGGGGGCGGACCAGCCGGGGGTACTGCCCGGACGGGTCCCTGAAACAACTCGCCGGCGGCCAGGGCTCTTCGGGCTGGTTTACGGGCTCGCGGCTGATCGGTCAACCGGCTTTTTGGCGCGAGCGCCGTCGGGGCCCGGGTCAATCAACAGCCACCCGGGCGTTAGCCCGAGAGCAGCGCGAAGCGGCGTAAAGCCTCGATCGTGGCGAGCACGGTCTCTTGCGACACCGACTGCCAGGCTTCCTCGCGGTACCGGACGATGACCAGCTTGAATTGATCGACGGCCTCGGCCAGGTCGTCGGGCAATTCGGGCAAGTCGGCGAAGGGGCGGGCCGATTCGGCGGGACCCCCTGGGCCCGAGGATTCGTCCTCCCAGGGGGCCGTTTCGTCCAGCTCGCCGGCCGATGCGTCGTACGAATCATCCGGGCCGCGGTCCGGTTCGCGGCTGCCGGAGGGATCCATTACCTCGGCCAGGTCGGCGGTCAACCGGGGAAGGGCCAGGACATCGGTCCCCTGGCCCGCTTCCTCGTCCCATTCACTCGAGATCACTTCTTCCGGGCGGGGCTTCTTGTCGGCCGGTGCGCCGAGCGCTTCCCAGCGGCCTTCCCGCATGCGGGCCACCGACCACTGGTTTTGCACGGCGCCCTCGAGCCAGAGCTCGGCGTCTTCCCATTCCAGCGAGGCGGCGAAATGGCTCCAAAACAGTCCGGTATAGGTATCCCGGGTTTCGGCGAAGCGCTCCCAAACGCGCCGCAGCCGGCCCACGTGCTGCCCGCTAACACCCCCGACCCGGCGGCTCCAGGCCTCGTCGGAATAGCTCGTGGCCGGCGCATCGGCCTCGATCAATGCGGAGCGCCACTCGTGAATGAGGCGGCCTTTTTCCCAGTTGGTGGTGCTGACCAGCCGATGCCAGCGGCCGGCGAATTCCAGGCTCGTGGTTTCCAGTTCCGGAGCCAGCGGGGTTTGTGTCGAATCCATGGCGCGAGCGGTTTGCCTCCTGGCCGGGGCGCCTCGATCCGTGCGCCCCCTTGAAGGCGCGGCGGACGACGCTCACGGCGCATCATGCTTGGTGGTTCGCGGGTGAGCCTGCTCGCGCCGCCAGTCGCCAAGGCCGGCTCCCGAGTGGGTACGGCCGCTTGAAACCAGCAACGCGTGAGTGCTGCACCCACCATGGCAGCAGTGAGAAGGCCGAAAGCCCGCGCGGCTTCCGGCTGTCGATCGCTGGATCTACCGTGACCCCACTCCCCTCGTTCGCCGGGCTGCGGGCCGAAGCCCGGTACCGCGGCGAGCGACGGATTTTAGGCCAGGCTCGGGGCGCTCGCCAGGGGGCGTGCGGCGAAAACCGCGCGACTCCGACACGGGCCCGCGCCCCAGGCCGCAAGAGAGAGTTATTCTCCGCCTCCGGCGGTCGGCTTCCCCTCGTGCGGCAGCGTATTGGGAGTGACCCGAACCGCGGTGGTGAACTTCAGCGGTACCACTTCCCCCTGGTCGAAGGTCAGCTCCACGAAGAACGCCGTCCAGCCCGCCTCGGGCGTGGGCACTTGGGCCACGTAGTTGCCGTCGCCCTGGTCCTCGAGCGTGGTGCTCTGGTAGGCCTTGCCGATTACGTCGAGCCGGAAATCGCGGGCCTTGGGGTTCGTGGCGGCCCACATTTGAACCAGTTGCGGCCGGTCTTCGGTGTGGACCTGAATCGAACCATCGTCGGCAAATTTCCAACTGAAGTTTGGACGTGGATGGTTTTTCAGAATCGCCAGGTAAAAGGCCAGGATGCTCTGCGGGGCATCGCTGCCGGAAAGCGAGTGCTTGGCGTTGGCCACGTAGCGCAGGTGTTTTTCGCCCTGCAACTCGTCGAAATAGAACTGCGACGAATCGGGCAAGAAGAACTCGTCTCCCGCGGCGTTGACGATGAACTTGGGCATCGTCAGTCGGGCCCGGTAGCTGAAGGGGTCTTCGATCTTCATCAGGGCTTCGTGCTCGGGCGTATCTTTGCGGTGCACGATTTTGTGCTGCACGTAATTCCACACGGCCGGGGCCCAGAAGCCGTAGGCGTCGTGATGGTGCTGCATCGACTTGCGCACGTTGAGCACGTCGATTACGGCCGGCACGATGGCGACCACGCGCGGGTCGACCGCTCCGGTCAGCCAGGTAGTCCAGCCCCGCTTCGAGCCGCCGGCCACCACGAAGCGGTCCACCTTGAGCTTGCCTCCGGCGTCGCTGGCACAAAAGGCAGTGATCGTGTCCATGGCCCGGACCGCGCTTTTGACCATCGGCAGGCGGGCCGGCCAGGTGTCGTCGCCCGTCTTCATGAATTGGTCCCAGGTGTAGCCGATCAGGTCATCTTCGGTGCGCTTCTTGCCATCGTTGTGGAAGATGAGCGGCTGATTGGGAACCTGTTTCAGTTCGGTTACGACCGACTGGCTTTGGCGGGCGATTTGAACCACCAACGGATCGGCCGAGGTGGGGGGCTCGCGCCCGTTGGCCCCGCCGCCGATAAACAGAAAGCCGGTCTCGAACTTGACTTCCTTGGGCCGAACCACGACCAGGTGGTGTTGCCAAAGCGGGCGATCCACGTCTTGGGTGGTTCGCCAGGTCTGCGAGGTCAGGTCGATGACATAGGTCGTGTAGCCGTCTTCCTCGATCGTGTTGACCAGCTTCCACTCGTAGCTCGGATCGGGAGCGGCTACGTATCGGTCGAGCGAAGTTTCCGGAGAAGCCAGTTCCTCGGCCCGCAGCATCGTGCCCGCCAGCAGGGCGCCAGCGGCCAGCAGACCGGCCCCGATCGACATCCCCAATCCCGCCTTAGCCCATCGCAACAGATTCATCGTTTTCACCCAGGCCTAACCAAGAAGAACGGAACCGCTCGGGCCCCCTGCCGCCGCCTGGCCGCATCCCCACCCTGGGGAAACCGCTTTTGGGCGGACCGACCCCACCGCGCGTGTGAGGGTAATCCACCGCAAGCCCTGCCGCAACCAAGTCGCAAGATCGCAGTCGGTCAACTGCGAAGACCTTCGGGCTGCGTGCTTCTGTGCGAAGCGGCACGCTCGGAGAGTGGCACGATCGGTAGCCAGGCATTAGCATTTCGCAGTGTTGAGCCGCCGGTCTCGGTTGCCGACCCGAGCGGGGGGTAGGCCGAAGCGTAGTTCGTCATCACCGACCTTAGCTGTTTGGGGGGCCTCGTCGTATGCATACCACTCGCTTGCTGCCCGCTGCGACCACTCGCCGCCAGGCTCTGAAACGAGCGGCCCTGGCCGCCGGCGCCGCCGCGGGGCTGGGGCCTTCGGCCGTCGCGCGCGCCGCCCCGATGCCCGATCGCAAGCGAGTGCTGCGCGTGGCCCAACTGAGCGACATCCACGTGCAGCCCGAGCTCAAGGCCGACGAGGGCATGGCCGCCTGCCTAAACCATCTTCAGGAGCAGAAGGACAAGCCCGAACTGTTGATTACCAGTGGCGACTCGATCATGGACGGTTTTGCGGCGAGTGCCGATCGGACCAAGCTGCAGTGGGATCTTTGGAAGCGCGTGCTCTCGGCCGAGTGCTCGCTGCCGGTTCGCTCGGCCATTGGCAACCACGACGTTTGGGGATGGGATCAGGCCAAGAGCCGGGCCGATCAGGCCGATCCGCGATTTGGCAAAGGCTGGGCGGTCGAGGCCCTCGGTCTGCCCGAGCGCTACTACAGCGTTGACCAGTCAGGTTGGCACTTCGTATTTCTCGACAGCACCCAGCCGGCCGAGCCGCCGGGCTCGTACACGGCTCGGCTCGACGACGCCCAGTTTGAGTGGTTGGAGCAGGACCTGGGAAAAACCTCGGTCAATACCCCGGTGTTGGTCGTCTCGCACATTCCCATTGTTAGCGCCACGCCCTACTTCTTCGGCGACGACTACTCCAAGAGCGGCAACTGGCAGATTCCCGGCGCCTGGATTCACACCGACGCGCTTAAGCTGAAAGACCTGTTCGGACGCCACCCCCAGGTTAAGCTCTGTCTGAGCGGGCACATGCACCTGGTCGACCGCGTGGACTACAACGGCGTCACCTATCTGTGCAACGGGGCCGTGAGCGGCAATTGGTGGAAGGGGCGCCACCAGGAATGCGAAGCAGGCTACGCCCTGATCGACCTGTACGACGACGGCTCGTTCGAGCACGACTACGTCGAATATGGCTGGGTACCCCGGACCTAGCGCAATCCGTTCTTTTCTGGTCACCTCGACCCCGCCGCGCCGGGGGCTGGGTGAGTTTTTCTAGTAGGTTTTCACATGACGAAGGCACGTCGATCGACCGCTGTGGTGTTGGCGGCGCTGTTGTGGCTGGCGCATGGCGAACCGTTTTCGCGGGCCGGCGACGAGAAGCCGGCCGACGAAGCCCTGGCGGCCCTGATCGACGAGGCCTGGCAATTCGAGCTCAGCGAAGATCCGCTGCTGGCCACCTGGGCGGGAGACCATCGTTGGAACGACCGGCTTCCCCGGGTTTCGCTCGGCGACGCTCGGCGCCGAGAGCAGGCCCGTCAGGATTTCCAAGCCCGCCTGGCCCGGATCGATCGTGCCGCGCTACCGGCCGCAGCGCAACTAAACTACGACGTGTTCTCGGTGGTGCTCGCCCAATGGCTGGGCGACGACCAGTACCAGGCCTACCTGATGCCGATTACCAATCGGAGCGGTTTTCACCTCGATTTTCCCGAATTGCCGCGGCAAATGCCGCTGGAAACCTTGGCCGACTACGAAGCCTATGTGGCGCGTTTGAGGGGCTTTCGCACCTGGGCCGAGCAGCACGTGGAACTGCTTCGCGAGGCAATGGCCGCCCACATGACCTTGCCCGCCGTGGTGCTCGAGGGGTATGCCGAGCCGCTCGAGGCCCAATTGGTCGACGATGCCCGCCAGAGCCTGCTCTATCGGCCGCTCGACGAGCTGCCCGGCGATATTCAGCCGGCCGATCAACAGCGGCTGCGCGGGGCGGCGGCCGAGGCGATTCAACAGAGCGTGGTGCCCGGCTACCGGTTGTTTCTCGATTTTCTCCGCCAGGAATATGTGCCGGCCGCCCGCGGCACGATTGCCTGTAGCGTGCTACCGCGGGGGCGAGAGTACTACCGCCACCTGGTGAAAAAGCACACCACGCTCGACGTGGCGCCCGAGGTGGTGCATGAAACCGGGCTGGCCGAGGTGCGGCGAATCCGCGCCGAGATGGACGAGGTGATCCGCCGGAGCGGCTTCGATGGCGATTTCGCCGCGTTCGTCGACTTTCTTCGCCAGGAGCCCAAGTTCTATGCCACCAGCGGCGAGGAGCTGTTGGAAAAAGTGAGCCGGGTGCTGAAGCGCATCGACGGCGAGTTGCCTCGCCTGTTCGGACGGCTGCCGCGAACCCCCTACGGCGTGCGCGAGGTGCCCGCCTATGTCGCGCCGCGTACCACCACGGCCTATTATCAGCCCCCCGCGGGCGACGGCACCCGGGCTGGCTTCTATTATGTGAATACCTACGACCTAAAGAGCCGGCCGCTGTACGAGCTCGAGGCCCTCTCGTTGCACGAGGCGGTACCGGGCCACCATTTGCAACTGGCCCTGCAACAGGAATTGAGCGAGGTGCCGGCCTTTCGGCGGTTCACGCATTTCACAGCTTTTGTCGAGGGCTGGGGCCTGTACTCCGAGCGGCTGGGGCTGGAACTGGGGTTCTACGAAGACCCCTACAGCGATTTCGGCCGGCTGAGCTACGAGATGTGGCGCGCTTGCCGCCTGGTAGTCGATTCGGGCATGCACTACCTGGGCTGGAGCCGCGAGCAGGCCATCGATTTCATGGCCGAGAATACGGCCCTGGCGCTGCACAACATTCGCACCGAGGTCGACCGCTACATCGCCTGGCCCGGCCAGGCGCTGGCCTACAAGATGGGCGAGCTGAAGATTCGCCAGTTGCGCTGCGAGGCGGAAGAGAGGCTGGGTCCGCGGTTCGACGTGCGGGCGTTTCACGACCGGCTGCTGGACCAGGGGAGCCTGCCGCTGACGGTGCTGGAATCGCGGATGCAGTCCTGGCTCGACGAACAGGCGGCCGGCGGAACGCCAGCGGGTGGGTAAGCTGTCGAATCGAAGTGAACCGGCTGTCAAGGATTGTCGGCGGGAAGGTCGGAGCGACAAGTCCGACGCGTTCCAAGCGAAAACTGTTCCTCACTCTTCGAAAATAACCGAGGGACGAGCGTTGTTCGAACGGGCACGCTCGCTAGCTTCTGGCACGACACGATAAGGTCAATCACGCCATCAATGATTGATCGCAGTGGGCGCTTCGCTCGCGCCGTCACGAAAGCGGGGGAATGATCCAGGTTGAGCTTCTTGCCAGCTTTCTTCGCACCGAGCCGGTCTTTTTGCCGACGACCTCTGCGTGAGCAGGCTCTTGCTGTGTGGGAGCACGGATGACGCTTTGACCTGATTCACGGGCCAATCCAGCCGTGAATTCGACCAACCCATATCCATCCAGTCCGGTAAGAACGCTTTCCGGGCCACGGTTGGCGGCAAGCACTTCCTTACCGAGGACTACCGACATAGGAGTTCCATTCGGGTGATCTTCAAACGCGGCGCTCGACGGCCGCATTCCCCCGCGATTCTCGTCCGGCACAAAATGGCGCGGCGGAATGCGTCGCCAAAGAGGATCGGCGTCGAGGATCGTAGGGTCGTCGGCAATAGGACCGCTCATGAGGCGCGAACCGGCTGCTTCTCTTGTGATAGCCTCTGCAAGTAACGCTGAATCGGTCGCAAGTCACCAACGATGGTTTCCTCGATCATCTCGCCAGAAGAGAGATCCTCGAACGACACGTGCAATCGAGAAGGTGAGGCTATCGCGATTTCCAAATCGGCATTGTTGCAGTGCCATTCGAACTGAACGCCACCTTGATTGAGCGGAACAATCGAAGGCAGCGGCGTCGATGCATCGACCATTTTGAGCAAAAAGTCAATTGCTGCACGTGCACGGTTTGGATCAACTGGCCTCGCGCCATACGAGTCCCAGTTCGGCGGCAATTTGCACAAATCGGCGATCTGCAGAATCGTGGATTGCAATCTCACGGGCGGCACTTCATTGAATCGAAGCTGCATATCCTGAGCAAGCGAAATGACCCATTCTGCGGCGGCAAACGACGCGGGAACACGGGCTAATCTATCGAATGCTTGACCACGCGATGCGACTCGTGGCTTCCATTCGTCGTCAGAATAGGCTTGTGACGGCTCTTGGCGTTCAAGCAGGTCCAGGCTCACTGGGTTCTCCCCCAAATCTGGTGCATCTTCGGCGTTGTCAGCGAGGCAAAGCTGCGCACTATCACTTCGTGCCCTTGATCGAGGAAAGCCAGAACTCCTTCTAGGCTCTCATCTCTGGGAATCCCTCTTGCCGTAAGGCTGAATCGAAATGCCGACGTTCCGTCGCTTTCCCGGACAACTGGAGCAATGGCAACGTGGAGACGGCCAATCGGCGTATCACCATCCTTGATCACGTATCGCGAATTAACCGCCGCTTCCTCGGGGAGCCCCATACCCTGGTCGCTGTATTCCGATCGAAATTGCGTGAAGACCTCTGCTAATTCTCCTGGCGCGGTCCAACCTTCGCCCGCTGCGATGATGTTCACATAGGTGATTTCGCATTGATTGGCCTGGACTGGCCCAAACCCCAGCGGCGAAGCAATATCGACGAATTGGCGGAAGTCATTCGCGAACTCGCCGCGCAAAAAAGCGTATCGGGGGTATGGATTGCCTTCCGATCGTTTTCTCCAGTTTCGGACAAACCGGTCCTGCTGGATTTGCACAAGCTCGGTTCCTGCTTCATTCAGAAACCAAATCCGGGGAGGGGGGAACGCGGAGAGCATCTCTAAGCGCACTCCGGTCTGATTGAGATGCTTCTGCCCAAATTGCTCGAAAGCGGGTTCGAGCGGTGGATGCTCTTCGGTTTTCGGGAATCTGTCGCGAAAGGCCTGCCAAACGTGACCAAGTTGCGGCGCATGCAGAGATTCGAGACGCTCGAATTGAACGCCCAAAACTACTTCGATTACCGGGGGGGTCTCGAACTCTGGAAGTGGCGTGGTCATAACTCGATTCTAGGTTCGGCCTTGCAGCATAGTCTAGCCAAGGGATTCTACCATTGCGGGCTCGAATCGTGCTGTCGGCGGAACGAATACTCGATTCGAAGAATCGGGATTCCCGGCTTCTCTCGACGAACCCTCTGTGGTCTCCGGCCAGCATCCAAGAAATGGTTCTGCTTCAAATCGCAGCGAGCGCGGCCGGTCCCAATCCGATTCAGACTTGGTTATGGTTCCCCCCCTACGCGGCGCGGCTGCCGCCGGGTTCCGGCTGGCCGCTGGCTTGCCCGATCGGAATCGAGTCGCGATTGGTCGCCTCGGGCCGGGGGGTGGGGCCTGTGAAGCCGGGCGCGGACGCCGAACGCCCCAGGTGCGAGCGGCTGTCGGCTAGCATCGAAAGAATATTCATCAGCACCGCATCCCCCTGCACGCGGTTGTTGCAATAGTCCTGAATCAATTGCTGTTTGAGTTTTACCAGTCGGGTCTGCAAGTAGCCGGGCAATTCGTCGGCCGAGGGAGAAGCTTCACCATCCAGTGGTTGGCCCATGGCCAGGGCGTCGATCCGGCGAATCTCCTCCAGATACTCGCCCGGCCGGCGAATCCGACGGCGGCGCAAGTAACCGTATAGGCTCAGGGCGCCGGCGCTGAACGCCCCGAAAATCGTCAGCAAGTCGCCGATTTCTTCGAACAGCGAGCCGGTCACTAGCGGCTTGTTTCGGTCCAGATACGCAATCGCCGCCGCGTGGATGGGCAGGATGGTCGAAACCTCGCGGGGCGACTGAGGATGAATTCGCGTGGCGAAATCGGTCTCGAATACGCTGCGCATGATCTGCCGAATGGTCTTGTCCGGCAAATCGCGGCGGCCAACCAGCAGCATTCGCAGCCCGATCGTGGCGCAGCCCGTGGCCGGAATCGGCGAACTACCCACGTACATGGCGGCGGGAATCTCAACGCCTTGAATGCCCAGCCGGTCGACCCCCAGCCGGGAGTAGTCGGGCCGCTGCAGTTGCGAGGACAGGTAGTGTTCGGTGTAGGGAAAAGGCAGCAGCGTGTACTGGCCGGTGTCGAATAGCCTCTGGGCGACGGTCGAGGGGAGTTCGCCGACGAACATCACCACGTCCGGGCATCGCCGCAACAGCTCGGCCCGCTGAGATTGGGTGGCCGTTTGAAACTGATCGGCCAGGCGGACGAGGATGTCTTTGTCGACCGAGACATCGTAATAGTCGCCGCGCCCCGCGCGGTCCTTGGCCGACAGGCGAAGAAAGCCGAGCACGTCGCTGGCGACCAATCGGTCGACCGTATCGGGGGCCCCCAGGCTGACCCGCCGTCCGCGAATCGCATCTTGAAGCGACGAGGCGGCGTCGGCCACTTCACGCCGCACCAGAATATGCAGCGGCTCCACGTCCAGGCCCGCCAAGAGACACAGACTTCCCCCGCCGGGCGCGTACAACCCCGCGGGGGCGAAGCCGAGATCCAACTCGCCCAGGGCCGCCTTGCGCAGCGATTCCTGAATGCCGCCGCCAGGAACCACATCCATCTCTAGACCATATTCGCGGGCCTCGTCGGCCAGAAACTGGCCCACCTGAAACCGGCGCGTTATGGAAGAGCCTACGGCCAATCGCACCGAGGTGATTTCGGCGGGCTGCATTCGAGCAACGGCCACGTAGCTGCCCCAACCGATCAGGCCCACGGCAATGATCAAAAGAGCGAGGGCGCGGCCGCCACGCAGGCGATAACGACCGACAGGAACTTGCGTCATGGGAAAGGATCTATGGCCGAGGAGATCGGAGCGATTCCGGGCCCTGGCGACCGACACCGGCCGCCCGGGGCGGCCGCTTCAGACCTCAAGAAAAGCTGCGAAAAGGCGGCCCGTGGTGCGGCTTATAACGAAACGCTCAGCAGCCGGCAATGCAGACTCCTTCGGCCTCGGCGGCCCGGGGCGAGGCCAGCTCGCTTGAACTTCGGGGCACCAGGGGCCGGCAACGAAGTTGCTTCGCCAGCCCGGTTGCTGGCACTGCTACCGCGAGCGGAACCGTGGTCGACCACGCCGCCGTCGCTGAATTGCCTGGTGCCTGCACCGCCATGGGCCGCGGGAGGGCTAGGGCGAAGGCAGTGCCGCTGCATCTGGGCCGATTCAGGGCCGCGCCGTTCGCCCGACCTGGGGCGAATTTGCCCGGCCGCCGAGCGCCGGCGTACCATAACCCGCCTGCGGGAAAGAGGTTCATTACAGATAGGGCAATCGCCCCCGGGGGGGTGGGAGACACCGGTCGATGTCAAACCGAAAATTGCGATTTCGCGTTGGTGCCGGGCTACTGCTATTCGCGGGTTTCGCCGGGGCTGGATCGTGCTGGTCCGCCGAGCCGAACTCAGCGCTGGCCCAGCGGCTTGCCGAGCAGGTGTCGATCCATCGCGATGCCTGGGGGGTGCCCCATATCGACGGCCCCACCGACGAGGCGGTGCTATTCGGTTTCGCGTATGCCCAATGTGAAGATTACTTCTGGCAGGTGGAAGATACTTACCTGATGGCCCTGGGGCGGTACGCCGAGGTTTACGGACCCAAGGGAGTCAACCGCGACCTGCTCAATCGAATCTTTGAAATCCCGCAGCGCAGCCAAACCGATTTCGAGCAGCTCGAACCCGAACTGAAGCGGCTGCTGACGGCCTTTGTCGAGGGCATCAATTGGTACCTGGCCAAACACCCCCAGGTGCAGCCGCGGTTGCTCACCCACTTCGAACCCTGGTACGTGCTGGCCTACGGGCGTCACCTGCTGTTGGAAATGGGTTATCGCTACAGCCACTTGCCCGGCTCGGGCAGCACGCTACCGGGCCAGATTGGCCGGGTGTATGCCCGGCGGGGGTCCAACGCCTGGGCCATCGCACCTAGCCGCACGCGCGACGGCCACGCCATGTTGTTCATTAACCCGCACCAGCCCTGGTTCGGGTTCGGGCAGTTTTACGAAGCCCATTTGCGCAGCGGCGAGGGGTGGAACTTCAGCGGGGCCACGTTTTTCGGCAACCCCATGCCGGCGCTGGGACACAATGAGCACCTGGGCTGGGCCTTCACGGTGAATGAGCCCGACATTGCCGACGGTTGGCGGGTAACGTTCGACGATCCGGCCGAGCCGCTCAACTATCGCTACGGCGAGGGCTATCGCAAGGCGGTCGAGTGGCAGGACACGATCCGGGTCAAATCGCCCCGGGGTTTACAGGAGCAGACCTATACCTTTCGCAAAACGCACTACGGGCCGTGCGTCGTTCGCGAGAGCGACACGGTCTACATCTCGGCCATGGTGGCCAAGCTGTACGACAGCCTGCTGATGGAACAGATGTTGCGGCTGGTGCGGGCCAGGAACCTGGGTGAATTCAAGGCCGGAATGGCCATGCTCAATTTTCAGTTCATGAACACGGTGTACGCCGACCGCGACGGCAATATCTATTACCTGTACAACGCGGTCGTGCCCCGCCGAGATCCGAAGTCGAACTGGCACGGAGCGGTCGACGGCAGCGACCCGAAGCACGAATGGCAGGGGTACCATCCGCTGTCCGATTTGCCGCAGTGCGAAAACCCGCTCAGCGGTTTCGTGCAAAGCTGCAACGCCACTCCGTTTGCGGCTAGCGACGACGGCAGCCCGGCGCGGAACGATTTTCCGCCGTACATGGTCGAGGAGAAAGACGACGACAAACGCCGCTCGAAGGTCTCGCGCTACCTGTTGCGGCAAACTCACGACCTGACCTTCGAGCGTCTGGAAGAGCTGGCCTTCGACACCACGGTGTACTGGGCTCTGACCGAACTGCCCCGACTGAACGAAGAGTTCCGCCGCTTGGAGGCGACCGATCCGCAGCTCTACGCCGGCGCGCGCCCGTTCTTCGAACATTTGCTCGACTGGGACTGCCGCGGCACGATCGAGTCGACCCAGGCCACGCTTTGCGTGCAGTGGTACGAAGAGCTGTACGGCTTTGGTTACCCGGCCGAAACCCTGCTGCCGCAGTACGTGGCCGAGCCGAAGCGCAAATTCCAGGCGCTGATTCAGGCGGCCACCAAGCTGCAAACCACCTTCGGCGATTGGCGGGTGCCCTACGGCGAGGTGAACCGCATTCAGCGGCACGCCAACGTGGCCGATTTTCTCGACATTCCCTTTAGCGACGATGCGCCGAGCCTGCCCTGTGCCGGGCTGCCCGGCCCGTTGGGGGTGGTGTTTACCAACTACTACACGCCCACGATCAACATTCCCTTGGTGCGAACCGTGAAGAAGCACTACGGCGTGGTCGGCGCCACGTATCTGGCGGTGCTGGAATTCGGCCCCCGGATTCGCGGGACCACGCTGCTGCAGTTTGGCCAATCGGGCGATCCGCAATCGCCGCACTACTTCGATCAGGCCCCGCTGCTCTCCCAGCGAAAACTCAAGCCGCAGTGGTTCTATTGGGACGACGTGGAGCGCGAGTGCGCGCTGGTTTACCACCCGGGCCAGGAGCCTTCGGCGGCCGCCGGGCGCTGAGCGGAAGGGGGCCCCGGCCGTGCGCCCTTGCCCCGGGCGGCTAGCGACGCAGTTCCAGCGTGCCCCACAGGCTGGGGTCGTCGCGAAACGGCAGCCCCGGCGGGCAGCTAAAGGTTTGCTCGCCCAGTTCGTAGTCGGCCACGGCATAGGTGAAGCCCAGGCGGGGATGCTCCTGGGGGTCGAAACCGGTCAGGGCAATCGTCGAGATAAAGGCTTCGAGCAGGTAGCCATCGACGCGCTGTTCGCTGCGCACCCGAATCTCGCCCGGATTGGCGCGGCGGGCGTGTTCCTTGGCCCGGTGGATGAAGAACTGTTCGATCAGCGGATCCTGGCGGCGACGCCCCGCGCCGGTGGGCAGGCAAAGAAACTGGTGGCAGAACCGCGTGGCCCGGTGCACGTTGTGCGTGTCGCGGGTATCGATCCAGAACTGAAAGCCGTCCGATTCCCAGGGGCGTTCGCTGTCGCAGCGCGGGGGCTGGCGCTTGCCCGAGGTACGCACGGCGAAGGCCAGCCCCGCTTCGCTCCAGGCGGCCCGCACGTCGGCCGTGGCCCGGCGCCCTTCCAGTTCGTCGAGATTGGGCAGCCGGAACTCCTCGCCCAAGCCAAAGCCTTTTGCCTGCCAGGTGGCCAGCGGTTCGACTGTGGCCTCCGGCGCGTAGCGGCAGGGGGCCGCGAAGCGGAACAGGAATCGAGGCGGCAGCAGCGGCGGAGCTTCTTGCGACACGGAGGGCACCTTCAGGCGACGGACCAGATAGGTTGTGGGCCAAGCAAACCAGTACCGAGCGAGCAGTGCCCGGCCGACGCCGTCAGGCCAGGGCCTCGTCGATCACTTCCCCCTCGACCAACGGCAAGGGGCGGCCCAAATGATCGCGGATCAGCGTCTGGTGGTCGATCCCCAATAGGTGGTACATCGTGGCCAGCAAATCTTTAGGGCTCACCGGCCGCTCGAGCACCTCGGCCCCGATTTTGTCCGAAGCGCCGATCACGGTTCCCCGCGGCGTACCGCCACCGGCCAGCAGCGTGGTGTATACCTGGGACCAGTGGTCGCGACCTCCCACGGCGTTGATCTGGGGCGTCCGCCCGTGCTCGCTGGTGCAAACCACCAGGGTTTCGTCGAGCATTCCCTGGCGCTCCAAATCGGTGAGCAGGCCGTACCAGCCCTGATCGAACCCCGGGGCCAGTTCCTGGCGCATGCGAGGAAAGTGGTTGTAGTGCGTATCCCAGGCATGTCCTGCCAGGCCAAATTCGTCCCAAATCACCGTGGCCACTCGGCTGCCCGCCTGAACCAGCCGCCGCGCCGCCAGGCACGATTGTCCGAATAACGTGGGGCCGTACAGCTCGCGGGTCGCGCGATCTTCCAGGCGCAGGTCGAGCGCCGTGCGCAACTTGTCGGACCGCAACAGGTCGTAGGCCATTTGCTGGTACCGATCGAGCTGACCGCCCGGGCGTGGCGATGCCTGATCGTGGCGACGTCGCGCCTCGTCGAACTGCTCGATCAGCCGCCGGCGATGGTCCAACCGGTCGAGCGTCAGATCGGGCTGAAGCTCGCTCGCCGAGGGAACCACAAAATAGCTCTCGTCGGCCAGGCCGATGTAGGGGTCGGGGTCGTCGTAGCGCAGCGCACCCAGCTCTTTGTGAATGCCGCGCGTGGCTCGCCCCACCAGGTCGGTCCAGACCGGGTTGTATTGGCTACCCAGAAAGGCCGCGTAGGGGCCCGCCCGGGGCACCTCCCCGATCCGCCTCGTCGAGAACGGAAACGGCAGCGCGATGTTGGGCGGCACCTGGCAAGGCCGCCCCGCCGGAGCCGCTTGGGCATCGACATACTCGACGACCGATCCGAAAAACGGCCAGTGCCGCGGATCGCGCGGGGCCAGCTCCATCGCCACGTCGATCGCCGGAATCCCGGTCAGGGCAAAGGCCACCCCATGGATCGGATAGGGGTGGGTCATCGAGCGAATCACCGTCGTGCGATCCATGACCCGGGCCATCTGCGGAAACAGCTCGCAGACATCGCAACCGGGCAAGGTCGACGGAATCGAGCCCAGCTCGCCCCGAATCTCACTCGGAGCCAGCGGCTTCATGTCGGCCCATTCCAACTGGCTGGGCGAGCCGTACAGATGGATCAGGATGATGCTCTTAGCCTGGCCGAAGCGACGCGCCGGGCTTTGCTGGCTGGCGGCGGCCTGCCACCGAAGCAGGTCGGCCAGGTGGGCCCCACCCAACCCGAGCGCTCCGGCCCGCAATAGGTCGCGACGCGAGATTCCGTCGCACGCCGTTCGCCGTGAACCCAGAACGCGGAGCATGCCGATATTCCTCGCTCTTCGGGAGCTGGCTTGGGCTGCGACGGGGCCGCCCGGCCAGGCTCGGTTTGGCGCCCCGGGTTCGAAGGCGGCTGCAACGCGCCCGGGGGCCCCCGGCGGCCCGCGGGGCGAGCGCCGGCCGACCGAGAGTGCATGTTACCCCCCGGCCAGGCCGCTGGCCAGCATGTCGGCTTCTGGGGCTGATCGGAAAGGTCCGGCGCAACCCTTGGCCGCAAACGAGTTTGACACATTTGCGCCGAATCGGTTACGAATTCACCCTGGCGGCGCTGGCCGAATCTTTTTGCGGCTGGCCGGACGCGGGGCCGGAACTTTCTCGGCCCCAGGGGCGTCGAAAACCGGGGTGACCTGTGGACGAAGACGCTCAGTTGGTAGCTCTGGCGCAGACCGGCAAGGTCGAGGCGTTCGGCCAATTGGTGTCGAAATACCAGGACCGCCTCTACACCGTCCTGGTCCGGGTCACCGGCTCCCACGACGACGCCCGCGAACTCACCCAAGACGCCTTCGTGCGGGCGATGATCAAACTGGAGACGTTCCAGGGGTCGTCTTCGTTCTACACCTGGCTGTACCGCATCGCCCTGAACCTGTCGCTCAGCCAGCGCCGCAGGCGGCGGCCCGTGGTTTCGCTCGAGACAGCCCGCGAGCGGCAGGGTTGGGAGCCGGAAGATGGAGACCGTTTACCCGGCGAGCACCTGGAGCAGGCCGAGCGAGCCAGCCAGGTGCGGGCGGCCCTGGCCGAGCTGAGCGACGAGCATCGGACGGTGTTGGTCTTGCGCGAAATTGAAGGATGCGACTACGAAACCATCGCCGCAATCTTGGGTCTGGCCATCGGCACGGTTCGAAGCCGACTGCACCGCGCCCGGCTCGAATTGCGTGACCGGCTGCTAAACGCCTGGCCCGAGCATCCCAGCCGGAGCATTGCCCGCGAGGGGACCCCATGAGCGAACCGCACGACGACGACCGGCTGAGCGCCTATTGGGACGACGAACTGTCGCCCGCCGAGCGCCGACAGATCGACGAATGGCTGGCCGCCGATCCGGCGCCACGCCAACTGCTCGATGATTTTCAGCGGGTGCGGGCGGAACTGTCGGCGCTGGGAAGCCAGCGGTTGCCTGCCGATTTTCCCGCTCGGGTGCGGGCTCAGGCCGAGCGGGAGACCCTGGCGGGCGAGCCGGTCGGTGCGCCGAACGTCGGGGCGAGCCAGGGGCGGCTGTCTCCGGCGGCACGGTGGCCCTGGTCGCGCATGGCGCGCCCGCTGATCTGGAGCGGTGCCGCGGTGGCGGCCGCGCTGGCGCTGATGGCGCTCGATCCCTCGTCCGAGTTTCCGACGTCGGACTCGCTGGCCCTGCGAGAATCGGGGGCACCCGCCGCCGCGTACCAGGCTGCCGCGGCCGACGCGGCCGCGTCGGCCGGGGGCCGCAGTGCCCGGCAGGACGAGGCCCCTGGCGCGGACGACCGCCAGTCTGGGCGGTTGGCTTCGAGCGAAACGGACGGGGCCGCGCTGGGGGTCACCATCGAAGCCGCCGACGAAAGCGCGAGCCCCCCCGCGGCGGAAGCCCGCTACCCGGCCGACACACTCAGCAAGGGTGCTCCCGCGAGCCCCATGGGTCGAGAAAAGGCGATCGTTCGCCACTTGGGTCGAACCCCCCCTGCCGCAGAGCCGGCGGCCAACGAGATGTCCGCGCCGGCCGCGGCGGGGATCGCCGGGGAACTACCTCTGCAGCATCCGCTCGCGCCGGCCAGCCCGGCGGAAGTCGGCTTTCCGATCGAACCCTCGGCGGTACGATTGACCGCGGCCGAAAGCGGCGTGCTCGTGGTGCAGTGCGACCTGAGCAGCGAGGCGGCCGAAAGCGGGGCCTTCGAGGCCTTGCTCGCTCGCCAACAGATTTCTTGGATTCCCCTGCCCGAGTTGGCGACCCAGATCGAAACGCCGCCGCTCGTGCACGAGGCAGACTCGCCGCCCACCGATACGGCGCCATCGGCCCCGGCGGCGCCCGTCGAAGAGGGTAACCTCCCCTCGGTCGAGGCGATCGTGGTAACCCCGCCAGCGGCGCCGGCCATCCAGCCCGAGAGCGACGCGCCGTCCGACGCGGGCGCGGCGGCCGTCCCCGCGGTTGCTCCCGAGCCATCGAGCGACGTGGACGTGGTGTACGTCGAGGCGACCGAAGCCCAATTGGCCGGCACGCTGGCCGCTTTGCGCGATCAGCCCAGGCAGTACCCCAACGTGGCGGTTTTGCCCGCCCCTGGAAATGCCGAACAGCAGAATTTTACGCAGTACAACCGGCTTGCCGACGGACCGTCGCTGCCCAACGTATCGTCGGTGGCAGCCAGCGCGGCGGCCCTGGTTACGGGGGCGCAGAACGCCGCCGGGGTTCCTCGCGCTCAGCGGGTGTTGTCGCTGCGCCGCGGGCGAATTGTTTCCCAAGTTCCCCAGGGTCAGCCCGAGCTAATTACCCCATCGAGCGACCAGGGGCCGCCGCCCGCGGCAGCGCCAACCGGGGGCGACTTGCAGCGGGCTCTGTTCGTGCTGCGCGTGCTGGGGTCTGAGGATTCGGCGCCGGCGGCCCAAACGCCGCGCTAGTGCCACCCCGGGGCCGGCGAGCAGGTCGGCCGCGCGAGGCCGATTGACGAGCCACGGCGCGTGCGGGAAACTCGACCCTTTTGCCGGCCAGGGCCCGACTGCCCGCGCGCCGGACAATCGCTTTCCCCCCGGCGCGAGTGATAGGGAAACCATTGGCGATGCAGGATTTTCTCGACCGAACTCGGCCGATTCGTGCGGGCGAAGAGCTTCGACTCGACCGCTTAGAAGACTACCTTCAGGCCCATTTGTCGGGGTCGACGGGGCCGCTCACGGTCGAGCAGTTTCCCTCGGGCCACTCGAATCTGACCTATTTGGTGCGCTGGGGAGACCAGCAGTACGTGCTGCGGCGCCCGCCGTTTGGCAGCCAGGTAAAGTCGGCCCACGACATGGGGCGCGAGTTTCGAGTGCTCTCCAAGCTGCACGCGGCCTACCCCCCTGCCCCGCGGCCGATTCTGGACTGCGACGACCTAGAAGTGCTGGGCGCGCCGTTCTACCTGATGCAGCGCGTGAAGGGGGTAATCCTCCGCCGCGATTTGCCCGAGGGGCTGGTCTTTCCCCCGGAAACGGCCCGGCGACTCGGTGAATCGTTCATCGAGAACCTGGCGGCGCTGCACGCCATCGATTACGAAGCGATTGGACTGAGCGACCTGGGAAAGCCGGTGGGCTACGTTCGCCGCCAGGTGGAGGGTTGGATCAAACGCTACGCCGGTTCGCAGACCGACCAAATTCCGGAAGTGGATTCGGTCGCCGCCTGGCTCACCGAGCGCATGCCGGAGGAGTCGGGCGCTTCGCTGATCCACAACGATTACAAGTACGACAACGTGGTGCTCGACCCCGGCGACCTGACGCGCATTATCGGGGTGTTGGACTGGGAAATGTCGACCATCGGCGACCCGCTGATGGACCTGGGAACCACGATCAGCTATTGGATCGATCCCGGCGATTCGCCCGAGATGCACCTGATTCGCTGGGCTCCGACCACCGAGCCGGGCAACCTGACCCGTCCCGAGCTCGTGGCGCACTATGCCCGGCAAACCGGCCGCGACGTTTCGAACATCGTGTATTACTACGTGTTCGCCCTCTTCAAAACCGCGGTCATTGCCCAACAGATTTACTACCGCTACCACCAGGGACTGACCCAAGACGCGCGATTCGCCTTCTTTATCGAAGCGACCAAGATCATGATGCGAGCGGCGCTCCAGTCGGCCCGCTCGGGTCGCATTTAGGGTAAACGCTGGCGCCCTGGTCGGCGAATGCCGGAACCCGGAGACTAATTCAGCTCGGTCGCTTCTTCCCAGTGCTCGTAAAGTTGAGCGAGCTGGGTCTGTTCGGCCGAGAGTTCGGCCTGCAGCTCGCGCACCCGGGCCCCGCTGCGCAGCACCTCGGGGTCGACAAGCTGGTTCTGGAGCTGTTCGACCCGGCTTTCGCGCATGAAAATCTCCTGCTCCAGGTCGCTCACCTTGCGATAAGGGAAGCGTCGTTTGCGCTTGGCGGGCGCCCCCTTGGCGGTCGCCTGGCCCTTGACCGCGGTGGCGGCGGCACGCTGGGGGGAATTGGCGCCGGTGCTCGTGGTGTCGGCGGTTGCCCGCGAGAGGTGAAGATAGGTTTCGTAGTTGCCGTCGATAACGCGAAACCGGGGCGGCTCGACCGCCAGCACGTGGTCGGCCACGCGATTGATGAAATACCGGTCGTGGCTCACGAAGACCACCGTTCCGTCGAAGGCCAGAATCGCTCGCTCCAGCGAATCGCGGGCCCACAGGTCGAGGTGGTTGGTCGGTTCGTCGAGTACCAACAGATTGGCGTCGGCCGCCGCCAGCCGCGCCAGGGCCACCCGGTTGCGCTCTCCACCGCTGAGGCTGCCCACGCGCTGAAAGACCTGGTCTCCCACGATGCCGAAGCGGGCCAGCAAGCTGCGCCGGATCGGCTCGTGGAATTCCTTATGGCTGGGGCGCACGGCGTCGACCACCAGCGAATCGGGGTCCAGATCGGCCAGATGCTGATCGAAGTAACCGATCCGAACGCCGGTGCCCTGAATCACTTCCCCCTGGTCGGGCTTGAGCAGGCGGACCAGGCATTTGAGCAGCGTGGTTTTTCCCGAACCGTTGGGCCCCAGAATGCCCCACCGCTGGCCACGAAGCACGTCGAACGAAAGATCGCTGAACAGCGGCCGATCGAACCCCTTGGAAAGATGTTCGACCCGCAGCACGATGTCGCCCGAGCGCTCCACCTCGGGAAACCCCATGGCGGGCCCGACGATTTCGCGAGGGGGGGCCACGCGCTCGATCCGCTCCAGCTTCTTGACCCGGTCTTGCGCCTGGGCGCTTTTCTGCCCGTAGCGATTGCGGCGGATGAAATCCTCGGTCTTGGCGATTTGCTCCCGCTGGCGGTCGTAGGTGCGCTGGGCCACCTTGAGCCGGTCGGCCTTTTGCCGCCAATAGGCCGAAAAATTGCCCGCGTAGGTGTCGACGGTGCCTTGCACCAACTCGAGCGTGCCGTTGGTCACGCGGTCGAGAAAGTACCGGTCGTGACTCACCACGACCAGGGCCTGGGCACTGTCGGCCAGGTAGTTTTCGAGCCACTGGGTCGAGTCGATGTCCAAGTGGTTCGATGGTTCGTCGAGCACCAACAGCTCGGGGTCTTCCAGCAACAGCCGGGCCAAAAGCAACCGGTTTTGCTGTCCGCCACTCAACTCATCCACCGGTTGCCGATGGGCCGCTCGGGCGAACCCCAGCCCGTCGAGCACGCGCTCGATTCGATGGTCGAGCGAATAGGCATCGTGGTGGGCCAGCTCGGCTTGCAAACGATCGAAGCGGGCCGCCAACCGCTGCCGTTCGCGATCGTCGTCGGCCTCGGCCAGGGCTCGGGCCGTTTCCTCGGCGGCGTGGGTCAGTTGCGTCAGGCTGGCCAGCCCGGCGGCCGCTTCGTCCCACACGGTGCGGCCCGGCTCGAACGAAGCGTGTTGTTCCAGGTAGCCCAGCCGGCAACTGGAGTGCCGGGCGATTTCGCCGGCGTCGGCGTCTTCCTGGCCGGCGATGATTTTGAGCAGGGTCGACTTGCCCGCCCCGTTGGGTCCGACCAGGCCCAGTTTGTCGCCGGGGCGCACCTCGAGCGAAACCCCCGCCAGCACCGGCTCGGGCCCAAACCGCTTCACCACCTCGCGAACTTCCAGCAGAATCATGGCCGGCTAGCTTAACAACCGGGCCACGAATTTCTCAACGGCCCCCGCGCCGCCGCGCGCCCGAGTCGGCCGCCTCGGCGGCGGAATTCCGCGTGGCCCGGGCCGCGCAAGGGGGGGTCAGTATTCACAGGTCTTGCTGTGAACCTCGTAGCCAGTGGGCTCGCTCAGCGGTTTGCCAGGCTCGTGGCACACCGCGCAGGACGGCCCCACCGGTAGCTCGCGGTGGCGACGGGTGTCGTTGCCGTGCACCTGATGGCACGACAGGCAGGTGATTTCCCGCTGGCCCGCAAGCACCACGTCGCGCACATTCTGAATCACGTGGCGGTCGCCGGGGTTGAGCCGCGGGTCGTCGGCCAGCGACCAATCGATCTGGTAATCGCGAAACAGGTTGTCGCCGGCGACGAAGTTCGTGGCATACGGCCGCCCCGTGGCCCGGCTCGAGCCGCCGCGCAAGTGGCACTGGGCACAGAGGCTGGTAACCACCTGCGGAGGATCGCGGCGGGCTTTCGCCAGGTAGACCAGTTCGGTCTCTTCGGTGTGCTCCAGGGGAACGTCGCCATGGCAGACGAAACAATCGTGCCCCACGGCGAAGAAAGTGCCCCCCTCCCGCTCGACCCCCGAGGCATGGCAGCCCGCGCACCGCTCGGCGAAATGGTCGCCATTGTCCCACGCCCCCGGTAGGTCGCCCACCAGGCGGAACGATCGCCCGCGCCCCCGATCGGCGTGCAGGCTCAGCAGGTCGAGTTTGCCGAACGTGGCCGAGCGGCGGGCGAATCGGGCATGGGTCTCGCCCCCGACCAGCAGGCCCACCTCGGTTAGCAGCGGGGCCGCCTCGGCGTGGGCCGCCAGGGCGCGAACGGCCGGGTGATCGGGCGGGGCATCGCGCACCGTGTTGGCGTGAAGATCGGTCTGCCAGGTGTTGCCCACGTCGATGCGATGACAAAACAGGCATTCGCCTTGCTCGATGAACTCGGGCAGCTCGGCGTCGACGTGGTCCGAACCCCAGGCCGCCGGGTCGAGGGGGTTGCCGCCGGCCTGCGGCGCTTGGTCCGCGGCCGGCGTGGCTGGGGGCTCGCCGGCTAGAACCTCGGTTGTCGAGCGGGCGGGGAGGCACAACTGCCAACCGCCGGCCAGACCCAGAACCAGCAGCGCTGCCAGACCCAAGCGCGCCGAGCGAGTCGTCGAAGTTGATGGGGCTGGCATCACAGGTTCCTTTCACAGGGCGGCAGGCCTAACAGGTGCCGATGCGCAGCGCCCCCGGGGCCACGAGTCCTCGCCGCACCGCCCGCGCGGCGGACCACTTGTGAACGCCAGTAGCGGCGGTAAAAAAACCGGCCGCCCAACTAGTTTCGCGCGGCCTTCCGCGCCCCCTGGGCCGCGGCGACCACGTTGTCGACCGTGAAGCCGAACTTTTCGGCCAGCACCTTCCAGGGGGCCGAGGCCCCATAGCCGTGCATACCCACGAACACGCCCCGTGGGCCCAAGTAACGCTCCCACCCCTGCTCGACGCCCATTTCCACGGCCACCCGGGCGGTTACCGCCTGGGGAAGCACCGACTCGCGATAGGCGGCGTCCTGCTCGTCGAACAGTTCCCAACAGGGCAGGCTCACCACGCGCACCCCCAGGCCCTCGGCCTCGAGCTTCTCGGCGGCCGCCACCACCAGCGAGACTTCGCTGCCCGTGGCCATTAAGATCAACTCGCAGGCCCGGCCCGGGCTGTCGTAGAGCACATAGCCTCCCCGCAGGGCGCCGGCGGCGGGGGCGAATTTCTGGCGATCGAGCGTGGGCAAATCTTGCCGGGTCAGCACGATCGTGGCGGGCCGCTGGTTCTGGCTCAGCACCGCGCGGTAGCACTCGACCACCTCGTTGGCGTCGCCCGGGCGAAACACGAGCATGCCCGGCATGGCCCTCAGGCTGGCCAGCTGCTCGATGGGCTGGTGGGTGGGGCCGTCTTCGCCCACGCCGATCGAGTCGTGAGTGAACACATAAATTACGGGCAGCCCCATGATGGCGCTCAACCGCATCGCCGGTCGGCAATAGTCGGTAAACACCAGAAACGAGGAGCCGAAAGGCCGCAGCCCCGAGAGGGCCATGCCGTTCAGCGCCGAACCCATGGCGTGCTCGCGAATGCCGAAGTGCAGATTGCGGCCGGCATACTCAGGCGGCAAAAAGTCTCCGCCGAATTCCCCCTTGATCGTCGTTTTGGTCGAGGCGGCCAGGTCGGCGGCGCCCCCAACCAGCCAGGGTACCTTCTGGGCAATCGCGTTGAGCACCTCGCCGCCGCTGGCACGGGTGGCCAGCCCCTTGGTGTCGGCCGGGTAGGCCGTCAGCCCGCTTTGCCAATCGGGGGGCAGCTCGCCGCGCTCGATCAGATGCCATTGCCGGGCCAGTTCGGGATGGGCTTGGGAGTACTCCTGAAACTTGGCCCGCCAGGCCGAGCTGAGCCGATGGCCCCGGGCCCCCAGCCCCTGGCGAAAGTGGGCCGGCACCTCGCCGGGGACGAGGAACTTAGCGTCGACCGGCCAGCCATAGGCGGCCTTGGCCCCGCGAATCTCCTCTTCGCCCAGCGGCTCGCCGTGGGCCTTCGACGTGCCCTGTTTCTTCGGGGCGCCGAACCCGATTTGGGTGCGGGCGATGATCAGCGTGGGCCGGTCGGCCACTTCGGCGGCGTCGGCAAGGGCTTCCTCGATCTCGGCCAGCTCGTTGCCGTCGGCTATGTGTTCGATGTGCCAGCCGTAACCTGCGAACCGCTCGGCCACCTCTTCGCTGAACGAAAGCTCGGTGGTGCCGTCGATGGTGATGTGGTTGGCATCGTAAATCCAGCACAGGTTGGCCAAGCGCAAGTGGCCCGCGAGCGAGGCGGCCTCGGCCCCCACCCCCTCCATCAGGTCGCCGTCGCTAGCCAGGGCATACATGCGGTAGTCGAATAGTTCAAAGCCCGGCCGGTTGAAATGACGGGCCAGCCACTTCTGGGCGATGGCCATCCCCACGGTGTTGGCGATTCCCTGGCCGAGCGGCCCCGTGGTGGTTTCCACGCCCGTGGTGTGGCCCCGTTCGGGGTGGCCCGGGCAGCGGCTCTCCCACTGGCGGAAGCGGCGAATATCGTCGAGCGAAACGGCGGGCTCTTCGGTCACTCGGCCGGCCCGGTCGCATTGCCGCACCCCGGCCAGGTGCAACAGGCTGTAGAGCAGCATCGAGGCGTGGCCGCAGGAAAGCACAAACCGGTCTCGACCGGGCCAGAGCGGATCGAGCGGGTCGTACCGCAGCACCCGTTGCCAAAGCACATAGGCGATGGGGGCCAGGGCCATGGGGGTGCCGGGATGGCCGCTCTTGGCCGCCTCGACGGCGTCCATCGAGAGGGTGCGGATGGTGTTTACGGCCAGGGCTTCGATGGGCAGTTCGGCCTGGGTCATAGGGCTCACGGGGCTGGGGGAAGCAAGCGACGGGCAGCGCCGGCAAGCGAGCGAAAACAAGGCCGACCGCCGGGCCAGGCCGTGAGTGTACGGGGCCGTTTGTCGGGCAGTCAACGAGGCGGGGCAGGCGCCCCGGGCGCGCAGCAAAAAACCCCCAGCGGAGTTCGTGCTCCGCCGGGGGTTTCGTGGTACTGCAAGCGAGTGGCGCTTGGGCGTTGAGGCCGTTGGCGCTGCAATCATCGGCCCTTGGCCTGCATGGCCGCCGGGGCGCTTAGGCCCGGGCGTCGTCGCGGACCCAGCCGTAGGCGGCGTTGGTCCGGTGACCGCCGCCGTCGCGGTAGGCCACCTTCAGCTTCTCAAGCGTGTCTTTGGGCAACAGTTTCCGCTGTTCTTCCACGTCGATGCCGTAGATCTTGGCCGCGTTGAGGCCGAAAATCTTGGCCTTGTCTTCGTGCGTCAGCTTGGTGTAGCCGAACTTGTCGCACAGCTCGTCGGAAATCTGGAACCGCTTGAAGGCATCGATCACCCACTGGGGCGAGCCCCACCACAGGCAGTCGGTGCCCCAGACCACGTGGTCGGCCCCGTAGTACTTCACGTTCTTGCCGATCAGGTGTTGGCAAGCAATCGGGTTGTCGATCGCCAGCGTGCCGAACGAGCTGCCGATTTCCGGGTACACGTTGTTCATGCCCGGGTTGCGCTGCTTGATCTTCATGAGCACGTCGTGCCAGGAGAAATCGCCGGTTTCCGGGTCGAATTCCCAGTCGGGAAAACTGGGGGCGTGCTGCATGGCCGAGTGATAGATCACGAAGGTCAGGTCGGGATGATCCAGGGCGGCCTTTTCCACGTCTTCCGGGTTGGCCAGATGGCCCAGCGTTTTCGACTGGTAGCTGAACCCCTTGTGGACGCTGATGCGCTTGATGCCCAGCTCTTTCGATTTCTCGTAGAAGGGGTAGGTCATCTTCTCGTCGTCGAGCCGGAATCCGTTGCCCGAGCGGCCCGGATCGGTGTGGCAGTACCACTTCCACGAGTCGATGCCGTACATCTTCACTTCCCGCTCCATCTGCTCGTACAGGGCTTTGAAGTCGGGGCTGTTGGTGGCCTGGTCCCAGTAGTGGTTCGGGGCGCAATTGCCCTGGCAAAGCGCCCGCACGCAGCCGGCCATGTCGTTGATGTCTTTCTTGCGGGCCGACATGAGCCAACTGGGCAGCACCCCGCCGCCGCGCTTGGGCCCTTCCAGCGGGTTGCCCTGGCGATCGAACTGCCGTTCGCGGCCGGGCACGCCCGAGATGACGAGCATCGCGGTTTCGCTGTCGAAGAACATCTCCTTGACGAAGTTCGGGAAGGCATAGCTTTCGGCATCGTCCTTGAGCTTGAAGCCCATGTTCTGCACGAACTCTTGGTTCTTGAAGAGGCTCATGTTGCGGAAGCCAATGGCCATGCCATTGGTGAAGTGAGCCTGGACGTCGATGATGAAGTACTCGCTCTTGGGCCACTTCTCTTCGTAGGCGCCCGGCTCGATCGTCTCGGCCTCGTCGACTTCCCAGACCTTGCCGTAAACTTGGTTGGCGGCCCAGAAACAGGTGGCCAGGCCCATGCTCGAGGCCATGAAATCGCGGCGGTCGACTCCCAGCCGGCGGCTGTTGCGATCGCTGATATCGTTGATCAGCTTCTCGACTTGCTTTTGCCGGGCGTTTTGCGGGCGAGGAATGAATTCCTCGTTGGAAACCACCTGGGTGGGCATCGGCGAATCGACACCCCGCTTCTGATCACGCTGCCACTTGGGAATCCACATCGCCGATTACTCCTTGGTATTTCCGTCGTATACGTTGCGTTGGCGCGCCCCGCGCCGGTGCGGCCCCGGCGGAACCGCGGGCCGAACCAAAACAAACCGCCGCGTGCGCCGCGTGGCGGGCAAAGTCGACCGGCCCCCCCTCCGAGCAACATACCCTCGACAGGGGCCGGCGGTGTCACCAGCGCCGGCCGAGCCGTTGGGCTCGACGGGCGCCGCGCCCCCCGCGGGCCGACCGAAGCCCTGCCGCTGCCGGCACTCCCCCTGGCGCTCCAGGACCGGATTATAGGTCCGCCCGGCCGGGCTTGCAAAACACGAGCCGGACCATGGCGCCCGGCCCGGCGGTGCCGCGCCCCTTCAGGGCTTTTTCGTTGCTTGGGCTGGTTTCGGCCACCATAATCGGCCCCAGCGCCGGGGCGGCGAAGGGCGCAGGCAAGCGGGGGGCCGATCGAAGCGCGCGGTGGTGCGCGCCAGGCGCTGCCTCGCAGGGGCGATTCGTTCCGGTAGGAGTGAGGCAACTTCTCATGGTATTCAACCTGGCCGGCCGCGGTCTTGGTTCCAAATCGCTCGCCGCCTGGGGGGTGCTCGGGGTGGTCGCTGGGTTAGCGCTAGCGGCGATCCCTCCGGAAGCGGGGGCCGCCACCTTTGAAATTACCCGGCTCACCACCGACGAGCAGCAGGGCAGTAACCCCCGGATTTCCGGCACCAACGTGGTCTATTGGGGCCAGACCGGCAGCAGTTCGTCGACTCGCGAAATCTTCCTCTGGAACGGCACGACGACCCTCCAGCTTACCGACAACAACTTCATGGAGCTGGACCCCGTGGTTTCGGGCAACCACGTGGCCTGGTGGGGTCAGCCCGGCAGCAATGCCGATAGCCGCGAGGTGTACTACTACGACGGCAACACCGTTGTGCCGCTGACCGCCGACTCGGTCCGCGACGATACGCCTCAGATCTCGGGAGACCACGTGGTTTGGACCCGGAGCTCGGGCAATGCCAGCGAGGTTTGGCACCGCACGGCCGGCGGGGTGGCGCCCCTGACCGAGAATTCGGTCGCCGACAACAGCCCCTGGGTTTCGGGCGACCGCGTGGTGTGGAAGCAACAGCCCGACGGGGCGCTGGGCGACGTGGAGATAACGCTTTGGAACGGCGCCGCGACGCTACCGGTGACGAACAACACATTGAACGACGACAAACCCTATATCGCCGGCGACCGCATTGCCTGGCAGACCAACGACGGACAAGACTTCGAGATCTACTCCGCGCCGCTGGGCGGAATGCCCGTGCCACTGACCAACAACAGCTTTCATGATTTCGACCCGCGCGTCTCGGGCGACCAGGTGGTGTGGTGGGGGGGAACGTATCCCAATTTCCAAGTCTATTTGTGGAACGGCACGAGCGCGGTGCCCATCAGCGATAACCCGCTGCAAGACTCCAACGCCGAAATCTCGGGCAACAACGTGGTTTGGCAGGGATTTGACGGAAAGGACCTGGAAATATTCTTCTGGGACGGCACCGAGGTTACCCAGGTCACCGATAATGCTTTCGACGATCAGTTCCCCCAGATTTCGGGCAGCAATCTCACCTGGCAGAGCGTGACGGGGGGTTCCCGGCTCGATGTTTATTTTGCCCGGCTGATCGCGGAATTGATCGGCGATGCCAACGGCGACTGCTCGGTGGGAGCGGCCGACTACGCGATCTGGGCCGCGCAATTCGGACAGACCGGCTCGGGGCTCGCCGCCGATTTCGACGGCAACGGCGAAGTGGGTGCCGGCGACTATGCCCTGTGGGCCGCCAACTTTGGCCGCACCTGCGATCCGCCCGACGCGACCGTCGTGCCCGAGCCGGCGGCCTGGCAATTGGCCGCCCTGGCGGCCCTGATTGGGCTAGGCTGGTTTGCCGCGGGGCGCACTTCGGTACCCAGTGCCCGCGGGTAGCGGCGGTACCGCGGGCTGGCGGAATCGCCGCCTGTGTTTCCCAGGGCTGGCGAAATTGCCGACCGCGCTGGCGACGAAATGATTCACCCAATGCTCATTTGACAGCGGGCAAGCCAGCTTCCGAGAATGCGGCGGTTGGCTTTCAGCACCGATCAGGGCCAGATCGCGGGAGGACTTCCGTCATGGCGACCCCCAGATATTTCACTTGGCGCGGGCTTGCTCGCGTCGCGGCCGCGTTGGCGCTGGCGCTGATTTGGCAGGCCGCCTCGCTGGCCGACGACGAAGCGCCGCCGACCGCGCCCGCGCGGTTTGCCGGCCCGGTGGAAGGGGGCTACCTGCTGCCCAACGGGTGGACCGTGACCCCGGTGGGCGAGCACGTCGAGCTGACCGACATGCCGCTGAATATCGTTCCCCTGGGGGACGGGCGCCGGGTGCTGGTCGCCACCAGCGGCTACAACGCTCATGAGCTCTCGCTGGTCGACCTGGAGACCAAGGCGGTGCTCGACAAGGAAAAGGTCTCTCAAAGCTGGTTCGGGTTGGTTGTGTCTCCGGGCGAAGACCGGGTTTGGTGGGCTGGCGGGGGATCGAACCGACTGCACACGTTTCGCCTGGCCGGCAACGATTTGAGTCGCACCAGCGGCGCCGAAGTAGCCGCTCCCCAGGGAGACGGTCAGGAGCCCAGCTTTGCACATGACTTCAAGAGCGGGCTGGCGATCGACCGCGCGCGAGGACGGATGTACTCGCTCGACATCGACGCGGGGGGGATCTCGGCCTTAAGCCTGGACGACGAGAAGCCGATTGCCTCGGGCGTTCTCGGCGGCCGGCCCTACGATGTGGCGCTCTCGCGCCAGGGTACCCGGCTCTACGTTTCCGACTGGGCAGGCCGCCAGGTTCTGGCGGTCGATCCGGAGAGCCTGCGAGTGCTGGACAAGATCGCCGTGGGCGAGCACCCCAACCAGATTGTGCCGCATCCGCACGACGATCGGCTGTTCGTCGCCTGCGCGTCGAGCAACTCGGTGGCCGTGATCGACGGGCGGCGCGGCGTGCTCTTGGAAACGATTTTCACCACGCTCTTTCCCCTGGCGCCCGAGGGAAGCACCCCCTGCGCCGTGGCGGTCGCACCCGACGGCAACACCCTTTACGTGGCCAACGCCGACAACAACTGCGTCGCCGTGGTCGACATCTCGGAGCCCGGTGAGAGCGGGGTGAAGGGCTTTATTCCGACCGGTTGGTACCCTGTCTCGCTGGCCCTTACTCCGGACGGAAACCAATTGCTGGTCGGCGTGGGGAAGGGGCTGCAAACCCGGCCGAATCCACCGTTTGCCGACCGCCTTTCGCCCGAGGAAACCGAGCGCCGCAAGGCCGAGCGGAGGGCGCTTCCGTGGCCCTATATCGGGACCACGCTGAGCGGAGCGCTGTCGATCCTGCCCGTGCCCGACGATGAGCAGTTGGAAACCTACACCGAGCAGGTGTATCGCAACTGTCCGTATTCCGACAAGCTGCTCGCCGAAGCTCCTTCGGCCGAGCCCACCGCGGTGCCCAGCAAGGTGGGCGACCCCTCGCCGATCGAGTACGTGATTTACATCATCAAAGAGAACCGCACCTACGACCAGGTGTTTGGCGATCTGCCCCGCGGCAACGGCGACCCGGCCCTGTGCATGTTTCCCGAAGAGGTGACGCCCAACCACCACAAGTTGGCCAACGAATTCGTTTTGCTCGACAACCTGTATTGCAACGGACAGGTATCGCGCGACGGTCACCCCTGGTCGACCGGGGCCTATAACACCGATTACGTGGCTCGCGACTGGATGCTGACTTATTCCGGCCGCGAGGGGGTCGACGACGACGATGAACGCAACTTGTCGACCGGCCCCTCGGGCCACATTTGGGATGCCTGTTCCCGGGCCGGGCTGGGCTACCGCAGCTATGGCGAATACGGCAGGCGCGTCAGCCAGCCCGACGGCAACTTCGTCATCGAAGCGGCCGTGCCTGGCCTGGTCGGCCACATTTCGCCCGACTTCGGCACCAAAACCCCCGACGGCCGCGACCCGCGCGACACCGACCGGGTCGAGGTGTTCCTCCGCGAATTCAACGAGTTCGTCGAGAAGGGTACCTTGCCGCGGCTGATGATCGTGAGCCTGGGCGAGGACCATACCCAGGGAACCCGACCGGGCAGTTTCACCCCGCAGGCCTGCGTGGCCTCGAACGATTTGGCCCTGGGGCGGTTGGTCGAGGCGGTCTCGCACAGCCCGGTTTGGGAGAAGACCGCAATTTTCGTCATCGAAGACGATGCCCAGAACGGGCCCGATCACGTCGATGCCCACCGCACGGTGGGGTTGGCGATTAGCCCCTACGTGAAGCGCGGCGCGCTCGACAGCACGCAGTACACCACGGTGGGCATGCTGCGCACGATCGAGTTAATTCTCGGCCTTCCCCCGTTGAGCCAGTTCGACGCCGCGGCCACCCCCATGTTCAACTCGTTTACCCATCAGGCCGACCTGCGGCCCTATACCCATGAGCCGGCCCGCATCGACCTGAATGCCACGAACGACAAACTGGCCTATGGAGCCGAGCGCAGCCAGCAAATGGATTTCAGCGAATACGACCGGATCAACGATTTCGAGCTCAATGAGATTCTTTGGTTCGCCGTGATGGGCCCCGATGCACCGCAGCCGGCACCGGTGCGGCGGGCCATCGCCAACCGCACCTATCGGCCCGATGGAGCCCGCTGAACGGGGCCTGCGGTCGGGGTCGCGTTGCGTTAATCGCCGCGGGCGGTTTGCGGTACCCCCAGGGGCCGCCTCGCCGGCCGAGAGGCGGCCAGGCGGGTTCGGGGGGCGGTGTAATCGTCCGGATGCCCTCGACGCGACCGGGCCGCGCCGGCAAAATGGTCGGAAATCGCTCCCCGCACGCGGGCGGGGATTTCCAGGACATTCACGGGGTCGTTCGGTCATGCTCGAAGCGCTGTTTGGAATTCTGCTCATCACTTTTCTGCTGCTCATCGGGGTCGCTGGCGTCGCGAACCTGATCTGGGGCGGCGACTAGGGCTCGGTCAACGCGCGACGCTCGCTTTGGCGGCGCTCGGCGGTGCGCTGGGTTGGCAACGGGCCGGCAGACCGATGGGCGATCCGAGGGTCGGGTAACACCAGCGCTGATTCTTGGGGTTCGAGGTTGCACCCGCCGCGGCGCCGCGAATTCGGCAGGGGCCGTGTCGCGGCCCTCGGTGCTCGATTCGGCCACCACGGCGACTGCCCTTCGATGAGCTATCGCAGCCTTCAGCAGTGTGTTGCCGATCTCGAGCGGCATGGGCAGCTGGTGCGGATCGACCAGCCGGTCGATCCCAGGCTCGAGGTGGCGGAAATCCAGCGCCGCATCTATCGCCGCGGCGGGCCGGCGCTGCTCTTCACGCAGGTGAAACAGAGCCGCTTTCCCTTGGTCTCGAACCTGTTTGGCACCGTCGAGCGGGCCCGGTTTCTATTTCGTCACACCTGGGAGCGGGTGCGGCGGTTGATCGAGTTGAAGATCGATCCGAGCGAGGCCCTGCGCCATCCGGCGCGCTATTTCGGGGCGCCTTGGACCGCACTGCGGATGCTGCCCCGGCGAGTCCGTGGCGGGCCGGTACTGGCCTGCCAATCGCCGCTCGGCGAACTACCTGGCGTGGTTTCCTGGCCCCGCGACGGTGGGCCCTTCATCACCCTCCCCCAGGTCTATACCGAGGACCCCGACCGGCCCGGCTTCAGCAACTCGAACCTGGGCATGTACCGGGTGCAACTGGCGGGCAACCAGTACCGGCCAGGACACGAGGTGGGGCTGCACTACCAGATTCATCGCGGCATCGGCGTGCATCACTCGGCGGCCCTGCGGCGGGGAGAGCCGCTGCGGGTGAGCGTTTTCGTCGGCGGGCCCCCGGCGATGACCTTGGCCGCCGTGATGCCGCTGCCCGAGGGGCTCAGCGAACTGTCGTTGGCCGGGGCTTTGGCGGGGCACCGCATCGGGTTGATTCGCCAGGCCGATGGCAGCGTGGTGGCGGCCGACGCCGATTTCTGTCTCACGGGCACGGTCCAGCCCCAGGAGCGCAAGCCCGAGGGGCCGTTTGGAGACCACCTGGGCTACTATAGCCTGGCCCATGATTTTCCGGTGTTGCGGGTCGAGCGGGTTTACCACCGTCGGGACGCGATCTGGCCCCTGACCGTGGTTGGTCGCCCGCCCCAGGAAGACACCACCTTTGGCCAGTTGATTCACGAACTGACTGGGCCGATCATCCCCACGGTTCTGCCCGGCGTTCGGGCGGTTCACGCCGTCGACGCCGCCGGGGTGCACCCCTTGCTGTTGGCCGTGGGGAGCGAGCGCTACACGCCCTACGCGCCAGTCGCCCGCCCGCAGGAACTGTTGACCCAGGCCAACGCCATTCTGGGGCAGGGGCAAATGTCGCTGGCCAAGTACCTGTTCATCGCCGCGGCCGGCGACGATCCGACGCTCGACCCGCACAAGATCGAGCCGTTTCTTCGCCATTTGCTGGCCCGGGCCGATTGGCGGTGCGACCTGCACTTTCAAACCTGTACCACGATCGACACGCTCGACTACTCTGGCTCGGGGCTGAACCAGGGGTCGAAGCTGGTGATTGCCGCCGTCGGTCCGGTCCGCCGCGAACTGGCCACGCAACTGCCGCCGGAGTTGGAACTGCCCGAGGGATTCCGTGATCCGCGAGTGGTGCTGCCAGGCGTGCTGGCCGTCACCGCGCCGGCGGCGGGCGCGGGCTACCGAACCGACCTGGACCGATTCTGCCGGAGTTTTGTCGCGGCGGCCCCCCTGAACCGTTTTGCCTGGGTGGTGTTGGTCGACGACAGTTCATTCACGGCCCGGTCGCTCGACAATTTTCTCTGGGTTACCTTCACGCGCTCGAACCCGGCGGCCGATATTGACGGGATTGAAAGCTTCACGGCCGACAAACATTGGGGCTGCCGGGGCGCGCTAGTCATCGATGCCCGCATCAAACCTCACCACGCCCCGCCCTTGGAGGAAGATCCACAGGTTTCGGCCCGGGTCGACCGGTTGTTCGCCGCCTCGGGGCCCTTGGCGCGGTATGCTTGACCGTTGGGTAGGCCAAGCCGAGCGAGGGGGCCAGCAGATCGATGCGCCGGCGACCGCTGGGCCCGGGGCGTCTCCCGGCGGGTCGTCAGCTTGCCGCGCTGGTAGGCCCTACCTATACTTGCCGGGTAAGTTCCAATTGCGAACGGATTTACGCCAGTCTGCCCGATTTCGACCCGAGGGCCGCGCGGCCAGCCGACTCTGGTGGGCCCGGTTCGTCCCCGGTCGAACTACGGTTCTCGGAGTCGCCCCAGGGCTTGCTCGATAGGTGCCGACAGTCGGCGGCGGAGCCCCGGCCTCTCGGCTCAAGGAGTTGGCAATGTCGCTACGCGCTTGGCTTGCTGTCGGCATATGGCTCGGTTCACTCGGGCCGGCGAGCGGTCCGCTCTGGGGCGATGAGGTTACGCGTTCGGCGCCCGCCACGAGCCCGGCCACGGCCGCGGCCGACGACTACGAGCTGTACAAGGTGTTTGTCGACACCTTGGACCAGGTGCAGCGGAACTTCGTGCAAGACATCAGCCGCCGCGAGCTGATCGAGGCCGCCATCGAGGGCATGCTCTCCAAGCTGGAAGACCCTTACTCTTCCTATATCTCGCCCGAGGACATTAGCCGCTTCAAGACCAGCGTCGAGAGCCGCTTCGGCGGCATTGGCATTCAGGTCGAAATCGAGGGGGACCAGCTCAAAGTGCTGACCCCGCTCCGCGGCACCCCCGCCTACCGCGCCGGTTTGCTGGCGGGAGACCGCATCGTGGAGATCGAAGGGGAACCGACCGAGGGCATTTCCATCGACGAGGCGGTCCGCCGTTTGAAGGGCGAGGCAGGCACCTCGGTTTCGATCGGCATCATCCACGCCGGGCAAGGCGACATTCAGCGCGTCACGCTCGAGCGCGAGGTGATCGAAGTGGAAACCGTGCTCGGCGATCGCCGCCGGGCCGACGACTCGTGGGATTACATGCTCGATCCCGATAAGAAGATCGGCTATATCCGCATCACCGCCTTCAGCCGCGACACGGCCGACGACCTGACCGCGGCGGTCGAATCGCTCGTGGCCGACGGCCTGCGAGGCCTGGTGCTCGATCTGCGCTTCAACCCGGGCGGCTTGCTCAGCTCGGCCATCGAAATTAGCGATCTGTTCATTGCCTCGGGCCGCATCGTGAGTACCGAGGGGCGAAACAGCGCCGAGCGGGTTTGGGATGCCCGGGGGGAGGGCAGCTTCGAGGGCTTCCCGCTCGCCATTCTGGTCAACCGCTACAGCGCCAGCGCTAGCGAGATCGTGGCTGCCTGCTTGCAAGATCACGGCCGGGCCATCGTCGTGGGCGAGCGCACCTGGGGCAAGGGAAGCGTCCAAAACGTGATCGAGCTGGAAGGGGGGCGCAGCGCCCTGAAGCTCACCACGGCCAGCTACAAACGGCCCAGCGGGCATAAGATTCATCGCTTTCCCGACGACGACGAACAGGATGAGTGGGGCGTAATGCCCAACGACGGTTACCTGGTCAAGCTCGATCCGGGCGAAATGCGCTCTCTGGCCGACCAGCGACGTAGCCGCGACATTCTCCGCCCGCGCCAGGCCGCGGACGCCGGGCAGGCGCTTTCCTCCCGGCAGGGTGCGGAAACCCCCGAGCCAGCGCCTGGTGCCTCGTCCGCTCCGGGCGAGGAAGCGCCTAGCGAGGAAGCGGCGCCCGATTCGCCGCCGGCCGAGCCGAAGCAAGAGCCAGCGGTCGAGGACACGCCGCCCGCCCAAAGCGAGGCGCCTGGCGAGGCCCCCGCAGAGCCTACTTCCCCCGACGAGTCGGCGGCCGAGACCCCGGCTGAGCCCGAGGCTACCGAAGCACCGCGGCCGGACGCGGCAGACTCGGAGCCGGCTGAACCGACCCCCGGAGCAGATCCAGCGAGCGACTCGGCTCCGGCGAGCGACGCCGCAACTGAGGATGCCCCCGCTGAAGGCGCCCCTCCCGCAAGCGGCGCGGCCGAGCAGCCCCCGGCGGCGCCAGCCACGAAGCCCACGCCCGAGGTTCCCGATCGCCAGTTGCAAAAGGCGATCGAGTACCTGCTTTCGCAGTTGGACAAGAAGGCAGGGTGAGCGCGGCCGGTTTCAACGCTGTCGCCCCAGGTGGCGCGCCCGGTGAGTGTGCGATCCGCTGAGCCGGGTGACGGAGTCGCCCCGCGCGGTCCAGGTGGCCCACGCGGCAGATAGCCTTCGTTTTTCGGCGCGGTCCCTCGCCCCCCCCCTCGATATCGTCCCGCGCTTGCCGGTCAGGGCGGATTTGACCCGGGCGCTACGCCCCTCTAAACTAGTAGAAACGGGGGGTGGTTCGTTCGAGCCTGTCCTTTCCAAGGCGCGGGCCCCAAATTGGGCAGCCGTCGCGCCCCGGCTTTTCGCGTGGGGAACCTAATCGGATGACTCTTGCTCAGCGTCGACGTTCTGGTGCTGCATTTCTGGGTCGCCGGGTCGCCTGGGGGTGCCTGTTGGCCCTAGGTTGTCTGGCCGGCGGCCGGCTGAACGCCGCCGAACGCATTGTCACCATCGGCGATAGTTGGGCCTGGCTCATCGCCAACGGCGCTCCCGGCTCGGCCATCAACGCCCCGGGATACGGCAATGCCATGCAGCAGATGCTGAACACCTATCACCCGGGCGTGACCGTGGCCAACGAGTCGTTTATGGGGGGCACCGCCTCGCAACACGCCGCGCAGTTGGCCGACATTACCGCTCGCGTCAACGCCCATCCCGATGCCGACATTGTTTGGCTCAGCTCGGGCGGCAACGACCTGCTACTGGGACTAGCCGGGGGCGGTTTCTATGTGGGCAATCCGAACAATGGCGCCGTGTTCGCCGCCATGGCCCAAAACGTGCAGACCGTGGTGAACCACATCCTCAGCATTCGCCCCAATATTCAGGTGGTGATCGAGGGTTACGACTACCTGAACATGTGGGACACCATCCCCGGCGGCGGCGCTAACGACACCTTGCGGCTGAACTTGGGATTGGTTCGGGCCGACACCGGAAACCCGGCCTTGAACCAGATTCTGAACATTCAGCAGAACGAGGCGCTGAACAACGGCTTCAAACAGGCCGAAGTGGGCAAACAGGCCATCGCCGATGCCAGCCGCCGCGTGCACCATATTACCAACTGGGGGCTCAACAATTCGCTCCTGGGCTATAGCGGCCTGCTGGGCACCGTACCCGGTCAAGGCTACTATCCGCCCGAGATTTGGCCGCAGCTTCCCACGCCGCTGAGCCAAATGGGCACGAGCGACCCGATTCACTTGAACACCTCGGGCTATTTGAATCTGGCCAACCGGGCACAAAGCCAGTTCTTCAACACGGCGTTCCAGGCGGCGAATTTGAGCCTGTCGACGGGCACGCTCGATTTTGGCAACGTGCTGGTCGGGCAGTCGGGGCAACAGTCGGTCACCGCGTCGAACGTGGGGCCGAACTTTACCAAGGTGCAGAATCTATCGTTTCCGGCCCCGGCCGGCCCGTTCGGCGGCGGTAGCCAAAGTTTCAACCCGCTGTTTCAGGATCCCACGCTGGGAAGCGACACGGCGACCAAGTCGTACAGTTTCGCGCCCACGACGCGAAGCGCTAGTTCGCAGATGCTCTCCGTGACCAGCGACAGCGGCAATCGTAGCCTGACGCTCACGGGCCGCGGAGTCGCCCCGGTCAACGCCGTGAGCGTGACGCCGGCCGGGCCCACTCGCATTGGCACCCAGGGTACCGCCACGCTGCAAATCAACAACCTGGGCGATGGCAACCTCTCGGGTCTGGGGGGGGTTAGCAATCTGCATGGCACCGCCGGTTCGGCCGCGGGGGTGTTTAGCGGCTCGGGCGGGTCGATCGACCTGGCCGACGGCGCGGGTACTTCGCTCTCCTACGCTTTCCAGCCCACCCAGCATGGCTCGGCCAGTTCGCCGCTTTCGGTGGCGTTTACCAACGGCAGCTCGGCGGGAACCAATGCCGCCCAAACCGTCGTGGCCACGCTGAGCGGCACGGGCGTGGGGCCGGTATTCGCCGCATCGTCGGCCGCGCTTGACTTTGGCCCGCAGGAAATTGGCCAGATGGCCACGCTGCCGCTGAGTTTGCTGAACGATTCGCTCGATAACGACGGCGGCAACGCTTCGCTCACCAACCTGACATTGCTGTCGGCCAGTATCTCGGGGCCCGACGCGGATTGGTTCTCGCTCTCGGGCTTCACCCCCGGCACCGTGCTCGGCCGGGGTAGCTCACTGGGGCTTTCCGTCGATTTCACGGCCACGGGCCCCGTTGGCGCCAAACAGGCCACGCTCACGTTCGTCACCGACCAGGGGGCCGCACTGGGGGCGACGGGCCAGTCGTTTTCCATTCCGCTCGCGGGGCTCAGCGCCTCGTCGGTCGAACAGGTGCTGGCCGTCGCCTCGCTCGATAATCGGCTCGCCTACCAGTTCGATTTAGCCGGCAACGGCCAGGTGGTGGCCGACGCGGCCGACGGGCTGTTTTCTCCTATCGGAGCCGCCTACGACGCGGCCGGCCAGCTCTATGTGGCCGATGCCCTGCGGAGCAAAATCTTTCGCTTCGATTCCGGCGGAAACTCCAGCACCTTTGCCGACGTGGCCGATGGCCTGATTGGGCCGACCGGCCTGGCGCTGGACGCCGGCGGCTCGCTCTATGTGGCCAACTACCTGGGCGACTCGGTGCTGAAGATCAGCCCCGCCGGCGTGGCCAGCTTGTTTGCCGATTCGTCGGACGGCTTGATGGGCCCCTTCGATCTGGCGATTAACCCCGAGGGACTGCTGCTCGTGGCCGACACCGAATCGCGCCGCGTGCTGATGTTCGACGCCCAGGGCAATCCGAGCACCTTTGCCGACTCGGCCGATGGCCTCTTGACGCCCATCGGCATCGCGATCGACCAGGCGGGCAACGTTTTCGTGGCCGATGCGTTGAAGAGCGTGATCTTCAAATTCGACCCCAACGGAAATGCTTCCACCTTCGCCAACCTGGCCGATGGTCTCTCGGGCCCGATCGGCATGACCTTTGACGACCAGGGCCTTCTCTACGTGGCCAACTACTTCAACGATACCATCCTGCGGTTCGACCCCGCCGGCAATGGCACCCTGTTCGCCGATTCGACCGCTGGGCTTAGCGGCCCCTTCGATGTGGCCCTGGGGCGGTTGGGGTTGGCCCCCCTGGGCGGGGCCACCCAGCAGACCGTGCCCGAGCCGGCTTCGCTGGCGCTGGCCCTCTCGGGCGGCCTGGCCCTCTTACTCGCGCGATCGATTCGCCGGCGGAGACGCGACTGAGCGAGCCGGCCTTGCCCACGCCGCGGGGCGCTGGGGTCTTGGCCGGTGCGGATTTGGGCGGTTGGCGATTGCCGCGCTTGGCGGCCTGCTGCCGGCGCGGTTGGCCGGCACTTGAAACCGGCGCGGCCACTTCCCCTGGCGACCGGCCCCCCACTACAATCGCGGCTCGCCCGCGCTGTGCCCGGGTGGCACAGGCAGCCCCGATCGAAGCACGTTTGGCAGGAGATGCGCGCCATGCGACCGACCTCCGCGCTGGGAACCTGGCTGGGTGCCTGGGCTCTCGGCCTATCGCTTACCGCCGGCTTGCTGTCTGCCGCGGCCGCCGCCGAGGGCCCGCAAGCGCCGCTCGAGGCATTGCTGGCGGTCGAGCGCGAGGGCGCGGGAAACGAGCAGGCCCAGGCCGCCTGGCGGCAACTCAAGCAGCTCGACGCCGCCCAGCTACCCGAATTGCTCGCCGCGCTCGACCAGGCCAGCCCTCTGGCGGCCAATTGGATTCGCAGCGCCATTGAAACGATTACCGACCGCACCTTGGCTTCCGGCAAGCCCTTGCCCACCGCGGCCCTCGAGCAGTTTGTGGCCGACCAGCGCCACGATTCCCGGGCTCGCCGGCTGGCGTTCGAGTGCCTGGCCAAGGCCGACCCCGGCATCGGCGATCGGCTCATTCCCGGCATGCTCGGCGACCGCAGCAACGAGTTCCGCCGCGACGCCGTGGCGCGGCTCATGGCCCAGGCCAAGGCCCTGCTCGAGGCCGAAAAGAACGACCAGGCCCGGGCGGTATTCCAGCGGGCGCTGGACGGGGCTCGCGACCTGGACCAGGTGGAAGAGCTGAGCGAAAAGCTCAAAACGCTGGGGGCCGAGGTCGATTTGCCGCGCCACTTTGGCTTGTTGGTCGACTGGAAGCTGATTGGCCCCTTCGACAACACGAACACCTCGGGGTTCGACGTGGCCTATCCGCCCGAAAAGGAAATCGACCTGTCGGCCAAATACGAGGGCAAGGGCCAGGAAGTGGCCTGGATCGACTTCACCAGCAAAGACCGCATGGGCGATGTCGACCTGAATACCGCGCTGGGCAAGCACAAAGGGGCCGCGGCCTATGCCCTGGCGGTGTTCGATGCCGCCGCCGCGGGGCCGGTCGAAATTCGCCTGGCCTGCGTCACCGCCAACAAGGTCTGGGTTAACGGCGAGCTGTGGGGCGAGGCCAACTTCTACCACGCCGGTGAGTACTTCGATCAATATGTTTACCGCGGCCGGCTCAAGGCCGGGCCCAACACCATTCTGGTCAAGGTTCTTCAGAACGAGCAGACCGAATCCTGGGCTCAAGTTTGGAACTTCAAGCTCCGGGTTTGCGACGAAAGCGGCACCGCCGTTTTGGCTCGCGACCGCGCCGCCGCCACCACGGCCGGCCGGTAGCCAGGCACACGGCTGGCCCAGAGCCGCAGCACCGAAGCCAGAGCACCGAGAATCGCTGCCTCCCATCGCCCCCAGAAACGGCGCCCCAAGTCATACTGCGAGGTTTTCCATGCCCAAGTTCAAACTGCAGCAGGCACTCGTGGCACCCACGTTGACGGCGGCGGTGCTGCTCTCGGCCGGAGGCGCCGACTGGCGACAGTTTCGTGGCACCGACGGCACCGCCGTGGTGGCCGAGGCGAACCTGCCCACCACCTGGACCGAAACCGAAAACGTGGCCTGGAAGGCCGACCTGCCAGGCAAGGGGGTTTCCAGCCCGATCGTGGTGGGCGACCGGGTGATCGTGACCGCCTCGAGCGGTTACCGCGAGCAGCGTCTGCACGTGCTCTGTTTCGCCGCCGATTCCGGCAAGCCGCTTTGGGATCGCCAGTTCTGGGCCACTGGCCGCACGCTCTGCCACACCTCGAGCGCCGTGGCGGCTCCCACGCCGGCCAGCGATGGCAAGCGAATCTTCGCCTTCTACTCGTCGAACGACCTGATCTGCCTGGACCTGGAGGGGAACCTGCTCTGGCTCCGGGGGCTGACCTACGACTACCCCACCGCCGCCAACGACGTGGGCATGGCCTCCTCGCCCGTGGTAGTGGGCGACACCGTGGTGGTGCAGGTCGAGTGCACGGGTGAATCGTTTGCGGCCGGCATCGACGCGGCCACCGGCGAAAACCGCTGGCGCGTCGAGCGGCTCAAGTCGGCCTGTTGGACCTCGCCCGTGGCGGCCACCCTGGCCGGCCGGCCCACCGTGTTGCTGCAATCGACCGATCGCCTCACGGCCCACGACCCGCAAGATGGCCGGCAGCTTTGGTCCTACCAGGCCGCGCTCGGGGGCATCGCCTCGCCCACGGTCGTTGGCGACCTGATTTACGCCCCCGGCGGAGGGCTCAGCGCTCTCAAACCCGACGACGCTACCCCCGCGGTGCTCTGGCAAGAAAACCGGCTCGATACCTCGTCGGCCAGCCCCGTGATTCATCAAGGGCGCAGCTACACCATCAACCGGGCCGGGGTGCTCAATGCCGCCGCGGCCGACAGTGGCGCGATGCTTTGGCAACTCAGGCTCAAGGGGCCGTTTTGGGCCACCCCGATCGCCTCGGGCGACTACCTCTACGTGGTCAACCAAGATGGCCTGGCCCAGGTGATTCGCTTGAAGGCCGACGCCGGCGAGATTGAATTCCAGCACGAGTTCGGCGAAGAAATTCTGGCCTCGCCCGCCGCGGCCGACGGCGCCCTGTACTTCCGCTCCAACGCCCATCTGTGGAAGATCGCCCGGCCCTAGCGGCCCCCGGGGAGCGACTGGCCCTGCGCGTGACCCGGGCGGCGGCACCATCGGGTTTTCGCCGTGGAGGGGGCTGCCCATCACTCCGGCCTAGCCGACGCGGGGCCGCGCCACAGCTAGGCACTGCGGCCCGGGTCGCCATGCTAGAATGGCCGCTTGGCCACTAGGCGGCCCCCAGCGGCGCTGCGCGGCGTCGGCCCTTGGCAGCGCGCGCGCCGCCCCCGAAAACTGTGCCGCCCCCCCAGCAATTCGCGCCCCCCGACCCCCAGCCAGGCCCTAGCTTGTGAGCGAGTCCTACGCCGTAACGCCGAGCGGGCCGATCGATGCCGTGGTCCGGCCTCCGGGCTCGAAGAGCATTACCAACCGGGCTCTGGTCTGCGCCGCGCTGGCCCAGGGCACCAGTGTGCTGCGGGGCGCGCTCGATAGCGACGATACCCGGGTCATGATCGAGGCCCTTCGCCGCCTGCGGTTGCCCATTGCCGAAGATCGGGCCGCTCGCACGGTTCAAATCCAGGGCTGTGGCGGGCTGCTTCCCCCGGGCGATGCCGAGCTGTTTGTCGGCAACAGCGGAACCACGATCCGTTTCCTCACGGCGATGCTGGCCTTGGGCCAGGGAACCTTTCGCCTGCATGGCACCCCGCGGATGCACGAGCGCCCCATCGGCGACCTGGTCGAGGCCCTCGCCGCCCTGGGGGTGCGGGCCGAGTGTACCTCGCCCGGCGGCTGCCCGCCCGTGGTGCTTCACGCCACGGGCCTGCCGGGCGGCCAGGTGACCGTCCGCGGCGATGTTTCCAGCCAGTTCCTCAGCGGGCTGCTGCTGGCGGCCCCCGCTGCCCGGGCCCCGCTCGAGCTGCAGGTAGCCGGGCAATTGGTTTCGCAGCCTTATGTAACCATGACCCTGGCCGTGATGCGATCGTTCGGCGCGCGGGTCGAGGCCCAGGGGCTCAGCCGGTTTCGCGTTCCTCGGCAAACCTATCGCGCTTGCGATTACGCGATCGAGCCCGATGCCTCGGCCGCCAGCTACTTTTTCGGCGCGGCGGCCATTACCGGGGGGCGGGTAACCGTGCCGGGGTTGGGGCGCGAAAGCCTGCAGGGCGATGTCGGCTTTGCCAACGTGCTGGCCGAAATGGGCTGCCAGGTGGCCATTGAGGAAGATTCGATCCGCGTGGTCGGCGGGCCGCTGCGCGGTATTACGGTCGACATGAACGCCATCAGCGATACGGTTCAGACCTTGGGGGCCGTGGCCTTGTTTGCCCAGGGGCCAACCACGGTGACCGGCGTGGGGCACATTCGCCACAAGGAAACCGACCGGTTGGGGGCCTTGGCCTGCGAGCTGCGCAAGCTGGGGGCCACGGTCGACGAGCGGCCCGACGGTTTGCGGATCGAGCCCCCGCCCCCGGGCCGCTTGCGGCCGGCGGCGATCGACACCTACGACGACCACCGGATGGCGATGAGCCTGGCCCTGGTGGGGCTAGCCCTGCCGGGCGTGTTGGTCAACGACCCGGGGTGCGTGGCGAAAACCTATCCCGAGTTTTTTGCCGACCTGGAGGCGATTTCGCGGCTGGGGTAGGGTTACCAGCGCCAGTTGTTTCGTGACCGGTCCGCGGACTGGATACGAAATTCTGAACTTCCTTATTCGCCGATGCTCCAAAGCCACGTTGGGTACGCAGGGTTCGGGCGTACGGTTTGTCTACCGGAATGGTCGGCAGATGGGGGACAAGTCTACACGCCCAATCTAGAGGCCACGATAATGGATGACGACCTAAGGGAAGCGTACGAAGCCGCGCGGAGTGATTTCGCGGCTGTTAATGGTGCACCTTTCCGTCATTTCTACTGTCCCATACTGCAGGTTGATGAACCGTGTGAAGTCGGCCAACCGGGGGAACTGGTCAAAGGCCACATCATACCGGATGCCCTTGGCGGACGCGTCTGGGTACCGCAGAGAAAAGACGTCGACAATTTTTACGGTGAGAAAGTCGAATCAGATTTCATCGGAGCAATTCGGGACCGAGGCAAGTCTGTTCTTAAACTCTGGCACGACCCTGATTCGCGGCGCCGACACAACCCTGTTTTTATGTTTAACAATGAACGGGTCCAGGATTACCGCCCAGGGAAAATTGAATCGATTCCCGATGGCTTCTCATCTGGCAGAATCGTAATTGGCGAAGGTGTTAACGAAGAATCAGTTCGCTTCGTATTGAAAAAGCCGTTGCACGAGATTTTCGGGCACGGCGACTCGGAAGCTACGATTAACCTGATCGTCGACCGCGACTATGTACCAGTTGCAATTGCGGCGGGAATCAAGGCAGCGCATTTGACCTGCTTCAAGCTCTATGGATATCGATACGTGAAGTCACCGGCAGGGCTGTTCCTGGCGAGCATTCTTCGGGACTTTTACCAGGATCATCGCAATACACGAAAGCGAGACATGCATGAGCCTTTGTCGCAATACTTCATGGAGCACCGATCGATGTTCCACCCAATCTTCACAACCGACGGCACGTCGCCACCGTTTCAGGGCACACTGGCCGACCGGAAAGTGATTCACTTTATAAGCCAGACGGGCAGGGCTTTTGCAATCGGCGTTCTCGTTAAAGCAGGTAACGACGACGTATTCATTGTGTGCTTGCCAGGCGAGGACAATGCCATCGATACATACTTCGATTTTCTGAAGTGCCCGCCCGAGTCGGTACTGGTGGGAATTGGTCCGCTGTTTCCTCTTGGCGGCGATCCTGAGAACCGGTCGCGAATAGCCCTGCCGCCACCTCATGACGACTAGCTGTCCATGTAGGTCGGGCCAACGGTCTGACGAATAAAGCTGTGTGGTGGTCAGCCAAGCATGGTACGCCTGCATCGGGTGCACTGTTTGTTTGCCGAGACGGCAGGGTGACCAGCCACCCATTTCTGTACCAGTTACTAGGAAGCCAGGGGTACTCCGCCGTGCTGCCTGCAGCGGAGGCAGCCGGGCACTGCCGCGAAGCGGTAGTCGGGGCCGCGAGCTCCAAGGGGGTCACGTAACCCCGCGAGCCGTGCGGCCGGTGGTGGTTGTCATCGTCTCTCCAGGCCGCCGTCAGCCGCCTCGCGGCCGGCGGGCTCTCGAACCCTTCGCAGGCCAGCAGTTCGCCACTCAGGCGACTGTGGAAACGCTCGGCGTAACCGCTTTTCCCCGGGCTGCTGGACGCCAATCGTCGAGCAGGGGCCGACCCGAGGTTGCGCGATCTCTCGGTCCGCGGTGGCCCCCGTAACATGGGAGCCCAAATTCCGCTGGAAGGCTTGGAAACAGTTCCTACGCGTCGCTGCGACAGCAGCTCAAGACAGCGTAATGGACGGCGAAGTGCGAGGCGCACGCCCGCCAAAACTACAAGCCCCCCGAAAATTGGAGTCCCGTCATGAATCGCACGTTTCTGGCCAGTGCATTGCTCGTCCTGGTGACCCCGGTCGCCGCGGATGCCGCCACCTCGCAGTCGTCGAACACCTTCAGCGTTCCCTTGGGCCATGACGAATGCGTCCGGTGGTATGAAGCCAATCGCGCTCAATTGCTGAACGCCTCGAATTGCCGTGTGCTCGAGAAGCGCGGTTCCGGCAAGTACAAGGTTCAGACAATCACCCCCGTGGGCGCGGCCCGATACGTGATCCAAGAGACTCGCGACGAGACGATCACCAAAGACGGCCGTAAACGAACGACTTACCGCATCAGCTACGTCAACAACATCACCGGACGTGTGGTCGACCAGCGGATGACGATCGCGCTGACGGAAAAGGACGGCAAAACCGAGATTGCGATGCGGATGACGACCAGTGTCTCCGGCCGGTTCGTGCCTGTCTTTGCGGTGCGAAACGTGCAGAACGATTCTCTCGCAGGTTGCGAACGCTACATGATCAAGTACGCCCGCTAAATCCTCGCTGGCCAATAGCCCCAATCCGCGCTCCGCATCGTCGGGGCGCGGATTGATCTTTCGCTCTCAACGGTTTCTCGCCCGGGTGTTCAAGGGATGCGAAACAACGCTGGGATCGCGATTTGTACCTTGGTGTTCTTGCCTCACTTCGTAGGACACGGGTCGCGGTCGCTGATTGTTTCTGGCAGGGGGCGAGATCATTCGCGCCGTGCCGAAGGTAACCGCGGCGATCGGCTGGGTAGGAAAAGGCGAGGACCGCACGAGGTTAACCCGCGAAAACGAATCTTGCCCTTATGTACGGAGTGCCAGGACCATGTTTGCCCTGCTACGCGGTGCCGCTCGCGAGTGCTACCGCCGAAATCGCCTGCTCACCGTCGTCGGCGGCTCGTTGCTGGTGAGTGTCCTGCCGATGTTGGTTTTTGCGGCTTTCGACAGCCGCACCGTGACAGGGCTTAATCCCTGGATCAAACCGATGAAGTTCAGCGCGTCGTTGGGCGTCTACTTTCTGACGCTTGGCTGGCTGCTTTCCTACCTGCCAGGACCGCGCTGGGCGGTTCGTGCTATTACCTGGATCACGGCTGGCGCGATCTTCCTCGAATCGCCGATCCTGGTCTTGCAGGCGGCACGCGGCGTGACTTCACACTTCAATGTGGCGACGCCGCTGGATACCGTACTGTACTATGCGATGGGCCTGGCTGCCGTCACGCAGATGGTCTTGCTGGGGTGGACGTTCTGGTTGTTCTGCACGCAAAGGGTCGCGCAGCCTTTGCTGTACCTGTATGGCATTCGCGCGGGCATGGCCCTGGTACTTTTCGGCGTGTTGCCCGGCTTTGCCATGGTCGCCATGGGACAGCATTCGGTGGGGGTGCCTGACGGCGGCGCGGGACTGCCGCTGATGAATTGGAGCACCGTCGGCGGCGACTTGCGCGTTGCCCACTTCTTCGGCTTGCATGCGATCCAGGTATTGCCGGTGGTGGGACTGTTGCTTTCCCGGGCGCACGATCGACTGGGAAACCGCCTGAGCTGGGCTGCGTTTAGGACGTTCGTCGCCGGTTACGCGCTGCTGCTCTGCGGCACATTTGCACAAGCAATGGCCGGAGTGCCGCTCAATGCGCTGCTGGTACCATGGAAATGAGATCGCGACGACGGGCAGGCATTCGCCCAACACTGCGGGCCCGCCACCGAAGAATGCGATCGCAATCCAGCGAACTTTCTGAGGTCGGTGGGCACCTAGGCTCGTATTCCCAGGGGGTTGGGCAGTCTGACAGCGAAGTAGGTCAGGCCGCCGGCCTGACGAACGCGGATGGGTCGTCGTCAGGCCAATCACCGGACCGACGAGACTACGCAGCCGTACTGGGGACGCAGGGTTCGGGCTGCCTTACGGGTCCTGCCGGAAGAACCCCAGGTGCTTGGTGCGCACCAGTAGGATCGGATAGGCCATGATCGCCGCGCCAAGCACCCCCGACAGTATCGCGTCGCGCGACCCGAGAACGCCGTCGGCCCAGGCACCGTAGTACACCCATCCGGCCACCGGGTAAAAGAGCAGCACCGCGGTGAACATGCCGGGCGAGTTGATCCTGGTCCAGAGAAACGGCACCACGTGAAACAAGGTGGCGTTGACGAGCATCAGGGCCGGAAACGCCAGCGATAGCCACGGCTGCCGCCAGCCGATGCCCGCGGCGCACACGCCGAGCACCACCACGATGGCGTTGGCGATGTAGAAGGTGTTCCACTCGACCGGAAGCTTGAGCACCCGGCGGGCCCAGTCACGCCAGTTGAATTCGTACTCTTCGAGCGCATGCAGCGCGTAGGCGGCTGTGGCGAGCCACAACAGGTATTCGTGGGTCATCGGGGGGCCATCGCGAACGGGTAGGCCGGGTAAACCGTGCCAGTATACCCGGGACACGAAGGTGTGAAGCGAGATGCCGCGCCCCCTTTAGCGAGAAGGGGTGCTGGCCAAGCGCTGGTGGGAAAGTGGGTGCGCGTGGCGGGCCGGCCTAGGGCGCTGCGATCGAGCTAGCCCAAGGCTGGCCGACCCGCGCGGCCGCAACCACGCCTGGGGGAATGGCCCGATCAACAGGCCGCTCGAGGTTATACCCGCCCTCCGCTTACGGGGCGGCGCCGCCCAGATCGGCCCCGGGGGCCGGCGCCGTGCGTCCGGCGGCCGCGCTGTCGGGCTCCCGCGATTCGTCGCGCGGGCGGGGCGTGGTGGGCACCCGTTCGGTCGAGTCGATCTGCGGCTGTGGGGTGGGTTCCCCCACCTCGGCGGCGTCCGCGGCGCTGCCTGGGGCGGCCGAGGCATCGTCCGCCGCCGGAGTCGGCTCGTTGGCGGCGGGGGCCGCCGCTTCTGGCTCGGCTGAGCGGCGCACTTCCGCCGGAGTCGGTTCGCTCGGCACCAGGTACGACTGGGTCGGATACGAGGCGGGCGGCGTGGGCGAAACCGTGGCCGGGGCGGGGCTCAGGTCGTAGCCCGAGCAGGGATCGACCGGCACGCGGGTTACCACGGTGCGCGGAACCCGGTAGGTGTAGGTGACCGGTACCCGTTTCTCGACGCGGTGGGCCGTGCGAATGGTTTCTTCCACGGCCACCTGGCGGCAGACTCGCACCGGAACCTGTTCCACGCGCTCTTCGTAGGCCATGCGGCAGGTAGTGACGGGCACCTTGCGCACCACTTCTTCATCGACCCAGCGGCAAACCTGCACGGGCACCTGGTTCTCGACCCGTTCGGTCACCTGGCGGCAAACCGTGTAGGGCACGCGGCGCACCTGTTCTTCCTGAACCATCCGGCAGACCTGGGTGGGAATTTTGCGGACCTGAACCTCGTCGACGTAGCGCACGGTTTGCACCGGCACCTTGCGCACCGCCACCCGCGAGACGTAGGTGGTTTGCGGAATTTGCTGGGCGACCACGTTGGGCTGGTAGCTGCGCACCACGCTCACCTGGGCCGGCCCCTGGGTGGGCACCCAGGTCGGGCCGCCGCGTTGCCAGAAGGCCTGGCCGGTGGCGGGGTCGACGGCGCAGCCCCCCTGCTGCCACTGCAAACGATTGTGGATCGGGCCGGGGCGCAGCACCTGTTGCTCGACCCATTGCCCTTGGTCCACATACTGGGTGCGGTAGGTGGTAACCGGTTCGACGGTGGTGAAGTACTCGTCGCGTTCGCTGGTTTCGTACACCGGGCGGCGAACCGTGTAGTGTTCTTCGCGCTCCTGGGTTTCCCAGACGGGCCGGGTCACCAGGTAGCGATCTTCGCGCTCGGCCGTTTCGTACACGTTGCGAATGCGGTCGTAGCTTTCATCGCGAATCTGGGTTTCCCAAACCGGCCGGCGCACGCGGTAGCGCTCCTCGCGCTCCGAGGTTTCGGTAACGGGGCGGGCCACGGTATAGCGGCGCTCCCGCATCTCGGTTTCCCAGACCGGCTTGTAGGTGGTTACGGGCCGGTCTTCGTAAACCGTTTCATACTCCACGCGATAGGCTTGCACCTGCCGCTCTTCGTAAACGGTTTGATATTGCATGCGATAGGTTTGCCAGGCCAGCTCGTTGCCACAGCCATCGCAGGCGGCTTGGGCCCGGCCCGAGACCGAGAGTGAGAGGACTGCCAACAAGATCAACACGCGCGTGAGCATGGATGACTCTTCCCGCATCGCCAGTGAATGAAACGCCTAACTAAAAACGCCTACCCAACCCAGTGGCCGCCTTGGAGGGCGGCCGGGGCACGGTCGAGGCCAGCAACCAACCGCGAGCGGCTGGCGCCTCGTCCCTGAGAGGTGCTCGCCCCGCAGGTCGCAACGATGCGGCCCGGAGCTCGCGGTTGGCCATCGTCCCTGTGAAGAGACCCGCCGGCGCCGATTCTTCCCAGAATTGGCCAAGGCAGGCTCGACGAAGCCCACACCTGAATCTGGCGGAAGTTTTGCCTAGCTGCAAATAGAAAAGTTTAACATCGGCCTGGTCAGGTTTCGTAACCAATTGGGGCCAAACGGGTTAGAAATTCCGAAAATCTTTGAAGTTTCTCGAGATGGGGGCCGAAATCACCGCCCGGGTACGAGGTCCGCGCGGGCGTTTAACCGTATGCAGCGATTCGGGTTAACTCGCGGCGGCCGCCAAGTAGGGTTAGCCGGCTTCTTGGGCGGTGTGGCGCAGTGCTGGCTGGTTTACCACCGGCGAGGGACAGCCGCCGCGACCATGGCGGCTGGCCTACGTGAGGGGGGGTGTGGCAGGCCAATGCGCAGCCGCGCCGCGGCGCCGGGCCGCGGCGCTCAGCGCTGATACTCTTTGAGGAAGCCTTTGAACTGCACCAGATGTTCTTCTTCGTCGGCCAGCAGGCGAATCGCCAAATCTTGGGTGACGTAATCTTCGCCCTCGGTGGCCTTGATGATTCGCTTGTACTGGGCCACGGCCGCCTCCTCGGCTTCGATCACCGCCCGGATCACGGCCACGATCTCGGTGGAATCGCCTCCCGGTTGCAGGCTTTTTTGATCGAATTTCAGCGCCAGCGAGCCGGGCACGGTGCCGCCGAGCTGCTTGATTCGTTGGCCGAGCTGGGTGGCGTGGAGCAGCTCGCTGGCGATGTCGGCCCCCAGCGACTTCTTGATCTCCTCGGCTCGCACGCCATCGGGATTGATGCTGTTGGACAGGTAGTTGCAAACGGTTTCCAGCTCCATGCTGTACGACTGGCAGAGCAGCGCGACGATTTCCTGGTTGTTGGTTGCCATGATCGTTGCTCCTCGACTTGAGAGTCGCGTTTGAGTTTGGGAAGCTGGCTGCCGCGCGCGGCAACTGGCGGCTGCTAGGCCGCCTTCGACTCGACCGCCCCTTGTCGTTCTTGCACCTGCCGGCGCAGGTCCTTGCCCTGCACGCGGATTTGCCCCTGCACCTCGGGGTTTTCCAAGAGCCGCTCGACGGCGGGTGCCAACGGGGCCGTATCCAGTTGCGGATTGGCCGCCAGCAATTGACCCGCCGCCTTGATGGCGTTGATCCAAATGAGCTGCTGTTTGAAGGCTTTTTCCGAACCCTCGGATTCCTCCAGGCCGGCCTCGCTTTCGGGCGAAAGCATCTCGATCAGCACCTCGAGGGCCCGGGCATCGCCGTGGCGAGAGAGCCCGGTCGCGGCGTTGTAGCGCACATCGGGGTGAGCGTCGACAAGCATCTGGGCCAGCCGGTCGTTGGCCTGGTCGGTTCCGATGACTCCCAGGGTAAAGGCCGCGACGCTGCGCACCGCGCCTTCGTCGGACGAGGCTGCTTCGTTCAGCGTGGGAAGCAAACGCGGGTCGGAAAGCGGCTTGTCGGCTGGTTGGTTGGAAGCCAACAGGGCAAGCGATTCGAGTGCCGCCAGCCGTACCCGCAGGGCCCCCTCGCTACCTTCCAGGCTCGCCGCCTCGATCAGCACCGGCAAGCCGTCGGGAATGGTCATTTCTCCCAGGGCCTTTGCCAGAAAGCCCTGCAGCTTCACATCTTCGTCGTCGGTTTGGCCGGCCTGGATTTCGGTTCGCAGAATGTCGGCCAATTCGGCGGCCAGTTGGTGATCGGTCTTGGTCGAGGCCGACATCGGGTTGCGCAGGGCGTCGGCCAGGTTCGAGGCCACTTGCCAGCGAGCCGAATTGCTGCGGCGGAGGGCCTGCACATACTGCCGCGGATCGTTGCCGCGCTGAGCCAGCCAGTTGAACAAAAACCAGACCACGACGATGATTCCAACGATGACGCCGGGAACCACGAACAACTGAATGATGAATCCAAAGTTCGGCGGCTCGACCGGTGGCAGGGCGTCGTCGGGCCGAAGGGGGTGGGCAGGCTCGCTGGTCGGGTTCATCGGCAGGGGGCTCGCTCGAGAAACAAGTCGTGCGGTTCTCTTCCCTGCAAGTTTAGGGGTTGGGGTCAGCAGCCCGGAAGGGGGCCCCCGGCAGAGATTGCGAGCCAAGATTGCCTTTTAGGGCGCCGGAGGCTGCCAGATTGTGGCCCCGATGTAGCGATCGGCCCCGGGATCGTCGCAGAGGTAATAGATCGTCACCACCTGGCCGTCGGGCCGCAGCGCGCTCCGTGGATAGCCTAAGTCGCGGCCACCCCCTTGGCGCAGCAGCAGCGGCGGGCCCCAGCTTTTGCCGGCGTCGGACGAAAGCCGGGCGAATATGCCGTAGGGAGGCGCGCGATGACCGTAGGTGACGCAGAGCCGCCCATCGGGCAATTGGTGCAAACTGGCCGGATTGCCTTCGCCGGTGTCTGCCACCCGGGAAAGCGCGGCCCAGGTGCGGCCCTCGTCGGTCGAGCGATAGGCTGCCAGCCAGCTCGGTTTACCTTCGCGAACTCGAACGATCGAAACCAGCGCGCCGTCGCCCAGCCGGACCGTGGCGGGCATGATCGCGTACCCGGCTGGCTCGGGGCCGATCCAGCCGCGGAATTCCCAGGTGCGCCCTCCATCGACCGTGGCGGCGCAGAACGGCCGCCCCTCTTTGCCGTTGGGTTTGGTGGCCGTGAGAAAGACCAGACAGCGGTCGCGGTCGAGCACCACGTAATCGGTCCGGGCGGCAATTCCCTGCTGGTCAAACAGCGGTAAGGTGAACGGCCCCTGCCAGGCATGGCCTCGGTCGAGCGAGACATAGAACCGCGAGGGGCCCTGGTTGGCATCGGTCATGCGCAGGGTGAGGGCGAAATCGGGGTGGGTGAAATCGATGCCGCCGGGACATTCGCGCCACTCGGCTTCGACCAGGCCGGGCGGGCGAACGCCATGCAGCGCCGCGCCCTGGGGAACCAGCACTCCCCGCGCGGCTGGGTTCTCGATTTGCCAGCTCTCGCCGCCATCCAGGCTGCGGGCCAGCAAATGTTCCTCGGGTCGGTCGTGATCGATGGCGTGGCGATCTGGCCCGTTATCGCAAAAGTAGCCGGCGCTAAAACCGACCAGAATCTCGTTCCCCCACGACCAAATGCCGTGATTGGCCGGCCAGCCGCCGAACCGGCCCGGCACGCGGTACACGTCGACCTGGCGCGCGCCTGCCAGCACTTCGGGCGACGGTTGCGCGGCGAGTCGCGGCGCGGCCGCGAGTGCGACGCCCATCGCCACCAGTGCCAGGGGGCGGTGGGCCAGGCGAATCGGCAAGCCCATGACAAAAACCTTCCTTTAGGTTCGCGGTTGGTTTGCGGCGGGGCCGCGCGCCCGGTGGCCAACGGCAGCGGACTGCGAGCACCCCCTGGGAGTTCTTCACCGGGCTGCGAGCGATGCCCGTGTATTTTGGCCTGGCGCCCCGCGGAAGTCACGCCGCCGATCTTCTCGCCATCGCCGGGGTCAGGTCGGCCAGGTTGTCGATCGCCTGCCGGTACGATCTACTGACTCGCCTATAGGTTGACCTCGCTTGAAATCGCAGGAAGTTATCGGATGGCCATTCGCGTCGTCGGCGCAGGGTTGGGTCGTACGGGCACCATGTCGCTCAAGGTGGCGTTGGAACGCTTGTTGGGCGGGCCCGTGTACCATATGACCGAAGTGTTCGCCAATCCGGACCACGTGGGCCTTTGGCACCAGGCGGCCGAAGGGCAGATGCCCGATTGGGAGCAAATGCTGGCCAACTACCAGGCCGTGGTCGATTGGCCCGCGGCTTCGTTCTGGCCCGAACTGGCCGCGGCATTTCCCGAGTCGATCATCCTGCTTTCCGTGCGCGATCCGGAGCGGTGGTGGGAGAGTGCCAGCCAGACGATTTTTCCCACGGGGGAAAAGTTCGCCGGCACTCCCTGGCACGCCATGTTTCGCCAGGTGGTGTCGACCCGTTTTCATGCCGACTTGACCGATCGCGAGGGCTGCCTGGCGGCCTATGCCCGGCACTACGCCCGGGCCCGGGCCGAGGCACCGCCCAACCGGCTCGTGGTCTGGCAGGCGAGCGACGGTTGGGAGCCGCTCTGCCGGGCGCTGGGTGTCCCGGTTCCCGAGGAGCCGTTCCCGCGCACCAATACGCGCGAGGAATTCGCGGCAATGCATGGCGGAGGCCAGGTTTAGCGGCACGCCTGGCGCCGAATAAGCCGGGCCGGTGAAACCGTCGCTTGGCCCGACGCATTCAACCCCTGGTCTTGCCGCCCGAGATTCGCCGGAAGGGGGCCGCCGGTGCGCGCAAGAAAAACGCCGCGGGGAGCGCCAGGGGCTCCTCGCGGCGAATGAGGCAGAATCAAATCCGATCGAGTGCAGTGGCAGAGAGTTTAGCTCTCGTGCCACAGCTCCAGGCTCATGCCGCGTTCGACCGCCCGGCCCAGTTCTTCCAAGGTGCGGCGCTGGCCCACGGCGTGCCAGGGCGCCACGCCCTCCAGCTCGGGCATGATTTCCACGAGTTGGCTTACGAGCGTGTCGGCCAGCCGCTTGACCGAGGGGCTGTCGGCCTTTTCCTGGATGGCGGCGGCGGTCTTCATCAGTTTGACCAGCCGGGCCCGGTCCATGACGGGCGAGCTCAGCGGGGCATCGTCGTCAACCAGCAGGTCGGCGACCGGTACGTCGAGCGCCCGCTGCCAGCGGTAAAGCATCGACAAGGGCATATCGGCCTGGGGATCTTCCATCCGCTTGATTTCGCGGAGGTCGGTGCGAACGGAGCGGGCGACTCGCCGGAGCGAGACCCCCTGCTGACGGCGCACCTCGGCCAACCGCTGCAAGGGGCGGCCTTCCAATTCCCGGGCTCCGACAACCGGCCGAGTGGCGGTAGGCATCACGGTCTGGTTCGATGCAGTCAGTTCCGCGTGACTCATCTCAGTTCTCCTCTGCTCTGGCGGTCCCACGAGCCATGATGGCTCGAATTCGGGGGAAGCACAACCTGGTGCGGCACGACTTCCCCTTCCAGGCACTCGCCACGCCCGAGCCGGTTTGGGGTTCGGGGGTCGCCGCAATGCCGCACCGAGGAACGGGAATTCCAGCCCGTCTGGCTTGCCTCGCCGGAGTGATCTGGGTTGTCAATTCGGTGCGCGAGAGCGACCGAAATCGACGATCCGATAGCCCCGGTTTGGCCAGGCACCCCGAGGCGGATTGTCGAGGCAACGACAACCCTACGACCGGGCGCCACCAGTCTTGGCCTGTCGCGGCAGCAGCTACGCCGCGTTTAGAATGTTCCCCCACTCAGTCGATCGAAGCGTGGCGTTGTCGTCTGCTTTCGGCATCCGTTCGTTTGTGGCGAACGGCAACCGACCGAACGGAACGCCCTTGCCCAAGTGCTTCGATCTACGCGCTGGCACCCGCGTGACCCTTTCTGAATTGCCGCCGGCTGGCTTGCCCGCTCGCCCGCGACAACTCGTGCCAGGAGAGGCGTACCTCTGCCTAGCGCGGGCAATCATAAGCATGCTATTGCTGCCCGACAAGGGGTGGGCGCCTCCCTCGGATCAACTTTTTTTGAACTCTGTACCGGAGCGGTAAACAACCCAGAAATATCGAACCAAAATGCTTATTCTGAACCTGTTGTGCTGCTTTCTGCCGCCGGCGAAATCCGTGCGGAATACCGCACCGCGGTATGCCCTGTGAAGGCGGCCTAGCCGTTTAGGTTCCCAGCGCCCGGCGGCTCGACGCCGGCGCCCCGTAAGCAGTGAGAATCAGCTCTAAGGTGCGACGGGCCAGCTCCAGGTTGCCTACCCGAGGTGGCCGGTTGGTGGACAGTGCCTCGACCAGATCGAGCAGGGCCAGGTGTGTGGTTTCGCGTCCGCTCTGGGGACCCGGCGGAACGGGCACCGGCTCGGGATCCGTCTCCCGCATGGCCCGGCGACAAAGTTCGAGCGGCTGCTCCGGACGATCGGTCCATTGGAGCGTGGCCTCGGTTCCAGCGACAAAACTTTGGTGCCAGCGCGTCGGCGTGGCGGCCAGGGTCCAGGCGTGCGACCACTGGATCCGCAGTCCGCCGGGGTAGCCCACGGTCAGGGAGACGAAATCCTCGCCTTTGGCCGGGACCGGCGCGCCCCGCGGATCGATATTGAGCTGGGCCGTCTCTGCCGTGACCCACGCGGGCCAGCCGCACGAGGCCAACAGGTACAGATGCTTGTAAACCAGGTGAAACCCGCCGTCGATCAGCACCCCGCCGCCGGCTCCGGCCAGACTGGTGCGCCAAGCACCTGGGTCGTGGTAATGGGCGCTGTGGTGGGAATACGCGTTCTCGACCGACAGGAACGGCCTCCCCAGTTTGCCCTCGTCGATCCATTGCCGCGCGATTAGTAGGGCCGGGTTATAAAGCTGGTTCATCACCACCAGGAACCGGCGACCGACTCGTTGGGCCAAATCGGCGACACGGTCGAAATCGGCGAGCCGGGTGGAGGCGGGCTTTTCGCAAACCACATGCTTTCCGGCCGCCAGGGCAGCCTCGGAAACCTGGGCATGCAGCTCGTGGGGTACCACCACGTGCACCCAGTCGACACTTGGGTCGTCGAGCACCTGCCGCCAATCGGTGCAAGTAGCGCGCACGATGGGAAACTCGGCCGCTCGCTGCGCGAGTTGCGAGGGCCGCCGTGCGGCGAGCGTTACGCGGTCGACATAAGGGCTTTCCGTCAGGGCGGCCAGGTGGACGGGGCTCCAGCCGCCGCCGCCGATGACCGCCACGTGATGCCCGCTCATGGTCCAACGCTCCCCCTCAGGCCTGCCGCTCTGACGGGTTGAGCAGCACTTCGCGCAGCACCCGGCCGGAAACGTCGGTCAGGCGGAAATCGCGTCCCGCGTAGCGGTAGGTGAGCCGCTGGTGGTCGAGCCCCATCAGGTGCAGAATCGTGGCGTGGTAATCGTGCACATGCACCGGGTTCTCGGCGATCGCCACGCCCAGCTCATCGGTGCTGCCATAGGCCATGCCGCCACGGACGCCGGCGCCGGCGAGAAGGCAGGAAAACGCGGCGGCATGGTGTTCGCGGCCCCGGGCACCCACCTGCGAGCACCAGGGAGTTCGCCCAAACTCGGTGGCGATCATTACCAGGGTTCGATCGAACAGACCCCGCTGTTTCAGGTCGCCGACCAGCGCGGCCAGGGCCCGGTCGACCCGCGCCGCCTTGCCCCGGTGTTGCTGCATATCGCCGTGGGCGTCCCAGTTGTCGTGGGAGCCCGTATCGATCAGCTCCACCACGCGCACTCCCCGCTCGATTAGCCGGCGGGCCAAGAGACACTGCGCGGCGAAGGCGCTCTTCTGGCTCAGCTCGACGCCATAGGCGGCTAGTGTGCCACTGGATTCCTGGGATAGGTCGAACACCTCGGGCGCCTCGCGCATCAGCCCGCGTGCCACGCGGAAGGTGTCGCTCCGGGCCAGTGGTTCCAGGTCGTCGGGACGCGCCTGGGCGTACTCGGCGTGCAACCGATCGAGCATCAGCCGTTCGAGCGCTTGCCGAGTAAGCGAGGTTACTGGCGGCTCGAGATTGGCCACGGGCCGGTCTCCCGGCAGCAGCCGCACGCCCTGATGGTGCGGAGGCAGGAAGTTATTCGACCAAACCTGGGCCCCGGCATAGGGCAGGTGTTCGGCCAGCACCACGAACGAAGGCAAGTTCGGGTGCCGGGTGCCCAGGGCGTAGCTGAGCCAAGACCCCAGGCTAGGCATGGGCAGCGTGGCCGAACCGGTGTGCATAGCCAGCGTGGCCTGGAAGTGTTCCACGATGTCGGTGTGCAGCGTGCGCAGCACGCACAGATCGTCGGCATGACGGGCCAACTCGGTGAATAATTCGCTGATCGGCAGCCCGGATTGGCCCGAACGCCGAAACCGAAACGGCGACCCCAGGGCGAACCCGGGACCCAGCTTCTGGCCTTCGAGTTGGGTTAACCTGGGCTTGGGGTCAAACGTATCGACGTGTGAGAAACCACCGGTGAGAAACACCATGATCAGTTGATCGGCCTGGGCCGGATGATGCCCCGGACGCGGCGCCAGGGGGTAGGCCTGGCCGAGTTGGGCCGCCCGCACAAGCTGTAAGTAGCGATTGCCGGGCGTCCAGGCCGTGGCCGCCGCGCCTAAGGCGGCGGTGCGGAGAAAGCTGCGTCGGGTCGGCTCAGTCGACATAAATAAACTCATGAGCGGCCAGCATCAGCCGCGCGGCGCTAGTCCAGGCGGCCTGAACGGAGTCTTCCGGCGAACCCCCTTCCGCGGCGACCGCCTGACGGTATTGTTCCAGGTATTGGGCCCAGGCGGCCAGTTGGGCCGCGGTTGTCGGGCGGCCCCAAACCAGCCGCGAGGCATAGTCCAAACGCTCTGCGGCGCTACCGGGTTGGTCGAGCAACCGCGCGGCCAGGTGCTCGGCACACTCGGCCACGAGCGGATCATTCATCCAGAACAGCGCTTGCAGCGGCACGCTCGACGACGTGCGCACGTCGGTCGAGGCGTTTGTATCCGGACCATCGAACAGCGCCAGGAGCGGGTCGGCCGCTAACCGCCCCGTCAGCAGATAAACCGTGCGCCGCCGCGAGGGCAATCGGGTTTGAAACGGTTGGTGTTGGGTCCAAGTCCATTCGGCCATGGGAGGCAAGGGATGGTCCGGGGCCGTGGTGTAATCGAGCAACTTGGCGGCCGAGAGCAGGCTGTCGCGCACCGCTTCGGCATCGAGCCGCCGCCGGGGAAACCTGGCCAGATACCGGTTCGACGGATCGCGCGACACGTTCTGCGGATCGGTCGTACTGGCCAATTGATAAACGGCCGATCGGGTCACCAGCCGCTGCAAGTGCTTGATCGACCAGCCGCTGGATACCAGCTCGCCCGCCAGCCAGTCGAGCAGCTCGGGATGAGTCGGGGGGCTGCCGCGACGGCCAAAGTTCGACGACGTCGCCACGAGCCCCTGGCCGAAATGGTGCTGCCAAACCCGGTTGGCAATGACTCGGGCCACCAGCGGCTGGCCGTTGGTGAGCAGCCAACCGGCCAGTTGGCGTCGCCCGCTTTCGCCCGGGCCCACTGCCCAGGCCGAGCTGTCGCCCAGAAAGCGCGGAACGCCGCGCGGCACCCTTTCGCCCGGTTGGCCCGGTTCGCCGCGCCGCTGAATCGGTTCATCGTGCGGGGTGCCGTCGGAAACCGCGTAGGCCCCGGGAACGTCGGAGGGCAGTCCCGGGCGCTCGAGCGCCCGGAGCGACCGCTCGAGCGACTTGCGCTCGCGGTCAAGGGCTTGGGTAAGCTGGTCGACCTCCTGGTCGATCGCGGCCACGCTGGCCCAGCTTTGGTGGGGCGAGTTTCCGGCCACGGCAGCGATTAAGGCGCGGTGATGAATTACCGGGCGGCGGGCCTTCAGGGCCCGGATTCGGGCCCGGCGTGGCTCGTCGAGTTTCTCCAATTGGTCGAGCTGGGCGCGCAGGCGCTCAAGCTCGGACTGCCAGGCGGCCAGGCGCGGGGCAACCTGGTCGGCCGGCTCGAGCGGCACGAAGTGAGACCGGGGGCGCCGCTTCGATTGAAATTCTTCGCTGCCGGCGTAGGCGTACTGAGTGCTGGCGAAGATGCCGTACAGGCCGTAGTAGTCGGCAGTGGTGATCGGGTCGAACTTATGGTCGTGACACCGGGCACAGCGCAGCGATAAGCCCAAAAACGAACGACCGATCGTTTCCAGCGTGTCTTCCAGCGTGAGATGCCAAAGCTCGAAGGGGGCGGTTCCGTAGCGTCGCGAAAGGGCCAGGAAGCCCGTGGCAACTACCCGCTCGGCGTACTGCTCGGGCGGGCCGTCGCGAGCCTCCAGGTCGCCGCAAATCTGGAGCCTGAGAAACTCGTCGTACGGCCGATCGGCTTGGAAGCTGTCGATAACCCAGTCGCGGTAGCGGGCCGCCTCGGGCACCGGGTAATCGGCGTTGTCGCCCGCGGTGTCGGCGTAGCGCGCTACGTCGAGCCAGTGGCGTCCCCAGCGGCGGCCGTATTCGGGCGATGCCAAGAGCCGCTCGACCAGCCGGGGGACCGCGTCGTCGGTCGAATCTTGCTCGAAGGCCTGCAGCTCGTCGGGAGACGGCGGCAGGCCCCCCAGGTTGAAGTACAACCTGCGGGCGACGATGCCCGCTGGCGCCGGCTCGGCCGGTTCCAGGCCCTGCGGCTGCCAGGCCGCGGCCAGAAACTGGTCGATCGGGGTGCGGGCCCAGCCCGTCGCGTCGGGTGGCGGCGCAACTTCCCGCAGCGGCGCAAATGCCCAGTGGCAAGAGTCGTCAAACGTCGCCGTGCCCGGCTCGGCCGGGGCGGGCCAGGGCGCGCCGGCTTGAATCCAGGCCGACAACTCAACGACGGCCTGGGGGTCGAGCGGTTCTTCAGGCGGCATTGCCAGGAGAGCGTCGGTTCGCGAGACCGCCGCGATTAGCCGGCTGGCCTCCGCCTGGCCGGGTACTATCGCCGGCCCCCGCGTGCCCCCGGCGAGTAGCGCTTCGCGGGAATCGACACGTAGCCCGCCGGCGGGCGATTCTCCGCCATGACAGGTAAAGCACTTGCCCGCCAGAATCGGGCGAATTTGGAGCTCGAAGCGGGTATGCCAATCGTCATCGGCAGCGGCCCACGGGGTGGCGCTGAGAAGCCAACTGGCAAGCGCGATTGTCCGAAAGCGCGGACCATGCATGGGGCTGGCTCGATCTGGGGATTTCCGGTGGGGCTGGCGGTTGTCAGTATAGTAGGCAGCGGGCCCTTCGTCCCCCATCCAGGTTGGCATTCGCTGTGCGAGCGGGCTCGCGGCAGTATGCTGGCCCGGGCGACAGCCGCGAGCGAGCGATGCCGGCTTGTCGGCCCGATGCAGGCGAGCGATTCACTAGCCGGGAGCATGCCCCATGCGCGAACGAGGCCGACTGGCACTCATCCCTCTGGCGCGAACCGCCGGGATACTCGCTCTGGCTTGGATCGGGTTTACCGCGGGGGCCGTGAGCGGCCAAGAACCTTCGCCGGAAACCGACCCGCGGGAAGCCACTGAGCTGGGGGCCGGGCAGTCCGACGAGGCCGTCGGCGCGGCGGCAGCCGTTTGGAGCAGTCAGCAGCTTCAACACCTGGTCGAGTCGGCCCGAGCTTCCGTGGTGGTGGTCACCACCAGCACTCGCGAGGGCCGAACGCGGGGGGTGGGGTCGGGCTTCGTGATCCAGGCCGATGGGCTGATCGCCACCAATCAGCACGTCATCGGCGAGGCGCGAGCCATTCACGTCGAGCTCAGCGACGGACGGGAATTCGAGGTCGAGGAAGTTTTTGCCAGCGACGCGCGGCTCGATCTGGCCCTGATTCGCATCCCAGCCAAAGACCTGGCTCCGCTCGCCTTGGGCGACGCGGAACAACTCAGCCCGGGACAGCCCGTATTGGCGCTCGGCAACCCGGTGGGGCTGCGCCACAGCGTGGTGGCGGGCATCGTCTCGGCGGTGCGCGAAATCGACGGCCGGCCCATGATTCAACTGGCCATTCCCGTCGAGCCGGGAAACAGCGGCGGACCGGTGCTTACCGGCGATGGAAAAGTGGTCGGCCTGCTGACCACCAAGTCGGCGGTGACCGCGAACCTGGGCTTTGCGGTGACCAGCAATCAGCTCTTGCCGTTGTTGAAACATCCGAACCCGGTTTCGATCGAGCGCTGGCTGGCGCTAGGGGCCCTCGATCCTCGGCAGTGGCAAGTGGTCTTCGGTGGCCGTTGGCGGCGGCGCGTGGGGCGAATCAGCGTCGAGGGGTGGGGCGAAAGCTTCGGCGGGCGGTGTCTTTGCCTTCGACCAGGTCGGCCCGACGAAAACCCGTGGGAACTGTCCGTTCGGGTCAAGCTGGAGGACGAAGCCGGGGCGGCTGGGCTGGTCTTCGGCGGCGACGGCGGCGATCGGCACTACGGCTTCTATCCGAGCGGCGGCCGGCTGCGCCTCACCCGTTTCGGCGGCCCCGACGTGAACCATTGGACCATTCTTCGCGACGACCCTAGTTCGCATTACCGGCCAGGCGATTGGAATCTGCTGCGCGTTGAATGCGCCGGCGAGCAGGTTCGCTGCCTGGTCAACGACCAATTGGTGTACGAGCTGGCGATCTCCGATTCATTCGGCCCCCGGCAGGGCCTGGCCAAGTTTCGCGACACCGTGGCCGAATTTCGCGAGTTCTACGCCGGCCCACCGCGGCCCCAGGTGCGCGAGGCACCCGCCCTGGCCGCGGAACTGCCGGAGAGCCTGCCGGATCCGGCCGATCGACCGGCCTGGGCGGCGCTGGTCCAGCGACTGAATCGGCCGAATGGGTTGGCGGTCGAAAGTTTGGCTCGCCGGGCCGAGCAACTTCGCCAGGAGGCGGGGCGCGTCGAGCAACTCGCTCGCGACCTACGGCATCAGGCCGTATTGGCCGAGCTTGAAAAGGTTGTGCGGCAATCGCCGGCACCGATCGATTTGGCGCGGGGCGCGCTGCTGATTTCGCAGCTCGAAAACCCCGAGCTCGACGTGCCGGCCTACCTGGCCGAACTGGACGAAATGGCCCAGGCCGTTCGCGGCTCGTTGAACGAGGACGCCGACGCCGAGACCGTTCGCGCGGCACTCGATCGCTTTCTGTTCAACGACCAGGGGTTCCACGGCAACCGCACCGACTACTATACCCGGGCCAACAGTTTCCTCGACCGGGTGATCGACGATCGCGAAGGGCTGCCGATTACGCTCGCGGTACTTTACTTGGAATTGGCACGGCGGCTGGATCTGGACGTGGTGGGAATCCCGCTGCCGGGGCACTTCGTGGTCGAGTGGCGCCGCCCCGATGGCACCGCCCAGTTGATCGACGTGTTCGATCGCGGCCAGCCGCTGGAGCGCGACGACGCCTCGCGCCGCGTGAGCGCCGCCGCCGGGCGACCGCCGCAGCCGGCCGATTTCGAGCCGGCCGGTCCGCAGGCCATCTTGGTGCGCATGCTGCGCAATCTGCTGGGCGTGAGCCAGCAAGAGCGCGACCTGCGCGGGTCGCTCGACTACCTCGACGCGACGCTGGTCATCGACCCAACCCAGGCACAGGCGCGGATGATGCGGGCCGTGCTACGCAACGAAACCGGCAACACAGCCGGCGCGGTCGAAGACATCGACTGGCTCCTGGATCATGGCGCGGGCGAGTTCGATCGCGGCCGGCTCGAAGAGCTAAAGGCCTTCCTGCTCCGGGCGGTCGATCGTTGAACCAGGGCAGGGCCGCTCGCCAAGCGGGGCGGCAGGCCCTCGCTCGCCGCCAATTTGCCGACGTCGGCATCGGGTACCTACCGGGGTACCTGGTACCTAGGTCGGCACCTGGTAATAGTCGCGATACCAGGCCACGAATCGGGCAATCCCGGTTTCAATCGGGGTATCGGGCCGAAAGCCCACGGCGGCGGCCAGCCGCTCCACATTGGCGAACGTGATCGGCACGTCGCCCGGCACCATCGGCAGCAGCCTGAGCTCGGCTTTCCGGCCGAGCGCCTGTTCCAGAATCCGGATCATCTCCAGCAGTTCAACCGGCTGATGATTGCCGATGTTGTACAGCCGGTAGGGCGCCGAACTGGTGCACGGGTCCGGAGCGTCGCCGTTCCAGTCGGGATTCACCGCGGCCGGCTGGTCGAGCACTCGGACGACGCCCTCGATAATGTCGTCGATGTAGGTGAAATCGCGCTGCATCCGGCCGTGGTTGTACACGTCGATCGGTTTGCCGGCGAGAATGGATTCGGTGAACTTGAACAGGGCCATGTCGGGCCGCCCCCAGGGGCCGTAGACGGTAAAGAACCGCAAGCCCGTGGCGGGGATCCGGAACAGATGGCTGTAGGTGTGCGCGAGTAGCTCGTTGGCTTTCTTCGTGGCCGCGTACAAGCTGACCGGGTGATCGACGTTGTCGATTACCCGAAAGGGCAACCGCGTGTTGGCGCCGTAGACCGAACTGCTCGAGGCGTAGACCAGGTGCTCGACCGGATGGTTCCGGCAGCATTCGAGCAGATTTACGAAACCGACCACGTTCGAGTCGACATAGGCCTGGGGGTTCTCCAGCGAGTAGCGCACCCCTGCCTGGGCGGCCAGGTTCACCACGCGCTGGGGCTTGACCTCGCGGAAGAGCTGCTCCAGTGCCGCGCGATCGATCAGGTCGATTTGAGAAAAGCGAAACTCCGGATGCCGCTCGAGCAGGGCCAGCCGGTCGCGCTTCAGTTGCACGCGGTAGTATTCGTTCAGATTGTCCAGCCCGAACACCTGGTCACCGCGCGTGAGCAACCGCTCGACCAGGTGATATCCGATGAAACCGGCTGCCCCGGTGACCAGGATTCGCATGAGCGGGTTCGCTTACCGTCGACGAGATGCCGCGGCCGGGCGCCGCGGCGCGCCCTGGTGCCGCTCGTTCGAGTCTGTTTGAGGGGCCACGGGGTTGGGGATCTCGTCCAGGGGGGTTGGGGTTCAAGCGGCTTGACGCTGCGGTGCCGACGGGGCGCTGGTCAACTCGGCCATCGGCCGCTCGTCGTCCGATTCGGGAAGGTAGTAACCGCGGACTCGGCGCGGCGGCTTAAAGAGTACAAACATCACCCAGAATTGCACCAACCCAGTCAGGTAGGTGAGCCCGGCAGACCAGAGAACATCGCTGGCGAAGTGCCGCCCTTGCACAACTCGGCCCGTGCCAATCGTCAGGCCGGCCGCGAGCCCCAGTATCCAAAACCAACGGGCCTGGCGCGGGTAGCGCCGCGTTAGTACGAAAGCTGGACCCATCAGCGCAAATCCCATGGCCGCGTGACCACTGGGAAATGATGAATTTTTCGTGATCTCGTTTCCAATTTCACCCAGTTGCAGGAATGGGTGGTCGCCTTCGAAGGGCTGCGACTCGAACGGTCGGGGACGCCCCCAGCTATCCTTCAGGGCTACGTTGATGACCAGGCCCGGTCCGAGCAACACCAACAGACCCAGGTACAGGCCGCCGTAGCGGAGCGGGCGAAGCCGCTCGTGAACCCAGCCCAGAGCGGCAACCAGCAGCCCCCCGATTCCTAGGATCAGCGCCGGCAGCTCGCCGTAATGATAAAGAAAGGTCCACGGCGGCATGAGCTGTTCGTTGAAGCCGCCGCAGCCGGCCCGGAAAAACCAACTCGAGATTTCCAGGTCGGCGCTGGTCCAACGAAAAAAACAGGTTCCCACCAGGAGCACCAGGCAGGGCCAAACCATTGGGGGTCCCTGGCGCATTTCCTGGCGCCAAGCCTGAAGCTGAGCTTTCCAGGGAACCGAAGCGGGGGCCTGCACCACTCGTAAACGCGGCCCGCCGGCTCCCGCCGCTGAATCCACGGCCCCGCGGGGGCTGCTTTGCCCGGGCCACGTCGGTGGCCGATGGACGGCGGCGCAGGAATCGGTGGCCCACTGAGAGTTCATCGATGAAGACTCGACTCGGACCTGAGATTCGCAACCACACCCGACTGGCGATGGGCCTGCCTGAGCGGCCCTTATTCTCACTGCGGCGTGACCAAACTGCTGCAATATATCGGCGCAGGGCAGTGACAGTCCGTGTCAATTCTTGACGATCAGCCAAGCGGGGCGGTTGTCGCGGGCCACAGGCCAGCGGCCTGGTCTTCCAGGTAATCTGGGAACATCGCTAGCACCGCTGGCAGCGACAGCTTGCTCGTCGTTGCCCCCTCGGCGGGCGCTATCGCAGGGTTGGCCCGTGGGGTCGGCGACCCCAGCGGTGGTCGGCAGGGCCAGGCACTCCGTATCGGGCGAGCGGCCAGCGATGGAGCCGCTGGGCCTGCCAGACCTCGAGTTGCTGCTCGTTGCGGCGGCCGGCGGCGACCGAGAGCGGTCCCACGCTGCGCACCTGGTCGAACGAATCGGCGAGCGCCTGCGGCGGTGGGCTTCCGGCGGGGGTGATGATCCAGGCGTCGGCCCCCAGGTGGTCGTGAGGCCCATCCCAGAGATCGTGTTGCGAGAGAATCGCCTCGCCAAAACGCCAGGCGAATACCCTGGGCTGCCCCGGCGTGTAAAACGCCAGCTCGCTGATCGGGCCGCGCCCGGTGGCGGCGATCAGCAGCATCGGTCCGGTGCTTCGGGCGGTTACCTGGCCCAGCGCTTGCCCTAGGTCGCTCCAACCCCGCAAGCGCGCCGCCAGGTCGATCGAGCTACCGGCCAGGCTTCCCCAACTCAGGACCAGCGGGGCCAGATAGACCAGCCCCGCGGTGACGGCGCCGACAATCCAAGCGGTGCGAAAGGCGCCACGCCGGCGATCGAGCCGCTGCCTTAAATTGATCGCTCCGCAGCCCCAAGCGGCCAGAAGCACCAGCCCGGCTGAATAGAAGGGGGCCGGCCAGTTGGGCTGCACGCGCTGCACCAGACTCAGAACGAGCACCCCGGCCAACGGCACGGCGCTAAAGCAAAGCAGGAATCGCTCTCGCCGCGCCAGGCGCCGGAAGTCGAACAGGGCCAGCCCCAGCACCAGGATCAGCAGCGGAAAGGTGACCGGGGCCACGACGCCAAGCTGCCCGGCCAGAAACTCGGCGAACCGCGCCAGTTGCCGAGCCAGCCCCACGGGGCTGGAGCCAAAGTGTTCGCGCGTGTGCTCGAGCGTGATCCAGCCGTGCCGTGCATTCCACCAGACGACGGGCGTCAGGCAGGCCAGCCCCAGGGCCGCGGTGCCCCAAAGCCGCGGCGTTTTCAGTTGCCGCCGGTCCTGGGGACTCAGCAGCAGAAACAATCCGGCCAGCGGAAAGAAGGCCAGCATGGTTTGTTTGGCCAACAGCCCCCCGCCCAACGCGGAGGCGGTCAGGGCCATCGAGCTCCAGGAGGGGCGTTCCCCCTGAAGCATTAGCCAAAACCCTAGCAGCGCCAGGCACCAGCAGGCCACTAAGGGGGCGTCGATCGTCATGAGCATGCCGAGCGCCGCCGAACCAGCCGAGGCACTGGCGACCACGGCACCCCAGAAGCCCACCCGAGGCCCATACATCCGCGACGCCAGCGCATAGCCGGCCGCCAGGGCGACCACGCTCAGCAGTGCGGCGGGGAGCCGTACGGCAAAGGCCGAATGGCCCAAGAGCCAGGTCGCCCCCGCGATGATCCAGGCCACCAGTGGGGGTTTGCTGTAGTAGCCCCAGTCGAGTTGGCGCGACCAATCCCAGTAATAGGCTTCGTCGGGCACGAGGTCGAGCGGAACCACGGCCAGGTAAGCCACCCGCAGCAAGAGCAGCCCGCCGGCCAGCTTCAGGAATCGGCCGTGCCAGAGCGCCGGCCCCGCCGCGGTACGGGGGTCGATGGCTGCCCGCGAACGCGTTGTTTCGCCAGACACGGAGATTCCACCGGATTGCTGCGGCATGGGTTTGAACGTCCTTGCTCATAGGCCAACTCGGGCCGCGTGGGGCCGGCTTGCGCCGGGCCGCCCGACTCTCGGCCACCCGGTGTTGTGCCAAGACCCTAGCGCTGGCGCTAGTAACGGATGACGCGTTCCAGGAGCCACGACCCAATGGCCGCCAAAAGTACGTTGCCTGCCCAAACGGTTACGGCCGGCAAGGTGCCGTCTTTGCACAAGTTCTCGCCGACCATCATCAGGGGGTAATACAAGGAAAGAATGGGGGCGAAACAGACGAAGAAGCTGCTCATGAAATCGGCGTTGCGCCTCCAGATGGCCACCGGCACGCCCACGATGACGAAGCACAGGCAACTAAAGCTGTTGGCCAGACGTCGCTGCGGCTCGGTGAGTAGCCGGGCCAGGTACTGGCGGTGATACTTCAGGTCGTCGCGGCGACGCGCCAATTCCTCGGGCGAGGTAATGCCCTGGATGGCCGCCAACTCATCGACGCGCTCGTGCACCTCTTCCCGCTGGTTGGCGATGCGAGCGGGCAGCTCTTCCATGGGCAGCTCCGAGGGGCGCGGCATGGCGCCGGCGCTTTCGCTCGAGCCATCGAGCGGCACATCTTGCTCGAAGCTGTCGTCGAACTTGAGCTGTACCTCGCCTTCCACGTCGATCGTGCCCCGCCGGCAAATAAACGTCAGCGCCCCCTCGCGCACGTCGGTGCGCAGTTCGGCTTCCTCCGCCTGAATGTTGACCGAGCGGTTTTGCTTGCCAAGCACGATGCTGATGGCCGGGGCCAGCAGTTTCTTGCCCTCGACCCGCTTGACGATGATCGAGAACTGCGCCGAACTGAAGCTGCGGTGCGCGCGCAGGCGGTTGTAGGCGATTTCGCCGATCGAGCGCACCACGTAGCGCTTCAGCGAGGGGCGGGCCCAGCCGGCCGTAACGTCGAACAGGCTATACGTGAGCAGACTCAGCCCCAGCGCCAGCCAAAGCACCGGCCAGATCACCCGCACCGGGCTGATGCCCAGCGACTTGAGGGCCACGATTTCGTTCGAGCCCGACATTCGCCCGTAGACCACGCTGACGGCGAACAACAGCGAGCCCGGAATGGTGAGCCGGAGCATCTCGGGGAGGAGAAACGGCATAATCTCGGCAATTTGCAGGGGGGTCAGCCCCTCTTCCCGCGCCTGCCGCACCCCGCCGCCGAGCGAGAAAATACAGGTCTGCACCGTCAGCGCCAGCAGGAAAACCTTGACGATTTCCCAGAGTAAATAGCGGGTCACGACGGCCATGGCGGCAGACTATCCCGGCCCCGGCAAGCAGGGTCAAGATCAATAGGCCGGGGGAAACGGGGCCGGTTGCCGAGGGTTACCAAACGTCGGCCGCGGCCACGCGCAGGGCCGCCGAGCGCTCGTCTTCCAGGGGGCGGCACTCGAGCCCCACCAGGTCGTGATAACCCAGCTCTTGGGCCGCCTTGAGCACCCGGTTGTAATAGATCTCGCCGGTACCGGGCTCGTGGCGTCCCGGGTGATCGGCCAGTTGCAGATAGCCGACCTGGTCGAAGCCCTCCTTGAGCCGGCCGCACAAGTCTCCCTCGGAAATCTGCATGTGATACAGGTCCCAATTGATCTTGACTTGCGGAGAATTCACCTCGCGGCAAATCCGCACGGCAGCCTCGCTGCCGTACAGGCAATGGCCCTTGTGATCGACCCGGATGTTCATCGGCTCGAGAATCAGCATGACCTGGTTGGCTTCGGCGATCGGGGCCGCGCGCCGCAGCGCGGCAATAATCTGAGCATGCATGTCGGCCTGCGACACGCCTTTGATGTCGTTTCCGCCGACCACGGTCATCTTCCGCGCGCGCAATTGCTTGGCCACCTGGCAGCCCTCTTCAACGGCGGCCAGAAAGCGGTCCAGGTTCTTGGGGTCGTTCATGCCCGGAACGAAACCCCAGGCTGTGAACTGGGCGATTTCCAGGTTGAGTTCGGCGCTCAGGTCGGCGATGGCCGCCAGGTCTTTCTTCTTGGGCCGCCAATCCCAGAACTCGACCGCCGGAAAACCCAGCGCGGCCGACTGCCGCATCCGTTCCAGAAAGGGCAGCTTGGTGAACCACATTTCGATGTTCACCGCGAACCGGGTATGGGGTGTCTTGCCTGGCAGCGCGGGGTCGCCCGCCGGGGCGTCGTCGGCCCACGCTCGGCTCCTGCCTAAGTGAGCCAGACCGGCTCCCAAACCCCCTGCTACCAAGAACTGACGACGATCCCAACGGTTCATGCGAGTCACCTTGAGCGAGTCGAGCTTCAAGACCCCCAGGGCCGTAGCGCGTTCGGCCGGCGGCGATTATAGGTGGTCGCGCCGGCGCCGGTCCAATTTGCGAATCTCGGCACGGTTGGACCGCGCACCAAACCACCTGTCGAATCACCCTGGGGGTGGTCTGAATCGTCTTGGCCGGTGGGTCGCCGGACGGGTTGGGTAGCCGACGCGGCCCCCGTGGAGTGTCAACCAGGGGGAGGAGTGTCAACCAGGGGATTGACCCCCCCGATTCCTGGCGTAGATTGCTTAGACGCCTTGGAGCAGTTGTGTTGCTTGGCGGCAACCCTCGTCGGCCAACCGACTTGCGGCCAACAACACGCACCGGTAGCGGCCTTTGCTGAGTTTTCGAGCGCGGGTCGTCCGGGCCAGTTCCGGGCGGAGCGAGTTTGCGGGGTTCGATTTTTCCGGGGGGCAATACCCCTGGGAGAATCGGGGCCCCCGGTAGAATCGGGTCTCGGCCCGAACGACGAGCGGGAATGGCGGAATTGGCAGACGCGCTAGGTTGAGGGCCTAGTGGTAGCAATACCGTGCAGGTTCAAGTCCTGTTTCCCGCATTGGCTTCTCGTCAATCAACGCGTGCGAGGGTGCGTTCCGCGCGCAGGCTTAGTTTGTCTTGGCCGGAGCGGCAATTTCCAACAACTGGCTCGCTTCGGCCTCGAGCCCGCCTACTTCGCCCGTTGCCGGGATGGTCTTCAACCAAGCGGCGCTGCGGCCGTACCAGGCCCGGGCTTCGTCTTGTTGGCCAAGTTGCCAGCGCGACATAGCCAGCAGGTACCCAATGGAAGGATCCTCTTGGTGCCGACAGGTGACCGACCGCTGGAGAGCCTCGACTGCTTCCGTCCAGCTTGCATTTCGGTAGCAGGCCGCGCCGAGGGCCCGCCACGCCGACGGTGATTCCGGGGCGAGTTCAACGGCTCGCCGGGCCAAGGCGACCGCGGTCGGCGGATCGCGAAGCGCTTCGAACGGAACCGCGGCCAGCAACCAGGCGAGCTTGGCCAGCGAGGCGGGGTTCCGAGGCATTAAGTCGATCACTTTGCGCCGCATGGCGACCGCCTCGCCATAGGCCACTTGCGATTCGCCGCCGCGTTGTTGCTGGTAGAGCACGCTCGCCAGGTTGGCCAGCGTTTCCGCCGTTTCGGTGTGTGGTTCGCGGAACACACGCTGTTGCATGTCCAGCGCCCCTCGCAGGGTCGCCTCGGCTTCGGCCAGTCGCCCTTGTTGTTGGTGGACGATGCCCAACTCGAGCAGGGTCGCTGCTCGATCGTGAGATTCGAACTGGTCGTAAATGGCCAGCGCTTCGCCAAGGCAAATCTCCGCTTCTGGCAAGCGGCCTTGTTCGCGTAGGACACCGCCGAGATTCGACAGGCTGTTGGCAACCATGTGGTTCTTCTCGCCGCGCCGGTTGCCGCGCATGGCAATCGCCTCGCGATACATGGCCTCGGCCTCGTCCAGTTTCCCCTGTAGCTGCAGCACGCCGGCCAGGCCGTTGACTGAGAAATGTAATTCGGGGTGTGTGGCTTCCCGGAGATTAGGGTAAGCAGCCAGGGCCTCGCGGAAAACGGCCTCGGCTTCGGCCAGCTTTTCCTGTTGGACCAGCGAGAAACCCAGGAATCCAAGCGAGGTGAAAACAACGGGTTGATGATCCCCGAAGTGTTGTCGGTCTAATTGCAGGGATTGGCGAAACATGGTCTCGGCCTGATCGTGACGGCCGAGAATCTGGTACACCCAACCCAAGGTGCGTCTCATGTCGGCGTCGAGTTCCGGTTGGTCTTTCAGGTCGACGCTGATGCGCTGGGCGGTGCGATCGACCAGTTGCCGCAGCAGCGCCGTCTCATGCTCGCCGGCCCCGGCCGGAAGGGCGGCATTCAGCATGTCCTTGAGAAACTGTGCAAGTTGCTGGCTCTTCCGAACTTCGAGCAGGGCCCGCTGCTGGTTGGCATCTGCCAGTACACGCTGTCGCACCGCTTCGGCCCGCTGTTGGGCCTCTTCCCGCAAGGCCGCTTCGGCTATCCGCGCGGCGCGAGTAGCCCGCGCCGCCTGCCAGGTGCTGATGAGCGTCCCCGCGAGCAGGGCAATCGTCGCCACCATGGCCAGCGAGGCCACGAGCGGGCTCCGGCGACACCAGCGCACCAGTCGTTCGCGAGGCGTGCTGCGCCGCGCCAGAATCGGCCGATCCGCCAGAAATCTGCGCAGGTCTTCGGCCATTTCGTCGGCCGAGAGGTAGCGCGCGCCTGGCTCCTTGGCAATCGCCTTGAGCACAATCGTTTCCAGGTCTCGGGGGCAGGCCGAATCGATCTTGGTGGGGGCCGGGGGCAGTTTGTGCCGCACCTGATCGACCAGTTGCAGGCGATTGGCGTTCTCGAAAAAAGTATGCAGAGTCAGCAATTCGTAGAGGGTCGCCCCCAAGCTATACAGATCGCTACGGCGGTCAGACCAACCCTCCAGCCGCTCGGGAGCCATATAACGCAGCGTGCCGACAAACTCGCCCGTATCGGTCAGCGACTGAGTGTCTTCGGCCTTGACCAGCCCAAAGTCGGTAATCCAGGTGTTGCCGTTGGCGTCGAGAATCAGGTTCGAGGGCTTAATGTCGCGGTGCAGAATTCCTTCACCATGGGCATAGGCCAGCGCCTCGGCCACTTGCAGCCCGACGCGAGCCACGCTTTCGTAGAATTGCCGGCCGCCCGAACCCGAGGAGAACTGACCGGTTGGGTTGCGACGGGCTTGCCGAGGGGAAACGGCCGGGGTTGCGCCAGAAGCCCGCGGGTTTGTCCCGACGGCGTGGTCGTCGTCGCCGGGCTGCGCGGCGGGTTGCCAGGCAGGTGTACCGGGGGTGGTTCCTTCCGCGAACGACTCGCTCTCCGGTTCGCTGCCAGGCGGTGCGACGGGTTCCGCGCCCTGGCCCAAGCGGAGAGTCCGTAGCTCGTCGATAACCTGGTCCAGGTTTTGGCCGGCAATGAACTGCATCGCGTAGAAATGCAACCCATCGGCTTCTCCCACGCCGAACACCGGCACGATGTGGCCGTGGTGCAGCCGGGCCGCGGAACGTGCCTCGAGCCGAAACCGCTCGAGTTGCCTGGGGTTCAGCAGGCTTCCCGACGACAGCACTTTGAGGGCCACGTGTCTGCCCAGCGACTGCTGAACTGCTTCGTAAACCACCCCCATACCGCCCCGGCCGATCTCGCCCACGATCAGAAACTCGCCAATCTCGCGCGGCATGCGCCGCCCCAGGCCCGGCTGACCACCGAGCCCGGTCGGCTGGTCAGCGTCGGTACCTTGCAGCTCCAGCAGCGCCAGCGCCGGCAACAAGCTGCGCAACTGGCTGGCGAGCTCCGGGTATTTACGGACGTATTCCTCGACGCTTGGCCGCTCCCCCGCTCGAAACCGTGCCACGAACGAGTCGGCCAGCTCGCCAATCCGGTCCGATGCGCCCGGTGTGCGATCGGTCATGGCGCGAATTCCTCTTCACCACCGAACATCGACACGAGCACGTCTTTGAGCCGCAGCAGGGCCCGCGCGTAGCGTTTGTATGCCGTGGCCGGTTCGAGGCTCAACACTTCGGCCGCCTCGACATTGGAAAGCTGTTCGAAATGGCGCAGCGCCAGGATCTCGCGGTCGATCGGATCGAGCGAATTCAGTGCTTCCTGCAGACGAATTTTTTGTTCGATCTTGACCACGGCCTGGCTGGGAGCGCTGAGCTTGCCCAGAAACTGGGCGGCCAGATCGGCCGTGGTGGTGGCGGGAAAAGCACCCCGGTACAGCGAGATTTCGCGGCCGGCGTCGCGAGCTTTGGTGCCCAGGTGACGGCGGTGTTGCTCCAACAACCGTTGGCCGGCCAGAAACCTCAGCCACAGGTAGAACGGCATCGTCGGGTTCTTGGCAAACTCCGACAACCGCCGGGCGGCGTCGAGAAAGGCCTCTTGAATCACGTCCGAAGGATCGACTCGACCTTGCAGCCGCCGGTCGAGGCGCAGGCCAACCATGCGCCGCAGCCGCGGTCGGAAATCGGTCAGCAGCCGCTCCCAGGCCTGGTCGTCTCCGCTGGCCGCGAGCTGGACCAGTCGACTGGCTTCGCTGCTGTCCATGGGGTTGCTGCCCGCCTCAACCATGGTGCCCATCCTAAAGGGTAACTGCCAAGCCGGGGACCGTTCAGACAATTCGGCCGAATTATTTTTGGCATGAAACCAGGCTTCTTAGGCCGAGTTTTTTGCGAATTTGGGCCTTGGGCCTGTCCGAATCCGGTCCGCATCCGCAGTTAGGGACCCGGCGAGGTCTTTCCATCGACCCTACTTGCCTGGATTCGCTCGGATTCTCACCTGGGGAGTTGCTCATGAACATGCAGAAATGGTCGACTGGCCTGGCTCTCTTAGCGGCCATTTTTGGGCCCATCGGGGGCGAGGTCTTTGGCGCGACGATCGATACCGTTCAGGTGGGCAACGCCGGCAACCCCGCCGACCCGGCAACGGGCTACGGCGCGGTGAGTTATGTCTACAACCTAAGCAAGTTCGAGGTGACGATCGCGCAGTACGCCGAATTCCTCAACGCCGTCGCAAGGACCGACACCTACGGGCTTTACCACCCGGACATGGCCCTCGATCCCAACGTGGCGGGCATTCTGCGGTTCAGCACCCCTGGTTCGTACGTCTACGTGCCAACGGGCGGGAACCGTCCGGTTACGCAGGTTAATTGGGGCGATGCGGCTCGATTCGTAAACTGGCTGCACAACGGTCAGCCGATTGGTCCGCAGGGGCCGGGTACCACGGAAGACGGCGCCTACGCGCTGCTGGGCGCGGTGACGCCCGCGGCGCTGGTGGCGGTTACCCGTAGCCCCTCGGCCACTTGGGTTCTTCCCACGCAAAACGAATGGTACAAGGCGGCCTACTATCAGCCGGCCTCGCTGGGGGGCGATGCCGACAGCTACTGGCACTACCCTATGCGCACCAATCTGGCCCCCTATTCCGATCAACCGCCGGGGGCAACGCCTGACAACACGCGCGTGGCGAACTTCTGGTCCAACGACGGGGTCGCCAATGGTTACAACGACGGCTACGCCGTGACCGGCTCGACCCTCGAACAGTTCACCAACTACCTGACCGACGTCGGAGCCTACCGGTCGTCGCCCAGCTTCTACGGCACCTTCGATCAGGCGGGGAACGTCTGGGAATGGAATGAGACGCGGTTCGGTGTCGAGGAGCGGGGTTTGCGCGGCGGCTCCTGGAGGAACGAGGGGGGGCCCGGGCCCCTTTCGGCTACCTATTCCCCAGGCGCGGGTGGCTGGGTGGTAAACCACTTCCCGAACGTTGGCTTTCGCGTGGCCAGGGTGCCCGAGCCCTCGACACGGTCGCTCGCGGCAGCCGGCGCGACCGCGCTGCTAATACTGGGAAGGCACCGCGCGCAACGTGGCGCTCACGGCGGCTCGCGTACGACGCGGGGCGCCTGACTCAGGCGTCGCCCCGCGAATCAGGAATCGCAGCTCAGGGTGAGGTCGCCGGGCGAATGCTTCCAACCCCAGGCCGACCGCCTGCCGACCGATCACTTTGTGCGTGGCCGTTCGACTTCACAAAGCGGCACGATCGGGCTGGTCGATTCCAGCAGGCTTTTCACGGTTACCCGGCGGAAGGCCGCCTCGGTCGCCGCGTAGGCTTTGTCCAACTCGCGATGCAGCGGGCAGAGCGACGTGTGCGACGATAGCCCCAGCGGGCACTTCTCGATCCGCTCAATCGGCGAAACCGCGCTGATTACGTCCAGAATGGTGATCTTGCCCGCGGGGCGCGCCAGTTCGTAGCCGCCGCCAGGCCCGGGGCGCGAGCGAACCAGGTCGGCCGCGGCCAGGTCTTGCAGCACGCGATGCAGGTAGGCCCGGGGTACCTTGGTTTTTTCGGCCAGCACCTCGGCCGAGGCCGCCCGTTGCGTGCCGGCGAGCGAAACCACGGCCCGCAGGGCATATTCCGCCGTTTTTGAAATCATGGCCGCGCGCTCCAAATCTGTACCTTGACGTACAGATTAAATTCTATATCTTTTGGTCCAGATTAAACCCTAGCCGCCGTCCCCGGGACAGGGCGGGCCGTGGTTCTGGCAGTCAGGAATCCGAAGTTCATGGAACTCTCGCCGAAAACGATCGCGATCGTGAAGCAGATTACGCCGGCCGTCGCGGCTCAGGCGGAGACCATCACCCGGCGATTCTATCATCGCATGTTCGCGGAAAACCCCGAGGTGCAAGCCTACTTCAACCCGGCCCACCAGCACTCGGGGAGCCAGCAGCGGGCCTTGGCCGGGGCCATCTGCGCTTATTTCACCCACCTCGATCAGCTCCAGGCCCTGGGGCCGGCCGTGAACCTGATTGCCCATAAACACTGCTCGCTGGGGGTTCAGCCCGAGCACTATCCGATCGTCGGCAAGCATCTCTTGGCCGCCATCGGCGACTGCATGGGTCCGGCGGCCAGCGACGAGGTGTTGGCCGCCGTGGCCGAAGCCTACGAGTTGCTGGCGGGGGTGTGTGTTGGCCGAGAGCAAGCCATTTACCGCCAGCAGCGCGAGGCCCCGGGGGGCTGGAACGGCTACCGGTCGTTCGTGGTCGATCGCAAAGTACGCGAAAGCCAGCTCGCGACGTCCTTCTACCTGCGGCCGGCCGACGGAGGGCCCCTGCCCGACTACGAGCCAGGCCAATACGTGACCGTCCGCATCGACCATCCGGAAACGCCCACCGCGCCGCGGAACTACAGCCTTTCCGACCGGCCGGGCCTGCCCCACTATCGCATCACGGTCAAGCGCGAACCGGGTGCCGCCGTCGACGCGCCCGCGGGAGTCGTGTCCAATTACTTGCACGACCGGATTCAAGTGGGCGACCCCTTGGAGTTGGGGCCCCCCTGCGGCGAATTCACCGTGGCAGACGAGCACCTCGACGGCCGCCCCTTGGTGTTTCTGGCCGGCGGCATCGGCGTGACCCCGCTGTTGTCGATGGCCAAGTCGCTCGTCGACCGGCCCCGGCGTGGTTTTATTCATTTCATCCAAGCGGCGAAGAACAGCCGGCTCCAGGCCCTGGGGCAAGAGCTTCGCGCACTGGCGTCGAGCGGCGGCCGCGTGGCCACCCACGTGATCTTCGACCAGCCCAGTGCCGAAGACCAGTCGACGGGTCGCTGCGACAGCGTGGGGTTGGTGACCCGCGAACTGCTGGAACAGCGCACGCCCGCGGCCGAGGCTGCTTACTACTTTTGTGGGCCCAAGCCGTTTATGCAGCTGGTGTACCAAGGGTTGAAGGAACTGAACGTGAGCGACGATCGCATTCGTTTCGAATTCTTCGGTCCGCGGCAAGAGATCACCTCGGCGGTGACTGCCGGCGTGAGCTGAGTCTGAACTGACCGTGTGGGGAGCAAACGACCATGCGCCGACTTTGGATCGCCTTCGCGGCGGTGATGGGGGTTTCATTCCTAATCCTGGGCTGGATCGGGACCCGCATTTACCAGGAAATGCCCCCGCTGCCCGAGCGGGTGATAACCGGCGACGGCCAAACCGTGATCGAGGCCGGCCAGATTCAGGCCGGCCAGCAGGTATGGCAAGCGCTGGGCGGGATGGAGGTGGGCTCGATCTGGGGGCACGGCAGCTACGTGGCGCCCGACTGGACGGCCGACTACCTGCATCGCGAGTGCCGGTTCATTCTCGATCGTTGGGCAAGCGCCGATTTTGGCCAGCCCTTTGACGAGCTCGACGACGAGCGGCAAGCACAACTCACTGCCCGCCTGACCCGGCTCATGCGCACCAATACCTACGACCCCGGCTCGAAGAGCCTGACCATCGACCCGGTGCGGGCCGAGGCGTTTCGCGCCAATGGGGCGCACTATGCCCAGGTCTTTACCGAGGGGAGCGCCGATTACGCAATTCCCTCCGGGGCCGTGCGCGACACCGATCGGGTGAACCAACTTGCCGCCTTCTTCTTCTGGACGGCGTGGGCCGCTTCGACCAATCGGCCGAACGACACAATCACCTACACGAACAACTGGCCGCACGAGCCGCTGATCGGCAACCGGCCGACCGGCGAAAGCGTGGTCTGGACCGGCGTCAGCATCATTATGCTCTTGGCCGGCATTTCGGCGCTGGCGTGGTGGCATGCATCCCAACAGAACGAAGGCGAACTGCCCCCCACGCCGGAGACCGACCCCTTGGCGGCCTGGCAGGCCACCCCCTCGCAGCGGGCCACGATTAAATACTTCTGGATCGTCGCCGCGCTGGTGCTGGTGCAAATGTTGCTGGGGGTGGTGACCGCCCATTACGGCGTCGAAGGGGACGGCTTCTACGGAATCCCGCTTTCCCGCTGGCTTCCCTACAGCGTGACGCGCACCTGGCACGTACAGATCGGGCTGTTCTGGATCGCCACCGCCTGGCTGGGGGCGGGCTTGTTCATCGGCCCCGTGGTCAGCCAGCGCGAACCCAAGGGGCAGGCCCTGGGGGTCAATCTGCTGTTTCTGGCCTTGCTCGTCGTGGTGGTCGGCTCGCTAACGGGCGAGTGGCTGAGTGTGCAGAACCAGCTTTCCGATCCGGTCTCGTTTTATCTAGGGCACCAGGGATACGAATACGTCGACCTGGGCCGCGTTTGGCAAATTGCGCTCATGGTGGGGCTCTTGCTCTGGCTGGTGCTGATGCTGCGGGCCCTGGCGCCGGCCCTGCGCCAAGCGGGCGAGGCCCGGCAGCTTGTGGCGCTATTGGCCGTGGCCACCGGCGCGATCGCGCTGTTTTATGGGGCCGGGCTTACCTGGGGGCGGCATTCGCATCTGTCGATGGTGGAGTACTGGCGATGGTGGGTGGTGCACCTTTGGGTCGAAGGGTTCTTTGAGGTATTCGCCACCACGGTCATCGCCTTTGTGTTCATGCGACTGAACCTGATTCGGCCCGCCGTGGCGGCTGCCGCGGCGCTGCTCTCGGCCACGATCTTTCTCTCCGGCGGCATCATCGGCACCTGTCACCACCTGTACTTCTCGGGCACGCCCACCGTGGCCCTGGCCTGGGGCTCGGTATTCAGCGCGCTCGAGGTGGTGCCGCTGACGCTGGTGGGGTTCGACGCCACCGACGACCTGCGCCGCTCCAGGCAAACCCAATGGGTGCGCCGCTATAAGTGGCCCATTTACTTCTTCGTGGCGGTCGCCTTTTGGAATATGGTGGGCGCCGGCCTGTTCGGGTTCATGATTAACCCGCCGATCGCGCTCTACTACATGCAAGGGCTCAACACCACCCCGGTCCATGGCCACGCAGCCCTGTTCGGCGTGTACGGCATGCTGGGTATCGGGCTGATGCTGCTTTGCTTGCGCGTGCTGATACCGGGCCAGCAGTGGAAAGACGGCTGCCTGACCTTCGCCTTCTGGGCCATGAACGGCGGCCTGTTGGCCATGTGCCTGCTCAGCCTGTTGCCGGTCGGACTGCTCCAGACCTGGGCCTCGGTCGAACACGGCTACTGGTATGCCCGGAGCAGCGAGTTTATGCAGACCGACCTGATGCAGACCCTCCGCTGGCTGCGAGTACCGGGCGATACGGTCTTCTTCCTGGGCGCGGTGGCGCTGGTGATTTTCGTGGCGGGGCTTAAGACCGGCCACTCGTTCCGCCCAGCCGACAGCGACGCTTGATGCGCGGCGCAAATGGCGAGAATCGGCGACCGAACCGACCAGCCGTCGCGCGGGGATCGGAGGGCTCGGGTGCCACGACAGACTCGTTCCGCCGTGCTTTCCCGATTTTGCCGGCGGAATCGCCCCCCCCGCCATTGTTCGAAAGTCCTGGGCTATCGCACGGCACCTGCCTAAGCTGGGTTCCCTCCCCTCGCCGGTGAGCCCGGCAATTCGCTAAGCTGTGGGCATGCCCCGCCGCAGCCTGCAAATCATCGCCGTCGCCTTGGCCGTCTGGCTCGCTTGCCAGGCTCGGCTCGGCCTGGCCCAGCGCAGCCGCGCCGGGCGGATGGTGGTCGAGGCCCTGGCTCAGATCGAGGCCCGGTATCTCGAGCCGGTCGACCAGGAGCACCTGCTCGACGGGGCCCTCACGGGCGTCATGAGCCGGCTCGATCAGTACTCGGCCTATCTGAATCGCGATGCCTTTCGGGAAGTGGAAGAAGACCTGGAGCAGCAGTTCGGCGGCATCGGCGTGCAAGTACAGGTCGACGAGCAAAACGGTTGGCTCACCGTGCTTTCGCCCATCGTGGGTACGCCGGCCTTCGAAGCCGGGCTGAAGGCCGGCGACCAGATTCGCGCCATCGATGGCAAGAACATTCAGGGGCTGAAGCTGGACCAGGCCCGGCGATTGCTCCGCGGAGCACCCGGCACCCCGGTGCGAATCGGCCTCGTTCGCCCTCTGGCCAAGGCCGATGCCGCCGGTGAAAACGGGCCGAGCACCGAGCCGAAACTGGAAGAGGTGACGCTGGTTCGGGCCGTGATCGAAACCGAATCGGTGCGGGGCGACCTGCGCGGCGCCGACCAATCGTGGAATTTCCTGCTCAGTGGCACCGACCGCATTGGCTACCTTCGCATTTTGCCGATGTTCAGCGAACGAACGCTCGACGAACTTCGCGGCGCGCTTGAGCAGCTGCAGGCCGCCGGTGCCCGGGGCGCCATTCTCGACTTGCGCTGGAATCCGGGGGGGCTGCTCGATTCGGCGGTGGGCGTTTGCCGATTGTTGGTGGCCGAGGGCCGCATCGTCAGTACCCGGGGCCGGGGCGGCGTGCTGCTCAGCGTGTTCGACGCCGACGGTACGGCCCCTTTCGCCGAGCTGCCGCTGGTGGTGCTGGTGAATCGCAATTCGGCCAGCGCCAGCGAAATCGTGGCTGCCTGTCTGCAAGACCACCAGCGGGCGGCCATTGTGGGCGAGCGCACCTGGGGCAAGGGGAGCGTGCAAGACGTGATTCTGCTGGAAGGGGCCGATCGGGCCTTGAAACTCACCACGGCCAGCTATTGGCGCCCCAGCGAGCAAAACATCCACCGTCTGAGCACCGCCACCGAGGCCGACGCCTGGGGCGTTCGGCCCGACCCGAACTGCGAGGTTCGCTTGGACGATCGGGAGCAAGAGGCTTATTTTCAATGGCGCAGCCAGCGCGACGTGGTGCGCCCCGGCGATGCGGATGCGGCCCGCGCCGCGGCGGCGGTCGACCTGACCGACGAGGCGCACTCGCCCGACAAGCAGCTAGCCAAGGCGATCGCGGTGCTGGAAGCGCGGATCGAGGGGCAAGCGGTCGCTGGCGTCACGACCGACACGTCCGCGCCGACGGCGCCCGAGCCAGAACCAGCCCCCCAACCGACAACGGTGCCCTAGCCGGGTGCTCTCGTGAACGGGCGCGATGTTCGCGGAACGGGGTCGAGCTTGCCCCGGGGGCGAGTAACCGAATCGGGCGCGCCGCGTCAATCGAGCCCGTAGCGCCGCAGCCGGCTGAAAAAAGTGCTCCGCGGCAGCCCCAGCAGCCGCGCCGCCTCGGCCTTGTTTCCCTGGCATTGGGCCAGGGCCAATTGCAGCCGTTCACGCTCCGAGCTGGCGTCGTCGTCCGTCGAGCGCCCCTGTGGATAAGCCCAGGCCGGCTCGAGCACTTCGGCCCGGGCGACCTTGCGCCGCTCGGGGGGCCGCCGCGTCGCGCGAGGCATTTCGCCCGGTGGGCGATACCGGCGCAGTTCGTTCGGCAGATCGGCCACTTGGAGCGAGTCTCCCTCGGCCAACACTACCGCCCGTTCGATCGCGTTTTCCAGTTGCCGCACGTTGCCGGGCCAATCGTAGGCGGCCAGGCAGTCGAGCGCTTCGGGCTCGATCCGCTCGATGTTTTTGCCGGCCCGTTCGGCGAAGCGGTGCAAGAAGTGCACGGCCAGTTCGAACACATCCTCCCGGCGGGAGCGTAGCGGCGGCACCGTGAGGCTGATCACGTTCAAGCGGTAGAACAGATCTTCGCGAAACCGGCCGGCGGCGATCAGTCCTTCGAGATTTTGATGTGTGGCGGCGATTAGTCGCACATCGACCTCGATCCGTTTCACGCCCCCCACGCGTTCGAAGGCCCGCTCCTGCAGCACGCGGAGCAACTTGGTCTGAACCTCGAGGCTGATGTCGCCGATTTCGTCGAGAAACAGCGTGCCGTGATGGGCAAGTTCGAAGCGGCCGGGCTTGTCGCGGTCAGCCCCCGTGAAGGCGCCGCGCACGTGGCCGAACAGCTCGCTCTCGAGCAGGCCGGCGCTCAGGGCGCCACAGTGAACCGCCACGAACGGAGCCGCCGCGCGGGGGCTGGCTTCGTGGATGGCCCTGGCCAGCAGCTCCTTTCCGGTGCCGCTTTCGCCGCGGACCAGTACCGACGACGGGCTGGCCGCCACCTTGCGCACCTCGTCGAGCAGCCGCAGCACGGCGGGGCTGCGCCCGCGCAGGCCCCAATTGGTGCCCGGCTCCGGCGGGCTCTGTCGAGCCGGCCCGCCCACGGAAACCGGCGCCTCCCGGCGGCGCAGCAGTTCCCCCTGCAGGTAGCTGATGCGACGCTGCTGCTCGGCCAGTTTGTCGACGGTTTCTTGCAGCTTTTCCTTGAGCGTTTCAATGGTACGGTGCCCCCGGGCGCTCTTCAGGGCCAACACGGTGGTTCGGGCCAGGGCCTGCAGAAAGGTGCGATCTTCGGCCGAATAGGGAACGCCACCCAAGTGCGGCCCCAAGAGCATCATGCCCACCAGCTGTCCGTCGATTTCCAGGGCCAGGCCCAGGTCGGCCTCGAACTCGCGCAATTGCAGCTGCGCGGCGGTGGGCATCACGGCCAGCCCGGGCCGGGCCGTCACCACCCCCTGACGGCGCAGTTCAAGCGCCAGCGGGCCGTCGAGACTGAGCTGCTGGGGGAACGAGCGGGCCCCCAGTCCGGCTACTTGCGAAAGCCGGTCGGGTGCCTTGTCGCGGAGAAACACGGCGCCGCGCTCGGCCCCCACGGCATCGCGGGCCGAGTGCAGTAGTTGCTCGGCCAACTGCTGGGGCTCCACAAGCCGATCGACCACCCGGCTGAGCCGGCGAATGGCGTTGTCGAGTTGGTACTTTTGCCGCAGAAACCGGCGGTCGAGGGCCTGTTGCAGGCGATCGCGAATCCAGCCCAGGAAGCTGACAACCACCATCGCGGTGAGTCCCGCCGCGAGGGCGTTTTCCCAGCGCAGCAGGTAGGTGCCGACCCAGGCGGTCATCAGGCCCACCATCAAACAGTAGATGGCGGTGACGGCGAAACTGACGCCGACGTAAAACAGCCCTCGGTCGAGAATGCGCCCGACCCACACAACCCGATTGCGGGTCAGGGCGATGGCCGAAAGGGTGAGTAAGACCAGGCTGCCGATTTGCACCAGGGCCAGTCCCCAGCCGTCGACCGGCCCCGACGGTGCCAGGGCCAGCCGCGCCACGCCGTAGAGCAGGGGCAATCCGCCCCCGAGCGAGGCAGCAACCATCCAGCGGGCCTGAGCTCGCTGGCTTCGAGTTCGGCCCCTCAGCCAGCGGGGAACCACACTGGCCCAAACCCAAACGAGCGCCCCGGCGAGCGTGCCCAGCGCCCACCAGCCCAAAACCTGTACCCACCCCAACGGCCCCGGGCCAATCGCCTGGCCCGGCTGGGCCGCTAAGCCCAGCACCGACAGCGCGTAGAGACCCGCCAGCGTCGCACCCGGCCACCGCCGCAGTAGTTGCACGGGGCGGGGAAACAACAACCCCCAGTGCACCGCCAGGCCGAGCCAGATTGCCGACAGCGGGCCCACCAAGTAGGCCAGCCCTCCGTGGCCTACCCGCCAGTGCCCCACCCAAGCCTCGGCGGCCAATACCGTGATCGACGCCAGCAAGCAGTAGATCGTCGAGGTCCAGTCGCCGGGCCGCTGCCAGGCAACAAAGGCCGCCAACCCCACGAGCAGCATCCCCAGGGCGATCCAGAGCAATTCGGCAACCCACCCGGCAGGCTGAGTTGTTGTGGCTGCCAGCCAGACCAACCCAAGGCCTGTAAGTGCCCAACCCGCTACAAAGCACGAAGTTCTCCAAACAGCAGGTTGCATACGGCTACCTCGCACCGCTGGCGTCGTTGAAATCGGCGCCGACTTGCCCCGCCCCAGGCGCCGTTTCGGCGCCGATCGAAGCAGCTCGGCGCCGAAATGCAATAAGGCCGACTCCGTCGGCCGCTGGCTAAGTCGGTCCGCAAGTTGTAGTCGATGTCGCGGCAATCCGCAACTATCATCAAGTTCTCATTGATGTTAGGGAAAAACCAGGCTCGCCCGGTGGCGGCTAGCCGAGTCTGCCCTGGTGGTCTAGGGAGTGTGGGGCCCATCAGGGTGATCGGCGCCGCTACCTTACGGCACCGCTTTTGCCATTATGCGAAACACTGCGAACCGCTTTCGCTGTCTAATTGGCTTCCCAGCCTGGCCGTAGGCGGTCGAGGGTGCGACTACTGAACTTGGTTCCCATACGCGGGGCTTCGGACGACCCACGCCGGGCAATCGCGGAAATCACTCCTTCGGTAGTCTGGCCCTGGGCCGTCTGCGGCCGCTTTTTTTCTCTCCGTGGCAAAGATCTAGAAGGGGGCGCGTCGTCTCGCGCCGCCCGGTGGACGGCCACTGGTCTTGCACTAAGGGCAACCTGGGCCAGTACGCCTCGCCGGAACCCTCCAATGAGCCCGGTCGTACCAGGGCCTGCCGCAGTGGGCCCAATTGGCCGATCGGGAACTTTGCCCACAGGCCTGCCGGCAACCAGCTTGCTTGACGTGCCGCCGGCCGCTGGCATAGCGTATTCCCCTTCCTGCATCGATCAGCAACGCGGTGCGAGGGTGTACGGGAAGCCTGCCGACGTTGGAATCGTCTATGACCACAACCCCCCCGGGATCGAAGCACTTCGAATCGGCGGCGACCGGCGGCGCGGCGCCCGAGGGAGAGTACCGGGCCGTTTCGAGCGCCGCGGTGCTGACACTCGTGGCTTCGCCGGTGGCGGCGGTCTCGCTCGTGGGCCCTCAGTGGTGGTGGGTGGGTGCCGCCGTGGCCGCGGCCAACGTGTGGACGCTGGCGCGCATCGTGCGAAGCGACGGCGAGCTCATCGGCCGGAAAGCCAGCATCGTCGGAATGGCGATTGGTTTTTTCTGCTTGGGGGCCGGCTGTTCGACGACAGTGGTTCGGCAAGCTTGGCTGGGGCCTGAAGCGGCAACCTGGGCCGACGAGTGGTTCAAGTTGATGGCGGCCGGCCGCCCCGAGTTGGCCTATCAATACCATCTTTCGCCGCTGGAACGGCAACCGTTCGACGATCGGCTCTGGGAGTACTACCGCACGCGGCCGGTGCTGTCGACGGGGTTGAAGAAGTTTGTCCAGCAGCAGCCGGCCCGCGCACTGCTGGCCCTGGGAAAACAGGCCGAGGTTCGGTTTTGCGGTACCGAGCGCTATCTACGAGGCGAGCTTGCCGATCATCGCCGCGGTGACCTATTCGTGCGAGTCTATGCGGTCAGCTTCCCGCGCGACGGAGCGAAGCAAACGTTTTTGATGCGGGTGTTCGTCGCCCGGGTGCTGCTCGACCCGCAATCGGGTCAATCGGCGTGGCAAGTTCTGGGGGTCGCCTCGGGATTGTCCGAGCATATCTGAGCGGCGGCTCGCTCAAGTTTTGGCAGACGCGGAGGAAACGGCGCGCGCTGCCCCGGAAGCCGCGGCCGGGCCGTATGGTCCGTGGCCCGGCAGGCCTGCACCGCGACTACCTCAAATAGTTCGGCCGGCTGGGGCGCCAGGCCGAGGTGGTCGGGCGGGTGGGAAACTCGTTGTCCATCTGCCCCAATCCGCCGACGCCCGCCGGGCTGGTCGGCCACGTCGCGGGGGCTGCCGACGCGGCCGCCGAGGTGAAGCTTCCGCCGGGCGGAACGTAGCTGCCCACCTCGGAAGGCGAGTAGGCTGGCGCGGCCGCCGAGGCCCCCAGCGGCGCCGCGGTGCCGGCGAGCGAGCCGGTTTCCACGCGGCGGGCAATGGGTACCCGAGTGACCACCTCGACCAGGTCGGCGCCGGCCGCCCCTGGGGCTGCGCCGGGCGAAGCCGGCGCGATGGGCTGCGCGCCTGGCGAGGGAGGCTGGCCGCCCGGCACGGGGTAGCTGGCCGTGGTCGAGTTCCAGCTATTGGCCGGCGAGGTGCCCGGCGGCAGCGGTGCGTTCGAGGGGTAGCGAACTACCTGGGTGCGATAATCCCAGTAGGTGTGTGGCACCAAACGCTGGGCGAGCTTGGCCTTTTTGAACGGATTCCAACGTCCTTTCCAGTAGGCCTCCCAGCGATACTCGGTGACTGGCACCGCGACCACGCGATAGGCTTCGTTCACTCCGGCAGGCCCAGCACCGGCAGGCCCAGCAGCGGCAGGCACAGCACCGGCAGGTGCGGTCGCTCCGGGGGCGAACGTCGTTTCGACCGGCCGGCTTGCGACTAGCGGAGTCGCGCTCGCGACACCGGGTAGTTGGCCCGGCTCCGCCTGAGAGCGGGGAACCCACTGCCGCGTTTCGCGGTAAGTGATCCCGTCTTGCTCGTAATAGCGCACCTCTTGGCTTCGTAGCGCGCCGGGGCCGGTCAAGCCGAGGGCAACGGCCAGCGATAACGCGGCTGCCAGCCGCTGGCTGCGATCGCCGCGACCGAGGCGCGTTTCTGAGTTCAGGCCGTGGGCATTCATGGAACCGACGTGATCCTGTGCCCGTGCGTGAACCATAACGACGCGTTTGGCCGGAAACCCCCGGCCCAGCGGTGCGAAAGAAGCAGTTTTTCCGGTCCTATTATCGGCAAACGCAACGTGCCGGGCTTGCCAGTTCCCGGTCGGCAAGGCGAAAATCTGCCTTGCGCAAGGCCGACAGCGTCTCGGCTGGGCGATTTGGGCGGCTTGTCGAAAACAATTCGGGTAACCCGGGGCATTTCGTCAATTCAAGGTGGCTGCGCAAGACCGCCCCCTTCGCGAAGCGCTTCGGCTTTATGCGATCGAAAGGAAATCTGCGTGATTAGCTCGGAGCTGCTGACCCTGCTGGTGTGTCCCCAAAGCCAACAGCGGTTGAGCGAGGGCACCGCCGAATTGTTGACCCGAATCAACCGGGCGGTCACCGCGGGGCGGTTGAAGTACCACTGCGGGCGGCCGGTGGAACAACCGCTCGATGGGGTCCTGGTTCGAGAAGATCAAGCGCTGGCCTACCCGGTACTCGACGGAATACCGGTCATGTTGGTCGATCAGTCGATCGAGTTGGCTCAGCTCGACTCCGCCGCGGGCTAGGCCGGCGCGCCGCTTGAACCGGGCTGGGATCGTCGGGACCAAGTCAGGGCTCGGGGAATTGGCCATCAAATACGTCAAGCATTCGAGTGGACCTTATGACCCCCAAGACGGTTTTCAAACGGATTATCGACCGCGAGCTGCCCGCCGACATTGTCTATGAAGATGATCTGTGCCTGGCCTTTCGCGACATCAACCCGGCCGCTCCCAAGCACCTGCTGGTCATTCCCAAGAAAGAGGTGGCCAGCCTGGCCGAGCTGAGCGACGACGACCGGTCGCTGGTGGGTCATCTGGTGCTGGTGTGCCGCCGCCTGGCAGCCGATGCAGGGCTGGAATCGGGCTATCGGCTCGTGGCCAATTGCGGACCCGACGCGGGGCAATCGGTGGACCACTTGCACTTTCACGTGCTCGGCGGACGCGAGCTGAGCTGGCCGCCGGGCTAAACCGGGCGAGCTCCCGCGCGGGGTGAGTTCGCCCATCGCGTCGACGCGGATCAGTAGATCTTCGGGATCCACTTCCGCATGCCTTCGAGCAAGCTCCAGGGCTTGTCGTCGGGCGCGGGCGGCGGCGGCGCCGCGAGAGGGTTCTGGGGTTGCCGGGCCAGGCGCTCCGGTGAGAGCGGCACGTACTGCTCGAGCATCCGCGGCCAATAGCCGTCGAGCGCTCGCTGGCAATCGGCCCAAAGCCCTTTCTGCAAGTCGTTGTATGCGCCGAAGATCTCCAGTTGCAGTGCCCGTTGCTCGGCCTCGCTGAAGTAAAGCGGGGAAAACTGCACGTCGTCGATCCAGAACTCGCCCGGCCCGAGCATTTCCACTTGAATGCGCGGCTGCTTCAGCCCGGTCAGCGGCAGATTGTCGACGTGAAACCGGAAAGGTTCCCACTGGCTGCTCAGGGCATGCCGCCCGCCCGAGCCGATCGTGGCGTAGCGGTAGTAGTTCTGGCCTCCGCCGAGCTGCGCGGTGAGCGCGATTCGCAGGGTGGGTTGCAGGTCGGGCTGTGGGCAGCGCAGCCAGACCAATACCGAGCAGCGGCCGGTCGGCGGCAATTCCAGCGGCTGGCTAACCAGGGCCGCGCGCGGCGCCCGGCTGGCGACCGACAGGGCCTGTTGGCCGCCGTGCGCCTGTTCGGTTTCCAGGCGCCACTGGACCTCGGATCCGCCGCTTAACTTCCAACCGGGTGCCGCGTCTTCCGGCGACCAGGGGAGCTCGAATCCGCCGTTGAAACCCAGATCCTCGGGCGGAGTCGCTTCGAGCTGGTTGGCGCGCTGCCCGAGTTCCTTCACCCGCTGCTCGAGCGCCGCGGTAGCATCGCTGGGCAGCTCGAATTTCGGAGGGCCGAACCGCACCCGGCCGTCGGAAAACTCGAGCGCCACCAGGTCGTAGGGGCGGAGCGAGATTTGCCAGGTACCCGACGCCAGCGGTTGCGGCAGCTTCCAATCGCGCTCCGCGGCCAGGCTGCGGACCTGGCTTCCCGGGGGAAAGGCCACGGGCAGAAGTACCTCGAGCGGCCAGGGCGAGTCGTTGGCCAGGTAGCACCAGGTGGCGCCGTGCTGCGTGGCGGTGCGCACCACCAGCGGCTGGGGGGCATCTTCCAGGTCGCGGAAGGGCACGGCGGGCAAGCCGCGGTAAGCGGCGATCACGTCGGCTAGCTCGCGGTCGGGCAGCGCCGGCGCGAGCCGAAGGCCATCGAACGCGGTATGGACGTCGCTCGCGGCCAGGGCATGAACCAAGGGCCGCCGCGCCTCGGCCCCCAGCGGCCAGGGCTCGCACCGCAGCGTGCCCGTTGCGTCGGCTCGATCCGTCGAAAGGCTCCACTGGGCCAGCTCCACCGAGCGGGGAAGCCGCGCCAACAGCGCCGTCGGGTTTTCCGATTCCCGGCTCAGGCGGTCCCAGCCCGTGAGCTGCCCGACTTGAATGCCTACCGCGGCGCGCTCCAGCGGAAGACCGATGGTGGATTGCCAAAGTCGGGCCAGCTGGGGGCTTCGCTGAGCCTGAAATTCGAGCGGGTCGAAGCCGATTTGGCGAAGCACGTTCTCGGTGGTGTGTTTGCGGGGAAGTGCCGGGGTGAGCAGCCGCTCGAGCGGCGGGCTATCGAGCAGGTCGTGGCCCACGAGCCAAAACTGCTGCTGGCCGCCGGCGTGCCGGACCAGGTCGCCCATCCGCCGATGAAACGCCTCGAGCTCCGCCGCACGCCAGGCCTGCCAGGCAGGGCGTAAATCACCTTCGACCCGGGCGGCCCGCTCGTGGAACCGGGCCGGATCGTCGTCGCCCGCTCCCAGCGATAGTCCGGTCGCCGCCTCGAACCGGGCAATCGTGGCGTCGTCCAGGCACCAGTTGGCCGGCGGCAGTTGGGCGAACCCATGGCCCGAGAGCCGCAGGGCGCAGCCCCCGAACGAGGCGTGGCCGGCGCAGCGCTCCACCAATTCGGCAAGCGCGGCCAACATCACCTCCTGGACTCGCGGATCGAGGGGGTTGTAATACACCGAGCGGCCATCGCGGGGCGGGAATCGCCGTCGCCAGGTAGCTCCGTCGGGGCCGACCGGCTCGAGCCCTGTTTCCGCGCTGTTCTCCGCGCGGCGCAGCGACTCGAGCTGGGCCAGCGGAAACGCGAAATCGAGCGCGGGAACCAGCGTTACGCCTTCGCGGTCCGCCAATCGAAGCAACAGCTCGAGCGTGTCCTTGGGAGCGGGGTCGCTTGGCTCGGCTCGTAGCGATTCGTCGTCCCAGCGCGTCGAGGAGCCGAGCACCTGGCTGGGGTACAGCACCCCACCTTCACTGGCCACGGGTATTACGGCCCCGTCGTAACCGGCCTGGCGGAAGTAAATCATCCAGCGGCGCCCGCCATCGAGCGCCGATTGCCAATCGAGCCGAGGCGAATCTCCGGTGGCGCCGCCGGCCAATCGGGCCCAAACGTCGGCCTGGTCGAAGTAGGCCAGCAATCGGCGATGGGCGTGTCCGCCGATCGGCGGGGTCGGTGCGGCGATGGCCGGGGCGGCCCCTGGGCGGAGACGAATCTTGCCGATCCGCGCGGGCCGTTCGGGATCGGTGTTGGCCAGAACCAAAAGCGGCGACTTGGTGCGGGGCCAGAACTCGAGTCGCCCCGCCGGCGGCGTGCCCGGTTCGGTCGCGGCCCGAGCGCTGGAATGCCCGATTAAGATGGCCAACCCCGCCGGATCGGCTGCCGGCTCGACCACTGCCATCACCAGATCCCGCGCGGAGGCGTCGGGCAATTCCACCTCCACCAAATGCGGCCGGCCCGGGCCGTCCACGCTGAGGGGATAGGCCTCCCAGGCAGCCCCGCTCGAATCGCCCGGATCGATCTCGACGATCGTCTGGCCGTCTTGCTTGTTCACCCGGGTCGCTCCGCCTCCCGTGGGCAAGCGCCGACGGCCGGGCCTTAGCGGCAGATGGGCCACCCGGTCCCAAAGCTGGGGGCTGGCCGGGTCGATCTCGATGACGCGGTCCACTTCGTCGATTGTGCGCTCAAGACTTGGGCGCCGCGGGTCGACGACCACGATCGACAGTTTACGCTCGGCCAGGTTTTGGCGGCGGGCCAGCCGGCGGACCTGGGCGGCGATCGTCAACTCGTACACACCCTCGTCCCTGGGAAGCGGCACACTTAGTTCCGCCGGTCCGTACCCCGCGGCGGGGTCGAGCGGCAGCTCGCGAGCTTCGCTCCAGCGGGCGCGCTGCGAACCCGGGCCGCGCAGTTCCGCTACGATGCGCAAGCGCTGTTCGCCCCCAGACCAACTCCGAGACGGCTGAACCGAAAGGTCCAGCTTCTCGCCCGTTTGGTAAACCAGCCCGGGCCGGGGCAAGGTCACCTGGAGCCAATCGCCCGAGGCGCGTCGAATTTCGATCCGGCCTCCTTGGGCGCAGGGAGTCTGCCAGGAACCCGATTCCAACCGTTCCAAATCCACCGAGCTTGGTTCGCTTCCGGAATCCAGGCCGGCCAGGCGGAGGGTGAGTTGGGCCGTGCGCGGACCGGTAACCGTGACCCAGAATCCGCCCGAGGTTTGGGCCTCGGTCTGCTCGATGACGGCTTGCCGACCGTCGATCCAGACTTCGGCCTGCGCCGTAGGGCTGGGGCCGACAAAACCCAAGTCATCGAGCTGACCCTCGTCGAGCTCGAGCGTGCCTTGCCAGGCGCGGGGGCGCTGCGCATTCCAAGTTACCAATAGGCGCAGCGCCACCGGGTCGGCGACCTCCGCGGCGCGCGCCGGGGAAAGCATCGGCGCTATCAGCAGAAGTGCCGGAATCCACCGCGCGGCGGTTGCCCACGCGGCGGGTCCGTCCAGGTTCGGACGTCCTTGTCCGATCATGCCGTCGCAAGTGTCAAAAGTTCAGAACTACGAACGAGATAGGTCAAACGGGCCGGGGATTATAGGCATCGCTGCCAAGGGGCCACTACCCCGAAACGCTCGAGACTTCTTGGCGCGCTTGCGCCGGCAGCCAAGTTGGGCAAAGTGCGAAAGCCCGGAAGCTCGGCTCGTGTTCAACTCGGGTATCTGGGGCGACTAGCGCCAGATTTCTCCCAGCTCGGCCGGCAAGGGACTGAGTTGCTCGGGGTCGTCGGCTTGAGCCGCCTCGACCAGGCGGTCGGCCACTAGGGCCAGTTCGGCCACGATTTCCGGACAGCGGTTGGCCACCTCGTTGGTTTCCCAGCGGTCGTCAGGTTTGGCAAACAATCGCGGCCCGGCGGCTCCATGTTCGCCGCGCGGAAACCAGCCCGCCCAGCTCGCGGTGCGCACCGCGAGCCAATTCGGGGTGGTCGTGAGCAGCCGATCACGGGGCTCGAAGTTCAGGTCGTGGGCCAACGGCAACAGGTTCTTGCCCCATCGCGCTCGATTCTCGGCCGGTAGCGACCACCACTGGCCGAGAGTGGCCGCCACGTCGCAAGGGGAGAGCAGGCATCCGCTGCGCCAGCCCAGGCCGTCGCCTCCCGGCAAGCGGATCAACCAAGGTATTTGAACCGACTCGTTGAACGGCGCGGCTGGGTCGGGTCCGAGGTAGCCGTGCTCGCCCAGGGCGAATCCCCGTGCCCCCATGACCAACACCAAAGTTCGGTCGAACCAGGGCTGACGAGCCAAGGCGTCGAAGAATCCGCCCAGCACCGCGTCGAGCAACAAGATTTGGCCGGCGTAGGCCCGCCGCCACCCCAAGACGAAGTCCGGATCGACCTCGGCGGGCAAGACCAACTGAGGCACTTCCACAGCATCGGGCGGTAGTGGTTCGTCTTCGTCGACCAGGCCCCGGCGCAGTTCGAGCGGCGCGTCCCAAACCTGTCCAAGGCTACCCAAGTGAATCCAACCCAAGAACGGTTCGCGAAGCTGGTTCCAATCGTCGGCCACTTGAGCCAGGCAACGGGCCAGGGCGGTGTCGGCGAAATCGGCACCGGTTTGGGCGGCTCCGGTGGGCATCACGATTCGCTCGGCGAAATCGGACCAGGGCAGGTCGGCGATGCTGGGTTCATCCGTCCAGAGTACGGTGTCGGCTCCGGCCTCGCGGAGCAGTTGCGGCAGACCGATCCAGCGCGACTCGAGCGCGGGAGGGGCGAGCGGATGGGCTCCGGTAAACCAACTGCGATAGGTAGACTCGAGCGAAAGGCTTTCGGCCAGCATCAGGTCGGCCAGCCCGCTCGCGGCGGCCCAGTGGTCGATTTGCGGAGTACCGAGCCAGGCATTGCCGTAGCAGCCCAGATGGCCGGCATGCCAGTGGTCGAACACCAGGCAGATCGCGTTGACGCGCGGCAGAGGCAAGCGAGAGTCCTGGTTGAGCGAAGCGAGCGATGGTCCAGCGGCGAGTCCGTATTCTAACAAGCTGCCGCCCAAGTCAGCAGTTCGACCCCTGGTCGGCTGCGTGCCGGGGCCGGCTGGGCCAGCGGGTCACTGCCGCAAGCAATCCGCGGCTAGGAACGGGCGGTCGTGTGAGTTTGCGAGGATCGTCGCCTGCTAGCCCAGGCTGCTCGTGCAACCCGGAATAAGAACCGGGTATTTCCCAGCACATAGCGCCGCCAGAGCCGGCCGGGCTCTTGATACAGCCGATAGGCCCATTCCAGGCTCAGCTCGCGAACCCACTGGGGCGCGCGGGGAATTCGGCCGGAATAGAAATCCAACAGGCCCCCCACGCCCATCGCCAGGCGAACCCCGGTGGCTGGCAGGTGTTCGGCGATCCACAAATCTTGGCGCGGCGCGCCAAAGGCGACGAGCAGAATCTCGGCACCCGAATTGCGAATCGACTCCAGCACGGCAGGCAACTCGGCATCGCTAAAGTAGCCGTGGTGATAACCTTTGACTTGGGCGGCGGGATAGGTTCGGGCCACCCAGGCGGCGACCGCCTCGGCCACGCCGGGCCGGGCACCGAGCAGGAAAAGCCCCTGGGGGCGGCCCTGGAGGGCGTCGCAGAGCCTTGGAAAGAGGTCGGTGCCGCACAGGTTTTGTCGCACCGGTGAGCCCAAGACCTGGCCGGCCAGCTTCATGCCAATGCCGTCGGCCAGGAGCCGATCGGCCGTGACCAAGGCCTCGCGATAGCCGGCTCCGCGGGCGGCCAGGTTCACGCAGTCGGCATTCAAGAAGGCCCACCGCTGAGCCGGACCCGATCCGGCCGCCACGCGAACCGCCTCCGCGACGGCGTGCGACAGACCGACATTCCAAAGGTGAAACCCCAGTAGCTCGATTGAATCGGACTCGGCGGGCCGGCGATTGCCCCACAGGCCAGCCCACAGCGAACGGAGCGCAATGCCCAGGTCGCCGCGCAGCGACCGGCCCTCGAGATACTCCAGGTCGTCGGCCAGTTCCGGGGCGAAATCGATGTTGGCCTGCCGCCGCAGGTGAGCCAGCCCCACCAGGCCGGGTTTCACCCGGAATCGCGGCCGGGCGCCGGGCGAGCACAGCCCTGCATCGGCTTCGTCGGGCCCAATCCAACGCGGCCCCACGACCGAGAGCCGACCCAAGAACACTTGCTGCCAGGTGAGTAGCCGGGGGTAGCCGCGGCGCAGCAGCCAGGCGGCCAAGGGCGGCGGCGCAGACGCCGGGACCCAGCGAGGCATCGGGCGGCGTCGCCAGCCCCAGGCCGGGCGCCGCTCGACCACCACGGTACCGGTCGCCTGGGCCAGGGCCCCCAGCAGCAGCAAGGGCGATCCGAACGTTAGAACGATTAGCGACACGGCCAGGTCGAAGCCCCGCCGGGCGACACGCACCGCCAGCGATTCTCGCCGCCTAGCCGGTCGTGTTGGGCGAGCAGGCAAATCGTCGTCGGCATTCGCCCCCGCGGCATCGATGTGCGCAGAAGCGACCAGGTCGCCTTGCGAAGGGTCGCTCTTTGGCAGCGTGACCAGCGGGGTCGACCAGCCATCGACCGAGTCGGCGAGCGGCAGGCCGTTCATCGGCCCACCCGCTTCGTGCCCGCGCTGGCAAGTAGTTCGTCGTACAGGGCGGCCAGGCCGGCGGCCATGGCATGGTCCGAGAATTCGCTTGCCTGCCGGGCATGGGCACTTGAACGGAGGGCGGCCCAGGAGGTTTGGCCACTCACCACGCGACGGATGGCGCCGGCCAGGTCTTCGGCATCGCCAGGCCGGGCGAGCAGCCCGTCGCGTCCGTCGCGAATGGCTTCGGGCACCCCCTCGACCGCCGTGGCCACGACGGGCACGCCGGCCGCCATGGCCTCGAGCACGACCATCGGAAGTCCCTCGCCGAACAGGCTGGGCAGCACCATCAGGTCGAGCCCGCTCAGCTCGGCGTTTACGTCGCTGGTGAAGCCGACCCAGTCGATGGCATCGGCCACCCCGGCCTCGGCCGCGCGGCGGTACATCGCCTCTTGGTAGGCGGGCGTTTCAAAGCCGCCGATGGCCCGCAGCCGCACGGGGAATCCCCAGTGGTGCAGATGGGCCAGGGCGTCGAGCAACACCTCCAACCCCTTGCGCGGCCGGAACAAAGCCACCACGCCTAAGACCCAGGGGTCGGCGGGCGCCGGGCGCGAGGGGAGCGGGCCGAGCTGCGGAACGCCGTTGGGAATGACGCTCAGGCGGCTGGCGCTGACCCCCCGGCTAGCCACGTAATCTCCCAGGCTGTGAGAGACCGCCACGACCCGGGCCGCCGATCGCAGGCACCACCATTCCAAAAGTGCGTTGCGGCGGTTTTGCCAAGGATGAGCCGTGTCGCGCGCGGCGGGCGAATGCACATGCGCCACGTGGGGCACCCCCGCCCAGCGTGCCGCCCACGAGGCCAACAGGGCCGAGCGGGGCGTGTGGCTGTGGATCAGCGAGTAACCGTCGCGGCGCACCAGTTCGACGATTTGCCGAACGGGCCGCAGGTCGAAGCGGCTCCGCATCGGCAGCTCGACAAGGGGCGTTTCCAAGCAGCGCCGCGCCTGGCCAAACTTGCCGGGCTTCAGTGCCACCAGACCCACTTCGTAGCCCGATTCGGGGAGCCGCAGGGCCAGCAGATCTTGCACCCGCTCGGCGCCGGCATAATGCTCGCCGTTAATCAGGTGCAGGGCCCGACCCCTCAGTGTCGGTTGCCGCGGTGCTCGTGGCGCGCCCTCGGAGGCGGTCAGCGGTGGATTCAGGATCAGGCTCATGGCCCCCCCTCGCTCGTTCGGCAAGTGCTCTCCTGGTGATCCGCCCGCGGGCGGACCCGCGCGTTAGTAGGCCCCCTTGCCGCTGAGCACCACCAACGGAGTTTTGATCAGTAGCCACAGATCGAGTGCCAGGCTCTGGTTGCGAATGTAGCGAATGTCGAGCCGGACCATGTCCTCGAAGCCGATCTCGCTCCGTCCGCTAACCTGCCAAAGGCCGGTGATGCCCGGCTTGACCGATAAGCGCCGCAGTTGCCAAGCGCGGTAAACGTTGTCTTTGGCTGGCACCATGGGGCGGGGGCCCACCAGCGACATCTCGCCGCGCAGCACGTTGAGCAACTGCGGCAGCTCGTCGATCGAGAATGCCCGCAGGAAACGGCCGATCGGCGTAATGCGGGGGTCGGTCTTGTTCTTGAACATGGCGCCGCCGCGCTCGTTGGATACGAGGTGTTGCACGCGGTCGGCGTCCAGCCGCATGGTGCGGAACTTGTACATCTGGTAGGGGCGGCCACAGAGCCCTTCGCGCGTGCCGAGATAGAAAGGGTGCCCCTTGGTGGTCAGCCAAAGCACGAGCCAGGTGGTGACCAGGATCGGGGAAAGGACCAGCAGCAGCGTGAGGCTGCCCACCAGGTCGATCAGCCGCTTGCTGGTCAGAAACCAGGGATCGCGGTTCCCGGTGATCGAGACGCGAATCGTCTCGCGCGTGGGGAGCCGATCCTCGGGAGTGCTCTTCGCTTCGGATCGCGGCGCAACTTCAGATGCCGGTTCAACCGCGGCGGCAGGGGCGAGTGGCGCAACCGCGAGGCGATCCGTTTCGTCCGATAAATCCAGTAATTCCGCCAGACTCGTCATGCCATCCACCTGTTGCCAATTCGGGCCCGATCGGTTCGGGTCTCAGATCAAACAACCATAGGTTAAGAACGCCGCCCGGCCAGCCGGGGGCAAGCCAGAGAGGCACCCCCTCGGCCGTGGTGGAAACCCAGCGCCGCCGAACCGCTAGGCCCTGCCCAACAAGCGGTGGCGGAGCCCCAGCGAGGGCCAGCCGGGCCGAACGCGGTCTTCGAAAACCCCCTCGCGAACGGTCGTCGGGGCCTCACGCGGCAGGTAGGCTTCGACCAGGCTCACGGTCAGGCCGGCCAGGAACAGGACCAGCGAGTTATCGAGCGGGGAAAAGCTCAACTCGTGAAAGGCCAACTGCGCGACCCAGACGCCCAGCACCGCCAACATCAGCAGGCAGTGGGTTTTGGCCCAGGCGGGCATCTCCGGGGCGCGCCATCCGCGCGCGGCGGTCCAGGCCAGCGCCGCGACCAGCGCCAGGAACCAGCCCAGGCCGAGCAGGCCGGTTTCCGTCAGAATGCCCAGGTAATTGTTGTGGTGTACCCACTCGCGCACCGCCTGGAGCCGCAGGTCGGTCTGGCGATCGACCAGGTAGGGCAGTTTCTCGGTGCGAAACTGGCCGAAGCCCACTCCCAAAAGCGGCCGGTCTTGGAACATGAGCCAAGAGATGTAGACGAACACTTCGCGCACCTGGGCGGAATCGCGCGTCTCGGCGGCGGTGAATTCCCGCTTGAACTCCATCAGGTTGTTCATCTGGGTAGCCACTAACAGCAGGCTGCCGGCAAGCGCAGAGGCCAGAAACAACCAGCGCCACCGCCCACGCAAAGTGAGCGTCAACACGGTGAGCACGGCCAGGCCGGCCCCGATCCAGACGCTCCGGGTATAGCTCAGGTAGATGCCCGCCAGTTGCGCGGGCATGGTCAGCAACACCACCAGTTGCCAACGTCGCGCCAGGCCGCCGCGCCAAGCCAAGAGCCAGGCGGCCCCCAGCGCAACGCAGAGATAAACTCCGTAACTTACGGAGTGAATCATCGGGCCGCGGGCTCGGCCAAAGTGCAGGCCGATCTTGGGATCGCTGATATAGCGAGGAAAGACCAGCGCCCAATTCTGCGTCACCTCGCAAATGCCGATCAGTCCCAGGTAAACGCCGAACAGGGCCAGTGCCGCATAGGCCCGGCGCAAGGAGCCCGGTCCGAGCCGGGCATGGCGCGCGACGAAATAAACCAGCGCCGGCGTGGCGTATCCCAAGAACCATTGCCAGAAACAGTCCAGGGGCGGCGTTGTTCCACCGCGCCACTGGCCGTAGGCCATGCTCACCAGGAGCAGGAGCACCCAGCCGGCCACGAGCAGATCGAACCGGGTCCAACCGACCGCCGGAGCCCAACCCAGCCGGCGCTGAACCAGGCAAACGCCGATGGCGCCCAACAGCGCGAGCCGATCGATGGTGAGGGGCAACGGACCCGGAATCTGCAAGAATGGGTGGCCGAAACAGGCGATCGCCAACAGCACTGCCAGGCAGCCATCGAGCAGGTTGCCGCGGCGCAGAAAGACGGCGCCCCAGGCCAGTCCGGCCAGGCCCGCGATGAGCAGCACGACTTCCATCCAGGGCACTCCGCCAATCGAAACCGTTCGCGCAATTCGAGGCAGTGCGACTACGAGCGGCCGTCGGCCGTGGGAAGCCGACGGAAGGCCTGCTTGAGCGACGCGCCGCAGCGGCTTGCCGCCTCGGCGGGCGCCGCCGACCAGTCGCCCCCCAGCGGTATCTTGACTTCACTCGCCGGGGCGGCGACGGTTTCACGGAGCACCGGAGCCGCGGCGGCCTGCTCGGCGAGCCCGGAGGCATCGTGCGGGGCGCCCAGCGGGGTGGGCACGCTCAGAAACAGAATCCCGCCGCCCAGCGCGAGGCCTCCGGCCAGGCCGGCCGCGACAATCATAAGCGGGCCAGGGCCCACGGGTTTCGAGCCGGTTTCCGGGGCATCGACCGCGGCGATCAGGCTCGTCGTCAGGGCTCCCTCGCGGCTGGCCCGGGCATCGCTGAGGTTGCGTTTGACCTGTTCATGGATCTTGGTCCGCTGATCGACTTCGGCAACCAGGTTGGCGTAATCCGCCCGCAGCGACGCCAGCCGATCAAGCCGGTTGTGAACGTCGGTGCGCTGTTCCTCCAGTTGTGCGACCCGGGCCGAGGTGAGTCGGAACTCGACTTGAACTCCCTTGATGGCCAGGGCCAATTCCTCGTGAATGTGCTGGCTTACTTCCTGTTCGGCGGCCATCGCGGCTCGCACCCGGGGGTGGTCGCTGGACATGGTGCCGCGCAGCTCGGCGGTGCGTAGTTGGGCGTCGACTAGGCCATCCTTCAGCCGCTTCAGGGCCGGCTGCGACTCCAGCAGCCGATTGGGAGTGGCCAGTAGCCTTCCCGGATCTTCCTGCGAGGCGGCCAACAGTTCGAGCAGCTCTTGGCTGACGCGCTGCGCGTTGCGGGCCTCGCGGAGCTCGTGCTCCACTTCCACCACTCGTCGGCGCAACTCACTTTCCCCCGAGGGCGTTCCCTGCAGCATTCGCAGTTCCCCTAGGTCGCTCCCCACCTCTTGTTCACGGGCCGAGAGCCGGGCCGTGGCCTCGGCCAATTCGGCGTGCGACTGCGCATCGGCCTTCTCCAGCTCGGCAATCATGCTGTCGGCCTTGTCCTCGCGCAGTTTGCGGCATCGCTCTTGCACCTGCTGGCTCAGTGCCGTGGCCAGCGCCACGGCCCGGGCCGCAGAGTTGGCCCGCAGCTTCAGGTAGAAAATTTCGGTCTTTCCGAACTCGGCTCCCTTGGGAGGCTCGATCTTTAAGGCCGAGCGGAGATCGTCCACGTCGTTGGGCGTGGGCCAGCGGTGGCTCTGGCGGTAGTCGGCCGGAGGCCCGACCTGGGCAAGTGTCTTGGTCAATACGCTCGCGCTCTTGGCGATCTCCAGGATGGTTTCCTGGATGGTTTTCATGTCGTCGGCGGTGCGAAATCGTCCGGGGCCCTCGCCGCCGGTCGCCGCCTCGTTGCGCACAATCAGGGCCTGCGAAGCTTCCCAGGTTTCGGGCCGGACCAGCGCGAAAATCGCCGCCAGAACGGTGCCCGCCACGGTCGGCACAATCCAGCGGCGGCGGTACTGGACCAACACCTGCACCAGGTCGGCCGGGGTCAGTTCGCTGCCTTGGGTAACGGTCATCGGGCAAGATTCCCTTGATAGGCGCCGGAAACGCGGGGTTGTTTGGATCGGACCGGTGGCACTGGCGCCGCTGCGAGACGGGGTCCTGGGCGCAGAGGCCACCGGCCTTGCCCAACCCTAGGTCATCCTGGGCGCGGGGCGGTCGGGAAACCCAGACGTTGCCGTTTCGCCACGCGGCCGGCCGGCGTGGTGCCAAAACACCCCGCGGGAGAACCTCGGCCGACTCCGCCATTGGAGAGTCGTCGGCCGTACTCGCTCCCGCGACGACAAAACCGGCCCCTCCGTTTGCAATTCCCCGGTCCTGACCGAGAGTTGGCTACAGGCCCACACGGTTTCGGGCTGGTGGCGGCGGGGCGCGGTCTCGGCCGCCGCCGCGTTTTTCTCCCAACGTACAGGACTTCGCACGACGATGTACGTGGCCCATGTTTCGTCGCTCGCCGCGCTCGGCAGCCTGCGAACGGCCTGGAACCAACTGGCCGGGGGTGTGCCCTTTCGTAGCTGGGATTGGCTCGAGGCCTGGTGGCGACACTACGGGGTGCGGAGCGAACCGGGCCAGGGGCTGGAACTGTTCGTGCTGGCGATTTACGACGATGACCAGCAAGTGCGCGGAATTGCTCCCTGGTATCTGGCCGATTGCTGGGGTCAGGGCCGGGTGGTTCGCTGGCTCGGCTCCGGCGAAGCCTGCTCCGAATACTTGTCGCTCCTGATCGAGCCCGGCTGGTCCGCGCAGGTGCTCGATGTACTGACCACCTGGCTCTGCGATAAGCGGCTCGGCGGCGGGCGCCGGCCCTTGGGCGATGCGACCCCCGCTTGGGATGCCCTCGCCCTGGATGGCGTGGCCAACGACGACCTGCTCGTGGCCGAGCTGGCCGAGCGGCTCACCTGGTTCGGCTGCCCACTGGAGCGCCGCCCGGGCATGGGCTGCTGGCGGCTGGAACTGCCGGCCGACTGGGAGCAGTACCTGGCCTCGCTTTCCAAGTCGCACCGCAAACAAGTGCGGCGGATTGAGCGGCGGGTGTTAGCCTCGGGGCGCGCCCAGTGGCATATGGTTCGCCAGTTGAGCGAGCTGAGCCAGGCGTTCGAAGTGCTGGTCGATCTGCACCAGCGCCGTCGAGCCAGCCTGGGCGAACCGGGCAGCTTCCACTCTCTGCAATTCACCAGCTTTCATCGCGAAGCAACCCGGCGGCTCTTGGCCGAGGGGCAACTGCGGCTCCATTGGCTCGAGCTCGACGGTCAGCCCGTGGCGGCCGAATACGCCCTGGCCGGCGGCGGGATCCTGTATGCGTACCAGTCGGGTTTGAGCCCTGAAGCGATCGAGGAGGAGCCGGGGCGCGTTTCGGCGGTTGCCCTGCTCCAGCAAGCGCAAGGCGACGGCTTCCGCGCGGTCGATTTCCTGCGCGGCGATGAGCCCTATAAGGCCCATTGGCGGGCCGAGCCGAGGCCGACCTACGATTGGCGAATCGCGGCTCCGCGCTGGACCGCCCGAGTGCGCCATCGAGCCTGGATCACGGGGCAGGAAACCCGCCGGCTTTCGCAGCATGGTTTGAGCTGGTTGTCGGCTCGGTTCTCGCCCGCGACCTCGGAAACCGCCCCGCAGCCTGCGGCCGAGTCGCTTTCGGAGCCCGCGCCGACCGCCGGGGCTTTACCGGTCGACGAAGCGAGTCTCGTATCGTCGACGACCGAGCAGGGGTCGTTGATCTAACCGCCCGGAGGAGTCTGCCAGCCATGCGGCTCAGTCAACGCGTATTGTTGCACGCCTACTACTGGTCAACGCTGCCCTGGCGCTGGCACTGGAATGCCCGCGCCGCGGCCGAGCAGCGGGCACCGCTGATGATTCTGTTTTATCATCGCGTGGCCGACGACGCGGCCACCCCCTGGACGACCAGCACGGAGATGTTTGCGCGGCATCTCACCTGGCTGCAGAAGCACTTCGAGTTGGTCTCGCTGAGCGAGATTCAGGAGCGGATGCGGACCGGCGCGAGCCCCCGGCCGGCGGTGAGCATTACCTTCGACGACGGCTACGCCGACAACTGTCGATTCGCTTTGCCGCTGCTGATTCGCGAGCAGATTCCCTGCACTTACTTTGTCTCCACGCACCACGTGTTTCACGAGCTGCCGTTTGCTCACGACCTGGCGCGCGGACAAAGGCTGGCCCCCAACTCGCTCGAACAGTTGCGGGCCCTTGCCGCGGCGGGGATCGAGATCGGGGCCCATACCCGAACCCACGTCGACCTGGGAAAAATTACCGACCGCCAGCGGTTGTACGATGAGCTGATCACCTCGGGTGAAGAGCTGCAAGCCGCCTTGAGGCAACCGGTGCGCTATTTCGCGTTTCCTTACGGGCAGTACGACAACCTGAACGCCACCGCGTTTCATCTGGCCTACGACCACGGTTACGAGGCGGTGTGCTCGGCCTATGGTGGACTGAATTTTCCAGGGGACGATGCCTTTCACCTGCAGCGCATTCCAGCCGACGATGAACTGATTCGACTGAAGAACTGGCTGACCGTCGATCCGCGCAAGGGAAGCGTCCGCCGGTTCTACTACGGCGTCGGCAGCCCCACCGCGCGGCCGGTCGGAGCACCGCAGCCGTGAGCAACCCCCCCGTCGCCTCGGTACCCTTGCAGGACGCCGAGGCCGTTCCCGCTTGGCGCACCGACACGCTGGCCCACAGCGTGGTGCTGCTGTTGGCGCTGACGGTCATGCAGCGGCTGGTCGGCTTTCTCCGCGGAGTGTTCTTTTGCCGCTGGCTCGACCCGCAGTCGCTGGGCCAATGGGACCTGGCCTTCGGGTTTCTGATGCTGGCCGCGCCGGTGGCGGTGTTGGGCATTCCCGGATCGTTCGGCCGGTATCTGGAGTTTTATCGTCAGCGCGGACAACTGCGCAGCTTTCTGCGGCGGGCCGGTGTGGCCTCGCTGGTCACAGGGATGCTGGGTGTGGCCCTGGTGAGTGCCTGGCCGGGGGTCGTCTCGCAAATCGTGTTCGGCCGCTCCGATTTGGGGTCGCTGGCCGGCTGCTTGGCCGCGACCCTGGCGGTGGTAATCGTCTACAACTTCTTGGTGTCGCTCTTCACGGCCCTGCGGTTGTTTCGGGTGGCCACGAGCGTGCAGTTTGTCCAGAGCCTGGGGTTTGCCGCCGTGGCGCTGGCCGCCCTGGCATTGGGTTACCGCTCGGCGGCCTCGATCGTCATGGCCTACGGGGCCGGTTGCCTGTTGGCCGTGGTCTGGCCGTGCGTTCAGTTGCGGCGGTGGTGGGGCTCGCTTCCCAAAATCGAGCGGCCCTTGGCCCAGGGGGCGCTCTGGGCCCGGCTGATGCCCTTCGCACTCTGGATGTGGACGGTCAACTGGCTCATCAACCTGTTCGAACTGGTCGATCGCTACCTGATTGTGCACTACAGCGGACTCGAGTCAGGGCCGGCCCTGGCCATGGTGGGCCAGTACCATGCCGCACGAGTCGTGCCGCTGGTGATTTACTCGGTGGCCAGCATGATTGCCGCCACGCTCACGCCGCACCTGAGCCACGACTGGGAGGCGGGCCGGCGCTCGGTGGTGCTTACCCGGTTGCGCTTAATGCTCAAACTGCAAGCCCTGGGGCTCACCACCCTCGGGGTGACGGTGCTCTGGGGTTCGGACCTGCTCTTCGGCGTGGCCTTCGCTGGCAAGTATCCCGAGGGACAAGCGGTGCTGGGCTTGGCCCTGACGAGCGCCCTGTGGGCCGGGCTGGCCGAGATTGCGATGAATTTCCTCTGGATGCGCGAGAAAGCGCATCTCAGCAGCCTGGCCCTGTTGGTGGGGCTGGTCATCAATGCGGGCCTGAACCTGTGGTGGGTGCCCAGCCTGGGGTTGGCCGGCGCCGCGGCCGCCACCATGGTCGGCAAACTGGCCATGATGCTGCTGATCTTGGTCTTCGGCAACCGCCTCGGGCTGGCGCTCGATGCGAAAACCATGGCCCTGACGCTCTTGCCCGTGGTGCTCTGCGCCGGTCCGTTCACGGCCACCAGCATTCTGGCGGTGGTGGGCCTCTTGGTGCTGGTGAGCCCGCACTGGCTGACCGGTGACGAGCGCCGCCTGTTGGCCCAGTTTGGCGAACGATACCTGGAAAAATGGCGTGGTCTGAATCCGGCGCAGGAATCTGCCCCAGCCGCCTAACCGCCCAAGCGAAGGTCGCGGGAATCATGCTGACGCAATCCTCTGAGGCCGACGATGCTCGGCCGGCAACCGCCGGGGGCCAGCGACCGCTCAAAGTCATGTTCGTGCTCACCTTCATGCCCGTGGGGGGCGCGGAGACGCTGTTGGTCAACCTGATTCGGGGGCTCGACCGGCGGCGCTTCGCTCCCGAGGTCTGTTGCCTGAAGTATTTGGGCCCCTTGGGTGAGCAACTGGCCGCCGAGATTCCGACCTCCGCCGGGCTGCTGCACTCCAAATACGATCTGGCGGTCTTGCCGCGACTCACTCGGCTCATGCGCCAGCGCCGGGTCGACGCCGTGGTGACGGTCGGCACCGGCGGCGACAAGATGTTTTGGGGCCGCCTGGCCGCTTGGGGCGCCGGTGCGCCGGTCGTGGCTTCGGCCTTGCACTCCACGGGTTTGCCCGACCGGGTCGAGCCCCTCAATCGGCTGCTGGCCCCTTGGACCGATGCGTTCATTGCCGTGGCGCCCGCCCACGGCCAATACCTCGCCGCGCACGAAGGCTGCCCGGCCGACAAGGTCTGGGTCATTCCCAACGGGGTCGATGTGGCGCGATTCGCGCCGAGTCCCGCCAGCGCCCCCCTGCGTGCTTCGCTCAACCTGGGCGAACATCAGCCCGTGGCCGCGATCGTGGCCGCGCTGCGCCCGGAAAAGAACCATGAGTTGTTTCTGCAAGTCGCCCAGCGAGTTGGCCGGGAGCTACCCCGGGCCCGGTTTTTGGTCATCGGCGACGGCCCGCGTCGCGGCGAGCTCGAGGAGCTGGCCGGGCGACTGCAGCTCGACGGACGGGTGCGGTTCCTCGGTTCCCGGTCCGATATTCCCGAACTGCTCTCGCTGGTCGACGTGGTGATGCTCACCTCGCACATGGAGGCGAACCCCGTCTCGCTGCTCGAGGCCATGGCCTGCGGCCGACCCGTCATCGCCCCCAGCGTGGGTTCCATACCCCAGACCGTGACCGACGGCGTCCAGGGGCTGCTCTGCCCCGCGGGCGATTTGGATGCGTTCACGGCGCACGCCGTCGCCCTGTTATCGAATCCTGCTCTGGCCGCGCGCATGGGCCAGGCCGGTCGGCAGCGAGTGGTAGAAAACTACTCGCTAAAGGTCATGATCGATGGTTATCAGCGAATGATCGAAACCATCTATCGGGCCAAGCGCGGAAGGCTACCGTACGGCAAAGGTTCGGCCGAGATCCCAGCCGCTGACGAATCGGGCCGAGCAACGCGACAAGAGCAGCCCGCCCCGGAAGCAGTGGCGATGAGCGCAGGGAACTAGCGCCGGCGAGACAGGCGCCTCGACAAGACGGGCGCCTCGAGGAGGCAGGCGCCTCGGGGAGGCAGGTCGCCCCAGCAAGCCGTCGGGGGCGAGCCTTGAGCGGCCCGGCCGCAGATCGGCATCGGGCCCTCTGCCGCGTGGCGCGAGCCCTATCGCTCGCGGAACGTAATGCGGCCTTTGCTCAGGTCGTACGGCGACAATTCGACTTTGACGCGGTCGCCCGGCACGATACGGATGAAATGTTTGCGCATCCGGCCAGCCACGTGGGCGATCACCTGGTGACCGCCATCGAGCGTCACGCGAAAGCGGGTATTGGCCAAGGCCTGGGTTACCACGCCATCGACTTCAAGTGCCTCTTCCTTTTCTGCTGCCATAAGCTGTCCTGTAGTTGGGATTACGAAAAAGCGACTCGCCCAGGCCGCACAAGGGCCTGCGGCGCCGCGGAGTCAACCAAGTTTGAACGAGGCTGGTTCTGCGCAAGATCGCACCATCATATCAGTTACGGTGCCCTAGTCCAGCCAGTTTCCCCTTCCCAATCGACGGCCGCGGCCCCGATCGGTCCGGTTCTGCTTTTCCCGGAACGCCGTTAGCCGTCGCGGTTCGATCCGCTCGCCGCGATCGTCTCGGCCCGATATGCTGCTCGGGCATGATTTCGCCCATCCCCGGTAGCGACCGACCGCACGAAAGGCTGGCCCCCGTCTTGGGGTTGTTTACGGCCATTACCCTTACCGTGGGCGAAGTGATCGGCTCGGGCATCTTCTTCAAACCCAGCGTCATTGCCCGCTCGCTCGATGGCCAGGTGGGCTGGATCCTGCTGCTGTGGGTCATCTGCGGGCTGGTCAACTTGTGTGGGGCGCTGACCTTGGCGGAACTGTCGGCCATGTTTCCCCGGGCGGGCGGGAACTATGTCTTTCTTACGGAAGCCTACGGACAGCTCTGGGGCTTTCTCTGGGGGTGGGCCGAATTCTGGGTCATTCGCACCGGCGCCATTGCCGCCTTGGGCACCGCCATGGCGATGTCGCTGGAACAACTGTTCGTGGAATATGGGCGGGCACTGCCCGTGGCGGAAAGCACCACCTTTCACGCCCTGGTGGCCATTCCCACGATCGTTGTCTTGGGAACGGTGAACGTGCTGGGCACCCGCTTCGGCGGGGCGGTGCAGAACCTGACCACGGTTTTCAAGATTTGCTTCCTGGCGTTTCTGACGGTCTTGCCCGTGCTGGCCGCCGAACGGGCGACGGGGACCGGTGAGAGTTGGGCCCTGACGGCGCCCACGCCGGTGTTTTGGTCGGGCATCGGTGCCGCCTTGGCCGGCATGATGTGGGCCTACGATGGTTGGGGGCAAGTGACCGTGGTGGCTGAGGAAGTGCGCGATCCGGGGCGAAACGTGCCCCGAGCCTTGATTGGCGGGCTGTTGATCTTGATCGCGCTGTACCTGGGTGCCAACGTGGGCTACCACCTGACCTTGCCGGCCGATCGCATTGCCGATTCCAGCGCCCCGGCTGCCGAAGTGGCGGAAACCTTGCTACCGGGCTGGGGCAGGCGCCTGGTGCTTTACGCCCTGGTGGTTTCCACCTTCGGGGCGATGAATTCCAACATTCTGGTCGGCCCCCGGGTGTTGTTCGCCGTGGCTCGCGACATGCCGGCGTTGGGTCCGCTGCGTCGGATCGATCCCCGGACCGGCACGCCCGCGCTGGCAATTGCCGCGGTGTGCGGTTGGTCGTGTTTGCTGGTGGCGGCCGGCGGCTTGAGCCCCAACCCCGATAAACGGCTGTTCGACGTGTTAACGGACTACGCCATTTTCGGCGGGTCGCTGTTTTATTTCGCCGCCGTGCTGGCGGTATTCGTGTTTCGCCGGCGACTGCCCGATTGGCCGCGCCCCTACCGCACCTGGGGGTACCCCTACACATCGCTCCTGTTCGGGGGGTTTTACGTGTTTCTGCTTGGCTCGATGTTCTGGTCCAACCCGCGCGAATCGCTTTCGGGCCTGGTGCTGATCGTTTTGGGTTTGGTGATCTATCGCTGGATGGCACCCCGCCGCGGCGGTCCGGCGGGTGCCGGCTCGTAGAGGGGGGGCCAGGCAAATCGGGGCGGATTTGCCGGACGTATCGAATCTGACGTCCGACAATTAAGAAAGCCCCGCGGCACGCGCCGATTCGGCGTTGGGGAGAAGTGGCCGCTGAAACAAGATGGGCAAAGGTGGCCGCCCCGCTCAGCGGCATTCCGCTCAAAAAACCGGTAACCTGGCGGGTTTGTCGGCCTAAGGACGCGGTGGGTTTGTAGAGAACCTTGCGGTTCGCGAGGCCCGCTTACCAGACGCCAAGCCCACCTAACCCTAAGCTAGATTTAAACGTATTGAGCCGCCGGCCCCGCCGGAGCTTTGCAGGAACACCGCGAGGGCCCGGCTCGCCAGGCGGCTCGGGAAGCCGGTGCCGACCCGGGCGAAAGCCGGCCGGGACGGCGCAAATATCGACGACGGCCGAGGTTGGGCAAACTGGACCGGCTTGTTGCGATGCGTTAGGTTGAGCCACTGAGGCTGTTTTGCGAGCACTTCGGATTTCGCCGGCCGACTTCTCGTCTCGGGCCGGATGCCGACACCGTTTCGGATCCTTATGAGCACTGAGCAAATCGATCCGGAATTAATCGAACAGACCCGGCAGCAGATCCAGGGTCTGGTGCGCGAGATCGCGCAACTGGCCAAGAGCGATGTCTCGCCGGCGGATTTCTACGGCGAGTTTCTCAACCGGGTTGTCCAGGCGCTGGCGGCCGTGGGGGGCGCGGTCTGGGCACCGGCCGACGACGGCCGGCTGACGCTGCAGTACCAGGTCAATCTGCAACTGGCCAACCTGCATCAGAGCGAAAGCGACCAGCGCCGCCACGGACTGCTTTTACACCGGGTGATGACTACCGGCGAGGGGCAGTTGGTCGCCCCGCACTCGGGCGCCCCCGGCGATGAAGAGGCCGGAAACCCCACCGAGTTTCTCTTGGTGTTGGCCGCCCTGAAAAGCGACCAGGACGTGCGCGGCGTGATCGAGGTGATCCAGCGGCCGGGCGCGCCGGTCAGCACCCAGCGCGGCTACCTGCGATTCCTCTTGCAAATGTGCGAGTTGGCGGGCGACTTTCTCAAGACCCGCACCCTCCGCCATTTCACCGATCGCCAAACCCTGTGGACGCAACTGGAGAACTTTACCCGGGCAGCCCATTCGAGCTTGGATCCGCGGGAAACCGCATACACCATCGCCAATGAAGGTCGCCGGCTGATTGGCTGCGACCGGGTGAGCGTGGCGATCATGCGGGGGTCGAAGTGCCTGATCGAGGCCATGAGCGGCCAGGACCTGTTGGACAAACGTTCCAACACCGTGGCGATGCTCAACCGCCTGGCCACCGCGGTGGTCGCCGCCGGGGAACCGATGTGGTACACGGGCGACACGCGCGACATGCCTCCGCAGGTGGAGGAAGCCATTCAGGCCTATGTCGACGAGTCGCACTCCAAGACCGTGGCCGTGCTCCCCCTGGCCCGGGCTCCGCTCCCCGAACACGAACAACAAACCGAAGACGACCGCCACCGGCCGGAGCCGGTCGGGGCGCTAATCGTCGAACAGATCGAAGACAGCCGCCTGCGCGAAGGCTTGCTGCAGCGCGTGGACGTGGTCAGCCAACACAGTTCGACCGCCCTGGCCAATGCCCTGGAACACAACGGCTTGTTCCTGATGCCCGTCTGGCGGGCCCTGGGCAAGGCCCGCTGGGTGGTCAGCGCCCGGACCTTGCCCAAGACCGTGGCGATCTGTGTGGTGGTGGTGGGGTTATTGATTTCGCTCTTGGTGGTGCCGTACGACTTCCGCCTGGAGGGCCAGGGAAGCCTGCAGCCGGTGCTGCGTAAAGATGTATTCGCCAATGTGGACGGTACGGTCAAGAAGGTGGCGGTGCGGCACAACGATGCCGTAACCGTGGATCAGGTCGTGGCCCAAATGGAATCGACCGAGTTGGCGGTCGAGATTGAAAAGACCCTCGGCGAGCTGAACACGGCCACCCAGGAACTGGTGACAACCCAGCAGCGCCACCGCAATTCGGCCACGGGGCGCGAGCAGTCGGAACGCGACGAACTGGCCATGAAAATCAACCAGCTCCAGGCCAGCATCGCCAGCTCCGAGGCCCAGCTCAAGTTGCTCTCGCAAAAACAGGCCGACCTGGCGGTCCGCAGTCCGATCGACGGCGTGGTGACCTCGGACTGGAACGTGCTCAAGCAACTGGCCGAGCGACCGGTCAAGCGGGGCGACGTGCTCCTGCAAGTGGCCGACCCCAGCCAAGACTGGGAACTGGAAGTGATCATGCCCGAAGACCGCATGGGTCACATCGCTCAAGCCCAGCGCGATCTGAAGCCTGAACTGGAAGTGAGCTACATCCTGGCGACCGACCCGGGCACGACCCGGGTGGGCAAGGTCAAAGAGGTTCATTATTCGGCGGAAGTTCGCGGCGAAGACGGCAATACGGTGTTGATGCGGGTCGAGATCGATAAAGCGACTCTCCAAGGGTTCCTCCGTCCGGGGGCCGAGGCCACGGCCGAGGTGTATTGCGGGCGCCGTTCGATCGGCTACGTCTGGTTTCACGACCTGATCGCCTGGTTGCAGAAGTTCAAGTTCCGCTACCTCTGGTAGCGCGGGGGGCAGCCGAGTCTCGGGGCATGCCCCGGACCGGTTCGGCGGTCGTGCCGGACCGAGACCTAGTAAGGAGCAGGAACATGTCGGGTCTGTTCATCGCCGTGGCGTCGGCGGTTTGCCTGGTAGGGCAGAATGCGCCCGCGCCCGCCGCGGCGGCGGGCGATGCCGCCCGGATCGAGCTGTGCGTGCTCGAATTGATCGACGATATCGAGGTATCCGCCCAGGAAGACGGCCAGATTCGCGCCCTCGAGGCCAAGGAAGGCTACTCGGTCGAGGCGGGCAGCGAACTGGGCAATCTGGAAGACAACCACGTGCGGTTGCAGGCCGATGTGGCCCAGGCCGAGTGGGACGTGGCCCAGGCCGAGGCCGACAACGACGTGAACGTCCGCTTCGCCGAGGCTTCGCGCCTGGTGGCCCAGGCTGCCTACGACCTGGTCGTGCAGGCCAATGCCCAGGCCGACCGCGCCGTGCCCAAGGCCCTGGTCATGCAGCGCCGTTTCGAGCTGCGGCGAGCCGAGCTACAGGTCGAGCAATCCGAACACGAGCACGATATCGCCGTGCTGACCGCCAAGGGCAAGAAGGCGGCCTTCGACGCGGCCGCCGACCAGATCGAGCGCCGCAAGATTCGCGCGCCGATCAGCGGGCTGATTATCGAAATCAAGCGCAAGACCGGCGAGTGGGTCCGCGCCGGCGACCCGGTGTTGCGCATCGTGCGGATGGACCAGCTCCGGGTGCTGGGCACCGTAAAGGTAGCCGACTTCAATCGCTCGGAGATCATGAACCGGCCGGTGACCGTTGATATTCCCTTGGCCCATGGCCGACTGGAACAGTTCCAGGGAAAGATCACCTTCGCCCATCCGGAAGTTTTCGGCGACGGCACCTACAGCGTGTGGGCTGAGATTCCCAACCGCGAGGAGGGGGGGGAATGGCTGCTGCAGCCCGGCCTGCCCGCCTCGATGACCGTGCACCTGAACCCCGTGGCGGCCCATCGCCCGCGGGACGGGGCCGAGCCGGTCGCCGTCAATCGTTAGCGTCGCCCCCGGCAGCCGCCGGGCCGATCCTGAATCGTTGGTCGCATGGTCACACTTGCCGATAGCCTGGTATCCGCGACCGCTCGCCCGCTTGCGCTGCGCCGCCGGCCCGACCTGCGGGCCAAGAAGCACCGCTATCAGGGTAAACCCTACTGGGTGGTGAAAGAGCCGGTCGGGCTGAACTACTTCCGGTTTCAAGAGGAAGAGTTCGCGATTCTGGAGATGCTCGACGGGCAGACCAGCCTGGACGAGATCAAGCGCCGTTTCGAAGCCCAGTTTCCGCCTCAGAAAATCACGCTCGACGAGCTGCACCAGTTCATCGGCACCCTGCATCGCAGCGGGCTGATTATCGCCGACGTGCCCGGCCAGGGTCGGCAGCTGAAGCGCCGCCGCGACGAGCGCCGCCGCAAGGAACTGCTGGGAGCGATTTCGAACATTCTCAGCATTCGCTTCAAGGGCATCGATCCCGATCGATTGCTCGAGTGGATGCACCCTTGGATGGCCTGGATCTACCGCCCCTGGGCCGTGGCGGGCTGGGCCGTATTGGCCCTCTCGGCCCTCTTGCTGGTGACCGTGCAGTTCGACGTGTTTCAGTCGAAGCTGCCCGCCTTTCACCAGTTCTTCACCGTCAAGAACGCCTTCTGGTTGGGCGTGGTGCTGGCCCTGACCAAGGTAGTGCACGAGTTCGGCCACGGGCTGACCTGCAAGCACTATGGCGGCGAATGTCATGAAATGGGCGTGATGCTGCTGGTGCTGACTCCGTGCCTGTATTGCAACGTGAGCGATAGCTGGATGCTGCCCAATAAATGGCACCGCGCCGCCATCGGGGCCGCCGGCATGTATGTCGAGGTGCTGATCGCCTCGATCTGCACGTTTGTCTGGTGGTTCAGCGCGCCGGGTCTGCTCAATCACTTGTGCCTGAGCACTATGTTTGTCTGCTCGGTGAGCACGATTCTGTTCAACGGCAATCCGCTCTTGCGCTACGACGGCTACTACATCCTGGCCGACATCCTGGAGATTCCCAACCTGCGGCAAAAGGCCACCGACATTCTCAACCGCAAGTTGGGCGAGTGGTGCCTGGGAATCGAGCCACGGGAAGATCCCTTTCTGCCTCAGCGCAATCAATGGCTCTTCGCCGTCTACTCCGTGGCGGCGGTCTGCTATCGCTGGTTCGTCACGTTCTCGATTCTGTATTTTCTGCACAAGGTGTTCGAGCCGTATCGCCTCGAAGTGATCGGTCAGACGATCGCCCTGATGAGCGTGGTGGGGTTGGTCGGCATGCCGATGTACCAGCTCGGCAAGTTCTTCTGGATTCCCGGGAGGATCGAGAAAGTGAAAAAGGCGCGTTTATTCGCCTCGCTGGGGGTCGTGGCCGCCATCGCCCTGGCGATTATTTACGTGCCGCTGCCCTACCGCGTGCTTTGCCCGTTCGAAGTTCAGCCGCGCGACGCGCTGCGGGTATACGTACACGTACCCGGCCGGCTGGAGGAAGTACTGGTCAAGCCGGGGCAGCAGGTCGAAGCCGGACAGGTGCTGGCCCGGCTTTCGAACGTCGACCTGGCCGTCGACGTGCAGCGCTACGAAGGCCAGTTGCGCCAGCAAGACGAGGAGATTCGCGGGCTGGAGCGGATGCGGCATAGCGACGCCCAGGCCGCCTCGGCCCAGCTCGAATCGGTACGCAAAGCGCGGGCCGCCACGGCCCAAATGCTGGCCGAGAAGCGCCACGACCTGGAACAACTTGAGCTCAAGGCCGAAGCCTCGGGCACGGTGATGCCCCCGCCCGAGAAGCCGCGCCGCCCCGACCCCAACCAGCAACTGGTTGGTTGGACCGGTTCCCCCCTGGAGCCTGAAAACCAGGGTTGCTTCCTGGGCGACGGAGAGCTTTTCTGCCTGATCGGCGATCCCGAGCAGCTCGAGGCCCTGTTGGTCATCGACCAGTCGGACCGAGTCTTCGTGGCCGAGGGACAGAAAGTGGAACTGCAGCTCGAGGAACTCCCCTGGCAACATCTGTTTACCGAGGTGCAGCAAATCTCGACCAAGCCGCTCAACGAAAGCCCGCGCCATTTGTCGAACAAGGCGGGCGGGCAGTTGGCTACCCAGACCGATCCCAGCGGCGTCGAGCGCCCGATGAGCACTTCGTACCCGGCCCAGGCCTTTCTGCCCGACCCCCAGGGGCTGCTGCGCATTGGGCTGACGGGCCAGGCTAAAATCCACGCCGGCTACCGCACCCTGGGGCAGCGGTTCTGGCGCTTCGTGACCCAGACCTTCAACTTCAAGCTCTAGCCGCCGGATCCATCTAGCAGTCGGTTGAAATATGCCCTCGTGGCCTATTTCAACAAGCGCCAAGCGCCGAGCAAAGCTGGTCACGGCTCGCAGAATAGCGACTTACGTCGTTATTCTGGCCTCGCATCCCTGCGCTGACGCAGCCCGGGGGAATTCTTCAACAGGCTGCTAGCTCCTGGCGAATGCGGGCCACGAGCGGCTCCAACTCGTCGGCCGCAAGGCAATTAGGGTCGATGCCCACCCGATGGGCGCGGGCCTGGTCCTGCATGACCGCCACTCGAGGCTCGCCGCGGCCCAGCCGGCGTACCAGGTCGATCGCCGACGCGCGGGCGGCCCGCGGATCGAGCGTGAGCCACACCTGCGACCAACGCTCTCCGGCGGGTTTGCAATCGACCGTTACGCCGGGTAGCCCGGTGAGCCCCTCGGCCACCTGCTCGGCCATTCGCGAAAGTCGCGCGCTCTCGGCCCCTTCGTCTTGATTCAGAAATCGCCGCAGTGCCACCCACAGGCCGACAATTTCTTCCTTACCCACCTTCATCGATCGGCCCAGCCCGTGATTGGGCACGCCCCGCGCGACCCAGGCGGGGTCGATCAGCGACGGGGGCGGATCCCAAAGTTCGGGCAGGTAGTCGAGATCCCACATCTGCAGGGCGGCCGAGGCCACGAGGGCGCGGCGCCCGCAAAGGATGCCCGAGGCCTGAGGTCCGCCGATCGCTTTGCCGCCGCTGAAGGTGACCAGGTCGGCTCCCGTGGCTACGAGCGAGCGAAACCGGGCACGGGGGGGCAAGGCGGCCGATGCGTCGACGATGACGGGCACCTTGGCCCGGTGGGCTACGTCGACCACCTCGTCGAGTTTCAGCGGCGAAAAATCGACGAAGTAAGCCACGGCCACGGTCTGGGGGCCGATGGCAGCCTCGATTTCCCAGGGCTGCGGGTCCCGGGTGCGCTCGGCCAGCCCTACTTCCACGATCCGAGCACCGGCCGCGCGCAAGGCATGGTCGTAGCCGTTGCGGTGGCTGCGGGCCACCACGATTTCGCAGCGGCGGTCGGCCACCAGGGGCAGTTCGTCCATCCGCTTCCAATCGGAGCCGGCCAGGCAGGCGGCGGCCGCCAGGGTGAGTCCGGCGGCCGCGCCGCTGGTGACGATCGCTGCCTCGGCGCCGGCCCAATCGGCGATTTGAGCCCCGACCGCGGCCTGGAGCTCGTCGATTCGCACGCATTGCCCGGCGGCGTGGGCCATGGCCGCCGCCGCTTCGCCGGTCATTCGGCCGCCACCCAACCGGGTAAGCGTGCCGGCGGCGTTGATGATTGGAACGACCCCCAGTTGGCGGTAAACATCGTGCATCGCAGGTTTCCCGACCAGAGTGGGTTCGGTCGCTTCGCCACACGGCTCAAGTCGTGGCGCGCCCGGCCGTTGCCGCCCAATTCTGGAGCTTCGCTGGCTCTTGGGCAACCACCGGTGGGGCAAGGCCAGCCGGTGCCGCGCCGCGCGACCCGCGCCGGGGCTGAAACTTCGATGGTTCCGGGCAGGTATTGCCCCGGCCCGCCGGCCGGGGGCGAGCAGGCCGCAAGCCCCTGCTCGAGGTGTTAAAACTCATCGGCGGCAGGTTGCGGGCCCCCCCGACCCCCACTATGTTGACGAGGTTTGCGGGGGATAAGAACGCAAGAAATGCCAGCCTGGCGAGGCCGCACCGGTCCTCCGGGGCGGCTCGGCTCTGAGCTAAGCCCGGGGCCGCGCGGTTGAGCACGATGGCGGAAACATCGCTGGATTGGTCTTTTCCCGGCCGGGCACCGCGGAGCGAGCCGCGACGCTGGGGGACGATCGTAACTACTCGAAGAAGAAAGGTATGTTCCATGGGTTTGAATCGTCCCTGCCTGAAGCTGACGGCCCTGGTGGCCTGGGCGGTCTTGGCGAGCGCCTCGACGGCCGAGGCGGCCAAGACGCTGCGGTGGAAGTTCAAGGAAGGCGACAAGGTCAACTACGCCCTGCGGCAAAAGGGCGACATGAACGTCAACGCCGGTGGCGTTGAGCTGGAGATCAAGACCCTGCAGATCATGGACCTGACCTGGACGGTCAAGTCCGTGGCGGCCGACGGTACGGCCGAGCTGAGCCAGGTGGTCGACCGGGTGCAAATGAAGCTCTCGACTCCGTTTACCGGCGATTTCGCCTACGACTCCAAGAGCGAGGAAACCCCCGAGGGACAGGTCTGGCAAATGCTGGGCCCGTTCATGGAGGGCATGATCGGCCAAGAGTTCACCATGAAGATTTCGCCCACCGGCCAGATCAGCGAGATCACGCTGCCGGCAAAGCTGCAAGAGGCCATCGCCGCGCAGGGCAGCGGCGGCGGTGGACGCGGCATGATGATGGGCGGCGGCTTTAGCGAAGAAGCGATCAAGGAACTGGTCGCCCGCGCCGTCATCAACTTTCCCGCGGAAGCGATCGGCGACGAGCCGTGGGAACAGGTGGTCGACGTGAAGATGGGCCCCCTGGGCACTCAGCGGACCGCGATTACCTACACTTTGGCCGGTGAGGCCGACGCTGACGGCAAGAAGCTCGACAAAATCACCTTGGCGACCGAACTGACGCTGGAGCCGCCGGGAGAAGGCGAGGAGAGCGAAGACGCTCCCGAAATCGAAATGGAAATCACCGAGCAAGCCGGCTCGGGCGAAATCCTGTTCGACGCCGAGACGGGCCGCACGATCAAGTCCGACTCGACCCAGACCATGACCATGGAAGGCGATTTCATGGGGAATGAGTTCATTCAGGAACGCGAGTTGGTGACCGTAATGGTGCTGGGCACCAGCGACAACCTGCCGCCGTTGCCGGAAGAGCCGGCGGAAACCGAAGCGGCTGGCGACTCGGAATCGAGCGACTCGGAAAAGAGCGACTCGGAAACGAGCGAGTCGAGCAACTAGGGCTTTGATCGAGCTTGAGTTTCCGGTTCCAAGCGAGGAGTCGAACTTCAGACGATTCTAGACCGCCGAACCCACGCGTGATTCGACGGTTGGACAGCCTCCTTGCCATTTCCTGGGATGGAAGCTGCAAGACCCACTGGTCGCAACCCGGTTCTGCCCGGGGCGGCTAGAAAACCATCTGCCCGGCGAAGTGCCTTGCGCGCTTCGCCGGGCTTTTTTGGTTGGGTCACCCGGTGGCGGGGGTTCGCCCGAGCTGTCTGGCTAGCGATCGGTCCGCTAAGCTGCTGCGGGAACGCGACTTAATCATTCCGCGCCCAGCCGGCTAGCAGCCCGTTGCAAAAAGCCCTCGTGGCCTATTTCAACAAGCGCCAAGCGCCGAGCAAAGCTCGTCGCGGCTCGCAGAATAACGACTTACGTCGTTATTCTGGCATCGCATCCCTGCGCTGACGCAGCCCGGGGGAATTCTTCAACAGGCTGCTAGGCGGGCGGCCCCGGGCAGCTAAACTACTGATAGCTAGAGACCGGCCAGTGTCGAGCGCGCTTGATAGCGCGCGAGTTGCGAAAGATTCTGCGCCGGTAGGCCGCTTCCCACCCGACTGGGTCGGGGAAAAGGCCGAAGCTGGCTGCCGACGCAGGCCGGCGATTTTCCGGCACGTGCTTTCGCGTTGCGTCGGCTTGCGCACCCTTCGGTTCTCCAACCGTGGTTAGATCTCAAGCTGGGCGTTGGGAAGCGCAACTGCTTTTGCCGCGGAGGGCAACGAGCCCGCGGCGCCGTCGAACTTCGGCGGCGGTTCTCTGGCCGCGCCCGGGCCATGCGCTCGAGGCCTGCGGCCACGCTCAGGCTGGCCATCGCAGTCCCATCCCAAGTTTTCGGGAGGTACTCAACCTCGTTCCATGACACAAATCGTATTGATACGACCCGGCTCCACGGATTACGACGAACAGGGTCGCATCCAAGGGACGCTCGACATTCCGCTTAGTTCACACGGCCAGCAGCAGGTGAACCGGCTGATCGAAGAGTTGCGAGACAAGGGGCTGAGCATGATCTACCATGCCCCCTGCGAGGCCGCCCAGCAAACGGCCACGCGCATTGCCGATGCCCTGCGTATTCGCCGCAAGAAATTGGACCTGCTTCAGAACCTGGATCATGGTCTTTGGCAGGGGATGTTGATTCAAGACGTGAAGAACCGGCAGCCCCGGGTGTATCGCCAGTGGCAAGAACAGCCAGAAACGGTCTGTCCGCCCGAGGGCGAGATGCTTGCCGAGGCCCAGCAACGCATTCGCGAGGCCTGGAAGAAACTGGTTCGCAAACACAGTGGCGAGTCGATCGGGCTGGTGGTGCCGGAACCGTTGGCTTCGCTGGTGCGGTGCGAACTGGTTCGGGCCGCCGTGGGCGACCTATGGAAAGCTTGCGAACAGACCGGCTGCTGGGAACTGCTGCCGGTCGACGGCGAGGCCGTGGCCCCTGCCCCCTAGCCCCGCCCGATGGCGGCCCGGCGGCCGATCGAAAAAACCCAGCGGGGCGGCTGGCAATCCTTTTGCCCAAAGAGAAGAGGAACCCTTGCGGGGCAAGTGGGGTTGGGTGACCTGGCAACGAGAACGAGCTGGCGATGGAAAACGACGAACTTCCCGTGGCTGAAAGCAGTCGCAAACCCCCGCGGCCCAAACGGGGTGTCCCCGAGGGGCTGTTTCAGCGCTGTCCGGGCTGCCAGGCCACGATCTTCCGCAAGGATGCCGAGCGGCGGCTGGGGGTTTGTCCGGAGTGCGACTACCACTGGTACGTGGCGGCGCCGGAGCGAATTCGCCAACTGCTCGACGAGGGCACCTTCGAGGAGTGGTTTGCCGACATCCAGCCGAGCGACCCGCTGGGTTTTGTCGACCGCAAACCGTATCGCGAGCGGTTGGCCGACGAACAACAGCGCACCGGTCTGCGCGAGGCGGCCCTGGTCGGCACGGGCATGATTCGCGCCCGCCGGGTTGCCTTCGGCGTCACCGACTCGGCCTTCATCATGGGCAGCATGGGGTCGGTGGTGGGCGAGAAGCTGACGCGGCTTGTCGAGCGGGCAACCACGGAGCGCTTGCCGCTGATCATCGTGAGCGGTTCGGGCGGAGGTGCCCGAATGCACGAAGGAATCCTCTCGCTGATGCAAATGGCCAAGGTCTCGGCCGCCTTGGCCCGCTACGACGATGCCGGTGGGCTGTTCATTTCGGTCTTGACCGATCCGACCATGGGGGGCGTGGCCGCCAGCTTTGCCTCGTTGGGCGATTTGATCTTCGCCGAGCCCAAAGCCCTGATCGGCTTTGCCGGCGCGCGGACGATTAAGGCCACGATCCGAATCGAGCTGCCCAAGGGGTTTCAGACCAGCGAGTTTCTCTTGGAACACGGCTTCATCGACCGCATCGTGCGCCGCTGCGATTTGAAATCGGAAATCGCTCGGGCCATCGACTACTGCGGTAAATAGCCCGCTGCTGGTTCGCGCGGGGCTTTGCCCGCGCAAAGCAGGTGGCCGCCGCTCAACAAGCTGGCCGGTAAGCCGCGCCGAGAGCGCGTTAACGTAGCCGGGCCTGGGCGGGAGATTCATCCACCTGGGTCGCCACCGAAGGCGCCAGGCGGCGCCCGACGACCACGGTCATTTGCGGCGATTGCTTGCGGTTGCGTTCGCACGAGACCACGGCCACGGGATGCCAGGCAAACGGTATCTGGGCTGTCGGCACGCCGGGCATGGTTTCGAAGCAGAAGTATTCCAGATCCGCCGGCAGTTCATCGCCCGATTGGGGCCAGGGACGCAGAGGAATCGAGCGTCCGAAGTAATAGGCAAACAGGTGGTGCACCGGGCCGAAGCTGACCAGGCCGGGCAAACCGTTGAGCTCGCCGTTGAGCTTGGCCACCGCGGCCGCGGTATCCTCGGCCTTGCGCAGATAGGCGTTGGCGGCAACGCCAACGTGGCTGAGGATCAAAAAACCGGCCAGCGCCGATGCCGACCATTCGACCCGCCAGGCAGCTTGCCGGCCGGCCGACCACCACATCAGCCCTGCCACGGCCCAGCCGGCCAAGAGGTACAAACTGGCCATGGCCGGAGTTTGTGCCGGCGCGGCATCGGGTGCGAGCAGCGAAATTGCCAGTACCGCAGTCGAGGCCGCCGCGACCAGCAGCGCGGCGACTCGGACAAATCGCGGCCAGGGGCGCGCCACCACCGGCAAATTGGCCTGCTGCCAGCTTTGGTCGACCACCCAGCCGATCAGCGGCGCGAAGCAGGGGTAAAGGGGCATGTAATAGCGCCCCCGTGCCCCGGGCACCAGCCAACAACTGGGAAAAGTGACGGCCAGGCAAACGAGCAGGAACACCACCTGGGGCGGCCAAGGGCCGAGCCGCTGACGCCACCGTGGTCGCAGGTAAACCGCCAGCAGCACCGACCAGGGGAGCAAGCAGGCCAGGATCTCGAGCGGATAAGTAACCAGGTGGCCGACGATGGTGAGCCAGCGCAGGTCGGCAAACCGCAGCCCGACATCGCTGGCGTAAATCCGCCATACACCGTCCATGCCAAGCTCCGACCAGAACGGCACCTGCCAGGTTGCCACCGTGGCGGCGGCAACGGCCAAGGCAGCCAGCGGCTGCCAGGCGAGCAGATCGCGCCCTTGACGCGTGAGGAGCAGAAACAGGCTGGTGCATGCCAGGAAATAGACTGGTGCCTGCGGACCCTTGACGAGCGTGCCGGCGGCCACGGCGAGCCAGGCCAGGCTCCAGGTTGCCAGGCTCGGCCAGCCGAGCGTTCGGCCCAGGTGCCACAACAGCAATGAACCGCTGACACAGAGCGTGAACAGGGCTTCGGTTTCGCCCAATCGCCCCAACTCGAGCACCTGCCCGCTCGTGGCAAAGGCGAGCCCTGCGATCAGCGACCCGGTGGGAGTAAGCCAGGTGCGGCAGTAGGCGTAGAGCAGCGCCGTCACCAAGAGCATTGCCAGGGCACTTGGGCCGCGAATGGCCCACACGTCGACCTCGCCGCGGGCCAGGCCGGCCAGGGCGATCAACCAGTTTTGCAGTGGCGGCCGGCTGAGGAATGGCTCGCCCTGCTGGCGCGGCACGACAAAATCGCCCCGTTCGATCATCTCGATGGCAATTCTCGCTCGGCGCGATTCCTCGCCCCGCAGCGGCAGGCTGCCGAGCCGCGCGCCGAACCCCAGCCCGGCTACCAACAGCAGCAGCACCAGTTGCGGCTCGAGCCAACTGCCCGAGCCCACGGCCCAGAAAGCGCGTCGCAGCGCGGGAAAACGGAAGGAGTTGCCGTCCATGGCCGACCTGCCGAGTGGAGAGAACCGGAATCTCTGATGCCGTCACTGCTAGCTGGCTTGCGGGAGCCGGCCAGCGCGAGGCGGGGAGGCTAATCCAAGCCCCCGCTGGGCCACAACCCCAAGCCGGCGCCGGCGGCCCAGGAATTTGCCAGGGCGCGGGGGGCCCGGGGCCAGCGCCGAGCTGCCCCGCCGCCACGGCCGGCGACCCCCGGCATCGGGCTGAGCTTGACCCCGAGTGGGGCCGTTTGGTTCGATTTCGCTCGCGCCGACTTCCGCGGCGAGGCTCTCGACCCGGGCGCCGCAAGCAGCCAACGTGCTTTCCCCCCGACCGGACTAGGTGACCCTTCGGGGATACGCGGCAACCCAACGCTGGACGGGCACCAGCAGACTTTGGCCCGCGCCGAAGGCCACGCGTTGCGACCGAACCTGACGGTGACCTGGCGCGCCCTGAGCGGTGGAGCACCGTGCCTTGGAAGCGCCACAACCTACCGACGAAGCGCTCCTGGCCGAGTCGAGCCGCGAGGGGTCCGACGGGCTGGCCTTTGCCGAGTTGGTCGAACGCCATCGGCAGCGAGTTTGGCAGATTTGCTATCGCCTGATGGGAGACGAGCACGACGCCCAGGACGCCGCACAAGAGGTGTTTGTGCGGTTGTTCCTGGCACGAAACACGTTCGCACAGCGATCGAAGTTCACCACCTGGCTGCACGGCATCGCGGTTCGCACCTGTTTAACCCTGCGGCGTGGGCGGGGGCGGCGGCGACGCCGCGAAACCACGGCCGTCGAACCGACGCTGCCCGAGCCGACAGCCGCGGCCGGCAACGAGCCGGGAACGGCGCTCGACCTGACCACGATGCTCGACAGCCTGAGCGAGGACGATCGAGCGCTCTTGATTATGAAGTACGCCGAGGGCTACACCTTCGAGGAATTGGCAGAGATTTTCGAAATCACCCCCAGCGCCGCCAAGATGCGTGTCAGCCGCTGCCGGGAGAAGCTGCAAGAGCGCTTTCCCCAGGCCGGTCTGGCTCCCTGAAATTCGGGCCGCGGAAGCGCGAGGAACCCAAGCCATGCCGACCGACCCGCTGGAAGCGCTCGCTAACCGGCCCGTGCCACCGCTGCCGGGCGATTTTTCCAGCCAGTTGCACCACCGGGTCAACCACTGGCTGCTGACCACGCATTTGGTCGAGTTTGCCCTGCAGGCGGCGGCCAGCGCGGCTCGCGATTTCGGGCCGGCGATCGGCGGCTGGTTGGAACTGACCATGACCGGTCGGCTTCGTGGCGCCCCGCCGCGCCCACCGGAGTAAGCCCACCCCCAATCCAAGCCCTGGAACTGCCGGTTCGGCCGGCCTGAATCAACCAGCCCGAGGAGCGCAAGATCATGGCGCCGAATGAAGCCCCCGCGACGGTAACCGCCGATTTGCCGGCCGGCCCGGCCCGCATACTCGAACAGATGGACATGCAAGTGGTGGAGAACTGGGGCCAGATCTTCACCCGCAGTTTTCGCGAGGCCTTCAGCCAGATTGTTGGCCTGCTGCCCCAGGTGCTGGCGATGGTGGTCGTGGTGGTGGCCGGATACGTGGTGGCCCGCATCGCGGGACGATTCTCGCAGGCCGTGGCCGAGGCCATTGGCCTGGAGACGGCCGCCCAGCGGAGCGGGCTGCAAGCCTCGATGCAGCAGGTGGGCATTCGCCGTAGCGTTTCCTGGATTGTCGGCCAAATGGTGTTCTGGCTCTTGATGAGCGTGTTTCTTACCGCGGGCTTCAACATCCTGGGGCTGGAAACCGTCTCCACGGCCATGCAACAGATCGTGGCCTATATCCCTCGGCTGTTGGTGGCCACGGTGGTGGTGATCGTGGGCTTGCTCGTGGCCCAGTTCCTCCGCGGCCTGATCGCCACCAGCGCCGACCGGTTGGGCATTTCCTACGCCGAATACCTGGCCAGCGGCTGCTACGGTGTCTTGGCCCTGATGACGTTCCTGGCGGCGTTCGACCAACTCGGAATCAAGTTCGAATTGTTGCGCGAGCTGATTCTGATTGGTTTCGGCGCCGTGGCGCTGGGTTTCGGCCTGGCGCTCGGGTTGGGAGGACGCGATGTGATGGCGGGAATTCTGGCCGGCTACTATACCCGGCAGCGGCTGCAGGCCGGCGACCGGGTGACCGTGGCGGGCATGCGGGGCACCGTGCGCGAGGTGGGGCCCGTGGCCACGGTCATCGAAACCGAAGAGGGGGGGCTGCTCAACCGCCACAGCGTGCCCAACACGCGGATGCTGAACGAGGCGATTCGCTAGCCCTCTTCGCCCCACGACCAGCCACCCAACCTGCCAGCACGGAGGCTGACCGTTGAAACCCAATCGCCGCCTCCTGTGGGTGCTGCTGGGCTTGGCGGCCCTTGCCACGAGCGGGCAACCGGCAAGCGGCGCCGAACCGCTCGCTGCACCGCCCCCACCCCCGGGCCGTTTGCCGGTCGCGCCTCCCAAGGGTCCCTGGGAGGATGCCGATTTGACCGACGTTTGGTTTCGTGACACCGAGCAGGGCTGGGCCTGCGGCGACCGGGGCACGCTGCTGATGACCAACGACGGTGGGCAGACTTGGACCACGCAGCCCTCGAGCTTTCTGGGGCGGCTTGAGTGTCTGACCATGGCCGATGCCCAGCAGGGTTGGGCCGCGGGCTGGGAGATAGTGCCCTACACCGGGCTGGCCACCGGTGTCTTGCTGCGTACCCGCGACGGCGGCCAAAGCTGGATTCGCGATCAGAGCCTGGTGCTGCCGCCGTTGACTTGGGCCCGCGCTTTCCCGGGGGGAAACGGCTGGACCGCCGGCCGGGCGACCTCGCTCTTTCCGACCGGAATTCAGCGGACTGCCACCGGAGGACGTGCTTGGGGTTCGGTGGGCGACCCGCCCGGTAACTCGAACTCTCCCTTCCGGCAGGGCGAACCGGATGGCCCTTCCGAATCGCCTGCCCGCCCCCTGGCTTGGGCTCACGGCTCGCTGGCCGATTTCGACCACGGATTGCTTGTCGGCCCTGAAGGAGAGCTGCTGCGCTGCGGACCCCAGCAGGTGGTGCCCGGCCAGGTGCCAGGCCTGCAGGGCCGGCGTGTGCGACGGGTGCATTTGGCGGGCGATGGTCGTGCGTGGCTTGTGGGCGATGGCGGCCTGGTGCTCACCAGCCCGGACGCAGGGGTCCATTGGCAGTTGCCGTCGGGTTGGCCGGCCGACGAATCGACTCGGGCGATCGACTTCCGGGGACTGGCCGTGCGCGGCCCCCGGATTTGGGTGGTTGGAACGCCGGGTTCGGTGGTCTTTCACTCGTCCGACGCGGGCCAAACCTGGACCGCGCAGCCAACCGGCCAGCCCTTGCCGCTGGAAAGCATTTGCTTTGCCAGCGATTCCCAGGGCTGCGCCGTCGGCGCGCTGGGGGTGGTAGTCGTCACTCAAGATGGCGGCGCAACTTGGAACACAGTTCGTGGAAAGGGACACCGACTGGGCCTGCTCGAGCTGGCGCTGACCCCTGAAGAAATCTGCTGGGAGCTACTGGCCGAAGCGGCCGGGAGCCAGAACTGGAGGGCGCGCGTCGAACTGTTGACGCCGGTTTCCCCGGGTGGTTTCCTCGGCGGCGCGGGCCTGACGCTGGCGACCCTGCATCAGGCCGTGTTGGCCGCCGGTGGCTTCGGTGCCGACCAGGTCTGGGTCAATCCCCAGAGAGAGCCCGGTGGTTCCGACACCTCGCGGGTTGGCGCAGCCCCCAGCGGCGCGCTGCCGACCGCCGAGCCGGCTCGCGAGCGAATTCTGCGAATCCTCGCGCAGCGCATTCGACAGTGGCGGCCCGAGGTGATTAGCGTTGCCGACGAGCGATTGTTCGAGAGCGGTGCCGCCTCGCAACCCATGCGTTCGTTCGCGGTCGAGGCGGTCGCGTTGGCGGCTGAAACCAGCTCGGCACCGGCCGCCGAACGCGCCTGGCTCGAGCCCTGGGGGGTGCGCCGCGTGGTGAGCACTCGTCGCGGTGGGATGCGGGGCGACTGGAACTTGTCGGCCATGCAATGGACCGAAGGCCTGGCCCGTTCGTTGGGCGAAACGGTGCTGCAGGCCCAGGGACAACTCGGCCGGCAGGTGCCGCCGATGCAGGCCACGGTTGCCGTGCGGCAGTTACAGGGCCCACAGCCCGGCCGCGATCTGAAAAGCGGAATCGCCCAGCGCGACCGGGGACCCCTGCGCAGCGACGAAACCGGCGGCAGAGATTCGCCCCATTTGGCCCAGTCGTTGATGAGGCAGCGGCACATCGGCGCGATTCTCACTTCGCTGGCCGGCCAGCCGGAAGAATCGGTCAAGCTGCTCGGCGAAATGCAGCGCTGGTCGCAGCAGCTCGACCGCAACTCGGCCGGCTGGCTCTGGTTTCGTTTGGGAAGTGAATACGCGCGAACCGGCCAGTGGTCGTTGGCGGCCGAAACGCTGACCGCCTTCGCCCGGCGGCATCGCGACCATCCCCTGGCGCCGGCAGCCCTGGTGTGGTTGGTGCAGTACGGCGCCAGCCAGGAAGTGGGTCATTGCTTGAAACGGCAGTCGACGGGCGTGCTCGATCCGCGCGTGGCCAGATCGGCACTGGAGTCTGCTGGGTTCCCCGCAGAGGCAATCGGGGCGGAGCCCGCGGCCTTGCCGCCGGGGCCCGACGCGCTGCCGCTCGACCTGGCGGGAGCCGCCGCGCTGCCCGAGCCGGGGTCCGCGGTCGACCGCAGCCTGCAGGCGGTTGCGGCTGCCCAGGTCCTGGCGCAGCTCGCTCCGCCAGTCCATGCCGAGCCGCTCGTGCGATTTCCCATGACCCAGTGGGAGGTGCAACGCCAATCGGCCCTGGCGGCGGAGTTGTGGGGCGCGTTGGTCGAGACGTGCGCGGGCCCAGATTGGCGCCGGGCGGCACAAGTCGAAACCTGGCTGCAGACGGGCCAAGGAACTCCACCACCCGACCGGGTAACCGTGACCCTGGTCGATACCAAACCCAAGCTCGACGGCGATTTGAGCGACCCGTGTTGGCAGGCGTGCACCCCGCTGGAGTTGAGGAGCACGCAAGACGCGACCTGCGCCTTGGCCACCCAAGTACGATTGGTGCACGACGAGGAGTTTTTGTACTGGGCTGCCCGCTGCCAGATGCCGTCCCCGGGCGATTCCGGCCAGCCGGGGCCCCGTCGGCGCGATCAAGATCTCGCGGACTGCGATCGAATCGTTCTCTGGCTCGACACCGATCGCGATCGGCAAACGGCCTTTCAGCTTATGGTTGACCAGCGCGGGTGGGTGAGCGACCAGTGCTGGCACAACGAAGCTTGGAATCCCCGGTGGTTCGTCGCCACGCAGCGCGGTTCCGGTTTTTGGACGATCGAAACCGCGATTCCCCTGGCCGAATTGGCCGACCCGAGCCAACTGCCCGGGGGGGTTTGGGCCATGGCTTGCCAACGAATGGTGCCTGGTTGCGGTACTTGGACTGTGCCGCGCAATCAAGGCCGGACGGATGCCCTCAGCTCGGCCGGGTTGCTGTTCTGGGAATTCGCCCGCTAGGATTGACCCGTCCTGGGGCGGCGGGTTGATCGTGCGTAACGGCCCACATCCTACGGTGGTTCGAGCTTTTCCGCCCGCTCGCTACGTTTTTTGGCGTGCCGCCCGGGGGCTTTGGCGTGCCGCGCGGGGGCTTTGGCTTGCCGCGCCAGAGGCAGAGCCCACGTTTCTGGGCTGGCCAGTGGTCGGTCGTGGGATTGGCCCAGGTTTTGCGGAGCGTTTGACCCATGAGCGATACCCCCCTCACGTCTTGCGATGCAGCCGAGGCGGCTAATTCGTCTGAATCGTCGCCCAGCATGCCAGAGAACCGGCAGAAACCGGCCTGGATGCGCCAGGCGGGCTTGGTCGCCGGTTCGGTCGCCCTGGGAGTTTTGCTGGGCACGGGGGTGCAGTCGCTTGCGCGCTGGTCGGGGTGGAGCCGGGCTGTACCCGGAGTGGCGGAGGTCGCGCGGTCGAGCGGAAACGCGGCCGACCATGATCACGGCGGCGCGGCCGACCATGACCACGGCGGCGCGGCCGACCATGACCACGACCTTCCGCACGGACATAACGCCGACGAAGAAGCCTCGGCCGTTTACCTGACGGCCGAAGCCCAGCGCTCGGTCGGCATTGAGATCGGCCAGGTGCAACTCGGGCCGTACGAGCAAACTACCCGGGTGCCCGGATTGGTTGCCGAACTACCGGGCCGGTCGAAGATCGAAGTTCCCGCGCCTTTGACCGGGGTAGTGACGAAGATTTTCGTGGTCGAGGGCCAAGCGATCGAGCCCGGCCAGCCGCTTTGCGAAGTGCGGTTGACCCAAGAAGACTTGGTCCAGACCCAGGCCGATTTTCTGCGGAAGATTGAGAGTCTGGACGTCATTCAGCGCGAGATCACCCGGCTCGAGTCCGTAGCCGAAGAGGGAGTGATTGCCCGCAAGAGCCTGTTGGCGGCTCAGTACCAGCAGCAGCAGCTCGAGGCCGAGCTGCGGGCCCAGTCGCAGGCACTGCTTTTGCATGGACTTTCGCAGGAGCAGGTGGCCCAGATTCGCGCCGATCGGCGGTTGTTGGGCACGCTGACGCTGGTCAGCCCGCGGCCGGAGTCGATCGCTGATGGGGGCCCCACGCTGCTGGTCGTCGAGCGGTTAAAGATTACCTCGGGCCAGAGCGTGACGGCTGGCACTTGCCTGGTGGACCTGGCCGACCACCGGCATCTGACGGTCGAAGGGAGAGCCTTCGAGCAAGATCTACCGGCGCTCGAGTCGCTGGCGGAAAAAGGATGGCACTTGTCCATCGTGATCGAGGGCGAGGGGCGCCCCCCGCAAACCGTGGCCGGGCTAGCGCTTTCGCACCTGGCCGGTCAGATTGAACCCGATTCCCGCACCATGCGGTTCTTCGTATCGCTGTCGAACGAAATCGTTCGTGACTCGACCAATCCGGACGGCCGCCGGGTCATCGATTGGCGATTTCGCCCTGGGCAGCGGGTACAGGTGCTGATTCCCGTGGAGCGCTGGGAATCGCGATTGGTCTTGCCGTTGGAAGCGGTGGCTTCGGAGGGGGCCGAAAACTATGTGTTTCTCGAAGACCAGGGGCACTTTCACCGGCTCGCCGTCGCCGTCGAGCACCGCGACCCGCTCTCGGTGGTGATCGCGGCGGGGGGCGGGCTCAAGCCCGGCGACAGCGTGGCTCTCTCCGGAGCCCACCAGTTGCTGCTGACCTGGAAGAACCGGCTTTCCGGCGGCGGCGAGCCACATCACGACCACGAACACTAACCGCCCCCAGGCGTGCCGCGGCCATCTTGAGCCGGCCGCGCCGACCTACGGTGCGGGCGCCATCCTCCTTGAATTCACCGGCCAGGTGAAACCTTGCTAAACGCCGTCATTCGATTCGTGCTGAACCATCGCCTGCTCACCTTGATGGTGGCGGGCGGAATGACCTTCTACGGTTTCCGCGCGGCGGAACAGCTTCCCATCGACGTGTTTCCCGACTTGAACCGCCCTCGGGTTACGGTGCTGACCGAGGCCCCGGGACTGGCTCCCGAGGAGGTCGAGACACTGATCACCTTTCCCCTGGAAACGTCGGTCAACGGAGCCACCGGCGTGCAAGCGGTGCGCAGCTCGAGCGCCGCGGGACTCTCGGTGATCAATGTAGAGTTCGATTGGTCGACCAACCCCTATTTGGCCCGGCAAATCGTCAGCGAGAAAATCGCGCTGGCCAGTGCCCGGTTGCCGGCTGGGACACGGCCGCACCTGGCGCCCATGTCGTCGATCATGGGGCAGGTGCTGCAGTTCGGCCTCTGGAGCGACGGCGGCGAAACCTCGCCCGTCGAACTCCGCACGCTGGCCGACTGGGTGGTGCGCCAGCGCCTGTTGGCCGTTCCCGGCGTGGCCCAGGTGGCCGTGCTGGGGGGCGGGCGCAAGCAGTTCCAAGTGCTGGTGCGTCCCGAGTCGATGGTGAGCTACGGGGTTACCCTGGGCGAGATCGAACAGGCCGTGGCCGAAAGCAACAGCAATGCAGCCGGCGGATATGTTGTGCGCGGTCCCCGGGAGTTTTTGGTGCGGTCGCTGGGACGCGTTCACTCGGCCGACGATTTGGCCAAGACCGTGGTCCGACGCCACGGCGAACGGCCCGTGTTGCTCGACCAGGTGGCCCAGATTGTCGAGGCCCCCGAGGTGAAACGGGGCGACGCCGCGGTCGAGGGCCGGCCCGCCGTGCTGATGATCGTGACCAAGCAGCCCGGCAGCGATACCCGAGCCCTGACGCAGGGGGTGCTAACCGCCCTGGACGACCTGCAGGTTTCGCTGCCGGACGATGTGCGAATCGAAACCGAGATTTATCAGCAGAAGCGGTTCATCGATCTGGCCATCCACAATGTGATCATGGCGCTGCGCGACGGCAGCCTGCTGGTCGTGGTGATTTTGTTTCTTTTCCTGCTCAACTTGCGCACCACGCTGATCACGCTCACGGCGATCCCCCTCTCGCTGTTGTTTACCGCGCTGGTGTTCCACTGGCTCGAGCTTTCGATCAACGTGATGACCCTGGGCGGCCTGGCCGTGGCGATCGGCGAACTGGTCGACGACGCGGTGGTCGACGTCGAGAACATTTTCCGACGCCTAAGTGAAAACCGGCGCCTGGCCGAACCGCGACCCGTGCTGCGCGTGGTGTACGAAGCCTCGAGCGAGGTCCGCAATTCGATCGTATTCAGTACGATCCTGGTGGTGCTGGTCTTCTTGCCCCTCTTGGCCCTGGGGGGAATCGAAGGGCGGTTGTTCAAGCCCCTGGCCCTGGCCTACATCGTTTCCATTCTCGGTTCGCTCTTGGTGTCGCTAACGGTTACGCCCGTTCTGTCGTCGTTGCTCTTACTGCATTCGGGCGAGTCGAGCCACGCGGGCGACGGCTGGCTGCTGAGGCAGCTCAAACGGCTGGCCGGCCTGGCTATTCGGTTCAGCCTGGCGCATCCTCGGCCCATCCTGATCGGCGTGGCCGGGGCGGTGGTGCTGAGCGGAGTGCTGGCGAGCCGGCTGGGGCAGGATTTTCTCCCCCCCTTTAACGAAGGCAGCATGCAGGTGAATTTGTTCCTGCCGCCCGGCACCTCGCTCGATGAATCGAACCGCATTGCCGGCATGGCGGAAGAGGCGATTGCCCGGGTCGACGGCGTGCTGACCTTTGGCCGGCGGACCGGCCGGGCCGACCAGGACGAACACGTCGAGGGGGTGAATGCTTCCGAGATTATCGTCGCCTTCCGGCCTGAGCGGCATCGGGACCGGGCCGCCGTGCTGGTCGACTTGCGCCGCGAATTGGCCACCGTGCCCGGTGCGGTGTTTTCGGTCGAACAGCCGTTGGCGCACCAGATTTCCCACATGCTTTCGGGGGTCAAGTCGCAGGTCGGCGTAAAAATCTTTGGCGACGACCTGGGGCAGCTGCGCCGTCTGGCGGGCGAAGTTCACCAGGCCATGGCCACGGTGCCCGGCGTGCGCGACCTGGTGACTGAGTCGCAGGTAGAGATTCCGCAAATTCAATTGCGGGTGAAGCGCGAGCAGCTATCGACTTATGCCCTGACCGTGGCCGACGTCAATCGCTTCGTCGAAACGGCCATGAATGGCCAGGTGGTTTCCGAAGTGGTCGACGGTGAGCGGAAATTCGACTTGTTAGTGCGCCTGGACGAACCGTACCGGCAAGACCCCAGCCTGCTCCGCCGCTTATCGCTTACGCTACCCAGCGGGGCTAAGATTCCGCTTTCCAGCGTGGCCGAGGTGGTCGATACCACGGGGCCCAACACGATCCATCGCGAGAATGTGCGTCGCCGGATCATTGTGCAATGCAACACGGCGGGGCGCGACCTGGGAAGCTTCGTCGCCGATCTGCGCCAAGCGCTGGCGCCGGTGACCACCAGCCTGCCGCCGGGCTACTTCCTCGAGCTCACCGGTCAGTTCGAGAACCAGGCCGAGGCCACGCGAACCATCGTGCTCTTGAGCCTGGTCTCACTGGCTGGAATGTTCGTGGCGCTGTACACGCTGTTCGGTTCGGTGAGCCTGTCGCTCCAGGTACTGGCTGCCCTGCCCATGGCCGCCATTGGCGCCGTGACCGCGCTGGTGGTCACCGGCCAGTCGTTTACCGTGGCCAGCTTGGTCGGGTTCATTTCGCTCTCGGGGATCGCCTCGCGGAACGGCATTCTGCTGCTGGCCCACTACCTGCACCTGGTGCGCTTCGAGGGAGAGAGCTTCTCCCAGACCATGATCGTGCGGGCGGGGCTCGAGCGGCTGGCCCCCATGCTCATGACCGCGCTCACCGCCGGCATCGCCCTGGTGCCGCTGGTGTTGGCAAGCGACGAGCCGGGCAAAGAGATTCTTTACCCCGTGGCGACCGTGATCCTGGGGGGGCTGATCAGCTCGACGCTGCTGGATTTCTTTGTCCACCCGGCGCTGTTCTGGCTCTATGGCCGGAGCGATGCCGAGGCGCATCTGGCCGCCCAGACGCCGCTCGACGCTCTGCATTAACCGCCGCGGTTTCCCCGCGCTCGCCGCTTCGACCCGTTAGGGGGCGGTGCTGGCGGGGAAATCATCGGTGCGGAACGGCGTGGCGGGCAATCCATCGGCGTTCCAGAGATTGCCCAGCGGATAGTTGGCCCAGCCGTAGCGCACCGCGACCGGCCGGGGCACCTCGTCGGAACGGACCACCACGGCGGCTCCCTCGATGCGGGCCGTGGCGTTGACAAACCGCCGATCGGCGCCGCAGATGACAAAGCCGGTGAGCGCGTCTCCCTCGGCCTTCAATCCCTGGCCCGCGTGGCGGAAGTGCAGCACCATCTCGGGACCGAGCGCCTCGGCCCAGTGGAACTCAGGGCCCGAGTACTCGATCGCCTCGCCATAGGCCAGCGCGCGGGCCGCCAGGGCCAATCGCTGCCCGACCGGTTCCTTGGCCTTGGGGTGAATGTCGTTCTCGTCGCCCACGTCGGTAATCACCGCCATGCCGGTCTGGGTGAGCCGCTGGGTGGTCATCCACTGGGCTTCGCGCAGCTCGGCCCAGGCGCTGGGCTCAGGCTGCTCCACCTTCTTCATAAAGGGAGCCAATTGCACGAACAGGAACGGAAAATCGCCCTGCTCCCAAACCTCGCGCCAACTCGAGATCATGGCCGGAAACAGGGTGCGGTACTGATAGGCCCGACCGGCGTTCGATTCGCCCTGATACCAGATGGCTCCGCGAATGGCGTAGGGAACCAGCGGGTGAATCATGGCGTTGTACAGCACCGAGGGGCGGTGTGGATGGCCAGCGGCCCGCGGGGGCTGCGGAGCCGGACCGCGGGTTTCGGCCGGGGCGGCGTCCCAAGCGGCGCGGGCAGCCTGATAGGCCCGCTGCGCGTGGGCCAGGCGGCCCAGTTCCGCGTCTCCCTCGCTGACCAGCCCTCGCAATTCGGGAATTTGGAGCAGTTTTTCCCGCGTGGTCCAAGCCTCGGCCGGCGTGCCGCCGTACGAGGTGTTGATCAGCCCCACCGGACATTTCAGGGCGGCTTGCAGGTGCCGGCCAAAGTGATAGGCCACGGCCGAAAACTCAGGCACGCTCTCGGGCGTGCAGGGAGTCCAACTGATCTCGGCCGTGGTTTGAATTTCTTCCTGACCCTGGCGGGGCACCGTGAGTAACCGAAGCTGCGGATGATTGGCCGCCGCGATCGTGGCCTCTGGATCGGCCGAGGCCTTGACCGACCACTGCATGTTCGACTGCCCGCTGGCGAGCCACACTTCTCCGATCAGCACCTCGCCCACGGCCAGGCGGTTGTTGCCCTCGACGACCAGTTCGTGCGGACCGCCCGCCGTTTGCGGGGCCAGGCGCGCCATCCAGTGCCCCTGGGCGTCGGCCGTGGCTTGCGCCTTGGTCTCGCCGAGCGTCACCGTCACCTGTTCGCCCGCGGCGGCCGTGCCCCAGACCGGAATCTCGCGTCCCTGCTGCAGCACGGCGCCCGGTGTGAAGAGCGGGTGCAGCGCCACGTCGGCCTGGGCGCTGGAGACCGAGAGAACAAGGCAAACGGCGGCGGCCCAGTGGCAGGTTCGAAATCGCATGCGGTAGACCCTCACGGTTGCAATTCCCAACAATCTCCGGCGGCGGAAGTCCCCCAAGATGAACGCGGCCGCCGGTCGGGCCACGTTGTAACGCACCGCGCGGGCAGATGCCACCAGTTTTTCCGGGGGCCAGGCTCGTACCGGGCCGCCCCCAGAGATGCGGTTGCGCGCGGGGAACCCAGAGGAATCCAGGGGGGCCGACGGCAAGCCAGCATTGATAGAAATCATGCTAACTATAAAAAGAATTGGGCGTGCCCAAGGCTTCAGAGGCCCGATCTGGCGTGGTATAAGGGTTGAAAGCGAGGGGCCAATCGGGCCGCCTCAGGTTTGGGGGAAACGCACCGCGGTCCGCTCGCCGGCCCTTCTGGCCGACCCGATCGCCCGAATTAGGTACTGCTATCGTCATGGCAAACGCACCGACCATTCGCGTGGCAATGGCCCAAAAGGACATTGCCGTTCTAACCTTCGACGCGCCGGGCAAGGGGGCCAACGTGCTGTCGCAGCACGTGTTGGAAGAGCTCAACCGGCACCTGGACGAATTGGCTCAGCGAAAAGACCTGGCTGGGCTGATCGTCCGTTCGGGCAAGCCCGGGGCCTTCATTGCGGGCGCCGACATTACCGAGTTCGCGGCCGCCAAAGACATCACGCCGGCCCAGGTGGTCGACATGTGCACCCGGGGCCGCAAGCTGCTCGAGCGGTTTTCCCAGATGCCGTTTGTCACGGTGGCCGCCATCGACGGCATGGCCCTTGGGGGGGGCGGCGAGCTTTCCTGCTGGTGCGATCGCCGGGTCATGGCCGACGACCGCAAATCGCAGCTTGGTTTTCCCGAAGTAAAGATCGGTATTTTTCCGGGCTGGGGGGGTACCGCCCGGGTGCCGCGAATCGCGGGGCTGGCCAACGCGGTGGAGCTCATCTGCGGTGGCGAGTCGATCGACGGCCGGGCCGCCTACAACATGGGGCTGGCCAGCGACGTGGTGCCCGCCGACCGGCTGGAAGCAGCCGCCATTTCGGTAATTCGGGCCGAGCAGAAGTCGAAGGAATACCTGGCCGATCGCCAGCGCTGGTCGGGCCCGCTGCCGCTGGACGACACGGAGCTGGCCTTCCTGGCTGCCACGGCCAACGGCTACATCCAGGGACAGACCAAGGGCCAGTACCCGGCCCCCCTGGCGGCGCTCAATGCCATGGTGGGTTCGGCCCAGGGGTCGATCGAAGAGGCCTGTGCCAACGAGGCGGCCGGCATGGCCGAGTTGTTCGGCACCCCGGTGAATCGGTCGCTGATCAACGTGTTCTTCCTGATGGAGCGCAACAAGAAGGACAAGGGGGTCGACGCGGCCGACCTGAAGCCGGCCGAGGTGCGTTCGGTGGGCGTGGTCGGGGCGGGCATCATGGGGGCCGGCATTGCCGCCGCCACGCTTCGCAAGCAGGTGCCGGTGACCATTACCGACGCGATGCCGCAGGCCCTGGGCCGCGGCGTGCAGAATATTCTGAGCGAAGTTTCGTTCAGCAAGACGATCAAGGGCCCCGACGGCAAGAAGGCCCTTGATTTCGCCCCGCTGATCAACGCCACCACCACCGACAGCGAGTTTGCCAACTGCGATTTGGTGATCGAGGCCGTGGTCGAGAACCCCGAGGTGAAGCGGCAGCTTTATGCCCGGATCGAACCGGTGCTGCCCGCGGGCGCGATCCTGGCTTCGAACACGTCGACCATTCCGATTTCGCGTTTGGCCGAGAATCTGAAGTCGCCCGAGCGTTTCGTGGGCATTCACTTTTTCAACCCGGTGCGGAGCATGCCCCTGGTCGAGGTGATTCGGGGTGCGAAGACCAGCGACCAGACCGTGGTTACGGCCGTGGCCTACGCCAAGTCGATCGGCAAGTCGCCGATCGTGGTCAACGACGGGCCGGGCTTTTTGGTCAACCGGCTGCTGCTGCCCTACATGAACGAAGCGCTCGAGCTGATTTTGGACGGGGCCGAGATCAAGCACATCGAGAAGGCGGCCACCTCGTTCGGAATGCCGATGGGTCCGATCACGCTTTACGACGTCGTGGGGATCGACACCGCGCTGTTCGCCGGCAAGGTGATGCACGATGCCTTCCCCGACCGGGTGGTCGAGTCGCCCTTGCTGCCCGCCATGTACAATGCCAAGCGGCTTGGCCAGAAAACCCTGGTCGGCTTCTACCGCTATAAAGACGCCAAGAGCAAGGGGGAACCCGACCCGACCTTGGGCGACGTGGTTGCCCCGCTGGTGCGCGGCAAGCAGAAGTTCAGCCCGGACGAAATCGTCCATCGGCTGTTCTTGCCGATGGTGCTGGAAGCCACGCGGATTCTCGAAGAAAAGATCGTTCGCGACCCGCGCGACGTGGACCTGGGATTGATCTTCGGCACCGGCTTCCCGCCCTTTAAGGGTGGGCTCTTGTTCTGGGCCGACACCTTGGGGGCGGCGCAGATTGTTGAAATGCTCAAGCCGCTGGAATCGCTGGGTGAGCGGGCGCGGCCCACGAAGATGTTGTTGGAAATGGCCAAGACGGGCCGCAAGTTCTACGACTGAGAGCCAAAAGGTTTGCCGTCCGGCGGCCACGAGTCGAGCGGCCGCGAGAAGCACTGAACTTAGCACCGCGGTCGTTCCGGGTCCTCGTCGGGGCCCTGGCAGCCAACGCGGGAGAATCGAGCACAATCATGAACCGAGCTGTCGTTGTCGATTGCGTGCGGACCCCGGTCGGCCGGGCTCACCGAGACAAGGGCGTTTTTCGCGAAGTGCGTTCCGACGACCTGGCCGTGGCGGTGATCAAAGCCCTGCTTCAGCGCACCGGAATCGAGGTCAGTCAGATCGAAGACTGCGTGCTTGGCAACACCCAGCAGCAGGGCGAGCAGGGCATGAATTGTGCCCGCAATATCGCCCTGATGGCCGGTTTGCCCATTGAGTCGGGCGGGGCCACGGTCAACCGGCTTTGCGGTTCCAGTCTGCAAGCGCTGAACCAGGCCACGCACTCGATCATGGCCGGCTTTGAAGATGTGCAGGTCGTGGGGGGCCTGGAACATATGCACCACATTCCGATGGACAAGGGGGTCGATCCCAACCCCAAGCTGTTCCATCGCACCTCGAAGGCGGCCCTGGGCATGGGCTTCACGGCCGAGTTCCTGGCCATGTCGCAGGGCATCACTCGGCAAGAGCAGGACGAGTTCGCCGTTCGCAGCCACCTGAAGGCGGCCAAAGCGCACGCCGAAGGGGCGTTTCAGCGCGAGATCGTGCCGGTCTGGGGTAAGAGCGAGGACGGGGAGCGAATCGAGGTCACGGTCGACCAGTGCGTGCGGCCCGATTGCAGCCTGGAATCGCTCGGCGCCTTGAAGCCGGCTTTCGTTCCCGGGATGGGCACCGTTACGGCCGGCAACAGTTCGCCGCTCAACGACGGAGCCGCCGCCCTGTTGGTCATGTCGGAGGGGCGGGCCAAGGCGCTAGGCTTGAAGCCGATTGCCCGGATCCTGGCGACCGCCGTTGCCGGCGTTGACCCCGCCGTGATGGGTACCGGTCCGGTGCCGGCCACGAAGAAGGCGCTGAAGCGGGCCGGAATGACGCTCAAAGACATCGACGTGATCGAGCTGAACGAGGCGTTTGCCGCCCAGGCGCTGGCCTGCATCCGCATGCTCGAATTGGACGAGGAGAAGGTGAATCTTCGCGGGGGGGCCGTCGCCATCGGGCATCCGCTCGGGGCCAGCGGCGCGCGAATCACCACCACCCTGCTGGGCAACATGATCGACCGGGGGGCCCAGGTGGGGCTGGCCACGATGTGTATCGGGGTCGGCCAGGGAATCGCAACCATTTTCGAGCGGCTGTAACGGCCGGCGCGGCCTAGGCGGCCGTGCCCGTCCCGCCGCGCCGCTTGCCGCGGTGCCAGGCGGTATCGGCCCGAGCTGAATGCAACGAGGGGGTTGGTTTCCGTTCGTGCCGGCCGTAACTGCCCGCGGGGCCGGCTGGATTGGGTCGACAAGGAATTCAGGTCTCACGCGCCGCGTCGCGATCAACAATACTCGCAAGGTACGTCACAAACGGTGGTAGGGTTCCGCCCCCCTTGGCCCGATCGGGGGCTGGTGATTCACGGTGCGGACCCGCATTTATCCGAAAGGAACGCCCGCTATGTCGACAGAAGTGGAATCCAAACCCAAGGTACACGGCACGGGCGGAGCGGGACCCACGGACACGGAAAAGGCCTCGTTCGCCGAAACCGCGCTGACCCTGGGTGGCAAGAGTGCTGACGAAGCCCGCCGCACGGGGGCCATCGACAAGGCCGACGACCACGTCGACCAGATGTTCAAGCACAAGACCACCGCCAGCCCGATTCACCGGGCGGTGTGGGATACCGTGGCTCCGGCCGACTTGTTCAAGTCGCAGGCCGTTAAGCCCAGCGCCGAAGTGCAAAAGGTCATGGATGCCTCGCTGGCCGTGGTGCGCCGGCATCACGAGTCCAAGACCATGTACACGCCGGAAAAGAAGATTCAGAACCAGGTGCTGGAAGACCTGGGTGGAGCTGGCTACTGGGGCTTGCTGGTCGACCAGCAGTACGGTGGCGCGGGCGCCCCGTTTCAGTGCTTTGCCCCGTTTTTGACCAAGATGGCCACGCTCGAAGCCACGGTGGCCGGCCTGGCCTCGGTACACGGCTGTATCGGCGCGGTCGATCCGATTCGCACCTTCGGCACCCCCGAGCAGAAGCAGAAGTACCTGCCCAAGCTGGCCAGCGGCGAACGGCTCTCGGCCTTCGCCCTGACCGAGCCCAACGCCGGTTCGGACCTGACCGCCTTGCGGACCGAGGCCAAGCTCGAGGGTGACCACTACGTGGTCAACGGCGAGAAGCTGTTTATCACCAACGTGGTGCCCGGCCGCACGGTGGGCCTGGTCTGCTTGATCGACCATCGCCCGGCGGTGCTCATCGCCGACCTGCCCGAGGAAGAGAACGAAAACTTCCGCCTGGTGAAGTACGGCCTGTACGCGATTCGCGGGGCCTATAACCGGGGCATCATCTTCAAGAATTTCCGCGTGCCGGCCGAGAACCTGCTGAAGCCGGGCCGTGGCGATGGGTTGACCATTGCCTACCACGGTTTGAACTTGGGTCGCGTTTCGCTGTGTGCCAACGCCTCGGGCATGATGCGAGTGATGCTCGCCAATATGCTCCCCTGGGCCAAGTTCCGCCGCACCTACGGCCAGACGATTTCGACTCGCGAGTTGGTGCAGCGCCGCATCGGCTGCACGGCGGGCCTGATCGTGGCTTGCGACGCCATGGTCGAGTGGTGCGCCAGCCTGCTGGATCAGCACTACCGCGGGGAAATGGAGTGCATCATCGCCAAGATCTTCGGCTCCGAAGCGCAGAAGCACGTGGCGATTGAGTACTTCATGAAGACGCACGGCGGCCGTTCGTTCCTGGAAGGCCATTTGTTCGGCGACAACGTGCACGAGTTCCTGGCCCCCTGCATCTACGAGGGCGAGGGGGAAATGCTCGGCATGGCGTTCTTCAAATCGCTGATCAAGGAGCACGGCACCCGGTTCTTCGAACCGATCGGGATGGCACTGATGGCCAACAACATTCGTCAGCCCAACCCGCTCAACCCGGCGCACCTGTGGGCCCTCAAGGGACCGGGAACCTCGTATGCCAAGTGGCTGGTTGGCCAGAAGCTGCACCGGCCGCAGCATAGCGGTTTGCCCGCCATGCCCGAGAAGCTCAAGGCTCACGCCGAGTTCGCCGTGGAGTACCTGCAGAACTCGCCGAACGACATTTCGTCGGTGATGATGACGCACCAACTGGCCCTGGCCGATCGCCAGTGCCGGATGTCGGAACTGTCGGCCCGGATCCAGGACGCGACCACGATCCTCTGCACGGCCCTCTACGCCGCGCGGCAGGACGACGAGTTGGTCCGCGACGCGGCCGACATCGCTTGCCAAGATCTGACTCGCAAGATCACCGGCAAGCGGCCCAGCGACAAGTACTACAAGGCCGTGACTCGGTTGGGTGGCGCGATCGCCGAGGGTGGCTACAAGGCCATCGCCGGCATCGAGACCGCCGAAATCATGCACGGCTACAAGAACGACTAGCCGGGGCGGCCGGCAACCAGCGCCCGAGCTGCTCGCGCGGCCTCGCCAAGAAGCGAGGCCGGCCACGGGCAGCGCGGGCAGGTGCCGGTTGATGAACCCGGAGCGTTTCAACTCCACACGCCTGTCGAGCCGAAACTCGGCAGGCGTGTGGCTTCGTTAAGGGGGGGTAGCCCGGCTCTCCCCGAGCAAGCCCGCGACCGCCCGGCGGCCGAAGGCCCTGTCACGGGCCAAGTTTCCCGTTCCGTTTTCGCCAGTGAGCCGAACCGATGAAGATACTCGCCGCCATCAAACGCGCCCCCCAGCGCGACGTGCGCATGAAACTGACCCCCGCTGGCGCCCTGGTCACCGACCAGATTCAGTACGAGGTGAACCCCTTCGACGAATTGGCGGTGGAAGAAGCCCTGCGGATTCGAGAGCGGGTTGGCGGCGAGGTCGTGGTGCTCAGCGTGGGAGGCGCTGCCGCGGGCGAGCAACTGCAAACCGCCCTGGCCATGGGGGCCGACCGCGCGGTGCGGGTCGACCTGGCCGGCGAACTCGATCCGCTGATTACGGCCCAGGCCCTGGCCGTCGCCATCCAGCGGGAACAGCCCGATTTGGTGCTGATGGGCAAATTGGCGGTCGATGCCGAGAACGGCCAGGTACCGCTCATGGTGGCCGAGCTGCTCGATTGGCCCCATGCCTCGTTCGCGTCGAAGATCGAGCTGGACGCTGCCGGAAAGGTGGCCCAGGTTACCTGCGAGGTGGACGGCGGATTGGAACACGTCGAGGTGACTCTGCCCGCGGTGGTTACCACCGACCTGCGGCTCAACGAGCCGCGCTACGCCTCGCTGCCGGGCATTTTGAAAGCCAAGAAGAAGCCCCAGGCCGTGATCGCGGCGGGCGAACTGCCCGATTTGCCCTCGGCCACGGTTCAGGTAGAGGGCTACCGCACGCTGCCCGCCCGGCAAAAGGGGGAAATGCTCGGTTCGGTCGAGGAGCTGGTCGCCAAGCTCGTGGCCAAGGGCCTGGTCTAGCGTGGCCGGCGTGCCGCGGCCGGCGTGCCGCGGCCGGTGAGCCGCGCGGCGGTGGATGGAACGCTTCGTAGAGAGAAAAGGTACTGCCTACATGTCGACTTCGCATGCCGATAGCCTGATCGTTTCCATCCCCTCGGCGGCCCAACTTTCGCGCAGCGATCAATCGGCCGTGGCCTTTGGCCGCGACGTGGCCCAGCGGTTGGGGGGCGCCTGCGATGTGCTGGTGCTGGGGCCCCACGCCGGCGCGGTGGCCCCGCAACTGGCGTCCCTAGGCGTGCGCAGGGTGCTCGTGGCCGACCATGCCGAATTGGCCAAGCCGACCGGCGAAGCCCACTCCAAGGCGATCGCCGCCGTGGCCGAGAGCGGACCGTACCGCCTGGTGGCGGCTGCCAGCTCCACCGTCACGCGCGATTCACTTCCTCGCGTGGCGGCGCGGTTGCGGGCCGGCATGTGTAGCGACGTCGTGGAGATCCGCGGGGCCGATGCCCAAAAACTGGCTCTGACCAAACCGTCCTTCTACTCGAACCTGTTGGCTGAAGTGAGCCTGTTGGGCCCCCGGGTCGTGGCCACGGTCCGCCCCTCGGCCTTCGAGCCAGCCGCGCCGGGGGCCGATCCGGCGCCGATCGAAACCGCGACGCTGCCCCCGCAGCTCGCCCACCCTCGCAAGGCGTTTAAGTCGGTCGACAAAACGCCGCTCGAGCGTCCGGAGTTGACCGAGGCCGACACCGTGGTCTCGGGCGGTCGCGGCACCCGCGGGCCCGAGGGATTCCAGGTGCTCGAAAAGCTGGCCGATGTGTTGGGGGCCGCCGTGGGGGCGAGCCGGGCCGCCGTGGACAGCGGTTGGATGCCCAACGATTTTCAAGTGGGTCAGACCGGCAAGGTCGTGGCTCCCAAGCTTTACATCGCCTGCGGCATCAGCGGGGCCATTCAGCACCTGGCTGGCATGCGGAATTCCAAGACGATCGTGGCCATCAACAAGGATTCGAGCGCCCCGATCTTCGAAGTGGCCGACTACGGACTGGTGGCCGACCTGTTCGAGGCCGTACCGCAGATGGTCGGCCTGATCGAGGCCGGCCGCAAGTAAAGCCCCGGTGGCCCGCGGCCGCTTGCCACTCGGAATGCGCCCCGTTTCTCGGGCCGCGCTAGCCTCGGGGTCACACAACCCGGGAGTTCGCGCGGCAGTATCGCGGAGCGAAGGCGCGCATCGGTCGCTGCATTGGGCCTGGCCCCTGCTGCCGCCAAGGCCGCGGCGAATCGTGCCGAGCGGAACTGGGCCAGAGGCCCCTGGCGCCATCGTTTCGGCCCGCGGTGCCCGGTACCAGAGCCCGCGCCGAGCTGGTGGCGCTTCCGGGCCGGGGCCCAGGCTCGTACACTAAAGCCCGGTTACTGCGGAAAATTGGGGCGAGTGCGCTTTACCGGTGCGCAATGGGTTCGCTGGCCGCTGGGTGCCCCGCCTGCGAAGCGCTTCACCTTTGCTGAATTCAATCTCTCATGGCTCATTTCGAGATTCCGCCCGGCACCGAGACTCGGGAAATTCTCTGGAACATCGGCACCGCGACCAAGGTGTCGATGTACCTGCTGTTCCTGGCTTCGCTGGGGGCGTTTGGTTACGGCGTCTGGCTGCGCTGGAAGGTCTGGCGCCGCGGGCAGCGGGCCGCCTGGCAGCCCCCCGCGGGCGCCGAGCCGGGCTCGACCGGCACGTCAGCGGCCAACCCCCAAGCCTCGGCCGCGGCCCCTTGGCAGCCGCCGCTTACGCTGGGCGGGGCGGCTGGGCGCGTGGCGCGCCACGTGCTGGCCCAGCAAATCATCGCCCGCATTCCCGTGGCCTGGGGCAGCCACCTGCTGATCTTCTACGGCTTTATCGTGCTGTTCATCGGCACGGTGATCGTGGCGGTGCAAGACTACAACCTGCTCGGCCCTTTCGGAGTGGGGTACTTTTTCCAAGGCACGTTTTACCGTGTCACCTCGCTGGCGCTCGAGGTGTTTGGGGTGGGGTTCCTGGTGGGCCTGGCGATAGCCATGGCCCGGCGTGGCGGGCTGACGCGGGTCCGCCCGTCGTCGCGCCCCATCGATGCGGCCATTCTCTGGCTCTTTTTTTTGATCGGCCTGACTGGGTTTGTGATCGAGGGGCTGCGGATTCTGGCCACGGGCTTTCCCGCCTTCGAGCGGGTCGATTCGTTCGTCGGATGGGGGCTGGCTCTGGTTTTTCAGCGAGCCGGCCTGGGCGCGGCCGGGGCCACCACAGCCCATCTGGTGCTGTGGTGGGTGCACATGCTCGCGGTGTTCGCCTTCATTGCCCTGGTCCCCTACACCAAGCTGCTCCATTTTCTGGTCGCGCCGGTCCATATTGCCCTGACGCCCGAGAAGCACTCGGGGCGGCTGCGACCGGTGAGCCTGGAAGAGGTGGAAGCGACGGGCCGGTTCGGGCTGTCGGCCGTGGAGGAATTCAGCCAGCGGCAGCTCTTCAGCTACGACGCCTGCACCCACTGCCGCCGCTGCGAAAGCGCTTGCCCGGCGTTCAACACCCAGAAGCCGCTGTCGCCGATGCGGGTCGTGCTCGATATCGCCGCGCACGGAGAGCACGCCGGCAGCCTGCACGGCGAAGTCATCTCGGCCGAAACGCTCTGGAGCTGCACGACCTGTGGGGCCTGCGTGCACAACTGCCCCGTGTTGATCGACCAGATGGGTACGATCATCGAAATGCGCCGCCACCTGGTGGGCGAGGGGCAAATCGTGGGTTCGACCCAGGCCGCCCTCCGCTCGATTGGCTCGGTGGGCAACCCCTGGGGAGTTCCGCCCGACGATCGGCCCGCCTGGGCCGCCGGGCTCGATGTGCCCACGGTTCACGAAAACCCGCAACCCGACGTATTGCTCTGGGTGGGCTGCGCGGGCAGCTTCGACCGCCGCAACCAGCGGGTCACTCAGTCGCTGGTCAAGGTGCTGCGGGCCGCGGGAATCAATTTCGCCATCCTCGGAAAAGACGAGCGCTGCACGGGCGACCCGGCCCGGCGGCTCGGCGACGAATTCACGTTTCTCGAGCAGGCCATGGCCAATGTCGAGACGCTGGGGGCGGTGAAGTTTCAGCGAATCGTCACGGGCTGCGCCCACTGCTTCAACACGCTCAAGAACGAGTACCCCGACTTTGGCGGCACCTGGAAGGTGCAGCACCATAGCGAGCTGTTGGGCGAACTGCTGGACGAGGGCAAACTGCCTCTTGAGCCGGCCGAGGGCCAGGGGGCGATCGCCCTGCACGACCCCTGCTACGTGTCGCGCCATAACCAGTTGCCCGAGGCACCCCGCCGGGTGCTGGCTCACCTGGCCGGGCCGGGGCTGCCGATCGTCGAGCCCGAGCAGCATGGCGCGCGCACCTTCTGCTGTGGCGCCGGGGGGGGCCGGATGTGGATGGAGGAGGAAATCGACAAGCGCGTGAACCTGGCCCGCTGGCAACAGCTCAAACAAACCGGGGCCAAGACCGTGGCCACGGCCTGTCCTTTTTGCACGATCATGCTCGACGACGCTTCCAAGGCCGACGAAGCGGCCGGCGTCGAGGTGAAAGACCTGGTCGAACTGGTCGCCGAGCGGTTGGCGACCTAGTGGGCCATGGCGCCCAGCTTGACGCTGGCCGCCGCAGGCACGAAGAATGAAAGTGTGCGGCCGGCCCGGTTGCCAGCCGAACCGGACTGCCGCGACCGATTCGCCAGGAGGAGGGCCCCGCCGTGGCCAAGTTTGCCGTCATACTGCCGGCGGCCGGACGTTCGAGCCGGTTCAAGAACAAGAATTACAAGAAACCGTTCGTGCCGCTGGAGAATCGGGCGGTTTGGCTCCATTCGGCCGAGCGGTTCGTCAACCGGCCCGAGGTGAAGCAGTTGATCGTGGTGATCTCGCCCGAAGATCGCGAGGAGTTCAACTTCAAGTTCTCGGCGAACGTCACCATTTTGGGCATTCAGGTAGTCGACGGCGGAGCGGAGCGAGCCGATTCGATTGAGCGGGCCCTGGCCCGAGTCGAGCCGGGAATCGATTACGTGTGCGTGCACGATGCGGCCCGGCCCTGTTTGGCCGACGAGTGGATCGAGCGTATTTTCGCGGCGGCCGAGAAGAGCGGTGCCGCCATTTTCGCCGTGCCGATCGCCGGTACGGTCAAACGGGTCGATGCCCAGCATACGATTCAGGAGACCGTACCCCGCGAGGGGTTGTGGGAGGCCCAGACCCCGCAGGTGTTCCGCCGGCAACTACTGCTCGACGCCTACGCGGCCCGCCAGGGCCTGGCGGCGACCGATTGTGCCCAGTTGGTCGAGCGGCTGGGGCACCCCGTGACCGTGGTGCCGGGGTCGCCCATCAATTTGAAGATCACCACGTCCGAAGACTTGCGGCTGGCCGAGGCGGCGCTCAAGGCGCTCCCCCGCCCCAAGCTCAACACGCCGGCCCACCCCTTTGCCGACGACGCCTTTTGGCGATAATCGGCCGCGAGACACCCTCTGGGGACCGGCCCCGACCCCATCGGGGGCCGGGCGCGGTCGGCCTCCCCCCGGCTCTGCTTTAGAAATGACGCGTATGACTGCCTCGACCGAATCCGCCCTGCTGCCCGACCTGATCGGCGACCTGCGCTGGCGGGGGCTGGTCCAGCAAACCACCGACGACGTGCGGCTGGGCGATTGGCTGCGGCAGGGATCGCGCACGGTTTACGCCGGGTTCGACCCCACGGCCGCCAGCCTGCACGTGGGGCACCTGATGGGCCTGATCATGCTCCGCCGGTTTCAACGGGCGGGGCACCGACCAATTGCCGTGGTCGGCGGGGCCACGGGCATGATCGGTGACCCCAGCGGCAAGAGCGAAGAGCGAAATCTGCTGACGGTCGAGGCGCTCGAGGCCAATGTCTCGGCTATCGGCCAACAGATGCGGCAGTTTCTCGATTTCGACCCCGGCCCGAACGCCGCCCTGCTGGTGAACAACGCCGATTGGATGCGCCCCTTTGGCTACCTCGAGTTTCTCCGCGACGTGGGCAAGCACTTTCCCGTCAACGTGATGCTGGCCAAAGATTCGGTGAAATCGCGCCTGGAGCGCACCGATAGCGGGCTCTCGTACACCGAGTTCAGCTACATGTTGCTGCAGGCCTACGATTTCGTGCACCTCGGCCGGCAGTACGGCTGCCAATTGCAAATTGGCGGCAGCGACCAGTGGGGCAATATTACGGCCGGAATCGATCTCGGACGCCGCCTTCAGGGGGGCGAACTGTTCGGGCTTACCTGGCCGCTGCTGACCAAGAGCGACGGCTCGAAGATGGGCAAGACCGAGTCGGGCGCCCTGTGGCTGGCTCCGGAACGTACGAGCCCCTACCAGTTCTATCAGTACTGGATCAACCTGCCCGACGACGATGCGGGCCGCTGCTTGCGGACGCTGACCGAGTTGCCTCAGGACGAGATCGAATCGCTCGATCGGGCCCGGGCCGCCGACCCCGCCGCGCGGCTCAGCCAGCAGCGGCTGGCCGAAGCACTGACGTCGCTGGTTCATGGCTCCAGCGGCCTCGAGGCGGCCCGGCGAGCCACCGAGATTTTTTTCGGCGCCGAGATCAGCCAACTCAGCGATGGGCAACTCGGCGAGATTTTCGCCGACGTGCCGAGCCAGTCGCTGCCGATGAGCAGCCTGGGGGGGCCTGGCCTAAGCGTGGTCGAGGCCCTGATCGCAACCGGCCTGGCCAAGTCCAAGGGCGAGGCCCGGCGTACCATCGAGCAAGGTGGGGTGTACGTGAACAATCGCCGGGTTACCGGGCTGGACCAGCAACTGACCGTGGCCGACCTGGCCAGCGAAACGGTGATGGTCCTCCGCACGGGCAAGAAGAAATACGCCCTGCTGCGGTTTACCGGCTGAGGTTGCGCCCCGGTGGGTCGCAATTGCCGCTGAGGTGGCCGGCCGGGTATGGTGGAGTCGGCAGGGGGCTGCTGGGCGTCGCCAGGCCACTCGCCCGCTCGCTTGGCTGGGAAGCGATGCCGTCGGTGCTTCGCTTCAATTGCGGCCTGAGCGCCGCCACTGGGGAGATTCTGAACCTATGTCGCTGTTGGCGATTGTCGTCGCGTCGGCTGTGATTCTGACCGTGGCCTACTTCACCTATGGCCGTCTGCTGGGGCGCCTGCTTCGGCTCGACGACCACACGCCCACCCCGGCCGAGACGCTGCGCGACGACTTGGACTATGTGCCGATTCCCCCGAAGTTTTTGCTCGGTCAGCACTTTTCGGCAATCGCCGCGGCCGGGCCGATCGTGGGGCCGATCCTGGCGGGCATGCTCTTTGGCTGGGCGCCCGCGCTCATCTGGATTCTGGTCGGTTCGATTCTAATCGGCGGGGTCCACGACCTGACCTCGCTCGTGGCCTCGATTCGCCACAAGGCGCGTTCGATCGCCGAGGTTGTGCGCGACCATATGAGCCAGCGCAGCTACATGCTCTTCCTGGCGTTTGTGTGGCTGGCGCTGGTCTACATCATCGTGGCCTTTACCGACATTACGGCTTCGGCCTTCGTGGGTCGGCAGGAGCTGGAGAACGGGGAAGTGGTTACCGGGGGGGGCATTGCCACCTCGTCGCTGTTGTACCTGGCGTTGCCCATGATCATGGGGCTGTTGCTCCGCACTACCCGCCTGGGGCTGGGGTTGGCCACGGTCATCTTCCTGCCACTGGTGGGTCTGGCGATTTGGATCGGCCAGTCGATTCCGCTGGACCTGGTGAGCTTGCTCGGGGTGTCTGAAGCCCGGGCGGTGAAGATCTGGGACGTGGCCCTGCTCCTCTATTGCGTCATCGCCTCGGTAACGCCCATGTGGCTGCTGTTGCAACCGCGGGGCCATTTGGGTGGCTATTTTCTCTATGTGGCGCTCTTGGGCGGCATGGTCGGATTGCTCGTCAGCAACCAGCCGATTGAATACCCGGCCTTTCGCGGGCTGTTTCCCGAGGGCGCTGGGGGGAAAGAGCAGCCGCTGTTCCCGCTGCTTTTCATTACTATTGCCTGCGGCGCGTGTAGCGGCTTTCACTCGCTGATTGCCTCGGGAACCACTTCCAAGCAGTTGCGCCGCGAGAGCGATGCCCGGGTCATCGGCTACGGGGCGATGCTACTCGAAGCCATGGTGGCGATCGTTTCGCTTTCCTGCGTGATGATTCTGGTTCCGGGCGACAGCGCGCTCGCCTCGGGAAAGCCGAACTACATCTACGCCAAGGGCATCGGCAATTTTCTGCAGATCTTCGGCGTGCCCCATGCCCTGGGGGTTACGTTCGCGCTGATGGCATTCACCACGTTTGTGTACGACACGCTCGACGTCTGCACCCGGCTGGGGCGCTACATCCTGCAAGAGCTCACCGGCTGGCAGGGCGCCGGCGGCCGTTGGTTTGGTACCCTGGTCACGGCCGGCGCGCCGCTGTTGTTCGTCACCCGTACCATGACCAACGCCAAGGGCCAGGCCGAACCGGTGTGGAAAACCTTCTGGAACCTATTCGGCGCGAGCAACCAGTTGCTGGCAGCACTCACGCTGCTGGGCGTAACCGTTTGGCTTTGGCAGACTCGCCGCGCGTGGTGGGTATGGCTGGTAACGGGTTTGCCCGCCGCGCTCATGTATCTGATGAGCACCTGGGCCCTGCTGCTGACGATTCGCGGCGAATTGGTTCCCGCCGAGCGCGCCGACCAAGGTGTTTCGGTTCCCACCAGTCCCGTGTTTTGGGTGGCCGTCATGCTCGTGGTGCTGGCCACGCTCATGCTGGTCGAGGCCGCCCGCGTAATCTGGGGTCGCTCGGACCGTTCAGGCGGTTCGCCACCGCTGGGCCAGGGGGTCGCGGCGAGCTAATCGGCCTGCCCCCCAGGTCAAGCTAGCCGCGCCGGCGTTGAGCGCCGCACCTGCCGAAGAATCCGGCGAGCCCCAGGAGTCCCAGCAAGGCCAAGACCAGGCCGGCGGGTTCGGGGGCCGCCTTGCCGCTGGGGGGGCAAGTATTGCCGAAATTGGCTGCCCACAGGGCATAGTCTCCGGCCCCCACCGATCCGTTGCCGTCGAAGTCGGCCGACAGCCCCGGGCCGGTTTGCCCGAACTGGGCAGCCCAAATGGCGTAGTCGGCCGCCCCCACGGTGCAGTCGCCGTTGGCATCGCCCACCAAGGTTTCCGCCGGCAGGTCGAACGAGTAAATGAGCCCGTCGCCGCCATTGCTAAACCGCGTGGTTCCGTAGAGCCGGTTATCCACCAGCGCCAGCGCGGTTTCCGGCGAAATGCCCCCCACGTCGAGCGTGTCGGCCAGGGTTTCGAAATTCTCCCCCGTAGTGTCGATTTGGAACAGCGAACCGGTGCCGCCGATACCGGCGCCGCGAGTGGCCCCGTAGAGCGTGTCGCCGATCAAGGTCAAGGCGGCCTCGGGGCCGGTGCCGCTCACGGTTTCGAACGAGTGCAACAGCTCGTAATCGCTTCCGTCGAAATCGAGCGCGTAAATCGTGCCGCCGTTGTTGGCGCCGCCTCCGACGGTTGCCCCATAGAGCCGGTTGCCATCGGTCACCAGTCCGGCGATGGCGCTGCGGCCATCGCTGGGGCCGCCCGCGAACTGGTGCAGGAGCGAGAATCCGGTCCCGTCGTCGTTCAACTTGAAAACGGTGCCGTTGGTCGAAGGGCTAATGCCGGCGCTCGTGGTGCCATACAAGACACCGCCGATTTTGAGGAGCGAGCCCTGCGGACTTCCGCCGGTGTTGGCGAAATCAAACGCCTTGAGCATTTGATAGTCCGAGCCGTCCAGATTCAGCTTGAAAACCGCTCCGCGGTTGAAGCCGCTGCCACCCCGGGAGGTGGTGCCATAAAGCACCCCCTGGTCGAGAATCAGCCCACCGAAAGGGTCGGCCCCGTCGTTTGCCAACCCGCCGGCAAAGTTGTGCAGAAACTGAATGCCCGAACCATCAATTCCGACCCGGTAAATCCGCCCGGCCGCCGCCGGCCCCCCGCCGTTGACGATGCCGTAGACCGAGTTGTTGGCGATGACGATGCTGCCTTGGGGGCCGGCCGCCGCGTTGGGCCCCGAGCTTTCAAAGCTGTACAGCAACTGATAGTCGCTGCCATCGGGTTGAATGCGAAACACCGTCCCGAAATCGTTCAGTCCACCGCTGACCGTGGTGCCGTAAAGATACCCCTGGTAGAGCAGCAGGTCGGTCTGCGGTTCGCTGCCGCTATTGGGTCGGCCTTCGAACGAATAAACGGGGGCCAAGGCGGCCCGCGCCAGCGAAGATAGTTCCGCGCACAGCAGCGCCCCCAGCAGCCAAGTGGTTTGCCGAAGCATGACCGAGTACTCCCGCCGTTCAACCAAGTGATATCTGGAAAGGATTCGACTCAGGGCATTTCACGCGTGGACCGCCATCCAGTGTAATCCGCGGCCGTTCGCGCGGCGAAATACGGCACGCTACCCGGCCCCGTCTCGCCGACCGCTGCCGAGCGCCTGGCACTCACTCCCGGCCGGGCGGGGTCAGCAGCTCGTAGAGCACCCGGTCGATCACCTGTTCGCTTCGTGGTCCCACTTGCGAGGCGGTTGGCTCGTAGCCCCCTTCGCCAAACGCGGCCGCCGTGCAGACATAGCCCGTGGAGCCGTCGGCGTAACCGGCCACGGCCACGATTCCCTGGGGCCAAATTCGCTGAGCCCGCAACTGGTAGGTCACAAACGGCTCGCCGGGCAAATGCAGCACCACGGCGGGGCCCAGGTCGAGCAGCGGAAAATCGAAGGGGTCGTTCTGTCGCTCGAGAAAAGCCAAGAGCAGCGCCGCGCCAATCCGCTCGGTGGGACCCGCCTGGGTATTTTCCAATCGTCGGCGGGCGGCATCGGGTGAGAACTCGGCCTCGGGTCGCGGTGGCAGCGTGGCCGAAGCGTTTCTCCACGCCAGTCCGCCGAGCGGCTGCCGGGCCGTCGTGCGAATCGCGTCGCGCATGGCCCGGGCCAGCCGGGCCACCAGCTCGGCGCGGGCCGCCGGGCTGCCGTCGTTGTATTTGCCCGCGGTTACGTCCCCCGCGCAGCCCGTGAAGTAAATCTGCGGAACCCCTTCTTCCGTTTCAATCGCTGCCCGCGCCAAACCGGGCACATCGCTCGTGGCCCGGCCGTCGCCGTAATAGCTCTGAGGGTGCGTCGCGTAGTAATGCAGCCGCACCAGGGGCCGGCCCTTCTGGAAAAACGTGATGGTTCGCAGCAGCGGATCGATCAGCCCCTCGGGCAGCGCCTGAATGGCCGGATCGCGCATCGAGCTCCAGCGTACGTGTAACTGCCCCTGGGCATCGCGAATGCGCCGCGAGGAAGCGATGCGATCGACCCGGGCCAGCCCCAGGCCCAACTCGTCGCAGGGTTCGAGTCGCCCCGCCGCTTCGCCCGCGGCCTGAGCCAACCGGTCGAGCACCGTGTGCCAATGGCTGCGATCCATCAGTGGCACGCTCGCGCCCGTGGCGTCGAGCAGCGCTTGGGCCGGCTCGTCGATGATCGGGGCATTGTGCTGGTGCAGCGACTGCACCGCCACGAACGGGGCGTCGCTACCCACGGCCTGGGCCAGCCGGCGGCGAAGCTCGGTATGCGAGGCGTTACGAATCTCGCAGTAGTCGCAAGCCAAGAGCACGTGGCGCCGGCCGTTGAATTCCAGCACCAGCCCTTTGGCCCAAAGCGGGTCGTCGACCACCGCCAAGGGGGCGACCGAGCCGCCGCATAGCGGGCTGCCGATGGGCGGCGTTATGTCGACGGCGAACGTGGCTAGCCGAGGCTCGCCGGCCTGCGCGGCAGCCAACCTGCTCGCCAGCAGGATCACAACAAGCGCCAGCGGACCGGGCCTTCCGGAAAGCGGCATCGGCGGTTCTCCGAAACGAAAAACTCGGCGTTCGGCCCTGCGGCTCAGGTCGCCGGGTCGGGGGTCCACAATCGTCCGCTTCTGGGGGCGTCGGCGCCCGCGGGCGCCACGGTCCCTTGCCGGCGGGCTTTGATCCGCACGTAGGGAGGCAGGTATCTCGCACGATGGGCGAAAGTGCCGGGCAGGGCGTCGCGCTCGGCGTGCTGCGGTTCGGACAGGTCTTCGATTACAAACCCGCTGCGGCACAGTCCGCCGATCAATTCCTCCCAGCGGTGCAGGAACTCGAGCGTCCCTTCCTCGCGATGCTGGCTGCCGGCCACGGGGGGCAGGGGGCCTCGCTCGTGGTAGGGCCAGCGCACCAGGTAGCCCTCGGCCGCCGGCGCCGCGTCGGCCTGCAGGCTCGTAGGCTGTTTGTGCTGGCTTACGTACAGGCCGCCCGCCACGGTGACCCGTGCTACCGCTTGGTAAACGGCCAGCAGGTCGGGCACATAACAGGTGCTGACCGGTTGCCAGACGATGTCGAACGACGCGGGGGGAAACATCGAGAGGTCGTCCATCGACGTTTCCACCGCCTGCAGATCGAGCCCGCGCTCGTGGGCCACGGCCCGGTCGATGGCCAGCATTTCGCCGCTGAGGTCGACCACGGTGACCCGGGCCCCCAGCGCGGCGAACAGCGGGCTTTGCCGACCGCCGCCCGCGCCCAGGCAAAGAACGCGGCGCCCCGCCAGATCGGCAGCGAGCCAGCCGCGGCTGTCGAGCTGGGCCCGGGGATCGCGGAAGTAATCGTCGGGCGCAGCCTGGGTGAACCGCGCGCCGCTGGCGGCACGGCGGTTCCAAGCGCGGCGGTTATGCTCGTGAGCGGGAGAATGCGTCATGGGTGTCGGCCCGGCGGCTACGCCGCACACTGTAGCCGGCCCCCAGCGCCATTGCCACCGCCAGCAGCGCGGCCGTGCCTGGTTCCGGAACGGAAATCGGCACCAACTCCAGGTTATCCAGGGCGAAGTAGGTGGGCGTATTGATGCCCAGCACCGGGTCGACGTCGGTCGATTCCATGCGGAATACGAGCTTGGTAGCGTTGCCCAAGCCGTCCAGGTCGACGGGGGCCCAACGGTCGATGATGTAGTCGTTGGGGGTGGTATTGCGGTAGTCGGCCAGCAAATACTCAACGGTCCCCACCACCTGGCCCTGTGCATTTTGGCCCTCGATGATCAGGCGAAGCAGGTCGCCGTCTTCTCCGGTGGGGCCGCCAAACTTCTTGGCGAAACCGTCGCCATCGCGCATCGAGAGCGCCGCGTAGGTCGTGTTGGTCAGCCGCACCCGGCTGGCCCGGTATCCGCCGGGTAGTTCGATCATCGGCAGTGGGTCGTAGGCCGATACATAGGCCACGCCGTAGCGTGAGGAACCGTCCACCCCGCCGCCCTGAGTGGGAACGAAGGCGCTGTACTGGTTCGTGTAACCGGGCGTGGTCACGTCGGTTTCTCGAGAGTAGGCCCAGCCCGACCAGGACTGGAAGGACCCAAAATCGGTATAAGTATTGCTGAACTTCACCCCCTGCGACGAATACCCCCCGGCGAAGTCAGAGCCGTTGAAATAGTTGACGCCGGCCGGCAGCGGTAGCTCCTCGAAGTCGACGACCAGGGTTGCGGCCCGCGGCGCGCTCGATGAAAGAGCCAGCAGAGCCCAGGCAAGAATCGGCAACAGAACTGGCAAACGGGGCATGGTTTGAACTCCTAGCTCGGTAGTTGGGTGGTCAGGGTGAATCGGACTCGTCGCGCCGTCTGCTTGACCGCGCGGTGGTAAGCGGCGATTTAGTCGGCGGGGGGGCCAACCGTTTCGCTCCCGGCGCGGGTACAAAGCGCCGCCAGCACCGGCCCGGGAGTTGAATCCGCCAAGAACCGGGCAGAACCGTCGGCCCAAAGGCAATTCACTCCCCGAGGATGCTCGCTCCGCAGATCGTTTTCGAAGGGCGGAGCCTTGTGAATCGGGAAGGCCTGATCGAACAGGTTTCGGCCGTTGATCCATTGGCCGTCTTGAAAGCCCGAGTCTTCACCGACCAGCAGGGTTTGCGAAAGGCCGTCGGTGACATGCCGGGCCGAGATGGCCCGCTCGTATAGCATCATTCCCTTGGGAGGGTTGTTGGGCGAAGTGATTCGTTCGCCAAAGATGCCGCCGTAGTCGCAGGCCCCCCGTCCTTGCACCCGAAAACTGGTCCGGGGCGTGCTGGGACAGAGGTAAACCGGCAGCACCGTGGCCGCCGCCGTCGCATTGAGGGGGCTATCGAAGGGCACCGTGAAATCGATCTGCTCGTGCAGGCCCGCTTGCTCCAGGTAGGGCAGCACCAGGGCCGACCAGGCGAGTTGCCGCCGTTGGGTTTGGCTGGGCACCGCCCGAAACTCCACGCAGCCCACGGCAAACGAGCCGAGCGCCGAGTGGTAGTTGTGCAGCGCCAGCCCTAGTTGTCGCAGGTGGTTCAGGCACTGCTTGCGTCGGGCCGCTTCGCGAGCCGCCTGCACGGCCGGCAGCAGCAGCCCGATGAGCATTCCGATCAGCGCGACGACGACCAGTAGTTCGATCAGCGAAAAGCCGCCGGGAGCCTGGCTCGCCCCAGGGCCGAGGCGGCACACCGAGCGGGTGGATGAGCTGGCCGCGGCAGAGCTTCGCCCGCCGCCGGAAGAACCGGACCCCATCGCGACCTCCTCGCTCCGCGCGAGCGCGGCTCGGTCGACGCGGCGGTGCTTCCCGGGCCTTGCGCGCGGGAATTGCCGTGGCGGTGCGCGCCTGCGCAAAGGCCAAGCGCGAAATCGACCAGAACCGAGCGGGCGCTGGATTAGCGATCCTTGCGAGTCGCAGGGCTCGAGCTTCGGGGTGCTTAGCCCCCGGCCGCGCGCCATGCGCCACACGATTTCGATGAGTCCGCCGCCCTCGCAGCCGACTCCCGTCCCGCGTTGGTAGGTCTTCTGACTGCCGAGCTTCGACCCACCCCGGCCTTCTCACCGTCGCAAGCAAGTTGCTCGCTCAGGTAATGGCTCTTAAGAATGAGGGCGATCTTCCAACGCTCGGTTACAGCGGCGGGGCCGTCCCGGAATTACACCGGAGTTCCCTGTTTCGCCCAGACCACAGCGAGTGGGCCGGGCACACCAACGCAACTAGGCCAGAGATTAGTGCGTGGCCGAGCGGTTGTCAAACCGAAGCCCGCGGAATCCGTTTTCGCGCGGTTGGCGCGCACCGCGCAAAGGGCCCTGCGGAACCGACTTGGACCACTACGTTCAACCGCGACCGCGCCGTTGTGCGAACGACCGGGCTGCCGGTCCGAAGAGTGCCAGGCTCCCCAGCGCCAAGAGCCAGCCCGCGGCAGGTTCGGGCACGCTGGCTGAAAAGGCAGCGGCGGCCGAACCGGCGCCGCCCGTAGCGCCTTGGGCTCCGCCCGCGCCGGTGGTGAAGTTGGCGGCCCAGAGCGTGTAATCGCCGCTGCCGACGCTGCCGTTGCCATCGAAATCGGCCGATAATCCGCTCGCGGTTTGGCCAAATTGCGCGGCCCAAATCGCATAGTCGGCCGCCCCCACCAACCCATCGCCGTTGGCGTCGCCCACCAGACCGCCGGGCAAGAAGTCGAGCTTTACATTCAGCGACGAAACGGAAACGTCGTCGAAGCGAACCGTGCCGTGCAGTCGCGGGTCGGTCGCGACCACGTCGTACAGCCCGGGGCTGAGCGTCAAGCCATAGCCCCCGCTCTCCCAGGTGGTGGTCGATTTGATGAGGGTATTGGTATTGGCCGCGAAGATATTGACGGCGATGCCCCCTAAGCCTTCGCCAGGCGTGTAGAAATCGTCGTCGAGCACGGCGTCGGTAAACGCCACGCCGGTCAGAAAGGGGCCGATTGAGTTGGCCCGGGCCAGGTGCTGAGTCACCAGCAGCGGCCCCACATCGGTCAAGGGGCTGGTCTCGGACAGAATCGAAATGCCGATCTCGCGATAGTTATTATTCATCAAGGCGTTGCGATGGCCGGGCGGGCTTTGAATGCCGCCGGACCCGAACCCCCAATCGATTACGAAACCCGCATGGCCATAGAATACGGAATCGGTGTAGGCGTAAATGTTTTCGGCGACCGATCCGCCTCCGGAGAAGACATAGCCGGCGTTTTGCACGCGCTGCAGCAGCGAGGGCTCGCCCGGAAAATTGTGCTGCTGGTCGTCGTTGGCGATCATCAGCAGGTTGTGCGTTGTGGCGCTCGAGTTCAGGCTGGAATTCCAGGCCAGCGGCTGGGCGGGCACCAGCGTCGAGAATTGAGTGGTGAGCAGATCGGCACTGACCCCGAAATAGATCAGGGCCGAGTTGACGTCGCCATCGTCGCTGCGCGGGCTGCCCCAAGTGGCCGGACTGGTGGGGTTGATATTCACCAGCCGCGCCAGCTCGTTGGCCGGGTCCATTCGGAACCGGTTCACCAGTTCCAACAGGTACTGCTCATCGCTCGTGGGAATCGCCCCCCAAAGCGGCCGCACCGCGAGCGTTTGAACGAACAGCAGCAGGGCCAGTGCCCAAAAACGGCGCAGTCGAGGTGACAGAATGGGGTCCGTTCCGTTGGTCATCGTGGCCGATTCCAGGTGCAACACTACGGTGCAGGCCGAGCCCAGGCGCAGGGGAGATTGCTGGCCCAAGGCGCGTTAGCGGAAAGGGACCGGTTGTGGACGAAAAACTCCCCCCCGTCGGCCGGTTCCCACACGAATCTCAAGCCCGGCCCAGGGACTCTCCCCCTTTCCACCAGACTAATACACCTCGCGAAAATAAGCCAGCAATGGGGCCCCCGAGAGAGGGCGAAGCGCCCTTACGCATCGCCCAAACCAAGCCAAACCGCCACTTGGCGGGCTGCCGCGAACCACGGCGAGCCCGATGCTTCGGAGGGCCGGCTAGAGTATCCCGGCCCCGAACCCACCGGTCGGTCGGTCTTGCGGGGCCTGAGCCGGAGGCTGGCTCGGAGCAGGCGTCGGCGTGCGATGGTGGGGTCCTTCGCGCCCCGAGGGGGGGCGGTTCCCCGTCTGAGCCGCTGGGCTGCGGTGTGGTCCGCGGGGCCGCGGCTCGGCCGGCTGCACTTCGGTCGTCTCTCCGACGGGCCCCGCCGGAGAGGGCGCCTCGGTCAACGGCCGAGAATGCGACGACGCCGGGTGCGGATGATGGAAATCGTCCAAACCATCGAAATCCTCGCCCGCGTCGAACTCGTCGTAGTTCGATACGTAGCCCGGGAGCTTGGCCTTCTCCAACTCCTCGTGGTAGGCGCGGATGATGCGGTCTTGAATCATCTCGCGACACCGCGAATTGATCGGGTGAGCGATATCGGCGTATAGCTTCGTGCGGCCCGAGGCATCTTTGATGGCACGATCATCCTTGAGCCGCAAGCCGCACTGATTGCAGTAGGGGGCGCGCAGATGGTTCTTGCAGCCGCACTGGGGACAGCGCGAGGTGAGCTTGCGGCTGGGCATGGCCACAAACGGGCCGTGAGTACCTTCGATGATTTTCAGATCACGAATGACGAAGCAATCATCGAACGTGATCGAACAGAAAGCCTGCAGCCGATCGCCGGCTTCCTCGACCAGCTTGATGCGGACCTCGCTGATCTCCACGGCCGCGCTCCTTGTCGCCTAGGAAGAGCCATTGGCGCAGCTGCGCACGGCGTAGACGCGTCCTACGCCCTGGCCGCGCAACCTTGCCGCGATGTGGCGAGCATGCAGCGCACTGCGGCAGAGACCGAAGTAGCTCGAACCGCTGCCGCTCATCTGATGGCCCGCCACGTCGAGACCCCCGAACAAACTCGATAACTCTCCGATGGCCGGCGCCAGTCTGGCCGCCGCCCCTTGTAGCTGATTGTGAAGCTCTTGCCCGGCCCGTCGCAAATTCCCCCGGGCCAGGGCATCCGTCACTGCTTGAACCGATCGCGGCGCGGCGCTCGGCCGGCAGGCACCGTAGACCGCCGCCGTCGACAGTCCTTGCGGCGGATGCACCACGACGAAATGAAGCCCGGAGATTCCCCCCACCTTCGTCACGCGCTCGCCCCGCCCCCGGCAAACGGCCGCCCCTCCGGCGAGAAACACGGGCACGTCGCTCCCCAGTTCCGCGGCGAGCTCGGCCAGCCGCTCGCGCGACCAGTTCAGCTCCCAAAGCAAATTGCCGGCCACCAGGGCCGCGGCTGCATCGCTCGAGCCGCCCGCCAACCCCGAAGCCCAGGGAATGCGTTTCACCAATTCCACTTGCAAGCCCTGCTGCGCGCCGCTGGCCTGCTGCAGCCGGTCGAGTGCTCGCAACACCAGGTTGCTCCGGTCCACCGGCAGGGGCTCATCGCGCCCGCCGACGGAAAGGCGTTGGCGCGAGTCGACCCAGGTCAATCGATTCGTGTTCCCCTCGGTCCGGACGACGGTGAGCGTGTCGTACAGGTCGATCGGGCAAATCAGGGTTTCGATCTCGTGCAGACCATCGCTCCGCTTGCCCAGCACCTCGAGAAACAGGTTGAGCTTGGCGGGCGCCAAGATCGCGACCCCGGCGGTTGATCTCGTAAAGAGCATTCCACCCGGTTCCTGCTAAAAGCTGCTAGGGATCAGACAATGGGATGACCTGACGACCGAACACTCCGTTGCCTGGTGGTGAACACCGACTCGCGAGAATGAGGACAAGAAACCGCTGGACTACGTCCGATGGCGCACCCACCAACGAGGGGCAGAGGAACCGCCATCGGTTGGCCCCTCCCAGGATTAATTCGGCGTGAAGTTTAGCGATGCCTGGTAAATTGGTCAACACTTGGTTTACCAATTCTTCCCAGCCACCCCGTTCACGGCCTCGACATCGATTCTACGCCCCCGACCGCGCGTTTGCCTACATCGCCCCGTCGGCGTGGCTTTTTTCGTCGCGGGAAGCCATCCGAGCGGGCTCAGTTTGTCAGCGCGAGCGCCCCTGCGCCGCGACGCAAATCTCTTGTCGGTTGTGGTGCAGTTGCCGCGCGCGCACCTGGGAAAAACCCCAACTGCGCACTCGGTTGAGGTAACCGGGCACCGCGACGGCGAGTCGCCAATCGGGCAGCTTGAGCGTGAGCAACAGGCCCCGCACCTCGGACTGCGGAAAGCAGACGATGCGCTCGACGGTGTCGAGCGTGTAGTCGGGCGCCACGTTTAAATCGGCCGACAGCCAGCGAACCTTTCGCAGCTCGCGCAGGCGAACTTCGTGTCCGCGCTTGCGAAGCCAGGTGAATTGCGGATGCTCGAGTACCGCCGGATCGACCTTTGCGGGGTCGATTCCCAGCACCCGCAACCCGCGATCCAGAAGCGCCTGGGTGCTGCCCCCCGGGGCGCAGCCGATCTCGGCCGCTAACTCGCCGGGCCGCAGCGGCAACTGCGACCAGGCCAGCGCCTCGCTCATTTTCAGATAGGCCCGCGACACGGCGTGCTCGGGCAGCGGTTGTTCGAAAAATCCGCCCGGCCGGCAACTGGCCCACTGATAGGCGCGGTGATAGCCGACCCACCACTGGCTGGACTCGGTCCGAATGCAGTCCAGAACCAATTGCCCGGGCTTGGCCAGCGCCGGCTGGTCGGCCGGCAAGTGGCGGGCAGCGAGCAACTGCTGGCGGGCCTGCGAGTCTCCGGCAGTTGGGCCCGGTTCGTACCCGTGGAAGCCCGCGGCAAACCGGTCGCGCGACCAAACATGGACACACTCGACCGGCAACTCGCCCGCCAAGTTCCAGACCGCGGCGGCCGCGGCAGCCAGGTCGGTCTGGCTTGGGTGCGGCGCGGGGGGCTCGCGATCGGCATCGCGATCGGAATCCGAGGTGGTCTGATTCGGCGTTTCGGTGCCAGTCGGCGACGACGGTTCCCCCGGGCCGGGCACAACCTCGTCGACCGGCGGGCTGGCGACCGCCACGGTTCCCAGGCTGAAACCATAGGCCCGGGCGAATACGGACCCGAGCTCGAAATCTTCAGCGATTAGCAACTCGGCGGGGAGCTTGAAGGTAAGAAACCCAGGGCGCGAAAAGCTGAACCGCCAATCGGGCCAGAGCTGGGCGATTTCGTTCTTGAGGGCTGCTTCGGCCCCGCGCTGGCACGTGGCCAGCACAAACCGAGCCGCGTTACTCATGGCGCGGCCGTTTCGATGGTTGCCCGACCCTCGGCCGATTTCGCGTGGGGGCCTGCGAGCGGCTCGTCGGGCGCAAGCAGTCGCAGCAAGAGCGGCAGCACGATCAGGTTCGAAAGCATACCGCCAAAGAGCGATACGCTGACCAGCACGCCGAAGTAAATCAGCGGCACGAACTGGCTCAGGCACAGTGCGCTAAAGCCCACCATAAGCGCCAGCGTGGAGAACACGACGGCCCGGCCCACGCTCTGATGCACCGTGGCGATGGCTTCGAAGACCGAAAGCCCCTGGCGTCGGAAGTGGCGAAACTCGGTGATGTAGTGCACCGAGGAATCGACCGCCAGCCCCATCGAGACCGCGGCGATCATGGCGGCCCCCATGTTGATTCGCAGCCCCATCCAGCCCATCAACCCGATGACCGTCAGATTGGGAATCAGGTTGGGAATCATGGCGGCCACGGTCAGGGCGGGGCTGCCGAAGGCCACCAGCATCATCACCGCGATGAGGGCCGAGGCAATGGCAAACGTGGTCCATTGGTCGCCGATCATGCTGTCGATCAGGTTCGTGAGCAGAATGAAGAAACCGGTCACCTCGGCGTCGGGAAACTCCTCGCGGGTGATGCGCGTTACCGTGTCGATGAGCAGATTCTTCTGCGACGAGGGCTGCCGCTCGCGAGCCCGGAGCATGATCCGCAGGTAGTGCTGCCCGGCCAGGTCGGGGTCTTCCCCCCACAAGCTGTGCCACACCGCGGGCATCTGCTGGGCGAACTGTTGCAGCGAAAACTCCAGGGGAATCTCAGGCGGCAGGCCCAGGCTATCCAGGCAGTCGGTCAGGCTCAGCACTTTAGTCAGGCCTGGCACCGGTTGGCCGGCTTCGTTCTCGACAATCACCTCGCTGCGCAGGCGGTTTTCCAAACGGCGCACGCGATCGAGAAACGGCCGGTCGAGCTGGTCCGGCGCCGGGAGAAAGACTTCCCACACACCCGCGCCCCCGAGCCGGGTTTCGACGAACTGGTACGAGCGAACTACGGGGCTCGAGGCGCGGAAGTTCTTGGTGAAGTCGGTTTCGACGTCGAGCCACAAGTAGCCCAGCATGGCCCCGCCCACCGAGAGCACAACGAAAAGGCCGATCAGGCGTGGCCAGCGTTCCACGGTGCGCACCACGCGGCTCAGGCCCAGGTCGAGTGCCCGTTCGCCCCAGGCCCGCTGCGGATCAGGATCGAAATGGCCAGCCAGGGCCAGGCCCGGCAGCACCATCGCCACGCTTAGCAGCGAGAGCAGCGACCCCAGGGTCATCATTTTGCCGAAGTCCTGGACCGGCCCCACCTTGGCGGCCAGCAGCGCGCCGAAGCCGGCGGTATCGGTCAAACAGGTCCATACGATCGGCATCAGGAGCACGCCCCCGCAGGCCAGCAGCGCCTCGCGCGGGCCCAGGCCGCGATGCCGTTCCTCGCGGAATCGCAGGATGATGTGAACCACCATGCCCACGCCCACCACGGTAATAATGGCCCACAGCATCGAGCTGACCATACTCAGTCGAAAGCGACCGGCGGCCAGCAACCCCTTGGTCAGGAGCAGCGTGACATTCACCACGGCCATCGGCACGATTACCCACCGCAGGCTGCGAAAGCACAGCACGATGGTGCCCATTAGCAGCACGGTCGAGGCCCGCCCCAACAGCAACCCGTCTTCTTCCAGGTAGCGGAATCCGTCGACCACCATCACCGGCTCGCCGGTGAGCACCCCGCTGGCGTCGTGGGCCACCACGCGGCGGCGCAGCTCGTCGACCGTTTGCTCACGATCGACCGTGGCCCGATCTTCGCTTTCGAGCATGCAGACCACGGCCGCGGTCTGGCGATCGGCCCCCACCGTGTAGCCTTCGAGCAGCGTGAGGAACGACTCCAAGAGCGGCGTATGAATCAATTCGGTGCCGGCGGGGGTGCTGGTCAGGCTGAGCACGTCGGTTACGCCGGGCACCTCACCCAGCGACTGCGTTAGTCGCTCGAGCCGCTCCATCCCCTGGCTGGTAAGCAGCTCCGAATCGACGTAAGCGGCCAAGGCAATTTCGTGCCCGCCAAAGATGCGCTTGGCCCGTCGAAACGGCACCAGCAGCGGGTGGTCGGCCGGAAACATGTTTTCGATCGAGCGGTCGAACTGGAGCGAACCCGAGGGGCCCCAACTCAGAGCGCAGAGCACGCCGGCCAGCAACAACCCAACCCATCGCCAGCGTACGAGCCAGGCGGTGATGCGGTCGGTGAGCCGGGGTGAAGTCATGAGAGCTCGTCGATAGGGCAGCAGAACGCGGGCTGGCGGCCCGGGGGCCGGTACGCACCAAGGTGCTGCATTGTACAATCGCCGCGTGACCGCGAAACCCAAACCCGATCGGGCCGCTGGCGGCGCGAACCCAAGCCGATCGCCCGCGTTTACCCGTAAAATGGTGCTCCTGCTCGGGGCCACGGTCGCGGTGCGCGCGGGCGCCTGGTGGGCCGCCGGCGATGCCTTTGCCGCCGACCCCGATGGCTACCGCCGCCTGGCGCTCGGTTTCTTGCAAACCGGGGTTTTCGGTTACGACGGCCAGCCCGTGGCCTACCGGCCTCCGCTGTATCCGCTTTGCGTGGCGGCCGGCGGTTGGATCGAAACCGTGCCGTGGTGGACGCTGGGGGTTGGCCACCTGGCTGCCGGGCTTGTCACTGTCGCGCTGACGGCGCGGCTGGCCCAGCGAGCGCTGGGAATCACCGCGGGCTGGGTGGCCGGCGCTTTGGTGGCGATCGACCCGCTCTTGGTGCGGCAGTCGACCCTGGTGATGACCGAAACGCTGGCCACGCTGCTGGCCGCGGTGCTGTTGGCCCTCTGGTGCGAGTTGCCTTTCGATCGCCGGGCGAGCAGGGCCATCGCCGCGGGGCTGGCCCTGGCGGCAGCCATGCTCTGCCGGCCCACTTTCGCCGTGACCGGCCTGCTTTGGCTGCTTTGGCTGCTTTGGCGCTGCGACACCCTTCGCCAGCGATTGTGGTGGTTGGTGTTTCTCGGCAGCGCCGTGGGCCTGGCAATGGCACCCTGGACCCTGCGCAACCTCTGGGTCTTTGGCCGCCCTATTGGGCTCACCTCGCACGGCGGCTACACGCTGCTCTTGGCCAATAATCCGGGGTTTTACGACTACCTCGACCAGGGCGATCGACGGCTGCCCTGGAATTCGGCCGACTTCGACGCCGAGCAGCAGCGCCGATACCCTTGGTTCAATGGCCCGCGCCAGGCTGAGTACGACCGCCAGGCGTACGCTCTGGCCTGGCAAACGATTGCCGCGCGCCCTCGTGATTTTTTGCGCGCGGCCGCCTACCGGCTGCGCCGCTTCTGGGGTTGGGTGCCGCAGCCCCGTTCGCTCGAAGAGTCGGCGGCGGACCGATGGACCCGGTGGGGAATTGGCCTGTGGTATGCCGGCGTCACGCTGTTGGCCTGCCGGGGAGTCTGGCGTTTGCGAAGCGCCGGGTGGTCGGGCCCTTGGCCCTGGGCGGCATTGATGGTGGTGTCGTTCACGCTGGCCCACGCGTTTTATTGGACCGACATGCGAATGCGAGCCCCCCTGATAGGAGTGGTTTCGCTTCTGGCGGCGGCCGGTTGGCCCGGCTCCGGCCGGCCGAACTCGGATCGTTAAATCAATGGTATCAACTGGTTACGTCGCACGTGGCCAGTGGTAACCAGCCTTGACCACCGGAGAAACCCAGACCTATAATCCGCCCGCTTCTTTCTCGATCTCATCGCGCAACAACTTTTCTCTCTTCGAGTTCCGTCTCTTGTCGCAGGTCGCCGTAGGTCCGGCGCGGCCCTTGGGCCGAGGCACGGTCTTACCCAACAAGTCAGGGTACCGGTCTGTTCGGGTGTGAGGGTTCCTCCCAGACTCGGGTAGTGATGCGCGCGCGATGGCCGGTCGCGCTCTCGGGTGGTGCTGCGCGCCGGTGGGTGCGCGGGCTGCTGACGGCGGTGCTGGTCGCGCTGTTCTCCGTGGCGCTGCCCGTGGCGCGCTCGCGCGCGATCGAAGTGCAGCTTCCCGCCGCCGACTCCGCGGCGCCAGTCACCATTACCGCGGCGAGCGCTCAGCGCTGGGTCGAGGGGCGTGAAGAGGTCTGGCTGCTCAGCGGCGAGCTCTCGATTCAACAAGGCGGCAGCGCCGCGCGGGCCGAACAGGCCGTGTTGTGGATCGATCGCAGCCCGGGGGCCTTGGGGGCCCCGCGCAACAAAGTGACCGCGTACCTGGAAGGAAAAGTGGAGATCGCGGCTCGCGACGCGAGCGATTCGACCCAGTTGCGCGATCGTGCCTGGCTGGGACGGTTCTATTCCACCGACCGCATCGACCTGAGAGTGGCTCAGCAGCTTCCGGACTCGGCCACCCGGCCGGAAATCTATGGCCGGGCCGTGGCTCGCCGCGACGCGGGCACGGGGGTGATTCGCCGCACGCAGTTTCAACCGGGCGAGAACCTGCCGGCCCCGAACCCCGGGCCGCCGGCCGGCACCCGGCGGCTGCGCGCCTTTCCGCGGAGCACCACGTTGCCCACCATCGAGTCGTTCCAGAGCATCGGCGGGACCGAGTGGATTACGGTGATCGACCGCGGGGTAACGCTCATCATCGACGGCGTGCCCGGGTTGGGGCAGGTCGATATTTCGACCGACCGGATGGTGATTTGGAAAGGGGGGGATGCTCAGCCCGACCTGTCGGGGCAGGTGCTCGACGACGCCAGCGCCCCGCTGGAAATCTACATGGAGGGCAACATCGACTTCCGCCAGGGAGATCGCGTGGTGCGGGCCGAGCAGATGTACTACGACGTGAACGCCGAGGTGGGCACGGTGCTCAACGCCGAACTGTTGTCGCCGGTGCCGCAGTTCTCGGGCCTGGTGCGGCTCAAGGCCGACGTGTTCCGGCAACTGGGGCGCGACCAGTTCCTGGCCCAGAATGCCTTTATCACCACCAGCCGCCTGGGTCGGCCAGGCTACCGGCTGCAATCCCGCGAGATTTACTTTCAAGACTCGCAGCAACCGGTCGTCGATCCGGTCACCGGCGAGCCCGAGATTTCGGTCGATGGCGAACCGCTGGTGAACCATCAGCGGCTGGCCACGAGCCGAAACAACTTCGTTTACCTGAGCGAAGTTCCGGTCTTTTACTGGCCGCGGTTCGCCACCGACCTGGAGGAGCCCAACCTGTTGTTCCGCCGCGTGAAGTTTCGCAGCGACCGGATCTTCGGCACCCAGGTGATGACCGACTGGGACGGGTTTCAGCTATTCGGGATGCGCAATCCGCCCGAGGGAACCGATTTGAATCTGAGCCTCGATTACTTCAGCGAGCGCGGCCCGGCCGGCGGACCAACCCTGACCTACAACCGTAGCAATATTTTTGGTTTTGGCGGACCGGCCTATGGCATGATCGATTCCTGGTTTATTCGCGACACGGGCAACGACAACCTGGGTTCCGACCGCCGCGACATCCGGCCCGAGCGACTTTACCGCTACCGGTATCTGACCCGCCACCGGCAGCAGTTCACCGGAAACTATCTGCTCACCGCCGAGGCGGGCTGGCTTAGCGACCGCAACTTCCTGGAGCAGTATTACGAGCGCGAATGGGACCAACTGAAGGACCAGTCGACCGGACTGGAACTGAAGCACTTCGACCAGAATTCGTCCTGGAGCATCAACGCCGATACGCGGCTGAACCAATTCTTTACCCAATCGGAGTGGCTGCCGCGGGGTGACCATTTCTGGCTGGGTCAACCGTTGTTCGGCGGACGCATCAACTGGTCGGAGCACAGCCAGGTGGGTTATGCCCGGCTGCGCGTGGCCAGTTTTCCCGATGACCCCACCGATGCCGCCAAGTGGGTGTATCGGCCCTGGGAAGTGACCTCGAGCGGCGAGCGGGTGCTGACGCGCCATTCGCTGGAGATGCCCCTCTTGGCCGGCCCCTTCAAGTTCGTTCCCTATGTGCTGGGCGAGCTGGGCCACTGGGGAGAGGATCTTACCGGAAACGACATTCAACGGGCGTTTGGCCAGGCGGGCATTCGCGGCAGCATCCCGATGTGGCGCGTGAATCCGGCGATGGAGAGCCAGCTTTTCAACGTGCACGGCATCGCCCACAAAGCGGTGTTCGACGCCGAATTCTCGGTGGCCGACGCCAATCAGGACCTGGACCAGTTTCCCTTGTACGACAATCCCGACGACGACTCGATCGAGCATTTCCGCCGCCGGTACGCCATCAACACCTTTGGCAGCACCATCCCCGCGCGATTCGATGAGCGCAGCTACGCCCTGCGGAGCGGGATTCAGAACTGGGTCACCTCGCCCACCGCCGAAATTGCCGACGACCTGATGGCGATGCGGTTCGGGTTGGCCCAGCGCTGGCAAACCAAGCGGGGCCTGCCCGGCCAGCGGCGGGTGGTCGACTGGATTCTGTTCGATACGAACGCCGTTTGGTTTCCCGACCCCGATCGCGACAACTTCGGGCAGGATTTCGGCCTGGTCGACTACGATTTCCGCTGGCACGTGGGAGACCGGTTTACGCTACTGTCCAACGGCGGGTTCGATTTCTTCACCGCCGGCAACCAGTCGATCTCGGTCGGTGGGTTTCTCAACCGGCCGCCCCGCGGCAGCCTGTTCGTCGGTTTCAATTACCTCGAGGGGCCCATCTCCAGCCGGGTGATCAACGCCGCCTACAGTTACCGGATGAGCCCCAAGTGGGTCAGCACCCTGGGCACTTCGGTCGACGTGGGAGGCAACGGCAATATCGGCCAGTACGGCACGCTGACCCGCATTGGCGAATCGCTGCTCTTCAGCCTGGGCTTCAACGTCGACGCCAGCAAGAACAACGTCGGAGCAATGGTCTCGATCGAACCCCGCTTCCTGCCCAATACTCGGCTCGGTCGCGCCGGCGGGGCCCAGGTGCCGATCGCGGGAGCCGCGGGGCTGGAGTAGCCCGCGGGCAAACCGCCCGCCAGGCGCTAGACGGCGATTCGGTTCTTGCGAAGCGGCCCGCCGGGCCCAGAGGAGCCGAGTGCCGGCCAATGGGTTCGCCGCGGCGAGCGGGTTAGTCCCACCACCACTGGCCCTCGGCCAGCTCGACCGGAGTGGACTCGCGCACCTTTTGCACCTGCCCTTCTTCGTCGGGCAGCATCCGCGACGGGTCCAGGGCCAACTCGGCCTGTACGTTCACGCCACCCCCGACCGGGGTCATCAGCGTGATTCCCTTCCAGACGGCCGTGACCACCGTCTCGACCTGAACCGGGGCCCGGTAGGTCTCGATGGGAAGCTGCTGTTCGTCGCGAAGCGTGCTGGCGGTCCAGCCCACCTGGTCGTAATAGCCTTGTTGCTGCAGATAGGCGGCGACGATCGACAGATCGATCAGGTTTCGCAACTGGGCGTAGACGGGCTCTTTCGAGGCCAGCTCGGGGTACTTGCGGGTGAAATCGGCCACGAACGCCTGGCTGGCCCGGCTTCCCTTCGAGGCTCGGCGGCGGTCTCCCCCGGCGCTGACGACTTCGTCCTCGCCGACCAGCTTGACCCCGTCGCCCACCAGCTCCATGGCCAGGGCATCGTCGCTCATCCGAACGCAATCGTAGTTCGGGGTGAAGTACCAGCGCTGCAGCGCATTGCGGCCCACGTCCGAGGGATTGGCTTTGTCGACAAAGCTAGCCATGCGCACCGGCGGGCGCTCCAGGCCGATGCCGATTAGTTTCATCCGATAGTCGGCTTCGACCAGCACCTGGGCGAAGTGCGTGGTGGGCGAGACGCCGAGCACCCGCACATTCTGCAGCCCCAGGCTGGTTCGCAAACCTTCGACGATGTGATCCTGATCGTTGGGCCCGATCGTCGTGCCGATTTGCCGCAGGAACTCCTGCATTCGGGCCAGGCCTTCGGCGGTGGGGTCGATCGAACAGCCGATTACGATCCCTCCGTCTCCCTCGGGCGGGTAAAGTCGCATGGCGGCGGCCAGGTCTTGCAGTTCGATCACGGGGCGACCGGTGATCATTCCACGAACCCGGCCCGAGAGGTCTTCCATCCAACCCTCGGCGGGCCCGGCGAGCACGATGTCGCCGCTGTCCGGGTAAAGGAAGACGTACTTCACCCGGGTCAGGCCGGCCAGATAGCGCATTTCAACGGTGGGGGGGCGGTCGGACTGCACCAGGGCCGCCAGCGCCTTCTCCAGCCGGTTCAGCGAAACCTTGCGCAGCGCGCTGGGTTCGGCCACCTCGTGCGAGAGGGCCGACTTGGCCGCGGCCAAGCGCTGCCGGGTAAGCTGGCCGGTGGGATCGGACTGAATCGACTTGCGCAGCACCCCGCTGGCGTCGACGACGACACCGGCCTGCCCGTTATTGGCCTGCCCCTGCGCTTGCTGGCTCGCCCAGCCGCAGGCGATCAACGCCGCCACGAGGCAGATGTTTGCCCGACGGATGCAACTAAAGGACCCGTTCATCGACCGAAAACCTCCACCAGGAGAGGAAACTGAGACCGGTGCGCTCCCACCGCGCCCGATGGCCGTGCGGACGACGGTGGGAGCGACTTGATGGATTGGTGTTGCGGTTGTGCCACCCGCTGGGAGTGCGCGAAGCTCGGACGGCCGGCCCGGACCCGCTGGGGCTGTGCGAACCTGGCCCCCTGAGCCGTTCCCAAGGCGGCCGGCATGGTCCTAAACCCATGTACCGATACTAATTGGGTAACTTGCGCAAAGCAAGAAAAGCTGGCGATTGGCGGCGACTCGGGGGCCCGACCGGCTTAGTTGCGGCAACGGTCGATTCGCCGTAAGTCCTTGGCACAGCGATTTCAGCGGCTGGCCATGGCCCGCGCCGGGCGAGGGCCACCCGGGCGGGTTGTGGGCTTGGACAAGGGGGGGCTTTGGGCCATCAGCCGCACATTGCCCGGGCCCAGCAGGCTGTCGATCCGCTCGCGCATCTCGGGGTGAATCTCGACCCGCAGGCGGCTACTAGCGCAGCAGACTTTACTGCCGTCGGCCAGCTGCAGCATGACCTGGAACTCACAGGGACCGGGGTAGCCGCGGACGATTTCGTAGAGCCGCTCGAGGTTCTGAGGCGCCTCGTCGTCTTCGCAAACGCGGACAACGACCCCCCTGGTGAACCGGCCCCGGGCCTCGTCCAGCGTGAGCACTTCATTGGCGATCAGGTTGGCCTCTTCGCTGCCGGGGCGCTTGTCGACCGTGCCGCGAATGATCACGACCGCGTCGGCCGCGATCTTTTCCGCCGAGCGGGCATAATCCTCGGGCCAGCAAATCGTGCGGAGCATGCCGGCCATGTCTTCCAAATCGAACATGGCGTACTTGGTGTTCGAGCTATTCTCGCGCGGCGTTTTCACGTGCTTGAAATTGAGCGCTGCGAGTATTCCCCCCACCACCACTTCGCTGCGGTTGGGCAGCGCGGCGGCTTCGACCGTGGTGTGCGTGCAGTACGACTGTAGCGCCTGCTCATGTTCGGCCAGCGGATGGCTCGACAGGTAGAAGCCGAGCACTTCTTTTTCCAGGGCCAGCCGCTGGCGCTCGTTCCATTCCGGTTCGTCGGGCAGCGGCATGCCGCCGGCGTTTGGGCCTTTTTCGTCCTCGACGCTGTCGAACAGGCCCCGCTGGCCCGAGCGCCGATCGGCGTGTTTCGAGGCGGCCGCCTGAATGGCTTTCTCCAACACCAGGGTTAACTGGCTACGGCGGGCCCCGGTGCTGTCGAAGGCTCCGGCCTTGATCAGCGATTCGATCGCCGCGCGGTTGGCCGCGGCCGGATCGACCCGCTCGCAGAAATCGAACAAGGAACGGAACGGTTCTCCCTGGCGGCGGGCTGCGAAGATGGCTTCGGCCGCCTGGCCTCCGCACCCCTTGATGGCCGCCAGGCCGAAGTGAATCCGCCCCTCGGACACCGCGAAATCGGCGTGCGACGTGTTGACGTCGGGAGGCAGCACTTCAATCTGCATGCGCCGGCAATCTTCCAGGTGCTCGACCAGCGAGTCTTTCTTCTTGAAATTGCGCCCCTGGATATCGCCCGAGAGCAGGGCCGCCATGAACTCGACCGGGTAGTGTGCCTTGAGGTAGGCAGTCATGTAGGCGATCAGGGCATAGGCCGTGGAATGGCTTTTGTTGAAGCCGTATCCGGCAAACTTCTTGACCAGCTCGAAGACTTCCTGCGCGTCGCGCTGCTTGAGCCCCTGCAGTTGGGCCCCCTCGACGAACTGCTGGCAGTACTTGGCGATGATTTCCAGCTTCTTTTTGCTGATCGCCTTGATGCACTTGTAGGCGTCGGAAAGCTCGATGCCGCCCAGGCGATTCAGGATGCGCATCACCTGTTCTTGGTAAACCATGACCCCGTGGGTTTCCTCCAGCACTTCTTGCATCACGGGGTGCTTGTAGGAGGGTTGCCGCCGCCCGTGTTTCACTTGGATGTAGTCGTCGACCATGCCCCCCTCGAGCGGCCCCGGCCGGTACAGGGCATTGGTGGCGATGATGTCGTGGAAGTGGTCCGGCTTCATGCGCTGGAGCAAATCGCGAATGCCGCCGCTTTCGAGCTGGAAGATGCCCTTGGTTTCGCCGCGGCACAGCAGGTCGAACGTGGGCTGGTCGTCGAGCGGAAAGCGGTAGGGGTCGACTCGCTGGCCGGTGGTTTCCTCGATCAGGTCGACCGCCTTGGCCAAGATGGTCAGGTTGCGCAGGCCCAGAAAGTCCATCTTCAACAGGCCAGCCGCTTCGACGTCGCCCATGGCCCACTGGGTGATGACTTCCTCCTTGCCGGTCACACGCTGCAAGGGAACGTATTCATCGAGCGGGCGATCGGCGATGACCACGGCCGCGGCATGGGTGCCTACGTTGCGGGCGAGCCCCTCGATTTTGCGGGCCAGGTCGATCAGCTCGCGCACGTCGCGGTTGGCACCGTAGGCCGCGGCCAGATCGGAGCTTTGTTCCAGGGCCGCGTCGAGCGTGATCCCCAACTCCTCGGGCACCATGGCCACGACCTTGTCGACCTCGGCCACGCTCATCCCCAGGGCTCGGCCCACGTCGCGAATGGCGGCTCGGGCCGCCAGGGTTCCGAAGGTGCCGATCTGGGCCACGTTGGCGGCCCCATAGCGCTCCTTGACGTATTGAATCACCTCGCCGCGACGATCCTTGCAGAAATCGATGTCGATATCGGGGGCTTCCAAACGGCTTTCGTCGAGAAACCGCTCGAAGAGCAGGTCGTATTTCAACGGGCAGACATGGCTCAAGCGCAGCGCGAAGGCCACCAGCGAACCGACCCCCGAACCGCGCGCCGCGCAGGGAATGCTCCGCTCGTTGGCAAAGCGAACGAAATCCCAAACGATCAGAAAGTAATTGGCGAACCCTAGCTTGTTGATCACCGCCAGCTCGCGGTCGAGCCGCTCGCGAACTTCCGCCGCGAATTGGCCGTCGCGCAGCATCGTCGGGTCGTCGGCATAGCGCTCGCCGAGCCCCGCCAGGCACAGTTCCCGCAGATAGTCGGCCGAGTTTTTCTGCTCGGGGGGCGAGTAGTTGGGAAAGTGTCGCTTGCCCAATTCCAGGTCGATCGACACCGAGTCGGCGATCAACTGACTCTGCCGCACCGCCTCTTCGAAGCCGGGGAACGCCTGGTACATTTCCTCGGGCGTGCGCAGGTAGAACTCATCGCCCTCCATCCGCATCCGGTTGGTATCGCTGCGGAATCGCCCCGTGTTGATGCAAAGCAATACGTCTTGGGCGTCGGCATCTTCGCGGTTCACATAGTGGGCATCGCTCGTCGCCACCAGCGGCAGCCCCAGCCGCCGGGCTACCTCGACCGAACGGTCCATCGCCATTTGTTGAATGGCCAGATGGTTGTTCTGGATCTCGATGAAGTAGCGGTCGCCGAAAACTCCGTGAAACCAGCGGGCAATCTGCAGGGCTTGCTCAAACCCCTCCTCGGGGTCGCCGCCGCGGAGCAGCGTCCGGCTCAGTTCGCCGGAAACGCAGCCGGAAAGGCAAACCAGCCCCTGGCTGTGGGCCGCGAGCAATTCCTTGTCGATCCGGGGTTTGCGATAAAACCCTTCGAGAAAAGCCCGCGATGCCAGCTTGATCAGGTTGCGAAAGCCGGTGCGGTTCTGTGCCAATAGCGTCAGGTGGTAGCTGGCTTCGTCGTTTTTTTCGACGTCTTTATGGAACCGGCTGCCCGGGGCAATGTAGGCCTCGTAGCCCAAGATCGGATTGATTCCCTGCTGCCGTGCTTCCCGGTAAAATTCGAGCGCCCCATAGAGATTGCCGTGATCGGTGATGGCCAGGGCGTTCATGCCCGCCTGCCGGGCCTTGGCGACGAGCCCTTCGATGGGGCTGGCACCGTCGAGCAGGCTGAAATGGCTGTGACAATGCAGATGCACAAACGGCTGGCTCATGGCAATTCCTTCACCCCTGTAACGTTCCGTCTCTGGCGCCACGCCGCCGAGAACCAAGTTTCGGGAACTGGCGGATGCGACCCTCGCGCTTTGCCGAGCGCCGTCGCAGCTGATTGTACTGCCCCCGCTGGGTGCGACAACGAACCGGTCGCCGCGCCCCCGTTTCGGCCTTGTTCCGGCGGCAGGTGGGCGGTGTGCCCAGTCGACGATCAACCGGCGGTTTCGCGCGAATTAGCCGGCCAGCGCGGCCTGCCCGATCGGGTTTAGCGATGGCAGCCCGCTTGATGTGCGGCCGATTTCGAGAGGGTTCTCGCCGGTCTCCGATTGACGAAGCATCCGCATCGCTCCCCGGGCTACCCGCCTGCTTGGCCGCGCGGCCGAGTTGGTGCGAGGCAAGGGGCGCTGTCCGAACGCTGCCCGAATGACGCGGCCCGAGGGTGCGCGAGCAAACCGGTGTCGGTTTTGGGCTGGCGTCCTGCGAGCCAGGTCGGCGAGTCCGGAAAGCGGGGTGCGCCGGTAGTTTTTTCCCAGAATTCGCAGCGTAACGCACGCGATTTCGACTTCCCCCCAGGGCCGGGGGGAAGTCGGTATGCGACACTCGACTTAAGGTCTGTTTAGGGATACCTTGTGGGGCGGCTTGCTCCTGGGGGGGACTGAACCTCCGACGGCGGTCTGGTGGACGGTGTTGCTCGATGAACTTGCCCTCGGCCGGCAAGGAAACCTGGATGATTTCTCGGTTTGCCGATGGGCTAATTCGCTTTCGCTGGTGGGTACTGGGCGCGCTCAGTGTCGTCTCCGTCGTGGCCGCGGTCATCGCGGCTCAGATCGACTTCGACTTCACCCCGCAGGCAATCTTCGCCGGCCAGGACGACATCGTCGTCTACGCCGAGAATTTCAAGGAAACCTTCGGCTACGAAGACGCCGTGCTGTTGGTGGTGCTCGAAGCCCAGGGCGCCCGCGACGTTTTGAATCGCGAGCTGTTGACCTGGCAGGGCTCGACCGCGGCGCAGCTCAAGAAGCTGCCGCACGTCGTCGACGTGCAGACCGTGCCCACGCTCAAGTTGGCCCGCTGGCATCTGCTTGGCGCCAAGCGTTTTACGACCGCTCCGCTGGTCCAGAATTTTCCCGTCGATGCCGAGACGGAAGAGCGGGTGCGGGCCACCGTGGCCCGGTTCCGCATGATCGAGGGGGCCCTGGTCAGCGAGGACCGCAAGTTCGGTTCGATGATCGTGTACCTGGAGCCGGGGGCTCGCGATATCCAGGTGATGCGCGAGGTGGTGCGATCAGTCGAACAGGCGCTCGAGGCGACGCCGCCGCCGGGTGGGTTCGCCTGGCGATTGGGGGGGCTGCCGGCCCTGCGGGTCGACATTGTCAACGACCTGCAGGCCGACCAACTGGCCACGCTGCCCCTGTCGGCCGCGGTGTTTCTGGTGGTCTTGGCGCTGATTTTCCGCTGCTGGTCGGGCACGCTCCTGCCGCTGTTGGCGGCTGGCGTGGGCATGGCCTGGACGCTGGCGCTGTTGGTGGCCGGCGGACAAACATTCAACATCATGAGCAGCGTGATGCCCGTCTTGCTGCTCATTCTGGGCGTGGCCGACGCGGTTCACTTCATGTCGCGCTATGCCGAAGAGACGGAATTGGCTGGCGGGCAGCGGCTGCTGGCGGCCCGGCGGACCGTGGCACACATGGTGATTCCCTGTTTCCTGACGTATTCGACCACCGCGATTGGTTTTCTCAGCCTGATGGCGGCTCATAGCGAGGTCCTGCAGGATTTCGGCTGGCAATCGTCGGTGGGCACCATCTGCCTGTTCGTGAGCACGATTCTGGTGCTGGGGGTGTTGGCGCCCACGCTCCGGGCGCCCAAGCACCATGGAGAAGACGGCAGCGACTCGCGCTTGGCGCGGCTGACGGCGACGATTGGTCGGTCGGTGGCCCTCCATCCCTACGTCACGCTCAGCGCGGCGGTGCTGGTGCTGGCCGGTTGTCTGTGGGGATCGCGCGGGCTGGTGATCAATTCGCACATGGTCGAAATGTATGACGACGGCCATGACACGATCGACACGATGCGGCTCGTGGAAGACCATCTGGTTGGCTTTCTGCCCCTGGAAATCAGTTTGGCGGCCGACGATCCGGATCGCTTTCGCGAACCTTCGGTTTACCGCAAAGTAGCAGCGGCCGAACAATTTGCCGCCAGCCTGGAACCGGTGTTGTTCACCGCCTCGTATGTCGATTTGCACCAGGAGATTTACGCCCATAGTCGCAATTCCGAGGCCCTGCGCGAGAAACTGCCCACCGACGACGACGTGGGGCGATCTCGCATCCGGCGCACTGAGCGGATTTGTCAGCAGGTGGCCGGAACGCTGAATTACCACGCCTTTATCACGGCCGACGGGCGCCAGGCTCGCATTCTGCTGCGGGTGCGCGATGTCGGCACCCGTCAAACCTTGGCCTTGATCGACCAGCTCGAAACCAAGCTGCGGGAACTGTTTCCCGCCGGCGACGGCGTCGAGTTTCGCTTGACGGGCGACGCCTACCTGAACGCCAAGGCCATGGACGGTTTCGTCCGCGATCTGTTCGCTTCGCTGCTCAACGCCTCGGTCGTCATCTTTCTGCTGATCGCCGCCCTGTTTCGGTCGTGGCGCCTGGGGCTGATCGCGATTCCGCCGAACGTGGCGCCGCTGGTGATTACGCTCGGCTACATCGGCTGGCGCGGCTACGAACTGAACGCCGGCAACGTGATCGTGTTCGCCATCGGGCTGGGAATCGCGGTCGACGACACCATCCATTTCATTTCCCGCTTCCGCGAAGAAGCCGCCCGGGGCGGCAGCGTGATCGACGCGATTCGCCGCACCCACATGGCCACCGGCCGGGCCATCATGATTACCAGCCTGCTGATTATCTCGGGTATGGCCATCCTGCTCATCTCCGATTTCGTGCCCACCCGACGGTTCGGCGAACTGACGGCCGTTACCATGACGGCAGCCCTGTTCGGCGACTTGTTCTTGTTGCCGGCTTGCCTGGTGCTGTTCTGGAAGGGAACTCCGCCGGCGGCGGTCTCCACCGAGGGCGACTCCGCGCAGGAGCCTCGCGCCGCCGCGTTGCCCAGTTCCCCTTACCAGGCCAGTTCCGTATGAACTGGCCCGCGATTCCCGCGACGGGCTACCTCGACCTGCACTGCCATCTGTTGCCCGGCCTGGACGATGGCTGCGCCACCGTAGACGAGTCGCTGGACTGCATCCGACAGTTGATCGCCGCCGGGTTCCGCGGCAGCGTTTGTACTCCCCACATCACTCGCGATGCTTACCCCGAAAACAAGCCCGAGCGCATCGCCGAGGCCGTGGCACAACTGCAAACCGCGGTGGACGGGGCGGGTTTGAACTACGCCCTTTGGCCGGGGGGCGAGGTGCGCATCGCCCGCTCGACCGTCGCTTGGCTCGAATCGGTCGGCGTGCCGACGCTGGGGAGCAGCCGCTGGGTGCTCATCGACCATTGGGGCCCCTTCTGGCCCGAGTCCGGCGACGAACTAATCGACTGGCTCACCGGCCACGGCTACCAGGTGGTGCTGGCCCATCCCGAACGGATGGAACTGATGCTTGGCTCGCTCGACGATCTGCTGACTCGCCTCGAGCGGCAAGGGGTGGTGCTGCAGGGAAACCTTAACAGCCTGGCCGGGCGCGAGGGGCCCCGGGCAGCCAGCCTCGCCGACCAACTGCTCGGGCAGCAGCGCTACCACCTGCTGGCGAGCGACACCCATCATCCCCTGGGATTACCTTCCCGGATGTCGGTCGTGGCCGGAACCCAGGCGCCGCTCGACCAGAAGGCCAGTCAATGGCTGCTTGCAGACCGGCCCCGCCAACTGCTCAAGGCGACCCGGTCGGAAGGCTGACGCGGACCGGGCACCGCCAGTCCCCTGGTCGATTCGCCGTACCCGCGCCTGGGCGAAGGGCCGTTTTTCGGTGAAACCTTCCCTGGTGGAGATGCAAGGCTAAAGCCTTGTGTCGCAACGGTCGGCGGGCTTCGTGCCCAGTCCGAAGAGCCCTTAGGTAAAACCGATTCTCCACCCGGGCGCAGCGGCGGCAGTTTGGCCGGGCGGTGGCTGCTGGCGGCCAGCCGCAATTGAACAGGAGAGTGCTGCTACGCCGGCCGAACCTTGGCAACCGGGGCGCCCTAGGCACAGCCGACAGACGGTTGAAATCTGCCAGCCCGGTTGGTGTGGGCGATGCAGCCATGCTGGGTAGTGTCGTGGTCCGGCGGCCGGTTTTGCCCAGACGGCCCATTTGGGTGGTTGGGGGATTGTGTGAAAATTTGAGGGTGGTCAACCCAGATTTGTTTGAATTCGCAGGGATGAGTTCCTACAGTTAATCCGATTATGTTGGTTGGGGGCGGAACCAACTGGTCAGGCGGGGGTCGATCGGATGCTGTGAAGGCCTCGCGTTCCGCGTGGCAAGTGTTCCGGACCGTGCCGACCGCATCCACTCTCATTGGTCCAATTTTCGGTAGCGGTCTAGGCTGCAGGGCGAGCCTCCCGTGGTTTGCGCCAGGAAGCAAACCAGGGGGTCGTCGTCGGCCAGGGGCGTCGGCCGGCCACGTGACCCGAAGCAGTTGAGGCTTTCCTGGTGATTGAAGGTTTCCGACAACGGCAGCGAACCAGTTCCCCGAGGCGATCCGCGCGTCGGGGTTTCTACTTGCAACCGCTGGAACGGCGCGAGGTGATGTCGGCCGGCGCCGTCGTAAGCAACCCCAATTACGCGCTGGATTATGTGCGGCAGGCGGCCGCCGCCGAGCAGGCGGTTGAGTACCCCGCCGGCGACGTGCTGCAATTCATCGTCGATAACGGACTCACCAACCAGAAATCGCTCTCGCGCCTGTTGGCCAAGGTCGACTTTCTGGAAGCGTTCAGCAGTCTTTCGAGCGACGAACTGCTGGGCTTGCTGGTCGATAGCGGGCGCATTCGCAACTACCAGACGGTGAACCAGCTCAAGGCCGCCTTGCCCGGGCGCGGGGTCGATTTAACCTCGCTGCGCCCCGACGGAATCTTGACCGCGCTGGCGACGGCGGACCAGGGCTCGATCCTGACCGACACACCGGTGGCGATCAAGCAGCAGTTGTCCGACTTCTATCGGTCTAGCGAAGCCAACCAATTAGCCTTTCTCGATGCCTTCTCGAACGAGAACATGCTCGCCTTGTTCGACGACGCCTTGACCACTTCGGCCAGCGACGCGCGGCATCGAATCACCGCCTATACAACCAATAAGCTGGCCAGCGAGCAGTCGGATCCGAACAACCCGGCCTTCATCGATAACATCATCGAGCTGGAAACGTTCAATACCACGGGGGCGGGCGCCTCGTTGACCATGCCCAATCCCCAGCAGGTGGTCAACGCCATCAAGAAACTGCCGCCCGGCCAGCGCGTGATCACGACCAACAACCTGTGGTTGGTCGAGGGCTTCGGCGCCTATGCCCCCACCTTTCTCAACGGTTTCATCGACCTCTACGATTCCAAAGGCAAGAACTACGACTATTACCTGATTTGGGCCGACGAGTGGGAAAAAATCGTGCGAACCCGGTTCGACGATTACTTCCACCAACTGCGCGACCTGATTCAGCAGCAATTGGTCAATACCGGGCAATTCCAGTCGGTGTCCGAAGCGCTCGACATCGTCTTCATCGACATGGAAGACAAGGGGTTCTCTTGGCAGGACCTGCGCACCGAGCGCCGCACCAATTTGCTCGTTACTCCCGGGCAGACCGTCTGGCAGGCCCTGCAGGCCGATTCCCGTTGGCCGGCCATGAAGGCCAAGCTGCTCGCCGCCGGATTGACCGAAAACGATCTTTCGCTCGCGGTGTTGCCCAACTGGAGCGAACCGCAGAACGATCCGCGGATCGCTATTTGGAACGCGGTGATGGAAGAACACCGCGCGGGCTACCTGAACCGGGCGATTTATGAGCCGATTCGCAAGTACTTCCCCGATGTCGACGTGGCCAATTACGGGAACTACTACAAGAACCAGACGTTTCCCTCGGGTAATTTCGTCCGCATGACCGAAACCTCGCAAACGCCGGGCGCGCGATTCGGCACGCTGCAGGGCGAGGCCTTTTACGGCGATTACGCGACCATTCGCACCGGCGACCCCAATCGCCCGGTCATTTCCCCCATCCCTAAGCCCGAATATCGCATCCGCACCCTCGATTTCACCCCCGTTTATCAAACGCCCGGCAATGCCAACACCCCCATCGTGGCGGGCACCGTGGTGATTACGTTGTTCGAGAAAGTGGTGGGGCTGCAGGCCGGCGAAAAAATCGTGCTGGAGAATCGCGGCCAGAATTGGATCCCGTACGACTACCTGGGCGGTTACACCGTGCAAGCCGTGGGCGAGACCGTGGTGGGCGGAGTCGCGGTGACCACGATCACGCTCAATAAGCCCACCAACAAGGTGCTTGCCAGCGTCGACCTGTCGGCCCGCGGCAACGTGGATCTGACCGCCTACGTCGACATGTTCGAATCCTACGGGGCCCTGGTCTACGACCTGAAGAACCTGCAGGGCATGGTCTCTTCGAGTTCCGCGGGCATCTTGCCTTGGATCGCGGCGCCCGGCTACCGGAGCTTCCGCTTCAATCAGGATTACAACCACTGGCAGGAAGAGGTGTTCCACCTGGCGCTCAACGGCGTCCAGGACTTCATTTACTGGCGCTACAGCGTGATGGGCCGCGACCCGGCCGGAAACCAGCTGGCCAGCAGCATCCTCGACCGGCTCGATCCCTTGGTGGGCTACGAGAACGTTCGCCCGCTGTATCTCAACCGCGATTACAGCGAGTGGGAAGACCCCTGGGTGCTGAGCGGGATGGAGGCCGGCGGAAAACGCATCTACCGGCTGACCCCCAACCCCGACGCGGGCGTGACCGTCAGTCAGAGCACCGTCAATGGTGTGCCGCTAGTCATTATCTCGGCCCCCGGCCAGGAGTCGGTTACGTTCCGCTACGCGTCGGTGGACAACACCGCGCTCGATCCGGTCAAGAACGCCGACGGGAGCCCGCTCGGGTATTGGATCGTGCAGACCCGAGCCGCGGACGACTGGCTCACCGGTACCCCCGAGAGCGTGCTGGCCTCGGTGCAAGCCGGACTGGCGAGCAAGAGCGTGGCGATCAGCGGCCCTTCCTCGGTGGTTCGCGGGCAAGCCCGGACCTTTACGCTGACCCCCCAGGGGCTTTCCGCTGCCGAAGTGGGGGCGCAGTTCACGTACCAACTCGACTGGAACGGAGACGGAGTCACCGACGAAACGGTCGTCGGCCCCGCCGGCAGAACGGTGACTCGCGTTTTTCCCTTCACCGGTACTTATAACGTGGGCGTCACGGCGATCGGCCCCGGGGGCGTGACCCGCACGGGCGTGCAGACCGTCGCGGTCACCCACTGGGCGCTGCAACCCAATGCGGCGCGGCCCGACCAGACCGACCTGGTGATCGGCGGCTCGACCGCCAACGACTCGATCAACGTAGTCGCTTCGCCCACGGGGGCCATTACCGTCACGCTTGGCCCCCTGGGGGGCGGCGTGGTCAGCGTGGTCGGGCCCGTCAGCGGGGTGACTGGCCAGGTGGTCGTTTACGGGCAGGCGGGCAACGACCAGATTAGCGCGACCTTGGCCGGGCGGTCGGTCGTGCTGTATGGCGACGACGGCAACGATACCCTCCAGGGTGGTACCGCCAACGACTCGCTTTTCGGCGGGGCCGGCGCCGACCTGCACTTCGGCAATTCGGGCAACGATACCATCTACGGCGGCGCTGGGGTCGACGTCGTATTGGGCGAAGGGGGCGACGACTGGATTCGCGGCGACGCTGACCGAAACCTGATTATCGGTGGCTCGGGGCGCGACTATCTCGACGTCCTTAACGACGGTGAAGACATCGCCATCTCGGGCTTCACCGCGTTCGACAACAACCCCACCGCCCTCCAGGCGATCGTCGCCGAGTGGTCCTCGTCACGCACGTATGTCGAACGTTTGCTGAATTTGGTCGGTGTGGGACTGGCCACGCGAGCCAACGGCGACTATTTCCTGAAGCCCACGCAGACGGTCCTGGACGACGGCGTGGTCGACACCATCTACGGCGGCGCCGCCGGGGTCGACTGGCTCATGTTCGAAGCGTTGCAAGACTTGAACCCCAACCTGACCGGTTGGTCGTTCTCGTAACCGCGCTCCGCGGTCACGATCCCGAGAAGCCCCCGCCCGACGGCGCGCGCCACTCCTGCAGCGATTGCCCCGGGTGCTGTCCAACTCGAGTTTCGGGGCGCGTGCACCGGCGGGCAGCTCGCCGAACCAGGGTCTACCACCTTGGTGGTCGATACCGCGCAGCGCCCTCGTCGGTCGCGTGTTAGTAATCCCCACCTCCGCGACGCGGTCATTTCGGGGGGGATAAGTACCGTTCGCTTGGGGTGGCTGCCACCGAATAAATAGCACTTCGCGTGTGCGATTAACCGTCTTTCGGGTGGTGAATCGTTGCTCCAGACATCAGGCAAGCGGAATTCCTACTTAAATGTGATTTTGCTTGGTGCATGGCGGGAGATTTTCATCGCACGGCCGCGCTTCACCAGGTTGGAAGGCAACGCAATGCCCGCGGCCACGCGGCCACGACGGTGAGCGACACGGCGACACCCGCGGTCGGCCGTTGGTGTGGTTCTGTCCAGGAAACTGGCCCGTTTTGCGCCGCCAGCCATCGTTCGCCGAGCGGACGGATCGGCTCAGCCAGCTAGGGTCGCGATGGAACCGGCAGGCGGTTCGACGCACATTCAGCGATCGTCCCCCGTCGAAGGTGGGGAGAAGACGTCGAATCGGATTTCCTGGATCACAGTAATAGGGTTGATTGATGCGGCACGGAGAATGTTTTTCTTGGTAGCCGCTGGACATTGATCGGCTCATTAATATGCTATTAACAATATCGGGGCAGAAATAAGTTTCGCGCGTCGCGGGCTGGACGCGCATTGGTTGAAAAACACAGCAAGGAGTTACCTATCGTGGCGCGAAGAAAGAAAGCGGCAACTTCGGGTCGAAAAGACGGGGTGAATCGTTCTCAGATGGTGCGCGACTACCTCGCAGCTCACCCCGAAGCCATGCCCAAGGAAGTGGCCACCGCGCTCACGGAACAAGGAGTGCCCGTGACCGCTCAGTTGGTGAGCACCATTAAGTTCAATTTGGCCCACAAGGGCGAACCGAAGCGCGGCGCCGCCAAGGTGGCTCGTGGCAAGGGGCGCCGCGTGACCGGCTCGGTTTCGATCGAGAGTCTGCGGGCGGCCAAGAATTTCGTCGAATTCGCCGGTGGCATTTCCAATGCGCATGCGGTGCTCGACGCATTGGAGAGCCTGCGCTAGCAGTTCCGCGGCGAACCAGGCTCTGGCTGAAATAAACCACGACGGATTATTTTAACGGACGGCTTACCGCCGAGCCTGGCTGCCCGCCAGCGAACGATCGGGTCGCGGTGACCTGGGCGGTCCCCGACGCAGCGAGGGCGAATTAAAGTTTCGCCGTTTGCCCGGGCGCGATGGTGCGTGGGCAGCGCGCAGCTACCGAAATGTGCCAGCCCCTGCCTGCCGGCGCAAACCGGCGGGCGGGGGCCTTTTTTCTGGCTGTTGCTTGTGGCTGGCTCGGAGGGCCACGCCCGCGGCGATCGTCCATCGGGGTGGGGGGCAGGAAACCCTTGCGCCGGCCGGCGAGTGTTTCGCCGACTACAGCGGCCAGTTCACTTCGGCGGCCAACAACTGCGCGGTCAGTTCGCCGAGCAGCGTGGTGATCACTCCCACGTAGAGTATGCCCGTCGCGCTTTGGGTGTTGGGAATCTTCAGCGTTTGCCAGGCCATGATGGCCACCACGGCCGTACCCACCAGTCCGGCTAACCAGCGGAGAGCCAGAAACAACATCTGATAGCTGGCCAGCGGTCCCACCTGGGTCCCATACATTCCCAGCGCCGCCAGGCAGAGCAGGCCGCGTACGGCGAGCGCCGCGAGCATTAGCGCGATCAGCCTGCGGAGCGGGTCAAGCTTCATGGTGGGCGTATTCAGATACCAGTGCCCCAGCAGCATTGCGGCCATCGTGGTGCCCAGCACCATGCCGCCGGCCGGCGGATCGCACAGCCAAAGCCAGCGAGGCGCGCTGGGGGCCGGTTCCGAAGCACCCAGGCTGAGCCAGGCGCCCACCAAGGCCGCGGCCGAGGTAAGCACCAGCGAAGCGCGCCCCCATCCCCGGGCTTCGTAAAGCCAACAGGCGCTGCCCACGTAGGCCAACACGGCTCCGGCTACCGCGGGCACCGGCGAGAACTGTCCGGGGCGGCTCAGCGCCACGGCGGCCGCCAGCGCGTCGAGCCCGAGAATTACGTACAGGTGCACGCGAAAATAACCCGAAGTCACCCAGCGAGGACTGGTCAGCGCCATGGCCGTGGCGAGGCCGAAAGCCAGGCGATAGAGAAACTGGGTGAGAATATCCACGGTGATCCGACCCGGCTGCGCGCGGTTGCTCGCCTTCTGGGAATCCCAAGGTTGGCGGACAGGAAAGCCCCGCACCGCCGGCTCGCCCCCCAGGGGTGAGCCGTGAGATGCACAGATTACTGGTCGGGCTGCCGGGCGGCTAGCGGTGCGAGCTCCGGGTGGGGCCCAGCAGACTCTGGCGGGGCTTTTCTTGCGGATCGCAAACTTTAGCTGGCGCACCGCTCGGTAACCGAGCCGACCGTTTCACGCCTGAGAACGGTAGACACTGTGAACCGGGCGTGGTAGAAGCCCCTTAGCAGTTTGGGCTTCGGCCAGGGCGACCGGCGTCGACGAGTTTCGGCGGGCGCTGCCCTGGGCCGGCATCTCAGCCCGGTAATACTCGCCCCCCCGCTTGGCCCAGGGGGTCGTGCGGCTAGGTCGACTTTGAGGGTGTGGACGATGAACCATGCGCTGCGCGGCAAGCGCGCGATCGATCGGCGGGGCCGCCCGGCGGGCTTGGCGCTGGCCGCGCTGTTGTGTTTGGCCTCGACTGCGATTGCCCGGGCCGAGTCGCCGATTTGGATCACCAAGCTTTGTCCGCGGGTACCCATTACGCACGAGGCGTTGGCTGCCGCGCACGCCGAAAGTAAGAATTCGTGCATTCAAGTGCCCACCGGCGACCCGCTGCAGGTAACGGGGTTTGCGGGCATCACCGAGTATGGGGTCACACTGCTGGAAAACGGCCAGCGGGTCGCGAAACAGCTTCCCTACGATTTCTCTCGGTTGAGCGCCGTTTCGATCGGAATGCAGCTTCTGCCGCCAGACCAGGAGCAGCTTCCCTCGGTGAGCAAGCAGCGAATTCTCAAACGGGTCGACGGAAACTACATCATCGTTCAGGTTCGCGTGCACCGCGACCGGGCCAGCGGACAGGTGTATCTGTATTACAAGCCGTTTGCCGCGATTGGTGGTTTTAACGAGACGGCCGCTCTGGAGTTCGCTCCCTTGATGGAGGATTCGGTCCGCGAGGTGCGCTCGCTGGGTTTGTTCCTTCGGCCCGGTCAAACCCCCACCGCGGATCAGTTGCGCACGCTGGTGGCGGTGAGCCGCGACACGATTCTGTTGACCGAGCCCGATGGATCCGGCGAGCCGAAACCTCGCGAGCACTACGAATTAATGTTCGTCCGGGCGCGCGTCGAAGGAGAAGCCGTGACGCTGCACACGTTCGTCACGAACGAATTCCGGACCATCGTGAATTACTTGCGCCCCTACGAAACGCCCACCAGCAGCGACCGCTGCGATCTGCGCAATACCATTTATTTCACAGAGTATACGGCGGCCAAGCAGTCTCCCTCGAAGAAGGTGACCCGCGATGTGCGCATTCTGAGCCGCAGCCGCTACGCACTGTCGGCCTTGGACGAATACGCGCACCAGCAAGGCTGGAGCGGCGACGCGCTGGAGAACCTGACCGAGACGCTGGACGCCATTATCGACCAGCGGGTGCCGGCTTTGCCCGAACCGGCTGGCGCCCAGGGGCTCGACTAAGCGCGAATTTTGGGGGCGTTTTTTCGGGGGGTGGTGCGTAACCATACGATCGATCGGGCGACACCCAACTGGACCCCCCGGGCCGGCCGGTTTAGAATTGCGGGGGTTGGCGGTCTTGCCCCCCAGGGGCGCCTTGCTTCGATCGCCGAGCTTATCCGTCCAGCGCACGAGAGGTGTACGATGCGTCACCGCGGTACTTGGCTGGTTTTCGGTTGCTTGCTTACGGTCGCTGCTTCGCGGGTTCTGGCCGAACCGATTCAAGGCGACTACCTCGAAACCCGCACTTGCGACGTGTACACCGGGCCCTGTTTCGCCAACGCCGAGGTGAGCCTGGCCGGCGAAGAAGCGATCATGGCCTGGAAAATCGACCGCGGCAGCCACCACGGCGTCGACCTGAGCGGGTTAAGCGTGGTGATGGCGGTGCGAGGGTCGGACACCTTGGGCTTCCGTGGGCCGCTCCGGGTGAATCCGGACAACATTCGCTCGGTGGTGCTGGTCGATGAGCGCGCCTCGGCCGAACAACGCGAGGCCCTCGTGGCGTTTGCCACCCAGCGAGCGGGCGAAGCCGCGGGGAGCGTGGTGCGAATCGAGGCGGTGCCGATCTCGCTGGAACTGGACCACGTCGACATGGTCGGCAAACTTTCGGCCGGCGGCGAGGTCGAGTTGCTGACTCGCAAGATGGGCAGCCGCGACTGCGTATGCACCAACGAAGCGGTTTTCTATCCCCCCCTGACGCTCGTCGACAACGCCGAGCCCGCCTACACGGTCGAGGGGCGTTTTTCGGGCCGCGGGCTGGGGGCCCAATGGGCCAACCCGCTGACCCGCAGCTCATTCCTGGGCACCTTCGGCTATTAGGCTCTGGCCCATTTCCAGGCACACGAGGCCGGCCGCCGGCGTCCAGGCGATCGACCGAACCATGCGCGGGCCAGGGCCATCGGTCGCGGGGTGCTGCCGGTCGACCGGAAGCTGGCCAGACCCGGGCTCGTTCCGTGCGGGGCACGGCGCCAGCGAGCGATTCTCGGGCTGGGCGCCCTGACGTATAATTCAACGCAAGGCTGGCCTTGGCCGAATTTCGCATCCGCACCCGGGAGAGTTCCAGGCATGAAGTTGCTGCAATTGGGCGCCGTGGCGCTGGCGATCGTGTTGGCCACAGAGGGGAGCGCGGCGCGGGCCGCCGACTATGTGCTTGAGCCACTGGCGGAAGGGCCCGCCCCGGGCGACCTGAGCGAAGCGGTTGCCGCGGCCATCGCGCCCCAGGGGTTTGTGGTCAAGAAGGGAGCGCGGACCCTCTGCGAAATCTGGCCCGCGGCCGAGTGGACGGTCGTCGACGGTTTTACCCCCACCGCTTCGCTATTGTACCCCTTTCAAGTCGGGCAGCTGTTGGGCGTTGCCCATTACAAGTCGACCGGGGAGGATTTTCGCGGGCAAGAGATCGCCTCGGGTTGGTACACGATTCGTTACGCCCAGCAGCCCGAGGATGGGAATCACGTGGGAACCTCGGACACGCGCGATTTTCTGGTGCTGTTGCCGGCGGCGGAAGATACTTCAGCCGAGCAGTTGCCCACCGAGCAGTTGATCGAACTGTCGAAACAGGCCGCCCAATCGAACCACCCCTGCATGCTGGCCTTGTTGCGAGCCGAACCGGACAGCGGAGCCGAGCCCACCTTGCGATTCGACGAGAATCGCGAACTATGGAGCGTGCAATTGCAAGGCAACGTGGCCGGCGCCGCGGGCACTGTGCTGCCTTTGGAAATGGTGGTGGTCGGCAAGTTCCCCGAATAAGTCTGGCCGGCTCGGTTCGAGGGAATCTGGTTCTCGATTCGCGCTAGCTCACGGGGAGCGGCGGGAGCTTGCCCCTAAGCAGATTGTCGGAGATGGCCATGCACCCGCTGAAAACCCAAGCGGCAGGCAGGATGGCCCTGGTTTTTAGTCTCGCCGCCTTGTTGACCCTGGGGTCGCGGTTTCGCGGCTCGGATTGGCCGGCCTGGGCCGCGCCCCCCGAGCCCTCGGGCCGGCCCGCCGTACGGGTCGCGCCGATCGCGGCGGCGGCAAGCGCGCCCCTGGCTGACTCGTCGAGCGACACTGAGCAGCTTGGCGAGGTGCGGCAACTGCGGGGTCGCGTGGTTTGGCTCGACGAGGTTCTCCAGCGGCGGTTTTCAATTCCCACCGATCCCGACGCGGCGCACTCGCAACTGGTGCTGGAGACTACCAGCGGTGAGCTGGTGCTAGTCGCTAAGGACTCCCGGGGTAGGGCATTCTGGATCGACCCGCGGCTGCGGGAACTGGATCTGGAGCTGGAGGTGCGGCAACCCGTTGGCTCGCCTGCTGGCCAGATCATCCGCACCTTCGTCTGGCACGACCAGGAGAAGTACGAGCTGGATTATTGGTGTGATATTTGTGCCATTCCGATGTACGAGCTCAAGCCTTGCGAATGCTGTCAGGGGGAAACCCGCATTCGGCAACGCCTGGTTGGCGATCCGCTGCGGGAATGGGAGGGGCTGTAGCGGCTGTAGCGGGTAGCCGCGGGACCGTGGCGAGCGCCCCAGGGCCCCGCCGGTGAAGGAGCGGCTAGGCGTCGGCTCACGACTCGGCGGCTGCCACCAAGAAAACCGCCTGCTCGGGGGGCAAGAGGCCGCCAAATTGGCCACGGATTGGTTGCCCGGGCGGTCGGTTAAAGCTATACCTGCACATAGCCTGTCTCGCGGCGCTTGTGCCGCAAGGGGACGGCGGGTGGGGGAAGCCGGCATGGACCAGTCCGAACAGGATGCGCCGCTCGAGATCGCGCTGGTGGGCGATCTGACGGACAAGGAAAGCGAGCTCACCGAGCGGCTGCTGGATGTGCCCCCGGGAGGGCGCTGCACGCTTTACTTCGATTCCCCCGGAGGCAGCCCCTACTGCGCCATGTCGCTCATGACGCTGATTCGCCTCCGCGGTTTGCGGGCGACCGGCATCGTAACGGGCGAGTGTTCCTCGGCCGCGCTCTGGCCCTTCGCAGCTTGCGAGCGGCGGATCGTTACGCCCTACAGCGTGCTGTTGTTCCACCCCATGAAATGGCAGAGCGAAGAGCACGTGGGCCTGGCCGAGGCCGCCGAGTGGGCTCGCCACTTTGGCCAGTTGGAAAGCGAAATGGACGCCATCCTGGCCGAGCTGTTTGGCTTGTCGATGGAGCAAATGAACCGCTGGATCTCGCCCGGCCGCTATGTCTCGGGCCGCGAAATGGCCGAGGCCGGTCTGGCCGAGCTGGTCGAACTGCACCGTCTGCGCCTGGAAGGCCGCAATGGCCCGGCCCGCAACAAGAAGCGCGTGGGCCCGCGCCCGGCCGAGGCCATCGTCCCCGAGCCGGTGGCTGCCCGGCGTCGCCGCGGCGGTTGATCACGGGCTTTCGCCCGTGGGTTGAAGTTTCGGACTCGCTACCGCACTCGTTGCTGCGCATCGCGGGCCCCCCAGTTCCTGGATCCGCGTGCCCAACACCACGCTCCGCGGAGCGTGCGCCCCGCGGGCTGCGGTGGATTTGCCGGCAGGGGGGCTACGTGCGGAAATCGCGGTGACAGTCCGCACAGCTTTTCTGTGCCTGAGACCAGGCACTTTCGGCGGCTGAAAAATCCTTGGCTTCGACGGCCTGCCGAAGCTCGCGTGCCGCTTGCTCCAATCGCCGGGCCTGCTCCAGGTAGCTTTCGTCGTCGGCGTATTCGTAGCGCGGTTTCTGAATCCAGTGGGCCAAGAGGGCAAGCAGTTCAGATTCTTGCACTAGCTCGTCGCGCTTGCGCTGCCAGGTGCGCTCGGCGCTGAGTAGCTCGCCCAGCGATTCGGAGGTCATTTCCCATCGCTGCATGATCGCCACGCGCGGCGGGATCGGCTCGTCGGCCGCGGCGTCGGCCGGTGGTAGGGGCTGGCCTTGCATCAGGTCGGCCAAGCTGGCCGCCAGGCCAGCCGCGCGCGCAAAGGCTTCGTCGCTGGCGCTCTGGCAGGCGTCGGCCGCTTTGAGGCAATCGGCCCAGGCGGTTACCGCGTCGCGCTGCCAGCGAATGGGCGGAGGCATTTGCTCGACGACGCGAAACAACAGCGTCAACAGGGCGAAGCTGCGGCGGGCTTCGACAAAGTTACCCGACTTGAACGCGGCATCGCTGGCCGTGGTCTCTGTCAGGAGTTGCACCTGGCGCTTGATCTCGTTCTCGATCGTGGTTGCCGAGGCCAGGTCCGCCCAGTCCGATTGGCCCGCCGACCTCTCGCCGCCACTGGGGGCTGGGGGGGCGACCTGGCGCGGCGATCCCGACGCGGTATTGCTAGGGCCGGCGGGGGAATCGCCGGGGCCGGCGCCCGCCACTCCGGGGTCCGCTAGCGCGTCGAGACCGTAGTGCGCGATCGGGTCGGCTACGAGCAATTGGCGCAAGGCGGGGGGCCATGTCCGGGGCCGCGGCTGAGTTCGGGGACGGGGCGCGCCAAGTCCCGAGCCGGCCAGCCCAAGCAGCGCAATCGAGGCCATGGCGCAGGTTCGCACCGTCGCGCCCGCGGCGGGTCGGCGCATCGGCCTCAAGTGCTCTGGCACGCTGCCGCGGTTGCCCTCGCAAAACCACGAAGCGAATTGACGGACAAGCTGAATCATGGACCGATCCCCCCTCGGCAGGGCGTGGTAGCCCGCGGTGCCCTCGCTGGTTGAGCTTATAATTGGATGATGCCCGAGCCAAGCCGCACGCACCGCCGCCAGTTTCTGCAAGGCCATTCGGCCCGAGAGGCGCTTGGCGAGTGGGCCGACCGCTTGGTGCTGGGAGAAGTGCCGGCCGATGCGGCCCAGGCCGACCCGCCCTACCTGATGCGCTATGGGCGCCGGGCCATGGCCTGTCAGTTCGAGGTGTTGCTTCCGGCCGAGGCTGGCGACACGGCGCACGAAGCCGCTCTGGCGGCGCTCGATCGGGTCGACGCGCTGGAAGAACAGCTTTCCGTTTATCGCGATTCAAGCGAGCTCTCGGCCATCAACCGCCTGGCGGCGTCGCGAGCCGTGGAGGTCGAGTCGGGGCTCTTCGGGCTGCTTGCTCGTGCCTGCGACTGGGCCAAGGAAACCGGCGGGGCGCTCGATGTTACTTGTGGGCGGTTGACCCGGGCTTGGGGCTTCTTCGATCGGGCCGGACGCGTTCCGGCGCCGGTGGCCTTGGAGGAGGCCCGTCGAGCATCGGGCTGGCAGCGAATCGAGCTCGACGCCGATCGGCGAAGCATTCGTTACGCCGTGCCCAACCTGGAAATCAATCTGGGCGCGATCGGCAAAGGGTACGCCCTGGACCAGGCAGCCGAGTTGCTCCTGGCCGGCGGAGTCGAGCATTTTTTCTTGCACGGCGGCCAGAGCAGTGTTCTGGCTCGGGGAAGCCGGCAACCTCGCCTGGAAGAAGGCTGGAGCGTGGGGGTGCTCGACCCCTTGCGCCCGGGCCGGCGATTGGCTGAATTCCGCCTGCGCGATCGAGCCCTGGGTACCTCGGGTTCGGGAACTCAGTTCTTTCGTCAGGGGGGCCGGCGCTACTCGCACCTGATCGACCCCCGCAACGGCTGGCCCGCCGAGGGGGTCTGGTCGGCTACGGTGCTGGCCCCCACCGCCGAAACCGCCGATGCCCTGGCCACGGCCGCGTTTATCTTGGGCGAGGAGGGGGCCCGCGAGCTGTGCGGCCGACATCCTGAAATTGGGCTTGTGATGGTGGTGCCCGATTCGTCGGCGGGAATACGCATCGTGATCGAAAACGTCGGTGACGACGAATTGCGGCTAAGCCCCTAGAGGCGCAGCATGGTCGCCCCAAAGGGCCGCTAGCCGGCCGGCAACTCTTTCGAGCCGACGATGGTCAGGTTCAAACCCACCTGCACGTTGACCGGTTTCTCGCCGATGCGCATCGTGGTCTTGGCGTTGAGATACCAGCCGAGCGAGCCCGTGGAAAACTCTTTCACCTCGGCCACCAGGGGTACGCCGTTGATGACGATTTCAACGGGCTTTGCCGACTCGCGAAACTCGGCCCGGGTAAGCGAAAGCTGGGACTTGGCCATGCGGGGTACTCCCAAAAATGGTGGAACGCGTTTGCCGAGCGAGACTTGCGCGATCCCTGCCGGACCGCTACCCCACGGCTGCCGACAACGGCGTTGCTCCCGATTGGGAAAAGAATAGTGCCTTGGGAGGGGCTTCGGCTAGGTTGGCGCGCCAGATGGTGAGATTTCGGTTCCGCTCGGCCGCGTCGTGTATACTTCTATCGGCCCGAACGGAGGGCCGGCGCGTCCGAACTGGGGGTTCGTTACGCCGATTCGAGCTGGGTTGCTGAGGAGGGCCGGGCGTCGCCGAGCCGCGCCGGCCGCAGGGGGCCTTGCGCGGGGTAACTTGAGCCGCCCGTTGAACGCGACCATCGCGTCGAGTTTCAACCCGGGCCAAGCTCGCGGCCGAGCTGCTCGAGGCTTCCAGGATAACGACTTGCGTTTTTATCTTGGGGTCGGGTCCGAGTGATCTTGCAGGCTGCCCTGGGTTACAAGGGCCTGCGAGGGGAGAGTTCCGCCCGATCGCCGAGCGCGTCGCGATTTCGGCGGCGGCCGCGAGAAAGAGGCGCCATGCGCGACCAGGCGGCGAGTGCGATTAAGTCAGGGCGCCGAACGTCACTATGTTGAGCTGGCTCCCCCGCGTCTCGTACCTGGGTTTGTTCGGAGTGCTGGTGTTCACCGGCACCGGGTTTCCCATTCCCGAAGAGATTCCGGTCGTGCTGGCCGGAATCGCCAGCCGCGAAGGCTACCTGGCCGACCCGCTCAACCCCTGGTTGGCTTTTCTAAGCTGCGTGCTGGGGTCGATCGGGGGAGATTGCGTCATGTACTCGATCGGCTATCACTTCGGCCACGCGGTCCTGCGCGATCATCGGCTCTTCGCCCGATTCCTCAGCGAGGAACGCGAGGAGCGCATCGAGCAGATGATTCAGCGGCATGGTTACAAAGTTTTCTTCATCGCTCGCTTTCTGGTCGGGTTGCGCTCGCCGGTATTTCTCACCGCGGGAATTCTCCGCGTTTCCTTCCGCAGGTTCTTGTTGGTCGACACGGTCGCGGTGGTGTCGGTGGTGGGGTTGTTCTTCTGGGCGGCTTACTGGTTCGCCGACCGAATCGTGGGCTGGCTCAAATGGATCCGCGGATTCGAGTTGGGCCTGAGCCTGGCCGTGGTGCTCACCGTGGTGGTCGTCGCGCTGGTATGGTATCGCCGCCTTCGAGAGCGGGCCCTGCGAAAAGATTCGCTGCTGAGGGTACGGGCGGCCCGGCGGTCGCCCGGCGACCCGCCGCAGGGGTTGTCCGAGCGGGCCGACGAGCACATAGCGCCCACCCCTGGTGCGTAAACGCCCAGGGGCCCGGCGATTGGGGAGAGGCTGCGGCACTCCCAGAGTGCCCGGCGCGATCGCGGTGGTTGGTGGAACCTGGCCGGATCGGTCCCCAGTTGCTCCAGCGGGGGGGCGGTGCGCGGTTCGATTTGGGCCAGCCGCCGGTTATTGGGTAGAATGGCACCGAGAGAGGCATCGCGCAATACCACGGTCTGGCATTGGGCTTCGAGGCAACCGCCGTCGGGGCCCCCCCTCTGCGTCGGACGAAACGGAACATGGCGCCGGTCGAGCTCAATTCACCGCCGACGACCGAATCGCCGCCCCCGGTTCTAGACCGCGTTCCGGCCGATTCGACTGCTGCCGGCCCGGAAGCGGCTCCGGCCGTGCATCGGGCGTCGCGCGGGCTGCGCCGGGCCTTGGTCTGGGGGGTGCTGTTCAGCCTGGCGCTGCATGCGGTGGTGGTGGTGGTGAGCTGGCGGATTCCGCTGCCCGACATGGCCCGACGAGCGTTGCGCGAACTGACGACGGCGTTGATCGACGAACAGCCCCTGCCCGAAAATCTGCCCGATCCGATCTTGGATTTGGCCGACGTGAGCGAGCAGCCGGCCGAGTCGGCGCTGGCTGCCCAGCCGACCGGGTTGGCGTCCACGTTGAGCGAGTTGACCGAAATAGCACCGACCCCGACGCAGCCGCCGGCCGAGCCCCTGGAAGTGACCGCGGCGCGGCTCGATGTTTCCACGGCGCCCGTGCTCGACCAGGTATTGGTTCGTAGCGGCGGGCTGGGCGAGCAGGTGGCGGCCGTCGACGGCGCGGTCGACCTGATCACCCACGAAATCGCCAACTACCTGGCTGAAAGCGACCTGCTGGTGGTGTGGCTGATGGATGCTTCGATCAGCCTGGTCGACGATCGCCAGGCCGTGGCCGATCGCTTACAGCGCATTTACCGCGAGTTGGGCCAGGTGGAAACCCTTACGCCCGGCTCGCTCAAGGCAGCGGTCGATCAGTACGGGGCCGATTGCCGGCAACTGGTGCCCCCTACGGTCGATGGCGACGCCATCATCGCCGGCATCCGCGAAGTGACCATCGACGAGACGGGCAAGGAGAACGTCTTCTCCGCCATCGTCGAGGTGGCCCAGCGCTACAAAGCCCTCCGCTCGGCCGAGAAGCGGAAGATCATGATTGTGATCTGGACCGACGAGTCGGGCGACGACGAGTCGAAGTTGGAAAACGCGATCGACGTGTGCCGGCGGCTGGCCATTCCGGTTTATACGGTGGGCCCCTCGTCGATGTTCGGCCAGCGGATTGGCAAGCACCCTTATCGCGATCCGGAGACGGGCGAGGTTCACCAATTACCGGTCGTGCGCGGGCCCGACACGGTGCGGCCTGAATTGCTGCGCTTGCCGTTCTGGTTCGAGAACAATCCCCTCCCGGAACTGAAAAGCGGTTTGGGGCCGTACTCGCTGGTGCGCCTGTCGCGCGAGAGCGGCGGAAATTACCTGATCAACGACGACCCACGCGAGGCTCGCCCGTTCAGCGGCGAGCGGATGCGGCGCTACCGGCCTGACTACAGTTCGGCGGAAGACTACCTGCGATCGGCCCGCGGTAGCAAACTGCGCGAGGCGATCTTGAACGCGGTGGAAGTTACCTGGCGGCACGACTTGCGCGGTACGCCCGAGCTGGAGTTCGCCCCCACGGCCGACAACTATCAAGAGCTGTTGCAAGAGGCCCAGAAAACCGCCGCCCTGAATTTGTATGTGCTCAACGAGTGCCTGGCCTCGTTCGGCGACCGAGGGCTCGAACCGCTCTACGAGGCCGAGACCAGTCCCCGCTGGCGAGCCTGGTACGACCTGACCCTGGGGCGGCTACTGGCGATGCGAGTGCGGTGCCAGGAATACAACCTGGTCTGCGCCGAAATGAAGGCCAAGGGGACCGATTTTGTCGAAAAGCAGTCGAACCGCTGGCGATTCGAGCCCGCCCCCCAGCTTCGCGGTGGAACGCCCGTCGAGCGGACCGCGGCGGAAGCGATGCGACTGCTGGAGCGCTGTCGCGGTGAAAACCCGGGAACCCCCTGGGGCGACCTGGCCGAGCGCGAGCTGGCGCATCCGCTGGGCTTCGCCCTCCGCGATTATTACGTGCCGCCGCCACCCCCCCCGGTGACCTTGCCACCGGGCAACGATCCGCCCGAACCCATGGGCCGGCGGCAAGAGCAGCTTCGAATGCTTAATCGCCAGCCCTCCAAGCTGCCCAATCTGTAGCCGCTGGTTCGGCGGGCCAAAGGGCCGCTGGGTTGCGTTCGCCGCTGGCGGCGCGAATACTGTCGGCTTCAACCGTGCGTTCGCGCCCGGGCCCGCTGCCGGGCCGGGTAAATCGCGCGGCGGCAACGATATCGAAGGAACTGTGCAGATGCGATGCTCGTCGCTCGTCGGTAGTTGGACCGCTCTGGGCCTGGTATTCGTCGCCGCGCTGCGGGGGTCGGAGCCGGCTCGCTGGCCCCAGTTTCGCGGCCCGCATGGCACCTTCCTGGCCGACGCTGAAAACCTGCCCGTCGAGGTGGGACCCGAGAAGAACGTGCTCTGGAAGGTGGCCCTGGCTGGCCACAGCGCGGCGACCCCGGCGGTTTGGGACGACGCGGTTTATGTCATGACCCCCGACGGCGACGACGTCTTCCTGGTAGCGCTTTCCGCCGAAGGCCAAGAGCGCTGGCGGCGGCGGGTGGGGGGCGGCAATCGAACGCTCGGCTTCAACAAGAAAAACAACTTCGCCTCGGCCAGCCCCGCGACCGACGGCGAGTTTGTTTGGGCGATGGCCGGCTCGGGCGATCTGGCCTGCTTCAATGCCGCGGGCGAACTCGTCTGGGCCGTGCAGATTCAGGATTTGCTGGGACCCTATGAAACCGGCTTCGGCTTCGGTTTCTCTCCGCTCTTGTACGGCGACGCTCTCTACCTGCCCTATTTGCACCAGGGCGAATCGGCCGTGGCGGCGATCGACAAGCGGACCGGCAAGATCAAGTGGCGCACCCCGCGAACCACCACCGCGGAAGAAGAATCGAAAGACGCCTATACCACCCCCTGTGTGTTTGAGTACGGCGACCGGGCCGAGGTGATTATCTGCGGAGCCGACCTGGTGAACGCTTACGATAGCGTGTCGGGCCAGGAAACCTGGCGGCACGGAGACATCAACCCCACCGGAAACAAGACTCTGCGAATCGTCGTTTCACCAGTGGCCGATCGCGAGCGAATCTACGTTTCCACGGCCAAACGGGGCCCCGTTTACGCGATTCAGCCCGGGGGCACGGGCGACGTGACCCAATCGCACCGGGTCTGGACCCGCACCGAGGATACGCCCGACGTGCCCAGCCCGGCCGTGGCCGATGGTATCTTGTACGTGCTCCGCGAAAACGGCGTGCTCAGCGCGCTCGATGCGGCGACCTGTGAAGAGTTTTACCGGGAGCGGGTTGCCCGGCAGAGCGGGCCGTTTAGCGCCAGCCCGGTGGTGGCCGATGGCAAGGTGTACCTGGCCAGCGAGAGCGGCCTGGTCGTGGTGGTGGCGGCGGGCAAAAAGTACCAGCACCTTTCCGAGAGCGAGTTTGGCGAGTTGATCATGGCCACCCCGGCCATCGCGGGCCGGCGAATTTTCCTGCGCACCACGGGGCACCTGATCTGCCTGGGGCGTCCTTCCTAAAGGGTTCGCTCACCCGGGGGGCGTGGCTCAACGGGGGAGGCCATGGAACCGCGGGGCGGCCGAATCGGCTTCGAGGAGGCAGACGTGCACAAACAACTTCGTCGCCGGAACGGTTTTGCGGTGGTTGTTGCGCTTGTGCTGGCGCTGTTGGCCATGGCGACCGCGACCCCGGCGGGCGCGGCCCAGCCCCCCACGCTCGACCGGATGATCGAGCGTTACCTGCGATTGATTCGCTTCACGGTCAAATCGGGCCGGATTCAGGCCACGAGCGACCATTTCGACCATCAGAATTCCAGTACCGCCAATGGGCCCGAGGGGCGGCAAGAGCGCGTAACGATCAACCTGACCACGGGGCTTCCCTCGTTGGACTACGAGGGGCTTGGCCCGCATGGCCGACTGGCCATGGTGCTCGAAGACGGCAGCGCGATTCGGTTCGATCGCCAGGTGGCGCAGGGTGAAGGCCCCCCGCGACAGGTGATCTTTATCCAGGGGGCCAGCGGCAACCTGAGCCTGCGCTGGGGCGTGGAGGGCCAACTCAAGCTGCGCCGCGCCCCCACCCTCTGGCACCTGCTGATCGCCGAGCCCGAGATTTGCCGGGAAGAACTGTTGCCGGTGCTCGGGCTGCTTCGACCCGATTGGGACCTCGAGGGAACCTTGGTCAAGATTGAAGAGGCCCTGGTTCGCGCGGCTGCCGCCGGCCGGATTCCGGACCGGGGACGCTGGCAATCGCTGGTCGACGATCTGGGCGCCGACGATTTCGCCCGGCGGCGCGGGGCGGACCGCCAATTGCGCTTGGTGGGGCAGGCCGTGGTGCCGTTCTTGCAAGGCCTCGATCCGGCCAAACTCAATGCCGAGCAGCGTTACCGTATTCGCCAGGTCGTGGCCTCGCTGGCGGGTGGCCAACTGGAAGACACGGCCCAGAGCGTGGCCGCCTGGCTGGCCATCGACCCCAGAGCCTGGATCGAACTGGCCGCGCGCGACGACGTATCCCTGCGCCGTACGGCGATCGAGCAGCTCGCTCGTTTAACGCAGCGCGACTGGCAATTCGATCCCGAGGCCGAGGCCCCCGTTCGCGAGGCCCAGTTAGAGCTGATTCGCCAGCAGCTTCTCCCCGCCCCTGGCGATCAATCCGAAGCGCCCGACGTGGACGATGAACCCTGACGCGCCACCGCGGCCCGCGATGCCCTTTCGCTCGGACCGGGCACACCTACCGCTGTTGATCACCGGCATCAGCGGCGTGGCCGGCTACAACGCGCTCTATTACTTTCGCGCCCGATATCCGGGCCAGGTCGTGGGGCTCCGCCAGCCCGACAATCAGCGGCTCCTGGGTGCCGACATCGTGGCCTGCGATGCCACGGACCGCGCCAACCTGGAGCGGCTCTTTCGAGAACACCGGTTTCGCGCCGTGCTCAATTGCGCGGGCAACTGCGCCTTGCGGGCCTGTGAGCTGAACCCGGCCATGGCCTGGCAGATTAACGTGACGGGCGTGGAAACGCTGCTCGACGTGCTCGATCGTCACCCGGCCCGGCTGGTTCATTTGTCAATCGACCTGGTTTACTCGGGCCGGGGCTCGGGCGGGCACCGCGAGTCCGATCCCACGGACCCCGTCACGGTCTACGGCAGCACGATGGTAGCCGCCGAGGAGCGAGTGACCCAGCGGCGCCCGGACGCGGCCATTTTACGGATTTCGCTGCCCATGGGGGTTAGCTTGAACGGCCACGCCGGGGCAATCGACTGGATTCAGTCGCGCTTTCGCCAGCTGAAGCCCGCCACGTTGTATTTCGACGAGGTGCGCACCCCGACCTACACCGATTGCTTGAACGAACTTTGCGAAGCCGTTCTGGCGCGAGAGCTATCGGGCCTTTACCACGCTGGGGGGCCCCGGTGCATGACGTTGTATCAGATTGCCCAGGTGGTGAATCGGGTCGGAGGCTACGACCCCCGGCTGCTCATTGGGTGTCCGCGCGCCGACGCCGGGCCGATTCCACCCCGCGCCGGCAACGTGACGATGGATTCCTCGCGTTTGAGCGAAGCGCTCGGGTACCGGCCGTTTGCGGCCTGGCCACTGTTCGAGTCGCAGGTGCCGACCCATTCGAACTGGCATTTCGAGCGCCCGGCCGACGAGCCGCGGGGGCCGGAAGCAATTGCCAACTCGCTTTATGCCCATCCCAATCGACTGGATTTGGCACGCCCACCCTGGCGAGTGCATCGCCGCAGCCACCACTCGGCTGGCCGAGCTCACTGAATCGTCGCCAGGGGGCCCAGGAGCGCCCGGGCACGCCGAGGTGGCCATTCCCGGTGACGCTTTCCGGATCCTGCTGGGCAGCTACCACGGGGCCGCCACGACGCCGGTGGAACGGGCATCGTTGGGCCGTCGGCAACCCCCCCTGGCTTGCTTAAGCTACCCAGTCGCACGACTTCGGCCGATTCGCGTTCGTTGCCGGCCGGCTGCTCTTGCCGAGCCAGCATGGTTCAGCTACTTCGAGCTTCGGCTCGGCAAGCGTTGCGCCCGCGGCCAGCAATACCTTCCCGGACTTCGGCCGAATTGCCGAAGTCCGAACCCCTGGGGCGCCTGCAGCGCGCGGGCCGACGAAAGCCGATCGGTCTATGCCAGTTCACCCCGGCGACGATACGCCCCCTCAGGCCCTGTTTGATTCGCTCGACCGGTGGGGTCTGGTCGGCCCCCGTGGTTGGCGGCGCGCGCGGCGCTATCTGCGGCGCCTGGCCCGCGATTTGCCTCGCTTCGAGTCGGTTTGGCTCGATGCCCTGGTCCAGGCCCACCAGCTCACGGCGTTTCAGGCCGCCGAGATTCTGGCCGGTCGGGGTGCGGCATTGCTGGCCGGCGAGTACCAGATTCGCGATCTATTGCATCCCTTGGGCTTTGCCAGGCTGTACTGCGCGGTCCCTGGCCACGATCGACGCGAGCCAGTCTGGCTGGCCGTGGCCCAGTGCCCGCCGGGCGATTCGCCAGCCGTGCTGGCCCGAATCGAGGGGTCGGTTCAACCTCCACAAGACGATTCACCGCGGGTGTTCTCCTGGCCGCACGCGGCTGGTGCTACCGGCGACCAGGTCTGGGCCGCGCATGCCCCGCTGGCCGGGCGAAGGCTTCAAGAACATCTGGCGCGCTACGGGCGATGCCCCGTGCCGGTGGCGATCGAAATCGTGCGTCAATTGGCCGCCGCTTTAGTCGAGGCGGAAACCTTAGGTTCTTGGCCAGGCAATCTGGGCGTGGCAACGATCTGGCTCAGCCGCCAGGGGCAAGTCCAAGCAGCACTAGCCGGTGTTCGTGGCGCGGTTTTTAGCAGGGAACCCGTCGAGTTGGCGGGATGGCCACCCGAGCTGCTCGATCCGGTCGCTCCGGAGCGCTGGACCGAGGCCGCGCCGACGAGCGCCGCCACCGAGCTGTACTCCCTGGGGGCCCTGGCATGGCGGCTGTTGCTGGGCAGCCCGCATCGGCCGGGCATCTCGCGCGAGGGCATGCTCTCGGGACGAACCCCTGGGCGCATGCGCGAGCTTGAGTACGAAGTGCCCGAGCTTCCCGCACCCCTGGCAGCCTGGATTGTGCGCTGCCTCGATCCCGATCCGGCGCGACGCCCCGGCTCTGCGCGCGAACTGGCCGATGCCCTGGGGCCACCGAACCCGGTCGGCCGCGCTGCCGTGGCCAATTGGGTGGCGGCGCCCGGCCGCCGCTTGGGAGCCCGGGCCGAGCGTATTTGGGCGCGGTCGGCTCGCCCGCGGCGATGGCCCCAACACCTGGCCACGGCCATGGCAGCCGCGGCCGTCTCGGCGATGTGGATCGCGCCCTCGGCCGAGCCCCCCGCGTCGGGCAAGCCTTCGGGAAGCTCGCTAAAGGACGCCGCGGACCCGGTTACCTTGCCGACTGCCCAGATCGCGCCCGCCCAGCCCTCGATCACCCCAGGCGCAATCGTTGCGGCGACCGCGACGGCCTCGCCGATACCTACCGGCGATGGCGCCCCAGTCGATTCCCAACGGAGCCGTCTGGACGGCGCGCCGCCCGCGGCGCCAGGCGCCGCCCGACCGACGGCTAACCCGGTTGCGCACACCGCGCCGGCGGAACCCATGTTCCCGGAGCAAGGCGACTGGGTCCTGCGCGGAGAGGTAGTGTCGCTTCCCGTCGAGCGTCTGCGAGCCGGCCAGGTGGTGCGCAGTGCGGCTCAAGAGCGTGCGCGAGTGCGGTTGCCCACCGGCGGCCTGGTGGTGACCGCCGAGCGAGTGCGGTTCGTAAACATCGACTTTCAAGCCACGTCGCTCGCTCGCGCCGCGCCTGATCGAGTGCGACCGTTGGTGCAATTGCAAGCCGATGCGGCCCACTTCGAAGGGTGCACTTTTACCGCGGCCGCGGCGCCGAGCGATGAACCGACTTGCTCGGCGTTGGACTGGTTCGATTCCAGCGCGCGCCCGGCCGGCCACTCCCTGGTGACCGGCGAGCTAACCTTGGAACGCTGCGTGTTTGTGAACGTTGCCGCCGCCTTGCGCTGCGATCGAGTCGGGGCACAGGTCGTCGAGCTTGAAAACTGCTTGCTCTTAGGGCCGGGCTCGCTCATCGAGCGCAACGGCTGCCCGGCCCCCGACGAGCCGCTGTACCTGTCGCTCAATCGCTGCACGCTTCGCGGTGGACGGGCCATGCTCCTGATTGCCTATGATCGACCCGGCGAAGTCCCCGGCGAAGTGGCGGTGCGGGCCATCGACTGTGCGGTTTTCCCCAACCCCAGCGGGGCACTGGTGGAACTGCACGGCCCCCACCCGCCGGGCCCCCTCTGGCAAAGCGTTCGCTGGCAGGGGGAGGGGTGCGTCATCGCGCCCCAGGCTCCGCTCATGCGCTGGACGAGCGAACAGGGTTCCCCCGAAGATGCCAGCGATGAGACCACGCGCATGTCGGGGCTGGTGCGGTGCGAGGTGCGATTTGCTGGCCCCCTGGAGGCGGGTTTGGCGGCCGCTCAGGTGGTGCGGTGGCAGGCACCGCTCAAGTCGCCCGACCCGCCAGGCGCCGACATCGGCCGCCTGCCGGAGCTGCCGCGCGCGGCGCAACTAGCCGAGGGGCAAGGGGGTCCGCGCTAGGTGGGGCCAGCTAAGCCGCCCCGCGCGAGGCCGCGGACTGCGATTGCCCGGGTGGCGGAGCCGGCTTATATTTCGGAAGTTCTCCCGCCGCTTGGGATATCGTCTTTCCCGAGCCTGCTCCGACCCGACTTCCGCTGGCTGGCGCAGGGCGCCGTAAGCCGCTACTGGTTATAGGGTTGTGTTCGATGGCTTCGGCCTCTCGGGGCCCTGCTCGAGGGACTCGTCGCGCCATCGCGGCGGCCCGCTCAAGGTTCGACAACCCGTTATCGCATAACAGGTTACTGTGAAACGAGTATGACCGTGGTCCCGCCGGTAACCAACGCCGCACCGGTGCCGATTGACGAGGCCCGTCCCCCGTTTTTTGTGGGAGTCGATCTGGGGGGCCAGAGCATCAAGATTGGCGTCGTCGACGACCTGGGCCGGCCGCTCAGCTTTCACCGTCTGGCCACTGAGCCCCACCGGGGCCCCGAGGCGGGCTCGGAGCGCATTGCCCAGGGAGTTCGTCAGGCGATCGGCCAGGCCGGCGTGGAAGCCAGCCAGGTGGTCTGGGTCGGGCTGGGATCGCCCGGCACCATGGATGTGCCGGCGGGTATGCTGATTCGCCCCCACAACCTGCCGGGCTGGTACGATTTTCCGATCCGCGACCGGGTGAGCCACCACTGTGGCTTGCCGGTGGCCTTTGCCAACGACGCCAATGCGGCGGCGTACGGCGAATTCTGGGTCGGCAGCGGGCGCGAAATGCACAGCATGGTGCTGTTCACCCTGGGGACGGGCATCGGCTGTGGGGTGATTATCGGCGAACTACTGATCGACGGTGAAAACAGCCATGGTGCCGAATGCGGCCACATCATCATCGATTATCACGACGATGCCCGAATGTGTGGCTGCGGGCAGACGGGCCACCTGGAAGCCTATGCCAGCGCCGTGGCCGTGGTGAAACGCACTCAGGAAGCGCTCGATGCCGGCCGGCCCAGCTCGCTCGGTTCGCGGTTGGCGCGGGGGGAGACCCTGTCTCCCTTGATGCTTTCGCAAGAGGCCGAGCGGGGCGATGAACTATCGCGCTCGATTATCGAAGATACGGCCCGGTACCTGGGCGTGGGGGCCGTGACGTTGATGCACACGGTCGATCCCGACGGCTTGGTACTGGGTGGGGCAATGACCTTTGGGGGGCATCAAACGGCCCTGGGCCGACAGTTTCTGGGCTGGGTGCGCAGCGAGGTTTCGCGCCGCGCTTTTCCCGTGTTGGCCGAGCGGATCAAGCTCGACTTTGCCGCACTGGGGGGCGATGCCGGATTTATCGGTGCCGCGGGCGTGGCCCGGCTGAATTATCGGCGTACGCGGGGAGAAGCCTGACGCTACGGCCGCTGTCGGCCGTGGGTGAGCGGGCTTGCGGATTAACAACAAGGGTTGGCTTGCGTGACCAAGATTGACTGCCGGCACATCCGCAACTTCTCGATCGTGGCTCACATCGACCACGGCAAGAGCACCCTGGCCGACCGGCTGCTCGAATCGACCGGCACGGTGACCCGCCGGGAGATGCGCGAGCAATTGCTCGACGATATGGAACTCGAGCGCCAACGGGGCATCACGATCAAGGCCCGCGCCGTGGCGATGCGCTACCAGCACCAGGGGGAAGCATACGAGCTGAACCTGATCGATACCCCGGGCCACGTCGATTTTCACTACGAGGTTTCGCGCAGCCTGGCCTGTTGCGAGGGGGCCCTGCTGCTGGTCGACGCCTTTCAAGGGGTCGAGGCCCAGACCGTGGCCAACGCCTATGCCGCCATCGACGCCAATCTGACCATCGTGCCGGTGATCAACAAAATCGACCTCAAACACGCCCGGGTCGACGAGGTCGTGGCCGAGATGGAATCGAGCCTGGCCGTGGTTCCCGAAGAGATTCTCAAAGTCAGCGCCAAGGCGGGGTTGGGCATTCCCGAATTGCTTACGGCCATCGTCGATCGGATTCCGCCCCCCGGCGGAGACCCCGAGGCGCCCCTGCAGGCGATGGTGTTCGACTCGCATTACGACGAGTATCGCGGCGCCATCACCTATGTGCGGCTCATGCAGGGAACGGTGCGCCAGGGCCAGAAAATTCGCTTCCTGAAAACCGGCGCCGTGTTCGAGGTGCTCGAGCTGGGGCAGTTCGTGCCCGAGCGACGCAGTTGCCCCGAGCTGCGGGCCGGGCAGGTGGGCTACTTGATCTGCAATATCAAGCAGATTCAGCAGGTGCACATCGGCGACACGGTTACGGTTCCCGGCGAGGGCGCCGCAGAAGCCCTGCCCGGCTACCAGGCGCCGCAGCGCATGGTCTTCTGCGGACTGTACCCTTCCGATGGCCAGGAATTCGAGGAACTGCGCGAGGCCCTGCAAAAACTCTCGATCAACGACCCGAGTTTCGAGTTCGAGCCCGAGACTAGCGACGCCCTGGGCTTCGGTTTTCGCTGTGGGTTTCTCGGCTTGCTCCACATGGAGATCATTCAGCAGCGGCTCGAACGCGAGTCGAACCTGGACCTGGTACAGACGGCGCCCAACGTTACCTACGAAGTGGTGACCAAAACCGGCGAGACCCTGCGAATCTATAACCCCCAGAAAGTGCCCGAGGCCGGCCAGATCGAAGAGTTCCGCCAGCCGATGGTGCGAGTGAGCTTCCTGCTGCCCATCGACGTGATCGGCCCGGTGATGAAACTCTGCACCGATCGCCGAGGCGTGTACGTAAAGACCGAATACCTGGGCTCGCAGCGGGCCATGTTGGTGTACGAGCTGCCGCTGGCCGAGGTGATTTACGACATGCACGATAAGCTCAAGAGCGTGACCCGGGGTTACGGCACCATGGACTACGAATTCATCGGCTACCAGGCGGCCGACCTGGTGCGGCTCGATATTCTGGTCGGCGGCAAACGGGTCGACGCGCTCTCGGTAATCTGTCACCGGCACGACGCCGAACGCCGAGGTCGGGCGGTGGTCAAGAAGCTGCGCGGCGAAATCGATCGGCACATGTTCGAAATCGCGCTCCAGGCCGCCGTGGGCTCGCGGGTCATCGCCCGGGAAACCATTTCGGCCATGCGGAAGAACGTGACGGCCAAGTGCTACGGCGGCGACATCACCCGGAAGCGCAAGCTGTGGGCCAAACAACGCGAGGGCAAGAAGCGGATGAAGTCGATCGGTTCGGTCGATATCCCGCAGAAGGCCTTCTTGGCCGTGCTCGACACCGGGGCCCCCGAGTAGTTGGGAACCGAAGACCCGGGGGTATCCGCGGCGACCAGAGCGCCTAGTTTGCCAGGTCTGCCTGGAAGGCCGCGGAAGTCGTCTCCGCAGCCCCGGCAGTTTCGACTACATTCGGCCGCCAGGAACCGGGGCAGCCTCCGCGCGAGACCGCGGGTGGGCCAGCCCGGGCGAAGTTCGGATCAGGAGGATCCGCATGAAGTTCTCATGGCTCCGCCGCGCCAAGCAGCCGGCGGCCCCCAGCGAAGCGGCCAGCGCTTACCCGACCGCCCAGTCCCGGCCGGCGTCCGCGATTCAGCCCGCCGCGCTTGCCCCGGGCGACGCGCTGCTGGAAGTGACGGGGCTGGTGAAGAACTACGGCCGCCGGCGGGTGGTCGACGGGGTCGATTTTCGGGTCGACGTCGGGGAAATCGTGGGCCTTCTGGGCCCTAACGGCGCAGGCAAGACCACCAGTTTCCGCATGACCTGCGGCATGATCGAACCCAACGCCGGCCGGGTCATGCTGGGTGGGCTCGACGTTACGCGGTGGCCCATGTTTCGCCGCGCCCGGGAAGGGGGCATGGGTTACCTGGCCCAGGAATCGAGCGTGTTCCGCAAATTGACGGTCGAGAAAAACCTGCTGGGCATGATGGAGATGCTGGGCATGGACCGCCCCAGCCGCCGCCGCCGTTGCGACGAGCTGATCGACCAATTCAACATCGGCAAGGTGCGCAAGTCGCTGGCCATGTCGCTCTCGGGGGGCGAACGGCGGCGCCTGGAAATCGCCCGCTGCCTGGTCTCTAGTCCGCGGTTGATCTTGCTCGACGAGCCGTTTACGGGCATCGACCCGGTAACGATCGCCAGCATTCAGGAAATCATTCGCGACCTGCGCGGCCGGGGCATCTCGATCCTGATCACCGACCACCAGGTGCGCGAGACGCTGCAGATTACCGATCGCAGCTACGTAATTCGCGACGGACGCGTCCTCTGTCACGGCTCGCCGCAAGAGGTGCTCCGCAATCCCGAGGCCCGCAAGTACTACTTTGGCGAGGGCATGGACCTGGGGCTCGTCGGCCCGCATATGGCCCGGGCCGATCTGGCCGAACAGGCTTCGGCCGAGTTGAATCGGTTCAGCGATCGGGGCAATTCGGTGGGGCGCTAGGTCCGGGGCCTGCGGCCGGCGAGCCCGGGGGCCATCGCCCCCTGGCCGGACCCCGACGCTGGCCCCGGTGCTGCCTGGCTGAGGGCTACGCTGCCTGGCTGAGGGCTACGCCTCGACGGCCGCCGGGTCGGGCGGGTCGTAATCGTAAATGCGATAGGTCTTGTAGATCGTGGCGCCCCCCTTGCGCAGGCCCATCTGGGCCAGGTGGTTGTCTTCCAGAATCCAGGAAAACTCCGCCTCGCGGATTCCCAGCTCGCGGGCTTTGGGTACCAGGCCTCGCATGAGCACCAGCCCCAGGCCCCATCGCTGGTACTCGGGCAGCACATTGATCGACAGCACCCGCATGCGGCGAATGCCGCGCGGATTGCGCAGCAGGGTAATAAAGCCGAAGGGGAAGAGCCGGCCGTTGATTTGCTTGATGCGGGGGTTGTAGTCCAGCAGGCCGAGAATGGCCCCCACGGTTTCCCCTTGGGCGTTTTCGGCCACCACGGCCAGTTCGGGCACGAGCAGGTGCTTCAGGTCCTTGGCCAGCGCGGTAATCTCAGGCGGCGCAAAGGGCACGAAGCTCCAGGTCTGCACCATCGCCTGGTTGTACATTTCCATGAACTTCTCGACGTCGGCCTGGAACCGCTTGGGGTTCATGTGCCGGATGGTTACGTCGCAGCGCTCGGCCGCCATGTCGGCAATGGGGCCCAGCCGCTCTTCAATCTGCGGAAGCTGTTCTTCGCGGCCAATATAGGCGTGCAGGTCGCGCCCCTTGCGAAACCCGCACTGCTCGATCAGCTCACCGTACCAGGGCGGGTTGTAGGTCATCATGAAGGTGGGCGGGGAATCGAACCCGTCGACCAGCAGTCCGCACTCGTAGTTCATGCTGGGATTGGTCGGGCCGCGCAGGCTGCGCACGTCGCGGGCGGCGAACCATTGCTTAACGGCGTCGAACAGGGCCGTGGCCACCAGCGGGTCGTTGATTGATTCGAAGAAGCCGAAGAACCCGCGCCGCTCGCCATACTGGCGCAGGTACGATTCGTTGAGTATCGCGGCGATGCGCCCCACCACTTCGCCGTCGCGCCAGGCCAGAAAGGTTTGAACCTGGGCCACCTGATGAAACGGATGCCGCTTATAGCCCAGCAGTTGCTTCAGATTGCCGACCAGCGGCGGCACCCAATTCGGGTTGTCGCGATAAAGCTGCCAAGGGAGGTGGATGAAGCGCCGCTGATCCCCCCAGGTGCGTACCGGTTTGACCACAACCTCGGACATCAGGCCTTCCGCGGGGCTGCTGTTGACTGCGCCAAGCTTGCTTATACTAGGGGGCGCCGGGAAGCACGGTCAATCCCTGCACATTCCCGGGCAGGCGGGTTCGGCGCCCCACGATCGTTTCCGACCAGGCCCGTTGCGACCCGCCTGGTCGAAACGCCCTGGCTTAATCCCACCGGTAGACCCTCGCAAGTGCTATGCCCAAGGCCTTCGTGACAGGAGCTACCGGGTTTATCGGTCCTCACTTGGTTCGTTTGCTGCGCCAAGAGGGCTGGGAGGTGACCTGCCTGGTTCGCGATCCAGGGCGGGCCGGCCCTCTGGCGCCGCTGGGTGTGAATCTCTGGGAAGGCGACCTGACCCGGCCCCTTGCGCCTGGCCAATGGCCCGGGCCGATGGACGTGGTTTTTCACCTGGCGGGTCTGATCAAGGCCTTTCGCTCGGCCGAGTACGAGCGGGTCAACGTGGGCGGTACCCGCCATCTGCTGGAAGCCTGCGCGCGGCTCGGCACGCCTCCGGTGGTGGTGGTGGTCTCGTCGCTGGCCGCGGCCGGTCCCGCACCGAACGGCCGGGCTCGAACCGAAACCGATCCGCCGGTCCCGGTTTCCAGCTATGGCCGCAGCAAGCTGGCCAGCGAACAAGTTGCGCGGAAATTCGCCCAGCGGTTGCCCCTAACAATCGTTCGCCCACCCATTGTGTACGGAGCGGGCGACCGCGAGCTTTTTCAGATGTTCCAGCCGATCGCCAAACTGGGCATTCACCCGGTGCCTACTCTGGCCAATCACCGCTACTCGCTGGTGCATGCCCGCGACCTGGTTCGGTCGATCGTCAGCGCCGCCCAGCACGGCCAGCGGATCGTTTGCACGGAGGGCGTGGTCGACCCCCAATCCAACGGCCAACAGGCGGCGCAGGGCACCTATTTCGTGGCCCACGGCGAGCAACCCACGTACGTGGAACTCGGGCGGCTCATTTCCGCCGCGCTCGATCGGCCATCGCTCCGCGTATGGCGGGCACCCCAAATCACCACCTGGGCGCTGGGCCTTTTGGGCGAAGCGGTCGGCCGCCTGCGAGGCCGGCCGATGATTATCAACTTGGACAAAGCCCGCGAATCGCAAGCCGGAAGCTGGACGTGCGACCCGAGTCGAGCCGCTGCCGAAATCCAGTTTCGCCCCTCCGTGTCGCTTGAAGAGGGGCTGCAGGAAACCGCCCGCTGGTACCGCTCCGAGGGCTGGCTCTGATCGGGAGGGCCCCGGCCGAGCGCCCCTCCCCGGGCCAACCACTAAGGGCGAACCGGCAGCAGAACGCAGGAAGGGGTCATCGAGCCCCAGTGAATGGCATTTCGAGCAGGGCGCGGCGGGGCGTCGGCCGGCTCACCGGGTCCCCGATTGCCGCTAACCGCAAACCCCGGCGCGCAGCTCGAGGTTATCTGCACCCGCAGCCGGTGGCCCGGGGCCAGCACGATGCTGGTCGGTCCGAGCTCGAATTCCAAGAGCGCCGCTTCGCCCGGCACAAGCGCTACCTCGCGGTCGAAGCCCTCTCGAAAACGGGCCCGCAGCATTCCCTCGCAAAGGTTGAACGATCGTCCGTCGGGGTAGACATCGCACAGGCGGACGAAAAAGTCGGTGTCGGTGGCGTCGGAGGAAACCCAGAGCCGGGCCGCCACCTGGCCGGTAACTTCGAGCGGTTCGCTCAAGGCGGGGCTGGTAAACAGCACCACGTCGCCCCGCGATTCGACGGCCTGTTGATCCATGGGCCCCGCCGGTAGCGTCAGTTGCATTCCGCCAACGGTGGGAGCTGGGTCGGCCGGGTCGTAGGTCCAGTCCACCTGGCCGGCCGCGTCGCCGCCGGTCGAGGATAGCCGCTGGTCGGCCAACAGGTAAAACGGCTTGGGTTCAAATCCGGCTGGGGGCCAGGTGTCGGCGGTTCGCCACTGGTTGCCCGGGGCCGAGTCGTCGAAAACGTCGCCCATTTGGTAATAGGTTACGGCCGGCAAGCGTTCGATACCGTTGTCGCGCCCGCGCAAGTAGTGATCGAACCAGGACCACGAGTCGTGCAACTGGCCAGGCGGCGCGTTGGCGCGGCGGAATTCCAGTTGGCCGGCCTTGGTCTGCAGCACTCCGTGGGTCCAGGGGCCTAAAAGCAGCTTTTGCTGCCCCCGGGCACGTGTCCCGCCGTGGTTCTGATATCCCTGGAATCCCTGCACCGTGGCCTGGGCGAAAATGTCCCAATAGCCGCCGACGTGCACCGCGGCGACGTCGATCTCGGGCAACCGAAGCGTGGTATCGCGCTCGGCCCAGTACTGGTCATAACGCGGATGCCCGGCCCACCGCTGCAAGGCCTCGGGGGCGAATTTGGTGACTTTGAGCCAGTCTTCGATCAGGGCGCGGCGAAAGATGCCTCCCAGGTAAACAATTTCGTACAGATTGGCGCCACCCACCACCAGGTACTGGGCGACCAGCGGGTCGCCCGCCCCGGGTGCCAGGGGGTACTGCACGATGGCCCCCGCCGAGCCGCCGACCGTGCCCACCTTGCCGTTGCACCAGGGCTGGCTGGTGATCCAAGCCAGCGTGTCTTGGCCGTCGGGTCCCTCGAGGTTAAAGGGCAGGTTTTCCCCCTGCGAGGCGAACCGCCCCCGGGTGTCTTGCGTTACCACCACGTAGCCGCGGCGGGCTCCGTCGCGCCCCATGCCGGCCAAGCCCTCTTTGTTGTAGGGAGTGCGGCTGAGCACAACCGGGTAGCTGCCGGGCTCGTCGGGCCGATACACGTCGGTGGCCAAGAGCACCCCGTCGCGCATGGGCACCAGGACGCTCTCCGCCTCGGGTTGGCCCTCGGCCGCCCAACCCGTGCTGGCGGTTCCCAGAAGCGCCGCGATCAATAACGCGAGAACCACCAGCCGATATTCGGGTCGGTGCCCTGCACGCTGCCCGCGGCGATTCTTCCGGAAAAAAGCCAGAACGGCCTGCGCCGGCCGGCCGGTTTCGGTCGAGTGGGTTCGGTTGGAGGGCATGGGCGGGCTTTCTCGGAAAACGGAGAACGGCCAACGGCCAAACGGCCGAAAGGCCTACGGAGCCGCGGCGGGGCCATTGTCGGGCCAATCGGGCGGCAAATCCAGTCGCCAAACATCGTTGGCCAGCGGGGCCGCGTGACCGGCGGTTACCCAGAGGGCGTCTTGAAAGACGAACGCCGAGTGTTCGTGGCGCGGCGTCCAGCAGGTTTCAGTTTCCAGCCGCTGCCAGTGAGCGCCGTCGGCCGAGTGCCAGACATCGTTGTGGTTGGCAAACGGGTGATTCGACCACCCGCCCAAGACCCACAAGCGATCGCGAAAGGCCACGCCGGAAAACCAAATGCGCGGCGGCCAGGGTGCCTGGGGGGTCAGCCGCGTCCAGTGTTCGCCGTCGGCGGTGCTCCAAACGTCGCCGTGGGCCTGGTACTCGGGCTGGTAGTTTCCGCCCCCCAAGACATAGAGCTTACCCTGGTGAACGACGGCCGCGTGGTAGGCTCGCGGCGCCCAGGGGGCTTGGGGTGTTACCCGTTGCCAGTGGCGCCCGTCGGACGATTTCCAAACGTCGCTCAGCAGGTCGGCTGGGCCGCCATCGTAGTAGCGTCGGACGCCGCCGAGCAGCCAAATCTGGTTCTGAAAGACCACGCCAGCGGCACCGAGCCGAGCATCCCAGGGGGCCTGATCGGTCTGGCATTGCCACGATTGGCCGTCGCGAGTCGACCACACCTCGCGGCTGGCCGAAGCGTCGCTCAAGCGGCCATTGTGCCAGCCGCCGAAAATCCACAACTGGTCGTCGAACACCACCGTGGTGGGCAGGTCGGAATGCCGCCAGGGGGCCCGCTCGACGGCGCGCTGCCAGTGACGGCCATCGGCCGAGCTCCATACGTCGCGGGGCGGCTCGCTGTACGAATCCAGCCAACCGCCCAGCAGCCAAAGCCGGTCGCGAAAGACTGCTTCGCCACAGGAATCGCGCGGCGTCCACTCCGTTCGTTCGGCAACGCGAGTCCAGCGGGGCACCGGTTCTTCGGCCGAAGCGCTTGCCGCCCGGCCGGTGACCATTGCAACCGCGGCCATGCATAGCACGATACGTCGCACGCGGTTCACCTCTGTGTCAACTCGCCAGGCGTGGCCGGGCTGGAACGACACCTCCCAGGGCCCCCCAGAGCGCTGAGCCTAGCGGGCCAGCGGACGGCGTTCAACGGGCCCCCGGCGGCCGCTATGATGCCCTGCCCCTGGGCCGATGGCCAGCGGGTGGCACTGGGAGCGCTCGATGCTATACCGAATTCTGTACGTGATCGGCCAGGCCGCCTTGCACCAGTACTTTCGTTCGATTGAGCGCCTGGGCGCGCCGCCTCGGGAGCGAGGCCCCGTGGTGATCGTAGCCAACCACTTCAACGGTCTGCTCGATGCGCTGCTGGTTGCCGGCTCGTACTGGCGGCAATGCTGGATCACGGCCAAGTCGACCCTGTTCACCGGGCCCCTGGGCCGCGTCTTGGCCTGGCTGCCGGTGCTGCCGATTTATCGCCCTGGCGAGGCCGACCCGGCCGCCAACCAGAAAACCTTTCAGCGAACCAGCGAGGTCCTGATTCAGGGTGGCGCGATCGTGGTTTTCCCCTACGAGTTTCCGGCCGAGTTCAAAGTTGGCGAGCGGAAACTGCACAAGTTCAAAACCGGCGCCGTGCGGATGGCGCTAGCCGCCGAGCAGGCGGCGGGCCGCGACCTGAGAGTGACCATTCAGCCAGTCGGCATCAACTACGCCGACTTTCACGCCGTGGGGGCCTCGGTCACCTTGGTCTTTGGCGAACCGGTACGGGTGCGCCCGTTTCTCGATCCCGACGACCCGCAGGAGGGCGTGCGGGCCTGTGCCGACCTGCTCGATCAGCGGATGCGCGAGTTGGTCGTCGAGGCGCCTCGCGCTCAGTATGCCCAGCTGGTCGAACAGGTGACCCGGCTCTTCAGTCAGACGCCGAACAACGACTATGCTCGGCTGTCGGCCGTGGCTCGCCAGGTGCGCCAATTGGCGCCGATGTATCCCGAGCTGGCCGACCGCTTCGGGGCCCGCATCGCGCGGTACCTGCAACTCTGCGAGTCGCTCGACCTGCCCCCGGGCAGCGAGGATTTGCCGCTCGGGCATCGCTGGCGGATCGTGCTGTTCGCTCCCCTGACGCTCTGGGGTTGGCTGGCCCACTGGGTACCCAACCGGCTGTTTACGGGGCTCGCGCGGCGGTTGGTGCACGACCCGTATTACCAGGGCACCGTGCAATTTCTGCTGGGCCTGGTTGGGTTTCCGCTCTGGTACCTCGTGTGCGGAACCGGGTTGGCCTGGTGGTTGGCGAGTTGGAAGTTGGCCTGCGGCGTATTGATCGTCACAGCCGTCGCCGGCACGGTGGTCAATCGGTTCGGTTACCGGCTCAACCTGTTGCTGACGGGATTGTTGCCGGGCCGACGCGCGCGCCACCTCGACCGGCTCCGCGAGTTGGGTGGCGAACTGCGAGAAAGCCTGCGAGAATTCGCAACCGAGCACCAGGCGTAAGCGACCTTTCCCCCTTGCGGCGCCCAGCGGCTGGCCCGGGGGGCGCGTCGAACGCGGGGGAACTGCCGGGGGCAAAGTGAAAATCGGCTTGCCGGGGAGAACGCGCGATGAGTTTTGAGTGGGTCAGCCCTGGTGGATTGCGGCCGCCGCGTTGCTGGGCAGCGGCCTCGGCGCGCGCATCGCTCGCGGTTGCCTGCGCCCGTTCCTTCGGCCGCGCCCTGGTGGCGGCAATCGGGTTGTTGTTGGTGGTCGCCACCGGCCCGCTGGTGGCGCGAGCCGCCGAGGAATCGGGGCCGCCCAACGTGGTGCTCATTTTGGCCGACGACCTGGGCTGGAGCGATCTGGGCTGTTACGGGGCCGACGTGCATCGCACGCCTCACCTCGATCGGCTGGCCGCCGAGGGAGTTCGCTGTACCCAGGCCTATGCCGCGGCGCCGGTGTGTACTCCGTCGCGGGCCGCGCTGCTTACGGGAATTCATCCGGCCCGGCTGCACTTGACCGTCTGGCGCGAGGCCTCGGTACAGCGATCCACGCAGGCCGACTACGAGGCCGACCGGCCGCTGGTAACTCCGCAGACCGCCTTCGACTTGCCGCACGCCGCCTGGACCCTGGCCGAGCGCCTGGGCCGCGCCGGTTACCTGGCCTTTCACGTGGGTAAATGGCACCTGGGCGATGCCGGCGGCTTCCCCGAAACCCATGGCTTCGACCTGAACCTTGGCGGAACGCACTGGGGGGCGCCGGCCACGTACTTTCATCCGTTTCGCGGCTCCGAGCGGTTTCAAGACGGAATTCGCTACGTGCCCGGGCTGGGCTTGGGCCAGCAGGGGCAGTACCTGACCGACCGGCTGACCGACGAAGCGCTGCGGCTGATCGATGAGGCGGGCGAGCGCCCCTTCTTTCTCAACCTTTGGCACTACGGAGTACACACGCCGCTCGAAGCCCCTGCCGACGCGATCGCCGATTGCCGGCAGCGCATCGCGCCGCGGCATCGCCACCAGAATGCCACCTACGCCGCCATGGTGGAGAATCTGGACCGGAACGTGGGCCGAGTGCTGGCGAGGCTGGAGGAGCGGGGCCTGCGCCGCCGCACGCTGGTGATCTTTACTTCGGACAACGGCGGCTTCCTGGGGCGCCCGGGCGGCGCGGCGGTGACCAACAATGCCCCACTACGATCCGGGAAAGGCTCGTTGTACGAGGGGGGGCTGCGCGTTCCGCTGCTGGTCTCGTGGCCCTCGCGCCTGCCCCTGGCGTGTGAGTCGTCCGCTCCGCTGGCGGGCACCGACTTGGTCGCCACGATTCTCGAAGCGGTGGGGCTCGCCGAGCAAGAGCTTGCCGACCCGAATCCGGCCGATGGCCAGAGCCGCTGGGCGCAACTGGTCGATCCGGCGCGGCCGACCACCGAGCGGGATCTGTTCTTTCACTTCCCGCACTACTACTCCACCACCACTCCGGCCAGCGCGGTGCGCGCGGGCGATTGGAAGCTGTTGCATTACTACGAAGATGGCCATCGCGAGCTTTACAACCTGGCGGTCGATCCGGGCGAGCAACACAACCTGGCCGACGAGGAAGCGCAGCGCACCGCCGACCTGTCCGGCCGGCTCGATCGCTGGCTCGGTGAAGTGGGGGCGCAGCTTCCGACGCAGCGGCGCGAGGGTGGCCCCGCCGGGCGCTAAGGGCGGGGCGCTTAGAGCGGGGCTCTGCCCGTGGCACTCCGGCGGCGGCCGACGAAGGCCCTGGCCGATTGGGTCGATGAAGCGAGTTTAGTGGAAATCGCGCGAGTGCGGAGCCACGCCCGCCAACAGACCCGAGAGGTCTTCCAGCCGCTCGACCAGGATGTGAATCACTTGCCCCTGGCGCTCGAGCCGACCCTGGGCCAAGAGGGTGTGGGCTCCCCGGGCGGCATGGTGATGGCGCTCCCAAACGGCTGCCCGCACAATCAGGTTGGCCTGGCCGGTTTCGTCTTCCAGGGTCACGAACGTAATGCCCCGGGCGGTGCTTGGCCGCTGGCGCATCAGCACCAGTCCGGCCACGCGGACCCGGCCCCCAGGGGGCAACGTGGCCAGCTGCGCGGCGGTTACGATTTTCAGCTCCTGAAGCCGTGGGCGAACTAGCGACAGCGGATGGGCCCGTAGGGAAAGCCCCTGGGTGCGATAGTCGCTGACCACCTCTTGCCCCTTGGAAAGCGGCGGCAGGCCGATGGCCTCGGCCGGGTCGTCGGCGTCGGGTTCGCTCAATTGGGCGAACAGGGGCCGCACCGGTTCCTGGCCGATCGCCTGCCACAGTCCACGCCGCCGGTCGAGCCCCAGCGAGCCCAGGGCATCGGCCTGGGCCAGCCGGGTCAATACGGCGCGGCCCAAGCGCGTGGTGCGGGCCAACTCGTCGAGGGAACGAAACGGTCGGCCCAGGTCGGCCCGAGCCTGTTCGATTTGTGCCGCGGGTTGGCGCCCCAGGCCGCGCACCTGGCGCAGCCCCAGTCTGAGCGACCAGGGAGAGGCGGGCGTTGCGGGCGCGGCCGATGGCGAGGCGCCCCCGGGCCCGCGCGGCTCGAGCGTGGCGTCCCAGCCGCTCTGGTTCACGTCGACCGGCCGAATCTCGACGCCGTGGGCCTGGGCATCGCGCACCAATTGCGCGGGGGCGTAAAAGCCCATCGGTTGGCTGTTCAGCAGCGCCGCGGTGAAGGCGGCCGGGTAGTAGCGTTTGAGCCAGGCCGAGGCGTAGACCAAGAGGGCAAAGCTGGCCGCGTGCGATTCGGGGAAGCCGTATTCACCAAAGCCGCGAATCTGCAGAAACACCCGCTCGGCAAATTCTTCGGTCAGGCCGCGCTCGAGCATGCCTTGGACCAGACGCTGGCGAAATTGCTCGATGACGCCGGGCCGCCGCCAGGCCCCCATGGCGCGGCGCAATTGATCGGCCTCGCCGGGTGTGAAGCCGGCGGCCACCACGGCCAGCCGCATGGCCTGCTCTTGAAAGATGGGCACCCCCAGCGTTTTGTGCAGTACCTCGCGAATGGCCTCGCTGGGGTACTCCACCGTTTCCAGCCCGGCCCGGCGGCGCAAGTAGGGGTGCACCATGTTGCCCTGGATGGGGCCGGGGCGCACGATGGCCACCTCGATCACCAGGTCGTAAAACGTGCGCGGTAGTAGCCGGGGCAACATGCTCATCTGGGCCCGGCTTTCGATCTGGAACACCCCCACCGTGTCGGCCCGGCCGATCATCTCGTACACGGCCGGGTCTTCCGGCTCGATCGTGGCCAGGCTCAACGAGCGCCCCGCGTGGCGGGCCACCAGGTCCATGGCCTTGTGCAGCGCGGTGAGCATGCCCAGGGCCAGGCAATCGACCTTTAAAAGGCCCAGGTCGTCCAGGTCGTTTTTGTCCCACTGGATGACGGTTCGCTCGGGCATGGCCGCGTTTTCGATGGGCACCAGCTCGCAGAGCGGGCCCCGGGTAATGACCATGCCCCCTACGTGCTGGGAAAGATGGCGGGGAAAACCTTGCAGCGTTTCCACGAAGTGCAGCAATTGCCGCACCAGCGTGGACTCGGGCGAAAGGCCGGCTTCCCGGGCTCGCTCGGCCAGCCGCGCCTCGTGGCGGGGGCTGTCGAGGGCCTTGGCCAGCGAGTCGACCCGCTCCAGCGACAAGCCCAGGGCCTTGCCCACGTCGCGCACGGCCGAACGTGGACGGTAGGTAATCACCTCGGCGGTCATGCCGGCCCGCTCGCGACCGTACTTGTCGTACAGATACTGCAGCACTTCCTCGCGCCGCTCGTGTTCGAAATCGACGTCGATGTCGGGGGCCTCGTCGCGCTCGCGGCTGACAAACCGCTCGAACAACACGTCGATGCGATCCGGGTCGACCGAGGTAATGCCCAGCGCAAAACACACCGCCGAGTTGGCCGCCGAACCGCGCCCCTGGCAAAGGATGTTTCGCGAGCGGGCAAACCGTACCAGGTCCCACACGGTAAGGAAGTAAGCCTCGTAGCGCAGCTCTTCGATCAGCTTGAGCTCGTGCTCGATCAACCGCCGCACGCCCGTGGGAATGCCCCCCGGGTAGCGCTCGGCTGCTCCCGCCCAACAAAGCCCGGCCAGATGCGCCAGGGGCGTGGTGCCCCTGGGACAAAGCTCTTCGGGGTACTCGTAGCGCAGCTCGGCCAGCGAGAATCGGCACCGCTCGGCCACCCAGAGTGTTTGCTCGTGCGCCGAGGGGAGGGCCGCGAAGCGGGCTTGAATTTCCCCGCGGCAGTGTAAATGGCGCTCGGCGTTGGCAAACAGCCGCTCGCCCGCCTCGAGCACCGTGGTTCCCAGCCGAATGGCGGTCAACACGTCGGCCAGCGGGGCCCGCTCCGGTACGTGGTAGTGCACGTCGCCGGCGGCCGCCAACGGCACCCGGGCCTTACGGCCCAGTTGGGCCAGCCGGGCCAGCCGCTGGGGGTCGGCCGCGCCGTGATGCAGCTCGGCCAACAAGTGGGCTCGGTCACCGAAAATCTCGCGGTAGCGGGCCACCCAGCGCCAGGGAGGCGCCAGCGTGGCGCCCGGCCACAAGGTGGGCCCCCGCCGCTCGGCATCGTCCTCGGGTGGAACCGCGCGCAAGGGGAGGCACTCGTCACCCAGCCAGCGGTGAGCCGGATCGAGCGGCGAAGCCAACCAGACCCCGGCCAAGAGCCCCGAGGCATGCTCGGCCACGTCGTCGAGCGTCAAGTGGCACTCCCCCTTGGGGGCCCGACGCAGCCCCCGAGTGAGCAGCCGTGAAAGCCGACCATAGCCGGCCCGATCCATCGCCCAGACCACCACCGGCGGGGCGTCGAGCGGATGCAGCTCGGCACCGATTAGCAGCTTCAGCCCCAGGTCGCGGGCCGCGCAGTGGGCTTGCACCACCCCGGCCAAACTATGGCGATCGGTAATGGCCAGCGCCTGGTAGCCCAACTGGGCCGCCTGCCGCACCAGCTCGTCGGGATGCGACGCTCCGCGCAAGAAGGAAAAATTCGTCTTGCAGTGCAGCTCGGCGTAGGGCGCGGTCGACTCCAGTGCGCCTTCTTTTTCCGCCGGGGCCGGCCCCTCGCCCGGACGATAACGGCGCCGCGACGGAGCAGGATCGGGCATGGCTGCGACCTTCTTCCGGTAAAAGGGCGATCATCCAGAGAGCCGTAAGAGATAGTGTACATTTGTATCTTATCGGTCGAGCCAGGGTAGCTCCACCAGTGGTCGACAGTTCCGCTTGCAACTCCAATCGGTGAAAATAGTTAACCACGCTTTGAGAAGGCCTGCCCGGAACTTAGGATGACGCCATGCCTACCGGCGGTTTGTCGACCAACCGTGTTTTGCCCGGGAAACGGTCCCTCTGGGTTTTGTCGTTCTGGGCCGCCTTGGCGATTCCCCCAGCCGGCCTGTCGGCCGCCGCGGAGCCAAGCTGGTTCGCCCCGCTCGACCCGCCGCCGGCCGTGGCCATTGTTTGGGACCAGCAGGCCGAGCCCTCGTTGGTAGCCGGCACTACGGCGGCCCTGGAAACGGCGATCGAAGACCTGCTGCCCTGGGTGGCGGTGTCGCTGGCCACCACGCGCGACGGTGCGCTGGTTCTCAGCGACGGCACGGCCGCCGAGGCCGCCCAGATCGCAGCGCAGCCGCTAGCCGCCCTCGGCCAGCAGGATTTAGGGGCTGCCCGAGCGCCACGGCTCGCCGGCCGTCATCGGGCGACGCTCGACGAGGCACTGGTCACGGCCCGAGGGCGATTGAACCTGCTGCTTACATGTGCCTCGCTCGAACAGGCCCGAGCGGCCGCCGCGGCGATTGCGCAGGCCGGGCTGTCGTCGCAAGTGATGCTCCGGCTGGGCTGGTGCACCTCGGGCGACGAATTCCACAGCTCCGCGGCTCAACTTACCCGCCAAGCAGCCCAGCACACCGAGCAGGCTCCGGAGGTGGGTCTGTTGTTTGCGGCCCCACGGCGAGAGTTTCCGTCGGCCGTGTTGGGAACGGAGTCGGAATCGCAGTCTCGCGGTGCCGAGGCGATTGATTCTCGCCGCCGAGCCGTGTTGCTGCCGCTGGGATCGTCGCCGGCCGAGCAGCCGGCTAATTCGCCCGAATTGGTGGCGGCCTGGAAGGGGAAAGGCTATTGGGTGGCGCTCAGTGATCCCTGGCCCGAAGGCGAGCTCGCTCGCGAGGATTGGACGGCCGCTCTGGCGGCCCAGCCCGACGCGATTGTGAGCCGGCGCGGACCCATCTGGCGGGCCCGCGCGGTAGCCAGTGCTGCCGGCCGGAAGCGGGTGCAGGTGGCCCTCCACCGGGGAGCGAACCGTTATCGACCGGAAAACACACTGCCGGCCTTGGAGTTGGCGGTCGACTTGGGGGCCGACTGGATCGAGATCGACTTGCAGTCGACGCGCGACGGAGTCGCGTTCCTGCTGCACGACCGACAACTCGACCGCACCACCGGTGCCCGGGGTTTACTCTCCCAGCGCACGGCCGCCGAGGCGGCGCTCCTGGATGCCGGAAGTTGGCTATCCGGGCAGCCCGCGCCGCTGCCCCGGGCCGAGGATGTGCTGGCCGCCTGGGCCAAGGACCCTAGGTTTGCCGAGGCAAAGCTTTACCTGGACGCCAAGGGAATTCCTCCCGAAGAGCTAGGCAAACTAATTGCCCGCTACGGCCTGGAAGATCGCTCGGTGGTGTTTCAGGCGCCCGGCTATCTCGAGCGGTTGCGGCGGGCCAATCCCCGCGCTCGCTTGATGCCCCCCTTGTACCAGGCCAACGCGGCCGAGGCGCTGGCCGGGCAGCTTCGACCGTACGCCTTCGATACGGCCTGGGAAATCCTCTCGCCCGAGCTGATTGCTCGCTGTCATGAATTCGGCGTGAAGGTATTCTCCGACGCCCTGGGCGATCACGAACGGGTGGCCGATTATCGCCAGGCGATCGGCTGGGGCATCGACGTGATTCAAACCGACCATCCACTCAGGCTCTGGCGGGCGATCGAGCTTGAGGTGGGCACCCAACCGTCCACCGTGGCGGCTCCCTAGTCGGCGCGGGGCGCGAGCCGGCGGGCGGGCGCCGAACCGGTTCAGTGCCATCCGGTTGCGATGCAGCGCGGGCCAGACGCTGCGGGAACTCGCGTTGACACCCTGGGCATAAGACCTAACAATTCCCGAGGAAATCAGCACCGCTTCCCCGGGGCGCCACCTACCGAGCGAGCGTGGCGGTGGCGACCGGGGCACCCGCCTGTTTCGGATCGGTTCGAAGGAGGATCATCGAATGGCCGGCAATGTGGTCGAACTGAGCGATACGAACTTCGAGACCGAGGTCCTGCAATCGGGGGTACCGGTGCTGGTCGACTTTTGGGCCCCCTGGTGCGGCCCCTGCCGTAGCATCGCTCCGCTGGTCGAGCAATTAGCCGACGAGTACCGCGGGGCGGTGAAGATCGCCAAGATCAATATCGACGACAGCCCCAACGCGGCCATGAAGTATGGGGTGCAAAGCATTCCCACGCTGATGGTCTTCAAGTCGGGCGACGTGGTCGAGCGCTTCGTCGGCGTGCAGCCCAAGAACCGCCTGCAAGCCGCGCTCGACGCTGCCAAGGGTTAGCCTGCATTTCTCACCAAGTCCTGTTGCGGCGACGAAAGTTGCAACGGTGGGCTGCGTTGAGCTTCGCGGCTCGTCCTCGGCGTGTTATCAACACGCCTCCGGTCGAACCGCTCGCACGCCTTGCCACCGCCCGACTTGCGCCGCCTCGCGACCAGCCCGGTGAGAGAGGTACAGGCTAATCGCTCCCCTTGCCCCACCCTCCGGCAGTGCGCGCCGGCGAGCCTTGTCGGTGCATCGGGGCGCGCCGCGACCGGCCCGCTGAAGCCTACCCGCGTGGCACGGTTGCAAGGCGCGATCGACACAACGCCAGGCGGCTCACGGCGCAGCGCCAACACCTTGCGTGGTTACTCCGAAATCACCCCCCGGCGGATCACGCCGAGGGGTGAAACGCTCGACCGCGGATAAGTACCCGCGGTTATTCGCCGCCCGCGGCCGACTCGCCGGCCTCCTCGGCTTCTTCCTCGGCGGCGCCGTCCTGCTCGGAATCCGCGCCGCCGTCGCCGGGCTCTTCGATGACGGCATTGGCCTCGGCGAGCGGCAGGGCCACGTCGAACCAGCCGATCATCATTTCTTCCCAGGTCTGGTCGCCCCACCGCACCGGAGAGTTGGGGTCGGGGTTGGCCGGGTTTTCTTCCGAGTTATCGAAGTGGGCCTGGACGTGGATCTTGCTCCCCTTGGGCATCAACTTGGGCTGGCTGAGAATGAAGTGGTTCTGCCAGTTGAAGTCGTACCGAGGCACGTCGAGCAACACTTCCTTGGTGCCATCGGCGTACCAGGCTTCGTAGCGCATCGACTTGCCGCGTAGATGCATGTGGGGAAAGTACGAGAGCACGATCGTATCGCGGCGCAGCTTCCGCGTGGCGTGCACCGGATGGTTGTCGGCCCCCGGCGGAATCTCGAAGAAGGTGTTGATGGCGTTGGTGGTCGCCACCTGGTACTTCACCGTGCTGGGGTCCTCGACGAATTTCAGGCCGATCATGCTGCGATCTTGCTGCACCGAGCCGTTGGGCGTGTAGTGCATTTGGAAGACCAGCTTCGAGCCAGCCGGAATCTTCTTGGCCATTCCGTCGGGGTATACGAACGGCCGCGTGCCCGGAGCGAACCCGGCCAAAAAGCCGAATCCGCGGGCATCGCGGTTTTCGCGGTTCAACCCCTGCGGTGGACGAATGAAGCAAATGATGTGGTGCACCACCGACACATTACCCGGCCGGCACTCGGCCACTTGCACCCATTTGTCTTCGGTGAAGCCGGGATCGACCTCGAAGTATTGGTACTCGACCGTCCCCTCGGCGGCGACCTCATAGGGCTCTTCGCCCATGTACACCACCTGGTCGGGCTCGCTGGGCATCATCCACCCCTCGGGGTATTGGATCGGTTCAGGCAGTTGGCTGGGGTCTCCCTGGGGAGCGCCGGCCGATACCCAGGCGTGAATCTGGGCCACCTCGTCGTCGGAGAGGCGAATATCGTTCGAGAAATGGCCAAATTGCGGATCGGCGTGCCACGGGGGCATGCGCCGATCTTGCACCACTTCGTCGATCATTTCGGCCCAACCGACCACGTCGTCGTAGTTGGTCAGCGTGAAGGGCGCCAGTTGGCCCGGCCGATGGCATTCCACGCAATGATTTTGCAGGATTCGCGCGATTTGATTCGAGTAGGTTACCTCGGCATCCGGCTGAGGCTGGTGCACGCGACCGATGATGCAGCCCGGGGCGTCAGTCAGCGCCACTTCCACCGGTTGGGCCGCCACGACCGCGGCGACGGCCTCGGCCAGGTCGCGCCGCGTTAGCTTCGGCTTGGCATAGCCCGAACCGCCCGTGTTGCCGTACTGGTCGTCGATTCGGCCGCGGTAGCGAATCACCCGCTGGGCGTCGAGCACAAAGGCTTCCGGGGTGCGCTCGGCGCCGAACTGGTCGGCCACCCGATTCGACAAATCTTTGAGCAGCGGGAACTTGATTCCGTGCACCCGAGCAAACGAGGCCATTTCGGTGATCGAGTCCTGGCGGTTCGCGTCGATGGCAATCAGGTTCACACCCTGGGAAGCAAACTCCTGGGCCAGCTCGGCTAGGCGAGGGGCGTAGGCCTTGGCCAGGGGGCACTCGACCCCCAGAAACACCACGACGGTGCCCTTGGTGCCGGCCAACTCGGCCAGGCGATGTTCTTGGCCGTGGTAGTCGGCCAGTTGGAAATCTTGGATCTTCCGGCCCAGCGCCGCCTGTCGCTCGCCGGCCAAGGCGCCCCAGGTCGACCCAAGCGCACACGCCACGCACAACAGCCCGACCCAATGGCGCATCTGGATGCTCCTTATCGCCGATTCTGAGACCGGCCGAATTCCCGCAGCGAGCACCGGTTCCCCGTGGTGAGAACCGGGCTCGGCACTGAAAAGAAGAAAAAATTGAAGCCCGCAACTTGCTTCAGCGCGTCGCACGGCGGCCGATTCGGCCTGGGCCCCCCGCCGCTCAAACCATCCTGAATCGGACGGGGTTCGAGAAGCTGTTACCGCTGCCACCCAAACCGATCCCAGACTGCCCCCGCCCAATGCACCCGACTGCCGTCTCAAGAATATACCCCGAGCGGTTTCATTAGGCTACGAACTGGCGGCGCTCGGTGGGCCAGTTTTCGTCCGGCCCGCTGTCCCGATCGGCACTAAGTCGGTGGCTTTGGGTGAGCCGGGCAGAGGGCGCCACCCGGGGGCGGTCGTTTCTGGCCCCCGAGGTGGTCCTGAGCCGGTTGACACTAGCCGACTCGCTCCAGTAGATTTCTCGGTTTTCTCGGTCGGCCAAGCGGCCGCCAGGGGGGCCTCTGCGGGTGCTGCGTCGCCCCGATATATCCGCCCTTTTGGGTGGGTGGCTCGATGCCGTGGGGTGTGTCGCCGGTCGTCGTGTGGCGAGCCTGGCCCCGGGGATTGTGCCAAGAGGGTCGACGCCCGATTACCCACAGTTACCAGGGAATTGCTGCCAGGGAATTGCTTCCGGGGAATCGTTGCCGGAGTACTGCCGACCGAGATCAGCCAGCCTTTTATTGTGCGAACAAGCGCCTTCGCCCGAGAGACCGGGAACCAAATCGGGTCGCGTCATTGCCGTCGCGGCAACTGAATGCGACTCGAGCCATCGTGGCGGCGGCTTTTCAAAACACTGCAAGGTTTAGAACTATCAAGTCGTTATTCGCAAAGGGTTACCGAATGAGGTCTTCGTTCACGCGATGGGCCGGCCCTGGCTGGCGGGCCGCCTGGGTGCTGGCAGTCGTGGCCATGATGCTCGCAGTCGGCGGCGCGCCGGTTTTGGCGCAAGAGGCCGCGGAAACTGCCGAGGCCAGTGCTGAAGCAAGCGGAAGCATCAGCGGTTGGGCCAACTTTCTCCTGGTGCTGGTCTGGCTGGGCTGCCTGGCCGGCTCGTGCACCGCGCTGTTTGTCGCCTATCGCTTTTACCAGTGGATGATGGAGTCGGACGAAGGCAACCCCAAGATGGTCGAAATCGCGGGCTATGTCCGCGAGGGTGCCAATGCCTACCTCACGCAGCAATACAAGGTGGTGGCCATTACCTTCGTGGTGATCGCCTTGATTCTGGCCTGGATGGCCTATGGCCTGGGGGTTCAGAGCCGCTGGGTGCCGTTCGCCTTTTTGACCGGCGGATTCTTCTCGGGCCTGTCGGGTTGGTTCGGCATGAAGACCGCCACCTGGGCTTCGAGCCGCACGGCTGCCGGAGCCCAAAAATCGCTCAACCAGGGCCTGCAGGTCGCGTTCCGCTCGGGCGCCGTCATGGGGCTGGTGGTGGTCGGCCTGGGCCTGCTCGATATCACCCTTTGGTTCGCCATTCTCTACTGGATCGTGCCCGGCCTGGGTTACGACCCGCTTTCGCTGGAAGAGATTACGGTAACCATGCTTTGCTTCGGCATGGGTGCCAGCACCCAAGCGCTGTTTGCCCGCGTGGGCGGCGGCATCTTTACCAAGGCGGCCGACGTGGGTGCCGACCTGGTGGGGAAGGTCGAACATAGCATTCCTGAAGACGATGCCCGCAACCCGGCGACGATTGCCGACAACGTGGGCGACAACGTGGGCGACGTGGCCGGCATGGGTGCCGACCTTTACGAATCGTACTGCGGTTCGATACTGGCCACGGCCGCGCTGGGCGTGGCCGCGTTTGCCAGCGGAGCCCTGCTGGACGACCCCAGCCGGGCCCTGGAGTATCAAATGCGGGCCATCCTGCTGCCGATGGCGATTGCCGCCGTGGGCATCGGCTTGTCGATCGCCGGCATTTACATGGTTCGCACCGGTGAAGAAGCCAGCCAGCGGGTGTTGCTCCAGGCCCTGGCCCGCGGCATCAACATGTCGACCGTGCTGGTTCTGGTGGCTTCGTTCGTGCTCTGCTGGATCATTCTGCCGCAGTTCGTCAACGTCTCGTTCAGCGTGGTGACGGGGCTCGTGGCCGGCTGGCTCATCGGCAAATGGACCGAGTACTCGACGAGCGACGAATACAAGCCGACCCAGGACCTGGCCGACCAGGCGGTGACCGGACCGGCCACGGTGATTATTGCGGGCGTGGCTGAAGGGATGATCAGTACCTGGGTTCCGGTGCTGGTGGTGGGGGCCGCAACCTTGTTGGCCTTTGGTTCGGCCAATGGGTTCGATTTCAGCGATCCGCAGGCCTTTGCCCTCGGGCTTTACGGCGTAGGCATCGCGGCGGTGGGCATGCTCAGCACGCTGGGCATTACCCTGGCTACCGATGCTTACGGGCCCATCGCCGACAACGCGGGGGGCAACGCCCAGATGGCGGAATTAGAGCCCGTGGTGCGTGAGCGGACCGATGCGCTCGATTCGCTCGGCAACACCACGGCCGCCACGGGCAAGGGGTTTGCCATTGGTTCGGCCGCGCTCACGGCGCTGGCCCTGTTGGCCGCCTACGTGGAGGAAATCCGAATTGGTTTCGAACGCTGGGGCAATACGGTCGCCGTTTCCGAGGAAGTTCCCTCGGGCACCGTGCTGAAGGTGAACTCGGGCTTCGCCATGCTGACCGGCCCGGAAGGGCAGCGGACCAAGTTCCTGCTGCCGCGCAAGGCTTCCAGCCAAGAGGCTTGGGACAAGGTCGACGCCGACGACGAAGCGGGCGTGGCCGAAGGGTTCAAGATTACTTCGGACGATGGCCAGTATCACCTGGAGTACGGCGCCGGCGACGAGGCCACCCAGTACGAAATCGTCGAGCTGAAGTCGGCCACGCTGCCCGACTTTGCCTCGTACTACGATCTTTCGGTGATGAACCCCAAGGTCTTGGTCGGTGTCTTCATCGGTGCCATGGCAACCTTTGTGTTTTGTGCCATGACCATGAAGGCGGTGGGTCGCGCGGCCAAGGGCATGGTGGAAGAGGTGCGGCGGCAGTTCCGCGAGAAGCCGGGCATCATGCTGAACACCGAGAAGCCCGACTACGCCGCTCCGGTGGCCATTAGCACCAAGGCCGCGCAGCGGCAGATGATTCTGCCCTCGGTCCTGGCCCTGGCCATTCCCGTGGTGACCGGCCTGCTGCTCGGCGTGGGGGGCGTCATGGGGCTGCTGGTCGGCGGTTTGACCTCGGGCTTCTGCGTGGCCGTGTTCATGGCCAACGCGGGTGGTGCCTGGGATAATGCCAAGAAATATATCGAGGCGGGCGCCCATGGTGGCAAGGGGACCGAAGCCCACAAGGCGGCGGTCGTCGGCGACACGGTGGGCGATCCGTTCAAGGATACCAGCGGCCCGAGCCTGAACATTCTCATCAAGCTGATGAGCATGGTCAGCGTGGTCGTGGCCGGCTTCACGGTGAAGTTCAGCCTGGAAGCGCTCGGAATCTTCTGAGCCGTGCCCAAAGGCCGTCGCGCCAGGCTCCGGCCAGCGCGATGGCGGCTGGACCGAACGTGTCAATCCAACGCGAGCCCGGGCGGCCCAGCCGTCCGGGCTCTCGCTTCTGGGGCGCTAGCCGATTAGGCTACACCTCGGTCGAACCGGCCCGGGCCGGTACCAATTCTGGGGGGCGGCGCCCCGGATGCGGACCCCGCGATGTCGCCGGAGCTGGGGAGTTGAGGTGGGTCCCTCGGATCCCGGGAGAATCGAGCGCGTGGCACAACCAACTACTGGCGCGTCCTCGGCCACGGCGGCACGCGAGCAGCGCTCGTTGGCGCGGGCCCTGACGGCTGCCCGGGTCGCCCTGGAGAATAAAGCCCGCGACGTGGTGGTGCTCGATCTGCGCGAACTGACGCAGGTATTCGATTATTTCGTGATCGGTACCGGCACCAGCCGGCGGCAACTGCACGCCATCAGCGAAGAAATCGACCGCGTGCTCGAGCAGGAGCAGGGGGATAAGCGCCTGGGCATCGAGGGCTACGTCGAAAGCCGCTGGATTCTGCTCGACTACGGCGACGTGGTCATTCATTTGTTCGATGCCGAGGCCCGCGAGTATTACCACCTCGAACAGTTGTGGTGCGAGGCCAAGCGGGTGCCGGTGCCCCTGCCCGCCGTGACGACCTTGCCGTAGGTCGTCCTTGTTTTGTCCGAGCCAGTCGTCGAGAGACGCGCCATGAACGTGCTGGGGCTGCTACGCCGCCGATTCGCCGAGGCCGTGGCGCCGCTGGCGGCCGATCCCGGCCCACTGGTCGACCTGGTCCGGCCGAGCCAAGATCCGCAGTTTGGCGATTACCAGGCCAACCTGGCGATGCCGCTGGGCAAGCAACTAGGCCGACCACCCCGCGAGGTGGCCGCCGAGGTGCTGGCCCATTTGGCCTTGGACGACTTGTGCGAGCCGCCGCAAATAGCCGGGCCGGGGTTCATCAACCTGCGGCTGCGGCGCGATTGGCTCGAAGCCCAGCTCGAGCAGGCGGTGAGCGATCCCCGCCTGGGCATTGCCCCGGTCGCCGAGCCGCGCACGGTGATCGTCGATTACTCGGCCCCCAACGTGGCCAAGCCCATGCACGTGGGGCACATTCGTTCCACGGTGATCGGCGATGCCCTGGTACGCATTCTGCGGTTTCAGGGCCACCGCGTGATTGGCGACAATCACGTGGGCGATTGGGGCACGCAGTTCGGAATGATCATTTTCGGCTACCGGAACTTTGTGGACCGCGCCGCCTACGAGCGGGCTCCGGTAACGGAATTGGCCCGGCTTTACCGATTGGTCAATCGGCTGGTCGATTATCACGATGGGGTGGCCCAACGCGGCTCGCTCGCCGAACGCGCGGCCCAGCGCCAAGCGGCGCTCGAGCAGTTTCGCCAGCAACACCCCGGCCCGCCGGGCAGCCTGCCCAAACCCGCGGCCGGCGAGCTGCGCAAGCTGGAAGCGGCCGCTACCCAGGCGCGGCAAACGCTGGAGGAGCTGGATAAGAAACTGGCCAGCGTCGAAGCCGATCCGCAACTGGGTCCGCTGGCCCGGCAGTATCCGGGCATCGGACGTTCGGTTCTCGAAGAAACGGCCAAACTGCACGCCGGCGATGCCGAGAACAGGCGGCTCTGGTCTGAGTTTGTGCCGCTTTGCCTCGAGGACATCGACCGCATCTACCGCCGCTTGGGGGTCCAATTCGACAAGACGCTGGGCGAGAGTTTCTACCACGACCGCTTGCCGGGCGTGGTGGCCGACCTGCGCCAGCGGGGGCTGGCCGTGGAGAGCGACGGAGCGGTTTGCGTGTTCATCGAGGGCATTGCCGCACCGATGATCGTGCAGAAGCAGGACGGCGCGTACCTGTACGCCACGACCGACCTGGCCACGATCGCCTATCGCCAGGAAACCTGGCGGCCCGACGCCATTTTGTACGTGGTCGACCACCGGCAGGGGTTGCACTTCGAGCAGTTGTTCGCCACCGCCCGGCGCTGGGGATTCCAGGGGTTGGAACTGGCGCATGTGAGTTTCGGCACGGTGCTGGGAGACGACGGCCGCCCCTACAAAACCCGCTCGGGCGATACCGTGGGTCTGGAGGGACTGCTCGACGAGGCGGTAAGCCGCGCCGCGGCCATCGTGACCGCCACCGACGATGCCCAACCGCAGGGCTCGCTCTTGTCGCCCGAGGAGCGCCAGCGGGTGGCGGAAACCGTGGGCATCGCGGCACTGAAGTACGCCGATTTGTCGCAGAATCGCACCAGCGACTACGTCTTCAGCTACGACAAGATGCTGGCCATGACCGGCAACACGGCCACCTACATGCAATACGCCTATGCCCGGATCAACAGCATCTTTGCCCGCGGCCAGGTCGACATCGCCGCCCTGCGCCAATCGAAAGCCAAGATCCATCTGGAAGCGCCGGCCGAGCGGGCGCTGGGGCTGGCGCTCGTCCGTTTCGAGGAAGCACTGGCCGGCGTGCTGGTCGATTATCGCCCCAATCAGCTCACGCAGTACCTGTTCGAATTGGCCAACGCCTACTCCACTTTTTTCGAGCAATGCCCGGTGTTGCGGGCCGACACCACGGCCGAGCGCGAAAGCCGGCTGTTGCTGTGCGATCTGACCGCGCGCACGATTCGCCAGGGGCTCGATCTGCTGGGGATCGGCGTGGTCGAGAAGATGTGAACCAGATTGGCGAGCGGCACGCTGGCACCCTGCGCCCCCGCGCGCCCCCCCAGCCGCCGTTTCTCACCCCCGCCCGGGTAAAACTGGACAGCAGGCCCCCCCTCGACCAAGATACCGACCGGGCGGCGAATCTCGGGCACGCGGCCCGGCGGAGCGGCCCATGGCAGGAGCGCAGGCGATGAGGTGCAGGCAAGCAAGCCGGTTGGTGGGGGTGTTGGCTGCCACGGTGGCCTGGTCGAGCGCGAGCATTATGACCCAGGCGCAAGGCATTGCCCGGCTTAATATTCTCGCGGCCGGGGCCGAGCAGAAAGAAGCCTTGCGCGTGAACGACCACGTGTATCAGGCCAACGGTTTCAGCAACACCTACCTGGTCACCACCTCGGCCGGCAACGTGGTCATCGATACTTCGACCGGGGCGTTCGCCAGCAAGCACAAGAAATTGCTCCAGGCGGTGAGCGATGCTCCGGTGCGGTACATCATCATTACCCACGGCCACCCCGATCATATCGGCGGGATTCGGCTTTGGCGGGGGCCGGAAACCCAGGTGGTGGCGCAGGCCAATTACCCGGCCTTTCGCCGATATCACAAGATGCTCGCGGGGCTGCAAATTCGCCGCGCGACGGCGCAATACAACTTGAACCCGCTGATGGTGCAAGCGGCTGCCCAGGAAGTGCAGCGGCCCGAGTACGAGGCCTCGATCACGTTTGAGAAGCAGTACGAGTTCCACCTCGGCGAGCTTACCTTTCAGCTTCACGCCGCGCCCGGCGAAACCGAGGACCAGTTGGCCGTTTGGGTACCAGAACTGAAAACCGCCTGGGTGGGCGACAATCTCTACGAAACGTTTCCCAACATTTACACCCTGCGCGGTACCGAGTTCCGTGACCCGCTGCTTTGGATTCGCTCGCTAGAGATGGTTCGCGACTGGCACCCGGAAGTGCTGCTGGGCAGCCACGTGGCGCCGATCGTGGGGGCCGCCGAGGTCGAGCGCCGGCTGACCCGGTACATCGACGCCATTCGCTATGTGCTCGACGCCACGCTGGCGGGCCTGAACGCCGGTCAGGACGTGTACCGCCTGATGCGGGAGATTACGCTGCCGCCCGAATTGGCCGTGGGGGAACAGTACGGCCGAGTTTCGTGGTCGGTACGCGGCATCTACGAGGGCTACGTCGGCTGGTTCGACGAGCGCCCCCAGACCATGTACGGTGTGGCGCCCTGGAGCGTCAACGGCGACCTGGTCGAGCTGGCCGGCGGGCCCGACGCCGTTTACGAGCGGGCCAAGCAACGATTCGACGAAGGCCGTTTGGTGGAAGCGCTGCACCTGCTGGAAGTGGTGCTGCATCCCGAGGCTCGGCACGCCCCCGCCCTGCGGCTGCGAATCGAGGTCTGCCAGTTGCTCTCGGCGCGGACCGACAACGTGATCGAGCAGGGTTGGCTGGCCGACGCGATTCGTCGCGACCAACGGGCGCTCGAAGGGCTTCCCGGCGGTTGAAGTGCGGCGTGGCTCGCCGGGCAGTCGGCTACCGGGCTTTCTGCATTTCGACGCAGATGCCCCCTGCCCTGAGCAGCCGGTGCAACTGGGTGAACCAGAGCTCTTGCTTCCAATCGAGCCCCAGTTGATGGCTTACGTCGGCCAGTTCCTTGCGGTTGTAGGTGCGGCAAACCCAAAGCCGGCTGGTCCAGGCACCGCTGAAGGTGTCTTCCGTGGCCAAGAGCAACATGCGGCCCCCCGGCTCGAGCACCCGGGCCAACTCGGCCAGGCCCAGCCGGGCATCGGGCAAGTGCTCGAGCACGTAGCCGCAGGTGATGCAGTCGAAGCTTTCGCTGGGAAAGGGCAAGTGGCACAAATCGGCCACGACGTAGTCCAACCGGCCCTGGCGCGGCACGCCGTGCCGGACTCGCATCTCGAAATTCCGCAGCCGGCCGCGTGAGCGCCGAAGCATTTCGGGCGAAAGATCGACGCAGGTAATCCGGGCCCGCGAGTCGGAGTACTTGATCAGGTGCTGGGCCAGTTGCCCGGCGCCGCTGCCGACATCGAGCATCCGGCGGCAACCGGTCAGGTCGAATCGGCGCTTGTGAAACAGCCGCTCGCCCAGGGGCAGGTGCAGCGAAATCATGCTGGCGGCGGCCAACATGGCGCCGCGCGGCCCGCCGTAAACGCGCTGCACCTTGTGCTTGTAGTCTTCGTAGCTGACCCGGCGGATCAGGTCGTTTTCGACCAGTCGGCGCAAGACGCCCCGCTCGCGCGGGGAGAGCGGTTCCTGGCGACGGTTTGAATCGTGGCCTCGCCCTGACAAGCGACTCGTTTTGGTCATGGACCGTTTTCTCTCCGAAGCCAGCTCCGGGGCCCAATCGGCGGTGGCCGAGCCGCCGGTCGCCGCCTCGCGGGCAAGGGGGGGCTGCCCGAGCAGCCAGGCCCCTGCCGCCGCCTATAAGTAAACCCGGCGGTTGTAGATATACCACTCGACCATCAGCACCGCCAGCACGCCCAGGGCAAGCCATTTCCAAAGCTCGCGCGGTGCCGATTCGCGGCCCGCACGACCCTTGACTTCTACGTAACCGATCCGAATCGAGTTCTCCGGCCGCACGGGCAGGTCGCTTTCGGCGGGCGAGAACAAATTCACGCTGAACCGCCGCTGGTCTTGGCCAACGGCATCCACGCGATAGACCCCCACGGTTTGCGTGCCAGCGAAGGCGAATTTCCCCCCCGAGTTGCGCCCGACCGTGGTTGCTTGCCCGCCCGGGGCGGTTACCGTCAGGCGGTCGTCGGCCGTTTCGCTGGAAAGCTCGACCAACTGGCCGGGGCGATAACTTGGAATCTCGCTTTCGCCGCCGCGACCGAAATACCGCAGCAGGTTCATGGTGAATAGCGGAAAACTGAGCCTCAGCGGCCAATTGGTGTTGATTCTTTCGCCGTCGACCAGCGAAAAGCCGATCACCAGGTCTTCGTATCCGCCGCGCGGGGCCACGGCCATGATCGGGCCCGCCTGCGATTCGAGCAGCGTATCGCCCCCCTCGGGTGGCTCGAGCGTAAAGCCCGTGGCGATGTCCACGTTCCAAAGTTCGAGCAGGTTCAGCAGCGGGTGGGCCAGGTTGGCGTCGATAATCTGCGGCGAAATCTCGGCGCCGGCCTTCCAACTCTCGCCGGGGGGCAGCGCGCCGAAGTATACGGCTGGCGCCTCGGGCGAAGTGGGGGGCGTCACCCGGTCGAAAATCACCAGGTCGAACTTGCGCGCTTCCGATTGTTGGGCATACTCCGGCGAAGCGACGAACGCCGGAGACTCAAAGGTGACCTCGGCGGTTTGCGCAATCGAGCCGGTCGAAAGCGCCAGGCGAAGCGGTTCGTTGGGCGGACCGATCACCAGCACCCGGGTGCGCTCGGGCGGGTCGAGCACCGACCAGGCCTGGTTGTCGAGCGGCAGCGAGTCGTCGGAGGAAATCCGTAGGGTGAGGATGCCGCGTTCGCGACTCCCGAGCGCGAACACGGCCGAGCCTCCCTCGCCGGCGGGAATCTCGAGTTGTTGGGCGTCGATCAATTCGCCGTCCATCTCCAGCGACAGTTCGACGGTGGCTGCCTCGCGGCCGAAATTCTGCACCCGGGCAAAGGCCTCGCCGGCCCCCTCTGCGAGCGGATTGCGGCGGGCATGGAAGGCCACGATCCCCAGGTTGGGCGTGTCGGCCCGGCCGATGGGAATGTAGCGCGGCTCGAGGTTGCCCAGCGAGAAACCCGAGACATCGGGGAATTTGCCATCGCTGAGGATCAACAACGTGGCCGGCAGGGCGTCGGCCACTTGCAGGTCTTGCGACTCGGTGGCCACGCGGCCGGGATTGGCCAATCCGGCGGCCACCTGCAGCGCTTCGCGCAGCGACGTGCCACGCTGCGTGGGGGCAATCTGGGCCAGGGCTCGCCTCAGCGCGCGGCGATTGTCGGTAAAGGCTTGCTCGACTCGGGCCTGGTCGGAAAAGCTGATCACCATGGCGACCGCGCCCGAGGGCATTTCGTCGAGCAAACTCAGGGCACGGCGGCGAGCTTCTTCCAAACGATTGGGCGCAACGTCGGTGGCCGTCATGCTGGCCGAATGGTCGATCAGAAAAATGAATCGGTCGCCGGCCAGCCGCGTTCCGCGCCAGGCCGGGCGGGCCAGAGCCAGCATCGCCAGCAGCACCGCCAAGAGCTGCAGGAACAATAGCAAGCTCTGGCGCAGCCGTTGCCAAAGGCTGTTGACGTGCAGATCTTCCAGCGAGCGCCGCCAGAGATAGGTGCTCGAGACGACGACCGGCCGCCGCCGCAGTTTGAGAAAGTAGAGCGCCAGAATCGCCGGCGGCACCAGCGCCAACAGGGCCCATTGCCCGGGCGACAACATGCTGGTCCACTGCGGCCACATTTAGCGCACCAGCCCCCGTTGGCGAAAATAGCGCAGCACCAACTGCTCGAACGGAAACTGGTTGCTGGCCGGCAGGTAGCACATGGCCCGGCGCGAGCAATAATCGCGGGCCGATTGCTGAAAGATGGCGACCGTCTGCCGGTAACGGTCCAACAGCGGCTGGCTCACCGTGATCTCGGCCACTTGTTGATCCTCGCAATCGACCAGCCGCAAATCGCCCGCCAGCTCGGGGTTCAGCTCTTCGGCGGCCAAGAGGTGGACCACGTAGACGTCGAACTGCCGGGCCGCCAGGTAGCGCAAGCCGGCTTCGAACCCCTCCTTGTCCAACAGGTCCGACACCAAAACCACCACCCCTTTGCCCGGGTTGCGCAGGCAAAAGTTTCGGATGCCCGTACTCAAGCTCGTAGGCGGCCCCGGCGCTAGTTGCTGGAGCTGATCGAAGAGCCGCCAGGCGCTGCGCCGGCCGCGCAGGGCGGGCGAAGGGCGTCGGCTGGGCTGCGACAAGGTTTCCACCTTGACCCGGTCCGAGCGCACCAGGCCCACAAAGCCCAGCGCCGCGGCCAGGCGGCGGGCGTAATCCAGTTTGCTCGGCTGGCCGAACTCCATCGAAGGGCTGTCGTCGACCAAGGTGTAGAAGTGCAGGTCTTCCTCTTCCTGAAACAGTTTCAGGAACAGCCGGTCGAGCCGCGCGTAGGTATTCCAGTCGATAAACCGCACGTCGTCGCCCGCCACGTAGTTGCGAAAATCGGCGAACTCCACGCTCTGACCCTTGCGCGGGCTGCGCCGCTCTCCCTTGGTCTGGCCGCGAAAGATCTTGCGGCTGACCAGTTCCAGGCGTTCGAGCTGGTGCATCAACTCGGGCGATAGCAGGGGCGCGCTGCCGGGCGTCGCGGGTGCCGGTGCGGTGGTGCTCACGCTCATTGCTCGCTCTTCTCCGGAACTCGCTCCAACAGGTCGAGCAATACCCGGTCGGGCGAGACCCCCTCGGCCAGGGCCTCGAAGTTAAGCAGCACCCGGTGCCGCAAGGCGGGCAGGTACACCCGCCGCACATCTTCAAAGCTGACGTTGTAGCGCCCCTCGAGCAGCGCCCGCAGCTTGGCCGCCAGGGCCAGGGCCTGTGCCGCGCGAGGGCTGGCCCCCCAGCGCAAGTACTGGCTGGTGATCGGTTGCGCGAACTGCCCCTCGGGGTGCGTCGCCAAAACCAATCGCACCAGGTAATCTTGGACGTGGGCCGCGAGAATCACTTCGCGCACCAACTGTTGCCAGCGTAGGATCTCCTCGCCGTCCATCACCGGGCGGGGCTCGATGACCTCGCCGCGGGTCGTCCGCTCGACAATCGTGGCCATCTCCTGTCGATTCGAATAACCGACCAGAAGCTTGAAAAAGAACCGGTCGAGCTGGGCCTCGGGCAGCGGGTAGGTACCTTCCTGCTCGATCGGGTTCTGGGTGGCCATCACGAAGAACGGCCGCTTCAGCTGGTGCATTTGGCCCGCCACGGTGACCGAGCCCTCTTGCATGGTTTCCAGCAGCGCCGACTGCGTCTTGGGAGTAGCCCGGTTGATCTCGTCGGCCAGGCAAATCTGAGTGAAGATCGGGCCGCGCTGGAACTCGAACCGCCGCCGGCCATCGGCGTCTTCGTTCACCAGGTTGGTGCCCAGAATGTCGGCCGGCATCAGGTCGGGCGTGAACTGGATACGGGAAAAGTCCAGATGCAGCGTGCGGGCTAGCGTGCGCACCAGCAGGGTCTTTCCCAACCCTGGCACCCCTTCGAGCAGGCAGTGGCCCCCCACGAACAAACAGGTCAACACTCCGCTGAGCACTTCATCGTGACCCACGATGACCCGGCCGATTTCCTCGCGCAGGGCGCGATACCGGTCGGCAAACTCGGCGGCCTGCTGCTCGATGGGCCGACGGACGGCGCTTTCGGCGGGAATGGTGCTCACTGGGGTCGATCCTTCCATACGTTTTCTTTGGCTTTCAGCAGGCGTTGGGTGTAGCTTTCCGCCTCGGATTGTGGCGTCAGGCGTGGCGCACCAGGGTCGGCCGGGAGGGCCGGCGTGGGCGAGCTTTCCGACGGCGTGGGTTCCAGGGGAACCGCCCCGGCCGACTGGCTCAAGGCCTCGGCGGTTGGCTCGAAGTGCGTGCTGGCACGCTGCTGGTCGAGTTGATCGCTGACCTCGGCTTTCCGCGAGCGGAGCCGCTCGAGGTATTCCGGACCAGCCAGTGTGGCGCCGCGACCAGCAAACTGCAAACGCAGGCGCATCCAAAGGGGGGCCAGCCAGTCGAAGTTCAGACTGATGCGCCGCACCGCCACGTCGAAAAAATAGAGCGTGGCCGCCAACCACAGCACCAGGTGCCAGGCGGGCAGGCTGCTGGTGGCGCGAGGCAAGTCATGCCGAAACGAGTCGGCCGAAACCAGGGCCTTGAACGGTTCGTCGCCCGGTGCCGCGGGATCCATCTCTTCGCGGGCGCGGATCAACTGGCCCGCCCGGCCTCCGGCCGCGGGCACCTGGGCCAACGACTCCAGCAGCGGCGCATTGGTCGCCAGCCCGCGATACTCGGCCGAGTACGGCACATTGACGCCGGTGCGGATCGGCGACAGACCCGGACCGGGTTGCACCAGCAGGAAGTAGCTGCCGGCGTCGGTGGCCGGAAACTGGCCCACGTATCGCCCCGGCGCGGTCTGTTCGATCTGAAGGGTTCGGGGCTTGAGATCTGGCCCGACGACGGTGCCCCCCATCTCGAGCAAATTGACGAAGCGGTCGTTTTTGTCGAGGTTGGTGATGATGATTTGTCCCTGGCCGTCGCGAATGTCGGTGGCCACGGTAAAGTTGCCTGGCTGGCCGGCCGGCCGCATCGACCAGCGGACCACCTGGCTGACGAACTTGTCGTAGCCCTCCCAGCCGGTCCACTCCGTCGCCCAGCGGGCCCCCAGGTCGGTCGTGAGCGCCACGGTGCGCCCCAGGCCATAGGTCCAGCCCGCCAGCACGGTGTTGTTCTCCGCGTTGGCGGGGCGAGGTGCCCGCAGCGCAACTTCCACCAGAGGGTTTTCTTTGAGCGTGGTTAGCACGTAGCCTTTCAGGGGCGGAAAAGGATCCCCCAGGCCGCGAATCATTTCATGGTCGGTAACCGCCAGAGGGCTGAAAGGCGGGGGCTGTTCGTAGAGCAGCGGGGTGGCCACGCGGCGAGCTTCGCGCTGAAAAATACGGGGCAGGGCGCGGGGGTTTCGCACCTCGTAGTACTTGCCCTGGGTGCTGTTGGCCAGTTTGCGCAGCTCCTGGCTACCGGCCGGCCCGTGGGTGCCGACGGCTACTGTCGACACCGTAACTTTGGCCTTCACCAGGCTCTGGGTCACCGCGGGCGAGGGTGGGCTAGGGTCGCCGTCGCTGATGATAACCATGTGCTTGACCGCTACGTCGGTCAGCCGTTGAAACGACTGCCGGGCCATGATCAGCGTGGGGTCGAAGTCGGGCATGTCGCCCGGCACCATCCGGTCGAGCCGGGCCAGCATCCGGTCGCGATTGCCGCCCACTTGGGTCAGTCCGGCCTGGGGGTTCCAGAGCCATTTCTCGCTGCCGTCCCAGTGCAGCACTCCGCAATAGTCTTCCGTGCCCAGTGCGCGAATCGCTTCCTGGGCAATCACTTTCTGCCAGTAGTTGCCCTGGGCCATTTCCGAAGCGTGCATGACCAGAGCCAAGGCACCCTTGGGGGCCACCTTCACGCTCTTGATCTGGAAATCGACCGGCATCGCCTTTTCCAGTTCGGTGTTGGTCCAGCCCCCCGCGCCAAAACTGTCGGGCCCCCCCAACATGACCAGCCCGCATCCCAACTGCTCGGTGTTGCGGACCAGCATTTCGATTTGCGGTTCGGTGAAATCCTCGCGGGGCACGTTGCCCAAGAGGACGCTGTCGAACTGTTGCAGTTCCGGCAGGCTGGCGAACAGGTCGTCGGTGGTCCGCACGGTCACTTCCAACTGAGATGCCCGCAGCCGCTCGGCCAGGGTTGCGAACTCGTTCGGATGATCGGCGCTTTCCAGAAGCAAGACCTGGCCGCTTCCCCGGATATGGGTAAACGCCGTGGCGCGGTTGTTTTGCGGCAGCCCGTCGGCCGCCGGATCGTCGGGGACGAAGCGGGCCTCGTAGGTATAGGGGGCGGCCTCGCTGAGTTCTTGCCGCACGGAAAACACTTGCTTGCCCGGCCCCACAACCACGGGTTCGTCGCTCACCACCGAGGTCTTGCCGTCGATCGACTGGGAAATGACCAGCCGGCCGGGCACCTCGGCCGGGGCTCCGCCGGTCTGCGGCGCGTCGTTGCTGAGCACGATTCGCACGTCGAACGCCTGGCCGGAGCGCACCTCGCTGGGCACGCTCACCTTTTCCACGGCCACCTCGCCCCGGGCCTGGTAGTAGACCGGCACCACGTCGATGCCTACGCCCGAGGCGGCCACCGCGCGGGCCTGCTCGAGGGCACTGCCCAGGTTTTCGTTGCCGTCGGAAACGATCACGATTCGCTTGGCGGCGTCTTCGGGAAACGAGGCCTGGGCCAGCCGCATGGCGGCGGCCAGGTTGGTGAACTCGGGATCGAGCAGCGCTTCGGCCGCTTCGGCCAGGGGAATGCTCTCGTCGATCGGGGGAATCTCGATCGCCGCTTCACGGCCGAAGACGATTACGCCCGCTCGATCCTGATCGCGACGGTGACGCGCAATGGCCTCGCTCACATAGCGCCGCAGCGCGGCCCGCCGCTCGGCGGGAATCGAGAGCGATTGGTCGACCAGGTGGAGCACGGTCAGCCGATCGCTGACCCGAACCCACTCGACCTCGGCCAACCCCAGCACCACCAGCACCAACACGGCCGAGCGCAGGCCCAGGGCCAGCCAGCGTCGCGGCCCCCTCAAACCGGCCAGGCTGCGGCGCCCCCAAAGCCAAATCACGGGCAGCAGCGCCAGGCCCCAGAGCCAAATCGGGCTGTTGAAGTCGAGCCGGTGGTTGCCCATGAGTGGCGGTCCGCTGGCGTCGGGTTCCGTTCAAACTGCCCAGGCCCGGCGCATGGGTCGGGGCGAATCGCGGTCAATGGGTTGAGCCCCGGCGGGCACATTAGAACTGAATTTGTTGCACGCGGTGATTGTTCGAGTCCAACACGTCAAGGCGCCCCTGGCTGTCGCAGACCAGTCCCCAGGGGTTGTAGAACTGTCCGGGCTGTCGTCCGCTTTGCCCCCAGGTGCCCAGCGATTGGCCGTCGCGCGTGAATTTCTGCACGCGGTGATTGCCGAACTCGCAAACGTACAACTCGCCTGATTGGTTAAAGGCCAGGTCGTAGGGATAGGCCAGTTGGCCCGGCCCAGAGCCGTGTTGCCCCCAGAGTTTGACCAGTCGGCCCTGGTTGTCAAACACCTGGAGCCGGTGGTTGCAGGCGTCGGCCACCCAAAGCAGTCCCTCGCGATCGAAGACCAGGCTCTGAGGTCGCTGGAACTGCCCGGGTTTCGAGCCGTGGCCGCCCCACTCCAGCAAGTAGGTGCGGTCGGGTGCGAATTTCTGAATCCGGTCGTATTCTCCGTACTCGCCGACGTAGTAATTGCCATCGGCGTCCTGGACAACGTCGGTGACGAAGCCGAATTCGCCCGGGCCGTGCCCCTCGGTGCCGCCCAATTGCCAGAGGAGCTCGCCCAAGTTGCTGTACCCCAACACGCGAAAATAATGGGTGTCGGCCACCAGGATTTCGCCCCCCCGCCCCACCGCCAACCCCGTGGGGCGCCCGAACTTGGATTCCGGGGTGCGCCAGGCCCGGAGAAACTTGCCGTCGGCGTCGAAGGCCTGGATGCGGGCGGTCATGTCGACGATGTAAAGCCGATCGTGCGCATCGATGGTTACGGCGCGGGGCTTTTGAAATCGTCCGTCGGAAACTCCGCGACGCCCCCAAAGTGCCAAGGGAGTCGTCGGATCGGCCAAAGAACCTAGGCATCCGGCCGAAAACAGCAGGGCCGCCGCCAAACCTAGGCCCCTCGTCGCAAGCAGTGCTCGTCGTCGCGGGTCGACCATGCAGGCAGTACTCAAGCAAGCCGTGGACGTTGGAGGCGGGTGGTTAGAAACATCGTGGGGGGCGCGACCGCGCCCGGCGGCGCAATCGACTATTGTATCGCTCGCCCTGAGGCACGTGGCTCGAGCAGCCCCCTGGAACTGGCGAGCTGCCCCGGTTCAATCATCGTAACCGCCGGGCCTTGACCACCTTGCGCCACGGCGGATAAGATGCGCGGGCGACCTGCTCGTGAGGCGTTTTCCCGCTCGTCCTTTCGCGTTCGCTTTCTAGTCCCCCCCGAGCAACGGCAGACCTTCGATCCATGCCGCCGCAGGTCATTGATCTTCGCCAGTCGGACGATTCGCGGGATGTGATTCATCGCGCGGTGCAGGCCTTGGCCGAAAACCAGTTAGTGGCCTTCCCCTCGGAGACCGAGTATCTGCTTGCCGCCTCGGCGCTCTCCGCTCCGGCGGTCGAGCGTTTGGAAGCCGCCGTGGGGCCTTCGGCGGCGCCGCTGCTGGTGCTCAAGAGCGCCGACGAGGCGCTCGATTATCTGCCTGGCCTGTCGCCATTGGCCCAGCGCCTGGCTCGCCGCTGCTGGCCGGGCCCGGTCGCGTTGTCGCTGCCCGATAGCCACTCCGACAGTTTGCTGAACCAACTGCCCGCCGCGGTGCGGCAATGGCTGCGGGGCGATGGTTGGCTGCGGACGATCGTGCCGGCCCACCCCGTGCTGGCCGATGTGCTGCGGATGATGGCGGGCCCGGTCGTTGTCTGCCCCGCCCGGCGGGTAGGCGACCCCCTCCCGCTGACGGCGCCCGACGTGATCCAGAACCTGGGCGACGCCGTACAGCTAGTAGTGGACGATGGGCGCAGCCGTTACGGACAGGAACTGTCGATCGTGCGGGTTAGTCCCCGCGGTCTCGAGGTTTTGCAGGCCGGCGTGGTGCCCGTGGCGCATTTACAGCGGTTGGCCAGCTTGATGATTCTGTTCGTCTGTACGGGAAATACTTGCCGCAGCCCGATGGCCGAGGCCCTCTGTCGGCAGTTGATTGCCCAGCGGTTGGGGTGCGGCGTTGACGAACTTCCACAGAACGGCGTGGTGGTCATGTCGGCGGGTGTCGCCGCCATGCTCGGGGGCCGGGCCAGCCCCGAGGCGGTGCGGGTCATGTGCGGTTCAGGCGTCGATCTCGACCGGCACGAATCGCAGCCCGTCACCAGCCAACTGGTGAAACACGCCGACTATATTCTGGCGATGACCCGATCGCATCGGCAGGCGATACTTTCCGAGTGGCCCGAGGCGGCCGACCGCACACACCTGTTGTGCCACGACCGCAACGATATCCCCGACCCAATCGGAGGGCCGCTCGAGCTTTATCAGCAATGCGCCGACCGCATGCGGCAAGAGCTGTTGGGCTGGATCGATCGCTGGAATCTTGGCAGTGGCAAGGCCGGAAAGGGATAACCATGCGTGTTGCCGTCGGCAGCGACCATCGGGGCGTTTCCATTCGCCATCGGGTCATTGAAACCCTGCGCCGCCTGGGCCATGAGGTGACCGACCTGGGAACCGATTCCACCGACAGCGTCGACTATCCCGACGTGGCTTCGGCCGTGGCGCACCAGGTCGGCCGTGGAGAAGTCGACCGCGGAATTCTGATCTGCGGCACCGGGCTGGGCATGTGTATCGCCGCCAACAAAATCGCCGGTGTGCGGGCCGGCACCTGTCACGACGATTTGACCGCCGAAATGAGCCGCCGGCACAACGACCTGAATGTGCTTTGCCTGTCGGCCGACATGCTCGGCGAACGGTTGATCGACCGCATGGTCGAAATCTGGATGAAGACCGAGTTCGAAGGAGGGCGCCATGCCCGCCGGCTCGACAAGATCACGGCGCTGGAGCGCCAACAAGAGTCGTGCTGACCGTCGCTTGGCCGGCGCAGTAGGGGCCCTCCCCTCAGTTTCATTTACTCAAGGGGGGAGCGCGATCATGAACTTGCGTACTCGACTGGCCTGGGCCGCCTGTTTGCTCATCGCCTGCGGCTGCATTCCGGAATCGCAGCAGCCGCTCTCCGACCCGGCCACCGCCCAGCGCGACGATCGGTTGATCGGCCTCTGGGAACAGACGCTTCCCAACGGAGACCGGCAGTACTACCACGTCGGCGCCGAACCCGAGAAACCGCTCGACCCCACGGCCGGCCAGGTTGAGCCGGGGCTGATGCGGTTTTGGCTCATCGGGCACAACTTTTCGACCAAACAGGTCACCAAGCCGTTTGGAATGCGGTTTTTCGTCTCGCACATCGGCTCAGACGACTACCTGAACCTGGTGCTGCCGCTCGACGACCCGGCCGAATCGCCTTCCCAGCCGGCCCGCGCCCAGACCCACACCTATTGGCTGCTGCGCTACCGGGTTTCGGGCGATCAACTCGAGTTGTGGGGCATTCCGCTCGATGTCGCCGCGGCCGAGGTCGATTCCGGGCGGCTGGCCGGCGAAGTGGTGCGCGAAGACGGCAAGGTCCAGAGCGTCACGTTTCGTGAGCCGACCGAGAAGTTAGTCGCCTACCTGCAGGGTGGCGGCAACCGCACCCTGTTTCCCGATTCGTCCCGCTCGGTCTACCGCCGGGTACGCTAGCGGAACTTGGGCGACCGGCGTCTCCCCCGGGGGCGCTCAACCGCGCTCCCGCGGCGTGAGTTGGCCGGCCAGCCACTCGACGGGGTGCCAAGACCGCACTTGGGCCAGGTGAGCCATTTGCTGGCGGCAACTGAAGCCCGGCGCCAGCACCTGGCCCCGGTGCGCCCGCGCCGCCGGCAGCAGCACCCGTTCGCCGATGGCCCGGCTCAACTCGTAGTGCTCGTAGCCGAACGAGCCGGCCATGCCGCAGCAGCCGGAATCAACCACCTGAATCTCGGCGCCGGGGACCTGCTCGAGTACCGCGGCCAGATCGCCCAGGCCGACGATCGCTTTCTGGTGACAGTGGCCGTGCAGCAGCAGCGGCTGCTCGGCCGCGCGAAACCTGCCCGGCGGCTCGCTTTGGCGCCAGTGGGTGTCCCAGAGCTTCGCCGCCTGGGCCACGCGCAGGGCCGCGGGGCCGGGCACCAGGTCGGGATACTCGTCGACCAGAGTCAGCAGGCAACTCGGTTCGGTCCCCACGATGGCCACGCCCCGCTCGGCCCAGGGCAGGAGCCGCTCGAGGTTGGCCTGGGCCATCGAGCGGGCCTGGTCGAGCATCCCCTTGGAGATCAGGGCCCGGCCGCAACACTCCAGCCCTGCCAGGTGCACCTCGTAGCCCTGCGATTCGAGCAACAGCACCGCGGAGCGGTTCACCGCGGGTTCGCAGTAGCTGGTCAGGCAGTCGTCGAGTAGGACCACGGGTCCACGCCCGCCGGGGGGCGGGGCCGGGCGGCTGGCGAACCAGCGGCCGAAGTGGTGCCGCGCGAACGAGGGCACCGAGCGACGACGATCGATGCCCAGCCAACGCTCGCGCAGCCAAGCGGCCCCGGGCAAGCCGTTGACCCAATTGGAGACCGGGGCCAGGGCCGAGCCCAAGCGATTGACCCGAGCGACGTTGCCCAGGAGCCGGTCGCCCAGACCCAGGCCGTGCTGCCGCTGGTATTGATAGAGCATCTCGGCCTTGAGTTTGGCCACGTCGACCCCGGTCGGGCACTCGGCCTTGCAGCCTTTGCACTGCAGGCATAAGTCGTAGGTTTGTTTCAGGCGCGGGCCGGTCAGTTCGCTGGCAGGCAGCGCGCCGGTAAGCACCAGCCGCAACGCGTTGGCCCGGCCGCGGGTGCTGTGCTCTTCCTCGCGCGTGGCCATATACGAGGGGCACATCGTGCCGCCTCGCAGCTTGCGGCACACGCCCGAGCCGTTACAGGCGGCGGCCGCGCCGAGCAACCCGCCGGCCGAGCTGAAATCGAAGCGGGTTTCCACCGGCAAGGCCCGCTCGCCGGGTGGATGGCGCAGGTTCTCGGTCGGCGGGGGGCCGTCGACGATCTTGCCGGGGTTGAACAGGCCCCGCGGGTCGAACGCGGCTTTCAGCTCGCCGAAGGCCTGGTAGACCTCGGAACCAAACAGCTTTTCGTTCAGGTAGCTGCGGGCCATGCCGTCGCCGTGCTCGCCGCTCATGGCGCCCCCGAATTCCAAGACCAGGTCCGAGACGTGGTCGAGGATGGTCCGCATGCGGGCCAGGTCGTCGGGCTGCCGGGTATCGATCAGCGGGCGGATGTGCAGCACCCCGACCGAGGCGTGGCCATAGAACGCTCCGTCGGTGCCCGCCTCGCTCAGAATCTGGCGGAAGCGGGCCACGAACTCGGGCAGCCGGGAGGGATCGACTGCCGTGTCTTCGACGAAGGCCAGCGGCTTGCGCTGTCCGGGAATGGCCATCAGCAAGGGAAGTGCGGCCTTGCGGCAGGCCCAAATGTGGGCCGCCAGCGTTGCATTGCTCGTGGCCAGCACATGGCTCACGCCCGGCCGGGCACGAAGCTCGTCGGCCAGTGCTTCAAGCCGCCGCTGGACGGCGGCGGGCGAATCGTCGCAAACCTCGACCAGCACCAGCGAATCGGGGCGGCCCACCACGAAGTCGAGATAATGGCGATACTCGAGGTTCGTGGCGGCCAGTTCCAAGATCATGCGATCAAAAATCTCGACGGCCGAGGGCCGGTGAACGAGCGACGGCCCTACGGCATCGACCGCGGCGGCGAGCGAATCGAACTCGGCGACCACCAATCCCCGCGCTGCTGGAATCGGCACCAGGTTCAGCCGCGCGCCGGTGATGCAGGCCAGCGTGCCCTCGGCGCCGACGAGTAGCTTGGCCAGGTTGTGCTCGGCGCCCGGGTAACGGCGAGCCTCGGCTTCCCGGGCCGCGGCGGCCAGCGGGGGGCGCTGCAAGCGGGCACCGCACTGGGGCACGAATTCGTCCAGGTTGTAGCCGCTCACACGGCGCACCAAGGAGGGAAATCGCTCGATAATCTGCGAGCGGTGCCGCTCGATGATCGTGGGTACGGTTCGATAGATTTCGCCGGCCAGGCCACTGCGCAAGGCCTGCCGCGACCACTCGGCCCGGGTGAGCGGCGCGAAGCGCTCCTGCGTGCCATCGGCCAGGACCGTCTCGAGTTCGAGCACGTGATCGACCGTCTTGCCGTGCACGATCGAGCGGGCGCCGGCCGAATTGTTTCCGATCATGCCGCCCAGGTTGGCCCGGCTGCTGGTGGCCACCTCGGGACCGAACTGCAGACCGTGTTTCGAGGCGGCGCGATTCAGCTCGTCGAGCACCACGCCGGGCTCGACCTGGGCCGTGGCCCCCTTGGGGTCGATGTCGAGAACGCGATTCAAATAGCGGCTGCAATCGAGCACCAGCCCGGGGCCGATCGATTGGCCGGAAAGACTCGTTCCACTGCCCCGCGGTACCAGCGGCACCTGGTGTTCGCCGCACCACTGCACCGTGGCGACGATGTCGGCCGCGTGCTTGGGCCAGACCACGCCCAGCGGGCGGACCTGGTACATGCTAGCGTCGCTGCTATAGAGGGCCCGCTGATAGGCGTCAAAGTGAGCCTCTCCCTCCAGGTCGCGAGTGAGCGACTTTGCCGATTGTTCGAGATGCGCAGACCAGGAAGACATATGCCGGTGGATGGTCGAAAGGAGCGGTTTTCCGCGGGCAAACGGGGCCTGATTATACTTGAAGCCGAGGTGATTGTTGTTAGAGTCGAATTCTGTACGGCGAAGGTCGAACGTCAACCGCCGGCGCGGGAGCGCGGGGCGGCAAGCGCCCAGCGAGCGGGAGCGGCGAGGCACGCGAGCTTGGCGAGCCAAGGCGGCCGGTCGCGGCCCCCTGGACAAGCCCCGACTCGACTTGGCCCGTACCAGCTAATCTGAGATTCAACCAAGAGTAGTCGATGGGCCGCAGGACGTATCCCCGGCGGCCTCGGGGCCGTCGGTGGAACGGGCGGCCAGTGGAACTTAGCGAATAGGTCTGGCGCTGATGGCAGTCTCGCGTCGTCGTCCACAGCCTGAAGAAGTTGAACACCTGCTGCTCAACGCGCAATTGCGCGACGAGATCGAACCGTTCCTCGACGAGTCGATCACCACCTTCAATGTCAGCGAAATGCCCACGCCGGTTGAAAACGACCTGCTGCGCTCGATGCTAGCCTGGGAGCGGGCTCCGGTTCTGCCGATCGCCCATTGGTTCCAGCCCGAGCTGGTGCCCCCCTCGCCCGAGAGCCTGGACGACGAGCAACTGCACGAGGTGCTCTGGGATCTGATCCAGAAGCTGTACGACAAGCACATCGTGCTCGACTTCACCGACCACTTGTCGGATCGGCAGCTCTACACGCTGATCTTGCGCGATATTTTGCCGGCACTGGAGAAGAAGCTCGACGCGCCCGACAACTACCTGCACTGGGACTGTGCCGATGCCAGCGGCGATCCCGAATTGTGGCTTAAGTACTACGCCACGCCGCAGGAGCGCGAGCTTTGGCAGGGGGAGTTCGACGGCGAAATGCCGCCGCGGCAATCGCCCCCGTTCCGCCGCAGGTTGCCTGGTCCGCCGTTGTAGGGGCCTCGCCCGGGCCTTGGCGCACAGCGCGGCCGGCCTCGGCTTCCCTTCGCGCGAGCGCGCCCCCTCGCGAGCCGTTTCCCGGCAGGGTGCCCGACCGAAGCGGCTCACGGCGGCGCTTCGGTGCGCGGCCAACAAAAAAATTCGGCCGGCGGCCGACGAGCTTTGGGGGGGGGAAAGAGAAGTAGCTCGCGGGCCTGCCGACCGAATCGGGGGGAACCTGAGGCGGCGGTCCGCCCCGGCCAGGGCCGGACGGACCACCGCGGGTGGTTCTCGCGGTGAGTTACACCGCGGTCAGTTCCAGGGTATCGCCCTCCAGGGCCTCGGCGAAACGCTTGCGAGCCACGTGCAGCCGCCGCTTGATCGTGCCGATCGGCGCGTCGAACTGGTCGCTCATTTCCAGCAGGGTTCGCCCTTGCAGGTAAAACGCCACCAGGGTTTCCCGGTCGAGCCGGCCGAGCTGACCCAGCACGGTTCGCACCTGTTGCTGCCGCTCGCGAGCCAGGGCCCGCTCGAACGGCGAGTTCTCGTCGGCGCAGGTGTTTTCCAGGGTCGACGGGTCGACCGCGGCCACCGACGACGACCGCACCTGGCGATTGATCGCCAGCCGCACCGTGATCGATCGCAGCCAGCCGCCCACCGCCTGGGGCTCGCGCAGCTGGTCCAGCTTGCGCAGGGCCTGGATGAACACCTCTTGAACCAACTCTTGGGCGTCGCAGTGGTCGCCCAAGCGGCGCAGCGCCACGCTGTAAACGCTCCGCTCGTAGCGAGCAAACAGCTCGCCGAAGGCGGTCCGATCCCCGTCTTGTGCGGCCAGGACCAATTCGGTCAGGCTGCCGCTCGCGAGCTCCCGTTCTTCCAGCACCGTGCACATGATGTTCTTCCTACAGCGTTCGGGGAGAGTGGGCGTAACGTGGCATCGCTGTTAGCCAAGCGAACGGCCGGGAGGCTTGTTACGGGCCAGGTGTGCGTAAACCAATGCACACCCAAGCCCAAGCCCGCGGGCCGCGGCTGGCTTAGGTCAGGACCTTGTTTTCAGGGCGCTAGCTTGGTTGCTAGCTGAGTTGCCCTGGGGTCCCGACATCAGCCCGTCGCGGCGAGGTATCCGCGACGCGCCGCCGCGACGTCGTCGTAACGACGCGCGAGCGAACCGCACTGGTAACGACCTGTTTGGGGCTGCGCTTCATCGCCACCCACTGACAGGCCAGGGACCAGAGCTGATGCCATAGCGCCAGATGGCGCACGGTAGCTACGGCGCTAGCCCCACGGCGACCGGCGATGACGATGCGGTCTTGGCCAAAACCAAAGCCGTTGTCATTCGTGCGGTTCATGAGATAGCTAGACATCGTGGGCTCCATGCGCGTTGCGCTGTAGGAGAGCTAAGAGAACGACTGAAAAAACTTGACCTCTGACGAACTGAGGGGGTGCCCGCCGCTTGGCCGCCGACACTCCCTGTCACCAAGACTGCCAAAGCTTGCCCCGGGCGTCAACTGAAATCGCCGCCCGGGCCGTACTGGGCCAGGGCCTGGCCGGCAACCGGCACGCCCTGTCCCCACTGAGACACACGATCGACACACCGGTTCGCGCATCCCGCGGAATTATTTTCAAGTGGTTCCCATCCTCACCCGGCGGCAAGCCCCTCGGGCACCGGCGAAGGGCCCCGCACCGGGGCGCCGCGATTGGCGCCTAAGTTGCTTTCCCAAAAACGACTTGAGTGCTGGTTGCTGGCTCGGGAACCGGCCTCGTTGCGGGCCTGTGGCGAGCTTGACGCTACCCGGGGGCGGTGTCATGTTAGGCGGCTCGGGTTGGCAGCCGGATCGGCGATTGGATCACATTTTCTTTCGCCGGTTCTTTCGCCGGAATCCGAGAATCGGGTTGGTCGCCTGCAGTTCGGTGACGCAGCCGCTAAACGGGGGGGCCGGGTCGGGCGGACAACTTCCGCGCAGCGCGTGGTCCCGGGGGGCGGCACCGACGCCTGGCCCGCGGCCCCGCGGTGAAGCTGGCTCCGGCAGGATCGCGGCAAACCACTCTGGTGCGTGCCTGCCGCCAGCACGCCACCCCAACGGGTCACAGCACCTTTCCCCTGGAACGCTTGAGTGTCATAGGAACCACACGATGGCCGGGTCGCCACGGACCTTTAAGCAGATTTTCGCCGCCGACCAGGTGGCCAAAGTGTTTTCGATGGCCCGCATCGTGCATCCGGTGATGATCGACCTGTTTGGCCTGGCCGGCGGCTACGATGGTTATTGGCTCGACCAGGAACACGGCGGGCTGACCTACGACCAGATCGTGCTCGGTTCGGTGTGCGCCCGCGCCAACGGGATGGACACCTTTGTGCGAATGGCGCCGACGAATTACGCGCAAGTAACTCAGAACCTGGAGGCGGGCACCGGCGGCGTGCTGGCGGCCCGGATCGAATCGGCGGCTGAAGCCGAGCAGTTCGTGCAGTGGGCCAAGTTCGCTCCGCGGGGAGTGCGCGGCATGAACACCGGCGGGCGCGACGCCCACTTCACGCACAAGAGCCAAGCCCAATTCGCCCAGGACGCCAACCGCGACCAGTTGGTGGGGATCCAGATCGAGACCGCCGGCGCGCTGGGCGATGTGGAAGCGATCGCCGCGATCGACGGAGTGGACATGCTTTTTCTGGGGCCCAGCGATTTGTCGCAATCGCTCGGCTATCTGGGCCAGTTGTCGCATCCCGAGATTTGGAAGGCGGTCGATCGCATCGGCCGAGCCTGCCGTCAGCACGGCAAGCATTGGGGCACGGTGCCGGTCGACTCGGATTACGCCGATCGTTGCGTGGACCAAGGGTGCCGGCTGCTGATCATCGGCGGCGACGTGCTCTCGACTCGACGGGGAATCGAGACTATCCAGCGGGCCTATGCCAAGTACTTCACCCCAGAATGACCCGCCCCCGCGCGGCCCCACGTCTGGCTCCGCGGCCCGCCCGCAAGCGCGGCCGAGCCACTCGGGCGGGTCGATCTCGGCGATCGCCGCGTTGGGGCTGGCCCTGCTTTGGCTGCTCACCATTGCCGTCTATGCCCGCACGATCGACAACGAATTCTGCACCCTCGACGACGACGTATTGATCGTCAAGAATCGGCGGATGGTCGACGACGGCAGTTGGTCGCGCCTGGCGGCCAACGTGGCCTACTTCTGGCGATTTCCCAGCTCGGGCTTGTCCCGGCCGATCGACCAGATGCACGGCATGTACATGCCGTGTACCTATTCGTTGTGGACGATCCTGCTCGATTTCACCCGCGAGAATCGGCTCGATGGCCAGCTCGGCCCGGCCCGGCCCGAGTTATTCCACCTGGCCTCGCTGGCACTGCACCTGGCCAACGCAACGCTGGTTTGGCTGCTGCTGCGCCGCCTGGTGGGTTCCGACTGGCCGGCGCTGGCCGGCGCGATGCTGTTCGCGCTGCATCCGGCGCAGGTCGAAGCCGTGGCCTGGATCTCGGAGACCAAGGGGGTCCTGACCGCGTTTTTCGGATTGGCGGCAATGGTCGTCTATTTGGGCCCCACGCCAACCCAGGGCCCCCCCTCCACCGGGCGCTACCTGGCGGCGACCGCGCTGCTAGTGGCCGCGCTGTTATCCAAGCCGGCTGCGGCCTCGATACCCCTGATGCTGGGGCTCCTCGAGTGGGGCTGGTATGGCCGGCCTTGGCGGACGCTGCTGCGGCCGCTGGGGCTGTGGGTGGCCATCGCCGTGGCCATGGCGGTGCTCACCAAGACCCAGCAACCCACCTCCTCGCTCGAATTCGTACCCAGCCTGGCCCAGCGACCGTGGGTCGTGCTCGATACCTGGGCGTTCTACCTGCGGCAGCTGTTCTGGCCCGTCCCGCTGGGCATCGACTACGGCCGGGATCCTAAGTTTTTGTTTACCGAGGGCCGCCCCTATCTCGACTGGCTGGTTCCGCTGGCGGCGGTGCCAGGGTTGTTCTTCCTGCCCGGGCGGCGAGCCTGGCTGCTGGCGCTGGGGCTCTTTCTGGTGGTGGTGCTGCCGGTCTCGGGGCTCGTACCATTCTCCTTTCAGCAGTATTCGACCGTGGCCGACCGCTATACCTACCTGGCGCTGGTGGGCGCCGGCTTTGCGCTGGCCTGGGGCCTGGCCCAGGCCAATCGCCGTTGGCTCGACGCTCTGGCCGCCCTGGCCCTGGTCGGCCTGGCGGCGCTGAGCTACCGGCAGACCGCACCCTGGCAAAGCAACGTGGCGCTGTTCGAGCATGCCCTCAAGGTCAACCCTCGCAGTTGGCTCAGCGAATTTCGCCTGGCGACGCTCTGGGAATCGCGCGACAAGCCCGAGTTGGCCGAAACCCACTACCGGCGGATGTTCGCAATTAAACCCGACTTTGCCGTTGCCCACTGCAACCTGGGTAACTTGCTGCGGGCCGAAGGCCGCACGGACGAGGCCCTGGCCGAGTACGAGGCGGCCGTCCGGGCGATGCCCGACGAGTGGCGACTGCACCTGCAGTTGGGGCTGTGTCGCCTCGACATGCAAGACCGCCTGGGGGCGATCGACTCGTTCCAAGAGGTTACCCGTCTGCGCCCCGAACGATTCGAGGGATTTCACAACCTGGGTTTGGCCTTTCTGCAAGCCGGGCAGTATCGGCAGGCCGAGGAGACGCTGGCACGGGCCAGCGAGTTGGCCCCCGATCGGCCCGATACGCTGCATTATCGCGGACTGGCGCTAGCCGGCCTGGGCAACTACCGCAAAGCCGTGGCCACCCTGCGTACGGCAACTCGGATGCCCCGGGCCAGTGCCCGGATCGCGGGGGACCTGGCCTGGATTCTTGCGACGATCGAAGACCCCACGCTCCATCGCCCGGCCGAAGCGGAACCCCTGGCGCGTCAGGCCTGCCTTTCCACCGACTTTGCCCAGCCCCTGCTGCTCGATGTGTTGGCCGTGGCCACGGCGTCGGCTGGTCGTTTCGACGATGCCCTAGGGCTGGCCGACAAGGCCTTGCAGCTATCAGCCGATGAGCCCGATGCCCCCTGGCGGGCCGAAATCGAGCGGCATCGCGAGGCCTTCGCCGAAGGACGGGGTTGGAGCGAATCGGCGCCGCGGGGGCGCCCCTGGCCGGGAACCCAGCTTGCCCCGGCGGAGCATGCCGCGCCGGCCACCGGTTCCTGATCGGGCCTACCCGCCCGGTAGGGCATCAAGGCTTCCCGGGGAGGGTGGGCGTCGCCCCGGTGTGGGGCGGCGGCGTGCCGGAGCTTGCCCTCGGCTGGGCGGTTGTCGGCGGGGCATCGGCCCGCACTCGCATCGGCGGAATCCAATCGTTGTGCCCGAGCAGTTTGAGGGGGGCCGCCGCCAGGTCGACCTGGGGGTCGATATAGGTTTGCCGAGGATGGTGATTCAGGCCCAGCGTGGCGCGGACATAAATCTGAGGGCGACGGCCGAATCGTTCGGTCCAAAGCTCGGCCACGTGCGCAACGTATTGATGAATGAAATACGGCCGCATCGCGATACGCTGGCACTTCAGCTCGGTTAGTTCGCGGTACTGGTTCCACTGCACGGCGAAAAAGCCCGGCGGATCCTCGAGCAACATCCTTTCCGGTAGCACGCGCCAGTCGCTCGGTTGCATCACGTCGAAATCAGCGTAGATCTCTAGCCGCGGCCCATCGCTTGGCCAGGATGTGCGCCGCAGCTCGACGAAGCCCCGCGAATCGACCTGGAAGACGTGTCGATCCTCCAGGGCCAAGAAGCCGAGCCCCTTGGGGGGCAGGGCACCGCTCAGGGCCAAGGGGTGGCATTTCAGCAGCAGGTCGCGCAGCGAACCGCCAAAGTCGCGGCTCTGGGCCGCCGCTTTCAGGCCCGCGTGCAGCCGTTCGCAAATCGGCTCTCGCTCGGCCGCGGGCAGGGCCGGGTCGGCCAGTTGCTCGGCCAGGCGGCGCATGTCGTCGATCAGATCGAGCAGCGACTGAGGCGCTCGCCGGTCTTTCCAACTCGTTCGCAGGGTGGCCAACAGGCCGCTCAGCGGGAAGGTCTCGTACGCCGTCGGATCGCTGCCAAACCGATCTTGCCAGAGCTGCGTGGCGCGGCGGTGCGCCTCGCTGAGCGTCTGCGGGGCATCGGCCGCGACCACGAAATCGGCCGCGAGGGCATCGCCCGCATCCCCTTGGGCCAGCTCGGCGGAATAGGGGTTCAGCACGGCCCGCTCGCCGGCCAGCGGCTGAAAGAAGAGCAGAATCGCGGGCAAGGATTCCCAGCGCACCTGGCGGGAATCGACCTGGCGATACACCACAACCGGCTCGGTCCACTGCCCACGGTCGAGCACCAGCTCTCCGTGTTCGCCAGCCCGCACCAGGGCTGGATCGACGATCTTCAGCCGTAGCGTGCCCGGATTGCGCTGGTTGGCTTTCATGCGCCAGCTAAACCGTTCCCCCTCGAGGGTCCAGTTTACGTCTCCCTCGATCAGCAAGTGACGTAGCGGCCAGAGATACTGAAAGCCGATCCAAACGGTCAGCAGCAGGGCGACCCCTTTGGACAGCCGCCGCGGCACCGCCCCCTCGGGGGGCGACGCTCGCCGAGCCTTCCAGCCCAAGAAAACTCCCAGCGGAGGAAAGACCAGCACCCCGGCGATTAACCAGCTCCAATCGGGGCGCGGCCATCTTGGTTTGCTCAGCCAGGCCGCCAATCGGCGCGGCCAATCGGGCTCGAGAAAAATCAAAGTGCTCCAAAACGCTAACGCGGGAAACCAGCCGATGTCGTCGAACAGCAAAAAGTGATTCAGCCCATGAAACGTGGCCGTGAGCGCGATCCCCAGGGCCCGCGTGCGGCGAATGATAAGCAGCGGGCCGACGAGCAGATCGTAGAGCAAACCGCTGTAGGCGAACAAATAACCCGCTTCGGGCCGCAGCATTTGCTCGGTGCACCAATCGGCCAGGTAGTTGGGAAGGTACGCCTCAAAGGTCTCGCGGATGCCCGACGCCTGCATTCCGTTGCGTACCGGCTGGGCGTGAACCAGGTAGTCGTAGGTGAGTTTGGTCACGGCCCCGTAGAAGTACATGCAGACCAACTGCGAGCGGACCCAAAACACGCCCCAGAAGGGAACTTCGCAGCCGGGCCGATCGGCGGCGGGGCGAAGCCGCCGGGTGAGCCAGCGGTCGAGGCTCCAAACCCTGGCCGACGGCAAGAAAACAAACATCAGGCTCAACAGCGACCAGACGTAGTAGTGGTTGTTGAACAGCGTGGCGTCGATCATGGCCAGGTAGGTCCAGGACAGGAACAACACCACGGCCGAGAGCCGGGTTGCCAGGCCCAGCGCCAGGCCGGCGCCGGCGGCCGCCAACACCGCGCAGTGCACCGCCATGCCAGGGGGCGCCCAGGGCTGAACCCACTCGAACCCGTGGTAGGGCACGTTCCAGCCTTGGCCCGGCTGGGAAAACAACAGATCGATCCAGCGTCCCTCGGGGCGCAGGGTCCAGAAGCTGTGCGCCTCGCCCACCATGCCCAGCCCAAAGCCCATTCGCAGCATGGCTAGCGAAGCGCCGTCGACCGGCGAGGCCAGTAGTCGCCCGATGCGTTCCAACATGGGGGGGTCCAGTCACCGCCAGCTAGGTCCGGGGAAATCGACTCACCTGGCCCCCGGGTCCGTGTCGCGGCACCGCTCCGGATAGAAGATTCGTTCGACGTTGCCGCGGAGCACCTCGCGCCCCAGCTCCAGTGCCCGCTCTTCGCTCCAGCCCCGGCCCACGACAAACCGCTCGGCCAACAACTTGGCCAGAATTCTCCGGTACATGGCGAACTTGGGCAGGGCGAACTCCAGCTTATACATGTCGCTGTAGTAGCCGATTTGCTTGGTGCGGGGCACCGCCTCGAGCCGGCTGGCGGCATCCCACTCGATGTAGGCTGGCGTATTCGAGTACCACCAGTGGCCCTGGGTCACCACGTTCGGGAAAATCCAACTATAGCTGACCAGTTCTTGATTGGTGACGCTGGCCAACACCGACACGGGAAACGTGACCTGGGGGAACGCGTTCCAAAGCGCGCGGTACTGAATCAGCGAAACCCGGCTGTCGTAGAGGTCTTGTCCCTGAAAAACGCCCGCTTCGTAAACCCGGCGGTTGACCCCAATCATCAAGTCGAAGGGCAAGTGAAAATCGGCGCAATTCTGGGCGAGCGTCCAGAATACGAACTGGCTGAGCAGGGCCAACTCGTCGCGGCTGGCGCGACCGGCCGTCACGGCGTTCAGGGCCGACTCGGCCGCGGCTTCGTCGATGGCCGCGGGGGTAAAGTCGGGCGGCAGCGAAATGGCGCATGCCCGGGCCCCGCGCTGGCGGAAATGTTCGAATCGCTGCCCGAGGGCTTTGCGGAGCGAGGCGACGGAACCCGGGGCGATGCCGCTCGAGCGTTCGAGCCGCTCGCGCACCTCGGGCCGACCGAGGTGAAACACCAGGTCGTCGGTCCGCAGGCAGGGAACGTAAACCTGGGTGTCGAACCCCGCCAGGGGGTCGTCGAAGTCGTTGGTCAGAAAAACCGCTTCCAGACGGCTTTGGCGGAGCACGTCGTCGGCCCATTGGGGGGCAGCCATCTGCGAGGCCGAGCGGTCGAAAACGGCTTCCCAGTTGGCCGGCGTCAGGCGGTCGTCGGGAAAGCCGAAGAACCGCTGGAGCATCTCGACGAGCCAACTGGTCTGGATGGTGTTGTCCAAGGGGCCAAGCTGCTCGACGAGCCGGCGCACCTTTTCCCGCGGGTCCAGGCCGGGCGCCTCGATCTGCTCGCGGGGCATGCCGGCCGAATGGGCCAGTTCGGTGTAGTAGTGGTACCCCAGGATGTCGGCCAGCGTGGTCGAGGCCGGTGCCAGTGGATTGATATGCGTATGAGGATCGATCAGCACGAGCCGCTCGAGCTGGTCCTGAATTCGCTGTTGAAGTTGCTGTGACATAGCCAGTTACGGTGATTTCTCGGGGCCCAGTTCCACTGCCGGACCGGCCCGGCGGCGTGGGGCTGGGTATACCAGATTCGGCGAAGTCGTTCACCCGGGAAGTAGCGCCTTGGAGCCCCAAATGGAGGAGCTTGGTGTCCTGGCACGCTGGCCGAACCGGCGGGGGGCAGGCGTTTCGAGGAGGTTTGTAGCGGTGCTCGGCAATCGTTCCAGCGGCGTCAGAAATCCTTGCTGGTGAATTTATGAGAAATTGGTTGACATTTCCGATTTTTCGTCCACTATGGCGATTACCCAGCGGGCGGGCGCCCGTGTTGCGCCGCATTGGCGCTGGGAGAGACGGTTCGAGTGAAACGGTTCGATCGAGCTGTCGCTGAGATCGCGGATTTTCGGTCGCCGGCGGGGTCAAGGGCCGGGTGGCCAGATCGGTAATCTTTCGGACTTACATCCGGGCAGTAGAAGCAACGCACAAAGGAGTCGCTAATGAGTCGGGGGAAAATTCGGTGGTTTGCCAACGCGGCACTCGGCCTGTCGTTGGTGACAGCCGCCGCGAGCACCGCATCTGCTATTCCGCTGGTGTTTAACGGCGGAACCGGTACCCAAAACTTTCATACGACCCTGGCCGGGGCGGGTACCCTTTCTGTTTCGGCGAACTTGACCTATCGCCTTTCGACGGCCGACTTCCCGATTCCCGGCGTACAGGGAACCGTTCTGAACGGCGCAATCACGATTCCCAACCAGGCGGTCAATGTCGGTGTGGCCGGCGGTAGTGTCACGATCAACACCACCCCGACGGGAAGCGCCGCGATCACGCTGGCCGGTCAGCAATCGGCCCTGAGCACCGATCCGGGCGCCGACGGGCTGCCTCCCTTCGGACCAGGCACGGGCACGGTCAACGGCCTACCGTCGGTGTTGCGTTACGCCGACGTGACCAGCATGAACACCACTTTGATCAACAATCAGAATTTCTCGCTGAACGAGATTCCGGTCAGTGGCAACACCTCGCTCGACGTGTTGGGCCTGTTCGACCTGAATTTCGACACCGAGGTCCGAGCACGGCCGAACGGCAACCTCTCGAACTTCAAGTTCGTCCAGGACGTGCCGAGCGACCTGCTGCCCACCTCCGGTACCGAAGTGGCCCCGGGCACGCCGAACAAGACCACCAACTACCTGGTCTCCGGTGCCCCGGGAACCTTTTCGGGCAATGTTACCGCGGGTCTGGACATGGACGCGACGCTGACGCTGAGTGTGTTGGGCCTGTTCGACATTCCCTTCGACTTCAACATCGGCAACGTCACGATCCTGAACAACCAGGCGATTAACGCTCCCTTCGCCATCGTCGGGGCCACCACGCTGCAGGACCTGAATCCTGGCGGGTATGCTGGGCTGCCTACGGGCGACGACATGCGTTACACCTTCAATGACAATGGTTATTTGAACCTGATTCCCTTGTCGTTCGATCTGAACACCTCGGGCTCGCTGCCGGCGAATATCGATTCCGATTTCGCGGTGGACCTGGGGATCGGCACGATCGACTTCGACATCGACGTGCGTGGGTCGGTCAGCTATTCGTTCAACGGTTCGGTCAGTGCGTCGAACACCGGCTTCCAGCTCCAGGACACGATCGAGGACGTCGTGATTCCGGAGCCGAGCACGTGGTGCCTGGCCGGTCTGGGAATTGTCGGGATGCTGCCGCTGGTGCGTCGGCGCCTGAAGAAGTAAGCGAAAGTTCAACCGTCTTCACGCGGAGTTGGGCTCGGCTTTGCGGCGGAGTGCATCGCGTGAAACGATGATAACGGGTGAAGCCTGCCCGGATGGGTTTTGCCCAGCGTCGTCGGTCGACGGAATTCAATACGCGGTGGCCGCGGGGTCTTAGGACTCGGCGGCCACCGTTTTTTAATGGAACATGGCGATCTTTTGAGTGGCTCCGTGGATCAATAAAAAAGTGTGACAACGAAGCAAACTTTTCCTTGACAACCAAACGGGTTCTGGGAGGATAGGCCAAAGGTGGGGAAAGTCGTGCGCTTTTCCTGCTTCTGACAAACGAAGGGGGTTCGGCGCTCGCGGTCCGTCGCGAGAGAGAGATTCCATAACCACTGCGATGGTAAAGGACGGATCGGTCGGCGCCCCTTGAGAACCAGCCGCGAGCAATTTCGCCGCGAAGTGGGCCGTGGATGAAATAAGCCACGATGGATTATTTCAACAGGCTGTTCGTGCATGAGATTGACCGAGCAGAATTGATTGATGAAGTAGAAGAATCAGAAGTAGAAGAAGTAGAAGAAAAGAAACTGTCGAGGAGTAGCTAATGAAGTCACAACCTGGACGCTGGATGCTGGCAGCATCCTTGGCGCTTGCCGTCGCCGCTCTTTCGGCCGGCCGTGCCTCTGCCATTCCGTTGCAGTTCAATGCGGGCAGTGGCTCGCAAAGTGTTTCGACGTCGCTGACGTCGTCGGGCACCGTCACCGTTAGCGCCAATCTTCCGGTCCGCGTGTCGGTCGGTGGTTTGCTGGGATTCACCTTGGATGGGAATGTAAGCATTCCCAGCCAGACCGCTCCACTGAACGTGGTGCCCAATCCGGCTGTGATCAGCGATACGCCCAACGGCACGGCCTCGCTCACGTTGGCCGGGCAGCAATCGGCCTTGGCGACCGACCCGGGCGGCGATGGCTTGCCTCCGTTTGGCCCAGGAGCGGGCACGGTCAATGGCCTTCCCTCGGTGCTGAATTACGCCGACCTGACCAATCTCGACGTGCTGCTCATCAACAATCAGCCGTTTTCGATGACGCAGCTCACCGGCACGGGCAACACGAGCCTGGACCTGGGCTTGTTCGATCTGAATTTCGACACCGAGGTCCGAGCGGTTCCGACCGGTCACTTGAAGAATGTGCGCTACACGCAGAGCGCTGGGACCGACTTTCTCAGCACCCCCGGTGTGGCGATGCCGACGGGCACGCAAGACCAGACCACGGCCTACAACGTCGCCGGCGCGGTGGGCAACTTCCAGGCTGGCTTCGATGCCGGGCTGGCCCTGGATGCGACCCTGACGCTGAGCGTGCTGGGTCTGTTCGACATCCCCTTCGACTTTGGCTTCGGAACGATTAACTTCATCGACACCGTCGGAAACAGCCTGTTTCCGCTGGTGGCCGCCGCGAAGCTCGAGGATCTGAACCCCAACGGGTACGATGGTCTTCCCACCGGAGACGACCTGCGGGTGACGATCAGCGACGGCGGGCTGCTGAACAACATTCCGCTCTCGTTCGACCTGAGCACCTCGGGCAGCATTCCGGTGATCTACGACACCGACATCAGTGCCCTGGGCATCACGGCCGACGTGGATGTGCGCGGCACCGTGTCGTACAGCATTCAGGCCACCTTGACGGCTTCGAACACGAAGTTCCAGCTCCAAGACAGCGTGGATAACGTCGTGATCCCCGAGCCTAGCTCGCTGGCCTTGGCCGGCCTGGGCCTGGCTCTGCTGGTGCCTCTGGCCCGGCGCGGCCGTTCCGGTAAAATCCGTTAGCCAATCTTCGCCCGGCGCGAACCATTTCGCTGGGGCGTTGATCGACAACTCGACAGTCAAGGCGGCCGGCTGGTTCCCCTGGGAGCGAGCCGGCCGTTTTTTTGCGCGGCCTGCAATGACCACCGCAGCGAACGCATTCGCCCTGCTGAACAGGGGGCCTGTAGCGGTCGGAGGAAAACCGTGGATTCCTACAATTATTTGCTTGACTGGCAATACTTCGTTGGCAAACTATACCGATGGGTGGGAAAGTACCACTTGGGTAGGGTTTGGTTACACGCTCCCGGCTGGTTGCTTGTGCGGAACACCGCAGTTCGCCCAGCGCGGCTTGAAGTAACCGGAACTCCGAACGAAGTGGGGCGCACCGCTGTCGCGAACGAACGGCGCACAGAGTTGATTCAGCACTGAGTTGTTTTCGTACTGAGTTGTTTTCGTACTGAGGAGCAGCTAATGAGTCGGGGAAAACCTTCGTTCTTGTGCGCCGCCTTGGCGGGCCTTGGCGCACTGTTGCTGAGCGCCGAAACGGCGCGGGCAATTCCGCTCGTCTTCAATGGCGGAACCGGCAGCCAGAATTTTCACACGAACCTCACTGGTTCGGGCAGCATTACGGTCGGTGCCAACCTGAGCTGGCGCATCTCGACCGACGATCTGCCGGTTCCCGGCCTGGTCGGCACCACGATCGGCGGTAACATCATCATTCCGACGCAATCCGTCGGCATCAACGTCGTCCCCAATCCCACGAATGTCAGCGTGGTGCCCACGGGCTCGGCGACGCTCACGCTGGCCGGCCAGCAGTCGGCTTTGGGCACCGATCCGGGCGGCGATGGCTTTCCGCCCTTCGGTCCGGGTGCGGGCACGGTGAACGGCCTCCCCTCGGTATTGCGTTACGCCGACGTCACCAATCTCGATGTGACGCTGATCAACAACCAGCCGTTCGCGCTGAATCAGGTTCAGGTCAACGGCGAGGCGAGCGTCAACGTGCTGAACTTGTTCGACCTGACCTTCGATACGGAGATTCGCGCCAACCCGACCGGCACGATTTCGAACGTCAAGTTCAAGCAAGATACCCCGGGCAACGATTTGTTGTTCACCCCGGGGAATCTCACCCCCAGCGGCACGCAAGATCAGACGACGACGTACCCCGTGGTGGGCGCTCCGGGCACCTTCTCGGCCAATATCAGCGCCGGGCTGGATGTGGACGCGACCATTTTGATCAGCGTGCTTGGCTTGTTCGACATTCCGATCGACCTGAGCCTGGGCAACTTCAGCTTGATTGACGAAGCCCTCAGCGAAGCGTTCGCGATCGGCGGTCGCGTCAAGATGGAAGACCTGAACCCCAACGGCTACGACGGCCTGCCCACGGGCGACGACATGCGGTTTACCTTTGACGATGGCGGGTTCTTGAACCTGCTGCCGCTGTCGTTCGACCTGAGCACGGCCACGACGATTCCGGTGAACCTCGACACCGATTTCAGCGCGGTGGTCGGGTTCGACGTCGACGTTCGCGGTACGGCCACGATTTCGGCGGTTGCCAGCCTCACGGCCACCAACACCGGCTTCCAGTTGCAGGACACCATCGAGAACGTGGTGATTCCCGAACCGAGCAGCCTGCTCTTGGTGGGTCTGGGGGGCGTGGCCCTGCTGATCCCGGCGGCCCGCCGCCGGATCGGTCGTCGCGGGTAGCTGCTCGCTGGAACCCTCGCGGCCGGGACTTAGCAGCCGGCCGCGGGTGCTCCGTCCGAATCCTCAGTGACTTCTCAGTGCGTATGAGCCGGTCCCCTGGCACTCTTGCCGGGGGACCGGTTTTTTTTGCGCTGGGCACCGGGAAGAGTTTTCAGCCACGGGCGAACCAAGCTAAGCCGGGCGCGGCCGGCCAGGCGTCATTTGGCCCAGGCGAGCGAGCCTGGCACGGCGAAACCGTTCCCGATGGCGACGCAATCCGCGCGAGGGCCGGCGAGCGCAACAGGGAGATCGCTAACTGAACAGGGCCCGGATCGGCTCGCCAGGCGTGACCGGAACGGGGCGACCGGTTCGGTCGGGCACGATCGTATGGGGATCGATTCCCAGGGCGTGATAAATCGTGGCGGCGAAATCGAGCGGTGACACCGGGTCGCGCTTGGGCCTGGCCGCGTGGGCGTCGCTCTCGCCGTAAACGGCCCCGGGCGCGATCCCACCGCCGGCCAGTAAACCGCTGTAGCAATAGGGCCAGTGTTCTCTTCCGGCCGCCGCGGCGTTGATCTGAGGTTTCCGGCCAAACTCGCCGACCCAGGCCACGATGGTTTCATCGAGCAGACCGCGCGCGGAAAGATCTTCCAGCAGGGCCGAAAGCGCCTGGTCGGCCGGGGGAATCAATTCGCTTTTCAACCGCTTGAAGTTGGCCCCGTGGGTGTCCCAGAAGTTGTGGCCGTCGTTGTGCCAATTGATGGTAACCAGCGGAACGCCGTGCTCGATGAGCCGCCGGGCCAACAGCGCGCATTGGCCGTGGATGTTGCGTCCGTAACGGTCGCGTACCTCGGCCGGCTCGCTGGCCAGGTCGAAGGCCTTCCGGGCACGGCTTCCCGACAACAGGGCGAAAGCCTGCTCCTGCATCGAGGTCATGCCCCGGGCAGCGGCCAGCGATTCCCACTCGGCGCACTGGCCATCGACCAGGTTGAGCAGGGCTCGGCGATGCTCCAGCCGCTCGACGCTAATTCCGTCGAGCAGGGCCAGCTCGCTCACGGTCCAATCCGGTTGGTTGGGGTTTCCCTCTAGCACCAGCGGATCGAAACGCTTGCCGAGCCAGCCGGCGTTTTGGCCGGGGGCCCGCCCCCCCGGAGCGGCTGGGTGCGATACGATCCAGGGCAGGCTCACCGCGGCCGGCACATCGGCCGGCGACTCGCGGAGCCGCGACATCATTGCCCCCAGTTGGGGCGAATCGCGGTCACTAGGCGGGGCGGCGTCGCTATTGATCGTGGGGGCCCAGTGCCCGGTGAGCGTGGCGTGGGCGCTCGACAAATGGGCCGGGTCGGTGTGGTGCAGCGAGCGAATCACGGCCAGGCGGTCGGTCCACGAGGCCAGCCGCTGGAAGTGCTCGCAAATTTGCAGCCCGGGAACCGCGGTCGCGATCGGCTGGAAATCGCCCCGAACCTCGGCCGGGGCAGCGGGCTTCATGTCGAAGGTGTCGAGCTGGCTCGGGTCACCCCACATGAAGAAGAATACGCACTGCTTGGCCCGCCCAAAGCCACCCGCGGCGGCGGAACCGCCCCGGGCCGCGCGGGCCGTCAGAAACTGGTCGAGCCCCAGTCCCAGGGCCCCGAGCGTGCCCGCCCGCAACACCTGGCGCCGGCTCAGGCGGATCGCCTGACGCATGGTGGCACAGGGGCGGAGGGGGGAAGCCGACGTCATCTGGGGAAATCGCCCTAAGGGTTTTTTCCGGGGAAATGCCTGCGGCCACGGTGGGCCAGCCTGGTCAGCCCGGTGGCCGATCGACGATTGCGGCAGGTGGTTTGGCACCTATGCATAAACCGCCGTTGATTTTAGAGCGCCCAATCGCCCGCAGGCAAGCAATGTTGGCCGGCCGAGCCGTGAGCGGCCCTGGGATTACCAAGATACAACCGTCACAGGCCACGGCACCATTGGCAGCCGCCACGGCAACATTGGCAGCCGCCACGGCACAGCCGGCAAACGCGATCGACGGTCCTGCCGGTTTCCGACGGGCGCAACCGGGATGAAGGCTCGCGGTAAACCGTGTTCCCCGACTCGGCGGGGTAGACCGTGGCAGGGTGCCGGATACGATGAGAAGCCTCAAACACCCAGTCCGCCGGGGTTTTGCCCGCCGCGCGCCCCCCGGCGGGAGCTGGCGAACTTGCTTTGCCTGGCCGGTGCCGGCCGGTAAGCTGAAGGTGGCGGTTTGAGAGGAGTGCACATTTGGCCACCGACATACAAACCCTGGTGAGCTCGCTGGAGCATCAGATCAACCAGGTGGTGTTGGGCAAGCCCGAGGTGGTGCGCCTCTGCGTGGTGGCGCTGCTTTCTGGCGAGCACGTGCTGTTGGAAGACGTTCCGGGGGTCGGCAAAACGCTGGTCGGCAAGGCGTTGGCCCGCAGCCTGGGCGGGCATTTCTGCCGCATTCAGTTCACGCCCGATCTGTTGCCGAGCGACATCGTCGGCAGCAGCATGTTTAACTCAAAGACGAACGAGTTCGTCTTCAATCCGGGTCCGATTTTCGCCAATGTGGTGCTGGCCGACGAGATCAACCGCACCACCCCGCGTACGCAAAGCGCCTTGCTCGAGGCGATGAGCGACGGACAGGTTTCGGTCGATGGCCGCACCCACCGGCTGCCGGTGCCTTTTCTGGTGATCGCCACCCAGAACCCCTACGAATTCGAGGGGACCTATCCGCTCTTGGAAAGCCAGTTGGACCGCTTTCTGATTCGCACCCGCATCGGCTACCCCGATCGGGACGAAGAGCGTCAGGTGCTGGTCAGTCACCGGCGGGGCGAACCGGTGGAAGACCTAGAGGCGGCGCTATCGTCCACGCAAGTGCTCGACCTGCAGCAATCGGTACGGGAAGTGGCCGTGAGCGACTCGGTGGCCGACTACATGCTCGACCTGGTCGAGGGGACCCGTCGCAGCCCCGACTTGCACGTGGGGGTCAGCACGCGCGGCGCGTTGCGGCTCTATCGGGCGTCGCAGGCGCTGGCGCTGATCGAGGGCCGAGAATTCGTCACGCCCGACGACGTGAAATACCTGGCCGTGCCGGTGCTGGCGCACCGGGTGATTCCCAAGGGCTACATTCAGCTCGGTCAGCGCGACATCGTGGAAACCATGATTCGGCGGTTGCTGACCGAGATTCCGGTTCCCCGCTAACGCCCCCGCCGGGTGCTTGCCCGCCGTCGGCGGGCAGCTCGGCCCCGTCGAGGAGAAGGTCCGTGGCCCGCCGCCGGTTCACGCGATTGAGCCCCGAAGGACTGGCCTTCTTGGCGGTGCTGGCCGTGGTGCTCACCGCTGCGTTGATTCGCGACATCAATCTGCTGTTGGCGTTTTTCAGCGTGTTGGCCGGGCTGGCCTTGTTGAATTGGCGAATCGCGGCGGTCACGCTGCGCGGTTTGGAACTGAAGCGGATGGCGCCCCGGCGGATCGCCGCGGGCGATGCCCTGGACGTGGATCTCGTGGCCACCTCGCATCAGCGCCGCGGAGGAAGCTGGTCCGTGCGGGTATTCGACCGCATCGAACGGCTGGCGCCGGGAGGCGCCGCGGCCGGCCCGCTGCTGACCGGCGCCCTGTTTCCGCGCATTCCCCCCGGCACCAGCGTGGCGGCCAGCTATCGAGGCCGGCTGCTGCAGCGAGGCCGATACCGGCTGGGGCCGCTGGTAGCCCGCACTCGCTTCCCCCTGGGGCTGGTGGAATGCCGCTGGGAATGGGACCAAATGCAGGAGTTGGTGGTGCTGCCCCGCCTGGGGCGGTTGGCTCCCGACTGGCAACGAAGGCGACAAGAAACCACGGTCGGCAGCCGCGAATCGGAGCGCCGCCAGGGAACGCACGAGGGAGAGTTTCACGGGCTGCGCGATTGGCGCTCGGGCGACAGCCGCCGCTGGATTCACTGGCGCACCTCGGCCCGGCAAAACACGCTCATGGTGCGGCAGTTTGAGCGGCAGCGGCACCAGGATTTGACGTTGCTGGTCGAACTGTGGCAGCCCCCCGGGGCCACTGCTCGGCAGCGGCACCAGGTCGAGCTGGCCGTGAGCCTGGCGGCGACGCTGGTTTACGAAATGGGGCGCCGTGGAACCGGGCAGTTGGTGCTCGGCATTTCCGCCGAGCATCGAAACCTGGTGCGCGGGGCCGCCTCGATGGCCCTGGCCGCGGCCGTGCTCGAATCGTTGGCGGTGGTGGAACCGACCGGCGAGGACCATTTGCCCGGCCTGTTGGCCGAGGCCCTCGACAACGTTTACGGCACCAGTGAATTGGTGCTGGTTTCGACCCGGCCGGTCGATCTGACCGACACCGAGCGGTTTCAAAAAGTTTGGAACGACCCCTGGAAGCGGCCCTGGCTTTCCAGCGTGCACTGCGTCGACCTCTCGGGCCAGCGCTGGCGACAATGGTTCGAGCCGGCTCCGGGCGAGGAGGTGGAAGCGCCATGATCCTGCGGGCCATGCAAATCCTGTTTGCCACCCAGATGTTCCTGGGCACCCTGCTCTTGGGCATGGGCGAGCGCGATTTGCGACTGGCCGTACTGGCGCTGATCGTTTCGGTCAGCTCGGTCTATCTGACCGACATGCGGGGCTGGTTGCTCTTGAGTCAGCGAGTCGCCAATTGGGCCGGACTGGCGGCGCTGGCGCTTTCGATTCGCGATTGGTACACCCGCTACGAGCCCGACAGCCAGCTCTTGGCCCTGGCCAACCTGCTGGTGTACTTGCAGTTCGTGTTGCTGTACCGCCGGAAGAACACCTCCACTTACTGGCAGTTGCTGCTGCTGAGCCTGATGCAGGTAGCCGTGGCCGCGGCCTTGAACCTGGCACCTTCGTTCGGCCTGGTGCTGGTGGCGTACCTGGTGGTCGGGGTGGCTGCCTGCTCGCTCTTTTACCTGCTGCGCGAATCGCGCACCGAACTGGGGGCGGTGGGCGCGCCGTCCGGCTTGGTCTCGGACCCGGGCGCGCGATGGTGGAGCGATTTCGCATCGGCCGATCCGCCGCTGGAGAGCGCCCTGGGGTTGTCCTGGGCCCTGCAGCTGATCCTGCTAATGTGCGGCGCGCTGGCGCTAAGCGCCTTGTTTTTTCTGGCCGTTCCGCGCTCGGGCGGCCCCACCTGGCAGCCGACGGCCGGCAGCGCGTCGCTGCAGGTCGGCGTGACCGAAAGCATCAAACTGGGCGAAGTCGGCCAGGTTTTCGAGAACCCGGAAACCACGATGCGGGCTCAGTTCACCAACTACATCACCGGCCAGCCCTACCGGTTGCTGGACGAGCCGTACTTCCGCGGGCTGACGCTGACCACTTACGAACGCGGCGTCTGGAGTCAAACCCACGACCCAGAGGAAAACCCACGGCCCCTGCGCGTGGCCGAGGCAAGCGAATACTTGGGCCATCCGGAGTTGGTGCGGCAGAAGATTACGATCGAACCGCTCGACACCGATGTGTTGTACGCCGTGTTCCCGATCTTGAACCCGATCGAGAATCCGTCGCTGCGCTACGATCGACGTACCCGTCAGCTGCTGCGGGCAGCCGGTCAGCGTGGCAACCCGTTCAACCTCGACCTGGTGACGACCGGGTTTCACCTGGGGCGGCAATCCGAACTGATGCCGGCAATGGGGGACTTGGACCGCTACGATCTGGACCTGTTGGCGCGGCTGCCCGAGCGCTCGCCCGTGGCTTCGCTGGTCCAGCAGGCTCAACAACTCGTGGACGACCTGCCCGAGGAGAACTGGATGGCAAGGGCCAAGCGGCTGGAAGCCCACTTTCAGTCCTCGGGCCAGTATCGCTACAGCTTGGACCTGGAGGTAGGGGATCCGAATTTGGACCCGATCGAGGATTTTCTGCTGAATACTCGCAGTGGCCACTGCGAGTACTTCGCCAGCGGTCTGGCGCTGATGCTGCGAGCGGTGGGTATTCCGTCGCGCGTGGTGGTCGGGTTCAAAGGCGGAGACTGGAACTCGTTCGGGTCGTTTTATCAGATCCGGCAGTTGCACACCCATGCCTGGGTCGAGGCCTACCTACCCCCCGACAAGCTACCCGAGCGGGTCGACCCGCCCGCGGGTCAGTGGCGCGGGGGTGCTTGGCTGCGGCTGGACGGTACGCCGGTGGCCGAGCGCCTGGCGGCGATGCCGCCTCCCAACACGGCCCTGATGACCTATCGCCAGGGGATCGACTACCTGCGCCATTTGTGGGCCAACTATGTGCTCGGGCTCGATGCCCAGCGGCAGCGGGAAACTATTTATCGCCCGTTGATGATCGGGGTGACCGAAACTTGGAACTTGCTAAGCGATCCGGAGCATTGGAAGCAGTGGTGGGCCCGGGCGGTCCGGTTCTTTCGCGGCGAGCGGTCGGGCTGGCTCAGCGGCGAGTGGTTCAATTGGCGAGCCGGCCTGTCGGCTTCGGCAATCTGCCTGGGGTTGGTGGGTCTGCTGCGCGGGGCGCGGTGGTGCCTGGCGCGTTTGGCGCCGGGTACCTGGAGGCGAATTCGCGCCGGGGCCCAAGCCGGACCGGCGCCGATCGGGTTTCAGCGCGAGTTGGAGGAGATTCTCGCCGGCTACGACCTGGTGCGCGGGTCGAGCCAAACGCAGCGTGAATTTGCCGAGTCCGTGGCTGGCCGGCTGGCGGCGACCGGACCGACCCGCCGCGTGGCCCGCGTTCCGCTGGCGATCGTACAGGCCTTTTACCGAGTTCGCTTCGGCAATCGACCGCTAGACAGCCGGGAAGCGGAACAGGTAGAACAGGGCCTCGCCGATTTGCGGGCGGCCCTGTCGGCCGCCGACGCCGCGGACGCAAGCCTCGGGGCGGCGCGCTGAACGCGCCGGCCAGGGGTTGTTTCGCGGGCGGGGCAATCTTGGGGCCGGCGCGCCCCCCGGGCGTAAGACAGTCGCGAGGCAGTTCGCCCGCACTTCGCCCACTCCACGCCTGGCAGCGACGAAGGTAGCACGGATGAAGATTGGATTGGTCGGTTACCAGGGTTCGGGAAAAAGTTCGCTCTTTGCCTGGCTGACCGGGGTGGAGCCCGACCTGGCCCTGGCCCATACGGGCCAAAGCGCCATGGCCCCGGTGCCCGATCCCCGGGTCGCGCCGCTGTGCGATATCTATCACCCCAAGAAAATTACGCTGGCCGCGATCGAGCTATTCGACACGCCGGGCCTGGCCCGCAGCCACGAAGGTAACGCGCCCAAGCTAGGGCTGATCCGCGAGACCGGGTGCCTGGTGCTGGTCGTGGCGGCCTTTGCCGGGTCGGACCCGCTGGTCGACCTGCAAACCTTCGAGGAAGACTTGCTCCTGGCCGACATGGAAATCGTGGCCGGGCGGATCGACCGCTTGCGCGAGTCGGTCAAGAAGCCGCGCCCCAACCGCGAGCAAGAACAGGCCGAGCTGGCCGCCCTCGAACCGCTGTTGGCCGTGCTGGAAGATGGACGGGCCCTGCGCGAAATCGCCATGAACGAAGATCAGCTCAAGGCGACCCGATCGTTTCGGCTCCTGACCGAAAAGCCCAAGCTGATCCTGCTCAATCTGGCCGACGACGACAGCGAGCCCGAACGATTCATGGCCAAACTGCCTCCCGAGCAGCCGGTGCTGGCCTGTCGCGTGGGGCTCGAACGCGAATTGCTCAGGATGGAACCGGGCGACCGCGAGGAATTCGAGCGCGAATTGGGCCTGCCGCCGGGGCGGCGCGACGCGGTGCTCCAGCGATTGCTCGAAGTGTCGGGCCAAATGCTGTACTTCACTGCGGGGGAAAAAGAAGTTCGCACCTGGATGATGCGCCGCGGCGGCACCGCGCTGGAAGCCGCGGCCAACATTCACAGCGACCTGGCCCGCGGCTTTATCCGGGCCGAGACGATGCGGGCCGAAGACTTGATTCGGCTGGGGAGCGAGCGGGAAATCAAAGCCCACAACCTGATGCGCCAAGAGCCGAAGGATTATGTCGTCGCCGATGGCGACATCCTCCATGTGCGGTTCAGCGTTTGAGCCGAATGCCGCGGCGAACCTGGACCCGCCAGCTACCACGGGCCAAGGCCGGGCGAGCCGCGAGCGCATCCGCCGCGCGGCCGCCGAACCATGGGACTCGAAGCACGCAGGCGGAAGCATTCGATCGAGCGGTTAGCGCAGCTCGCGCGGCCCTGCTGGTTCCGAATCGTCGCCTTCGGCGGGGGCCGTCTTGAGTTCGGCCCCGGGCTCGTCCAGGACTCCGGCCACGGGGGGCGCCGCACCGGAACCAGGGGGCGTCGGTGGTTCGGCCTCGATGCCTACGTCGACGAGCAGGTAGCCCGACCAGAAAAACGGGTGCTGGGCCCGGGGGGGTTCGGCCGCCGCCCGGGCATCGACCCGAGGTTCGCGGTCGAAGTCGATCGTCGATTCGCTTACCAAGAGCACGGCCCGTTGCCAGGCCTCATCCGGCGATTCCCGGTCGGCCAGCCCCGCGGTGAATTCACGGACCAGGTCCAAGCTGGTCTGGCCTCCCGTGCGCCAGCGACTGATCAGCACCGTACGGGTTCCCTTGGCCAGCAGCCCGCAAATGGTTTGAAACAACTCGTCGCCGGGGAAACCACCGGGGGGTTTCTTGAGCGAGTTTTCCGCGGGAGTGTGAAAGCCGGGCAGCACAATCACCTCGGGGGCGTCGAACGGCAATTCTTCCCATCGGGCCAGGGTAGTTCCGCCCGACCCCTGCCCGCGCAAGAGCGGCCAATCGAGCGACCCCGGTTCGACGTTGGCATTGCCCAGGTCGTCGAGCACCAGCAAGCGATCCAGCAGCCCCGCCAGCGCCTGTCCTTGGGGGGCGTCGGCCGGGCCGAGCGGAACGCAGCCCGGAAGCCCCTGGGCCAAGAGTTCAAACGCCTGGGCGGCGGCTTGATCCGGATCGCGTGGATGCAGTTTGCCTAGGTACACGCCGGTGTGGCCCCCCACCCGTCGCCCGCCGCGCGCGGCCAGCGCCAACCCCGCGGTAGGCGCATAGCGAATATGGCAATCGGTGAGCAGGTTTTGGTCCGCCTCGCCGCCCGAGAGCGGAAGTAGCTCCCAGGGCAGATACCAGAGCAGGCCATCGGGCACCACGATCAGTCGATCCACGTCGCCCCCGAGCGCCAGCTTCGATTTGGCCAAGAGCGGCTCGAACAGGTCGGCGGCGGCCTGCCGGTAGCCCTCCTTGGCGAGATGATCGAGCGAGACGGGGCGCCCCGCGTCGGTCAGTGCCAATTCGCGGAGCAGCTTGATGGCTCGCTTCTGCAGGGCGGTGGGCGTGTCGGCCTGCCAGAACTGGATCCGGTCGCGGGCGATCAAGTAGCCGTACAAATGGCGGTTTGTTTGCAGAAAGGCCAGCAGCACCTCGCGCTCGCCCAGGGCGCTTTGCAATTGGGGAGCAGAACGGTAGGGCGGGAACACCTGGGTCACCGATTCGCGCCGCACCGCAATGGTTCGCAACCAGTCTTCCTGCTGGGTTGAAATGGCCAGCAACTGGTCGAGCACTTGGCTCTGTTTGCGGCGGGCCTCGTCATCCGTGGCCGGCCCATCGGCTTGCAGCTGGCGGCGCAGCGCGTGGGCCTGCTGGGCCAGCTCGGCGTAGGGTGGGTAGCGTAGCAGCAGCTCCTGCCGCTCGAGCTGGCTCGGTGGCGGCAGCCACTCGGCAGGGGCCTCCAGCGCCCAGCGCAGGGCCAACAGCCGTCCGCCCAGCGGCTGGCGGCTCCAAAAACGCTCGCGCCGAATCTGTTCGGCCACTTCAACCGCGGCCGCCCAGTCTTTGCGGGCCAGGAGGGCTTCGAACCAATTCTCGAGCGACGTGGTCTGCGGCATGACAAGCCGCGTGAGCGATTCGAGCGGCTCCAAGCGCCAGTCGGGGCCGACCGGCTCGGCCAGAAACTGGCGATAAAGGTCGACCGCCACCCGCGGCGAAATCGTGCCGCTGGCCAGCCAGCGGTCGACCACGGCCAGCCGGGCCACACAGATTCCGCCGCGCAATTGAAAGGCCAGGGCCGCTTGCAGCGCCTGGTCTCCGGCGGCGCGGTCCTGCTGCGCGTAGGAAACCATCGACGAAACGTAGTTGGCTCGCGCCCCCAGTCGCCCGGCCAGCAGGTCGCGATTGCCCATGAGCGCCCGGGCATCGGCCAAAGTCTGAGCGGCCGGGCCGATGCGGCCCTGTTGCGCGTGACACTCAGCCGACATGGTCAGCAGGGCACAGGTGAGCTGGCGGTAATCGGCCGTGCGCGCCCAGGCGGCGGCCGGCAACAGCGCGGGATAATCGCCGTCGGCGGCGCCGAGCAGATGCGTGGTGGTGCCCAGCGCGAAGGCCTCTTCGAGCACCGACGGGTCGCGGTAGTAATAGGCCGAATACGTGGCCTCTTCGGCCAACTGGGCTGCTTTGGCCAGATCCCCCTCGGCCAGGGCCAGCCGGCCCAACTCCAACAGCGCCGTCGAAGTCAGCGGGTGATCGAACTGGCCGTTGGCCACCACGGCCCGCTGCAGCGCTGGCCGGGCCTGCTCGATCTTGCCGGCCGCCAGGTTGGCGAGCCCCGTCTGGAGATCGATCCAGACCTCGGACCAGTGATTCACCGGCCCCGGACGCCGCGAAAGGGCCAGCACCAGTTGCTTGGCGAGCGGATCCTGGTCGGCGGCCGGACCGAGGATTTGGCGGTAGCGACGCATCGCCAGGCAGGTAGCCCGGACCACTTCGACCACATTCAGCGGCCAGTACATGGGCCGCTGGACCACTCCGCCCCGCGAGAAGGCCTGGGTATTGTCGAGCTGGCCTTGGGCAATGACGTTCGTGTCGGGGTATTTACCCAGCAGCGCGCCCCGTTTGCTCTGACCCCAGGGGGGCGGCAATTGGGCGCTGGCCTGGGCAATATCGGGCGGAAACTGAACGCGGACCATCCAGTCGGGGAAGGCCAGGTACAGCTTCAGGGCGGCCGAGTAGTGCTCCAGCGCCGGCTCCCACTGGCCGAGCTGGTAGAGACACTCGCCGCTCATGGTGTGGTAGCAGATCGAGTCGATCCAGTTGCTTTCCACCGTCTTGATGCCGCCCCGGCCCTCGCGTCGAAACGCCTTCAGGGCATCGGTGTATTGGCCATCGAAGTAGGTGGGAAAGATCGCGAAGTAAGAGATCGACGGCACCACCCGGGTGCCGGGCGCGAGGGGGGCCCCGACTTGCCCGCGGCTGGTCGTAGCGCACGCCGACAGCACCACCACAGCCAGCCCAAGCGGCAGCCGCGTCGGACGCGTTTTTCGAAGCGCCGCCCTCCGAGGGAAATCGATCGAGCTGGGTGCCGCGAGCATCAGAAACGATTTCCTGTTCCAGGGGCCGGGTGCGAGTGACCAGCACCGGTGCGAAGGCGGTCCACCAGGAAGCCAACTTCAGAATACACCCGCTCGGCAAACTGGGCAAAAGCGGAGCGCCGCGGTTCTCCGCAACCGCGCAAGCCCCCGCGCTTCGTGTGACCACCCTCGTCGGGGTTGGCTCTTCCCCCGCAGCCGGGCCAGCCCGGCGAGGCGATCGGCAGACCGGTTCCGCTTGCGCAAGCCCGGCGCGACGGGGCGAACGCGAGCAGAAAGTTGGCCAGGGTTCCCAGCTTAACTATTCGCGGTGCTTGGTGCCCGAAGGCCGACGAATTCGCCAAACCCCGCCAAAGTTGCCCCCCCGCGACAGACGATAACGAACACAACGATTGTAGCGGTTGGTGGGACGATACCGCTGGCCGGGCAACCCCCCGGGGCCGGTCCGCCGATTCAAAGGGATCACGCATGACCGACGCGAGCACGGAAAAACGCTGGGGACACTGGGGCCTTGGCTTGCTCGGTCTGATGGTTTGCCTGGGCCAAACGGGCTGTCAGGTGAGCATTGGCGGCCAAACGCTACCGAGCCCCTATTACCAACAAGACGACGTGCAGTACTTCCCGGCCGGTCCCGAGTTCAAGCTCTCCAACGAGGCGGCGGCCATGGAGCGGTTCGAGGCCCAAAAACGGCTCGAACAACAGTAGCGCGTCGGAACCGCGCGGTTTTGTCGACCGGTCGGCCAGTTTTCGCGTGCAGCCAATCCGACCGAGACCCTGTCGGGGTCGCCACGCCCGCTCCGTCGGGCGAAAGCCCTTCCGGTCACGGTCGGATCTTGGGGGGGGAAGTGGTCCCGGGCACCCGGCGTCGCGAGGCGAATCGACCGATTCGTCACGCGACGTCGGGCGGCCAGGGCCGTGTGCCATCCGGCCCCCTCTTGCGGCCGGAGGAAATCTGCCCATGCCCGATCCTCAGCTCAACGACCTGGTAAACCACTGGGCCAACGACGTGCTGGTGTGGATCGGCTTCGGCACCTTGGTCGGGTTGTTGGCCAAGGCCATCATGCCCGGTCGCGATCCGGGCGGTTCGTTGACCACGATTATTATGGGGATCAGCGGAACCGTCATCGGCTCAGGTACGCTGATGTATCTCTGGAACATCGAGCGCCCCACGCCGCTGAGCCCACTGGGCTTCTTCGCGGCCACGCTAGGAGCCACGCTGCTGCTGGTGTTCTATCGCGTGCTGGGGGGGTACTACTTCGACGAGAGCGGCACCGGCCGCCGGGTCGTGCGAGTCCGGCGACCCGCCCGCCGCCGCTATCCACGGCGCGCGGTATACGAATCGGAGTATGTCGACGATTAAGGCCCGGTACCGATTCCACGGTGCCCGGTACGGTGGGCAGCGACAGGCCCCCAGGCCACCCCGCAGCACTAGCGGGTCAGCTCGCGAACGATGATGTTCCGTTGAATCTCGCTGGTGCCTTCGTAGATTTGCAGCACCTTGGCGTCGCGGTAGAGTTTCTCGACCGGAAACTCGGTGCTGTAGCCCATTCCGCCAAAGATTTGCACGGCCTCGCTGGCCGCCCAGGTGGCGGTATCGGCTGCCATCGCCTTGGCCATCGCGGCCTGCTGAGTATTCTTTCGGCCCTGGTCGTGCTGCCAGGCCGATTGATAGGTGAGCAGCCGGGCCGACTCGGCCCGGATCGCCATGTTGGCCAGCTTGTGACCGATGGCCTGATGCTCGTAAATCGGGCGGCCCATGGTCCGCCGCTCGCGGGCATAGCCGAGTGCCTCGTCCAGGCAACGCTGAATCAGGCCCACCGCCGTGGCCGCGATCATCGGGCGCGATCGGTCGAACACCTGCATGGCGACCAGGAAGCCGCCGCCGACTTCGCCCAGCACGGCCGAAGCGGGAAGCTCGACGCCGTCGAATACCAACTCCGCCGCGGGGGCGGCCCTCTGCCCGAGCTTTTCCAGCTTGCGGCCAATGGTAACCCCGGGCAGGTCCAAGTCGACGAGAAAGGCGGTGAGTCCGCGATGACCCGCGGCCGGATCGGTTTTGGCAAAGCAGATGGCGAACGAAGCTTCGGTGGCGTTGGAAATCCAGGTCTTGGTGCCGCTGAGGAAAAAGTGGGCGCCCCGCCGCTCAGCCCGAGCCTGCAGGCCCGCCACGTCGGAACCGGCGCCCGGCTCAGTGGCCGCATAGCAGCCAAAGCCGCCCTCGACGAGCCGCGGCAGGTACTGCTCGCGTTGCTGGGGGGTGCCGGCCACGAGCAGGGCGTCGGCCACCACCGAGTTCAGTCCCACGGCCAGGGCGATGCCGCTGCAGCCCCAAGCCAATTGCTCGCTGACCAGCACCAATTCCAAGATACCCAATCCCCCCCCGCCGTACTGGGCGGGCAGGGTGAGATTCAGCAAACCCAATTCCAGGGCCCGGCGATGGATTTCGCCGGGAAATCGCTGTGCCCGATCGTGCTCGGCGGCAGCCGGGGCAATTTCGCGCTGGGCGAATTGGCGGGCCAAGTCGCGAATCATCCGCTGTTCGTCGGTCAGATCAAATTCCACGCGGGTTTGTCTCCCGAAATCGTCGAGTGCGGGGGGGCTCCCAGCCCGGGGCGCGGGCCGGACGTGGCCTGGCGGGGGTCCGGGTTCCCGAAGCTCGTCGATTGGTTCCCAAGATTTTCTGGAAGCCAACGAACTTGGGTTGGGGTATTGTAGTCGCTGAAGCACGAAACTTCCCGGTTCCGGCAGGCGAGCACCGTGCGGTGCCAGCGGCGGCGGTGCCGGAAAGGGTTCCGCCCAACACCGAGGAAAGATAAAAGGGTACGACCATGGCCGACGCAACATGGTGGGATCAGGTGGTGACTTCGCTCTCCCGCGACCCGGCCTACATCTTAGGCGCGCTGGGCATCGTCTTCGGCGTGGGGGCCGCGGTAATCATCAGCGTGGTCGCCATCGCTGGCGAGGCTTGGCAGCGGGTGCGGGTGTACGAGGAGCTCAATCACCTCAAGCTCGAGATGCTCGCCCAGGGCATGTCGGCCGACGACGTGGTCAAAGTCGTAACCGCCAACAGCGCCGGCAAATTTTCGGGCAAGTGGAAGAAGTGGCAATCCTGGTGCACGGCCGAGTTCAATCGGGCGGCGGCGGCGCATCAAGCCGCTCGGCGGGCCGGATAGGCATGGAACCAACCGCCTAGCAGCCGGGGTTGCCCCGGTTGACCTGGTTGCCCCGGTTGACCTGGCTTTGGCCGCTGGCGCCGAACGCGCTCGCAGCTTGTCGCGAGTTTCCACCACGCGGTGCCCATCGCAGCCGGGAGCGCCCTCGCAACGAGCCCAGGGCCATCTGAGCCGGCAGTTCGCAGTGGCCCCCGGGTGATTCCGGCGGCATTCCAGGGCTCTGCGAAACGTTCCAGGGTTCTGCGAAACGTTACAGGGCTCTGCGAAAGCGCCGCGGACCCGGCCGGGTCTTGCTGAGCGACGGGGGGGGCGGCTTGGGGGGGCTTTCCTCGGGAATGGGGCCGCCGTGGCTGCCCGGCGGGGGCGGCGGCACCGGCGGAGCACGCTGGACCAAGGTTTCGAAGCCCTCAATCTCGTCGCGCTCCAGCAATCGATTGATGCGAACTTCGATCCGCGTCAGCTCATTGCCCTCTTCCGGGCTGACGAACGTGTAGGCCACCCCTTCGCGCCCCATCCGCCCGGTGCGCCCTACCCGGTGCACATAGTCGTCGCAGAACTCGGGGATGTCGAAATTAATGATGTGCGAAATGCTACTGACGTCGATCCCGCGGCCCACCACGTCGGTCGCCACGAGCAGGCGGACCTTTCCCTCGCGAAAGCGGGCCATGACACTGTCGCGGGCCCCTTGGCCCAGGTCGCCGTGAATGCAGTCGACCCCGGGAATCTTTTCCTTCAAGCGGCGATAAATCTTGTCGGTGCCCCGCTTGGTTCGGCAAAACACGATACCCTGTCTGGGCCGTTCGCGGTCCAAGAGCCGCACGAGCAACTCGAACTTGCGCTCGGGGTCGACCGTGAAGTAGAACTGCTGAATCGTTTCGACCGAGATTTCCTTCGGTGAGAAATTGAGCGACTCGGGCTCTTGCATATAGCGGCGGGCCAGCCGCTCGACCGGCGGCGGCACCGTGGCCGACAACAGAAGCGTTTGGCGCTCGCGGGGAAGCTGCCGCAGAATCTTCTCGATGTCGGGCCGAAAGCCGATGTCGAGCATCCGGTCGGCCTCGTCGAGTACCACGAATCGAATCGAACCGGTCACCAGGGTTTGCCGGCCCATGTGGTCCAGCACCCGGCCCGGAGTACCGATGATTATGTCGGCCCCGCGGCGCAACTTTTCGATTTGGCCGCGAATGGGTTTGCCGCCGTACAGGGCGACGCTGTGCAGCTTGCGCCCATGGGAAAGCTTGACCACCTCGTCCCGTACTTGCACGGCCAATTCGCGGGTGGGCACCAGCGCGATGGCCTGTGGCCCCGGGGGGCGCGGCGAGCGGAGCATCTCGATGATCGGAATGACGAATGCCGCGGTTTTGCCGGTACCGGTGCGGGCTTGCCCCAGCACATCGGCCCCGGCCAATGCCCGGGGGATTAAACCAGCCTGAATCGGCGTGGGTTCGAGGTAGCCGGCCTCTGCGAGGGCCTCCATCATGGTGGCCGAAAGGCCGAGCGAGCCGAAGCTCGGCGGGGACGACTGATCTTCTGGATTCAAAACACGTTCCGAAAATAATTGGAGAGCCGAAATTTCCCACCGCCTTGGGGAGCCTGACGCTTGGCTACCGCCCACCGGCAAGGCCGGGGGACAGCCGGCGGCTGAGAAAACTGGCTGAGGCAGCCGGGCAAACACCACCCCTGCCGAGCGGGCCGGGGGTCAGCCATTGGGACACCCAGACCCTAACAGCCCCATCGCCGGCGGTCAACCAGCCCCCATAGTTTACCACGGTGTTCGGTTTCAGGTCGTTCCCCGGGCCTACGGGGAAACAGCCTCCTCCGGAACTTCGGTCCCTACCCTCAGGCGCTCAACCCGCCGCTGGGCCTGTTCGGCCTCCCGAACGAGCCCCAATTGCCGGCAACAGGCGGCCAGTTCCTCCCAGGCGGTAACCTCGAGCCGGACCTCTTGGGCCAGGCTCGTGGCCAGCCGAAACACCTGGTGAGCCTGGCGCAAGTCGCGATCGGGGTTGCCGTCGGCCGACCACCAACGCCCCCTAAGAATGTGCCACACCGCGTCGGCGTCGGCCCGCTGGGCCGCCGAACCTTCGCCCAACGCGTCGGCCCAGCGCCAGCGGTCGAGGGCCTGGTCGATCGCCTGGCGGCTTTCGGGCCATTGCTGGTCGAGGATCATCAATTGGATCGCGGTCGACATCAGGTGCACCGACTGCTGCGCGGTTTGGCGATTGCCCAATTCCAGAACCCTGGCCGCACCCGCCCGGTCGCCGGCCCACCAGCCCAACCGGCCCAAAGCCAGGTAGGGGCGCCAGTGGTGGGGCGCTCCGGCCTGGGCCGCCAACAGGCATTGCTGCACTTCGCGGCAACGTTCGGCCCGCGGCACCAGACTGGGGTCCGGCTTCCAGAATACCTCGGCGGCGAATAGCTCTGGCAGCCGCTCTTGGGCCATCGCCAGGTTCGCCTCCAGGTCTTGCGGTTCCAGCTCGAGAACCCGCGCCAGGTCGCTCCGGGCATCGCCTGTGAGCTGGCTGTCGGCGAACTGACGGCGATAAGCGTAATGCGCCATCCAGGCCCTCGGCTGTTCCGGCTGGACGCCGACCAGCGAATCGAGCAACTGATCGGCCCGGGCTCGCAGCTCCAGGGGCTTGGTGTTCAGGTCTTCGGCAAGCCGATCGGCATGCGTTCGCCAAAGCGTTGCCAATCGCACGGTGAGCTCGATGTCGTCAGGCAGCTGCCGCTGGGCCCGCTGGAGCGCTCGTACCGTCACTAGGATCTGGCCGTAATCGGTGGGCATGGTTTGCAAGAGCCGGTCCTCGGCCATCGCGGCCAATTTCAGCAGGCGGTCGTTGGCGGCGACGGCCGGGTACTGGCGCAGACGCTCGGCGGCCGACGCCGGAGCGACGCGACACTCGTACTCAATCAGGTCGACGAGCCAATCAACCTGGTCCGGCGCGCTGGAATGGGCCAGGGCCAGAATCCGGTGGGCTTCTTGCATTTGCTCCGCGCTTCGACCCAGCCGCAACAGGGCCCGGCCAAGCAAGGCCTGGGCCTGGGCGTTGTCGGGCATCGTCCGCAAAAACGGCTGATATCGCCGCAAGATCAGGGCCCATTGCTGCTCATCGGCAGCGGCCTGGGCTTGCTGCAGATAGCCGCGGGCCAGGCGGGCGAACTGCCACTGGCGCCACTCCGACAGGCCCCAGCCGGCCAGCGCCAGGCAGACCAGCGTTGCCAGCAGCAACTTCCAGCGAAAACGCCGAGGCCGCCGGCGACGGCTGTGATGCGCGGTTGCGCCGCGTCGTTTCTTGCTCACCGCGGTTGTGCCCCCTGAGCGGCCACTTGGGCTCGCAGCGCGCCTGGTACCGGGCCGCGAGACGGTCCGCGCGGACCGCCGCTCCTACCCTGCGGCGCCGACCGGGCCGGGCCCAGGCGCCCTGGCCCGGTGCGGCTCGATTATAACCCAGGCCGGCGCCCGGGGGGCGCGCCAGCGCCGCCGGGCGATCAGCCAGGTTTCGAGGGTTCCTTGCCCGGGTCCTGGTAATGCCCCCGACCCCACACGCGCCGGTTAAATTCAGCCGAGCCCCCGCGCGGAATGGTGATGGTTTGCCAAGGGTCGCCGACCAGGATTCGGGCGATCAGCAGGATTTGGCCGACGTGGTATCCCGAGTGGGCTAGCGAACGGTGAATCGCCAGCGGCACCGAGTGGGGTTCGCCGCGGATCGTGACGGTCTTGGCCAGGTCGGCCGGTTCAAGGGCCGCCAGCGACGCGAAGAGGCAGTTCCAGCCTTCCTGCCAATGCGCCAACAGCTTGTCGCGGTCCATTCGCTGGTCGATGAATTCGTCGTCGCGCGAGCGCCAGGGCTTTTCGCCGTCGCTGGTGAGTAAGTCGGTGAACCGCGAAAGCAGGTTGCCCGACACGTGCTGCATAATGACCGCCACGCTATTGGTGTTGGAATCGAGCGCCGTGTGCAACTGCACCTCGCTGAGCTGGGCGATGGCTCGATCGGCCCAATTCAGGTTCGAGCGAAAAGCCGCCGCGGCGCTCTCGATCACCCCCCGGCAAGTGGCGTCGAATCCAGCCGTATCCATCGGGTCAACCTCCCCACTGTTTGGATCGTCGCAACCGCTGTGTCGCAACCCGTTTGGGGGCCGTCTCGGTAGCGGCCTGAGCCGAAGAAACGGGCGCCCCGAGCCCGGCCCAGGGACGGTAGCCTATCGTGAAGTCGGCTACGAGTCTTCACTGCCCAGGGGGCACAGCACCGGGGCGGCTTCGCGCTTGCCAGTTGGCATGCCGGGCGGGTCGTCGCCAGCGGCGGTTCGGCGCGCCATCTGCGCTTTTGCCCAGCGGGCCAGCCTCAGGGCCTGGGCCCGCGGAGAACCCGCCGCGTAGTGCAGGCAGCGGTCGCTCGGAGCGAGCCGGGTCCACCAGGGGCGCTTGGCCGGGAGATAGTCGGGCCCCAGGTCGAAGATGCGGTCGCCGCGTTCGATCAGGTCGGCAATCGAGCGGGCCATCAGCACACTTCCCACGCCATCGACCGCCAACTCGGGATCAAACCCGGTGCGCAGCCCGCTGACGTAGCCATCGTTGACGTAGCTGTATTGAAACGCGACCGGCGCGCCGTCGCAGTACAACAGCGCGATATCGGCCCAGCCTCCGCGGACGGCTGCCAGGTGTTGATCGCGAAGGAACTGGCGAACCTGGTCGTGCGAAAGCGTGTTTCCCTCGCGACTATTGCCCTGCCAACTTCGGCGGGCCAGTTCCACGCATTGGTCGTAAAGGTCCCAGCGTGGGTTGTCGTCGCCTACGGCCGCTCCTAGCGGGCGATAGCGGACCAGTTCCACCGGTCCCCGCCGATTCAGGTGGCGTTCGAAGCGGACCAGGTTCTTGCGCAGGCGAGGGCGGCGGCCTTGCCAGTAGGCGTCCCAGCCCGCCTCGAGATCGACCAGGGCCACCTGGGTCCAAGCGGTGCGCCGACCGGCAAGTCCCGCCAGGTGCAGCGCCGACGGCGTTCGGCCGTGGTCGCTGCCCGCCGTATCGATCCAGCGCAGATCGATCAGGTCCCAATCGCGCCGCGACTGGGCGATGTGGCGCAGGCCCGTGAGCAGCGTGGCCGCGGGGTTACCGCCGAGCGGCCCCATGAAACTGCCCCAGTAGTCGAGCGGATAGGTGAGTTCTCGCAGGTTACCCACCACCGAACTCTGGCGTCGCACCACCAGCGGCAAAATACCCAGCGGCCCCTCGGTCGATTCGACGACGAGTACCCGCAGCCGCTGCCTGGCGCCGAAATGACGCCAGTAGATCTGAAGCCAGTCGAGCGTTTGAAAGTAGGTGGCGTTGCGGGTGGCCCCCCAAAGTACCCGCCAGGTGAGCCGAAGCTGGTCCAACTCAGCGGACGAATTCAGCTCGCGAACCGTGTGCATGGGTAATCGCCGGAAGGTGGCCGACCCTGGGCCGCAGCGCCGAGCCCGCGGACTAGAGGCCGATCCGAGGGCCGAACTAGCGAGCGCGTGCCGATCCCTGGCCGAAGTGCTCGCCTGGTTAAGACGCCTGACCTGATTCTCTAAGCGACTATAGGTCATAAGCTTGCAGCACTTTGCCTCGGGCCGATTGGCCCTGTTTGTTAACCAGTGTGATGAGGTCGGTGAGGTAAGGCGGATGGGGGCGACTGGTTCCGCCGCCGCCGATTTCAGCAATCGGAAGCCGCAAGCAACCGATTTTCTCTGGGATTGATTCCGCCCCCGCGAGGTTGAATTCCAGCCAATGGTTTTCATCATAACCAGTTAATTTGCAAACGGTTATAGTTTTCCGACGACATTCTTTCCGGGTTTCCTGGCCGGTCCTTGCGCTGGGTAACGAAACCTGCGGCCGCCGATCGGGTTAGATCAGCAACCGCCCCCAAAGCCATCGAGGACGATTCTCCCCGATCGAGGGGGGGTGCAGTGCGGCTGGCAGCGGTTGTCCGGGTCGCCGGACGTTTGCCTGAACCGAACCGTAGGGAACGACACGATGCGAACCTTGTCGACGCTCCGACCGATTTTGCTGACGGCCCTGATGGCCGGGTTCTTGGGTGACGCCGCGCGGGAGGAGGCGCGGGCGGCGACCCCATCGGCCCCCGCGTCGGGCAAGCGATCGCCGAGTGAGATCGCGGCCCGGCTCGACGAAATGATTGCCGAAGAGCTCTCGCTCGCCCCGTCGGTGTTCGCTCCGGCCGACGACGAGACCTTTTTGCGGCGGCTGGCGCTCGACCTTGGCGGCACCGTGCCCACCCCGGATGAACTGACGGCTTTTTGCTTGGACCCGAGTGAGGACAAGCGAGGCCGAGCGATTTCCGATCGGTTGGCGCGAGACGAGTACGGCCAGAACTGGGGCCAATATTGGCGCGACGTAATGCTCTATCGCCGGGTCGACGACCGGGCCCTCTTGGCCGGCGAACCGGCCGTGAAGTACCTGGCTGAAAAGTTCAATGCCGATGCTCGCTGGGACGAAATTGCCCGGGAATTCATTACGGCCACGGGCAACCTGAACCAGGACGGCCGGACGGCCCTGATTGCGTCGCAGTGGGGCCAGGCGGTCGACGTGGCGTCGGAAGTATCGCGGGTGTTTCTGGGAATTCAGATTCAGTGCGCCCAGTGCCACGACCACAAAACCGATCGCTGGAAGCGCGATCAGTTCCACGAATTGGCGGCCTTCTTTCCTCGGATTCTCGTCCGCCGGGAAGTGAAGGACGGGGCCAAGGCCGGCTTTCAGGTGCTGTCGGTCGATCGCCCCAAGGGCAAAGGCAAGAAAGACCGTCCGGGGGGCGAGTATTTCATGCCCGACCTGGACGATCCCTCGGCCGAAGGCACGCTGATGAAACCGGTCTTCTTTGCCACGGGCAAGAGCATGGAAACGGGCGCCACCGACGCCGAGCGGCGCCAAACGCTGGCCAAGTGGATCACTGCCCCCGGCAGCCGATGGTTTGCCAAGGCCTATGTGAACCGCATCTGGGGCGAGCTGACGGGTCAGGGGTTTTACGAACCGCTGGACGACATGGGTCCGGAACGGCCCTGCGCGGCCCCCAAAACGCTCGATTACCTGGCCGACGAATTCATCCGGCATCAGTACCGGGTGAAGTGGCTGACGGAAGTGGTGACCCAAACCCGCTATTACCAGCGGGCCCGCACGGCCACGCCATCGACCGCGACCAGCACGTTGGCGGCAGCCGATTGCCCGCAGCGGCTGCGTTCCGATCAGTTGTTCACGGTGATCTCTGGTGCCCTGGGGGTTGAGGAACAAGCGTTGCCGCGTGATCGCGGGGCGGCCGGCGTGCGTGGCGTTTTCAACACGCCTCGCAGCCAGTTTGGCCGAGTCTTTGGCTACGACCCCAGCACGCCGCGCGACGAGGTCTCGGGCTCGATTGCCCAGGCCCTGCTGCTGATGAATTTTCCGGGCATTCAGCGGTTCGTCTCGGCCAAGCCGGGCACGCCGCTGGGTGAGCTGGTCGACGAGATTCCCGACGACGATGAACTGGTGACCGAACTGTACCTGCGCTGTTTAGCTCGTCAGCCCAGCCCGGGCGAGCTGCAGCTTGGCTGCGAGTATCTGGCCGAAGTGAGCGATCGCCGCGAAGCGGCGGAGGACCTGCTCTGGTCGCTACTCAATTCCAGCGAAATGTTGCATCGCCGCTAACCCCCTGGCGGTTTGAGCGCCTCGTGGGCGGGGGGATTCGTCGGCAAGCGAGTTTTTCGAGAGATTTCCAGGGAGAACGACCGTCATGGCTCGACGCGCGCGTCCGTTGGCCAAAGAGGCATCGAATCGAGAGATATCGCGGCGAAGCCTGTTGCGCCGCCTGGCGGCCGGGGGGCTGGGGGCTGGCCTGTTGAGCTGGAGCGATTTCGTCCATCTCCGCGCCGACGATCTGCGCCGCCAGGGCAAGGCCTGCATTCTGCTATGGATGTCGGGCGGGCCGAGCCAGTTCGAAACCTTCAGCCCCAAGCCCGATCATCCGAACGGGGGCGAGACCAAGGCCATCGCCACCAGCGTGAGCGGGATTCATATCGCCGAGAATTTTCCGCGCGTGGCCGAGCAGATGCACCACCTGGCCCTGATCCGCTCGATGACCAGCAAAGAGGGCAACCACCAACGGGCCACCTTCTATCTTCATACCGGCTACCTGCCCACGGCCAGCGTGAAGCACCCCACCTGGGGTTCGCTGGTCTCGCAGCAATTGGCCGACCCAAGCTGCGAGCTACCCTCGTTTGTGCGAATTGGCGGTCGGGGGCGAGGCGACGTGGGGGCGGGCCTGTTGGGCGTGGGCTACGACCCGTTCGCGCTGGAAGATGCCGACAAGGTTCCTCCCAACACCGTGCCCACCACCTCGGTCGATCGGTTCCGCCGCCGTTTGGCGCTGCTCAACCGGGTCGACGAGCAATATGCCGCCCAAGGCTCAGCGGCCCAGGCTGGCGATCATCAGAAGTTGGTCTCACAGACCGCCAAGATGATTCTCAGTCCGCAAATGACCGCCTTCGATCTGAGCCAGGAGCCGGCCGCGCAACGCGAGGCCTACGGCGAAACCAAGCTCGGCAGCGCCTGTTTGTTGGCACGCCGGTTGGTCGAGTCGGGCGTGAGTTGCGTCGAAGTCAGCATGAACGGCTGGGACACGCACGACGACAATTTCGACCGCGTATCCAAGCTGGCGGGCGAGGTCGATCAGCCGTTTGCCTACTTGCTCGAAGACCTCCAGCAGCGAGGCATGCTCGAGCGAACGCTGGTGGTTTGGATGGGTGAATTCGGCCGCACACCCAAGATCAATCCCCGCGGCGGTCGCGACCATTACCCGAAGGCCTTCAACATGGTCCTCGGTGGCTGCGGCGTGCAAGGGGGCCGGGTGATTGGGGCCACCGACCCCTCGGGGGCGGAGGTGACCGACCGGCCGGTGAGCGTGGTCGATCTGTTTCAAACCTTCTCGAAGTGCCTGGGGCTCGACCCCGATTTGGAAAACATGAGCCCGATCGGCCGGCCGATTCGCGTCGTCGAAGGGGGCTCGGTGGTCGAAGAACTGTTTAGCTAGCGGCGGACGCGGGCACCTCGGCAATACTCCACGCGCGGCTGGAGCCGCGTCGGTCGTTCAACCACCCGCTTAAGGCGGCGCTCGCGGCTCCGCGCGAGAAAAATCGACCACGCTGGTCTACGCCGACGGCCGTTTCCCATTAGGATGGGGGCTTTCCTCCGGCGCGGCGCACCTCGCCGGCGCCATTGCCTGGCCCTTGGGGAGGCTGCCTCCTGGAACGCCGGTTGCGCATGACCGGCCGTTCGGCAGCGATCGTTTTGCGGCGAGCGAGTCGTAAGCCACGCGGCGATGCCCTGTCTGCATGGCCGCCCGGCGAGGTCCCGGAGGGCGCGGGGCTCGCCTGGCAACAGGCCTGGTGGGCCCTGGCCTGCGCCACGCTGGTGGTCGGCGGTCTGCAGGTGTTGCTGGTTCAGTGGCCCTACTACCGCTTCGTGCTGCATGTGGCCTATCAGTTGCCGCTCACCCTGGGCGACCATGGGTTACTCGTCGCTACCTTGGCGGCGCAATCGCTGCCGCTGTGGCTGCCGGGCGTCGCGCTGGCCCTGGTGCTCGCGCGCTTCGGATGGCGGCGCGGCGCCTGGCTCGTGTGGTGCCTTTGGGCAGCGCTGCTCACGTTCTGGGTCTTGGCCGAGTCGTTTGTGGGCCGGCGCTTCGGAATGCATGCCTGGGCCTATCTGGAATTCGCCACGAACCCGGCCAACCCCTTGGAATGGGTCGGCGAGGATCGCGGGCTGATCGCGCGCGGCATTGGCTACTTGCTGGTGAGCCTGCTGCTTGGTCCGGCCGTGGCCTGGGGCGCCGTGCGCGCCGCGCCGCGGGTGGCGCAAAGGTATCCCGGGCTGGTCGCTCGCCGGGGTGCCGTGGGGGCGTTGTGCGGGTCGGCCCTGGCGCTGGCCATCGTTTGGCCCAGTCCCCGGTGGTTTAGCACTCCGGCGGTTTATGAGCGCTTCGCGGGGGCGCTGCCGGTCCAGGCGCTCTGGCTGGCCGAACCGCTTCCTCCGCCGCCTGAATTGGCCGAGTTTCGTCGCCAAATCGAGCGGTTCGCGGCCCCCACCGTGGCCCGGCTGGCACCCTGCTGGTTGTCGGCCCAGCCGCTGGATCAAGGCGGGCTGGCACCAAGGTCCGCGGCCGGCAGCCCGCTGCCGAACGTGGTGGTGATTGTGCTGGAAAGCTTTCGTCACAACGTGGTGAACGACGAAGTGATGCCTCGCCTGGCCGCCTGGCAGCGGCAGGGCCTGGTTCTCGAGAGGCACTACGCCGGCTCCAATCGTTCGCAATACGGGCTGTACGGCCTGTTATTCGCCCGGCACCCGCTCACCTACGGCGCCGTGGTGGGCAGCCGTTTGGCGCCCCAGTTTTGCGCTACGTTTCAGGCCGCTGGCTACCGCACCACGTACTTGGCCAGCGCTGAAACCCAGTGGGCGCTGATGGACTCGTTCATCAACCCAAGGACTTTCGACGAACTGGTCATCGATACGCAAGGAAGCTGGCCCGAGCGCGATCGGCGCATTCTGGGCCGGCTGGCCGAGCGGCTGCGGTCGGCGGGCGATCGGCCGCAGCTCTGTTTCGCCTTCCTGATGTCGACCCATTACAACTATCAGTACCCCGCGGAGTTTGCCCGTTTTCAGCCGGCCGCCGAGTTTGGGGAAGTAACCGATTTCGTGGCCGGCGATTGGAATCGCCCCCAGGACCGGGCAGCGCTGTTGAATCGCTATCAGAACGCGGCTGCTTTTCTCGACCATGAACTGGGCCGGTTCTTCGAGCAGATCGATCTCGAACGAACGCTGGTGGTTGTGACGGGCGACCATGGCGAATCGCTCTTTGAAGACGGCACGCTAACCCACTCCAGCCGGCTCTCGGAAATCCAGCTTCGCGTGCCCTGCGCCGTGGTCGGCCCGGGCATCAAGCCGCGCGAGGTCCGCGTGGCAACCACCCACGCCGACATTTTGCCCACCCTGGTCGAGGCCGTGGCGGGCCCCGAGCGGCCGATTTCGTTCGTGGCCGGTCGGAGCCTGCTCAGGGCCGACCCCGCCGAAGACCAGGTGCTGCTTTACCAGGCCAATTTCGGACAGGAGCCCGAGCTGCTCTTGGTGCGCCAGGCCGAACGGCTGCACGCGGTTTGGTCGCGCGATTTGACGCGTCTGGCGGTGCGCGGGCTACTGGACGAGGCGGGGCGCCCTGCCGAAAACTTGCCCAAAGCGGTCACTCCGGCCGAGATTTGGGGCCCAGCCCTCGTGGCCGAACTCGAGCGCGCGATGGGCGGATCGAGTGCCGCCGACTATGTGCTGGCCACCCATGCCTTGGCTCGGGGAGACCAACGCCAGGCCCGGCGATTGTTCGAAGCGGCCGCGGCCGACGGCATGCTGGACGAGGCCGCGAACGACCTGGCTTGGGACCTAATCGCCCATGAGCCGCGTCAGCCCGAGCGGGCCTTGGCCCTGGTCGAGCGCGCCCTGGGCCACGAGCCGGACAACCTGGCCTATCTCGACACGCAAGGGGAAGTGCTGCTGGCCCTGGAGCGCTGGGACCAAGCCCGCGCCGTCTATCGACGGCTGCTCGAGGCGCGCCCCGACGATTCTCGCCTGCACGAATTGTGGCGGCGAATCCCCGCCCAGCCCGGCCACCGGTAAACCGAACCGCCGGAGTGCGGCCTGTCTGGGCCCCTGGGATTTAGCCGAAGCGCCGCGCCCGGCGGTGCGCCCCACCCGTCGGGCACCCCCAGGGGCGGTTGTTCACCGCCGCCCGGGCGAGTAGAACCAAGGGACTGGCCTTCCCCCTGCCGGCGACTCTGCCAACCGAGGGCCACTTGCCCCCCCCAGGTTGGTCCCGCCATGGCGGTCGAGCTACCACCGGTCGAGCGATATGTTTCCAGCACCGGGGTGCGGATCTATCGCCTGGCCTGCGAGGCGTTTCCGAATTTCATTGCCTTTGCCTATTTGCTGCTCGAAGCGGGCCCGCCGACGCTGGTCGACAGTGGCAGCGGCTATGGCCACTCGAACGAACACTTGCTGGCCGGGCTGGCGGCGGTGCGCAGCCAGTTTGGCGAAAAAATCGAGCTGACGGATATTCGCCGGCTGATCGTAACCCACGGCCACATCGACCACTTTGGCGGCGTGCCGTACTTGCTTGAGCGGATTTCGGCCGAGGTGGCCATTCATCGGCTCGATCGCCGCGTGCTGACGGCCTACGAAGAGCGGGTGATCGTGGCCACCAAGGCGCTGCGGGTTTACCTGCAGCGGGCCGGGGTCGATACGGCCTTGCAACCGATTCTGATGGACATGTACGGGTTTTCGAAGAAACACGTCCGCTCGGTGCAGGTCGACCTTGTCTTGCACGACGCAATGCAGCTCGACGGAATGGAGTTCATTCACACGCCGGGGCACTGCCCGGGCCAGGTGTGTATTGCGATCGGCAACGTGCTGTTGAGCGCCGACCACATTCTGCAGCGAACTACTCCGCACCAATCACCCGAGAGCATCACGCCCTCGACCGGGCTGGGGCATTACCTCGACGCGCTCGACAAGGTGGCCCGGTTCGGAGGGTTCGATCTGGCGCTGGGAGGTCACGAATTGCCGATTCACGACGTGTACCGGCGGATTCAGGAGATTCGCGACAGCCACGAGCGGAAGCTGGGCCGGATGCTCGATTCGGTGCGAGGGGCCGACCGGCCGCTGACGATCAACGAATTGTCGCTGGCCACGTATCCGAAATCGCAGGGGTTCGATTTTCTATTGGCGCTGGAAGAAGTGGGGGCCCACGTCGAGTATCTCTACCAGCAGGGCGATCTGGCCGTGGCCAACCTGGACGAGGTGGAGAGCGAAGAGAACCCCGCCTTGCGCTACCAGGTGGTGTAGGTACTCCGCTTGGCGCCTGACCGCTTGCGCCGTGAGCACCCTTGCAACCTTCGTAGGTGCATTGATTCGGCCGCTGAGCCCGCCAGCTAAGCCCGCTGCGGTACCTCCTGGGAGCCGATCTCGGATTCCAGCAGTTGCGCAAGCGGCAGCGCGTGTTGCCGGAAGACGCGCCCCGGCACGGCCCAGGTATCCCACTGCGGAGAGATCGGGCGCGACCAGGTAACGTAGTCGGCCAGCGCGATTCCCACGAAACCGTACAGCCGGCCGCGAAATACCCAGAGCTGGTCCGTCGGGAGCGGGGCCCGCCCCCCTTCGACCCGATAAGCAAAGACAAAGGCTGCCCGGGCCGAGGCGCCGAAAAGCGATTGCCAGCGGGCCAGGCTTCGCAAGTCGTCGCGGGTCGACCAATTGCGCCAGTATTGGCGTCGGCGGCCAGCCGGGAAACGGCGCCCTTTAACGTCGATCAGCCAGGTTTGCCGCGACGCCGAGACAATGAAATCGACGCTCTTCAGGCTAGGGTTCGCCGCCGCGTGGCTGTTGGCCGCGCCACTCGCCCCCGTCGCTTGCGGCGCCAGGGGAGCCAACCGGGCTGGGTCGTGGTCGGGCGCGCGGCGCGATTCGTTGACCGCCACATAGGGCAGTCGCCGGGCGCGCAGCCAGGCCTCGAACGCCGCTTCGTAGGGATTCCAGCGATTAGCCATGACGTTTATCCACGGGGGGGTGGCCAGCCCTGGGCGACCGCGGTCGTGGGCGGGCAGGCAACGGCGAGGCGATTTCGACCGGACCGCGCACCCAGGCGATCGCGACCGAGTGTCGAGAGGAAGATAGCCGGATTGAGTGACATAGAGCTGTCACTGAACCGGCTAGATTGGGGCGGCCAGATCAAGCCGGTGGCAAACAGCTCGGGGCCGCCGCCGCAGGTTTTCCCCATCGCCTTAGCAGCCCAGGTGGCGAGCATGTTGCTGTTCAAAAAGAAGTTTCTGCCTGACATCCGCTCGGGGGTCAAACAGCAAACCATTCGGCTTTGGCGAGTTGCCCGGATGCGGGACGGGCAGTTCAGCTACATACCGGGAGCCGGCTACATCCGCGTCGTTAGCGTCGAGCCGGTTGAGCTGGCCGCGCTGGACGAAGACGATGCGCTTCGCGACGGGTTTTCGAGTCTGGCGGAACTGCTTGCCGAGCTCGCGGCGCTTTACACCCAGCACGACCAGCCGGGCTGGAGGCCCTACCGGGTGCGATTCGAGCTGCTGCCTCCGGCCGAGCAACAGGAGCGGCGCCGGCAACAACAGCTGCGCCGGCAACAAAAGCTGCGCCGGCAACAACAGCTGCGCGGTGCGGAAAACGTTGGGTCGCGGGCGGCCGTTGCGGCCGCGCCCGCCTGAGGGGGGCGCCCTGCCATTGAGCCGGCCGGTTACAGCCGCAAGAGTTCGACCAGTGCCTGGGTTACCAGAGCAGGGTCGTGGACCAATTGCCTGGCCGAGAGGCTTAAGAGCCCGAGCCCCCAGGCCAACAGCACGATTCCGGTCAACCCCGGCCCGGTGCGTGCCTCTTGGCACTCCTGGCGCAGCAACTGGGCGAAATGGCGCCAGCTTGGTTCGGCCGGCGGCAGCCCCCGCGCGGTGAGCGTGGCGCTGCGCAGCGGCGCGTGGCCATCGAGCCGTACCTCCAGGCCGTGGTTGGGCAGCCACAGTGTGCTACCGGCCCAGCGGGCGTCCGAGTCGAGTTGCTTGGCGGCCCGGGTGGCCAGGGCCACGGCGTCGGCGGTTTCCAGGTCGAACAGCACCAGCCGGGGGGCCTGGCTCTGGATCAGCAGTACGATCGAGAGCAGATACAACAGGGCCAAGAGCAGCCAAACCCAGGGACCAAACCGCACGCCGGCCGCGTAGGGAAGGAACAACTCGGCCGGACCCACCAGTACCAACCCCGAGCAGGCCAGTCCGAGCGCGGCGGTTTCGCGCCAGCCCGCCAGCACCCACGGTCGGCGGCGCAAATGCAACACCCCCCAGAGCGCGAGAAAAATTCCCAGCGGCACCAGGGCGATTGCGGTTCGGAGCGGGTCTAGCATGTCGAGGATCGGCCGTTGGGCTCAGCGCGGGAAATTCGGAGAGCGACGGTTGCGGGGTGCCAGCAGGCTGGCGGAAATCTTGCTACGGGAGCGGAGCCTGCGCCCCTTCCATTCACGCGGTTTCGGAGTCTTGTCGGTCGAGCCGCTGGCGAATCTCGCGCAGCTCGCTTTCCAGGGCCAATCGTGCGGCGTCGCGCTCGTCGATCAGGTGGCGCCATTGTCGGCGGCTGTCGCTCAGGTCCAGGCAAGCCAACACCAGCACGACCACGGCCAGCCAGGCGGCTAGCGACCACAGCCAAAGGTACACCCGAGGATACTCGCGCCAAGAGAGGCTGCTGCCGATCACCATGGCGAGCGCCAACACGGTCAACAGGCCCGAGGCCATCGCCCGGCGGCCGAGTTGGCGGTGGCGGAACTCGGCCGGGCGGTCACCCTGGGCCGGCCGGGCAGAGCCGCGCCAGGCCCGCAGGTACCAGAGCCAGAGGGCGGTCGAGCAAGTCAGCAGTCCCCAGGGAACAATTCCGAGCATAGCGCTACCGTGGTCGTGCTCCGGGGAGACAGTCGTTCAATCGGCCCCCGTTGCCCGGCCCCGCGGCCGACCGGCGGGGGGCGCCTTGAGCCACTCCCAGACCACCCAACCCACCTTGGCCAGGCTCTCGGCCGAGCACTTCTCGGGGGTGTCGTCGCGAGTGTGCCAGCTAGGGTAGTCGAAGTCGATCAAATCGCAACTGGGAATGCCCGCGATCTGGTACAGCGCCAGGTGGTCGTCGCGAATCTCGTAGCCGGTTTTGGGCACGAACTCGCGAATGCCAAGCCGGGCCGCAGTTTGCCAGATTCCGTCGATGATCGGCCGGGCCGAGGGCCAGCGGAGACTGAATTGCTCGCGGTAAATCTGCAAGTCGGCATCGCCAATCATGTCGAGCACCACGGCCGCCCGGTAGCGAGCCCGAGGCGGATCTTGCACGAACATCCGGGCAAAGTACTCGGAACCGTAGAAGTACCGGTCCTCGTCGCGAAACACAAACTCCTCGCCGTCGAACAGCACCAGATCGACCCCGACCGGCCCTTGGAGCTCGGGCAGCCAATGGCTCAGCTCCATCAGCAGGGCCACCCCGCTGGCGCCGTCGTTAGCCCCCACGAATGCTCCCCGGGGATCAACCGGATCACGGTCGGGGTAGGGGCGCGTATCGTAATGGGCCGCCAGGATCACCCGCTCTCGGCGCTGGGGATGAAAGCGAGCCCAGAGATTGGTCATGGTCACCGGCGAGCCGTCCAGGGGGTGGCGAATCCGAAAGCGCTGCTGCTTGACTTCGGCCCCCTGAGCCGTGAAGTGCGCCGTCACGAGTTGCTGCTGGCGGGTCATGGCCGGGGAACCGCTCGGGCGGGGCCCCAAGGCGCAGATTTGCTCCAGGTAGCGCATGGCTCTGCGGCCGTCGATCGGAATCTCGTCGAGCGTGGGCGCGGCGGGGGGCGCCGAACCGGTCCTGCGCGTGGGGCCCAGCAGTGCGTATCCCAAGCCCAATAGTGCCGCGATCGCCACGCCCAGCAACAGCAGGGTTTGCCAAGTTCGCCCCTGAGGGCTTGCAACCGGCCGGGTTGGGAGGGCCTGGATACTCAAAACCAATTCACCGGGCAGGGAGAGTGGGACGACGGACCGAGCGGGGCGCGGCAACGAAAGGTGCCCGGTCGCGGGCCGTGCCCAGATTCTATCTCTGACCGGCGATTCACCCCAGGTCGGCTTTCCAGCGCGGCGACGAGTAGGCCGTGGGGATTCTCGCGTCACGCCGGTCAATGGTTCGAGTCGCGGCCCCTCGACGACCCAGCCGGCCCGGAAGCTTCTCACCAAGTTGGTGTGTCCTCACCAGAACAGGGAGGCGCCTCGCAAGTCTCAGCGCCGCAAGACCTAGCGATGCTTTCGCGAGCGCGAATCACCATTTTGGTGAGAAGCCCGTGCAAGGGTGGCCTGGATTGGCTGGCGGCGCGACGGCGAAAAACGCCTTGTTTTCCAGCCATTTACACGGGTCTTGCCGGTTTTTCCGAACGTGGCACAAGAACTGCCTATAGCGTTCGTCGTGAAAAACCAACGTCCCAGCCCAGCACCGCACGGTCCCAAGCGGGGTGGAAATCCACCCGCGCGAAGGGCCACTTCGCACCGGCCGCGCCTGGCCGGATCGAGCGCATCGTTGCCTCTTGGCCAAACGGCCCGGCGGCGGCTTACCCGGCGTGGCGACACGTCGGCCACGGAGCCGCGATGGCAGCGTTCGCGAACCAGCCGGGTGGGATGCGATCGGCTGCGATGCTTAGTCGTGGCCTTCCAGGCTGACCGGGCCGAGCGGCTTTTGGCCGCCGCGGACGGGGCGGGCTGGCAGGTGCTCGCGGCTGCGGGCCTGGCCCGGGCGCGGGAAATCTTCCGTCGCGAGTCGTTTCAGCTCGCGGTGGTCGACCTGGGTGGTTCGCCCACTCAGTGCGGCGAGGCGCGCGAGTTGGTCGAGGTGTTATCGGCGCGCCCCGAGTTGTTGCTCGTGGTGTGCAGCGAAGAGGGGGCCACTCGGGAAGAAGCCTGGGTGCGCCAGCTCGGAACATGGATGTATTTGCCGGGCCGTTTAGACGACCCGGGATTGTCGATGGTTTGCCGCGAAGCTTTGGCGATCGTCGAACGGCTGCGTGCCAGCGGCCGGTTGCCGACGTTCGGCGGTTAAGCGGCGGAACCGAACCCCGATTGGTTCGGCGGTCAGTTCGCTCCGGGCCGGGTGGCACTCCCCGCAAGGGAACCGCCGGGCCGGTACTTGGATTGCAGTTGAACCGGTCGCAAGTTGCAGCCGGCGGAGAGACGCTCGACGAAACGTTTTTTGGAAGCTCTGGAGAGGAAAGGAAGGCAAATGTCCACCAATAATCAAGAGAATCACGGTCACGAAGGCGACCACAGCGACTACTCGTCGAATTCGCGCTACGAGAGCAGCCGCAGCCAGACCGACACTCGCCGTTCGCGCCGTCCGCATTATTCGCGAGCGGGCCGTGCGGCCAGCGCCTTCAACGGCATTCATCGCCGCCGCAACAAGCGGTGGAGCTGGTAACTCGGCCGCACCGAGTTCGATCGGTCGTGGATCGCCGCCGCCAGGCCCCGAGCGGGCCGCGGGGGTTGTGCCCGACCGTTCGTATGGTCGGAAGCGATTCGCAAGCGCCCTCGGGCCCCCAGTGGGGGTCCGAAGAGTCGGCGACTTTGCTTCCGGCACGGTGCTTGGGTTACTGGTCCGCGCGGTCGGGTCCAGGGGCCGGCGCTGCCCGTTTGGGTGGGGCGGTTAAGGCCCGCGCCGCAAGCTGCCAGGCGGAGCGTGTTTTGCAGGGCGAATCGCTTCGGCGCTGCGCTCTGGCCCGCAGTTTACGGAGCGCAACGGGCCGTGGATGGGTTACGCCGCGTGGCGGTTTATTCCCTGCCCGCGGCTCGGCGGTTGGAAAAGCGCTCGGGCGCTCCCGAGTCGGGCCATGGCTGGCGAGTAGGTCGGCATGGCCCAGGTGAGAAACAGGCGAGTTCGCCGTCGGTCCCCGTTTGGGGCTGCGTCGGCGTGCTCGCCTGTTTTTTTGCGCGGAAGACCTCGGCCTGCCGAGTTCGGGGCTCGAAGGCGCCCTGGCGGCTGCTAAGAGGCCAGGCGACTCCAAGCCAGGTAGCCCAGTACCGCGCCGCCGAACGCGCAGCACCAAACGCCGAACTGGTAGAGCCGGCCGCGCTCGAGCCAGTTGAGCAGCCACCGCAGGGCCAGTACCCCGACGATCAGCGAGACGACCGAACCCAGCAGGAGCGTGCTCGGAGGTAGCTGCTTGGTAGCCGGTTCTCCGAACAGATCGAGTAGTTCCAGCACGCAGGCCCCCGCGATCGCGGGCACCGCCAACAAAAACGAGAACGTGGCCGCGGCATCGCGGCGCAGCCCCAGCCCGAGCCCGGCCAGGATCGTGGCACCACTCCGTGAAATGCCGGGCAGAATGGCCACGGCCTGAACGGCGCCAATCGCCAGGGCCTGGCCGTAATTCATCTGCGGATAGTCGATTTCGCCCACGGGCCAGCGGCGGCTCGAAAGCAGCGCCACGCCCGTTATCGGCAGCATCGAGGCCGCCAAGAGCGGCGAGGCCAGGTCGACCTCCCAGACTTTCTTCAGCCCCAGCCCGACCACCACCGCCGGCAGGGTGCCCACCACCACCAGGCCGATCACGCGGCGATCGCGGGCCAGAATACGCGCGATGCGGCGCCAGTAAACGATTAGAATCGAGACGAGCGTGCCGCCGTGCAGAACGATGTTCAGCCCCAGCACGTCCGGCAGGGGATGTCCGGCCTCGCCAAAGAACCAGGCCAGGATCGCCACGTGCCCCGAGGAGCTGACGGGCACAAATTCAGCGATGCCCTGCACGACGGCCAGGACCAACACCAGCAGTAAGTCCATACGTGGCTCGGTACCTGTTCTACGACGGCGGGCTTCCCCAGGCGGGCGGCGTTGCTCGCGGAAGTATAGCACGCCCTCAGAGGGTGGCCGGTTCGCATGAGCCATGGGGGGTGCTCCCTGGCCCGCGGCATGGCTGGGCAGTCAAGATGGCGGTTCGACGACGTTTGCCGCCCTCGGGCATTGGCCAGTTGCGAAATCGGTTCACGAACAGGCGTTTGATCGATGGCTGAGCGAAACGGGTCCAAGCGAGGTTTTGGGCAAGCGGTCGGGGGAATCGGTTTGATGTTGGCGCTGCTCGGCTGGGGGGGGTGCAGTCCGCCGCCGGGGCCAGCCGACTCGTCGAGCGGCCCAACCGAGGTCCAGGGTTCGGCCGAGAAGCCGGCGGCCCAGGCCGTGCTGCGGGTGGCGGCGGCTTCCGACTTGCAAGCCGTTTTCGGCAGGCTCCTCGAGCAGTATCAGCGCGATCACGCGTCGGCGCGAGTTGAGCCCACCTTTGGTTCCTCGGGAAATTTTTGTGCTCAAATCACCGAAGGTGCGCCCTACGACTTATTCCTTTCGGCCAACCGCCGCTATCCCGAGGAGCTGATTGCCCGAAAGCTGGCGCGCCCCCAGTCGCTTCGCTGCTACGCGTTGGGCCGACTGGCCCTTTGGGTCCCCAGAGATTCATCGCTCGACTTAGACAAGCTGGGGCTTGCCGCGCTCGCCGACCCGGTGGTACGGCGGATTGCCCTGGCCAATCCGCGCCACGCTCCCTATGGCCAGGCGGCCGAGGGGGCCCTGCGCGCCGCGGGGCTGTACGACGCACTCGCCCCGAAACTGGTGTTCGGCGAAAGCGTGGCCCAGGCGGCCCAGTTTGCCGAGAGCGGCTCAGCCGACGCTGGGCTAATCGCGCTGCCGTTGGCCCGGGCAGCGCCTCTGGCCGAGCGCGGTCGAACTTGGATCGTGCCCGTCGACGCGTACGCGCCGATCGAGCAGTTCCTGGTGGTGCTCCAGCGCACCGCTCATGTCGAGCAGGCCGAGTCGCTGGCCGCGTTTTTGCTTTCGCCCGTCAGCCGGCAGATACTTGCCGAGGCGGGGTTCGGGTTGCCCGAGCCCGTGGATGCCCCTTAATACCAACGGGGTCGGGCAACGACTCAAGCGATGGTTGGCTCCGCTGGCCTTGGCCCGATCAGGGCGCGTTGCCTTCCAGCGGCAACTCAAGTGCCTCGGTGAAACGATCGAAAAAGTTGGCCGTCGCCGTGACATAGACGATTTCGGCCACCTCATGGTCGCCGAACTGTTTGCGCAGCAACGCGATGTCGTCATCGGTAACGGTCTGCGGGGCCGCGGTGAGCTTGAGGGCAAACCGCAAGGCGGCTTGCTCGGCGAGGGAAAGGCTCGGGTCGGCCTCGACCGCACGACTGGCCGGGGGCGCGGCGCCCAGGTGGTCGAGCCAGCGCTGGGTTTCGCCCAAGGCGTACCAGGACCGGTTCTCCCGGGCCGCCACCCAAGCGAGCTTGGCCTTTAGGCGCTCGGGCAGCCGGCCGGTGGTGGCCACCGCGCGGAGCGAGGAGAACAACTGGCGGGCCGTTTCGGGAAAGTGGGCCAGGGGCCGTATCCAGACAGGTACCGGCTGCCCCGCGGGCAGCGCCTCGCCCAGGGCGACGCGCGCTTGGTCCGCGGTCGGCAACTCGACGGCGGGCCGCCGAGTGCGCGCGCTTTGGAGCTGCTCGGACAGTTCCTGGGCCGATTCCCAATCGCCGCGTGGCGGTGGAGGCGCCACGATTACACAACTTGCCGCGCTGGCGAACTCGGGCAGCGTGGGTTGATCGAAGCGAATCGGGTGCTCGCCGAACCCCTGGTCTTGAGGCAACCCGAGCGAATCGGTCCAGCGATTGACCGAATTGTAGAACGAGATCGTGTAGACCAGCTCGATGAGCTCCGAGGGGCTGAACCAGGCCCGCAGCGGCGCCAGCGTGCCAGCAGTGACCGATTGGGGCTCTAGAGTGAGTTTCACCGCCAGGTCGAAGGCAGCCTGTTCGGCCTCGGGAAATACCTGCCAGCGGCTATCCAGCGCCGCGATCTGGTCGTCGGTCATGCCCGCGGCGGCCAGTTTGTGTTCCTGGTGGCCCAAACAGTAGTGGCAATTGTTCCCTCGGGAAACGATCCAGAACACCCGAGTCTTGAAGGCGTAGTCGAGCGTCTGGCTGTCGTCGCGGCGAAAATCGGCGGCAAACCACTCGGCCGGCAGGTACTCGCGGCGAGCCCGGCCGTTGAACACGTTGGGCCGACGCTCGCCGGTGGTCGCCGTCGATGGTTCCGCGCTCGGTACGGGTAGCCGGGGCTGGCGCTGTTTGAGTCTCTCGAGGGCGGCCTTGAGCTCGACTCGATTCGGCGGAATCGCCTTGGCCTCGTCGGCCCGGGATACCACCCGATTGGTCGCCGATAGGGTCGCCAGCACACCGAACAGGGCTAGTCGCAGTTTGAGCGCCATCGCGGGGAATACTCCCTTCGCCTCTGAGTAAGAGGGGTTCGTTTGCTTGGGCGACCGCCGAACCGCCTGCGGCGATCGCGCCCAGCCGGTTATTGGGGAAAGACGGTCAGTTTGGGGCTGGTGCCGACGACATAGGTTTGGCGACGCTTGGTGATTTGCCCGTCGGGGGTGGCCAGTTCCAAATCGACCTGGGCATGCAAGTTGCGGCCGTCGTCGGTCGCCTCGGGCAGCACCTGGAACGACTGGAGCCGCTGGCCCGCTTCCCAGAGGGGTTCGCCCACGATGATGGGCGGGTCGGCCTGGCCGAGCACTTGGGGCGTTTGCCCCTCGCGCCAGGCGCTTAGGGTTCGCTGCAACGTGGCTTCCGCCAGCGGCCGGTCGAGCACGGCTTGGCTGGGGCGACAGCCCAGGGCCCAGGCCAGGGCCCCCAGCGCGGCCCAGGCCAGCACCGCCGAGCGGAGGCGGGAGAGGCGAGCCTGCCCGGGGAAGCCTTCGATCGGGACGGCGCTGGGGCAGCGCCCGGCCATCCGGCGCGAATCAATACTCACCGGTTACCTCGTCGCCCGCCCGAGTGCCCAGGGCCCGCCAGATGGGAACCTCGATCTGCGAGGTGACCAGCCGCACTGAACCGTCGCAGAACAACGAGTTCACGCCGCCCGGGTGCCGGCTGCTGGCGGTGGTCATGATTCGGCCCGGCGGATACATGCACGAACGCCCGTTCGGGGGCGCCACGTGAAAGTACAGGCTGGTGGAGTGGTAGGCCCACAGCCAAGGGGCACCGACGTTGGAAACCCCTTGCCGGCTGAGGTTGGTAATGTCGCAGGCCAGGCAGTCGGCCAGGGCCTGATCGGCTGTCGACGGGTAGGTGCCCGGCTGGAAGGTGTCGGACTCGGGCGTAACGATGCCGTTATTGCCGTCTCCCTTGACCCGCTCGCTCATGGCCACGGTGTGCGTGGTGCCGTCGGGAATCTGGCTGAAGCGCGTGGCACTATTGCGGTAGAAGACCCCGTTGGGCGCCGGTTGGCCGTAATTGGGATCGGCTGGGTCGATCGGCGGCAATCCGAACAAAATGCCGCTTCCCTGGTTGGCGTAGTAATTGTTGCGCCCACCCAGGTTCAGCGGCAGAAAATCCAAGTCCGAAGGGCACATCAGCCCCGGCACCTGCGTGTCGCGCGCGGTTGCATTGTTGGCGTGGTTGTAGCCAAAGTCGTAGTCGATCAACTGTTCGATCTGGCTGGCCTCGAAGTAGGGCATCAGATGGGCATGGACCGAGAGCCCCTCGAAGACCAGGCCGTCGATATTGCCAGGTGGCAAGCAGCTAAGCGCGGAATGGTAGTTATGCATCGCCAGCCCCAGTTGCTTGAGGTGGTTGGTGCACTGGGTGCGCCGCGCCGCTTCACGCGCGGCCTGCACGGCCGGGAGCAGCAGCGCGATCAGCACGCCGATAATGGCGATCACCACTAAGAGCTCGACTAGGGTGAAACCACGGTGCCAGCGGAAGCTGTGAGGTCGGCGACTCGACGAGCCGAGGTTTCGATCATCGAACATGGTGCTATTCCTGATTCGGTGCTGTTGCTGGTTTCGCCGCCAGACAAGCGCGCAAAAAAAGACCGCTGAGCACAGGCTCCTTGAGCCGGCGCCCAGCGGCCTTCGCGACCGAGGTTTGCGACCCGACCTGGGCCGCAACGTATTGCCAGTCTAGCTCCCCACCAATGGGTGTCAACCAAATTCGGGGCCGATCTCCTCGGGATCCGCCGGCAGGGGTTGGAAATCCGGCTGCTCGAGGCCAGCCAACCCCCGATCGCCTAAAAACTTACTACGCCTTGGGCGGCCCTCGTCCGGGCTGGTCCAGGGACTGGGCGAAGCGAAGCCGAGCCCACGTTTGGCGCCGGGCGGGCCGTAACGCCCGTTGGCGGCGCGGAGCCAGGGGTTAGAACAACGGCGGCTTGCCCAGGGTGCGGCGGATAACGGCCCATTGACCGGTGTGCATGGTCAGGTGCGTGGCCTGCATTGCAAACACGTCTCCCACGGTTCCCAGAAAGCTGCGAAGAGCCTCGGGGGCCGGCTGATCGAAGTCGGCGTCGGACATCTGCTTCAAGGTGGCCAGCGTGCCGGCACGCTGCGCCCGATAGGCCTCGAGATATTCTTGCTTGGTGCAGAAATCCCCCGGCACATCGCTCGCCGCGGCGGGTTTGGAGTGGCGTTCGCGAAATCCGCCGGGCAAGGCGGGCATGCAGCCCGGGCTGACCGCGCTGAGCATGTCGTGCTCGGCCACGATGAAATGGCCGAACTGCCAGGCGATGTGGTTACAGCCCGGTACCGGCCGAACCAGCAGGTCGGCGTCGTTCAAATCGGCCAGGTAGGCCTGCAGGATCATGTCGGCTTGGGCCAGCCCTCGCTCCAGCGCGGCGCGCGAGTCCATGGTGAAGTCATCCTTTCCAGGTTTCAAAACGCTTGGGGCCGGCGACCAGGTGGCGGCCCCCGGCCGTCGATTCTAGTAGCCGGCGCCGCCGCCGACAAACCGGCCCCGGGGCCGGCAGCCGCGCGGTCGCTCGAGCTTCGCTCGTCGCGCCACACCATCGGTGCCGGATCAGGCCAGGTTGGCCAGCGGCTTTGCTCATTCCGAGGGGGGGCCAACATTGCCGGCCGCGAAAACCCGCCCGCGCCATCACAGCGGCAGCGACTGTTATACTTGCCGCGCGTTGGAACAACGCCCCCGCCGAACAGGGCAAGGCGCTTCCGCCCGGGCTGTCTCGTACCGAACCAGGGAATCAACATGTTGAAGCGACTGCGCCGATTGCCGCTGGTGGGCGGGCTGCTGCACCGCCTGGCGACGCGCTGGAACGACGGCGCCCTGGTGCGCATACGCTGGGGCGCGGCCCGCGGTTTGAAGTGGCGGCGCTATGCCGGCTATAACGCCACGAGTTGGCTAGGGCTGCACGAACCGGCCCTGCAGCGAGCCCTGATGGCCCAGCTTCGCCCGGGCCAGGTGGTGTACGACGTGGGCGCTCATGTCGGCTTTTTCAGTCTGATTGCTGCCCGGGCCGTGGGCCCGGAAGGCCAGGTTTACGCCTTCGAGCCCATGCCGGCCAATGCGGCCATTATTCGTGAACTGGCCGAACTGAATCAGCTTTCCAACTTGCAGGTGATCGAGGCGGCGGTTTGCGATCGCTCGGGCAGCGCCGCCTTTGCCGGGGGCGATCGGCCGAACCGTTCGCGGCTGGCCGAAGTCGACGCGCGCGTGGCGGCCGATACCCAGGTTGCCGCCGTGGCGCTCGACGAATTCTCCGCGGCCCATCGCCCACCCAATTTGGTGAAGCTCGACGCCGAACGTGCCGAACTGCTCGTGTTGCGGGGCATGGCCGGCCTGCTCTCGGGAGAACATCCGCCGATGATTTTGGCCGAGCTTCATTCGCCGCAGTTGGCCGACCAGTGCCGCTCGCTATTGGCCGAGCATGGCTATCGATTGGAAACGCTCTCGGGACGCGCCGCCGACCAAGGGCCGCTCGCCAAGGGGCACTACCGGGCCCGTCCTGAAAGAACCTTGGGGCCACGCAAGGGAGAACTGCGCGATGAAGACCAACAGTGACCGCGGCGCGGTGCGCTGCCCCCGGCGGTTGTCGCCGCGCCGAGCGGCTTGGGTGCTCTTGCTCGTCTGGCCCTCGGTGGTTTGGGCCGATGGCATCGAGCCGTTGCCGGCCAGCCCGCGGTTGGCCCGGCTTTTGGACGAACAACCCTCTGAGCGGCCTGAACTGATCGATGCCTTTTGGGAAGAAATGAAGCGCAGCGGAACACCGTTGGTCGAACCGATCGAGGGAGAGAAAGACTACGTCTGGCTGACCTTCCTATTCCGCGACGAGGATGGGCTGAACAACGTGGTGCTGGCCGGCGGGGCGGCGCCGGGCGATCCGGCCGAGAATCAACTATCGCGGCTTCGCGGAACCGACATTTGGTATCTCACGCGCCGTACGCGAAACGACCTGCGCACCACCTACTATTTTTCTCCCAACGATCCGCTCCAGAAGCTCGACTGGAGCGATAGCAAGGCGATTCAGGAGCGAGCCAAGCGGCTGATTCTCGATCCCTTGAATCGGCACCGGGAATTCAATGGTTCGATCGTCGAGCTGGCCGGCGCCGCGCCTCAGCCGTGGATTCGACCCCGCCCCGAGGTGCCCAAGGGGCAACTTCAGGGTGAAAAGTTTCAAAGCCAGGTGTTGGGCAACCAAAGGACCGTGGCCGTTTATCGCCCGCCCGGCGATCGCGCCGACGCGGCGCCCTATCCCCTGCTGATCGTGTTCGACCTGGAAGCCTACACGCTCCAGGTTCCCACGCCCACGATTCTGAACAACCTGATTTACGAGCGGCGACTGCCCCCGGTGGTGGCCCTGCTGGTGGGCAACGCCCCGGGCGCCCGGGCGAGCGAACTGACCTGTAACGACGACTTCGTGCGGTTTCTGGTCGAGGAGCTATTGCCCTGGGTGCGGGCGCGGCATCCTGTGACGAGCGACCCGCGGCAGGTGGTCGTGGCCGGCTCGAGCGCCGGCGGATTGGCCGCCTGTTACCTGGCGCTGAAGCACCCCGAGGTGGTGGGGAACGTGCTGGCTCAATCGGCCTCGCTGGGCTGGTCGCCCGAGGGAGTACCCTCTTGGGCCCATCCGGAAGTGGAAGGCGAGTGGCTTACCCGACAGTATGCCGCGCTACCCTGCAACGGGACGCGGTTCTATCTCGAGGCGGGCTTGCTGGAAACGGTGCGGATCGAAACCCGTCACCTGCGCGATGTGCTGCAAGCCAAGGGCTACCCGGTGGTGGGCTACTCGGAGTATCACGGCGCCCATGACTATTTGAACTGGCGCGGTTCGTTGGCCGACGGGCTGATGGCGCTGCTAGCGTCGCCCGAATGAACGGCCGGTGCCCCCCGGAGCGTGGTTCCGTCGTCAGCTTCGCAGAGGGGGGGGCGAGTTCGGGGTAACTGATCTTTCCCTGTCTTGCCGGCTTCGGCTAATCTCGCGCCGCGGCCGCTTCTCGGCTTTCGGGCGCTGGGTTTGCGCTTCGGCACCGCGATTGGCGATAGTGGCCCGTATTCGCCGCCCGCAGGGAATGCAGCGTGCCCATGAGAATCCTGCTCAACGGACAACCGATGCTCGGCCCGGTGACCGGCGTGGGCCATTACGCCAGCCAGTTGGCCGAGGCCCTGTTGGCGCGCCCAGAGATCGAGTCGCTAGGTGTCTTCGACGGACTTCGCGTGGTGCCTGCCTGGCGCTTTCTGCGGCAGCGCGGCCAACAACAACGAGGGGGCCGGGGCGAGGCGTTCCGAGCCCGCTGGCGAGGCAAAATTCCCTACGGCCGGGCGATGGCAAACTGGGCGCGGGCGGTGCTTCTGGAACGCGAATCGCGGCGCGGCGGTTGGTCGCTGTTTCACGAACCAAATTACATCCCACCTCGTTGGGCCGGGCCAGTCGTGGCCACCGTTCACGACCTGGCGATGCTTCGCTGTCCCGAGTTCCTGCCGGCCGATCGCCTGCGATACCTGCGCTCGGCCTGGCGCGAGGCACTGGAGCGCTGCGACGCCCTACTGACCGACAGCCAGTTCACCCGCGCGGAACTGCTGGAACTGTGCCCCTGGGTCGAACCGGCTCGCGTACACGTGACCCGCCTGGGCGTGGACCACGAGCGGTTTCGCTGCTCGATCCCCCAGGTCGAATTGGAACGGGTCCGCCAGCAGTATCAGTTGCCGTCGCGGTACCTGCTTTATCTGGGGACGCTGGAACCGCGCAAGAACCTGCAGGGGTTGCTCCGAGCCTATCGGCTGCTTCCCTTGGCGGTGCGCCGCGAGGTGCCGCTGGTGTTGGCCGGCATGGCGGGCTGGAACCAGGCCTATTTTCGCCCCGTGCTGGCGGAGTTGGCCCGGCAAGGCGCGCTGCGAGAACTGGGCTACGTGCCGGGCCGCGACGTGGCCCCGCTGATGCGCGGAGCCGAGGCGTTTTGCTTTCCCAGTTGGTACGAAGGTTTCGGGCTTCCGCCCCTGGAGGCGGCCGCCTGCGGAACGCCCGTCGTGGCCAGCCGAACCGGCTCGCTGCCTGAAGTGCTCGGCGACGCCGCCGTCTGGGTCGACCCGCGCGATCCCGAATCGATCGCCGATGGTTTACTCGAGGTGCTCGAAGATGAATCGCTGCGGGCCGTGCTCCGGCGGCGCGGTCCGGAGCGAGCCCAACAGTTCACCTGGTCGGCCTGCGCCGCGGCGACCTGGTCGGTTTACCGCCAGGTACTCGACGATTCGGCCAGTACCCACACCCCGAGGCGCCGGGCCGCGTAGGCCCGCAACGTGCGCGAACCATCGACGAGCATACCGGCATGGAATCTCAACGCGCGCTCGCCAAGACTCTGGCCGGCTGGAAACCCGACGCCCAGTCGATTTGGCCGGCCTGGGCCGGGCTTCTCGCCGCGTGCGGCCTGACGCTGGCCATCGAGTCGTTCGTTGCCAACCGCTCGCCGCTGGTTTCGCGCGACGCGTTGGGATTCATCGAATTCGCCCAGGCATTGTTGGTCGACCCGGTCGACGCCATCGGTCGCCACGACCAGCATCCGGGGTACCCGATCTTGATCGCCGGCAGTTACCAGATGCTTGACCGACTGGGTTGGCACGAGGGGGCCGACCTCTGGCTGGCGGCCGCGAGGCTGCCGGTGCTGATCTGCGGCGTGGCGGTCGTGGCCTTGATTTGGGCGATGGCCTACGACGGCTGGGGGCTGGCCTCGGCCAATTGGGCCGCGCTGACCGCCGCGGTGCTGCCCCTGCTGCGGCAAAACGCGGCCGACGCCCTGAGTGACACGCCCCACCTGGCCTTGTACCTGGCCGCGGCCTGGCTGGCCGCACGCGCCCTTCGGACCGGGCGCCTGGGGGGCCTGGCCGGCTGCGGCATTGCCAGCGGGCTGGCCTACTGGATTCGACCCGAGGGAATCGGCGCCGCCCTGGCCGTGGCCGGGCTGCTGGCCGCGGGCTTCTCGGGAAGCGCCGTATGGCAAACGCGGCTTCGCCGCATTGCCGCGGCCGCCTTGGTGCTGGTATCGGCAGGATTGGTCGCGTTGCCACATGGCAGCGTCGGCGGCCGGCCGACCAGCAAGCTGGTAAACAAACCGCTGCTGGTGGCCCGGCGCGCCGCGGCCGAGCCCGCATCGCCACCGCAGCCCGAGCCAAGGCGGCCGTCGATTGCCGACACGGCCGTTGAGCCGCTTCCAGTGCCGAAGGCCGCGAGCGATGCCGCGGCGGCCCCGGTCGCGGCTCCGCTTCGCACCTGGCCCGCCATGCCCCCCAGCGGCCAATCGCAGTTGGTCATACCGGATCAAACCGCGCTCCAGCAGCGGCAGCAGCAGGAGCAGTCCGTATTGCTGGAGCGCTCGCCGCTCGACGTATTGGGGGGCGCGCTCGTCGAACTAATCGGCGAACTGTCCAAAGGGTTTCGCTACGTGCTCTTGGTCCCGCTGCTGTGGGCTTGCTTTGCGCCCGATCGCCGGCTGGCCCAGCCCTCGGTGGGGCGGGTGGCGCTGGCCCTGGGGCTCTTGCACACGGCGCTCCTGGTGGTGCTGTTTTACCTGGGTGGATACATGAGCCATCGCCACGTGATGCCATTGGTGGCGCTGGCCATGCCCTGGGTCGGGGAAGGCCTGACGGAGTTGGTCGCCAAGCTCGCGGCTCGAATCAAGCGGCCGGCGGCCCTGCCCTTGGCGGGCACAGTCGCGGCGATCGTGGTGGTGGGGCTTTTGCTGCCGCGCAGTCTGCGGCCGCTGAACCCGGCCTTCGCTCCGCTTCGCACCGCCGCGGCGTTTCTGAGTACGCTGGCGGCGCCCGGTGATGCGGTGCTTACCAATGCCCGCCATGTTGCTTTTTACACGCAACTGCCGAGCCTGGTGCTGATCGAAGACCGAGTGCCCGACGTGGCCGCCGCGCTGAGCGAACACCCCTCGGAGTTTGCCTTCATTGCGCTCGACATCGGCGCCGACGTGAATTTTCACCGCCACTGGATCGATCAGATCGACGCGCGCTATGCGTTCGTCACCCAGATCGCCGGTGGGCCCTATCACAGTCCCCACGACGTAGCCATCTTCGCCCGGCGCGATCTGTTCGAGCGCGTGGCGCAGCGGACCGTTCCCGCCGTTACGGCGGCGCCCTGAGCGGACACTGCCCTGAGCGGACACTGCCTGAGCGCGGCACGCACCGACGGGCCGGCCACTAGTTGCCGACAGGGTAGGCCCCGGTTGATGGGCAGGCGCTAGTTGATGAGCAGGCGCTAGTTGATGGGCAACCGGCCCGGCTTGAGCACCGCGGCCAACTGGGCCTGGCAATCGCCCAACTGGTCGAAGCGCGACAGGGCCGCCATGATTTCGTCGACGCCCGACTGCCCCAAGAAGGCAACTCGCTGGCGCAACTCGTCCGGGCCATAGGCCAGCAATTCACTCAGCCAGATGATGCCCAGTTTCTCTTCCAAAAGGTTGATGACGCGGAGCGAAAGCCCGAGGGCCTCCATCTCGGCGATCCCGAAGTCGCTGCCATCCAGTGCCATCAACATGGCGTGCCGGGCCCGGGTTGAAACCCGGTCGGCCAGGGTCAGGCGGTGACGCCCAGGGGCACGCCGCGCGGAGCGGGAAGTCTCGGCCAGCGGCCGGGCAGCCGCCGCGACACGGCCCTCGGGCGGGAGCGGCATCGGTACCGCGCGCTCGATGGTTGGTTGCCGATGCCTCGACTTGCCGTGCGAAGGCCGGCACTTGGGATGGGCCAACTCGTGCGTGCTGGCACTACGGGACTGCCCCCCCGCATCGACCGAGTCGCGCCGTGCACGGGCCGAGTTCCGATTGCCCTGCCCACCGCGCGTTTGCGGTGAGAGGTTACGGGCACCGCGCTTCGAGCGCGGCGCCGCGGGAGCAGGAACAGCTTGTCGGGAACCGACCGTCACACGATGACTCACGGCTAACTCCTCGGTCTTTCCCCTCAGGCAAACCAGACGCTTTTCTTCCCCAGCGGGTTCGCGGACACGCGGCCAAACGCACGGGGGGCCTTCCCGGTAAGGCTCGGCCGCTGCTGGGAAGTCGCTCGCCAGGGACTTCCCCCCTTGCCTGCGGGGGACCTGGAAAAAGTGGAAACGCCTGTGGGGTTAAGGCAGATCGACACCGGTGTTTGCTACGTGGCCGGCCACGGAAAAGATCGCCCCAGCGTTCGATTTTGACGCTGCCTGAGACCGGGGGGTGCGCGGACAAATGCCTAGTGGTGAACGACTTAACCGCGATCGTGAATTTCTGGCGAGTCGCGCCGGAGGTGCGCGATCGTACGCAACACAAATGACTCGCTATGAAACCAGTAGCGTAGCGAGTGAATTCGGGTGCAGGCCCACGTCGGGCAAAGCGGTGATCGAGGTGCACCCTGATAGCTGGGCAGACCGCTTCTCCGCCCCTGAGCGGGCTGCTCGTCTGGGCATTGCAGCCAAAGCGGTCGGCTGCCGCCCGCACCGACCAGCGCGTCCGAAGCAAACGTCGCGGCGCGGTTGGCGCGTCGAATGACGAACGCCGCGTGGATCGCCGCGGCCGACGGGGCGGGGGGGACGAAGGACGACGGAGAACGAGCCACCTCGCGCTGACGTCACCTGGCGTCCGGCAAGTAATGATCGACCCCATCGGCCGCCGAGCCCAGGGGCGTCGATCACAGCCCGAGCGAAGTGCCGCGGGCGAGCACCGACGGTATCGCGCAACGGTATCGCGCGAGCCATTCGCGGGCAAATGGCGTGGCGGGCCCTATGGCCCAGCGCCCCTTGGGTCAGTCCAGCGCGCTGGCTCCGACGAATTGACGGTGCGCCGCGGGGCGGCCGTGACGCGCGCTGCCGCTGTGCCGGCCATACGATTGCCCACCACCGGATTGGCTGCCGCCGGGATACTCGATCTCGAGTTGCACCTCGCCTCCGTCGACGGCGAGAACGGTTACCCGAACGCCATCGATTACGAGTTGCTCATCCGCGCTAAGCCAATAGTCCGGCATGGCTAATCTCCGTTGAACGGTAGGTCGCTCCGCGCGATCGGCTGCCCAAAACTGCGATGGCGTGGAGTGCTATTGCTTACCTAGGAATCGGCACTTGGCCGCGAGCCAACGATTGCTTCTCCGCATGCGTTCACAACAGCGCACCCCAGCGGGCAAGCGTGTGAATCACTGGCGATGTGCGGCTTGGAACGGGCTCGAAGGGCCGTTGCCTTCCACACAGGTTTGTTCATAGTGACCGAGTGGTTGGCGTTGTCAAGTCGATCCCATCTGTGAACCGCGGGATGACGATTCCGCGGCAATCGTCGGCAGGGTCGGCATTATTCAGAAGGGCTGGCCCCTCGTCAATCGGCGGCCAGAAGCGAGCAGTTTTTTTGATGCGCTTGAGGTAATCGCGGGGTCGAAACGGGGACCGTCGCTCGTGCATCCGCGGTCTCAAAATAAGGGTTGCCGTGCTCGGCACCGCGCGGCCCAGCACGCTGGGCTGGTGTGTACGGCGTAAATTTTTCCCAGTTGCGCTTGACGATGTTGCTGGCGACGCTAGCTATCGAGGCCGCTCGACGGCGACCGATCAGGTGGAAGCAAGCAGGGATCGTATGCGCGGACGAGATAGTTCGGGAAGTGGCCGTTCCCAAGCCGCCTCCCAGGCGCGCTCCAAGGCCGGCCCAGGCGTCGCGGTCGCCGCGTCACACGGCACGCCGGCCACGGGTAGCCGCCGGGTGACGCCGTAAGTTTGACGGCTCGTTCCCCGGCAGGGTAGTTTAGGGGGACTGGCTCGATCCGCGTTTCCGGTATTGTGCTGCGTCGGGCGCCGTTGGCCCCGTGCCCTCTTGCCGCGGAACGCCCCGCCTGATTGGTCGCTCGGTCGGCTCGGCCTTGGAAAACGGTCGGTCCCCGCGCAACGACCGAGGGAATCCTCACGGTGCGAATGCTTGGGCGAACCTGGCTGCTATGGTTGCTTGTCTGCGGCGCCCCTTGGTGCCACGCGGGCGAGCCGGTCCCTGGGGCCGCCCCCACGCCCGAGGCGATCGAGCAATTCGAGCGGCAAGTACGGCCGATCCTGTCGGAGCATTGTTGGAGCTGTCACGGCTCGGCCAAGCAGGAATCGGGTTTGCGCCTCGACCGCCGCGAAGCGGTGTTGCGGGGGGCCGATGGCGGACCCGTGGTGGTGCCGGGCCAGCCCCAGGCCAGCAGCCTGATTGCCGCCGTGCGTCGCGAAGGGGGGCTGGCGATGCCCCCCGACTCGGCACTAAGCGCCGATCAAGTCGCCATACTGGAAACGTGGGTTCGGCAGGGTCTGGCGTGGCCGGCCCAGGCCGAGCCCGCGCCGGGTGGGCCGCCGGCGCTCGACGATTCGTACTTCAGCCAGGTGCGCCAGCAGCATTGGTCGCTGCGGCCGATCGAGGCGCCCGAGCGCCCCCGGGTGCGCCAAGCCGACTGGCCGCGCCGAGAGTTGGATTACTACCTCCTGGCTGAGTTGGAAGCGGCGGGGCTCGCGCCGGCGCCCCCGGCGGATCGGCGCACCTGGCTGCGGCGCGTCACCTACGACCTGACCGGGTTGCCGCCCCGGTGGGATGAGATTTGCGAGTTCGAAGCCGACCAGCGCCCGGATGCCCGGCAGCAGGTGGTCGAGCGATTGCTCGCTTCGCCGCAATACGGCGAGCGCTGGGCCCGGCACTGGCTCGACGTGGCGCGCTACGCCGATACCCGGGGTTACGTGTTTACCCAGGATCCGCGTTACGCGTACGCCTACACCTATCGTGACTACGTGGTCGAGGCACTGAACCGCGATTTGCCTTTCGACCAGTTCGTGCTCGAGCAGTTGGCCGCCGATCAACTGCCGCCAAGCGAGGATCGCAAGTCGCTGGCCGCGCTCGGGTTCCTGACGCTCGGCCGGCGGTTCATGAACAACCCCCACGATATTATCGACGACCGCATCGACGTCGTGGCCCGCGGACTCATGGGGCTCACCGTGGGTTGTGCCCGCTGCCACGACCACAAATACGACCCGGTGACCCAGGCCGACTACTACAGCTTGTACGGCGTGTTTGCCAGTTCCGTGGAACCGGAAGACTTGCCGATCATCGCGCCGCCTGAGGAAACCGAGGCCTGGCAAGCCCATCAGCGCGAGCTGGCTGCCCGGCGCCAGGCGCTGGAAGAGTTTGCCCGGCAGGAAGACCGGCGGCTGACCGACGAGCTGCGGGCCCAGGTGCGGCGCTACCTGGTTGCCGCGGCCCAGCCACCAGGAACGCCCCCCGGCGAAGACCCCATGGTGTCGTACGATCCGGGCGACCTGCGCCCCGAGATCGTCGCCCGTTGGCGCGATTACTTGGGCGGGTTGCCGGCCGAGCATCCGGTTCTGGGAGTCTGGAAGGCGGTTGCCTCGGCACCGGGCTCGCACGAATCGAGCGACCTGTCGGCCCTGGTGGCCCGCTACAGCGGGGCTTCCCAGACTGAGCAGCAGGTGGCCACCAACGCGGTGGTGCGGGCCGCGCTGGCCGAGTTGAGCGAGCCCACACCAACCAGCCTAGCCGATCGGCTCGGCGCGCTGCTCGAAGAGGCCTATGTTCGCTGGACCAGTGCCCAGCGGTCTCAAATCTGGGCAGCCGCGGCCGGACGCAAGGCGGCTCCGCTGGCGGCACTGCCCGACCCGGCCTGGGAAGAATTGCGCCAAGCGCTGTGGGCCGAGGGGAACCCGACCCAGGTGCCGCGCGACAAGCTGCAAAGCTTGCTTCACCGCGAGGCCAGCAACCGATACCGGCAATTGAAATCGGCCATCGGCGAGTGGGAGGCTACCTCGCCGGCGGCACCCGCCCGGGCGATGGTGCTGGTCGATGCCCCGGCGCCGAGCGAACCGCACATCTTTCTCCGCGGCAATCCGCATCGACCGGGCCCCTCCGTACCCCGGCAATTTCTCCGCGTGCTGCGCGGCCCGGCCGATCAGCCGTTCGCCCAGGGCAGCGGGCGGTTGGAATTGGCGCGGGCCATTGTCGATCGGTCCAACCCGCTCACGGCCCGGGTCATTGCCAACCGGGTTTGGCTGCACCATTTCGGCCGGGGGTTGGTTGCCACGCCCAGCGACTTCGGCACGCGGGGCGAGCCGCCGACCCATCCGGCCTTGCTCGACTACCTGGCCGCGCGGCTGCGCGACGGCGGCTGGTCGCTGAAAGACCTGCACCGCGAACTGGTCCTTTCCGCCACCTACGGGCAGTCGAGCGCCGAGCGGCCCGAGGGCCAGCGGGTCGATCCTGAAAACCGCCTGTTGTGGCGGATGAATCGCCGCCGGCTGGAGTTTGAGGCGCTGCGCGATTCGCTGTTGGCGGTGGCTGGCCAGCTCGATCTGACCCGGGGCGGGCGAAGCGTGCCCATGTATCAGGCCCCCTACTCGCAGCGGCGCACCTTGTACGGTTTGATCGATCGCCAGGACTTGCCCGGCACGCTGCGGGTATTCGACTTTGCCAGCCCCGACAGCAGCACCCCGCAGCGGGCTCAGACCACCGTGCCGCAGCAGGCGCTGTTCTTGATGAATTCGCCGTTCGTGGCCGAGCAAGCCAAACACCTGGCCCAGCGCAGCCGGGCCGATGCCGATGCGCCCGAACGTGAACGGTTGGCCCAGTTGATTCGCCTGGCCCTGGGTCGCGAACCCGGGGCCGACGAGCTTGACCAGGGGCTGGCCTTTCTCGAGGGGGTACGTTCCAGCCAAGGAGTTGGGCGCGCGCCCGACCAAGCGGGCGAGCCAGGCGCCGGGCCCGACGCCTGGCAGCAACTGGCCCACGCGCTGCTGATGACCAACGAGTTTTGTTTCGTCGATTAGCGAGTCGGTGTTCCGGGGTAAAGCGGGCCGGCGGGGCTCGCTTGGACCGCGGAGCGGAGTACGAGCCATGACCAGCGAAATAGCCTTGCCCCAATCGCCAACCCCAGGGGGGCCTGCCCTCACCCGGCGCGAGGTGCTCGAGCGCAGCGGACTGGGGCTGGGCTGGCTCGGTCTGGCCACGCTCTTGAGCGACTCGGGCGAGGCCCGAGCGGCCGACTTCGCGAACCCCATGCTGCCCAAGCCGGCCCATTTTCCGGCCAAGGCCAAGCGGGTGATTCACCTGTTTATGAACGGCGGGCCGTCGCATGTCGACACTTTCGATCCCAAGCCGTCGCTGACCAAGTATGCCGGGCAGGCGCTGCCGATCGACTACCTGGCCACCGAGCGGAAAACGGGGGCCGCGCTGGCCTCGCCGTTTCGGTTTCGTCCCCGTGGGCAAAGCGGCATCGAGGTGAGCGAGCTGTTCGAGCACGTCGGCCGTTCGATCGACGAGATTTGCGTGATCCGCTCGATGCACGCCGACGTACCCAATCACGAACCTTCGCTGATGCTGATGAACTGCGGCGACCCGCGGTTGGTGCGCCCCAGCTTCGGCAGTTGGCTCACCTATGGCCTGGGCACCGAGAATCAGAACCTGCCCGGTTTTGTGGCGATGTGCCCGGGCGGCTACCCGATTAAGGAAACCGAGAATTGGCAAGCGGCGTTTCTGCCCGGTGTGTACCAGGGTACGCACGTCAACACCCAGCATGCCGAGGTGGAGAAGCTGATCGAGAACGTGCGAAACCCGGGTCTGACGCTCGACCGGCAGCGGGCCCAACTCGACCTGTTGGCCGCGCTGAATCGCCGCCACCTGGCCCAGCACGACGGCAACAACGTGTTGGAATCGCGGATTCACAGCTTTGAGTTGGCCTACGGCATGCAGCTCGAGGCGCAAGAGGCGTTCGACGTTTCGCGCGAGCCGCAACACATCCTCGATCTGTACGGTCCTGGTACCCAGGCGCGACAGATCCTGATCGCCCGGAGGTTGATCGAGCGCGGGGTGCGGTTCGTGCAGGTGTGGCACGGAGCCGGCCAGCCCTGGGACAGCCACGACGATTTGGAAGCCAACCACCGTCGGCTGGCGGGCCAGTGCGATCAAGCCATCGGGGCGCTCTTGATCGATCTCAAGCAGCGCGGCCTGCTCGAGGAAACGCTGGTGCTTTGGGGGGGCGAATTCGGGCGCACGCCCACGGTCGAGCTACCCCAGGCCGGGGCCAATCAGGGCAAGGTCAATGGCCGCGATCACAACCACTGGGGGTTCAGCGTGTGGCTGGCCGGGGGCGGGGTGCGCGGCGGCACGGTGTATGGCGGCACCGACGAGTTCGGCTTCAAGGCGGTCGACCGCCCGGTACACGTCCACGATCTGCACGCCACGATGCTCAAACTGCTGGGCTTCGATCACGAGCGGCTCACCTATCGCTACGCGGGCCGCGACTTCCGCCTGACCGACGTGCATGGCCGGATCATTCCCGAGGTGCTGGCGTAGCCGCCCAAGCAATTACCGGGCCGCTAACTTGGCACCCCGCCGGTGAGGTTGCAGGCCGCTGGGGGTTTCTACCGCCTCACCCTTCAGGCCCCCGGACCGCGCCGTCGACGGGCGGCGAGCCAGAGCCAGGCTGCCAGGGCCGGTGTGGCCAAGTGCCAGGCCTGGGGCTCGGGCACCGGAATTCCCAACTCCAAATCAACCGGGGCAAAGAGTGTCGACCCGCGATCGAGAATGATGGTCAGGTCCGAGCCGTCGAGATTGGCACTAAGGATTTGCCCGCGCCCCGAGGTGCCCAGGGTGTCGCCGAAAAAAAGCCGTTCACTGGCAAAGTCGATGGCCAGGCCGGCCGGCCGACCAAAACCCCGGCTGACCAGGGTGGTGAGCCCCGAGCCGTCGAGGCCGATCTTCTGCACCGTGCTGCCCGAGTTATTGGTGAAGTACACGGTTGAGCCGGCCGGGTCCAAAGCGATCTTGGAGACCTCGCCCGAGGCCAGCACGAACTGGTTCAGGGCATCGGTGCCAACCGTGACGCCGCTCGTGGGCATGGAATTCAAGCCGGCGAGGTTGGACCAGTAAACCCGGCCGCCGCGAATTTCGATACCGCCGACCCGATCGGCGCGAACGTCGGGATCGACTCCCAACAGGGAATCCAACAGCGTCTGGGTGACGAGCACCGTGGCCCCGGTGCCATCGAGGTTGGCTCGGCGAATGCCCCCCGTGGGACCATCGACCGACCAGTAAACGGTGTCGTTGGCCAAATCCAATTCCACGTCGCTGGGAACCCCGCCCAGCGCGCTGATGAGCAGCTCCAAACCGGTGCCGTCGAGGTTACCGCGATAGAGCGCGCTGCCACTGGTGAAATAGGCCTTGCCGCCGTTGACATCGACCGCCAGCCCGCGCGGGTCGACGATCGCGGGAAACACGAACAGGTCGCTAAAGCCCGATCCATCGAAGTTGATCGCGGCCACGTCGTCGGCAAAGCCGGGGTCGGTGAAGATCAGCTCCCCGGCCGATACCGACCGCGCCGAGAGCAGCGTCGCGGCAGCCAGAAACAGGGCGGCCGCCGAAGTGACGCGGCCGGACTCACCAGGAATGCGGTTCCTCGACATGCGGCGTTCCTCCCCCCAAGAAACCCGAAGACTTACCTACACGGCTAAGGAGCACGTTAACCCTAAAGTCGAATCAGACGCCAGTAAATTTCTGGTAAAATCTCGGGGTTGGACGGCCGGCCGCGGGCGGCCCAGCTTAGCGGGCGGCCCAGCTAAGTGGTGCCAGGCGATCTGGGCCCTCCTAAGCCCTCAGCGGGCACCGGGGCCGAAACACTCCAGCCACTGGGCGATCCGGGCTGCCGCCCGGGGCACGGCCTCGGCCACCGGCGGGGTGAGTTCGAAACCGTATTGGCACGACCCCACGCCCACGCCCAACAGCAACGCGGGGGGAGAGCGACCGTAGAGCGACCACGCCATTTCGATGAGCAGCCGCGGCCCCAGGTGGTGAGTGATCGCGGCTGGCTCGGGGGGCAGCCGTTCGAGCTGGTCGCTGGTGTGTTCGACGAGCCGGCCCGCGGGGGCCAGCGTCGTCGCGTCGACCATCACGCAGGCCGGGCAGGCCGCCACTCGTTCAGCGAGCTCTGGAACCAACTGCAGGCAGCAAACCACCTCGGCCAGGCCGGGCCACTGACGGGCAAGCCGCTCGCCCACGGCGGGTCCGAACCCGTCATCGCCGCGGAGTGGGTTTCCCCAGGCCAGCACCAGCGGCCGCGCGATCGCGGGCGGCGGCCAACTAGGTGCCCGTTTGGCTTCCACGGCAACGCTCCACCAGCAGTTTCCCTTGAGAATCCACGACCCGCACCAGCAGGGGCATTTGCCCCACGGCATGGGTCGAACAGCTCAGACAGGGGTCGTAGGCCCGCACGCCCGCTTCCACCCGGTTGAGCGCGGCATCGGTAACCTCTTGAGCCGAAACGTAGCGATCGGCCAGTTGCCGCACGGTTTGGTTCATGGCCGCATTGTTCTGCCCCGTGGCGATCATCAAATTCACCCGTTCGAGCAGCCCGTCGTGGTCCACGTGGTATTCGTGAAACAGGGTGCCGCGGGGTGCCTCGCTACAGCCCACGGCGTGGCGCCGATTCAGTTCTGCCCGAGCCTGTACCTGGTCGTCGAGCACCTCGGGGTCGGCCAGGATTTGGTCGATTCGCTCCAGCCCGTACAGAATCTCGATGAGCCGCGCGTAGTGGTAGTGGAACGACGCCGTGACTGCCCCCGGGCTCAACTGGCGGAATCGCGCCAGCGCCTCGTCGGCCCTGGGGGTACCGCACCGGTCGACCAGATTCAGCCGCGCTAGCGGCCCCACGCGGTACATGCCCCCTGGGTAGCCTAGCGGGCGGTAGTAGGGAAACTTCAGATACGACCAGTCTTCCTGGGCCTCGTCGAAAAACTGGCGATAGTCGGCCGGGTCGATGCCGTCGGCCACGATTTGGCGGTCGGAGTCGACCACCCGCAGGCGTCCGTCGTAGTGCTCCAAGGTTCCCTGGGGGCTGACCAGGCCCACGAACAGCGAGGGAAAATCGCCGCAGGCGGCGATCTCGTCTTGCCGGGTGGCGACGATCCGATCGTATTCGTCCAAGGCTTGCAGCGTGGTGGCGAGGGCCTCGGCCGTGCCCTCTCGCAGTTGTTCGCGCCCCTCGGCCGTGAGCGGATGGGAAACCCCGCCGGGACACATCCAACTGGCATGAATCCGCCGGCCGCCGAGCACCTCGATTACTTCCTGGCCATATTGCCGCAGGCGAATGCCGGCTCGGGCCAGCTCCGGACGGCGCCGCATCAGCCCGAACAGATTGCGTTCGGCCGCAGGGGTCTCGTGGCCCAAAAACAGGTCGGCGCCCGACATGTGGAAGAAACTCAGGGCGTGTGACTGCACTAGTTGGCCCAGGTTGGCCAGCCGCCTGAGCCGCTCAGCCGCTGGCGGAACGACCACGCCCAACAAGGCATCGCCGGTCTTGGCGGAACAAACCAGATGGCTGACCGGGCAAATTCCGCAGATGCGGGCCGTAATCGAGGGCATCTCGCGGAAGGATCGCCCCTGGCAAAACCGCTCAAACCCGCGAAATTCGCTGACATGAAACCGGGCATCGCTGACGCGCCCGTCGTCGTCGAGCACCAGGGTGATCTTGGCGTGGCCTTCGATCCGGGTGACCGGGTCGATGACGATTTGGCGAACCATCGGCCCTCCCCTATCCAAAGTGGTAGCGGCCGGTCAGGTCGGGCATCCGCCCGGCCAACAGGTCCAGCGTCGCTTCGCAGATTAGCGTGGCCGAGGGGGGGCATCCCGGCAGAAACACATCGACGGCAACTACCTGGTGCACCGGCCAAACGCGGTCGAGCAACACCGGCAGCGGGGCGGCGGGTTGCCAGTGGCCGTAACTGGACTTAAGCACCGGTTCGGCACCCCCCAGCGGGTTGCGCATTGCGGTTACATTCCCCTGGCCTGCGCAATCGCCCAGCGACACCAGGCAGCGCGTGGCGGCTCGCACTCGCTTGACGAATCGGAGTTGTTCGTCGTTGGCCACTGCACCTTCGACCAGGGTCACGTCGACCTCGTCAGGAAATTGTTTGATGTCGAGCAGCGGGCTATAGACCAGATCGGCCGCGGCGGCCAGGTCGAACAGCCGTTCGTCGAGGTCCAGCAGCGACATATGACACCCCGAGCAGCCCCCCAGCCAAATCGTGGCCAGGCGTGGGCGGCGCGGGGCGCCCTCAGGGGGAGTGGCCATGGCTTCTCTCGCGTGCGTGCTGCAATTGCACCAGAATTTGGGGGTGCTTGACCATTTGGCCCGTGGCGGCGTGCTTGTCGAAGAGGGCCCCGGTCGGACAGGCCGTGACACATTTGCCGCAACTGGTGCAGGTATCCGATTCGCCCCAGGGGCGGTGCAAATCGCTGATCACCCGGCTGCGGATGCCGCGGTTCATCAGGTCCCAGGTATGGGCCCCCTCAATCTCGTCGCAGACTCGCACGCACCGCGTGCAAAGAATGCAGCGGTTGTGGTCGAGCGAAAACCGCTCGTGCGAGGCGTCCACCGACAGCTCGGGGTTGAGGTATTCGTAGCGCACGTGGGTCATCCCCACGTCGTACGCCCGCTCTTGAAGTTCGCAGTGCCCGTTGGAAACGCAGATCGCACAGACGTGGTTTCGCTCGGAGTACAACAACTCAACGATCATCCGGCGGTACTTCTCCAGCCGGGGGCTTTGGGTGGTGACCACCATTTCTTCCTGGACGGGCGTAGTGCAGGCGGGCAGCAGTTTGGGCGAGCCGGCCACCTCGACCAGGCAAAGCCGGCAGGCGCCCACGCTGGAAACAGCATCCAACTGGCACAGGGTGGGAATGGTTACACCGACCTCGCGCGCCGCGGAGAGAATCGTCGCGTGTTCGGGGGCCGTGGCCAGGCGGCCGTCGATTCTCAGCGTGCGTACGGTCATGGCGTTGGTTGGGTCCGCGGTGTGGTGCCGGCGGTCGATGCCAGGGGCGCGGCCGCCTCCTGGGCCAACCGTTCGGTGTACTCGTGCCGAAAGTGCCGCAGGGTGCTAAGCACGGGGTTGGGGGCCGTTTGCCCCAGCCCGCACAGGCTGGTGTGTTTGACCAGGTCGCAAAGCTCTTCCACCTGTTCCAGGTCTTGTTGGGTGCCGCCGCCGCTGCCCAGCTTGCGCAACAGGTTGCTCAGGTGAACCGTTCCCACGCGGCAGGGGACGCACTTGCCGCACGATTCGTCGCGGCAGAACTCCATGAAGTAACGGGCAAACTCGACCATGTTGGTCGAGTCGTCGACGACGATCACTCCGCCCGAACCCATGATCGAGTGAGCCCTTTGCAGCGATTCGTAGTCGACCGGCAGGTCGAATTCGCTGGCCGGAATGCAGCCGCCCGAGGGGCCGCCGGTTTGCACCGCCTTGATCCGCCGGCCCGGCACCGGCCCGCCACCGATGTCGTACACGATCTCGCGCAGCGTGATTCCCATCGGCACTTCGATCAGCCCGGTGTTGACCAGCGCGCCGTTGAGCGAAAAGACCTTGGTGCCCTTGCTGGTGGGGGTGCCGATCCCGGCAAACCAGGCCGCCGAGCGCCGCATAATGGCCGGCACATTGGCCAGCGTCTCGACGTTGTTGATCAGCGTGGGCTGGTCGTCGATGCCTCGCTCGGGCGGATACGGCGGGCGCATCCGGGGCGTACCGCGTCCACCTTCGATCGACGCGATCAGGGCGGTTTCCTCGCCGCAGACAAACGCCCCGGCACCGATCCGTAGCTCCAGTTCGCAGCTAAAGTCGGTGCCCAGAATTCCCCGGCCCACCAGCCGCAGGCGGCGCGCCGCCGCGATCGAGGCCTTCAGCCGGTCGATGGCCAGCGGGTACTCACCGCGAACGTAGAAGTAACCCTGCTGGGCGCCGACCGCGTAGGCGGCGATCAGCAGCCCTTCGATCAGCCGGTGCGGGTCGTCCTCCATGACGGTCCGGTCCATGTAAGCGCCCGGGTCCCCCTCGTCGCCGTTGGCCACTACGAATTTGCGGCTGCTCTTGGCCTTGCCCACCAGTTTCCACTTGACCCCGGTTGGGTAGCCAGCGCCCCCCCGGCCGCGCAAACCGCTGCGCTCGATCTCGTCGCAGACCTCGGCCGGGGTCCATTTGCGCAGCACCTCGACCAGGGCCTGATACCCGTCGCGGGCCAGGTAATGGTCGAGCTGGTGCGGGTCGATGCGGTCGATATTCTCCAGGACGATTTTCGACTGCCTGGCCAGGAACGGCAGCGTGGATTCCAACCGGCGGCTCTCCACCTCGGGGGGCGGAGCGTCCAGGTCGGCCGCCAGGCGCTGGCCTTCCGGCGGGGTCAGGCCGGCGTAGAGCCGCGCGTCGCCCGGAGCCGTTTCCACGCGGACCAGCGGGCCCCGGCTGCACAGCCCCTGGCAACCCGTGGGCACCAACTCGGCCGCGGCGCCGGCGGCCTGGAGACCGGCGGCAATGGCGCTGCGAAGCGGGGTGGCGCCGACCGCCTGGCAACTGGCGCTTGAGCAACAGAACACCCGCCGCGGCAGCGCGATTTGGCGCTCGCGTTCGCGATCGGCGCGCGTGGCAAGGTCGAGCGTGATCATGGGGCGCCCTCCGCCAAGGCGGTTCCGGCCGGGTTCGCCGTTTGCACGGCCAGGCGCCACTGGCGCACGCGATGAATCAGGGCGGCCGGCTCGAGCTTGCCCAGCGTCTGGTCGTCGAGCACCACCACCGGAGCCAGGCCACAGCTGCCCAGGCAGCGGGCCAGATCTAGGCTGATTTGGCCATCGGCCGAGGTCTCGCCGGGGCTCAGCGCCAGCTCGTGGCCGATCGCGCTGACCACTTCGGCGGCGGCCTTCACATAACAGGCCGTGCCGACGCAAACCACGCAGCGGTGCTGCCCCCGCGGGGCGAGGCAAAAAAAATTGTAGAACGTGGCCACGCCGTAAACCCGGCTGGGGGGTAAATCGAGCGCTTGGGCCACGTAGATCAGCAAATCTGTCGACAAATGGCCGAACTGCTCCTGGGCCACGTGGAGCACTTCAATCAGCGCGTCGGGGCGACGCTGGTGTCGCCGGATGGTTGCGTCGAGCAGCCCGAAGCGCTTATCGCCACTAGGATGACGAGACTCCGGAGCGGGCGGCTGCGGCATCGTGCCAAACTCCTGCACGCATCGGCAACTTGGCAGAGCGCGATGTTCGTATGATACCATACGAGCAGTCGCTGGCCACCTCGACGGGGCAAGCCGGTCCACCGAACTCCGCGAGAATCACGGTGCACGAACAGGCTCTGGCCGCTCAGTTATGCGATGAAATCGAGCGACAGGCTCGCAACGCCGGCGCCCTGGCGGTGCGCGCGGTAGGTGTGCAGTTGGGCCCACTCTCGGGCGTTGAGCCGCTGCTGCTCGCCTCGGCGTTTGAACAACTGGCCCCCGAGCGATTGGGTTGCGATTGTCGATTGACCTGGGAAGAGGTGCCGCTAGAGTTGGTTTGCCGCCAGTGCGAGCGGCATTTTCACCCCCCCAATCTGAATCTGTTCTGCCCTGACTGCGGCTCGGGCGATGCCGAGCTATTGAGCGGCGACTCGCTGGTACTCAAACGCATGGTCGTTGAGCTGCCGCCCGAGCCTGCCGCCGCGGACTAACGGCCCATGACTACGCGGACCATTGGGCTCGAAATCGACGTGCTGGCCCAGGCCCGGCATCGGGCGGCCCAATTCCGGCAGGCCCGCCAGGCCGAGGGCACACTGGTCGTGCACCTGATGTCGTCGCCGGGGGCGGGGAAGACCTCGCTGCTCGAGGCCACCGCCCGCCGCTGGCAGGGCGTTCACTCCCTGGCGGTGCTGGTGGGCGATTTGGCCACGGAACGCGACGCCGCACGGCTGCGCCCCTGGGCGCCCGCCGCGCAGCTCACCACCGGCGGCGCCTGCCACTTAGAGCTTCCGCTGGTCGAACGGGCGTATCGGCAACTCTCCGGCGGCCCGTTCGAATACTTGTTTATCGAGGACGTGGGCAACCTGGTTTGCCCGGCAAGCCATGATTTGGGGCATCACCTGCGCGTGATCCTGCTGAGTACGCCCGAGGGAGACGACAAGGCGGGTAAGTACCCCAAGGCGTTTCGCACCAGCCAGGTGCTGGTGGTCACCAAGACCGATCTGGTGCCCCACGTACCGTTTTCGGTTGCCGACGCGGTGGCCGACGCGCGGCAGATTCAACCGCAACTGATTTGCTTGTCGCTTTCGGCCCTGACCGGCGAGGGAGTGCCAGCCTGGCTTCAGCTCCTGGAGGAATTTCGCCACCGTCTGGTCGAGGCACCCCATGAACCACGCGCCGGCTGCTGAGGAACCGCTCGCCCCCGCGGGCTCGGCCGGTGGCTCGCCCGCCGATGCTGCCGCCACCGTTGCCTGGCGAATACGGCTCGCCGGGCCGGTCCAGGGGATCGGCCTGCGTCCGGCGGTAACTCGCTTGGCCCAGCGATGGGGGGTAGCGGGCGAGGTGCGCAACGCCAGCCAAGGGGTGCTCGTCGAGATCGAGGGCGCCGCGCAGGCCGTACACCAATTTCTCAACCAACTGGCCGGCGCGCTTCCGGGGGGCGGAGCGGGCATCGAGCGCCAGGCATGGCCCGTGCCGCCACGCGGGCACCGAGTCTGGTCGATCGCCCCCACGCTTTCCGAAGGTCCGCTTTCGGTTCCCGCTCCGCTCGACCGTGCCCTGTGCCAGGACTGCCTGAGCGAGGTTGCCAACCCCGGCGATCGGCGTCGGCATGGCTACCCCCTGGTGGGCTGCGCTGGCTGTGGGCCGCGCTACTCGGTGCTTGAAAGCTTGCCGTTTTCGCGGCAGGCCAGTTCCTGGCGAGCCTATCCGCTCTGTGCTGCATGCCGGCGCGAGTTTCAGTCGGCCGGCGACCGGCGATTTCATGCGGAGCTGAACACCTGCGCGATTTGCGGACCCTCCATGCGCTTGCTCGACAGCCAGGGGCGGCAGATCGACGCCGACTGGCGGGCGGCGCTCGTGGCGGCGCTGCGCCAGGGTGAAACCATCGCCCTACTTGGCGTGGGGGGGTACCAGCTTCTCTGCGATGCAACTTCCGCGGTGGCGGTTCAGCGGCTGCGCCTGCGCAAGCGCCGCCCTCAAAAGCCGCTCGCCGTTCTGGTGCGCGACGTAGCGGCCGCGCGCCGCCTCGCCTGGCTCGACGCGGCCGAGGAGGAGGCACTGACCGACCCGGCCAACCCCATCGTGCTGGTCCGCTGCCGCGACGGCACCTTGCTGGCGCGCGAGGCAGTGCAACCGGGCTTGCGCCAGGTGGGGCTCCTCTTGCCGACCACCGCCCTGCACTGGATCCTGGCGCACGACGCAAACAGGCCCCTGGTGTGCACCAGTGGCAATGTGGAAGGAGAGCCGCTGGCCTATCGGCCCTCGGCCGTGCTCGATCGGAGCCTGGCGCAGCTTTGGCTGGAGCACGACCGCGAGATTCTGCAACCGATCGACGATAGCGTGGTCCGCGTGATCGCCGCGCGGCGTTCGGTCGTTCGCCTGGGACGCGGGTTGGGGCCGCTGGCCTGTGAATTGCCCGCCTGGCTCACCCAACGGGGCCCTGCCTTGGCGCTGGGCGGCCATCAGAAGACGGCCCTGGCCTGGTACAACGGCGCGCAAGCCGCGTTGGGGCCGCACCTGGGCGATTTGGACAGCTCGCCGTCGCGCGAGCGCTACACGGAAAGCCTTGCGCGCCATCGGCAGCTCTATCGCTTTGAGCCCCTGCGCTGGTTCTGGGACGCCCACCCCGACTACGCCAGCACCCGTTGGGCCGCCGAGCGAGAGTTGCCGGGTGAACCGATCCAGCACCACCACGCTCACATCGTCGGCACTTTGGCGGAGCACGGCTGGGAGGCTGGCCCCGTGCTGGGCATTGCCTGGGACGGCAGTGGCCAGGGGAGCGATGGAACCCTTTGGGGAGGCGAGTGTTTGCTGGCCGACTGGACCAGCTTCGAGCGCGTCGCCCGGCTTCGCCCCATCCGGCTGCCGGGCGGTGAGGCCGCCATTGGCCAACCCTGGCGCACAGCGCTAGGGCTGCTGGAAGAATCGTTGCCCCCCTCGGCGCCGCTACCGCCGGCACTGGCCGGGCTTGAACTGGTTCGGCTTGCGGGCGTGAAGCAACTGCTCGGCCGGCCGCGCCTTTGTCCGCGGGCATCGAGCGTGGGCCGGTTGTTCGACGGCCTAGCGGCCTTGCTGCTGGGCGAGGCTTGCCAGGGGTTCGAGGCCCGCCCCGCCATGCTCCTCGAAGACCTGGCCGACCCCGCCGAGCCCGGCAGCTATCACCTTCCGCTGGGCTCGGCAGCCGGCGGCGGTTGCGCCGAGTTGGATTGGCGGCCTTTGGTGCGCGGCGCGATGGGCGACCTGGCGATGGGTATTGCCCCCGGCGCAATCGCCATGCGGTTTCACCGTGCGCTGGCCCGTGCCGTGTGGAACCTGGCCGCCCGCTGGATCGAGCTGCCGGTGGTGCTCTCTGGCGGCGTGTTTCAGAATCGCTTGTTGACCGAGTTGGTGGTGGAGTTGTTTTCTCGGCACAACGCCAGGCAGCGCCTGTTGTTGCCGGGGCGCGTGCCGGCCGGCGACGGCGGCCTGGCGCTGGGGCAACTCGCCATCGGGCTTGCGCGCTGGTCGACTGCGACGCCCGAATGATTCCATCAGCGAGAATCTGACCTATGTGTCTTGCGGTTCCCGGACGAGTGGTTCGTTGGCTCCAGCGCGAAGCGCCGTTTTACCGAGCGGAGGTCGAATTCGCCGGAATCTGCCGTGAGGTGGCGATGGACTGCGTGAGCCAGGCCCGCCCAGGGCAATACGTCGTGGTTCACGCCGGAGTAGCCATCAGCGTGCTCGACGAAGCCGCCGCCCTTGAGCTGCTCGAAGACCTGCGCAAGGTTCACCAGGCAAGCGAGCTTGCCGACGAGTCGGGCGGTACGGGGTTACCTCGATGAAATACGTCGACGAGTTTCGCCAGGCTGGGTTGTGCGAGGGGGTCGCCGACGAAATCGTTCGCGCGGCGCGCCGCCGCTGGACCGTTATGGAGGTTTGCGGCGGCCAAACCCACGGGTTGCTCAAGTACGGTATCGACGAGCGGCTGGCGCCGGCCGTCGAGCTGATTCACGGCCCCGGCTGTCCGATCTGCGTGACCCCGGCCAGCGCGATCGACCTGGCCTGTGCCTTGGCCCGTCGGCCCGGTTTCGCGCTGGTCAGTTTTGGCGACATGCTCCGCGTTCCGGGAAGCCGAGAAAGCTTGCTCGAAGCCCGGGCCCAGGGGGGCGATGTGCGGCTGGTCTATTCGCCGCTCGACGCGGTGCGGCTAGCCCAGGCCGAGCCTTCGCGCCAGTTCGTTTTCTTCGCCGTGGGATTCGAAACCACGGCGCCCGCCACGGCGCTGGCGGTCGCTCGGGCCCAGGCCCAGGGGTTAGAGAACTTCTCGCTGCTGTCGGCTCACGTCCGCGTGCTTCCGGCCATGGAGCTGATCGCGGCCCACCCCCGGCGCCGGGTCCAGGCCTTTTTGGCAGCAGGCCATGTCTGCACCGTTACCGGCTATGCCGACTATCACGGCTTGATTGCGCGACATGCGTTGCCGGTCGTGGTGGCTGGTTTCGAACCGCTGGACCTGTTGGTTGCCATCCGCGAGGCGGTGCGCATGCTCGAATCGGGCCGGCCCGAACTAGGAAACGCCTACGCCCGGGCGGTGGGCGAGGCGGGGAACCCCGCAGCTCAAGCACTGGTCGATGCCTGGTTTGAGCCGGTCGACGCCCCCTGGCGCGGCCTGGGCATCATTCCCCGCGGCGGGCTAACCCTGCGCCAACATGCCGCTCGATTCGATGCCAGGGCTCGCTGGTGCGAGGAGCCCGCCGCCGAGCAGGGCGAAGGTGAGTGCCAGGCCGGGGCCGTGTTGCTGGGCAGCCTGAAGCCACCGGAGTGCCCCCACTTTGGTCTTGGCTGTCGTCCCGAGCATCCGTTGGGCGCCCCCATGGTGTCGGCCGAGGGGGCCTGCGCGGCCTACTTCCGTTTTCACCACACGGGCCTGGCCCTGCAGGGAGCCATCCGTGAATGACCAGCCGGAGTTGTGGGGGAGTTGCCCCGTGCCGCGGACCGGCGGCGAGGGGGCGCGCGTCACGCTGGCCGAAGGGGAAGGGGGCCGGCTCGCGCGCCAGTTTCTGCGGCGGCGAGTACTGCCCGAACTGGGGCTTTCCGCCGGGAGTGAATTGGCCGACGGGGCTCGCTTGCCGCCGCTGGCCGGCGCGCCGGTGTTGACCTGCGATGCCTACATGGTCACCCCCCTGTTTTTTCCCGGGGGCGATATCGGCATGCTGGCCGTGCATGGCACCTGCAACGATCTGGCGGTCTGCGGGGCTCGTCCTCGCTGGTTGAGCCTGGCCCTGATGATCGAAGAGGGGCTGGATCGCGAGGTTCTGGCCCGGGTGCTCGCCAGTGCCCGCGCGGCGGCGACAGCGGTCGGGGTCGAGATCGTAACCGGCGATACCAAGGTGGCTCCCCGCGGCTCGGTCGATCAGTTGTTTCTGGCCACCAGTGGCTTGGGGGAAGCTGGCACGGTGGCTCCCCCCGGGCCCGGATCGCTCGAGCCGGGCGACCTGCTGTTGGTATCCGGGCCCATCGCTCGGCACGGTCTGGCCGTGCTCGCGGCGCGCGAGCAGCTCGATCTATCCCCGCCCATTACCAGTGACGCTGGCGACCTTTGGCCCGCCGTGGACGCGCTCTTCCGAGCCGGGATCGTGCCCCGGGCGATGCGCGACGCAACCCGCGGAGGGGTTGCGGCGGTGCTTCACGAATGGGCCGAGGCATGTCCCCATACGCTGGTGATCGAGCAGTCGCGGCTGCCGCTGGGAGACGACGTGCGCGGCGCCTGTGAACTGCTGGGTCTGAATCCGCTTCACATCGCTTGTGAAGGAACCATGGTGCTGGGCCTGCCGGCGGCACGGGTCGACGAGGCCCTGGAGACGCTGCGCCGGGTGCCAATTTGCGCGGGCTGCGCCATTCTAGGACGCGTCGAGCCGCGCAGCGCCTGCCCCGTGGAAATCGAAAGCTTGTTCGGACGCCGTTTGCCGCTCGACGAGCCCACGGGAATGCTGCTGCCGCGCATTTGTTAATCGCCGGCCTGGTGGGGGCCCTCCGCTGTGTCACGGCTAGCGGATAAACTACTGGCCAAGCTGCCGGCCTCGGCACGTCGCGGGTACTGCCGTCGAGGAAATTGTGTCGATACGCCACTTGAAACAGATCTTCCACCCTCGCCGCATTGCGGTTGTGGGTGCCAGTAACCAGCCCGGCAAGGTGGGCTACACGGTTTTTCATAACCTGATTACGGGCGGGTTTCCGGGCGTGGTCTACCCGGTCAACGATCGGCACGACGCCGTGCAGGGAGTGCAGGCTTATGCCTCGCTCGGCCACCTTCCCCAGCCGATCGATCTGGCGATCATCAGCACTCCGGCGGCGACCCTGCCAGGGCTCATCGCCGACTGCATCGCCGCGGGGGCCCAGGGAGCGGTGGTGTTGGCGGCCGGTTTTCGTGAAGCCGGCGCCGAGGGAGGGGCGCTGGAGCGGAAGTTGCAAACCGTGGCCGCCACGGCCAAGGACGGTTTTCGCATTCTGGGCCCGAACTGCCTGGGCTTCCTAGTGCCCCGACTGCGGCTCAATGCCAGCTTTGCCGCCGACCAGGCGCTCGAGGGTCACGTGGCCTTCGTTTCCCAGTCGGGCGCGCTTTGCACCTCGGTGCTCGACTGGGCTTTGAGCCAACAGATTGGTTTCTCCCAGTTTGTGTCGATCGGAAACATGGTCGACGTCGATTTCGCCGACTTGATCGACTACCTGGCGGCCGACGAACAGACCCACTCGCTCATGCTCTACGTCGAGTCGATCAGCCGCCCCCGAGAGTTTATGTCTGCTGCCCGGGCGTTTACCCGGCGCAAGCCGCTCGTGGCGTTCAAATCGGGACGGTTCGCCGCCTCGGCTCAAGCGGCCGCCTCGCACACCGGGGCCCTGGCCGGCTTGGACGAAGTGTACGAAGCGGCGTTCGAGCGGGCCGGTATTGTCCGGGTGCGCCAACTCAACGACCTGTTCGATTGCGCCATGCTCCTGGCCCGCAGTCGTTCGGTGAGCGGACCGCGGCTGGCCATCGTTACCAATGCCGGTGGGCCGGGCGTGGTGGCGAGCGACGCCTTGATCGAGTGGTCGGGCCAGTTGGCGCAACTCGCTCCGGCCACGATCGAGCGGCTCAATGCGTTGTTGCCACCCCACTGGTCGCATGCCAACCCGGTCGACATTCTGGGCGATGCCGCGCCTGATCGTTACCAGGCGGCCGTTTCCGCCGTCCTCGACGACCCGGGCGTCGACGGGTTGATCGTGATTCTGACTCCCCAAGCCATGACCGATGTCGCGGGCGTGGCCGATGCCCTGGTCACGACGTCCAAGGCCTCGCGGCGGCCGGTGCTGGCTTGCTGGATGGGGGGCAAACGAGTCGCGTCCGGCGCCGATCGACTCCGCGCCGGGGGCGTGCCCGTTTACGAGACCCCCGAGGATGCGATTCGGGCTTTCTTACACCTGGTCGAGCATCGCCGCAGGCAAGAGATTCTCTACGAGACGCCGCGCGAGATTCCGATCCCCTTCCAACTCGACCAGGCGGAACTGCATCGCCGGGCCGCCAGGCTGCTCGGGGCCGATCGCTTGACCGCGGAGGGTGACCAGGCCAAAGAACTGCTCGCCCTGTACGAAATTCCCGTGGCTCGGCCCCTGCCGGCCGGCAGCCCCGCGGAAGCCGTCGAACAGGCCAACCAGGTTGGCTTCCCGGTGGTGCTCAAGATTCGGTCGCCACAGATTACTCATAAGACCGAAGTCGACGGTGTCGCGCTCGGCCTGTCCGACGCAGGCGCGGTGCGGGCGGCCTACGACCGGCTGCTGGCCACCGCGGCCCAGCGCCGCCCCGACGCGCACCTGCTGGGGGTTACGGTCGAACCGATGGTCAGCAGCCCCGTGGGGGTGGAACTGATTTTGGGAGCCAAGCAAGACCCTGTGTTCGGCCCGGTGATTCTGATCGGCCAGGGGGGCGTCACGGCCGAGATCAGCGGCGATTATGCCCTGGGATTACCCCCGCTCAACGAACGGCTGGCCCGGCGGATGCTCCAGTCGCTTCGCTGCTGGCCGCTGCTCTGCGGCTTCCGCGGCCGACCGCCCGTCGATCTGGAGCGAGTCCTCGAAGTGCTGATGCGGTTTTCAACCCTGGTCGCCGATTGCCCTCAGATTGTCGAGTTCGATATCAACCCGCTCTTGTCGACCCCGGACCGGGTCATCGCGCTAGATGCCCGCTTGGCGATCGACCCCCGGACCGTGGCTCACCCCCCCCGGCGATTCGCCCACTTGGCGATTCATCCGTATCCCACGCCTTGGATGCGGAGGGCCGAAACCCGAGCGGGGAGGTCGGTCCTGCTGCGACCCATTAAGCCCGAGGACGAGCCGCTCTGGCATGAGATGCTGGCTCAATGTTCGCAGGAGAGCCTGCGTTACCGGTTCCGCCATTTGTTTCAGCAATCGACCCACCAAATGGCGGAGCGGTTTTGCTTTATCGACTACGACCGCGAGATGGCGATCGTGGTCGAAACGAACGACCCACGCCGCGAACTGCTGGGGGTGGGGCGGCTGGTGGTCAATGCCGAGCGCGACGCGGCCGAGTTCGCGGTGCTTGTGGTCGACGCCTGGCAGGGGCACGGCCTGGGGGGGTTGCTGCTCGACTTTACCCTGGAAATCGCCGCCGCCTGGGGGCTGCACCGGGTCCACGGCGAAACCACGGCCGAAAACCAACGGATGATCGAATTGTTTCGCTCGCGGGGGTTCGCGCTCAAGCAGAGTGAAGGGGACGCGGTTTTGGCCAGCCGCACGCTCGAGGGTGCCCCCGCCGTTCCCAGGCAGCCGACCGGCGGAATTTCAAAAACTGGCCAGAACGGTCTCGCCGATTCCGGTTCCAAAGGCCAGAATGGCGGGTAACCCTGCCGCTCGCCTCGGCGCAGTCCCCGCGCGATGTGGCCGCGCACCATTTACCGACTCTTGCCGGGAACGACTTTCCATGCGGTCGGCTCCAACGCGCTCCAGCTCCCTTGCTTCGTCTTGCCCGCGCCCTCGGCGCGCCGATTTCCAGGCAACCACGCTGCCGCTGATGCTGCTCGCCCAGGGGCTGATCGCCGGCGCCGGATCGCAAGCCCTCGGTGCCCAGCCACTTGCCCAAGAGTCTGCGGTAGTCGTGGAAGAAGCCGAGGTGGTGGCCGACGATCAGGCGACGGTCGTGGAATCGAGTTCCGACTCGGGCGATCCGCACTTCTCTGCGCTGGCCATTGCCCCGCAGCTCGACGAGGCCGACCGCCTCTATTACCAGCGGCGGTCGACCGAGGCGTTTATCAATCCCGATACGCCGCTCAACTTAGAGTTTAAGTATTATTTCGCCCTGGGCACGGCCTCGTCCGAGCCGACCCCGCTGGCACCGCCGATCGGCCGGATCGAGTTGGGGCCCGACGCAGGTGCCGAGTCGCTCGCCGGATATTTTCCATTGACCGAACTCGATCCCGTCGGAGTTGCCCCGCGAGGCGAAGCGCACTGGCTCGACTACGAAAGCAAGACGGTGCCCAGGTTGGTGGCGATGTTGTTGCGGGGGGGCGAGGCCGGACCACCGCGGCTGGTGGTCGGAAAGGTTGCCCTGGCCGAGGGAACCGCCACCATCGAGTCTGTCAGTTCCGACCGCGCGCTCGAGGCCGACGAACTGCCCATCCAGGCCGCGCGGCCCTGGCTGGCCTGCTGGGATCGGTCGACCGCCATGGGCCCCGGCGCCCTGTTGTTCTCGCGGCAGATCGTGCTGCTGACCCACCGCGGCGATCGCTACTGGCTTGATTTTCTCAGCGAACGGCTCCGCTCCGAGAGCGACCGCCGGGTGGGGCTGACCGCCGTGGCAAGCGGTTTGGGCACCCCGGGTCGGCTGGCTTTCGACACCATTTTGCTGCGGCGCGAAAATGGGAAGATATCGCCGCAGTCGATCCTTCGTCTGACCCTGGCCAGCGGCGACGACTCGCGAACGATCGGCCTGGATTACCCGGTGTGTATCCCGCCGCTGCTGGCCCAGATGAGGCGGGCCCAGTCGCGCCCCTCGGGTCGCAGTCGTACCACGACCGATCTCACGCAATTGGTCGGCGAAGAGGCCCTGCTGGAATTCGAGTGCCGGCTGGTGAACGCCGAGCAGAAGTAAGCCGGTTTCCGTCTGGCGGGTTGCCGGCCCGGGGTGCCGCCTGCGAGGCGACCGGATCTTTGGCCCGCAACGCGTTAACCCGCAACCTGCCGGCGCGTCGGCGGGTTCGGCTCCCCCCCGGGAATCGAGACCCCGATTCCGACTAGCGCCGGCATGCTGCCTCGGGGAGCGGCCTTCGATCAGCGAGACTCTGGCCCTCTCCCCCCCTCCGCGATTTCTCTCGGACCGGCCTAGCCGGTTGCCACCCAAGGGGCAGCGCCCGCCAATCTCTCGCCTGGCGGTTGCTGGCACACCAGGTTCCGGGCCTATCGTCCGTTGAAGGAATCCGCCGTGGCTTATTTCAACCGACGGTTAGTGGTCCGAGCAACAGTGCTCGCAGCGGCACTCGACCACCCACTCGATCGCGGAAACCTTGCGCTTCACTTCGGTTTTTACCGGCACGCGGCGGGTAATCACCTTGGCACAAGTGGGTTGCCAAACGGGCAGTTCCCAACAGCCGCAGCAGTCCTCGCCGCATTGCGTCCCACACTTCTTGCTGGGGCCCGGGATGCAAATATCCTCGCACCGCACGTCCCAGCAAACTTTGACGATTTCCTTCTCGACTCGCTTGGGCACGCACACCGTGCGAACCGCGCAGCAGCGGCCGCAGCGGGCACAGGTGCCCGAAGAATCGGCGCGAGCGCCGCAGCTTGCTAGCAACAGAACGGCGACCGCGAGCTTGGTAGAACGGGGCAATTGCATGGCTTGGTTTCCTCCTCCGTGAACGAGCCACCGGGCGGGCGTGATTTGGGAAATCCTTAGAATTCGATCTGGAATCGGGTGGCCACGATATCGAACGGCGCGGATCCATAGATCGTGTAGTCCGGCATCGCGTGAATCCAGTTCAACTGCAGCCGGGTGAACCGGTTCCACCACCAGTTGACGCCGACCGTGGTTTCGTTCAAGACACCGTAGTTCGGCACCGTGGGGGGCCCGGGCAGGGCAGCAAGCTGGTTTCCTGGCAGGATATTGCTGCCGCTTAGGTCGATGTACGACCAGCGGAACGTTAGCTCCCAGGCTCCAAGGCCTCCCATGCGCGAATTGCGCCCCAGGCCGAAGAAGTCGCTGTATGGCGCCACGTTGTAGTCGAGCACGCCGGCCTGTTTCAGATATCGGCAGCTCTCACCCGTAAGGAAATAGCCGCACTGGAAGTATGCCCCCGGCAGGAACACGCTGGGCCCCCCGAGCTGGTTGACGCTGGAGGCCATGAATTCCGTTTGAAAGTGGGCCCGACCCAGGTTAGCGGCCAGCTCGGTGTGATAGTAATGAAAGTCGTTGGCCAGAAACCGCCCCGTATCCAACACGCCGGGCACGCCGGCGGCGGTCAAACCGGCCCCCGTCGGATCGCCGACGAAGAACTCGGGAATCGGTCGAGATCCGAAGGTTCGAGCGTCGGTACCGGCCGTACCGTTTCCCCCTAGAGCGCTGTAGTTGTACCCAGCCCCGACGTGCAGCAAGTAACGGCCGTCCGAGGCGTCGTCGTAGTACAACAAATGCGTGCCTCGCATGACGAACGACACCCCCTGGCGGTCCCCGATCTGGGTTCCAAAGCGCGTATCGCCCAGGGTGCTATAGGCGTTGCTAGCCCCGGTCCAGAAAGTCAGCCCCGTGCCGTACACGCTGTACGCCCAGGTGGTCCGTTCGTTCTCAGACATGGCGTAGCCCATGATGCCGACACGACGGAACGGGTCGATGGCCTGAAACGGCGCCGACCGTTCAAGGAATTCCAAGTGGCGAACGCTCGTCCAAGCATCCATCGAGGTGGGCTGACGGAATTGCCCGATGCGCAGATTGCCAATAAAGGGCAATTCGCTCTGCTCTCCCCACACGTCCATGAAGCTGGGACGCCCCACGGTGGCGAAGTCCATTTCGATCGAGTAACCGGTAAAGTCGGTCAGCTTGCCCACCGCTTGCAGACGCGTTCGCCGGAAGCCGAAGCCGTTCTCGATATCGCCTAGCGCCGCCTGGCTGGTGGCGCCTTGGCTGAACACACCGTGGTCGAGCTGCATGAAACCACTGAGGTTGATTAGCGGAAACGCTTTCTTGGGCGCTTCGAGTTCGCGTATATGCCGCTCGGCTTCCTGCAGTCGCAGTTGCAAGTTGCCGACCTGGTTCGGGTCGAACACCGGCGCGGGAGGTTGAACCCGCGACGCGAGCCGAACGCCAGGGGAACCCGCATCATCGCTTCCGCCACCACGCTGTGGGGCGGAAGCCCCCGTCGGTAGTGTCGTCGGCAATTCCGCCGGGATCGATGGCGGCACCGGGGCCAGGCCGGCCGGCAAAACCGGGCCAACGCGCGGTGCCAGTGCCGCCGGGGGCGCCGGCGCGGCGGCCAAAGCGGCTGTCGGGGCGACGGCGACCGGGTAGCTCGACACCGCCACCGACGCGGTCGCCGCTGGCATCGTTGCCGTCGCGTAGGGTGGGCCCGCTGCGGGCGGAGCCGTGCCGGTCGGCAACATGGCGCTCGTGGGAGTCACGGGCGGAACTCGCAAGGTGCGCCGCGCCGCCAGCACTGCGGTCGGCGAGCAGGCGTAAACGACCACGCCCGCGCACAGGATAGGCTTGAATAGGTTCGCGTGCATCAGTCCGTTCTCCACTTCACGACGGTCCCAGTCCGTGCGAGGCAAACCCCCGCGCAGCGGGTGGTTTCCAGCGGTCGGCCCCAGTCAGCTCCCGTCCGAGTGAGCCGACTCGATCATTCCTTGGGCAACCGTCAAACTCAGTGGTCTCTTATCCAAGGGGCCGGTTCCATTACCTTGGCGGTTGATTTCTCGCACACTTTGGTTCGTCAAATCCCGCATAGACCGTCCAGGCGAATTCGGCCCTACGACCCCTCCTACCGGAAATGTAAGAAGCCCCAAGCGGAAACCATTCGCCAGCTTGCCCAGAACGACAGCTTGCGGAGAACGACAGCGATGGACGTGCCGGAAACGAATCCAGGCGAGGAGTCGGCCCCCGGGAATGGCGCGGCGAGGGCGAGTTTCGATCCCGCGGCCAGGCCCAGGCGGGCCGAGTAACCGGCGTGGGCATGGGCCACCTTGCCCGCGCGCAAGAAATCGGCCCCAGCCTACCCCCCAGGGCTGCACCGAAGGCTGACAAAAGTACCTGCCGGCTCCAACGGCCAGCGGCTAGCAGCGCGTGAGAAGCCAAGGCGCGCAAGGTGCGAGCTCGCCCTGGCATTGCCCCGACGGACCGGCGGCCCTACACCAATCCGCCGCGTGGAGCGTAGCTGAGCAGGTAGTCGTCGAAGCGAATTCGCCGCTGCGACGCGGGCACATGGGCAAACGCCTGGTCGAGCAGTTGTTGCAATCGGCCGGGCATCAGGTGGTAGTAGTTATGCTTTCCCGCGCGGCGGCACTCGATCAGCCCGTAGACCCGCAGTAGGGCCAGGTGATGGCTCACGGCCGGCTGACTTTGTCCGAGCCGATCGCACAAGGCCCGCACGTGCAGCTCGCCCGCGCCCGCCAGATAAACCAGAATCTTCAAACGGGTTTCGTCGGAAAGCAGCTTGAACACTTTGACCAGGTCTTTCACCGCGGCCGAAGCGATCTCCTGTCCGGCGTTCGGGTCGGTGTGGGGAGCGTCGGGCAGGGTGATCGTTGAGATCATGGGTTGCCTTCGTTCTAGCTCTGTCGGTTGAGGCTCGCGCCGGGCCGGTTCCCCGACGAAGGCCTATTCAAGGTGCAGGTCGAACGACGCGTTCAAAAACTTGCCCTGGTGCGACTTGCCTAACCGGGTAGGCCAATGCGTTCGCCAAGCAGACCACCCTCGGGAAAGAATCTGGGCAGTCCCTACCAACCGGAACGGTAGCCGGGTAGTTTTCGACGGCTCGATCGACAAGAAACTCGCGACGAGATGCAATCGAATCCGGCGCTGCGTAGACGCGCAGGGGCCGGACCCATCGGCAATTGATTTTACCGACCGGACTCGATTTGGGAAGGCGCCGCGGGCGGCTGAAAACGGCTTCCCGGCGGGGGCACGCGGGCGGAACCGCGGCGTCGCTGGAAACGCGTTTAGCGTGCCGAAACCGGGCCCCGGTTCTCCCGCAACCCGCCGGCACTGTCGCCCCGCGGCAGCGAATCGGGTTCGCCCCATTCGTTTCCCCGGGCCCCCAGGTAGTGCCGGGTCGCGGATCGGAATGCCCCCCGGATAACGACCATCAAGAAACAGAACACGAACGACCCCAGGGCCAGGCAGGTTAGGATGACGCCGGGGAAGCTGTCGCGCAGGATCACCAGCGCCGGCGGCTCATCGCTCTTGGGCGCGCGACGCTCGATGGGGCCATCGCCGACCACGGTGTGCTCGGTGGCATCGCGCTTCCAGCGCTGCCATTCGCTTTGGGCCTGGGGGGTGGTCAGCTCGGTCAGGGCCCAACCACGGGCGGCGGCCAACCAGTAGACCAGCCCGGCCATGCAGGCCAAGTAGGACGCCAGCCAGAGGCCATTGCTCAGCGAGAAACGGGGCATGTCAGTTTTCCCCCGCGGGGCTGGGCATCAGGCTGAGGACCAGGCTGGTCATGACTCGAATGCCGGTGTGCAAGGTCGGTTCGGTATCGGGGTAGAACTGGGCCGAGTGGAGCGAGGGGGGCTCCTGCTTCAGCCGCTGGTAGCCGGCCAACCGCTGGCGGTCGACCGCCCCTAGCCGAAACATGAAGATCGGCACCCCCGCACGGCCATACTCGCTGAAGTCTTCGCCCCCCATGGCCGGTTCCGAGAGCACCACATTCTCGGAGCCCAACACCTGCTGCATGGTGGGCAGACAGCGCTCGACGAGCCGCTCGTCGTTGAACATCGCCGGCGTTCCCTCGGAGAACGTAACGCTGGGGGCCGGCGCACGGGCCGCCACGGCAATCGCCTCGGCGTGGCGTTTCACGGCGTCTTTCAAGTGCTCGCGCACCTGGTCGCTGTAGCTGCGCAGCGTGAGCTGCAAATGGCACTCGTCGGGAATTATGTTGTGCTTGGTTCCGCCGCGGATCGAGCCCACGGTAACCACCGCCGGATCGGTCGGGGCGATCTCGCGGGAAACGATCGTCTGCAAGCTCACGATCAACTGCGCGGCTTGGGTGATCGGGTCGATCGTGGTGTGCGGATAGGCCCCGTGACCTCCCCGGCCACGCACGACCACGTCCACGCTATCCACGTTGGCCAGCGAATAGCCAGGGCGATACCCGATCTGGCCCGTGGGAAGCAGCGAGTCGCAGTGCAGGGCCAGCGCACACAGGGGCTTGGGAAATCGCGAAAAGAGGCCGTCGTCGATCATCGCCTTGGCCCCCCCGCCGCGCTCCTCGGCGGGCTGAAACAACACCATCAAGGTGCCCCTCCATCGCTCGCGATGCTCGACCAGGTACTTCATCACCCCCACCTGGCTGGTCATGTGAATGTCGTGGCCGCAGGCGTGCATCACTCCCACTTCCCCGCCTTCGCCATCGGGCACGCGCACTCGCGAGGCGTAAACCAACTGCGTTTGCTCGGCAATGGGAAGCCCGTCCATGTCGGCCCGGACCATCACCACCGGCCCGGGGCCATTGACGAACAGGCCCACCACGCCGTGACCGCCGACCCCCGTGGTGACCTCGAGCCCCGTCGAACGCATCAGTTCGGCCATTCGGGCAGCGGTTTGCTCCTCGTGGAGCGACAGCTCGGGGTGTTCGTGGAGTTGCTGATACAGGGCAACCAACTCGGGCATTCGGGCGGTGACCCAATCTCCCAGTTCGTCGGCACCGAGCCGGCCCGCGGAACCGAGCCCCCAGAGGCAAAAGCCAATCAGCGTTCGTTGAAGCCAGTGGGTCCGACGCGTCATCGATCAATCCTCTCGGCCGGCGAGTTCCGTGAGCCAGGGTGCCCGATTAAGCAGAAAGCCCCTCTTTTGGCTAGGCAGGCTTGCCAATCAAGGCCCCTGGGACTAAAAATGCGGCCATCATCGCAGTGCCCTATTTACCCGAGCAGATCCGGACGTTCATCCCGGGTCTGCTCTATTTTTTTTTGCTCCTGGTCAGGGGCATTCTGGCGCTGGGCACAAGGCGCCCGCGGGACCCAGCTTTGCCGGGGCCGGTCAAGTGTAGCTGGCCGGAAGCTTTCATGCTTTCGACCGGCGACGAGCCGATCGCGGCCCGGTCCGCTCCACGCCGCCCGAAGCGACCTTTCAAGCTTACATTTTGCTGGGAATTCACCCCCCCAACAACGGCCCGCTAGTGGGGTATTTCTACCGGTCGGGTAGGTAATTCTGATTTGGTGGGGCGATTGGGCCGCCGGCTTTGTCGGGGGCCGGTTTACCAGCAACCGCTGGCGACGAGTTGCTCAAGGGCTCCGCGCAAGGCGCGCATGGCCCGGGCCCGGTGGCTGAGCACGCTTTTCACCGAGTCGCCCAGTTCGGCGAAGGTGCGGTGGTACTCCCGAATCTCGAAGAGTGGGTCGTAGCCGAAGCCGCCTTGCCCGCTGGCCTCGCGCCGGATTCGTCCGTGGCACTGGCCCTCGCTTTCGGCGCGGATGGTTCCGTCGAGATCGGCCAGCGTGGCATGGCAAACATAGTGGGCCTGGCGATTTTCGTCGGGCACCCTCGCCAATTCGGCAAGCAGTTTTTGATTGTTTCGCTGGTCGGTCGCGCCAGGGTCGGAATAACGGGCTGAGTAGATACCCGGTGCTCCGCCGAGCGCGTGGACCACCAGGCCGCTGTCTTCGGCCAGCACCCAGGCGCCCAGTGAGCGAGCTTGCTGGCAAGCCTTTTTGGCGGCGTTTTCGCCGAAGCTATGGCCGTCTTCGACCACGTCGATGGCGGCGGGGTAATCGTCCAGCGATTGCAATCGCCAGGGGCCATCGCCCAGCAAGGTCCGAATTTCGCGCACCTTGTGGCGGCTGCGCGTGCCGAGAACCAGGATGCGGTCGTTGGCCATCATGGGTTGCCGGGGCGGTTCAACCGGTGCTGGGGCGCGCCGCCGGCTCGACTGCCGAACCGGTCGCGCGGCGCGTCGCGTCAGCGCCGGGTCCAGCCCACCGGCCGCTCGTACGCGGAACCCAGCGAGCTGCGCGGCACCTCGACGGGCATCGGCTGCGCATCAAAGGGTATCCCATCCAGGCTCTTGGTGCGAATCATTCCCCGCGTCCCCGTGTTCGACGCCTGAGCGCCGGCCCCGTATCGCTTCATGATTGCAAAGATCTCAGGGTTGATTTCCGTCTTGCCGTCGGCCCGAGGGCTCCCCACCGAATCGAAGCTTCCCACGGTAACCAGGCTGCTGTAGCGGTCGTGAAACTCGTAGGCCTCGACCCCTTGTTTTCGCAGCGCCAGCGTAAGCCGGTGGGCCGAATCGGCCGCCTCGGCCAGGCGGCTGTCGGCCGTGATCTGTTCCCCCTCGGCTTCCAGTTCGCGAATCTTTTTCTGATCGACCACCACGCGCCCGTTGAAGGTGGCCACCTGCACCGTGTACCGGCCCGGGCATCCGAGCAGGCTGTATTGCACCCCCTGGTTCATTTCGATCACCAGCCGATCGGGGCCATCGGGAACGTAGTACTCGCGAGGCAGGAGCGGATTGGTGACCAGAAAAGCGTGGCCCATCGGCCCTTTCAGCTTCTTGGGGTTTCCGTCGGCGAGCACGGCCTGCTGCATCTGACGCAAACCCGATAGCGGGCTGCTCGCCGTTTCTTCCTCCGTTTGCTCCAGGCACTTGGGTTTGGCGTATTTGAGCCGCTTGAGCGCTTCCTGGGCCGCGGTGTCGTCGACCGCTGAGAAATCGCCAACCAAGACACCAATCTCTTCACCATCGACCGAGCGACGGTGCTTCATGCGCTTGGGGGCTCCGTACTTATCCACGCCCAGACCCTTGACCGGCGCGGTAAAGTCGAAATCCATTTCGTGGGTATAGGCCTTGAGCTTGTAGCGCGAGCGCAGCTCGAGCACCAGTTGCGTGGCATGCTCTTGGGCGTTCTCTCCCACAAACGTCTTGACCAGGATGAGCCAGGGTCCGCTCAAGTCAGTGAGCGGGTACGACTTTTCTGGGTCGGCATCTACCCGGCGAAAAACGGCCATCCGCTGCCAGGGGGGCTCGGCCCTGAGGGGCGCGCCGACAGCCAGGCAAACCGCCACGGTGAATACCAGCCAAGCGCTAGCGCGCCGTAATTTCGCGCGATTCATGCGGGGCCATCCTTTGCCCGAGGGATTTCGAGCCTCGTGCCCGTCGAACGACGAACCAGCCTGGCCAGCGCCCCGGCGAGAAATCTCTTTCCCGTCGCGGTCCTCTTGCGCCCAGCCGGGGGCACTCGCTCGGTTGCCTTCGATGAGATCCGTTCGCCGAATGGCGGTTCGATAAGTGGCGCGAATGGTAGCAATCTGGCTCGGGTGGAACCAGACCGAATCGTCGGGCGCGCAACCCACGTAATTTCAACGAGTTGCGATACCCTGCCGGCGCCCGGCGCCGCTTCCCGAGGCGGGGCCCCGGGCCGGGGATCAAGGGAGTGAGCAAGGAGGTTCATCGGTCGGCGCCAGTTGCAACTCGGCGGAATCATCCGCCGGTAGCAAGTGGCCACGAACGAATTGACCGCGACCGGCGGGTCCCGGCGGCAGCTCGACCGTCAGGTATCGGCAGGCCGTTCCCAGGCGCCCGGCCCCCGCCTGCGGCAATCGTCCCTCGATGAGCACCTCGAGCTCGTGGCCCGTCAGCCGCCGGGCAAAGTCGCGGCGAAGCCGTCTCTCCAAGTCTTCCAGTTGAGCCATCCGCTGCGATTTCGTGGCGGGGGCCACCCGGTCGGGTAGCTCGGCGGCCGGGGTGCCGTGGCGCGGGCTGAAGGGGAATCGATGAAGCTGCGAGAATCCGACCGCCTCGATCACTCGGCAAGTGGCCTCGAAATCGTCCTCGGTTTCCCCCGGAAACCCCACGATTACGTCGCTGGTCAGCGCCGGCTGATCGAGCAGGCTCTGAGCCAGCTGGCATCGATCGATGAACCGTTCGACTCCCCCGCGGCGCCGCATGCGGCGCAGGACCGCGTCGGAACCGCTTTGCAGGGGAATGTGTAAGTGCGGACAAACTCGCCGCGGATGTGCGGCCATTACCTCGAGCAACTCGCGCGTTACCTCGGTCGCTTCGATGCTCGACAGCCTCAGGCGAAACTCGCCGGGCAGTTCCGCCAGTCGAGCGAGCAGATGGGCCAGCCGGGTCCATTGCCGCTTGGGCAAGCCCAGATTCCGGTCCACCCCGTAATGGCCCAGGTGAATTCCGGTCAACACGATCTCGCGGTGACCGGCCGAGGTGAGTCGGGCCACTTCCTCGACGATTTCGTCCATCGGCCGGCTGTGCAGGTGCGGGCGGACCGTGGGGATAATGCAGAAGCTGCACCGCAACAGGCAGCCATCTTGTACCTTGACAAACGCCCGGGTGTGACCGGCAAAAGTGCCTATCCCGCGGGGTGCTTCGCGCAGGCCGGCCCGCAGCAGAAAGTCGGGTAGTTCCCGCTTGTCGCGAATTACCTCCACGACGCCGGGCAGGGTAGCGACCTCGTCGGGCGCTCGGGTGGCGTAGCACCCCATGACCACGATTTGGGTACCCGGATTGCGGCGGGCCAATTGGCGGATCACCTGCCGGCTCTTGGCGTCTCCCTCGGCCGTCACCGTGCAGGTATTCACCAGGCACAAGTCGGCCAATTCCCCCTCGTCCACGTCGCGATAACCCAGCTCGGCCAATCCTTGGCGCAAATATTCGGTTTCGTACTGATTTACCTTGCAGCCCAGCGTGACTGCGCGAAGGCGCGGGCGCGGCAAGCATTCGCTTTGAGGTCGTGGCGGGCAAAACGTCAAGGCAAACATCCTTGGCCGAGTGGGGGGGCTTACGTCCCCGAGGGAACCGGTTCGATCGTGGCCCACATCGAGCCCGCGCAGCCATCGACCAGCCGGTCGGGCCCGAAGGCATGAATCTGGTCCCGCTTCAGTTCGGCGTGCTCGCGCGTGGTGACGAGCACCACGGCCCGGCCTTGCTGGTGGACTTCGCGGGCGATTTTGAAACCCTCGGTCACGGTGCGCCCGAAAAGCTGCTTCAGCATGCGAATCACGTACGTAAAGGTGTGGTCTTCGTCGTTCCAGAGCACCACCTGGTAGCGCGGCTGGCGCTGAGGCTTGGCCGGGCGTTTGGGTTTAGCCTTGCTGGGGCGCGCTTCGACCGGCGCGGCAAGTTCTTCCGTGGCGGTCGCTTCCGGGGTCATGGTGTCTCCCGTTTCGGCCTGGCCCTCGGGGCGCCGTGTTGGGGGGCCCCGGAGGTGCACCGCAAATGGCCAAGTCTCTTCCCTTGCGGCGCGCTCGAAACTGGCGAGTCGCGCCGGCGGCAGGCAGGATCGGATCGGGCCGCGATCGCATGGCCGGGGCCCGCTCCGCCGTTGGCCAGCCGTTGTGCCTTCGATTATATTGCCCGGCCAGACGGCCCGGGAAGCGCCCCGCCCCTTTGGTTCCGGGCGTCACCCAGCCAAGGGTGGTTTGCGAATGGACGAAGTCGATTCCTATCTGACCGAGCACGGCCCTGCGTTCGAAGAGGCCCTCTGCGAGTTGCTGCGCATTCCCAGCGTGAGCGCCGATAGCCGCCACAAGGCCGATGTTCGCAGGGCGGCCGAGTGGGTGCTCGAGCGGCTGCGAGGAGCAGGTTTCTCGGCCGAAATGCACGAAACGCCGGGCCACCCGATCGTCACGGCCGAGCGGCACGATGCCCCCGGCAAACCGACCGTGCTGGTCTACGGCCACTACGATGTGCAACCCCCCGATCCGCTCGACGAATGGATCAGCCCTCCGTTCGAGCCGACCCGCCGCGACGGCAACCTGTATGCCCGGGGCGCGACCGACGACAAGGGACAAGTGCTGACGCACCTGTTCAGCGTCACCGCCTGGCTGGCCACGGTCGGCACGCTGCCGGTCAATGTCAAGTTCTTGATCGAAGGCGAGGAGGAGGTCGGCAGCGCCCACCTGGAGGAGTTCATCGCCCAGCATCGCCAGCAATTAGCTTGCGACGTGATCGTGATTAGCGATAGTTCGCAGTTCGGTCCCGGGCAGCCTGCCATAACCTACGGGCTCAAAGGCATTGCCTACTACGAGCTGCGGCTAACCGGCCCTCGGCAAGATTTGCACTCGGGCACCTTCGGGGGCGCGGTGACCAATCCGGCCAATGCCCTGGTCCAAATGCTGGCCGCTCTGCGCGACGAACGCGGCCGGGTCCGAGTACCGGGGTTCTACGACCGGGTGCAGCCGCTCACCGATCAGGAGCGCGGGGAATGGGCCTCGCTCGGATTCGACGAGGCCGAATTCCGCGCCCAGGTGGGGGTCGATGCCACGACCGGCGAAGAGGGCTACTCCACGCTGGAGCGCAAGTGGGGCCGCCCCACCTGCGATATCAACGGCCTGTGGAGCGGTTACCAGGGGGAGGGGGCCAAGACCGTGCTGCCCGCCCGAGCCGGGGCGAAGTTCAGCTTTCGCCTGGTGCCGAAGCAGGATCCCGCCGAGATTACCGACTCGCTTCGCGCGTACCTGGCGGGGCTGTGTCCGCCGGGCATTCGGATGGAGCTGATCGCGTTTCACGGGGCCCCGGGCGTGGTGGTGCCGCTCGACAGCCCCTACATGTCGGCGGCCAGCCGCGCGATCGAACACGGCTTCGGCACGGCGCCCAAACGGATTCGCGAAGGTGGTTCGATCCCCGTGGTCGGCACCTTCCGCGAGTTGCTCGGAGTCGATACCTTGCTTTTGGGTTGGGGCCTCAACGACGACAATACGCACAGCCCCAACGAGAAATTCTGCCTGGCCGACTTCCACCGAGGAATAAAATCCAGCGCCGCGCTGTGGCGGGAAATTGCCGTCGTAAAACCCTAGCGGGCCGGTTGCCTGGCGGCCCGCCGGGCTCGAGGGGGGCGCCTGGCCAGCTCCTCCCCCCCCTGGTCCCTCGACCGATTCGCCCGGCACCCCATCGCTTGGCTCCTTAACCTGGTTCGGAAACCAATATGCTCGATCGCAAGTTCATTGTTGAGAACGCGGACCTGGTGCGGGAGAACTGCCGCCTCCGCGGGGCCTGTGTCGATATCGATCGTTTCCTGGTACTGGAACAGGCCCGCCGCCAAGGGCAACACGAGGTCGAGGAGCTCAATCGCCGGGCCAACGAGGTTTCCAAGTCGATCGGGGCCGCCAAAGACCCAGCCGAGCGCGAGCTGCGCAAGCAACAAGGTCGCGAGCTGCGCGAACAGGTAAACGCCGCCCAGGCCGCGCTCGACGCCTCGCAGGGGGAGCTCGATGCCCTGCTGCTCGCGATTCCCAACCTGACTCACCCCGAGGCTCCGGTCGGCGGCGAGGACGCCGCCCGAGAGCTGCGCCGCGGAAGCACCCCGGCGCCTCGGTTCGATTTCAAACCGTCCGATCACGTCGAAATCGGCGAGCGGCTGGGGCTGCTCGACTTCGAGGGGGGGGCCAAGGTCGCGGGCCACGGTTTCTACTTTCTCAAGCGCGAGGCCGTGCTGCTGGAACTGGCCCTGCAGCAATATGCCGTTAGCCGGTTGCTGGCCGCCGGCTACACCCCGATCATCACGCCCGACCTGGCCCGGCACGAAATCCTCGACGGAACCGGTTACATTCCCCGCGGGCCCGAGCGCCAGATTTACAACGTGGAAGAGACCGATCTGAGCCTGATCGCCACGGCCGAGATTACCCTGGGCGGTCTGATGAAAGACGAGATTCTGGCGCAGGATCAGCTACCCATCCGTCTTTGCGGCATCAGCCACTGCTTCCGCACCGAGGCCGGCGCCCATGGCCGGGCAACCCGGGGGCTGTATCGGGTGCACCAGTTCACCAAGGTGGAAATGTTCGCCTACACGCTGCCCGAACAGAGCGAGGCGATTCACCAGGAGCTGTGCGAACTGGAATGCCAGTTGTTCGACGGATTGGGAATTCCCTACCGTGTGATCGACACGGCCACCGGCGATTTGGGGGGGCCCGCCTATCGCAAGTTCGATCTCGAGGCTTGGATGCCCGGGCGCGGCGAAACGGGCGAATTCGGCGAAGTAACCAGCACCTCGAACTGCACCGATTTCCAGGCCCGGCGGCTGGGGATTCGCTACCGCCCGAGCGGAGAAAAAGGAACCCGCTTCGTCCACACCTTGAACGGCACGGCGATCGCCATCAGCCGGGCGCTAATTGCCATTCTGGAGAACTACCAGCAGGCCGACGGCAGTGTGCTGGTGCCCGAGGTGTTGCGCCCCTGGGTGGGCCAAGACCGAATTGCCCGCTAGGCTGCCGAGCTTCGGCGCGGCGTGGCGGCAGACTCTGGCGAGACGCGAGCCATGGGAACCGTACTGGCCGGACTGGTTTGGGTGCTCTCGGCAACGCTCGCCGCGATTTGCTTCTGGCGGGCATTCCACACCAAGCCCGCCGAAGTGCGCCGCGAGCTTTTCCGGCAGGGCCGCCCGGAACTGGCCCCCGGCGACTGGGTCGGGCTGGGGTTGGTGCTGCTGATTCTGGCCGGCGCGAGCGGCTACGCGATGGCCACGGGCTGGACGGGCGAGTATATCGACCCGGTCTTGGCTCCGCTCACGCGGCGGTTCTAGGCCGGCCGCCGTCGTGCCGGATGGCACGTTCCCTCAGGCTAGTTCGTGGACGAACGTGGCATTTGGACGCGGCGACGTAAGTCGACTACGGGCTCGAGTCGCGCGACGAGCCGTCGAGATCGCCCAGCTTCAGCTTGGCGGCGCCAGCCATGCCGCCGCCGCGTTTCGGGGCATCCCCTCCGGGGCGTCCTCGCGGTCCGCCGCCCAGGCTCGGCCGGTCTTCCTCGGCGCTGGGCTCTTCGTCGCCTGGCTCGCCACTGGGCTCGGATCCGCTTGACTGCGACTGATTGAACTCCTCGCTGTCGCCCAGTTCGTCGCGCACCACCAGCCGACCATCCGAGTCGATCAGGGCCAGCACGGCCGGCGCGCTGGCGGTTTCTCCGGGCATCTTCACCGGCTCGCCGCCGCTGATGTCGATCAGCACGGTGTCGGTCCGCAAGTTGGCCGTTTGTCCACTCGGGTTTCCGCGGCCATCGGCGGCGCCGCCGACCGGGTGATTGTCGTAGTTCATCAGTTGGCCGCGATAGATCTCCATCGGCACCGCCACGTCGATGCCCATTTGGCGATCGAATTGCCGCACCAGCAGCGTGGCCTTCACCTCATTGGCGCCGCGCGCCGGCTTCGCCGGCCCGGCCAGCACGTTGTTCGCCCGAGCCACCGTGACCACGGAGCTCGGCTCGCTGGGCTCCGAGACCAGGTAAGGCTTCGCGGCGTCGACGCCTTCGGCCAGATGCTTGACCTCGATCCCGCGGTTCGGGTTCTTGAGCGCCACGCGCACTCGGTACCGGTACCGTTTCCCCTCTTCGGCGGTGAAATCGAAGAAGCGGAAGAGCAAGTAATTCGACTGTTCGGGTCGGCGAGCGGTAGTGCCCGCGCTCCCCATGCCACCTCGGCCGGGGGCTGGGCCGGTTCGGCCGGCCGCACCCATGCCGCCACGGTTGCCGCCCATGCCGCCGCGATTTCCACCTCTGGCCGCCAGGTTGCCCCCCATGCCACCGGTGCGCGGCGGCGCTGCAGTTCCGCCGGTCGCCCCTCCCCGCGTTGCACGGGGCGCCGGCCGGGGCGCGGCTGGCTCTTGGGCCTCCGCGGCTTCCGCCTCGGCCTCTGCGGCGCCCGCGCCCGCTTCGGCCGGGGCCTCGGCTTCGTCCATGAACCCAAACGGGCTATCGTCGGCCGGGGCGGTCTCCTCGGGCGGCTGCTCCACCTCGGGTTCTTCCTCGGCCATCATCGAGAGCGAGGGCACCTTGGGGTGGGCCACCGAGCTGCCCCAGTTCTTGCCAACCAGGGGCCCCAGGGGATCGGCCAACTCGCGAATCACCAACGAGGCATCGACAATTTCCGGAGCCGTGCCGCGCCACTCAGGTGGCTGATTGCCCTGGCCTTCGGCCATGACCAGAGCATGGCGGCTGACCCGCTTCCAATCGAGCGGCGCGTTTTCGTCATCGCTGGTTACCTCGGCGCGTTCCACCGCATAGCCGAAGTATACGGGCAGGTCGTCGTCTTCGTTGGTCACCGACGATAGCGCCAGGCAGCGCAGGTACTCGGCCCGTTGTTCGGCAAAGGGAATCGCGCCGGTGACGACGACCCAGTAGTAGCCCTTGACCGTCTGGTCGGCCAGGTCGACCTCGAACCCGCCATAGTCGGCCGCGGCCTGCAACTCTTGTACGGTGAAGATCTGGGGTTCGGCCCGCCGCCGATTCACCGGCAGCACCGCCGGCGACAGCGGCTTATCCAGTGCCAACCCTTCGGTGGTTACCGGCTCGGGCAAGGTGATCGGTTTGAAGACGATGCCATCCTTCTGAAACTGATCGGGCGAGGGGGTAGCGGCGGCTACCTGGGACTGCACCTGCTGCGACATCTGCTGAAGCTGTTCGGGGGTTCGCTCGAAGGTGGGATGCGAAATCGCCGAGTAAGCGGCGTAGAGCAAAAAGACCCCCACTCCGCCCAGGATCAGTTTTTCCACGTGTTCGACGAAGAATTGCTGAATCTTGGCCGAGTCGAGCCCTTTGCCTTTCTTCTTCGGCGCCTTGGCAACGGGTTCGACGGCGGCTTCGTCGTCAGCCTTCTTCTTGCGTCCCAGCGAGAACAGCGCCATCGCTTACCTCTACCCTTCCCGTCCGGCCCGGAATCGCAGGATCTCTGAAACAGCCCGGGGGCCGGCTTGTGCTCTTGGTTTTCGCTCTCGGTGGAAGCCCCACCTCGAGATGGGCTAGGAACTGGCGGCCGGCCAGGTGCCGGCGTTTTAGCCGCCTTCGGGAGGCGGCTCGCTGGCCCCCTCCGCTCCCGGCGCTTCCGTGGGCTCGCCCCCGACGCCCGGGTTGGGCGTATCGGGAATCTCCTCGCTCGCGGCCGCTGCTTCTCCGGCGACGGCTTCCGCGTCGGTGCCGGCCTCGCCGGCCGCTCCTGGGTCGGCTTCCCCCTCGGCCGCGCCGGGTTCGACCAAAGGCGCTTCATCGGCCACGGAAACGCCTGGCCCCGCGTCTTCCACCACGGGGGGTGCCACCGTAGCGGCCGGCACGCCGCCGGCCCCCGCCAGCTGGTCGGGCGGGGTCGGCGGCGGGTTATAAATCAACACCATCCCGTACACGATCAGATGCACGTCGGTGGGGCGCAGATTGGCCACGGTTGTCGAGCGCGCGGCAGGGCTGCTCGATCGGCCGCCGCCGCCGCCCATGCCGCCGCCGCCTCCTCCCATGCCGCCGCCCATACCGCCGCCGCTGCGTCGCGGTGGGGGAGCCGCACCGCCGGATGCCGCCGCCTTGCCGCTGCTGTCGGAACCGGCCGCCACGATCCGCAGCCACTTGATTCGAACCGGCAGCTTGGCGTTGACGCAGTTGCCGATGAACATCGGCAGCGCCGCTTGCTGCAAAACCAGGTCGAAATACACCGGCATCAAGCGATAGGGCGCGGCACTCGGCGTCCCGGGCGGGGTCGCGGCCGTGGGCTTGCCCGTCTCGTCAACGAATCGCTGATCGAGCAACTCAGCATCCAGAGACTCTGGACCGGGAATTTTCACCACGGGCGTGGTGCTTGTCGGCAGGTCGACCTTGATGCCGGTAATGACGCCGCGGTTCTTGTACTGGGCTTCGATCGCCCCTTGGGCGATGGCCAGGTCGTTAATCGTCGAAATGGGGGCGTTGGAATGATCGGTCGCTCCCTCGTTGGTTTGCGCGACGATCTGGAGCATGGCCCGGTAGATCCAGAAATCTTCCTGGGCAACGCGGACCGCGGTGCTCGAAATGGGCGGGGCCACCGGCCAGCGATAGCGATCTTCAATCGCCTTGCGCTGGCCAGCGCTCCATTCCACCAGCCCGACCGTCTTCAAGTTCTGTTGGGCGTTGTTCCCGCCGCGGTTTCCTCCGCCTCCCATGCCGCCGGCCCGGCCCATGCCTCCTCCGGCCCGCGGGGGCGCGCGGGTGGGAGCCGGGCGGTCGTTGGCGTCGGCCGCGGCGGGGTCCTCGACCACCCGCAACACGTCGATGATCTCCCACAGCCGGGGTACGATTTCGACGAAGTGCACCTGGTAGTACTCGCGCAGGTCTTGGGGCATGTCGGCGCCCGGCTTGCCCTGGAGAAAGTCGAGAAACGCCGCCGACTGATAGTATTCGCGCAGCTTGGGGGAACCCAAGGCATCCCAGGTGAAGATCTCGCGCTGGGGCGCGTAAAGCGCCTCCCAGGCCTGGGTCATGTCGTCTTGGACCAGCTTCTTGTTCCGCTCCACCTCCGGCAGAAAGCTGGCGTTGTAAAGCTGTTTGCCCATCTGGCCCTGGACGCTGCTAAAAGCGCCGTTGATCGAACCTTCCTTGGTCGTGGTGGCCATCTGCAGATCGCCGCTGACCTTGATCTTCACCACGAGCGCAATCAGCACTAACACGACCAAGAGCACCCAAAAATGGTGCTTGCCGACCACCGCGAGATACTTCTTCAACTGGTCCATGGCCTACTCGCTCGCCTCCGCGCCCGCTCCGGTCGTCCCCGCCACGGCCCCGGTCCCGGGTGTCTGAATCGGCAATCGCTGGCTGGCCGGGGTCTCGATCCAGGCAAAATTCACCGTGAAATCGAACCGGATGACATCCACCGACGGGGGCTCGTTCGGCTGGCCCGGCTGGGTCATTCGGGTGGCGGCCTCGGGGTCTTGGAATTTTTCCGTCGATTCGGAGTACTGCACCAGCACCGGCATCTTGATTCCGAGCCGCCCCACCGGAAACGGCTCTGCCTGGCCCGGAATCTGGATGTCCATTTCCGACAGATTCTTGAGCAACGTGTTGCGAACGAACTCCGCCCGCTCGTTCGACGGATCCTCGTTGTGGTAGTGGAACCCCCGTAGCTCGATCACCCAGCCGGGACCGCTCGGCGGGGCATTGGCCGCGGCCAGCGCCGGATTGGGGGCCCCGGGAAACTGGCCGGGCGGGGCTCCGGGCGGGGCTCCCGGCACCGGCGGCGCTCCTGGAACCGGGGGAGCGCCCGGCACGGCGGCCGGCGTCGCCGGGAGAAACGGCCGCACGGCGGTTACCCAGGGCTGCAAGTTGTCGAACCACTGGCTTTCGACCGTGCGAATGTAAAGCCGGTTGCGCGACACGATTCGCTGCTTAAGGTCCTTCGGCTCTTCCCAGTCGGCCGGATCGCTGGGCAGACAGAAACGCACCGCCGTGAGCATTTCCGGCCAGAGCAGCCGCCCTTCCAAGTTCGGAATGAGTTTCTGAGCCTGGCCGCTGACCTGGGTGAAGGCCCCCTTGGCGTTGTTGTATTGGGTTTCGTTCTGCTGCGCGGCGTTGGCCGCCGCGCGGGCGGCTTGCTCGGCGCTGTCGAACTGGCCCCCGTTCACGGTGCGCCAGGCCCGCCACTCGCCCAGGGCTCCGATCGTCATCGCCAGGAGCAGGCCCGCGGCGGCCCCCACGGCCCAGGGCTTCTTGGCCCGAATCAGCCGCTCGCGCACCAACTCGCGCGGCACCAGGTTGGTATGAATCTTGGTATCGCCCAGCCCTTGCAGCGCCAGCCCGTAGCAAGTGGCGAACGACAAGACGTTTTCGCGGAAGACCGGGGCTTCCACCACGGCCGGCCCGCTGAGCGTGCTAAAACCATCGAGCAGGCTTACCGGCAACTCGAGCTGCTGCTGCATGTAGCGCTGCAAGCCCGTGAGCTTCATGGCGTTGCCCAGGGCGATAATCCGACCGATCTTGGCGCTGCGGTCCAGATTGCGGAAATGGTTGATCGAGCGCTGTACCTCGGTGATCAGGTCGTTGAACACCGGCCGCATCGCCTGGAAAATCTGCTTGCGCTCGGCCGCCTGGTCGACGTTCCGCTTCTGGCGCTCGGCCTGGGCAAAGGTGAGCTTCAGTTCCTTGGTCAGCGCTTTGGTGAAATGGCTTCCCCCCAGGGGAATGCTGCGCTGCCAGACTCGGTAACCGTTGGTAACGACCAGGTCCGTGGTTTCCGTGCCCAGCGAGAGCACCACCAGCGATTCGGGCGGGCTTTCCGGGTCGTACTGGTCGGGCGGCGGCAGGTCGCGCAACTGGTCGAAACCGACAAAGTTGTACAGTGCCAGCGGCGTGAGCTGGACATAGTCCACTTCGATGCCAGCCGCCGTAAACGGCTCGAGCGAGCGGAAGACCTGCTCGCGCTTCATGGCGAACAGGCCCACTTCGGTCTCGAGCGCGAAACCGTCTTCCTCGCTCCCCCCGGCCATCTGCTGGTAATCCCAGATCACGTCTTCCAGCGCGAAGGGAATTTGCTGACGGGCTTCGTATTTGACGATGTCGGGAATCTTCTTCGATTCCACGGGGGGAAGCTTAATGAACCGCGCCAGGCCGTTTTGGCCGGGCACCGAAATCGCCACCCGGTCTCCGCGCAGCGAATTACGCGAAAGGAACTCGCCGAGCGCCGCGGCGATCAACTCGGAGGGGTTGGCCTCGGGTTGGCTGAGAATCTTGGGGTATTCGATATAGTCGAAGGCCTCGGCCACGACCTGGCCCGGCTCGTCGCCCAAGCGACAGCGCAAGGCCTTCAGGCCGCACTGACCCAGATCGATGCCCCAGACTGCCTTGCTGCTGGCCATGCTTTACTCGGAATCGCTAAACGGACCTGCCGGTCGAACCCGGTTCCCGCTGCCTATACCACCGCGCTCGCACCCACCACCAGCGAACCCCCCCTGCGACCGCCGTTCCCGATGCGCGTCAGGCAGCCTGGCCCCCGAAGCGGCGCATCAAGCAAGTGACCTCGCTGGCTGGCGAAGCATGAATCCGATTCGGCGCGGGCGACGAGAACCGTCATCGATGAGACTGCACTCCGTCGGATCGCTTCTTCGCCAAATTCAACTCTATTCGGCGCTCCTCCCGATTGTCAACCAAATCGTTATGGCCGACCAGTTTGCGTTCGTTTGCTGGCGAATGAGTTGCCCCACCATTATGGTACGCAGAAGCCGTGGCCGGGGGTCGCCACGCCAGGCCCGGCGGTCGGAACGACCCGCGTTGGTTGCCCCCCCATAAGCCGAACCCTTGGGCCCCCCATGCCAATTGCCCGCTGTTACGTGACCATTCCCTGTCATAGCCTGGAAGACTTCCCACTCCATTTGGAGGGGGAGGCCGCCGACGGCCTGCTGGCAGCCTGGACCTCGCTCTGGCACCCGGGCCTGCTGGCGGCCACGGGCCGGCTACCCACCTGGTGCCGAGCCGATTCGCCGGTCGACCAGGTCGCCGGCCAGCTCTTCGTGGTTCCCTCGGCCAGCGAGTCGATGCTGCCCGCCGGCTGGGCGATGCGCACCCAGCACGAAGGGGGGCATGTCGTGCGGCGTATCGCAGGTCAGGGTGAAATCGCCGCGGCGGCCCTGGCCCTGGCCCAACTGTCGCCCTTGGCGACCGACCCGCCGAGTGACCCCGGGGCGGCCCCGTCGGACGGGCCCCCCAGCCCCGTCGACCCCGACCTGGTTGCCGACTTCCACGCCCTGGGGTTCGCCTACCTGCAACTGGAGCTCCTTACCCGACAAATGCGCTATCTGTCGGGCGTCGACGAAATTCACCTCGAGCGCAAGGCAGTCGAGGGTGCCCGGGCGGTATTGGCTGGCCAGAGCGAACAAGCCCGGCAGTGCCTGACCGACTGTTTCGAGACCTTGCTGGCCAGCCGCGAGCGGTTTTATCCGGCCGAAGCCTACCTGTTCGACCTGACGCTGCTGGCCGAGACCACGCTGGGACCAGACCTGGCGGCCGAACTCGAACAGCCGGGACGCAAGAACCTGTTGCTCACCGGCGAGGTGCTCTCGCGGCTCGCCTCGACCCAGCCGGTCAACCTGGCCGCGCTGCGGAAAAAACTGGAAGCTTCCGAGGTTAGCCTGGTCGGAGGGCACCAGCGCGAAACGGAACTGCCGTTGGAGTCGCTCGAAGCGATTCAAAGCGACCTTGCGACCGGCCACGACACGTTTCAAACGCTGCTGGGGAGGCGGCCCCGAGTTTACGGTCGACGGCGTTTCGGCCTGTGCCCGCTGCTGCCGCAGCTTTTGTACAAGTTTCATTACCACGGAGCGCTACACTTTACGCTCGACGACGGGCAATTCCCCCGGGGCGATCAAAGCAAGTCGCGCTGGGAAGGGCTCGATGGTAGCTCGCTCGAGGTGTTGGCCCGATTGCCGCTCGATGCCCGGGCAGCCAGCAGTTTCCTGAGTTTTCCGCTGAAAATGTCGGAATCGATGGACATGGATCACGTGGCCGTCGTGGTGCTGGCCCACTGGCCGTCGCGGAGCTCGATCTGGTACGACGCCCTGCGCCGCACGGCCCGCTACGCCCCGGTGCTCGGTCAATTCATTACGGCCGATGAATTCTTCGACCACACCACCTCGCCCGGCCGGCTTTCTCAATTCTCGGCGGACCAGTACCGTCTGCCCTACCTGGTCCAAGACGTGGCCGCGGGCCAACCAGGGCCGATTAGTCGCTGGGCCCTTAGCTACCAAGACGAATCGCTCCGGCGGAGCGCGGAAGCCTGCCGGGTTTGGAGCGAGCTGCTGACCGGCCGCCGCGAACCAGATGCCAGCTTGGCAAGCGAAGCCGGAGCCGACCCGGAGGGAACCCGGCGATCGGCCGTTCGACGGTTGGCCACAGCCCTGGGGTGCCGGCCGGCCGAGGCCGGCGCGACGGCGGCCGGAGTGCTGCTGGTGAACCCCACCGCGCAGCCGCGCCCCGGTTCGGTCCCCGGATTCGGATTCGCTTGGAAGCCATTGGCTGGCCAGGGCGACGCCGGCGTGACGGTGCGAGCCGACGAGCGGCGCCTTTCCAATCGTTTCCTGGAGCTCGTCGTCAGCGAGCAGTCGGGGGGGATTCAATCGCTGCACGTGCGATCGGTGCGGGGCAACCTTTGCTCGCAGCAATTGGCCCTTCGGCTCCCGGCGCGCGGGACCATGCAGGGCGCATCGGCCACGCCCCCAGCGGAGTATTCCCGCATGGTCGCCGACGCGGTGCAGGCCCGAACCGATCCCCCCGGGGTCGGTCGGTTGATCAGCCGCGGGCGACTGCTTGCCGACAACGACGAAGTCTTGGCCCGCTTCGAGCAAACCGTCTCGCTTGCCACGGATAGCCGTGTGGCCGAGATCGAGGTGCAGCTCGAACTGCTCACCGAGCTGCGATCCGACCCCTGGAGCAGCTATCTGGCTTGCCGCTGGGCCTGGTCGCAGGACGAGGCCGAGTTGAGCCGCTCGCTCGGCGGCTGCTGGGTGCCGACGCGCGTTCGGCGGCCGGAATCGCCCGAGGGAATTGCCGTCCAACTCGCCAAGGCCCGGGTCGGGCTTTTCACCCGGGGGCTGCCCTACCATCAGCGCTCCGGCGAGCGGATGCTCGATACCTTGCTCGTGGTGCGAGGCGAAACGCAGCGCCGCTTCCGCCTTGCCCTGGCCGTCGGAGCAACGGCCGAGCAAACCCCCGACGCCTCGGAGCTGGCCCTTTCGCTGCTGGCCGCCGAGTTGGCCGAGCCGCCCGCCACGCCCTCGGGCTGGCTCTTTCACCTGGACCGCCCTGGCCTGCAAATCACCTCTTGGCAAACGGTCTGGGAAAGCGGGCGGCCGGTTGGGTTGCGGATTCGGCTGTTGGAGAGCCTGGGGCGGGCCTGTCGTACCAGGCTTCAGGCATTTCGACCGATCGGCGAAGCGCGAAGCATCGACGCCGAGGGCAATACCTTGGCCGAACTATTGCTCGAAGAGGGCGGCGTGGTCGTTCACCTGGGGCGTTACGAATGGCTGTCGGTGGAATGCCGCTGGGCCTGATCGTCCTCGGGCGGGCAGTCCCGTTGGGGGACGCATCCATGCCGGTTCTGTCCCCCGGCGCATCGACCCCCCGGTTGTCGAGCTGCCGCATACCGATTACGGCTTTTCCCGCGGTGGGTCTGGACCTAGATTGGGCAGGGCGTGAGCCGTTCCGTACCGGCCGAAACCAGGCAGCCCCGCGACGAGCGAAACACACCGCAACCATGATCGTAACGATCGACGGCCCCGCCGGGGCGGGCAAATCGAGCGTGGCCAGGCAGCTCGCCGAGCGGCTCGGCTTCCGCTTCCTGGATACCGGCGCCATGTACCGAGCCGTGGCCCTGGCGGCGCTTCGCCAGGGCCTCGAGGGCCACGACGAGGCGGCCATTGCCCAGTTGGCCCGCTCGCTGGAAATTACCCTCGACGGCACGCGGGTGCTGCTCGACGGCCAAGAGGTTTCGCGGGAAATTCGCACTCAAGCGGTAACCGCTCTGACTCACTGGGCGGCCAACAACGCCGGCGTACGGCGCCACCTGGTCGAGCTGCAGCGCCGGGCAGCGGGGCATGACGACGTGGTTACCGAAGGCCGCGACCAGGGTACGGTTGTCTTTCCCGACGCCGAGGTGAAGGTCTTTCTGACCGCCAGCCCCGCCGAGCGGGCCCGTCGGCGGCTGGCCGAGCTCATCGGCCGGGGAGAGCCAGCCACGTACGACGAAGTCTTCGAGCAGCAGCGGCTGCGCGACGACCGCGACGCCAGCCGCAGCGTGGGCCCCTTGCGCCCCGCCGCCGACGCCGTCGAAATCGTGACCGATGGTCTGGAACCGGCCGAGGTGGTCGAGCGCATCGAGAATTTGGTTCGCCAGCGAACGAACGGCTAGCCGCCCCGTCGCTCGAGGTCGTTGCGGCCTAAGACGGGGCCCACCGACGCGCTGCTCGGAAGGGAAATGGAGATTCGCCGAGCCCGGGCTTCAAAGGCGAGTCGCTTCTCGCCCCGGCCGCGGCTTTCTATAATCAGGCCGCCAGCCGGGCCGCCCTTGGGGGTCGAACCGCGCGCAAAAAAAGAGGGTCCTTGCTCGCCGAGACAAGAACCCCCGCGGCCGGCTGCCCGATCGCTGTCTGGCGGGTGGCCGAACGCGCGTCGGAGACCCACAGCCGGATATAAAGAGGCTATCGGGACCAACCGCGGGCCGACTTTAGCCGTCAGGGGGAATCAGCCGAAACCGCTCCGGTTTTTTGCCTCACGCGCGCCGCCGGATTTCGCACTGCCACCAAACTTCAATCACCGAGCACTCGACCAACACTCATGCACGATTCACCCGCGAAGCTGGCCCTGGAAGATGGCACCGTACTGACCGGAATTGCGTTTGGCGCGCTGGCCGAGGTTGAAGGCGAAGTTTGCTTCAATACCTCGATGACCGGCTACCAGGAAATTCTGACCGACCCCAGCTACCGCGGACAAATTGTTACTATGACCTACCCCGAGATCGGCAACTACGGGGTCAATCGCGAAGACGTGGAAAGCGGCCGGCCGCACCTGGCGGGGTTCGTCGTCCGGAACCTGAGTCGCCGCGACAGCAATTTTCGCTCCGAAGGTACCTTGCATCATTACCTGGCCGACGCGGGCATCCCCGCCCTGGCGGGAATCGACACTCGGGCCTTGGTGCGGAAGCTGCGCATTCGGGGCGCCATGAACGGGGTGCTTTCCAGTCTGGATCTGGACGATGCCCGGCTGATCGACAAGGCCCGCCGCAGCCCCGGGCTGGTCGGTCGCGACCTGGTCCGCGAGGTTATTCCCAGTGGCCCGCGAACCTGGGAAGAGCCGCTCAGCCCCTGGGCACGCCTGGCCGAGGGAGAAACGCTGACTTCGACGCCGCCCGATCGGCCGCACGTCGTCGCCCTGGATTACGGCATGAAGTGGAACATCGCGCGGCACCTGGCCGACCAGGGTTGCCGGGTCACCGTGCTTCCTGGAACCGCCACCGCCGCCGAAGTGCTGTCGTACAAGCCCGACGGGGTCTTCCTGTCCAACGGCCCCGGCGACCCAGAACCGCTCGATTACGCAATTGGCACCATTCGCGATTTGCTCGGGCGGCAACCCATTTTCGGGATTTGTCTGGGCCATCAATTGCTGTCGCTGGCCTGCGGTGCCCGAACCTTTAAGCTCAAGTTTGGGCACCGGGGGGCCAACCAGCCCGTCATGAATTACCAGACCGGTCAGGTGGAAATCACTTCGCAGAACCACGGCTTCGCGGTCGACGAATCGGCGTTGCCGAAATCGTTGGAAGTGACCCACCGCAACCTGAACGACCAGACCATCGAGGGGGTCCGCCACCGCGAGGTCATGGCGTTCAGCGTGCAATACCACCCCGAGGCTTCGGCCGGCCCGCACGACAGCCAGTATCTGTTCGACGAATTCCTGGCCCAGGTTCGCCAGACGCTTTGAAAAGACCGCGGTCGTGTCTTGCCCTTGGCCGGCCGGTAACGGGGAGGGGGCTACGGGCCCGAGTTGTCCGAACTCGGAGCCGCCGGAGGCGGGCAGTCGGCCGGCTGCCGGGCTTCGGCGGTGGCCACCGCGGCGGCAGCGCCCTCGTGATCGTCGAACAGCAGGCAGAGAACTTCCAGGGCCCGCACCGCCTGTGCCGTGTGGCGGATTTCGTCTCCGTCGACGCACCCTTTCCAAACTGTCAGCGCGTGGCGGATGTACTGCAAGCGAGATTCTTCGACCATGCGATCGCCCAGCCGGGCCAAGACCTCGGGCCAAAGCTGGCGGAGGTGATCCAGCGCCTGCGGCCGTCCGGCGATTGCCTCGAAGACCGTATCGTCGAGCTGCTCAAGCTGGGCAGTGCAGTCCGGATGCTCGGCGCCCAGAATGTCGGCCGGATCGCGCGCCAACTCGGCCAAGACCCGGCTCGCCTGGGCCAGCCGCTCTTCGTCGATTTCGTCGCTGGACCGGCGGCGATGCGAGGCGTCGGCCCGGCGACTCCCGGACAGCGCCTGCGCCGCACGGGGCGAATCGGCCCCGATGTTGGATTCGCGCTTCAGAGCCGCGAGGCCCAGGCCAGCTCCGGCCGCCGCCGGCAGCCGGTCGGCGCGCAACTGGCTGCCCCAATCGTTCAGCGAATCGAGCCGCTGAGCCTGGGGGGCGTTGCTGACGAATTTCCGGAGCAAGTCCCAATCGTTCTGGGCCAACAATTGGCCCAACAGGCCGGCCCAGCCCTGCGTCGGCTCGCTCTGGCTCATGCCTTCGTCGTAGGCCAGCAGCAGGTTCAGGTCGTAGGCCCGGCTCAGCCGGCGGGCCTCGATCAGGTCGGGCGCCAGGAAAGTAACGCGGAACGGCCGGCGGGGCGAGAACCGCAGCGCGGTGGTGAAACTCACCTCGCCGCGGCACTCCACCGGAAGGCAGTTCAAAACGGCATTGAGGACCACGCGTGGCGACGTCACCCCCAAGATGCCCAGCGGCTGGTTGGCGATCAGCGCTTCGACCAGCCGGGTAAACCAGGCCAGGCCATGTTGCTGGACCACCTCGGAAACCACCTGGCGGTCGAGCGGTGTCGCGCGGCCGACCAGCTCCAAGGGAGACAAGTGCTCGGGCAAATGGTCGCGCACCTCGAACAGGCCTTGGGCCACGGCCGCCGAGTAAAGTGCCAAAGGGTTCGAGGCGAACCGCGCAAACCCCGCCCGGTCGATCACCAACATCTGGGTGTAAACCTGTCCGCCGCCCCGGCCGCTGTACTCGGCCCCGGCCAGGTCGGTGCGGGCCAGGCAATAGCCGCCGCTGGGTAGCGGAAAGAAGTTCAGGCTTTCCGGGTCGGCCGATTCGCCGAGCGCATCGTGCGAGGGGCCCCAGGTCGCCAAGGCCCGGGCATCGTCCTGCGAAATGCCGGGGCTGCGCGCCAGCAACTGGTAGCCCAAGGCTCGACTCGTGGCCCGTGAACCGAAAACCGCCTGTTCAACTCGCACCGTTGTGACTCGCCAGGGGTGAAGGGATCGGTCGATTCGCGCCGCGAAGATCGGCCCTCGTATCGCGAAACACCGGGGGGCCGCGATCACGCTGCGCAAGTTTATTCCATGGTCGGCCGCCGCGCCCGTCGTCGCGGCCGGGATTTGCCATCCTCGTCGGTCGGGTCGCGGGCAGCATTCCTCTTAGGGCGACGCTAACGGTCTGGAAAGCTCTAGGGGTCGCTCCGGCTTGCGCCGCGCGGCGGCTACCTCCGCAGTTCGGAGATCAACCAGGTGAATGGCTCGAGGATTCCCCGCGGCTCGATCCGCAGCGGTACCCGCACCCGCCCGCTGCCGTAGCCCTGGCGATAGGCGCAACTGCCGGCCACGCCGGCGGCGAAGAACCGAGTACGGCGGAACCGTTCCTGACACAGTTGCCACAAGCCGGGCGACCGTTGTCGGGCGAAGTTTCCGGGGTCCTTGAAACACTCCTCGCACTCGTCGGCTTTGCTGAGCACCAATCCGACCGGGCGATTGGGCCAACCTTGCTTGCGGTCGGCCTCGAGCTCGGCCAGGTAAGTCAACAGCTTCATGGAGAAGTAGTCGCATTCCAGCGTGCCGTCCTGAAGCCGCGAGGCGTCGATCAAGACCAGCACGCCCGCGCTCTTGCGCAACAGGGCCCGCACCACCGGGTAGCTATGGGGGTGTTCAACTTCCTCCAAGAGCGATTCGCCGGCCATGTCGGGCATGATCAGTTCCAGGGGGCGGCGTTGCTTGGCCGCCTGGATCTGGCAATGGACCCAATTCCAGCGGTCGGGTTCGTTGGGCGTTTTCGCCGGAAACTCGCAGCGCGACAGGGCCGCCATCGTGGTTTGCTGGAGCGTGATCGAGAAGGCTCCGCGAGCCAGGATTTGCAGCGGCTCGGTCTGTCGCGAGAGCATGTCGAGCAGCATTCCCAGGTAAACGGTCTTGCCCGCGCCGCTAGGGCCGATCACCGCCACCATGCGCGGGGCGGTTTTCTGCGTGGCGGCCTGGTGAGCCAGCGCCAGCGGGGCCGCACAGTAATGGCACACCTCCGACTCGCTGGTGTTCGAGGTGTTGCAGATGAAGCAGGGCACCTGCGACAGCATCTGAGCCAGCCGGTACGAATCGAGCGGTAGCGTGGCGTCGCGTATCATGAGGGCAAAACCTCCTCGACCAAGTGGGCGTGTTCACCCAGCGGCAATTCTGTCAGCAGGGCCTGGCCGCAGACGCTGGCCAGGGGGGCCTCGGCCGTCTCCGGCTCGTTTCGGGCCTGGTCGCTTGGGTAGTCGCGCGGCCAGTCCAAGTCGCAGGCCGACAGGGCGCAGCGAAATCCGATGTTGTGCCGCCGCGCTAACGGATCCTCGCCGCTTTGAAACTGGCACGTCGATTGATTGTCGAAGTAGGTATCAAACGCGCCGCCGCGGATGCTCTTCATCTCCACCGGCAGCAAGAGTTCGGACCGGGCCAGGCTCCAGGTGCCAAAGCTACCGCTGGTCCATTCCCAGACATTGCCCACCATTTGAATGATGCCACCCACGCTCGAGCCTTCGGCGAAATGATCGACCGGAACGATGGTTTTCGGCCCCGAGCCCCACAGGTTGGCCCGGCCGCGATCCATGACGTCGCCCCAGGGGTAGCGCCGCTGAGCCCGCGCCGAGGCCGACATTTGGGCCGGCCAACTGGCCGCTTTCTCCCACTCGGGGTCGGTCGCCAGCCGCTTGCCGACCCAGCGGGCAAAGGCCGTGGCTTCATACCAGCTCAGGCCCACGACCGGGTGATCGGCCTGGCCGGGGGGATAGGATCCGTGGCGCCAGGCGCGGGGCCCTGGCTGCCCCGACGAGTCGACAAAATCCATCAACCCCGGCAAGATTTCGGGGTCCCAAAGGCCCAACTGTTCGTAGCCCCCCGCGTCGACGAACTGCTGATACTGGCGGTTGCTGACTGCGTAGCGATCGAGATAGAAGGCCTCGACGCGGACCGCGAAGCCGGCCACTTCGGTTCCTTCTTCGTCCCAGGGGCCCCCCTGCCCCACCACCACGTCTCCCTCGGGCACCAGGGCCATCGACTCGTGGAGCGAGTCCCAGGCCCGCTGAAACTGGTCAGGGTTCAGGTTCGGCGTCAGCTCAGGACGAAGCAAGAGGGCATAGCGCCCTTCCTCGAGCATCTGGTCGACGAGCGCGCCGCTATCGGTCGGGTCGAATGCTTCGGCGTTGGCGGCCGGCGGCAGGGGCGCACCACAGGCGCCGCGGCGCGCGCGGTGCTGTGTGAGGCACAGCCGCAGAATGCCGTAGCCGAGCGCGATGGCCGCTCCGCCCAGGAGTAAGAAATCGGCCCGGACCACGCCAATGGCCAGTGCGGCCGACGCGGCGGCCGTGGTGGTGCCCAGACAGGCCCCTCGCCAATCGAGTTTCATGAGCATTCCTCCCGGCCGGCTTAGGCCACCCCTTGTTTTCCCGGGTGAGGGGTGCGGCCGGCGCGGCGGACCCGGTCGCGCTTCAATTGTTCGAACTGTGCCATCACGCTATCGAGCGCCTGATCGCGTACCCGACCGTTGGCCGGGGTCGCGGCGGGGGGCGGACCGACGGCCGCGATGACCCGCATGGGCGCCTGGTCGGCCGTGGTGCGAGGTCGATCCTCCTGAAGTTGCGTCTGGAGTTCCAAAGCCCGGCGCAGTTCGGCCAACTGGGCCTCGGACTTGGCTTGCTCGGCTGCCGCTTCGCGAGTTTGCCGCTGCAGGCTCTCGGTCAGGTCGACCACGCGGTTGCGGAGCGACTGCAACTCCTGCTCCAGCTCGAGTTGATCCGCCGCGTCCGCCGCTAGGTCGTCGTCGCCCGCGGCGGCCGGCCGCGACGCCAACTGCTGCCGCAGCCGCTGGCATTCCTCGTCAAGCCGAGCCAGCTTGCGTTGATCTTGCCGCCATACTCGACGCTCGGCCCGGAGGTCGTTCCAGCCGGCTTCCAGGTCGGCCAGTTGTTCGCGCATGGCGGCCGCCTGCTCCAGGGCCGCGTCGCGCTCGGCCGTGAGCTGAAGCTGCTGCTGGGCCACCTGTTCCCAGTCGACGGTCTGCGATTGTTGCAGGGCCGCCAACTCGGCCAGGGCCGCGTCGCGCTCGGTGGCAAGCTGCTCTTGCTGCCGCGCCACCTGCTCGAGCTCGGCCGCTTGCGACTGCTGAAAGGCCTCGAGTTCGGCCAGCAGCGCCCGGCGAGCCGTTTCGGCCGCCGCCAGCCGGGCGGCATGCTCCTGAAGCTGCCGATTGCCAGCGGCCGCTTGCTCGTGTTGGGCCGCTAGTTGGTCGCGCTCGCTGGCTAGTTGGTCGCGCTCGCCGACCAGTTGATCGCGCTGGGCCTCGGCCTGGGTCAGCTGTTGTTCGAGCTGTTCCCTTTGGGTTTGCCAATCGGCCAACTCGGCCACGCGGGCCGCGGCAAACTCGCCGCGCAGCTCGGCCACCATGGTTTGCGCCGCGGCGACCTGACGCGCGGCCGCCTCGAGCAGCTCACTCCGCCGCCCGGCGTCGGGTGCCTCGGCCAGGGCGGCGCGGGCGCGCTCGGCTTCCAGTTCCGCGGCGCGGGTCTGCCAGGATTGGGCGCTGGCCAGCGCCAGCCGCTCCGACGCCTGGGCCGCTTCGACCTGGGCTTGTAAACGCGATACGTCGCCGGCTTGGCCCTCGGCCGCCTGACGCAGTCGCTCCAGTTCGCCGTGAAACTGAGTGGTGAGCTCGCCGACGACCGACTCCAACCGGGCCGCCAGGGCCGCGGTCTTCGCTTCCTCGGCCGCTAGTTGCGCGGCAAGTTCGGCCCGCGCGGATTCGGCTTGCTGCCGAGCCAGTTGCCAGGCCTGGGCATCGTCTCGATCGTTCTCGCGGTCGTGCCACTGGCGCTCGAGCTCGCCGCGCATGGTTTCGAGCTGGGCCCGCTGTTGGGCTAGTTGAAGTTGCTGCTCGGCTAACGTTTGCTGCTCGTTTTCGAGCCGCTTCTGCAGCCCTTGCCAGGCTCCGCGGTCGGCTTCGAGCGCTGCGGCCGCTTCGGCAAGCTGATCGGCCCACTGGCCGAGCCGGGCCCCCTCGGCATTGAGCTCGGTCCGCCGCGCGGCGAGCAGCGATTGTTGGGCCTCGAGTTCGCGCTGCTGGAGGGCGCTGGCCTGGCGCTCCGCGTCCAGTTCGTCGCGCAACTGGCCCAACTCTTGTCGGCGGCGAATTAATTCGGCCTCGCGGGCATCGAGCTCTTGAGCGATGGCCGAGAGTTGATCGCATTGATCTCCCAGCTCCTCATCGCGCGCGGCCAGGGCACGCTCGCGCTCGTCGAGTTCGGCCTGGCGGGCGGCCTGTTCCTCTTGGGCCAGGGCCAGGTTGGCTTCGCCTTGGGCGCGAAGCGTTTGAAGTTCGACCTGCGCGTCGGCCAAGGCGGACCGGTCTCGTACGAGCTGCTCGCTTCGGGTGTGAAGATCGCTGCGCACGCGCTCGAGCTCGGCCAGTTGGGCCCGGTATTCGGCGTTCCAATCGTGCTCGGCCTGGAGTAACCGGGTTTGGTGTGCCTCGCACTCCGCGGAGCGCTCGTCGAGTTGTTGCTGGCGCAAGGCCAGCTCGTCGCGATCAGCTCTCAAAGTCTGATGGTCGAGGGCGAGCCGACGCTCGCGCTGGGCCAGTTCTCCGGCCAAGGTATCGAGCGTAGCCAGTTGTTCGGCGGCGAAATCGGCCACGGCCGCGCCAGCCTGGCGCAACTCGTCCCAGGGTAATTGCTGGGCGCGCTCCACCGGGGACTGAGGGGCTGGTGCCGCCAACACGGGCTCTCCAGGAACCGCGGGACCCGCCGCGCGAGTCATTCGCCGCCGGCCGCGCTAAGTGAGCGATCGAAAAGAAACCGCGGATGAGGTCGTCGCGGCCAGAGCCGCGGGGCTTCACGGGGGGGCCGCGGGCGCATCGAGACCACCCCGCGCCCTCGGTATTCCGCCGGTCGCCACCACGAATCTAGGTCACGAACACGGCCGGGGCAAACCACCAGGCCAGCCAAATCCGCCGGGAAATGTCAAGGCTAAAGGTCGCGAATCGAACACCTGCGATGTAGAAAAACCTCGCCCCCCGGTTGCATTTCGGCGACAGTTTCGCTGTATTGACGGGCAGCCGCGGGCAATCATCCTGGAAAACCGGTCGACGGACGATCGGCCGTACTGGCCCGCTCCCGCCCTCGCTCAAAAGGAGTTCCCACCCATGCGCTCCCAACTTTCGTCTGCCGTCCGGCGCTTGCCCGCCTGGTTGGCGGCGGTCGGCATCGTGCTGGCCCTGGCCGCGCCTGCCCATGCCAGTCTTCGCGCTCGCCTGCGCGGCCCCGCGCCCGTGGCCGTGATTCCCGCCGCGGCCGTAACCACTACCGCCGGCGGCGGCTGCGAGCCGGCGTGCTGCGATCCGTGTGTGAATATCTGCTATCGCGATCTTTCCCGCTGCCGCACTTGCTGCGACCCCTGCTTGCCCGACATCAAGACCTGCGTCGTGGTTTGCGACCCCTGCACCGGCTGCCCGATCCGGGTGCCCGTGTGCCTGCCGAGTTGCTGCACGGGCGATCCTTGCGTGAGCGGCCGCTGCACGATCGTCGGCCGCGGCCTGGTTCGATTCACCTGGTGCTGCGGTTTCACCGCCACGGTCCGCTTCAGCCGCTGTGGCGATCTGTTGGTCACTTACCGCGGTTAAGCCGGCTTCGCGCTGGCTGGAGTCCATCCGTGGCCCCGTGGGCGCGCCCGGCATCGGGTTGGCTGCCCGCGGGGCCACGCTGCATAATGCCCCGGCAGGCGCGCCCAGTTGCCCACAGGGTGGGCGGGGTTCGATCGCCGCGGCGTGGGGGCGTCGTTTTAGCCGGTATTGGTGAGCATGGCCCGTCGGCAGAAGAAGCGTTCCACCGCGCGGGGGCCGTCCAGAGCCCCTCGGCCTGGCGCGAGCGCACTGCCGCCCAGTGCGGGCTCGGAAACTGAGTCGCGGGCGGTGGAACTGGTCACCATTCTCTGGTCCCTGTCGCTGGTGACGACTGTGGCGGTTGAGTTGGCGGCCGCGCTGGTTCAACTCGCGGTGCGCCGCTGGCCCGAGAGTGCCCGGTTGCAGTTGCTAGCCGGCCTGCTTTGGTTCAGCGCCGTGGTGCTGGGCCTTGGTTCAACGGCCCTGTTGGCGGTGGTTTGCCGGGTGCGGCGATTGCCCCCCTCGCGCGAGGCGATCGGTGTTTCGCTCCTGGTGTGTTTAGCCCCGCCCTTGTTCGTGGTGGTTCGCTTCCTGCTCGGCAGCGCTTAACATGCTTTCGGCGGACGGCGAGCAAACCGGGCTCGAAGTACCCGCACCCTGCGACCGCACTTCCCCTGTGCGCACCTGGCGATGACCGACTTCACGGCCGAAGAACATCACGAATTTCTCGCGGCGGCCGATCAGGCGCTGGCCAGCGCTACGCTGCAATCGGCCTTGGGGCGCCTGGCCGAAACCCTGGGGCAGCGCAACCGCGATGCCTATGCCGCCTTGCCCGATTCAAGCCTGCTTCGGGACCAGGCCCGGGCGATCAAGGATGCGGCGCTGGCCGAACTGGATCTGCACCTGGAAACACTGGAAGCGAGCGTGCGGCGGCTGGGAGGGCACGTGCACTACGCGGCCGACGGCGCCGACGCCTGTCAGACGATCGTTAAAATCATTCAAAACGCCGCCGGCCAGCGCGTGGTCAAGTCGAAATCGATGACCACCGAAGAGATTCATCTCAATCGGGCCCTCGACGAGGCCGGCATCCACGTCGTGGAAACCGATTTCGGCGAGTACATCCTGCAAGTGGCCGGGCAGCGCCCCTCGCACCTGGTGGCCCCCGCCGTGCACCTGCGCGTGGGTGAGGTTGCCGAAATTCTCAGTGGCGATGCGGGCCGGCCCCTGCCGGCCGACGCCGCCGAATTGGCCGCCTACGCCCGGGGGCGGTTGCGCGACGAATTCGCCCGGGCCGATGTCGGCATTACCGGCGCCAATTTCGCCGTGGCCGAGACCGGAACCGTGGTGCTGGTGACCAACGAGGGCAACGGACGGCTCACCACCTCGCTGCCCCGGGTGCTGATTACCCTCTTGGGCATGGAAAAAGTGATTCCCCGCATGGCCGATTTGCCGGTCATGCTCAAGGTGTTGGCCCGGGCCGCCACCGGACAGAAACTGTCGGTTTACACCTCGCTCATCACCGGGCCGCGCCGCGAAGGAGAGCTAGACGGTCCGGAAGAAGTTCACGTAGTGGTGCTCGACAACGGGCGCTCGCGCATTCTGGGGGGGCCCCTGCGCGAAAGTTTGTTTTGCATTCGCTGCGGCGCTTGCCTCAATGCTTGCCCGGTGTACCGCTCGATCGGTGGGCACGCCTACGGCGGCGTTTACGCGGGGCCGATCGGCGCGGTGCTAACGCCGCTCTACGACGGGCTGGCCGAGCATCACCATTTGCCGCATGCCTCGAGCCTGTGCGGCGCTTGCCAGGCGGCCTGCCCGGTGAAGATCGCCATTCCCGAAATGCTGATTCAACTGCGCGAGCAATTGCACCACGAGCCGGCCGGCCAGGGCTGGCTCGAATCGGCCGCGTACCGAGCCTGGGCCTGTTCGATTCGCTGGCCCTGGCTGTACCGTTGGGCCACCTGGTGGGCGAGCCGAGTCCTGGGCCGAGGGCTGGTTCGCGGGCGCTGGCTCGGCCGTTTGCCCGGTGCATTGGGCGGCTGGACCGAGCGGCGCGATTTTCCGGGGCCCGCCCCCGAGCGGTTTCGCGATTGGTGGCGCAAGGAGGGGCGTTCGTGAATCGCGAGGCGTTTCTCCAGCGGGTCCGCCAGGCCGCGGCGGCTGGCCGGCTACACCGCGTTACCACCCAAGCGGTGCCGCCAGGCACCGGCTACGTGGGTGCCGGCGAGGATCCGCCCGCCCGACTGGCCGACGAGATTCGTGCCGTCGGTGGCCAGGCCTATCTGGTCGATACGGTGGCCGAGGCGCGAACTCAGGTCGCCTCTCTGCTCGATCGCTGGCAGTGCCGATCGGCCCTCGTCTGGCAGCACCCGGTGCTCGAACGGCTGGGGTTGGCCTCCCTGCTTACCCAGCGGCAGGTAAACACCTCGGATTACGATTCGCTCTCGGCTCAGCCCCCGGCGCAGCGCCGGGCTGGGCAGTTGGCCGCCGAGGTGGGGATCACCAGCACCACCTGGGCGATTGGAGAAACCGGTTCGCTGGTGTTGGCCTCGGGCCCGGGGCGCGAGCGCACGGCGAGCCTGCTGCCGCCGCTCCACTTGGCCATCGTTACCGCCGACCAGATCTTGCCCGACTTGTTCGACTTGTTTGCCCGGCTCCAGCCCAGCGGTGGCGAGCCGTGGCCCAGCAATCTGGTGCTCGTCACTGGCCCGAGCAAAACGGGCGACATTGAACTGCAGCTCACCACGGGCGTGCACGGCCCGCGCGAGTGGCACGTGGTGGTGATTCGCGAGCGCCTGTGAGGCGGCTATTCAGGAGCGATTTCGCGGGCTCGCGGGGGTGCGCGCCGTACGAACCCGGTCGAAGTGGGGCGCGGCGGGGCCGGGGTGCGGGTCGATTGGTCGCTCGGCGTCGAGGCGGTCGACCGAGCGCACCCGGCCGCCGGGAGCCAGGCGATAGCGAATTCCGCGCCAGGTAATTTGCCACCCCCAGGCCGAAGCCGCCATTGCCAGCCAGGCCCAGGTTGCCACCAGCGGCCCTAGCCAAAGATCGATCGAGCGGGCCAAATCAGCGGTTTGGCCGCCCTGGTTCAGGTAGCGGAGCCCCTGGTCTTGTCGCCAGCGAGCGCGGAGGACCTGATTGGCATACAGCACCGCGGCCACGCTGCCGGGCAACAGCGCTAGCGGACGGCCGGTCGAGGCCAGCAGCGTGGCCAGCACCAAACTGCTCCACCAGGCCGCCGCGAGCACACTGGCCACGATCCAGGCCGCGGCCCACCAGAGCGGCACATAGGCCTTGCCGATGGTGAACTGCCGTCGCAGAAACTCGAAACTCGCGCTCCAACTGGTTTCCAGGGGCGAAAGCACCATGCAGGCCGGTTCGAATTCCACCCGCCGTCGGCTGGCTCGCAGCACCCGGCTGGCTACCAGGTCGTCGCTGAGCGTACCCTGCCAGGCCTGGCGCAGACCGATGGCTTCGAACACGTCGCGACGCAGGGCCCAGGCGCCTCCCCAAATTAGGTGTCGGCCCCCCGGCCCAAATAGCCCGGCCACCACGGCATTGACGGCGCTGAGCAGGGCGCCGGCCCACTGGGCGGGGGCAGGCACGAACCAGCGGTAGGCGGTCACCGCCCCCTCGGGGTTGCGCTCCAACCGCGCGACCAGGGCCCACAGCCAGCCCGGGTGCGGCCGGGCATCGGAATCGACAAAGGCCAGCACCTGCGACCGCGGGTCTAACGACCGGGTGGCCGCCAGCAGATTATGCACCTTTTGCCCGCCGTCGGTCGCCTGGCCGGCTACGATGCGCTCGGCGCGGACGCTCGGGTAGGCCGCTTGTAAGCGGTCGATGACCTCGGTGGCCGGGTCGTCGTCGCTCTCGACAATCAGCCGCAACCGCCAGTCGGGGTAGTCTTGTTCGAACAGGCACCGCAGATTGTCGGCCAGTTGCCAATCGAGCCCCTTGCAGGGGGCACAAACCAGCACGGGCCAGGCCTGCTCGAGGGGAACCGGCTTGGCCAAGCGGCGGCGCACAAAGCGGCGCTGCTCCCAGGCGAAGAGCGTTAGCAACAGCGATTGGGTTACCGCCGCCGCGGCCAGGGCGACATAGAACCACCAAAGCGTGCCCGACATGGCGCGGCGTCCTTGCTTGCGAGAGCTGTCTCGGCGCGTTAGCGGTTACGCCGCCAGGCGGGTCGGTTGCGCCGCGCGGGCCCCGGCCCCGGTCCAGCGGCGCAGGGCCACCACGGCCAGGTGTCCGCCGAAGGCCACGGAAATCTTCAGTGCGTGGTCCAATCTTCCCGAGCGGCCCACCAGCGGCAGGCAGTCCAGATCGCACTGCGGGTCGGGGTCGGTCAGGTTCAGCGTGGGGGGCGCGAAGTGATCGCGGAGCGTCAGCGCCGTGATCGCTAGTTCCACGCTGCTGGCGGCATTCACCAGGTGGCCTAGCATCGACTTGGTGGCGCTCACCCATACGTCGCTGGCGGCGGCCCCGAATGCCCGGCGAATCCCCCGCGACTCGACCAGATCGTTTTGCTGGGTACCGGTGCCGTGGGCGTTGATGTATTGCACGTCGGCGGGGGTCAGGTCGGCGTCGGCCAGCGTGGCGCCGATGGCCCGGGCCAACCCGCTGCTCTCGCTATCCAGTCCGGTCACGTGGTGGGCTTCGGCCATCATGCGTCCGGCCGCCACTTCGGCATAAATCGAGGCTCCCCGGGCCAGGGCCTGGCTGAGCCGCTCGATCACAAACATGGCGGCCCCTTCGCCCATGACGAAACCGTTGCGGCCCCGATCAAAGGGGCGACACGCTTGTTGCGGGTCGTCGTGCTCGGCCAACACCCGCATCGCGCGAAAACCGGCGGCAAACAGGGGATGAATCGCCTCGGAGCTGCCGGCCAGGGCCAAGTCGCACTGGTTGTCTTGCACGGCACGCACCGCCGAGAGAAAGTCGATCATGCCGCTGGCGCAGGCGGTCGAGTGGCAGATTCGCGGGCCGTATAGCCCATGTTCGTTGGCCACGAGCGAGCAGCCCGAGTTGGGCAGAAACTGCTCGTACCATTGCCGCGACTGGCCTTCGAGTCGCTGGTAGGGATACACGTGGCTTTCCAGGTAGCCGGTGTCGCCCATGTGGCCGCTGATGGCGCAGCCGAAACGCTCGCGCGGCACGGCCTGCCAATCGAGCCCCGCATCGGCCAGGGCTTCCCGCGCCGCAATCCGCATCAGGCCGATCACCTTCGCCTCGTGCGGAATCTCCGGCTGCCAATTCGGAACCGGGGCGCCGATCAACAGCCCATCGGGAATGGATAAAATGCCATCGAGATAGCGCACGCCGCTCCGACCGGCGCAGACCGACTGCCAAACGCTCTCCCGGTCGGTGCCCACCGAAGTGATCATGCCGATGCCGGTGATTGCGACCGGTTCCCAGCAGTTGCGCCGCATCGTGCTCCCTCGCCGACCAAAACCGCGCGGAGCCACCAATCGACTCCGCGTTTCCCTTGCTTTCCCCCACTGTCCGGCAGACCACGTTCGCTTGCGCGGGACCGTGGGGCGATCTATAGCAGAAACCGCATCTTTAGCGCAACGCCGATCAAGACGCTACATCGCAGGGCCCCCCCGAGATGCAAATCGATTTGGCAATTTGCGAAATATGGGAATTGTAGAGAGCGCCTCGACCGGCGTCGGGCCCCGGACCGGGTGCCCCCGCCAGCCGTCCAGGCCCTTTAAGCTCGGCGGGAGCACCGGCTTAGCGGGCCCGATCGAGGCGGTTCCGCGCCCAGCTGCGGGCGGGGCGGTGGGGGGCGGCAAATCACCCCGTGGGGGGATTGGCGATCGGCAACCGATCGCGGACCGCGATAAACGCCATTCGCAGGTCGTGCAGTAAGCCGTCGAGCAGACGCGATTCATCCGGAGTGCGGTTGCCGGCTGTTTTTGCTTCGAGCATCGCCAGCGTGTCGATAAAGTGCCGGGCAGCGCCTAAATCGACCTGAGGTTGATCGGTGGCCGGATGCGGAATCTGCCCCAAGTGAACCATCGCCTCGGTGGCCAACGTGGTCAGCAGGACCGGCAGCGACGCGGGCGGAAACCCGCCGGCGCCCTCGGCGGGCTCTGGGTTAGGCCGGGCCGATTCCGCGGGGCCGGCCGCGGGGCCTTCCCCAGCGGCAATCGGTTCCACAGGCGGAGCGGCCTGTTGCTGGCGGCGCAGCGCTTCCTTCTCGGCGGCGACGCGGCTCTTCCAATCCTCGTCGATGATAATCTTGCCAGGTTCGTCTGGTATTTGCGCCACGGCAGTCGCTCCGCCCCGCACGGTTTCCCTAACCATGACCGGCCCGGCGGGGCTTTTCCAAGCCAGTCGGCCAGACGCAGCGCTCGGTTCTGTAAGCAGCGCTGCCGCTTTGGGTAATTACGAAGCTTCCAGCTCGCTGGCTCGCTCGGCTCGTTCCCGTCGCCGGGCCACCGCGGCCCCGATGAACCCGGTGAAGAGCGGTTGGGCAGCGGTGGGCTTCGATTTGAACTCGGGGTGAAACTGCACCGCGACAAACCAGGGGTGGTCGGCCAATTCGACCACTTCGACCAGGCTGCCGTCGGGGCTGGTGCCGGCGGCCCGGAGTCCGTGAGCGGCGAATTGCTGGCGATACACGTTGTTGAATTCGTAGCGGTGTCGATGCCGCTCCGAGATATCGGTCGTGCCGTAGCACGAGGCAGACCGGCTATCGCTTTCCAGCCGGGCGCGATGGGCCCCCAGCCGCATGGTGCCCCCCTTGTCGGTAATGGTCCGCTGTTCGTCCAACAGGCAAATCACGGGGTGCGGGGTGTCTTTATCAAACTCGGTCGAATGGGCCTGTTCGAGCCCCACCACGTGGCGGGCAAACTCGATCACCGCGCACTGCATTCCCAAGCAAATGCCCAAGAAGGGCACTCCCCGTTCCCGCGCGAACCGGATGGCCTCGACCTTGCCTTCGATGCCGCGCTCGCCGAATCCGCCGGGCACCAGCACTCCGTCGAAGCCGGCCAGGAGCCGCTCGGGGCCTTCATGCTCGATCTGTTCCGACTGAATCGGCTGAATCCGCACTTGGGCCCGCTGCGCCATGCCGGCGTGGTCGAGCGCTTCGTAAATCGACTTGTAGGCGTCGCGGTGCTCGGCATATTTGCCGACCACGGCGATCGAAATCTCGCTTTCCGGATTGCGCAGCCGGTGCAACAAGTCGCGCCAACCGTCGAGCTCGAGCTGGCGGGCGGGCAGAGTCAGCTTGCGCACGATCAGGTCGTCGAGCTGGTTGTCGACCAGCGACAGCGGCACTTCGTAAATCGAAAAATCCTTGTCCCGCTCTTCGATGACCGCGTCGACCGGCACATTGCAAAACAGCGCGATTTTCGAGCGATCTTCCCGCGGCAACGGCCGCTCGGTCCGGCAGATGAGAATATCGGGCTGAATGCCGATCTGCCGCAGCAACCCCACCGAATGCTGGGTGGGCTTGGTCTTGAGCTCGCCCGCCGCCTTCAAGTAGGGGACCAGCGTCAGGTGAATGTACAGGCAGTTTTCCTTGCCCACGTCGAGCGAGAACTGGCGAATCGCTTCCAGAAAAGGCTGGCTCTCGATGTCGCCCACCGTGCCGCCGATCTCGGTAATGACCACGTCGACCTGCGGACTGGCCAGCTTGTGAATTACCCCTTTAATCTCATTGGTGATGTGGGGAATGACCTGCACGGTCTGACCCAGGAACTCGCCGCGCCGCTCTTTGTCGATCACGGCCTGATAGATCTGCCCCGTCGTGTAGTTCGAGTCGCGCGTCAGCGGGCTATGGGTGAAACGCTCGTAATGGCCCAGGTCCAGGTCCGTCTCGCTCCCGTCATCGAGCACGTATACCTCGCCGTGCTGGTAGGGGCTCATCGTGCCGGGATCGACATTGATGTAGGGATCGAGCTTCTGCATGCGCACCGACAGCCCACGCTGCTCGAGCAGCATGCCGATCGAGGCGCTGGTCAAACCCTTGCCCAGTGAGCTGACCACGCCGCCGGTCACGAAAATATGCTTGGTCATACCGAATCCTTGGTGAGTCGAGATGGGGCTCCAACGGGCCCGCGGCTGCCCGCGCCCGGCCCCGCAGGGCAGCGCCGGTCTGGCAACCGCGTGCCAGGGCCAATCGGACCGCGGCGGGCGGCAATCCACCCCACGCCGCGACGACCGGGGGGGATGCTGGGAATGGCCGGCCGGGGGGCGCGGGGCAATTCGGGGCCGTGCCCCCCGCATCGCCAGAGCAGGATGCCGCCCAAGGCGACCTGGGAATCTTAGCCGGTTCGCTTTCGTTCGACAAACACCCGGTAATCCTCGGGCGTATCGATGCCGAAGCTGGCTTCGTCGACCACGCCCACCAAAATCGCGTGGCCCGACTCGAGCACTCGAAGTTGTTCCAGTTTCTCGATTTGCTCCAGCCGCGACGGCGGTAGCTGGGCCATTTGCAAGAGAAACTCGCGGCGATAGGCGTACATGCCCACGTGTTGATAGAACGAGGCCGGCCGGCTGGCCAGGAGCCGATCGTCCCAGGTGCGGGCGTGGGGTATCGGGCTGCGGCTGAAATACAGGGCCCGGCCCTGGGCATCGAACACCACCTTCACACAGGCCGGGTCTTCCAATTGGCTGCGCCTGCGGATCGGTGTGGCCAGGGTCGCCATTGCCGCCCGCGGATTCTCTTCCAGAAGGGAAATGACCAGATCGATCGCGCCCCCAGACAACTCGGGCTCGTCCCCTTGAACATTGACGATCACGTCGCTCTCCGGAAGATGCGCCGCGACCGCCGCCACGCGATCGGTGCCGCTCGGCAACTCGGGATCGGTCAACACGGCGCGCCCGCCGAAGCTGGCAACTTCGCGGGCAATGTCGTCGTGATCGGTCGCCACGCAAATGCCGATTGGCTTGGTCGCCCGTGCCGCCGCCTCGTAGGTGTGGTGGATGAGCGATTTGCCGGTTTCGCGGAGGAGCATTTTGCCCGGCAAGCGGCTCGAAGCCATCCTGGCCGGAATTACGATGGTGCTGCGTAGCGACAAACGTGGATAGGTGCGTCCTTGCGCCATGCCAGGAAATCCTTTTGCTGTTCGCTCGGGTATCGCGGCCGGGCTCGACCCTTCTGCATTGACGTCGCCCGCGGCTGGGCCCCTGGTTCGGGGCGAGGGGATCGCGGCCCACTGATAGCCGATTTCGCCCCGGGCACAAAGACCAAGTCGTTTGGGAGTACCATGATCGCGGAAGACCACCCAGGAGGTAGGTTGCAACTCGGGCCGATCGAATCGCGTACATCGGCTCAGCATGCCCCCCCGCCGCGCCCCCGGCGGGGGGCCGCGCTTTGGGCACACCGACCCTCTCCCATTCCAATCGCCGCTTAATGGGCCAGCCCTATGAACCTGCCGGAACGCCCTCGTCAGCCGGGTCGCCGCGGCGGGCCCCCACTAACCTTCTGGCTCGTACTGGCGGGGCTGGTGCTGTCGGCCCTGACCACCTGGGCAGCTTGGGCCACCTCGCGGCCGAATTGGCAGTTGGACTGGGATGTTCCGCTGATGGTTGCGCTCACCCTGGTACCTCTGGGTCCCAGCGGCGTGGCCAGCGTGATCGACAGCGCGCTCGACTCGAAGCAGCGATGGCCCTGGCTAAGCTGGTGGGGGTTGCTCGCTGTGTCGCTCGCCTGGGCCGAAGTGTGGCTCGACGCCGGCATTTACGGCGGCCCCTGGGCGAAAATGCTCGGCGGCAGCACAGCCCTGCTGGGCACTCCGCTGGTCAGTGGCTGGCTGCTGGCGCGGTCGGCCTGGTCCTGGCGCCGGCCAGGCACCGCAACCGACCACCTGGCAGCGATGCTGGCAGTGCTGCAACTGGCCGGCTGGGCCTGGTTTTTGCTGATATTGCTGCCGCTGGAGTTTGGCCGCCCGCCGCTGCCCGGCGCCTGAGGGCGCCCCAACGCTTCGAGCCAGAGACTCAGCGCCGGGGGGCCGTTGGCACAATCGGCACAATTGTGCCGGGGCGCTAACCTGCCCGGGTTCCGTGTTCGGCCGGGTCCGCAAAATCGGCGCGGCCGATCCGGTGTGAAGGTCTTACGAAGAATTCGACCCCGCAGGGCGTTCATTTCGTAGGAGGCCGCACCAGGGAATGTTAGGATGAAACCGCGGTCTCCTTGGGCCGCGACGATCGTGGGCAGGCTTCTCTGCGGCTTGCCCCCCTAGCCCCTTGGCTGTGGAAGTCTCGGACGCGGCATTTCAGGCGACCTGGGAACGGACAACTATGTGCGGCATCGTGGGTTACGTGGGTCCTCAGGAGTGCGTCGATTTTCTGATTCAGGGTTTGCGGCGGCTCGAGTACCGGGGGTACGACAGCGCTGGCATTGCCACGATTGACGAAGAGGGCCAGTTGGCCATCTGCAAGTCGACCGGCCGCATCGACCACCTGGTGGTCCGCCTGATCGACAACCCGGCCAGCGGCCACATCGGCATCGGCCATACCCGCTGGGCCACGCACGGGCCGCCGAACGACATTAACGCGCACCCGCACCTGGGCGGCCAAGGCGAAGTGGTGATCGTCCATAACGGGGTGATCGAAAACTTTCGCCGTTTGAAGGAGCGCCTGGAGGAGGAGGGCTACGAATTCCAGAGCGCGACCGACACCGAGGTCATCGCCCACCTGATGGCCAGTTGCCTGGAACGCGAGCTGGAGCCCCTGCCGATCGACCCGGCCGAACGGCGCGAAGAGATCGTCCGCCAGGCGTATCAGCCGCTGATTGCCGCCCTGCAATCGGCCTTGGCGCAGCTCAAGGGCACCTACGGCCTGGCGCTGATGTTCCGCGACTTTCCCGAAGTGCTCTTCGCCGCCCGGCTCGGCAGCCCGCTGGTGGTGGGCGTGGGTACCGGCGAGCATTTCCTGGCCAGCGATGCCCAGGCGCTGGTCGGCCACGCCGAAAAGATCGTGTATCTCTCCGATCATGAGGTGGCCGTGATTACGGCCGAGGGCCTGCGAGTCATTCACCGCGACACGGGGCACATCGAGCACCTGGAAAGCCCGCTCGATCTCGAGGCCGACGACGTGCAGCTCGGCCATTTCCCCCACTACATGCTCAAAGAGATTTTCGAGCAGCCCGAAGCCCTGGAAAACACCATGCGGGGCCGGCTCAACCGCGAAGAGGCCACGGCCCATTTCGGCGGCTTGAACCTTTCCTCGCGCCAATTGCGCAACTACACCCGCATTTTAATGACCGGCTGCGGCACCAGTTGGCACGCGGGCCTGGTCGGCGAATACATGATCGAAGCTCACGCCCGGCTCCCGGTGGAAGTGGAGTACGCCAGCGAGTTGCGTTACCGCAACCCGCCGGTGGATAACCGCACGCTGCTCTTCGCCATTACGCAAAGCGGCGAAACGGCCGACACGCTTGCAGCCCAACGCGAAATGCAGCGCAAGGGGCACCCCACGCTGGCCATTTGCAACGTGGTGGGGAGCACCATCGCTCGCGAGGCCGACGGGGGCGTGTACCTGCACGCCGGCCCGGAAATCGGCGTGGCTTCGACCAAGGCCTTTACCTGCCAATGCACGGCTCTGGGTATGCTGGCGCTGTATTTCGGGCGGCTGCACCACCTGAGCTATGGCCAGGGGCTCGAGGCCATCGAACAGCTCGAGGCGCTTCCCGACCAGGTACGCGTGGCGCTGGGCACCAACCTGTTGGTCAAGGAAATCGCGGCCAAGTACTGCGAAGCCAACAATTTTCTCTACCTGGGGCGGCAATACAATTTCCCCGCCGCGCTGGAAGGGGCCCTGAAGCTGAAGGAAATCAGCTACATCCACGCCGAGGGCTACCCGGCCGCCGAGATGAAGCACGGGCCGATCGCCCTGGTCGATCGTCACACGCCGAGCGTATTTCTGATTCCCCAGGGGCACGTATACGACAAAGTGATCTCGAACCTGGAAGAGATCAAAGCCCGCGGCGGCCCGGTCATCGCGGTGGTGTGTGGCGATGATTTGCGTGTCGAACACCTGGCCGACGAAGTGATTCACGTGCCGGCCGTGGCCGAGTTCCTGCAGCCGATCGTGGCCGTGATTCCGCTGCAGCTCTTGGCCTATCACATCGCCGTCATGCGGGGCTGCGACGTCGACAAGCCGCGCAACCTGGCCAAGAGCGTGACGGTGGAGTAACCCCACCGTCCGGGGCTGCCCCGGCAGGGCAGGCCTGTCTGGGCCGCCCTGGCAGGCAGGTGCCCCCGCGGCGCCGCCCGCTCGGGCTGGCTGAAGACCAACTGCGCGGTACCGCCCAGGGGCTGCCCTGTGGCGAGGCGAGCGGTTCGGCGAGGGCCCGCTTACGCCGCTTTGGCCACCCTTGACCCCCCGCCTCTCCCGGGCCTAAGTTAGGGGGTTTGGACAGTGCTCCAATCGACCTCTAGGGAGGGTCTGCCGTGCCCGGGACGTGTGTGATCGGCCTACAGTGGGGAGACGAGGCCAAGGGCAAAATCGTCGATCTGCTGACCGAACAGCACGACATCGTGGTTCGCTACCAGGGGGGGGCCAACGCCGGCCACACCGTGGTCACCGGCGGCCAGACCTACAAGCTCTCGCTCATTCCCAGCGGCATCCTCAACCCCCGCGTGGCCTGCGTGGTTACCGGCGGCGTGGTGCTCAACCCCGCCAGCGTGCTGGCCGAGATCGATGGCCTGGTGGCCCGCGGCGTTCAGGTCTCGAGCAATTTGCTGCTGAGCGACCGGGCCCACGTAATCTTTCCCTGGCATTTCGCCGAGGAGAAGGTGCTCGACAAATCGCCCCCTGAAAGCGAAGCGATCGGCACCACCATGCGGGGCATCGGCCCTTGTTACCGCGACAAGGTCGGCCGGTCGCATGCGGTGCGGCTGGGGGATTTATATCGCCCCAACTTCGCCCAGCGCGTGGGCGCCATCGTGGCCGCCAAGAACCAGGTGCTGGCCGCCGCCGCCAGCGGGCCCTTTGAGCCTTTGAAGGCCGACGCCATCGTGCAGGAATACACGCGCTACGCGGAGCGGCTCCGGCCCCACGTGGCGGACACCACCGAGTACCTGCTTTCGGCCCTCGAAGCTGGCCGCCCCGTGTTGTTCGAGGGGGCCCAGGGGGCGCTGCTCGACGTGGACCATGGCACCTATCCCTACGTTACTTCCAGCAACAGCTCGGGCGTGGGCATCCCCAGCGGTTCCGGGGTGCCGGGCCGATACCTGAAAAAAACCATCGGCGTGGTCAAGGCCTATAGCACCCGCGTAGGCGGCGGGCCGTTTCCCACCGAACAAGACAACGATCTAGGACAGCACCTGCGCGATCGCGGCAACGAGTACGGCACCGTCACCCGACGGCCACGCCGTTGCGGCTGGTTCGACGCCGTGGCGGTTCGCTACACCGCCCGGCTCAGCGGCGTCGATTCGCTGGCGATCATGCTGCTCGACGTGCTGAGCATGCTGCCCGAAATTCAGATCTGCACCGCCTACGAAATCGACGGCCAGCGGCTCTCGGCGTTCCCCAGCCACGTGGACGATTTGCGGCGGGCCGTGCCGGTTTACGAATCGGTGCCGGGTTGGCAACAAGAGATTTCCGAGGTGCGCCGGTTGAATCAGTTACCGGCGGCTGCCCGGGCCTATCTGGACCGGCTGAGCCAGCTGATTGGTTTTCCGGTGGATATCGTTTCGGTCGGCCCCGACCGCGAGCAAACCATCTTGAATTAGCGCCCCCAGCGGCGCTCGGCTTTTCAAAGGGCACACCGGCGGTGGCTGCAACCGCGGATTCAACCCGTTGGGAACCCCTGGAAGTGCCCGCCGGGCGGCGGCCGCGGCACATCGCCGTCATCATGGATGGCAACGGGCGCTGGGCACAGCGCCAAGGCTTGCCGCGCATCGAAGGGCACCGCCGGGGGGTGGAATCGGTGCGGCGAATCACCGAGGAATGCACCCGGCTGGGCATTGGCCAACTGACGCTCTATAGCCTCTCGACCGAGAATTGGAAGCGGCCCAAACCGGAAACCGATTTCCTGATGCGGCTCTTGGCTCAGTACATGATCGAAGAGCGTCGCACGATTCTGCGGGAAAACATTCGACTCGACCTGATCGGCCGCCGCGAGGGGTTGCCCGCCGACGTGCTGGCCGAGGTCGATAAGAGCATCGAACTGAGCCGCCACCATACCGGCCTGCGGCTTTGCCTGGCCATCAACTACGGCGCCCGGGCCGAGATTACCGACGCGGTCCGCCACCTGGTAGCGCAGGCTGCCCAAGGCAAGCTGCGTCCCGACCAGGTCGACGAGCAGCTCATCTCCGATTCGCTTTACACCGCGGGGATGGTCGACCCCGACCTGTTGATTCGCACGGCGGGCGACCTGCGCGTGAGCAACTTCTTGCTATGGCAAATCAGCTACGCCGAGATTTGGGTCACGCCCAAGTGCTGGCCCGAATTCCGCGAGCCCGACCTGCACCAGGCCATTCGAGAATTCGCCGCCCGCGATCGCCGCTACGGCGGCCTGAACGGCTAGCCAGCGCCTGAAGCTGGAAATCGCGGCGATTCGCCCCGAAACGCCTGGGCGAACCAGGCCCTTGAGCCGAGTTCGCGCTGGCCCCGGGAAACCGATTCCCCCTCTGGCTAAACCGCCAGCAGGAAGCCAGCTTGCTGGCGAGCGCGGTCGATGACGCGCATGTTGGCCAGCCCGTTTTCGGCGGGGGCCAGCAGCTTGCCCGCCGCCACGCTGTCGCAGAAAAGTTTGATCTCCTCGGCGTATTGCTGCGAACGGGGTATGCGAATTCGCTCGACCTCCAGCTCGCCGCGCCGCACCACCAGCTCGGGTTCGGGCGAGGGGAGCACCCCCTCGGGCAGCTCGATGCTGGCTTGGGTTCCCACGATCTCGAGCCGATTGCGGTAGACGCACTCGAAACTGCCATCGGCCAGCCCCTGCACGCCGCCGGGGAACACCAACTGCAGACCGAAGCTCATGTCGACGCCCGAAGCGTAGGGGCGCGCGCGGGAAAACACCTCGACCGGCTCGGCACCGGTGAACAAACGGCAGGCGTTGATCGCGTAACACCCCAGGTCGTAGAGTGCGCCGCCACCGCGAACGGGGTCGAGCCGCCAGTCGCCCCGATCGATATCGAATGAGAAATCCATCTTCACGAAGCGCAGCTCGCCGAGCTCGCCGGCAGCCAGCATCTGGCGGGCCCGGGCTACCCGCGGCTGATGGCGCCACATAAAGGCTTCCATCAACAACACGCCCTGTTGCTGGCAGCAGGCCACCATGGTTTCGGCCTGCTGGGCGTCGAGCGCCAGCGGCTTCTCGCAGAGCACGTGTTTGCCGGCCTTGGCGGCGGCCACGGTCCAGGGCAGGTGCAGCTCGTTGGTCAGCGGAATATAGACCGCGTCGACCTGGGGGTCGGCCACCAGCTCGGCATAGCTGCCCCAGTGGCGAGGAATCTGCAAATCGGCCGCCCACTGGGCCGCGACCGCGGGGCGGCTACTGGCGATGGCCGCCAGCTCGGCGGTGCCGCTTTGACGGATTCCCTCGGCGATGCCGCGTTGGACGATCCGCGCACATCCCAAAATGCCGATTCGAAGTGGTCGCATGGTCGGGTGCATCCTCAGTACGCTCGAGAACCAGTCCGAAGCGCGGCGCCGCGCATTTTGGGGCGCCGCCGCGGCAGTCTAGCACCCGCCCGCCCCCCGCGCAAGGTCCGCGATCCGCCGAAAAAGCGCGACTGGCTCGGCGGCCAGTTCCCGCGGATAATGCCGTCATGTCCGGCCCCATCGCCTATCATTGCCAACAACTCATCGCGGCCGAGGAGGTCGCGATCGCTCCCGACGACGCGGGCTTTCTCTGGGGGGCCACGGTTAGCGAGCGCCTGCGCACCTTTTCCGGCCGCCCCTATTGCGTCGCCGAGCACCTGGCGCGCCTGCGCCGCTCGCTGGAACTGATCCAACTCGATCCGCCGCCGGAACTCGGATTGCCCGGCAAGCCCGAGAACGAGCGGGTGGCCGACCTGCTCGAGCGCATCGCCGGCCATAATCGCTCGCTGCTGGCCGAGGGCGCGGAGCTCGATATTTCGCTGCTGGTATCGCCCGGTCCGGCCAGCGCCTGGCTCGCGGGCCATCCGCGGCCCAGCCTGACTGTCATGGCGGTCGAGCTGAATTTGGGGCGCTGGGCGCAGGCCTACCAGCAAGGGCTGCCGCTGGTTACGAGCCAGGTTGCTCAAGTACCGGCAGCCTCGTGGTCACCCCAACTGAAGTGCCGCAGTCGCGTGCACTATTTCTTGGCCGATCAGCAGGCTCGCCAGCGAGACCCCCGCGCGGTGGCGCTTTTAGTCGATCAACAAGGCAACGTCGGCGAGACTTCGCTGGCCAATGTGTTGGCCTACCGGCATGGCATCGGACTCGTTTCGCCGCCGCGGACCGAGATTCTGCCGGGAATCAGCCTGGCGATGGTCGAGCAACTGGCCGGGCAACTCGATCTGGCGTGGCAAGAGCGCCCCTTGCCGCTGGATGAACTGCGGCAGGCCGACGAGGTTTGGCTGGCAAGTACCCCGTTTTGCCTGTTGCCGGTAACGCGGCTCGATGGTGAGCCGATTGGCCAGGGGGCCGTCGGCGAGGTCTATCGCCGCGTGTTGGCGGCCTGGAGCCACCAGGTGGGTTGCGATATCGCGGGCCAGGCGGCTCGAGCAGGCGAGCCCGGCTGAATCGGCGGCGCTGGCGCAAAAAAAACGCCCTTCCCCGTCATGAGGAAAGGCGCTTTCATGCGGCATGCCCCAACCGCGTCCAGGGGTCGCAAGCGACCTGGTAAGAGAGAGGCCGGTGGGAGTCGAACCCACTTTGACCGGGTTGCAGCCGGTTGCCTGGCCGTCTGGCTCCAGCCTCATTGGTGTCGTGCGGACGCCGGACCCGCCCCGGCCTTTTCGGGCTGGCGGCCGCCCCGGTTCAGGGCGTCGGGCCGTTGCGTCCGGCCGTACCTTGAAAATCGGTTGCTTCCCCCCGACGGCTTCAACCGGATTTTCAAGTCGCTTCGTTGTCATTGGAACCGTCCGACGTGGGGGAGGCGGATTGCAGTACGGAAATCTTTGACCCCCCGGGAAAAAAATCCCAAAGTTTCGCGGGTTGCCGTCCGCCCAGAGCGGGAACCCTTGGAATCTCCAAAGAGCAACGCGTCGCAAAGAGGGGCTTCCGCGCCTGTGCTTGCGGAAATCAGCCCCCAGTCGACACCGAAACGTATTAGGCCGGGAGGATCTCGACTCATGGCACCACGAGCCAAGCGCCGCCAAAAACGAACCGCGGCGGTGATGATACTTTTCGCGTTGTTTCTGGTTCTGCTCTTGGGGTTGATCGCCTTCGCGGTCGACATCGGCGTCATCGTATTGACGCGCACCCAACTGCAAAGCTCGGCCGACGCCGCCGCCATGGCCGGCGCGTCGCAAATGGGCCAAGGCACGGCCGCGGTGAGGGCCTCGGCCCGCGAGTATGCCGCCTACCACCTGGCCGGTGGCGCGGCGGTTCAGCTATCCGATGCCGACATCGAACTGGGAATCTGGGACGCGACGCGCCGCGTGTTTACCCCCAATTCCTCGGGCGCCAACGCCGTGCGGGTTACGGCTCGCCGCGACAACTCGAACGCCAACGGGCAGATGCCCCTGTTTTTCGGTCGGATCTTCGGCCAAGGCTCGTTCGCCCAGTCGGCCTCGGCCGTGGCGATGACAAACCCCCGCGATATTTGCTTCGTGGTCGACCTCTCGGGCTCGATGAACGACGACACCGAACCTTGTTGGGCGACTCCGGCGATCAATAGCACCTTTGGACCCCTCGGGTTCCCGGTGATCGGCAATTCGGTGATGCAAGACCTGTACAACGATTTCGGCTTCGGCGCGTTTCCCGGCCTGAGCCAGAGCGTGGGGTCGCTGCTGGGCGTGGCCAATAATGCCAACACCTACGCCGTGCTCACCAGCGACGTTGGGCCACTTACCTCGGCGGCTATTCCCAAGTCCTACCGCATCACCGACAAAGACTCGGAAAGCCAGCGGAAGGTAAAGGCCTATAGCTGGCTGATCGACAATCAGATTGCCCTGCTCATGCCCAACGCCAAACCCACCCCTAGCAGCCAGTCGAACTACGACTACTGGGCCGAATACCTCGACTATTTGATGCGGAGCGTCACCATCAAGCCGTCGAGCAGCGGTTCGAGCGGGGGCAGCAGCGGTTCCAGTGGCGGCAGCGGCGGTTCCAGTGGCGGTAGCAAGGGAAACAGCGGCGGCAGCAGCGGTAGCGGCGGCGGAAGCAGTGGTGGCGGCACCAAGAAGCCCGGTGTGGGCCAACTCCGCAGGCACGCCGACGATGCGCTTTGGGCCCTCTTGGAGCGTGGTTCGGCCGAGCGCGTGGCGGAGCAGCCCTGGCAACGCAACGATCTCACGCTGGTCGGCGCGGGCGCCGACCTCTGGCCGAGCTGGATCGCGGCCCGCGGTGCGCTAGCGGCCACGGCCGGCACCCCACCCGACAACCGGGGAACTATTCCGCCGAGTCAGAACAGCGAACGAATCACGGGGATGAACAACCCCAACACGTCGACCTTTCCGAAGGCTTCCAATACAAACAGCTATCGGCAAATGATCGGCTACCGGACCTACGTCCAGTTCATGATGGACAAGGGACGCGACTTGCAGGTCGGCGGGCAGTATGTGCCCCTGTCGCTGAACAGCAAGAATTGTCCGATGCACAGCGAAACCACGGCCGGCGGTAACTTCAAGTTTCCTCCCCGTGAGCAGCCGACGCACGCTTCGCGGAGGTCGCTGATCAGCGCGATCGAGATCGTGCGGCAGCAGAACACGAGCATTCCCGATCCCAAGCAGCGCGATTGGGTTTCGGTGGTCTCCTTCGACACGATGACCGGCGGCGGGCCGATCGTGCAACGTTCGCTGACGAGCGACTATACCGCCGCCATGGAGGCCTGTACCCAGATTCAGGCGGTGGGCGACCGCGGCGCCTCGACCGCCACCGAGTCGGGAATGATCAAGGCTCAGGAGCACATCCGGCCTACCAGCGAGGGGGGCAGCGGCCGCGAAAACACCACCAAGGTGGTCGTGCTGCTCACCGACGGAGTGCCCAACCTGTACCAGTCGAGTAATGCGACGATCAACTCGTTCGTGGGCGCCAACCCCAGCGCCGACTTCTACAACGACGGATCGTACTGGTACGACGCCCCGCTGATGCAGGCATCCAAAATGAAGAGCGACCACTGGCAGATCTATCCGGTGGGGGTCGGACTAGGAACCGACTACAGCTTCATGGACCGCATCAGCCGCATGGGCGGAACGGCCGACAAGAATGGCCAAGCCCCCCGCGGAACCGGTAACCCGGCCCAGTATGAACAAGTGCTGACCGACATTTTCCGCCGGATCATCACCTCGCCCTTGGCCCGCCTGGTGCAATAACCGGCTGCCGGCACAGGGAATGCGCCCCGCATTGCCCCCGGCTAATGTGGAATGGGTATTTTGCACAAATTGGGTAAATAGCTAGACTCAGGGAGTACGGCTTTCCGAACCGTGCCGCGGCGAACCAGCTTAGGAACCGGTCGCGGTGACCATCGCGGTTCGGTCGATTGCTGATGTATGCCGACGGACCTCAGCCGTGTGACATCCATGATGCGTAAACTGATCAGTTGCTCGGCCGCGGTGCTCTTGGTCGCCTCGGTGCTAAAAGCGGCGGAGGAAAGCCCCTCGGGGCAGGAGATTCTGCCGCTGGGGGCCCAACTCGGTTCCAGCACCACCCAGCGTTACCAGTTGGGCATGGTCATTTCGGCCGGCGGCGGCAACTGCAAGGGCATCGTCGGCAGCGCGCCCGTGCCGATCGATTGGCCCGAGCAGCGAGTAATCGAGGTTGCCAGTGAATTCTCGCCCCAAATCGGCGGCGTCGATTACCGCATGGTTTCGGGCACAGTCCGGCAGATGGTGGTGAGCGTGCCGTTTATCGCCGCGGGGGAAGAGGTTCAGGCGCTGGTCACCTACGAAATCACCCGGCATCACCTCTTGCCTCCGGAAGACACCAGCGTTTTTCTGATTCCCAAAAAAGTGGGCAAAGATGCCCGCTTCTACCTTGGGCCCAGCCCCGGCATCGAAAGCAGGCACGCCAAGATCAAGAGCCTGGCCAAGGAGGCGATGGCCGACCAGGAATCGGCCTGGGAAAAAGTCGAGGCCGTTTACGACTGGGTTCGTGAGCACGTCGAGTACCGCAACGGCCCCTTCAAAGGGGCCGCCAAGGCGTTGGAAGATGGCTACGGCGACTGCGAAGAGCTCAGCTCGCTCTTCATCGCCATGTGCCGCAGCCAGGGTGTGCCGGCCCGGACGGTTTGGGTGCCCGGCCACTGCTATCCCGAGTTTTATCTGGTCGATGGCGAGGATCAGGGTTATTGGTTCGCCTGCCAGGCAGCCGGCTCGCGGGCCTTTGGCGGGATTGCCGAAGACCGCCCGATCCTGCAAAAGGGGGACAACTTCATGACCCCCGAGCGGCCGCGTCAGAAGCTGCGCTACCTGAGCGAATACCTGACCGGAGCGGGCGGGAAACCCTCGGTGAAGTTCATTCGCGAACTGGTCGATTCGGCCACTCCGGCCGGCTTGGGAGGACTGACACCTCCCTCGGGCGAGACGCCGTAGCGAGCCTGATCGGCGGCTCCGCCCCCCGGAGGAGTTCGGACGGATTCCGTCCTGCACAGTTGGCCGCGGCCCGACGTGGCCCGGTGCGGCGTTTCTTACCGATTTCAAACCCGCTGGCTCAGCCGTTCGGCCAGCCTCCGCAACGACGAACTGACGTCGCCAGGATCGATAGAAACCTGGATCAGGCTTGGTCCCGAGCGATCGGCCCAAGCCGAGCGCAGAGCCTGGTCGAACTCGGTCTCGCTTCCGACCAGGTAGCCTCGGCCCCCTCCCAGTACCTCGGGCAAGCGGTGATAGTTCCAGGGGTGAATTTCGTTGAAATCACCCGGGTGCAGAAACCGTTCGGTGCCGTAACCGTGGTTGTCGAGCAGGATCACAATTGCGTCGAACTGGTTGCGCACCAGGGTCGAGAATTCCATGCCGGTCATCTGAAAGGCCCCATCGCCGACGATGGCGACGATCCGCTGATCGCGGCGGGCGAACCCGGCCCCTACCGCCGCTGGCACCGCAAAGCCCATCGACGTGTAATAGGCCGGGCTGATGAATTCCGTTCGGGCCCGCGTCACCAGTTCGCTGGCGCTGAACAGCGCGTCGCCAATATCGGCGATGACCACCGTGCTGGCGTCGAGCAACTCATTCAGCCGGGCCATGAGCCGGTTGATGGTAATGGCGGTGTCGGGGCGCGGTTGCCAGGGTTGCTCGGCGGGCTGCTCGCGGCGCGGCAGCTCGCGCCGCGGCGGCCGCGGGCGCCGCGCCGCCAGCTGGCGCAGGAAATCGGCCATCAGCACGTTGTGAAAGTGATGATGTCGGATGCGCAGCTCTTCGCTGGTCGCATAAATGCAATTGCCCGGGTCGAGTTTGGCCGTGTAGATCCCCATGTTGATGTCGGTCATCGCCTCGCCGAGCAGGATCACGCAGTCGCTGTCTTCGACGAAGGCGGTTACCTCGGGCCTCCCCATCGCCCCCTCGTACAAACCCACGTAGAGCGGATGGGTCTCGCTGATCACGCTCTTGCCGAGAATGGTTGCCGCCACGGGCAGGCCCGAGCCGACCGCCAGGTCGAGCAGGGCATCTTGCAGGCCGAAGCGATGAATCTCGGCCCCGGCAATGATTACCGGACGCTGGCTTTCGTTGATCCAGCGAGCCGCTTCGCTCACCGCTTCGGCGAGGGCGTCGCTGTCGCTGGTCAGATTGCCGTAGTCGTAGGAATAAGGTGCTTCGGGCACGACCTTCACCTGGTCGCGCGGCAGCTCGATGTAAACCGGCCGCTTGGTCCGCTCGGCGATGGCCAGCACTCGGTCGATCTCGCGAAATGCGGTTTGCGGGTCGCTCAAATCGGCCACGGCCGCGCAGATTTTCTCGAACACTTCGAGCTGGGTGCGAAAATCGCGCACCCGGTGGTGCAACAGGGGGTTGTTCACGCGCTCGCGCACCCCCGGCGAGCCGCTGATGACCACCACCGGCGACTTCTCGGCATAAGCCCCCGCGATCGAATTGCAGAGACTCAGGCCCCCCACGCCGTACGTAACGCACACGGCTCCCATGCCCTGCACGCGGGCATAGGCGTCGGCCGCAAAGCCGGCGTTGTCTTCCCGGGTGCAACCGATCACTTGGATTGGGCTCTGGCACAACTGCGAATAGAACGCCAACACGTAATCGCCGGGAATGCCGAACACGTGGCGGATGCCGTAGTCTTGCAACCGCTGAATCAGGTACTGGCCCACCGACTGGCCCACGCCGGCCGGAGTAACGCGGGTACCGGCTGGCACTGGCTGCGAGGGCCGAATCGAATCGAGTTGCGACATCGCTAGGGGTTCCTTGCCACGGTGCTTGCCCGCCAGGGGGATGGGCCCGCTGCCGTCCGTCGCCCCGCTCGGCTGGCTGCTTACCATCATAGGGTAGGGGGCCGAAACGGGGGCAGGGCGCGGAGGGCGATGCCGGGGAATGGCTGCCGCGCCGCGCCGAAGACACCCCCCGCGGCCGAGCGGGGATTAGCGCGCCTCGCGGCTGCCCGAAGTTTCGGGGGCAATCGCGTGTGCGTCGCGCAGCCGACTCGCCTGGCGCTCGAGCCGAGCTCCGCGCAGGGCGAGCATCATGCGCCAGAACCCAAGGAATCCCAGCGAACAGGCCAGCACCACCAGGGCTCGCCAGGGGCTTTGGTTGTAGCGATACGCCCCCACGGCGTGAAACAAGCCCCAGGCCAGAAGCCCGACCATAATCAGTGAAATGGAGCGCTGAGGGCTCATGCTCAGTTGCGCAGCTCGCAAGAATACGTCGCGGTGGGGGAGGCATCGCGCGGCAATCACCGGCGCGACGGACCGATCGCCGCGTTCACCGTGGCCATTGGCCCGTTGCCTGCCAACGCAGCTCGCTAAGGGAACCATAACCGCGAGGTTGATTATTTCAAGGCCAATGGCCCGGGGCGTACCCCGCCGCTAGACTCTAACCGCCTGGACTCGGCCCGAAGGGACGTACCATTTCGCCAGCCCAAGTGCGCCGCCTTTGGTTGAAACCCCCAGGCGTTCGGTTTTCGCCTTGCAGCCCCATTCGCACCGATGTCGATCGAGCCACGTTGGGAATTCTGGACCGATCTGCCCCTGGCCGGGTTGCGGTTGGCGCGTGAATCGGGCGAGATATTCGCTTGGGACCAGGGGGGGTGGCTCTACCGCCTCGGTTCGCAAGGCTCGCTCCGCGCCCGCTGGTCGGCGGGCAAGGCCTTGGCCGCGGTGGCCCCCACCGTCGATGGCCGCGAACTGGTAGCGGCCAGTTCCTCGGGCGACCTGTGGTGGCTGTCCGCGCGCGACGACGGTTCCTTGAATCCCGTTTGGCATCTCGAGTTGGGCCAGCCCCTTCGCACGGTGGCCATCGACACCGCCGGCGTTCAGGCGGCGGTCGTCACGGCCGCGGGCGAACTGATTCTGTTGGACCCCTTGGGACGACGAGGCTGCTCGCTGCACTGCGAACAGGCCCCTCTTTGGCTCACCTTCTGCGATGCCCATCCCCTGGTGATCGGGGCAACCGAAACGGGCTACGTGGTGGCGATCAACCCCCGAGGACAAATCGCCTGGCAGCGCCGCCTAACGGTGCGACTGGGGGGCCTGGCGATCGATGCACGGGGTGGCGATCTTTGGCTGGCCGCGTACCACCAGGGGCTGTTGCGATTATCCATCACCGGCGAAAAACGCCGCGAAATCACCAGCACGGGGGCGCTCACTCGGGTTTCGGTTTCGGCCGATGGTGCGCAGTTGGTCTGCGCCGAGTTGGGCGGCCGGCTCAGTTGGCTGGGCCCCGAGCGAACGCCCATCGCTGGTTGCGATTGCCGGGGCGAACTGGTCGACCTGGCGATGGCCCCCTTGGGCAATCGCTGTACCTGGGGCACCGCCGCCGGCCACTTGGTATCGGTCGACCTGGCCAGTGACCGGCAACCCGCTCGTCCGCGCACAGCGCCGCCTACGGGTGGCGCCCAGCGGGCACGCGCGAGCTGGCGGGCCCGGTTGGCGACTCCCGCGGACGAAGCCCCTCTCTCCAGGCTGGCCTGGCTCGACAGCCCTTGCCGGATCGCCGCGCTCACTGCCCGCGGGGTGCTCGAGGTGTACGATCCGACGAACCATTCCGCGAAACCGCTCCATAGCTCGGAAGCAGTGCGGCGCGGTGGCCGGTTCCTTTGGGCCTGCGATCAGCAACTGTTGGTCTTCGCTTCGCGCCAACTGCTGCTCTACGATCCGGGCCTGAACCAATCCGAGATCTTGCCCACGGATTGGGACGATTTGAGTCAGGTCCTGCCGCTGGGACAGCGTGAGTTCCTGATGGTCGAAGAACATGAGCGGATCTCGCGCGTTTGGAACGACGGCGAGCGCAGTTGGTCCGTACGTGTGCCCGCCGCTGGTCAGGTGGCGGCCAGCGGCCAGCAAATCTTGGTCACTAGCGACGAGCGGCCCTGTGCCTGGTTCAGCCTGGCGGGCGAGCCGCTCGAGCTGCCCCCCAGCGGTTGCTCGAATGATCTACTCGTTTCGGGCAGCGAAGAGGGATTCTTTCTGGTCGATCGGCCGACACGCCAGGTGCTGTTTCGCGATCACGAAGGCCGAACCGTCTGGCGGGAGCCGTTGGATTTCGAGCCCTGGCGAACCGCGTCCTGCGGAAACGGCCTGGTGATTCGCGGACCCCAGGGTGAAGCGGCCTGGAGCACAACGGCGGGTCCGCCGCGACGGGCGGCGCCCCCCGAGATTCCCGATGCGGTGTACTACGCCGCGGGCGATGACCCCCCGGTTCGCGCGTTCTTTCTCGGCGGTGAATTGTTTCTTGGTCGTCCCGACGGCTCGATTCGTTGGCGCTCGGCCACCGGCGCCGATCCAGGGCCGATCGCAATTTCCTCAAGCAGCGTGGCTGCCATTTCGGGGAGCGACCTGTACGTGTGGCAGGGTTCCAGGCGCGCCGGCCAAAGTGGCACAAGCTGAGCCGCTCGCGGTGCTTCTAGGTCACCCCGGCGCTCCGAAGATTCCCCGATGATCCAAGCAGAACCTGGCGCTCGCAGGGTGCGCGTTTGCCCCTGCGGGGGGACGGCAAGCCAGAGCTTTCTTGGATCGCGCCCCCGGCGAGGCTAGAATGTTCTCGTCGTAGCGGTACCGCCGCTACGGCTTCCGCGCTACCCGCCCGTGTTAACCTCCCGGTCGAGATGGAGCCGCCGGGACCCGGCCCCCCCACCTGCCGCGGCCCGCCGCGTGCTCCCCTCCGTCCGAGGCTGATTCGTGTTCCGGCAGCTAGGCAAATTTGTATCGGGATTCTGGTGGCTGCTGATCGTCGCCTGGGTTCTGGTCGCGGCGCTGCTTTTTCGGCTCGCCCCCAAGTGGGACGACGTAACCCACGACGGCGACCTGGCCTATTTGCCGACGACGATGTCGAGCGTGCGGGCGGAGCGGCTGCTGGCCGAGGCGTTTCCCGATGCCAAGGCCAAGAGCCAGGTGGTGCTGATCGTTTCGCGCGACGACGACCAGTTGCACCAGGCCGATTTCGGGGTAGCCGATCGCCTGGCCGAGATGTTTCAAGCCCCGGCCGCGGCCGACTTGCCCGTGGCGCGGGTGCTCACTCATCGCGATAAGCTCTTGGGCAAGCGGTTGCTGAGCCGGCCCCGCACCACGGGCGGCCAGGCGGTGCTGGTCATCGTGGAGTTGTCCAACGAACTGATGGCCACGGACAATATCCGCGTGCTTGCACGGGTGCGCCAGTTGCTCGATGAGGTGCGCGCCCAGCCGGGGTTTCCCCCCGGACTGTCGCTGGGCATTACGGGCTCGGCGGCCATCGGGGGCGACGCGCTTTCGGCCGCCAAGGAAAGCATCGCCAATATCGAGCTCAGCACGCTCGTGCTGGTGATTCTGATTCTCATAGTGGTCTACCGGGCACCCATCTTGGTGTTGATTCCGATCGTCACCATGCTGGTCTCGGCCAGCGTGGCGATGAACCTCGTGGCCTGCGCAACGCAATGGAGTTGGCTCGATTTCAAGATTTTCAAGACGACCAAGATTTTCGTAATCGTCATCCTCTTCGGCGGCGGAACCGACTACTGCTTGTTCCTCATTGCCCGTTTTCGCGAGGAACTGGCCCGCGGGTTCGACCGCGCCCAGGCGACCGCCGTGGCCTTGGGCCGAGTCTCGGGCGCCTTGGTCGGAAGCGCGATGACGACCATCGCCGGGCTGGCCATGATGTTCTTCGCCGACTTCGGCAAGTTTCGCTATAGCGGCCCGGTCATCGCGATTTGTCTCAGCGTAACCCTGCTGGCTTGCCTGACCCTTTCGCCGGCGCTGATGCGGGCTTGCGGACCGCTGGTGTTCTGGCCCTTGGGCCTGGGCCAGGCTGCCGACGATTCCGCAGAGCGCCGCTCGGCGGGAAGCCCACGGAGCCGCTGGGACCGGTTTTGGGGGGGGCTCTCGGAATGGGTTCTCACCCGCCCGGCCACGGTTTTGGGAGCCTGTTTGCTCTTGCTTTTGCCCTGGGCGGTGGCCGGCTGGGAGGTGCCGATTTCGTACGACTTGCTCCGCGATCTGGACGACACCCGGCCCAGCATCGTCGGCACCCGCAGCTTGCAGCGCTATTTTTCTCCCGGCGATATCGGTCCGCTCACCGTGGTTGCCCGCCGCCCCACTGGCGGACTGGCGACACGCGAGGGAGAGCGAAACATCGCCACCCTGACCCGAATGCTTTACGAGATTCCCGGGGTGGCCAGCGTGCGAAGCCTGGTTGAGCCACTCGGCGAGCCGCCCTATGTGAATCCGCTCAACCTGAAGAAAGCGGCCGCGCGCAAGCATCACGCCGCCCGGGAAAACTATCTCAGTTCGACCCCGCCCTGGGACGGGCAGGTAACCCGCTTCGACGTCGTGTTCGACCGCGACCCATTCGCCGCCGACAGCGTGCAGCTCTTGGGTGAGATCGATCAGCGGCTGGCCAAGCTGGCTCGCGATCCGGATTCCCAGTGGCACGACAGCGAGTTTTTCTTCGCCGGAACGACCTCGGGAAATCGCGACCTGCAGACGGTGACCGAGAGTGATCAATCGCGCATTCAAGTTCTGGTCACGGCGGCCGTGCTGGTGGTGTTGCTGTTGCTGCTCCGCCGACCCGTGGTTTGTCTGTACCTGATCGCCACGGTACTTTTCAGCTACCTGGTCACCATTGGCGCCACGGAGTGGATCTCGGCCGCCTGGTTCGGCTCGGCCTTTCACGGGCTGGATTGGAAGGTGCCGCTGTTCCTTTTCGTCATCCTGGTCGCGGTGGGTGAAGACTACAACATCTACCTGGTTTCGCGCGTGCTCGAGGAGCAAGCGCGGACCGACCCCATGACCGGTCTGCGGCGGGCGGTGTACTCCACCAGCGGCATCATCACTAGTTGCGGCGTGATCATGGCTGGCTCGTTCGTTTCCATGACCACCGGTGCGCTGCGCGGCATCGTGGTGTTGGGGTTTGCCCTGACGCTGGGCATATTGCTCGACACCTTCGTGGTCCGCACCGTGATGGTGCCGGCCTTCTTGGCCCTATTGGCCCGGCGGGCCACGCCGGACGCCGCCCCCGAGGATTGCGCGCCGCCGAACGAGCGGGCTACCGATTCCCCGGCTCCTCGGCCTACGGAAGCGGTGCCTTAAACGGCTCAAGCAATTCCGTGGGCCCAATAACGGCGAACGAGGCGGAGAGGGCGATTACCGCCGCGGGCGAACCCAACCCGATCCCTGCGAGGTTGGTTTCGACCGAGGGAGCGGGCCGCCCGTGGCCGCCTTCCAAACGGCCTGCGTGGGCTGCTCGGCCGCGCCGTCGGCGGGCTCCTGGGCGCCGGCCAGTTCCACGCCGCTCGAGCGAAGCTCGGAGCGAGGGGCCGGGTCCAGGGCTCGTTCGTCTTCACCCTCAGGTGCAGACCGCGAACCCCCCAACACCAGATCGAAATCGATGCCCGGTCGGCCGGCGCCGCTCAGTTCGTCGGGTTCACGCTCGGGTCCCGAGAGGAAGGGCCTGCCCGCCGCGTACAACGCCAACCGGTCTCGCGGTTCCTCCAGGTCCGAGCCAACCAGATCGACGACGCGCTGCTGTTGCTGTACCGCCTCGTGGTATCGGCCGGCGCTGGCCAGCGCCGCGGCCCACACTTCGATCACGCCAGGGTCTTCGTCCCCCTCGATCTCGCGGGCCTTCTGGGCGGCGCGCAGGGCCATCTCGGGTTGGCGCAGACCGGGTTCGGGGCAGGTGGCCATCAACCAGGCCGCGCCGCGATAGGCCCGGCCCAGCTCGGGATCGATGCGGATGGCCGAACGATAGTCGCGGGCCGCGTCGCGCCAGTGTTCCATGCCAATCTGCACTTCCGCCCGGGCCGCGTATGCTTCGGCCAGCGCCGGCTCGAGGCGGATCGCTTCGTCCAAATCGCCCAGGGCGCTGGCATACTCGCCCAGCGCCAGCCAGGCTTCGCCTCGTAGGGCCCAGTAATCGCTATCGTCTGGCCGAAGGCTGACGGCGTGCTTCAGGTCGTCGACCGCCCCTTCGACGTTCCCCTCGGCCAGTCGGAGTTGGGCCCGGTTGAACCAGCCATCGGGGTGATCGGGCGCCAATTCGATCAGGCGATCTAAATCGGCCAGGGCGTCGGCGGTTCGGCCCGCTTCGGCATAGCTGACGGCCCGCTGGTGCAGGGCCTCCCAATGGTTGGGATCCAGGCGAACGGCCGCTTCAAAGTCGGCCAGCGCCAGGTCGGCCTGATCGGCGTCAATGCGCCTCATGCCCCGGCGGTGATGCGCCCAGGCGGCCAGTTGCCGCGCGTACAATCCCTGGCCCTTAGGCAGTCGCGCCCGCAAGATCGGATCGAGCCGGCGCAAAATTTCGCTGAGCTGCTCGGCCGACTTGGCCAACTGGCTATCGCGAAAGATGGATTCCAGCTCTGCCCGGCGATCGACCGTGCCCGAGCGCTCGGGACGGCTGCGCGGCGCGGAGCGCGGCCGGGGGGCGGTGGGCCGTTCGGGCGGTTGCGCCCCGACCCAGGCAGGCACCAGGGCTAGCCCCAGAACCAGCGGCAAAACGCCCTGTAAACAACGGTTTCCAGCCATCCGGCGATCCTCCTTGATCGGGGGGCTTTGCGAGCAGAAATCCCCCGGGGGGCCTTCGCTCGATTCAATTGCTTGTCAGCGCTCAATCCCGCCGCGCTAGGCGTGGGGTTCGGTCATGCTCCAGGGGTCGAGCGCCTTTTCCAGCGCCGCCGGTTCCACCACGCCCTGTTCCTGGCACAATTGGCGGATGGTCTTACCCGACTTGAAGGCCTCTTTGGCCAGGGCCGCCGCCTTCTCGTAGCCGACCAGCGGATTCAGGCTGGTCACCATCGCCAGGCTTTTTTCCACCGCGCCCCGGCAAGCCTCTTCGTTGGCTTCCATCTCCAAGGCACAGAAGTCGACGAAGGCCCGCGTGACCTTCGACAGCAGGTGGACGCTTTCCAGGGCCGTGTGACCCATCATGGGCATCATAATGTTGAGCTGAAACTGGCCGCCCGCCGCGCCGCTCACGGCCATCGCCTGGTCGTTGCCCATGACCCGGGCGGCCACTTGCATCATGCTTTCGCACATCACCGGGTTTACTTTGCCGGGCATGATCGAGCTGCCGGGCTGGCGGTCGGGAAGCTGCACTTCATAGAACCCGCAGCGGGGGCCCGAACCCAGCCAGCGAATGTTGTTCGACACGTTGAACAGCGTAACGGCGATGGTGCGTAGTTGGCCGTGGCACTCGACCAGGCCGTCGCGCTGGGCGTTGGCCTCGAAATGGTCGGCCGCTTCGACAAAGCCCAGCCCGGTTTTTTCCGCCAGCACCCGGGCCACGCGGGCGCCAAACTCGGGATGCGTGTTGATGCCGGTACCCACGGCTGTACCGCCGGCGGGCAGCTCGAGCACCGCGCCCGCGGCGCGGCCCGCCCGCTCGATCGAGAGGCGAATCTGTCGTGCCAGTCCTCCGATTTCCTGCCCCAGGCGCAGCGGCGTGGCATCGGCCAGGTGGGTGCGCCCGATCTTAATGATCGAATCCCACTGCTGGGCCTTGGCTTCGAGCACTTCGGCCAGTTGTTCGAGGGCGGGCACCAATCGACCGTGAATCTCGATCGCCACGGCTACATGAATCGCCGTGGGAAACATGTCGTTGGTGCTTTGCCCCATGTTGACGTGGTCGTTGGGATGAATCGGCTTGTCGGCCGCCATCCGGTCGCCCCCGAGGATCTCGATCGCCCGATTGGCAATCACCTCGTTGGCGTTCATGTTGCTCGAGGTGCCCGAACCGGTTTGAAAAACGTCGACCGGGAACTGATCGTCGAACTTGCCCTCGAACACCTCCTGGCAAGCCTGGAGCAGGGCCTGGACCTGGGCCTCGTTCAAGCGGTTTTTGCCCGTCTGGGTCAGCTTTCCCAAATCGCGGTTGGCGATGGCCGCGGCGTATTTCACCAGGCCCAGGCTCCGAATCAGTGGACCCGGCAGCGGCCACCCCGAGACGGGAAAGTTTTCAACCGCGCGTTGCGTCTGCGCGCCGTAGTAGGCTTGGGCCGGCACCCGCACCTGGCCCATCGAATCGCGCTCGGTGCGAAACTCGCTCATGGCTGCTCTCGCCGCCTCGAATCAGGGGAATCGAACCGCGGGGCCGACGGGCCGCCCGCGGGGCCAAACGGCCGCAAGCGACCCATCTTACCGCCGATCGCTCGGTTGGCGGAAGGCCGGAAAACGCCGCGAAAAATGGGGATTTTCCACGCCAAACGGCGGACTTGAGCGCGGGCGCGCAACACGGGCGTTGGCGCCGACGAGACCGCTCCAGACCAAGGTGCCCCGAGCGCCGCCGAACCGAACCGGTAGCGCCGCGGCTTGCTGATCGCCGCGCCGCCGAGAGCCGCCCGACCAGGCCGCTTCGGGCCGGCCGCGGCCTGGCACCGGCTTACCGGTCGAACCACTTCTTCAGGGCGTTGAGCGTGGTGGCGCGGCCAGCCCGGGCGATGGAAGTGGTCAGGGGAATCTTTTTGGGGCAAACCGCCACGCAGTTCTGCGCGTTGCCGCAAACTTGCACGCCCCCTTCGGCCGAGAGCGCATCGAGCCGCGCGCCGGCGCTCATCTTGCCGGTCGGATGCGTGTTGAACAACATCGCCTGGCTGATCGCGTGGGCTCCGACAAAGGCCTGGTCAAAGGCCTCGCGCTCGCGAGCGGCGAATTGCTCGTCGGTTTCCCCTTGCCGGCGGACCAGTTCGACCTTGTTGTACTGCGGGCAGGCCTCGAGGCAGCAACCGCAGCTCATGCATTCGCTCAGGGGATAGGCCACGGCCTGATCGTCGGGCGACATTCGGGGCCCAGCCCCCAGGTCGTAGTAGCCGTCGACCGGCACCCAGGCCTGCACTTTCTCCAGAGCCCGGAACAGCCGCCGCCGCGATACTACCAGATCGCGAACCACCGGGAACTTGGTCATCGGGCGAAGTTCGATCTCCTGCGGGTTGTCTTCCAGCAGGCGGTCGACCAGGGCCGTACAGGCCTGGCGCACGCGGCCGTTGACCAGCATGGTGCAGGCACCGCAAACCTCTTCCAAACAGTTGCAGTCCCAGGCCACGGGCGGGGCGGGGCTGCCATCGGCGGTTTCCGCCTGGGCGGCCACGCGCTGCAGCACGCTGATGACGTTCATGTCCCGCTCGTAGGGAACGCGGTAGCGCTGCCAGTAGCTGGCCTGGCCCGGGCCATCCTGGCGTAAAACGCGCACCTCGAAATGCCGGACCTCCGTCTCGTCGGCCCCGTGGCCGTCAGACGAGTGGTTCGAAGCGTGTCCGTGCTGCGAAGCGCTGGCCGGATGAGTCATGGTGTCTGTTGCCGTGAAAAATAGGGAACGGGTCGTTCAGCCGGATGCTCGCCCGGCGAGTCGGGGAACCCTTAATGCGCGGCGGCCGCCACGGGCCGGGCTGGTGCCTGGGAGCCATTTCCTGGCCCGCCGGCAGCCGCCCCGGTCCGCTTGGGGCGCTCTTTCCATACCTCTTCGATCACTTCCGCCCCCACCAGGCCGTACAGCCGGGGGCGCGGCTCGATCAACGAGGTGTCAACATCTTCATAGCTCAGTTGCGGGTCGCCGTCGGCTCCGACGGTGGCCACGGTGCTCTTGAGCCACCGCTGGGTGTTCTCTTCGAACTTGCGCACCCAGGCCTCGGCTTCGCGCCGCCGCGCGACGGGTTCGGTCTGCTCGAGCCCAGGCAAGGAAAAGTCGGGTTTGTAATGGGCTCCCCGGCACTCGTCGCGCTGGAGCGCCCCCTTCAAGATGGCCCGGGCCACCGGGAACATGTCGCGCAGGGCCTTGGTGAACACCACGTTTTGGTTGGTCCAGCTTCCGGTGTCGGAAAGCGCGGCCCGCTGCATTCGTTCGGCTTGCTCGGCCACCTGCACCACGGCCCGGCTCAGGTCGCCGTTGTTCCGCACCACGGTGGCGGTGCGCGTCATAACATTGCCCAATTCCTGGTGCAGCAAGTACGGGTTTTCCTTGCCGCCGCGCCGCTCGAGCAGTTGCCGGTGATCGGCCTGCTGGCGAGCTAGGGCGTTGGCAAACAAGGTCGATGGCTGCGAAGCGGCCGAACCGCCGGGCAACCCCTTGATCCAGGTTTCGATCGTGGGGGCGACAATCAGCCCGCTGAAGATGCAGCTCAACAGCGAGTTGGCCCCCAGCCGGTTGGCGCCGTGATACTGGTAGTCGCACTCGCCGATGGCATACAGCCCCGGAATATTGGTCCGCTGGTTGCGCACCGAGCCCAGTACCAGCCCCCCCTGGGCGTTGCGCTCGTAATCGACCCACAGGCCGCCCATGGAGTAATGCACCGCGGGGAAGATTTTCATGGGCACTTCCCGCGGGTCGACTCCCTGGAATTTTTCGTAGATGTCGAGAATGCCGCCCAGTTTGCGATTGAGCGTCTCGCGGGGAATGTGCGTCAGATCGAGGTACACGCAGAGCCGATCGCGCTCCACGCTCAGCCCCTCGTAGGTGCAGACGCTGAAGATTTCCCGGGTCGCGATGTCGCGCGGCACCAGGTTGCCGTACTTGGGGTAGCGGGCTTCGAGAAAGTAGTAGCGGTCCGATTCCGGAATGCTGCGCGGATTGCGCGCGTCCTGGGGCGTCTTGGGAACCCAGACCCGTCCCCCTTCGCCCCGCGCGCTCTCGCTCATCAGCCGCAGTTTGTCGGCGCCGGGGATGGCGGTGGGGTGCACCTGGATGAACTCGGGATTGCCGTACTTGGCCCCCGCCTGCATGGCTCGGCTCACGGCGCTACCCGTGCACACCATCGACATGGTCGAGCGGCCGAAGATCAGCCCGCAGCCACCGGTGGCCAGAATCACGGCATCGGCCGGAAAGGTGCGAATTTCCATCGTCACCATATCTTGCGCAACGCAGCCCCGGCAGACCCCGGCGTCGTCGAGCACCGGGGCCAGGAAATCCCAGAACTCGTACTTGGTGATTTTGCCTTCGGTTTCCCAGCGGCGCACCTGTTCGTCCAGGGCGTAAAGCAATTGCTGGCCGGTGGTGGCACCCGCGAACGCGGTTCGCTTGAAGAGCGTGCCGCCGAAGCGGCGCTGATCGCGAAACCCCTCGGGCGTGCGATTGAACGGCACTCCCAGGCGATCCATCAGGTCGATGATCTTGGGCCCCCAATCGCACATCTCCTTCACGGGCGGCTGGTGCTGCAAGAAGTCGCCGCCGTAGACGGTGTCGTCAAAGTGCAACCACTCGTTGTCCCCCTGTTGCCGGGTGAGCTGATTGACGCTGTTGATGCCCCCCTGGGCGCAGACGCTGTGCGACCGCTTGACCGGCACCATGCTCATCAGGTCGACGTGAATGCCCAGTTCGGCCAGCCGCATGGCCGCCGCCAAACCGGCCAATCCGCCCCCGACCACCATCACCCGTTCGTTCGCCATCGTCGAACCCTAGTTTTTTTTGAGTAATCGGCTTCGGCCGGGGCCGTGCCGCCGCCCGTTCTGGTTGGTGTTTTAACGGCTGCCGCTGATATCACTCGCGGGCCGCACCTAGCCGGCGGCTTCGCCAGGCGCCCAGGGGCGCCGGCCGGCTACCGGCTCAGCGAAAGGTCCGTACCGCTCGTCTCGGCGGCTGCCTGGTCCTCGGGGGGTTTCTCCGGTTCGCCGCCGGCCTCGGGCGTCGACTCGGCGCCGGGGGCCGCGTGCTCGATCAGCGCCGCTTCCTCGGCCGTCAGGGCCTCGCCCGCCGCGACTTTCTTGCCCACTTCGAGCCGGGCTTCGACCTGCTTGGCCTCGTCGACATCGACGCGCGAGAAACCGCCCAGGGCGCCGAGCCCCACGGCGGCCAGTCCCACGCCGAAGGCCGCGCAGGCCCAGTTGGCTCTGCGCTGGGCCGCCGGACTGGTCCACACACCCCAAGTAATGCCCATCGTCCAAAGGCCGTTGGCCAGATGGTACACACAGGCCAAGACGCCGATGGCATAGGCCACTTCAATTAGTAGCGACGCCTGCAAGGCGCCGGCCGCGCTCGAAGTGGCATGGTGCGGATCGAATTGGGCTCCGCCCGCCTGCGCGGCCAGCGGTTTAACCCACCCGTGCAAATGGAATACGTGGGCAAAGATGAAGATCATGGCGATCCAGGCCGTGATCCGCTGCAAGGTGTAGCGCCAGTTGGCCCCGTAGGAATACTGGCCCACGTTCGAACTGCCGCCGCGGATAATGGCCACGCCGATCACGGCGTGAAACAACAGCGGCAAGAAGATGAACGTCCATTCGATAAACGGCAGCGCCCCCCCCAGGCTGTGAATCTGGTCGACCCGGGCTTGAAACGTCTTCGTGCCGTCGAGCACGCTGGCGTTGGTCAGCAGGTGGATCACCATGTAGGCGCCCACGGGAATCAGCCCACTGAGCGAGTGCAGGCGGCGAATCAAAAACTCGTGGCGCCCAAAGAATCCGGAACCAGGGCTTGTTTCCACGTCGTGCAATCCTTTCCCTAGCGAATCGCGCCGGGCAGGCCGCCTGGGCGGCTTGAGCCCTGTTGACGGGGCCATGTCCGGCTCCCGTTTCTTCAGCCGCGCCCGTCGCACAGCGGCCGTTCGCCTGCCGGGGTTCCGTTCACCCTAAGTTGCTTTATCCAGACAGTTTGCGAACTCAAGGTGGGCGGCGGGCGCCGAACCAGGCCGTGGCGGCCTAAGCCGGCCGGCTGGGTGCGAACCTGCGGAAGGTGCCAGGCGGACGTAAGTCCCCGGTAGTATAAGGGCTTGCCGGGACCTGACAAGCCAAGGTCCGCCCTCGCCCCCGGCTGCCCAAACTCGGCGCCCGCACCCGGGAATTGCCCGCGGGCGCTCCGCGGAAATTCTAGCGGCGTGGCGGGTTTTGTCGCGGCAATTCGGCGTGGCGCCACTCGGGCCCCGTCGTAATGAGCAGGTCGCGGCGCACCAGCACCTTGAGCCCTTGGCAATTCGGCGGCAACCGAGCCGGGGCAATCCGTTCGTAACGGTCTGCCGCGGCCTTTTCCAACTCGGCATAGTCGGCTTTCCACGCACCATCTTGCCGCAAGACGACCACCTCGGGCGAGGTACGCACGAGCCACTCGGCCGCTTGGCCGGCCACGACTTCATCGGGAAGCGAGCGTCGCTGCGCCTGGGCATAGTGACCGACCAGGCGCTCCAAGCTTTCCGAGGCCAGCAGCGAGCGGCGGGGGCCAAACTCCAACCGCAGCCAGGTGCCTAGCTCGGCTTTCATGAATCGGCTGGCATAGGTGCTGGTCCAGGCATCGCTCCAACCCAGACCCAACACGGCTGCGCAAGCCAGGGCAAGCACCAAGGCCGACCCCCAGCGCCCCCCAACATGACCGACAGGGTACAACCTCAGGCGGCTTCGCGGCTGGTTCCAGCGATCACCAGCGGCCGCCAGACCGGCGGTGAACCAAGCGGCCAATTCCACGGCTCCCAACGCCGCATAGGGTAGGGCGACCAATACGATTGGCAGCGTGTAGCGTTTGTTGATCTCGCCGCGGTCCCAGAGATAAATACCCATGGCGGCCACGACGGCCAAAGCAAACAGGTCGAACCCCAGCCAGACCGGGCGGCCCAGCCCACTGCGGCGGCAGGCCACAACCCAGCCGACCGCGGCCAACACCAGATAAACCGGGTGCACGCCACGCCACAGCGTGTGCCGCACTCCCCAGGACATTTCTCGAAACCCTGTAGGACGCGGCGTGCGAGCCATCTCGCTACCCACGCCGGGCCGCTCGAGGCGGGGCCGCTCCTGGTTCGGGCGCTGGGTGGATGGCGCCGGGGGCATGGCCTCCGCGGCGGATTGCCTTGGCCGGCCGAGATGCGACCACTGGCTTTCGGCCCAGTCGCACACCATGGCCAGGTGCGCGAACCGCCCCCATTGCCAGGGAGCGTCGTGCGGCAGGCAAACCAAGTTCAGCGCCACGGTGCTCAGTGGCAACATGGCCAGGCTCAGCGCCCAGCCTCCGGTGAGCCGCAGCCACACTTCACGGCGACGACTGAGGACCCAGCCGATCCAAAGCGTCAGGGGAATCCACAGCAGCCAGCCCTCGAATCGAGTCCAGGTAGCCGCCGCGGTTGCCAACCCCCCCGCGACAAACCAGGCGAGCCGCTCCTGGCTCACGGCCCGCCAGCCGCAGTACAGGCTCGTGGTCATCAGCAGCCAGAACTGGGGATCGCGGATGATCTCCGGACTCCACTCGATCAGCTCGGGATGTGCCGCGTAGAGCACGGCCGCGACCGTGGCGGTGCGGCGTCCCAACAGCCGCTGCACCAGCCCGAACAACGGCAGCACCACCAGGCTCGCACAAGCCAGGCTCCACAAAGTTCCGGCCCAAGCCAGATTGCCCAGCAGCGATCCGATCAAGGCCAACAGGGGCGGGTAAAGGTTCAACCCCAACCCGGCAATGCCGCCGACCCAGTCGCCGTCTTGAAAGGCGGCTGCCCGCTCGAGAAAGAAGACCCCATCGGTGCAGAGCACCGGCCGCTGCCAGGCAATGCCGATCCGCGGCACCGCGGCCAGCACCACCAGGCCGGCCAGGAGCAGGGCACGCGACCAGCCGGGGGAAATTCCGCTCGGCACCGATCGCGTGTCGCACGGCTGCCCGGGCAAAGGCGTTTTCGTCCGCGGCTGGCGACTCGATTCGTCAAGCGTCATGCGTGCTCCTTCACCCGGCCCGATGCGTCATACGCCTGAACCGCTGGACGCAACGTCGCCAGGCGTTCCCTGCCGTTTGACGTGCCCGACGCTGCCAGCGCTTGGCCGCAAGCAACAGTTGCTCCTCGGGCAATCCGTCCCACTGAGTTGGCCAGTGATTGGATGACGTTGCCCGCAACCGCTGCTGGGCGGCCCCCCAGGCGAGCCCCTGCGGCGTGAACCAGAGCGACCGGCGCGGTGCCTGGGCAGGGGCCAAATCGGCGCCCGGCGGCGCTAGGGACTCGCGGTCGACGAGCCGTTGCCAGTGAGTTCGCCACCAATGGCGCGGCGGCCACGACAGGTCGGCCTCGAGCAGCGCCTCGACCGACAGGCCAGTTGCCGAATCGGGCGCCCAGGGCTTCGGCTCGTTGCTCGGCCCTACCCACCACAGCGGTCGCAAACACACTTGCTCCAGGTGACTGCGGACCCGACCCAGGCACCGCGCCGAACGACCGGGTAGCACTCGGGCCAGGTAGTCGCCCGGGTCGGCCATGGCCTGGCGGGGCCCCGGATGTCCGGCAGGCGGTTCGTTTGCCGAGGGAAACTCGATCACCAGGGAATCGGAAATCTGCCCCAACGCCCGCAGAAATGGTTCGTGGTCCTCCATCCAATGCAACACGCTCAACACCAGGCTCAAGGCGAAACGCTGCCCCTGGCCGTCCCAGCGGCGCATCAGGACGGGGCTTGCCCGGCGGGTCACCAGCGCGATGCGATCGGCCTGGTGCGACTCGAGTACGGCACGTTGCACGGCGGCGCTGCGCAGGTCGGCTTCGACGCTGGCCACGACCAAACTCGGGCGAGCCGCCGCGCAGGCCAGGGGGAACCAACCGAAGTTGGAACCGACGTCGAATACGGCCCCGGATTGGGGCAGCACGGGAAGAATGTGTTGCCAGCGCTCCTGGCACGAACGCCGGCCCCGGCGCACCACGCGACCCGCGATCACCACGTCTTGGTAAACGCTGATGCCGCTGAGCAACCGGTCGTCGAAGCCTTGGCCTCGGATGTCCATAGCTGGCAAAGAACCGCGTTTTGGAGAGAGCCCGGCAGCCTCGATCCCACCCGCTGCCGGACGAGCAGCGGCGCCGCCGGCCGACAGGTGGCCGGGGGTGCTCGGGCCCGAATCGGGCCAGGCACCGCGCGGCGCCGCCGGAGAGAGGACGGATCGTAGGTCGCCACGGCCCCCCAGGGCCAGAGCGATTCCTCGCGGGGATCGGCCACCGGCCCTAAGCTGTTTTGAACTGGAGAGTTGCCGACATCCCTGGCCGCTGCTAGCTACCGTCGCTGAGGGGCGCGGGCGGCCAGTCGCTGGCCCGTTCGTGGCGCCAGGACTGCCCATTTGGCAGGATTGCCGGGGGGTTATTCACCTTCCAGGGTCCGAAAGGCTGCCAGAAATTGGTCTCGGTTCAACCCCGGTATTCTGTTAGAAGCTATTATCTCATAAGGGCTTACCGATTATCGCCCTCGGTCCGCTGGGTACCCCGACCGGGCCGAAACCAAGAATTGGTATCCGAGTTGCAGATTGGGGAACGCAGTCGGGGTTGTTTTACCCCCCCAAGCATTTTCAGTGCATGCCGTGTGGCCATGTCTCCCTCGATCCTAATCACCGACGACGACCAGGATTTCCGGATCACACTCCGGAGAGTCTTGGAGCCTCAGGGGTTTCGCACCCTGGAAGCAGCCGACGGCCTGGAAGCGGTCGAAATCATTCGCCGCGAGCCGGTGCACCTGGTGCTGATCGACATGCACATGCCGCGGCTCACCGGGCTGGAGGCGATTCGGATACTGCGGCAGAGCAAGGCGCTGTTACCGTGCATCTTGCTTTCCGCCGAGGCCGATGACGAGCTGGAGCGCCAGGCCCAATCGGTGCAAGTATTCTCGGTGCTGCGCAAGCCAGTGAGCCGGCGAATCATCACCGGCGCGATCCAAAGGGCGCTGCAGCTCACCTACAACTGGCCAGGCCAGCCGCCCCACGGCGCCGCAGATCGCGCGGGCTAAACGGGCTCGTCGATTCCGCCGGTTCACTGCCGCGCCGCCGGTTCACTGCCGCGCCGCCGTTGCACTGCCGCGCCGCCGGTGCACCGCCGCGCCGCCGGTTCACTGCCGTCGCGGATGTGCGCCGCCGAGGATCTGCGCCACCCAGGATCTGCGCCGGCGGGCAATTTCCGGAAACTTAGCGGCTCCGCACAGGGGCCCTCGGCGGGGTCACGATCCCTCGGCCTGCTGGCCTCCGGTCAGCTCCCCGCCGGGTTCCGCCGTAATGCCTACGGCTTTGCGGTCGACTACCGTGCCGGGCACCAATTTGGGCAGCGGGCTGGCCCGGTCGATGATCACCCGCAGTTCCTCGGCGTCGATCACCTCGGTTTCCATCAACCGCTTGGAAAGGCCTTCGAGCGCGGCCCGCCGCGACTCTAGAATCTGCCGGGTCTTGGCGATCGATTCGTCGATGATCCGCTTGACTTCCTGGTCGATTTCCCGGGCCGTGTGTTCGCTGTGGCTTCGCTCGCGGGGCAGGTCGCCTCCGGCCAGAAAGGGCGAGCGGCTGCTTTCTCGGTAGTTCACCCGGCCCAGCCGGCTCATGCCGTAGTCCATGACCATGCTGCGGGCGATTTCGCTGGCCCGTTCCAGATCGTTCTGGGCGCCGGTGGAAACGTCGCCGAAGATCATTTCCTCGGAGAGCGTGCCGGCCAGCAGTACCTGGATCCGGCTTTCCAGCTCCGACTGGGTCATCAGGTACCGATCTCCCTCGGGTCGCTGCAGCACATAGCCGAGCGCGCCCAGGCCGCGGGGAATGATCGAAACCTTATGCACGGGGTCGGTATTGGGCAGGCTGTAGGCCACCAGGGCGTGGCCGCTTTCGTGGTAGGCCACGTGCAGCTTCTCGTCCTGGTGCATCACGCGCTGCTTCTTTTCCAAGCCCGCGGTGACGCGTTCCACTCCTTCGTTGAATTCCTGCATGCTGACGGCGGTTTTTCCCTTGCGGGCGGCCAACAAGGCGGCTTCGTTCACCAGGTTGGCCAGGTCGGCGCCGACAAAACCCGAGGTAATGCCGGCCACCTCGCGCAGTTGCACCGACTCGTCGATCTTCACGTTTTGCACGTGAACTCGCAGAATTTCTTCCCGCCCGCGAATGTCGGGGCGGTCGACTAACACATGGCGGTCGAAGCGCCCCGGCCGCAACAGGGCCGGGTCGAGCGTTTCGGGGCGGTTGGTGGCGGCCATGACGATGACGCCGCTGTTCGAGCCGAAACCGTCCATCTCGACCAACAGGGCGTTCAGCGTTTGTTCGCGCTCGTCGTGGCCGCCGACGATGCTCGAACCGCGGGTCTTGCCCAGGGCATCGAGCTCGTCAATGAAGATTATGCAGGGGGCTTTGGCTTCAGCCTGTTGGAACATGTCGCGGACGCGGGCCGCGCCGACGCCGACAAACATCTCCACGAAGTCGGAACCCGAGAGGCTGAAAAAGGGCACGCCGGCTTCGCCCGCAATGGCCTTGGCCAACAGGGTCTTGCCCGTACCCGGCGGGCCGACCAGCAGCACCCCTTTGGGAATCCGGCCGCCAAGCACCTGGAACTTTTCCGGGTTCTTGAGAAACTCGACCACCTCGCGCAGCTCTTCAACCGCCTCGTCGATGCCGGCCACGTCTTCGAACGTGACGCCAATGTCTTCCTGGGCATACATCTTGCCGCGACTGCGCCCGAAGGCCATCGGCGATCCGGCGCCGCCGATTCGCCGCATCATGATGATCAGCGGAATCAGCAAGATCCCCGAGATTACCAGGAGCGGAATGTAGGTTCTCCAACTGGCGGGCGCCTGTTCGCCGTCGAAGCGGAACTGCTTCTCCTCCAGCAACTTGAGCAAGTAACCGCCGTCGTCTTGCAAGCCCAGGCGGTCGGTGCTGAAGACGATTTGTTTATCGGAACGGCGCATTTCGGCCGGTTCCAACACTTCGCGATCGACTCGGCCGCGGATTTCGGTTTGGCCCACCTGCAGGTCGGCCAGCCTCGAATAGCGCACCTTCAGCCGCCGGCCCTCGTCCCCCTGGGTAATCTCAATCTTGGCGTCCTTGGCGGCCGGATCCTTGGCCGGGTTCCCCTGCTGAACTAGTTCAATCAGGGCGCTGTATTCAATTTCAGCCGGCGGTTTGTTATTCAGCAGGCTGACAACCAGCAGCGTCACCAACCCCAGGGCCAACAGGTACCACACGACGTTGCCGCCCGGAGAGTTGGCCTTCTTGTCGCCGGGCTTACGGGAAAGGTCGCCTTTTTTCTCCATCCGGGCAGCTTCCAGGTTGGTTGATGGGCCGAACAAGCATCGGGAGAAGAGTACGGGGCGCCGCCGGCCGCCTGCCGAGCCGCCCCCGCAGCATATTATGAGTCATGGTCCGCCGAAACAATCGCGCTACCCCGGGGGGCGGGGTGCTTTTCGGCTCGGGGCCCCCGGCGGTGCATTGTCGGGGGAGCGGGGGGAACCTTAGAATCCCCCAAGGAATCAAACCCGTTGCCTAACAACGGGATCGGCCCCCGCCGGACCGGCTCGGCGCGGTCTCCGCGCGCGGTACAGCCCCCGAGGCAATGGGCCGGGTCGGACCGGTCGTAACGACGAAATGGCTTGGATGAACTCTTCCGAAATCACGGCCAGCCAAGCCCCTGCCGCGGCGCCGCTCGATCGGTCGCCCCACGGCTCGGCCCCGGCCCGGACCACCCGGGTCGCCGTGCTGGGCTCGACCGGCAGCATCGGCCGCAATGCCCTGGAGGTGATCGAAAGCAGCCCCGGGGCGCTCGAAGCCGTGGTGCTGACGGCACATAGCAACACGGCTCTGCTGCTCGAGCAGGCCCAGCGGGTGGGCCCCGAGTGCATCGTGGTTACCGACCCCCAGGCCGCCGCGCGGCAAGATTGGTCAACACTGCCTAGTGCGACCCGGCTGATGGTGGGCAGCCAGGCCGTGGTCGATGTGGTTTCCAGCCCTGCCATCGACGTGGTGCTGACCGCCATCGTGGGCAGTGCCGGGCTGCGGGGAACCTGGGCCGCCGTCGAGGCGGGAAAACGCATCGCCCTGGCCAACAAGGAAACTTTGGTCATGGCGGGCTCGCTGGTGACGCAGTTGGCCAGCCGCCGGGGGGCCCGCATTCTGCCGGTCGACAGCGAGCACAGCGCCGTTTTCCAGGCCTTGGCGGCAGGCCGCCGGGCCGACCTGCGGCGCATTGTGCTTACGGCCAGCGGCGGGCCGTTCCGGCGCCACTCACCGGCACAATTGGCCCAAGTGACCGTGGCCGACGCCCTGGCCCACCCCACCTGGAAAATGGGGGCCAAGATTACCGTCGATTCGGCGACGATGATGAATAAGGCCCTGGAGATCATCGAGGCCCGCTGGCTCTTCGACCTGCGGCCCGACCAGATCGAGGTGGTGATTCATCCGCAATCGGTGGTGCATTCGCTGGTGGAGTTCGTCGATGGTTCGGTCCTGGCTCAATTGAGCCCTCCCGATATGCGGCTTCCGATTCAATACGCGCTGACCTACCCTCGCCGTTTGCCGGGCGTGGCCCGGCAGCTCGACTGGCGCGGGGCCTGGTCGCTGGAGTTCGAACCGCCCGATTTCGATCGCTTTCCGGCCCTGGCCCTGGGGCTCGGCGCTGCCCGGAGCGGCGGCACCAGCGGGGCGGTGCTCAACGCGGCCAACGAAGCCGCGGTGGAGCGGTTTCTGGCGGGGCAAATTGGCTTTACCGAGATCGTGCCGGCGTGCCGCTCGGTGCTGGAACAACATCACTTTGAATCGCAGCCAACCTTGGCCCGACTTTGGGAGTTGGACGGTTGGGCTCGTCAGGAGGTAGGGCGGTGGACGCGCAGCTAGCGGGTTTTTTGGACCTGAATCGAATCATCGTCATTCTCGAAGTGGCCCTGGCCCTGGGGACGGTCATCTTCGTGCACGAACTAGGCCATTTCGCCTTGGCCAAACTCTGCGGCGTAAAGGTCGAGAAGTTCTACCTGGGCTTCGATATCTTCGGCTGGAAACTGCTTAAATTCCGCGCGGGCGAAACCGAGTACGGCATCGGCGCGCTGCCCCTGGGGGGCTACGTGAAAATGCTGGGCCAGGACGACAACCCTGGCAACTACGGCGAGGAAGTTGCCCGCTCGCAGGCGGGGGGCGGCGAGGCAACGACGGCGGCCGCGGCCGAGCAGCCCACGCAGCTCGACCAGCGCAGCTACCTGGCCAAGAGCGTTCCGCAGCGAATGTCGATCATCTCGGCTGGCGTGATCATGAATCTGATCTTCGCCTTTATCTTCGCCGGCGCGGCCTACTACCTGGGCGTGGAGGTAACCCCCTGCATCGTTAACGAACTGATGCCCGGCGAAGCGGCCTGGCGCGCAGGCGTGCAGCCCGGCGATCGAATCGCGCGGCTGGGCCGAATCGAAAACCCCAAATTCACCGACCTGCAAACCCGAGTCATGCTCGGCAATTTGGCCGAGGGGGTCCCGGTGGAAATTGAGCGTCCGGGCGTCGAGGGCCGAATTTCGATGACGCTGTACCCCGAGCGCGGCAATCGACTGCACCCCATGATCGGCATCCTCGGGCCGCGCACCCCCAGGCTCCATTCCGAGCAGGCGACCGTGCCAGGCACGGCCGCCTCTCGGGCCGAGCCTGCCCTGGCCCCCGGCGACGAGATCGTGGCCATCGACGGCGAACCGATCGAGAACTATTCGCAGATCGAAGCCGTACTGGCTGCCCGCCCGGACGAACCCCTATCGCTCTCGGTCCGCCGGTCCGCCGAGCCCAGCCAGGGCCAAAGCGCCGACGGCGCCACGAAAACCCTGGAAGTGAAACTTCCGCCCAATCCCCAGGTCGACCTGGGCCTGGTCATGACCATGGCCCCGATCTCCGCCGTCCAGATCGGCTCGCCGGCCGAGGAGGCCGGTGTGCTGCCCGGCGATACGATTTTGCGCGTGGCGGGGGAGCCCGCCGGAGACCCGATGACCCTACCCGCTCGGGTTCGCAAGCTGGGGAGCGGGCCGATTTCGCTGGCCGTTTCGCGCCCCGGCGAATCGGCCGAACGCGAACTAACCCTTACCCCGCGGCCAGCCCCTTGGTTTGAATCGCCGAAAATGGAGGGCCAGCCGCTAACGCTGCCCGAGTTGGGCCTGGCCTATGGCGTTTGGCCGCGAGTGACCGCCGTCACGGCGGGCGGCCCCGCCGAGGGGCAACCCGTGGCCGCGGGAGACGAAGTGGTGGCCGCCAAGCTCATCCTGGGCACTTCGACCGCGGCGGGCAAGGAGGAAAGCGGGGAGCCGAAGTCGATTGAGATTGGCTTCTCGGCCGACGCGCCGAACTGGCCCTACTTCGAGCAAATGCTCTGTCAAAACGCCCCCGAGGGAAGCCGCGTCGAACTGACGCTGAAATCGGAGAAGACCGTGGTGATTGCGCCGCGGCCCTCGACCGAGTGGCACCTGGGCGACCGAGGGCTGATTACGGGCGAGCTCTCCACGCTGCTCAAGGCCAACACCCTGGGCGAGGCCTGGACCCTTTCGCGCCGGCAGGTGGTCGACTCCGTGCTGCAGGTGTACCTGGTGATTCAGAATATTCTGCGGCAACAGATTTCGCCGAAGATGCTCGGCGGCCCGGTAAAAATCGCCGCCGCGGCGGGCTACTCGGCCTACAAAGGCGTTTCCGAGCTCTTGCTGTTCCTTACCATGCTCAGCGCCAACCTGGCGGTGGTGAACTTTCTGCCGATTCCCATGCTCGACGGCGGGCACATGGTGTTTCTTGCCTGGGAAGGCATTCGCGGCAAGCCCGCGAGCGAACGCGTGATCGTGGCCTTTCACTATGCCGGGCTCTGCTTGCTCTTGAGCCTGATGCTCTGGGTGCTGTTCCAAGATGTGCAATGGCTCGGCCGCTGGATGAGCGGTTAGCGTGCCGGTGCCTGGGCGCGGGGTGAGCCTACCGGGGCTCGAATCGCAACGGGGCACGCTGCCGCGCGCCTGGGGCGCGCGAGAAGCGAGGGAGGGACCGCCGGGACAGGCCCAGCGGAGTGTGGGCCCAGCGGAGTGTGGGCCGGCGGAGTGTGGTCCGGCGGAGTGTGGGCCGGCGGAGTGTGGGCCGGCGAGACGCGAGCGCTGGCCAGCTACCGGAGGTCGAGGCCGTCCAGTTCGTCGTCCGGCGTGCCGTGGTCGCCACGCATCTGCTGCAACATCCGCGTCAGCGTGTTGGCGTGAACGCCCAGGAGCTTGGCCGCCCGGGCCTTGTGGCCGCCGGTGCTGAGCAGCGCCTGCCGCACGGCGAACTGCCTTAACTCGGCCAGGTTCAGCGAAGGGAGCCGCCCCAATCGGGCCGCCGGGGCCGACTCCAGCGGCAATGCAGGTTCGCAATCGAGCACGTAGGCCTGTTGAATCACGTGGGCCAACTGCCGCACGTTGCCGGGCCAGGCGTAGTCGCTGAATTGCCGCAGCACCTCGCCCGAGGGCTGCCAGCGCGGGCGGTTGTACTGCCGGGAAAACCGCTCCGAGAAATATTCGATGAACTCGGGAATGTCTTCCCGGCGCTCGCGGAGCGGCGGCAGCCGCAACTCGACCATATTCAACCGGTAGTATAAATCCTCGCGGAAACGGCCCGCCTCGACCTCGGCCTCCAGGTTTCGGTTCGTGGCGGCAATTACCTGCACGTCGATCGGAACCGGGTGGGCCGCGCCCACCGGGGTCACTTCCGACTCCTGCAACACGCGGAGCAACTTGGGCTGTAGCTCCAGCGGCATCTCACCCACTTCGTCCAGAAAGACGATGCCGCCCTCCGCCGCGCGAAACACACCGAGCGAACTGCCCGAGGCGCCGGTAAACGCGCCCTTTTCATGGCCGAACAACTGGCTTTCCGCCAGGCTCAGCGTGAGCGCAGCGCAATTGACCGGTACGAAAGGCTGGCTGGCGCGGGGACCGCTGCGATGCAGCAAGGTCGCGAGAACTTCTTTTCCGGTGCCCGTCTCGCCCGCAACGAGAACGGTGCACTGCACCTGGGCGACTCGCTCGAGGTGCTGGGCAATGCGGCGCAAGGGAGCGCTTTGACCCATGATCCAACTGGGCAATTCCGCACGCGCCGATGCCCGGCCGCGCAGATCGACCGCGTTGCGGTCGCGCTCGTTCGTCGCTTGAGCTGACGAATTCTGGCTCATGCCCTAGGTGTCTTTCCTGGCAAGCAAAGGCGCTTTCCGTGCAGTCTTCGCTTGTGCGAAGCGCGCAAATTACCGGCTTCCCCTCGCGGGGCCCAAGCAACGTCGCGCTGCTACTACTTCACTAGCGTTTCCTGAACAGATGCTGGCAACGCCTGCACGCTAACACCACGCTGCACGCAAGCCCACGTTCCCAGTAGACTTACGAACCACTCGCGGTTAGCACACAAGGCTGCGATCGGTGCCAACTTCCTTGCCGGGTTTCTCCTTGGGTCCGTGCCGATGGACCCTGCGGTACAACCAGCACAGACGGCATATGATTGACATTCTAAATCCACAACTTTGGCTTGGCAATCAGTTTAGCCGAATTAAGCAGGGGCCCCAACAGCAGTTCCGCACATTGGTCATTTGAATAGACCTCGGTTCCCGGCGTCCGCTCCCTCGAATTCGCGCCCTCGCCCCCCCGATCAGCGACGTCCTGCCGGACTTTACCGCGGCAGAGTGGCCGACGGCCGCTTCCAGGTCCGGGCGTGAATCGCTGGCCGGACACCGGCCAGATCGGTAGGCTTTCCAGTTCGATTGGCGGTCCCATACTTCCCCGCCGCCGGCGCCAGCCCGTGCCGTCCGGGCCAATCGGCGGTGCGGGCCCCGCCGAGCCGTCCGAAAGGTTAGGGCGATGGCCACTTCCCACCTGCCTCCCCATGCCCAGGTGGCCCATTGGCTCAAGGAAGCCGAAAGGGCAATCGCCTTTACCGGTGCTGGAATTAGTACCGAAAGCGGAATACCGGACTTCCGCTCGCCCGGCGGGGTCTGGTCGCGTACCCGGCCGGTCGATTACTCCGAGTTCCTCCGCTCGGCTGAAGCCCGGCGGGAATCGTGGCGGCAAAAATACGACCTGCACGCTGAGTTCGCCGCGGCCAAGCCCAACGCCGGCCACCTGGCGCTGGCCCGCTGGGAGCAGTCTGGCCGCCTGCGTGGGGTGATTACGCAGAATATCGACGGCTTGCATCAAGATGCTGGCAGCCGGCGAGTGATCGAGCTGCACGGCACGGCCCGCTGGATTGAGTGTGTCGACTGCGGCGCGCGATTCGAGCCGCTGCCATTGCTGGAACAGTTTGGCCGTTCCGGCCAGGTGCCCCCCTGCGCGGCCTGTGGGGGGCGGCTGAAGTCGGCGACGATTTCCTTCGGCCAACCGCTGCGCAGCGAAGATCTGGAGCAGGCGATCGCCTGGGCCCAGCAGTGCGACTTGCTCCTGGCCCTTGGCTCATCGCTGGTGGTTCAGCCGGCCGCCAGCTTGCCGCAACTGGCCCGCCGGGCCGGCGCGCGGCTGGTAATTGTCAACCGCGACCCGACCGATCAAGACGCCTCGGCCGATCTGGTCATTCAGGCGGGCATCGGGGAAACGCTCAGCCAGATCGACCGCTGCCTGGGCCTGTAGGCAGCCGAGGGCCCTGCCCCGCGGCACCGCTCCCGCCGCCCCAGGCCAGGGCGCTAGGGTTGGCCGGTCGGTTCGGCCGGCTGAAACCAGAGCACGTGTTGCCAGGGAAGCTTGTCGTACTGGCCGGCCAGGCGAAACCCGTTGGGGACCAGTTCCTTGAGCACCTGGGCCCGGGTCATCTTGTGTTCGGGCTTAATCGGCACCAGGGGGTCCTCGCCGCGAAACTCGACCAGCACGAGCCGTCCTTCAGGTTTGAGCGCGCGACGCAGGCCGGCCAGAACCTGTTCGGGATAGCTCAGCTCGTGGTACACGTCGACCAGCAGAATCAGGTCCAGCTCGCCCGGGGGTAGTTTTGGGTCGATCGGCGAACAGAGCACCATTTCGAGGTGCTCGACTCCGGTTTGTTCGGCCCGGTTGGCCAGCAGGTGAAGCATTTCCTGCTGAATATCGACGGCCCAAACCCGGCCGGTGGGTCCGACCCGCTCGGCCAACTTGAGCGTGTGATAGCCGTTGCCGCAGCCAAAATCGGCGACCGACTGTCCCGCCGCGATCTCCAAGGCGTCGAGCATTTCTTCGCCGTGCTCCTCGCGTTCGCGGGTTGCCCGGGTCAGCCAGGGCGCGCCGTGGTAGCTCATCGTCGGGGCGATGGTGCGGCCGTAATACTCCGTCAGCGGTGGCGGCAGCTCGTCCGTTTGCTCGGGCGATTGCTCGGGCGAGGCGGCGGTCGATTCCTCGCCCGCGCTGGCCGGCGGCTGCGCGAGCGCCCACTTCGGCAGGCACGCCAAGAAGATTGCCAGGGCAACGAGCGCCGAGAGTTCCGCGATTGGGCGAACGAAGCGAGCAATTGGCCCGGGCCAACGCATGGCAACTCCTTGGCGGTCGAGCTGGCCCACCGGCGTCAGGGGCGAGCCGGCGCCTTGCCCAGCGCCTGGTCGATTTGTTGGCCGATTCGCTCCACCACGTCGTAATACTGGGCGTGGATTTCGCGCGGGTCGTCGGCCAGGTCCTTGGTGGCGTAGCGCTTGCAGTTCAGCAGCATTCGCAGGCCGTCCAAGATCAATCCCGCGTCGTCAGGCGACACCTCGAGAGTGATCCGAGGCGGGGTTTCCGTGGCTTGGTTCATCGCATCCGTCGGTTAACAACGTTCGGGGTCGCGGCCGACCCTTGCGGAATGGTCGGCCCAAGGCCCGCGCACCCGTGCGCGGCTGCCGTGGTCATCATAGCGTAAGCCGGAAGGCGGGGCATCGGGCCCCGTCTCAAAGAGCCCAGTCGTGGGTGGCCCAGTCTCGAAGAGCCCCGCCGCGGGTGGCCCAGTCGCAAAGAGCCCAGCCGCGGGGCCGACCCTCGGCGACCGGCACCGGGGCGGGCCGCGGTTTTTAGGCTGCCTCGCTGGCGGCGGCCGTCCATTGGGGTGGGCAGACTCCGTCGGCCTTGAGGGCCACGATCGTCAAGCCTTTCTGGTCGGCAAAGCGCCGCACAGCGGGCTCGTCGAGCAAAATGGTTTTTTGGTCTTCGACCGCCAGCACCCGGCCGCCAGCCGCCAGCATGGTCTCGAGCGTGCCCACGCCAATCGTCGGCACATCGAACCGCATATCTTGCTGGGGCTTGGCCACCTTGACCACGGTGAAGCCCCCCCGGCGGCACAACTGGCCCGCCCGACGAATGCACTCGTCGGTGCCCTCGATCGCCTCGACGGCCAGCACACTTCGGCGACAAACGGCCACGGCCTGGCCAATATCGAGCCGACCCATTTCCTTGGCCATTTGCCAGCCGAACTCAATATCGGCCAGTTCGGCTTTGGACGGGCCACGCCGGGTCAGTAATCCGAATTGCACGAGTAACTCCGGGGCGAAGTCGGTTGCAGGGTGAAACTGGCCGCCATCCAAACAAAACTCGGTAAGCACCGCCGAAAGCAGCGTATCGTCGCGGCCGTCCATGCGCCGGGTCACGGCGTACGACCAGAAACGGCAAAGGCCCCGCCAGTCGGGCCGAAGCTGCCAGAGCGCGCCGGGGCGGAACAAGACCACCTTGTGGATCTTGCCGGCCATGGTCAGTTGTCGCACCTGGTGCCGGCGAAAAAACCGCCGGGCTTTGCCCAACTGGGCCAGCCCGACCCAAACGATCTCGTCGCTCAGCTCGGCCAGTTCCTGCTGGGCATGACCGCGGACCGCCACGGTATACACTTGGTATCCGGCCTGGCGCAGGGCCCGGGCCACGAGGGCCGGGTAGCGGCCCCAGCCGGCCACGAGCCCTACTTTAAGGTCGCGGGCGGGGGCGACCGTCTGGGCGGAAGAAGCAGAGACCGCCATGGCTTGGCTCGATTCCGTACCACCATGCAAAGGGAGAGTTTGTCGGGCAAGCTCAGGCCGCCTGAGGCCGCTGCGCGGGCGCTACGCCCGGTGCCGGGCTACTGGCGGCGGCGAGTTGTGCCTCGAGCCGGGCCACGGTGGCCCGCAGGGCTTTGAATTCCTGCCGCATTTCGGGCAGCTTGGCCAGGGCGGCCAGCTTCAATCGTTGTTCCCGGATCGGCGTGGCGGGGATGCCCAGCATCTGTACATCGGCCGGAACGTCGTTGGTAATGCCGGCCATGGCCCCCAATACGGCCCGGTCGCCGATGTGCACATGGTCGCGGACCCCGACCTGTCCGGCCATCACCACGTATTCGCCCGTGGTGGTGCTTCCGGCGATGCCCACCTGGGCACAGAGCAGGTTGTGTTTTCCCACGCGGCAGTTGTGGGCGACCTGAACCTGGTTGTCGATCTTGGTTCCCTCGGCCACCAGGGTTCGGCCGTAGGTGCCGCGATCGATGGTGCTGCCGGCCCCCACCTCGACGTCGGCCCCCAGTTCAACGTAGCCCAGTTGGGCGGTCCGCTGGTGGCGCCCCTCGCTTAGCCGATATCCGAAGCCGTGGGCACCGATCACGGCATGGGCATGAATCACCGAGCGCGCCCCTACCACGGTGTTCTCGTACAGCACCGCCCCGGGGTACACCGTGACGCCCGCCGCCAGGCGGCAGCCGCTCAGCAGGTGGGCACCGGCGTGGATGGTCGAGCCCGGGCCGATCTCCACGTCGTCGCCGATCGTGGCAAACGGGTGTACGTCGACGTCGTCGGCCAGCCGAGCGGTGGCGCTGACGTGGGCCGAGCGGCTAACGCCGATGCGACGCTGGGGGCGGGGCCGGCGAAACACTTCGACCAGCCGGGTAAAGGCGGCGTGCACGTCGTCGACGCGAATGACCGGCTTGGCCAGGGTGCCCAGGGCGATCGAGCGGGGAACCACCGCGGCGGCGGCCGGCGACTGAGCCAGGCGATCGAGGCGAATCGCCTCGTCGATCATGGTCAGTTGGCCCGCCGTCGCGTCGTCGAGCGGCGCCACGCCGCAAACCACCAATCCCGGATCGCCTGAAAGCTCACCCTGCACCAGGGTGGCTACGTCGGCTAAGACGAGTCCCATTGCCGGCATCCTTTCCCCGCCACCGAACCAGCCCTGGGGAATCCTTCCCCGGAAACCACCCGCGGGAGGAGATCGTAGCCCGCCGCCGGCTTTGGCGGCAAGATCGACTCCGAGCCCAGAAAAATAGGCCTGAAACGGCCCCCGCTTGAGAGTACGACCCGGGGGGGCGGCAAGCGAACCCGATGCGTCGAGACTTTCTTAACTCCGCGATTCCATTCCCCTCCCCCCGCGAAGGCCGCCACCCCCAAGCAAAGGCCCGAATTCGCCCCGCTGCCGCGGCTCAGTCCGCGCCATGGGGGTTACGGGGTTCGGCCCGCCAGTTTCTGTTTGAGCCAGACGATCATCTTCTCCTGATGATCGGTGGCGTGTTCCCAGGCCATGTGCTTGTCTCCTTCGTAGACTAGCTCGTCGCTCGCGACGCCGCGCTCTTTGAGCAGCATGAAGTCGGCGAACGGCATCAGTTCGTCGGCGGTGCCGTAAATGCTTAGCAGGGGCGCCTGGCCCGGCGTGGGTTTGAGCAACCCCTGGTCTTCGAGCGAAAAACTTCCGAAGCGGGCAAGCGCTTCCTCGATCGGCCGGTCGGCGTAGCCCATCGCGAAGATCGTGGCTGCGGCGCGCATCCCAATACTCGAGGTTAGCGGGGGCAATTCTTTTACCGGCGGGTGGAAAAACAGGTGAATGCCGCCGCTGTGGTTTACAGCCGCGGTGACCCGCGGATCGACCAAAGCGAGCTTGATCGCGTACACGCCCGAGAAGCTGCCGAAGTAAACAGCCACTTGCCGGTCGCGTACCTGGGGTGCGTCGCGAAAGTGTTCGATGATCCGGCTGTAGATACGCTCGGAATCGGGTTCCAGCGGCCACTGGCTTTCGCCGGTACCCGGCAGATCGACGGCCACCACGGCGAACCCTTCGTCGAGAAGCCGCTTCTTGAAATCCAGGCCGGCGGTCTTCCAGCCATCGAGCCCACCCGACCAGATCAACAGCGGGCGCGGCTCTCCCGGCGGACCATGGAAATGAGTCACGATCTGTTTGTCTTCAAAGGGAATGCGAACGATGCTCAGCGGCAGCGATTCATAGGCGGCCAGTTTCAAGTAGCACTCCAGATGCCGCTCGTAGGCCGCCTGACGCGACGGCGACGTCAGCGCCGGAAACCGGGCGGCATCGAAATAAGCCGAGGCAACCCGATAGGCCTTCGCCGCGCCAGCCTTGTCGCCGCGGTCTTCCAACTGGCGGGCCGATTTCAGGTGCAGCTCGCCGAGCGGGCTGAGTTGGGCAACCCAGGAGCCCGGGCCCTCGGCCTTCAAGTCGAGCGAATCGATCCGGCGAAACGCCGCCTCTGCCTCTTCGCGCGGAGCGCCGCTGGCCACCAGGGCCTCGCCGGCCTCTGGCCACCAGGCGTCGTAAACCTGTTGAGCCCCGATTGGCTGCGACACCCAAGAGCAGCCGAGGAGCCAGGCCACGAGCGCAAGGGCGGTTCGCCGGCCGGCATTGGTCGTTTGCTGAGCGCCCATTTCCAGTCCCCTATTTCCTGTGGCGGATCGCTGTTGCGGTAGCGCGATTGAAGGCCGCAGTTTCCTCCCCGCGCAGCCGGTTTGCAAGCAAGTGGGGCGGTTGGTGGCGGGTCGCCGAGCCTGGACCTGTTCGAGCTTTCAGCGGCCCCGGCGTGCCAATGCTGCGCGGCGGCGAACAAGCCCTGAAACAACTCCCCGGGGCTTCAATCGAGGCCCAGGCGTCGGGCAACCTCGGCCAGTCCCCGAATGCAATCCCGCACGTCGATTGACTTCGAGGGCCAGGTTGGACCAGCGTTCCGGGAAACGGCCCCGGTTGCCAAATCAGCCGGCGGCGGCCCACCCTTAGGCGCGATCAGCCAGGCGCTCCAGCCTGCGCGTCGCGCGGCGTGGTAATCGTTTCGCACGTCGTCTCCGACCAGCAATAGTTGCCGGGGTTGCAGGTTCAACTGGCGCTCGACGGCGCGGAAGAACTTGAGCGCAGGCTTGCGATATCCCAGGTCCGACGAAACGAACACGTGGCTCAATCGGTCCAGCGGCGACAACTGCCGACAAAGGCCATGCAGGCGCTGATCGAAGTTCGACGCCAGGCCGACCACGTAGCCCGCCGCATGCAAGCCAGCCAGGATTTGGCTAGCGGCCGGATCGAGCCGCCAGTGTTGCGGTTCGCCGAAGTGCCGCCATAAGCGCTCGAACAAGGGCTCGAGCGGCTCGGCTTCGGGGAAGACTCGGGCCACGATTCGTCGCCAGCGATCGACCTCCGCGGCTTGCGAGGTGCGCAGCCCCTGGCTCGTAAGAAGGCGAGACTCGCTTTCTTGCCAGGCCCGGCGAAACCGGCGAGTCACCTCGTCGCCGGTGAGTTTCAGACCAAACTCGGCCGCGCCCTGGGCATAGGCGATTCCCACTGGCGGCCAGGGGTGAATGAGCGTGCCCACGGCGTCGAATAGCACCGCGGCGATGGGCCGTGTTGGCCCTGATCGAGTTGAGTTACCGGTGCCAGACAAACCGGGGCCTCGCCGGGACCTGGCCGACCGATCGACTCGGTCCGTTTACCGTTGCCGAGCGATCGTCGGCCGGTCGATGGGGGGTCCCCTTTCGGCAACGATTGTTAACGACCGACGGCGCAAAAGAAAAGGCCGCCAAAGCGGCCTGTGGGCAGACAACATCCGTTTGGCTCGCCAGGGGGGGCTGGGCCCCATGAGCCTCGCGGGCGGTGAGCCGAGGGTGGTTTCCCCACGTTCAGGGCCGCGCCGCCGCGCTTTGCCTCGGTCGACTCCACGCGACGCGCCACGGATCGTCGAAGCTCACACTCGCGCCACGCGAGGCTCCCTTGCCATCCCGTAGCCACACCGTTATGGAACTCCTTGAAAAAACCGCGAATCGTTCGAGGGCCCCCGGGGCCCCCACTCCCTCGGTTCTTCCCATCTCCGGCGTCTTGTCTTGCCCTTCCACTAGTTCTACGTGCACCAGCGGTCGTTGGTTCATCGCCTCGCTCGGAATCACGATCCGCGCTCGTCGGCAGAGGGTTCGCGCCGCTCGGTGAAGCGGGCGGGCAGGGCCAATCGCTGCCCCCAGCGCATCTCTGAATCTACTCGTTCCGTTGGTTTCGTTTTAAGTGTGCCGCGACTGAGACCCATCGTCTCAATCCGCACACGACTGCGCCCCTCGGCACAAGGCCTGCCTCGCCCGGGTTTGTCGCGTTACGCCCATTTCGGGGGTGCCGGCCGCAAGGTCGAACGAACCGTTGAAACCGAAAAACAGGGATTGCGCCGGCCGCGGACCCGTGCAGCAGCGACCCGGGCTGGTTGGAAACGATTACACAGTCTGTCGACTTGCCGGGCGAACCAGAAGAGCTGTCCGAATCGTATGTGGCTGGCCGCGCCGACGGCGGCAGCACCGCGGAATACGGGCCCCGATTCGTCTTCAATTGGCTCGCAAATTGCACGACGAGTCATTGGTAACCAGTTTGCTCGCTGAGCCGCGCCCGGCAGACCCTGAAGTTGGGCGTTGCTGGTCCCGGGCGTGCTCAGCGACTCTTTTCCCAAGGGGCAAATAAGGAGCCAGGCCATGTTCCTCGAACTCACCGCCACGGAACGGGATGCGGTTCTTGAGCTGGTCGAGGCTCGAATTCGCGAGTTGCGAGTCGAGGTTCGACATGCTCAGGTTTATCAATTCCGTTGCGAGCTCAACAAGCAACTCGAAGTGCTCGAGCATGTGAAGGAACGCTTCGAAACTTCGCAGTGGGATGTCATGGCGTAAGCGCCGCACAATCGCGCCGCCGGAAGCGGTCCACTGGTTCAAATGGATCAAGGCGCGGGGCCTGAGGATCGGGTCCAGGTTCCAGGCGCTACCGCCTTCGAACCGCGGTCGGCCGAGGCGAGGCCTCGGCCCGGATTGCGGCTCGAAACAGTTTGCGGCTTGCCCACCGGTTGCCAGGCCGGTGGGCGTTTTTTCCTGGCGAGGTTGCCCGCTGATCGGTTCCGCGGCCAAAGGGCGCGGCTACCGCTAGCCCGCCGGCCAACGATGCAGGCGCATCTGGGCAACGCTTGGGCGGCCGCTTGGCTTGGCCCTCCTGTGCGGTTATGTTTCGGGGCGCGCCGTGCACCTGGCCCAAGAGAAAGCCGCCGGCGCACTGCAGATTCACCTCGAAAGGCTCACGATGCGTGGCGTAATTTCCTCGACAAGCGTAGCACTGGCCCTGGCACTGCTTGGTTCACCGTCCCAGTGCGATGAGCCGGCTCGCAAGAACCTGTGGGAAGCATCGATCGCCCGGATGGAAGCGGACGATCAGGCCCACCCGGTCGAGCCGGGTGGGATCGTTTTCGTGGGCAGCTCGAGTATTCGGCTCTGGGACTTGGCCAAGTCGTTTCCCGACCTTGCGGCGCTGAACCGGGGCTTTGGCGGATCGCACCTGGCCGATTCGGTGCACTTCGCCGATCGCATCGTGACCAAATACCATCCCCGTCTGGTCGTGGTCTACGCGGGCGATAACGATTTGGCCGCCGGCAAATCGCCGGAAACGATCGCGGCCGATTACGCGGCGCTGGTGGCTCGCGTGCATGGAAAGCTTCCCGAGGCAAAGATTATTTTTCTGGCGGTCAAACACTCTCCAGCCCGCCGCAAGTTGCTCGCGGAACAGAAGGCCACGAACCGGCTGATTGCCCAACAGGCAAAGGCCGATCCGCGGCTCGTGTTTCTCGACGTCGCGACGCCGCTGCTCGACGCCCAGGGCGAACCCCGCCCCGAGTTGTTTCTCAACGATGGCCTGCATCTGAACGAAGCGGGCTACGCGATCTGGGCCGAACTGCTACGGCCGCTGCTGAACTAGCCAGATCAAGCGCGACTCATTGCCGACCACACAGCCGATGGCGACGAACGCCGTCTGGCTCGCAGCCCAGCGGCCGAAAGCAGCCCGCCCAACAGCCCGAGCAGCCAGCTCGCCGGCTCAGGCACCACGGCCTGGCTGGCCGCCGCGCCGCTCCGGGCCAACAGGGCTGCTCCAAAAGCCGGCGTCTCGCCAAGAAAGGCGAGCCCAAACGGGCTGTCGAGCCCGTCGCTGGCGTCGGCATACAGCGTACCGACTCCCGCGGGATCGATCCGAATGATCTTGTTCGACAGGTAGTCCGCCACGTACAGGTTGCCCGCGGCGTCGAGCGCCAGTCCGCTGGGCGTCGAAAGCCCGTCGGCCAGGTCGGCGTACACGCTCCCCACGCCGTCGGGCGTGAAGCGGTAAACGCGGCTTTTCAGGGCATCGGCCACGTAGATGTTTCCCAGCGGATCGGCTAATACGTCGATCGGCGTAAAGAGCCCGTCCGCCGCGTCGGCAAACACCGAAACGTTGCCCGCCGTGTCGAACTCCAGAATCTGTGCCGTGGAAAGATTGGCCACGAAGACGTGGCCGCTGGGATCGACCGTAACGCCAAAGGGGCTGTCGAGCCCGTCGGCGGCATCGCCAAAGGGGGTTGCCGCACCCTGGGCGTCGAACTGCACCACCGTGTTGGCCAGGTAACTGGTAACGAATAGGGTGCCATCGGCCGAAAAGGCCAGCGAAGTCGGCAGCGTTGCCCCGTCGGCGGCCTCGGCAAAGGTCGTGGCCACTCCGGCCGAATCGAACCTGGTGATCCGGCTACGAAGCACATCGCTCACAAACAAGTTGCCCTGGGAGTCGTAGGCCGCGTCCAGCGGGGTCAGCAGCCCGTCGCTCGAGTCGGCATAGGTACTACCCTGTCCGGCGCTGTCGATGCGGACCAGGCTGCCGCTGCCCAGTGAGGCGGCGACCACCTGCGGCTGCACCGGCGGGTTGTAGTGAATGTAGTCGGCATAGTTGAACACGTTGGAAAACGTCTCGCCCGTGTAGCCCGAAAGATTGGCCATGCTCAGCGCCTCTTGATCGCTGAACAGCGCGAGGTTGGTCCCGTAGGCGATGTTCAGGGCTTCCATCCAGAGGTTGCTGATCACGGCGTTGCCGATCCAGCCGGGGTGCAAACCGTCGACAAAGAAGTAGTTGGCCGTCGGCCCCTGTCCCAGATTGATCGGAACCCCGCCCACGGTGATGTGGTCGGAATCGCCGAACGCCAGACCCATGCCGAAAAAATCGACGAACGGAACGTGTTTCTGGTTGGCGAATTCGAGCAGCCGCGCGTTCACGCGCATCTGCGAGGCATCGAGCAGATCGAGCAGCTCTTGCGGAACCTGTGGAATGTAAGGAGCGGCGATCGGCTCGGTGAGCAACCGGGGCACGCCGCCCAAGAGAACGCCTTCAATCCCCGCATCGAGCACCGTGTTCACGGCCGTTTCGATATTGCTGACGACCGTGTTCTCAAAGCCCGCCATGGCCTGCTCCGTCAGCCCGGTAAGCAAGAGCTCCAGAATGTTCTGCCCGTAGTCGTTGTTACCCACTAGCACCGTGGTCACCGTTACCTTGCCGGCGGCCACGTCGGTGGCGACTTTTTGCGGCTGCATCTGCGTGAGCATCGTGGTCGACGTGGCACCCCCCACCGCGCGGACATAGGGCAGGTTTGCTCCGCCGAAATTCAGGCCGCGATAGGTTTGCATCATCACCGGAAACTTGTAGGGCTGCGACTTGATCGATGAGCTGTCGCCCATCGTGGCCAGACCGTGGAGGATGTCGGCCCGGGTCGAAGTCGCGGGCAAAAGCCCTAGCACCAGCCCGATCGCCGGAACCCCAAGCGCGAATCGGCGACGCATCGGGGGCTGCGCACGCCAAGCGCCGGCCGCCTTTCCGGCGGTCCCTTTGCGCATGGTTACCGCCAGCAGCCCCCCCACCAACGCGAGCAGCCAGCTCCCCGGCTCGGGCACCGGGGCCGGGGCCGGCGAACAGGTCTTGCCGAAGTTGGCCGCCCAGAGCGCGTAGTCGGCCGCCCCCACCTCGCCGCTGCCGTCGAAATCGGCCGAAAGCCCCTGGCCCGATTGGCCAAGTTGAGCCGCCCAGAGCGCGTAGTCGGCGGCCCCCACCGAGCAATCGCCGTTGGCATCGCCGATCAGCGCCGGCGGTTCGGGCACAATCACGTATCTGGCGTAGTCCAGCGTCGTGGTTTCGCCGGTGTACTGATTGAGCAGTCCGGCCGTGTTTAATACCTCTTGATCGCTCAGCAGGGCGTATTCAGTACCCAGGGCGATATTCGAAGCGGTCAGCATTAGGTTGGCGAAAATGCCGTTACCTACCGCGGCCGGATGACGACCGTCTTGAAAAAAATGCGTCGGGTCGGGGTCGCCCACCACGGTGTCGATCAGCACGCCGCCAACCGTGAGCGGAGCGGCGTTCAGGTCGCGAAGCGCCGCCGCGGTGTCGATAAAGGCCTGGCCTCGGTCGAGCACTTGGGGCAGCAGCAGCGAGTTCACCAGGTCGACCGCCGCCACGCCCCGCGCGCGGGTTTGTGCCGTGCTGAACACCGGGCGGCCCGCTGGAGTGAGCGTAATATCGGGTAGGCCCGCCACGATCATCCCGGCGGGGTTAGCGCCTAGCACCGTATCGACGGCAACCATAATGTTGTCGACAAGCCCCTGGGCCCATTCCTCGAGCGCCGCGCCCGAGAGCGCCCCAGAGGCAATGCTCAGCCCCGCCGCGAAGGCGTCGTTCCCGCCAATGAACAGATACGCGGCCTCGACCAGGCCCGCCTGAACCAGGTCGCGGACTTCGGTATGCTGCCCCTGGGTGAGCAGGGTGTCGGTTCTAGCTCCGCCGACGGCCACATTGTAGGGCTGATTCGTGCCGCCGAAATTCAGCCCACGCTGATTGGCCAGGTAGGGTACCCAGCTACCGGTATAGGTGGTGCCCGCCGACTCGCTAGCGCCCAGGGAGGCATACCCGGCGATGGTCGCAGCTGGGGCCGGCCTGCCGAAAGCAAGGAGCACGATCGAAGCGGCCAGAAACAACCGTCGATTGACCATTCTTGTTCCTATCTTCTGGTGCCGCTTGTCGGCAACCAAGCGGGCATCGCCACCAACTCGGAGGCCCCGCGTAGAAAAACTCGCTGATTCAACCCGAGATACGATAACAGGTTTCGGTGGCTTGGCCGGGTGACCAAGGGGGAAACCGGACTCGCGTACCGCGCTATGCCGCGGGAGATTCGGGCCGGCCACTGGCCTGAACCAGTCCGCATCGACCGGGTCAGTTCTTCACCAACTCCGAGACCAGGCCACCGGGTGTAAGGTAGCCCCTCGTCAGATGGGCCCGCGCGCGAAAGTCGTCGTCGGCCATGAGCGCGGCGTGCAATTCGCGCAAGCGGCTTCCCGGCACGGACGGAAACAGGTGGTGTTCCAGGTGATAGTTGATGCCCAGCGGGGCGATCAGCCACCGCTCCCACCACGGCGCCAGAATGGTGCGAGTCGAGTTCAGCTCGTGCCCGGCCGGGGTGGCGATATGCTCGGCGGTGGCCCGAATGCGCGACAGAAAATTGAAGATCAAGAGAAACGGGGCGACCCAAAGCGCGATCAGCGTGAGCGTGAACCGGGGAGATTGATAGATTCCCCAGCCGATCAGGGCGTACAGCACGATCGTGCCCGCCACGAACAAGCACCGGGCCGACCAGGGGAACGAGCGATCGACGGGCCGCCGGGTCAGGTTCGCGGCCGGCGACCAGGTCATCGCCGTTCGCATGGACTGCGGCCAGTTCAGCGCCAGCACCGAACGAACCAAGAGCCACCAAGCCTCGCGGCGGGTCTTCGGCCAATGCCAGTCGGGGTCGGCCCGCTGCATGACCCAATCGGGGTCCTCCGCGGTGCTGGTATAGCGGTGGTGATCGAAATGCGTTTTCCGATAGAGCGTGGTGCTCAGCCCGATGGGGAACGCGCAGAACAGGTCGCTGGCCAGGTCGTTCACGGTGCGGTTGGTGAACAGCAGCCAGTGGGCCGCGTCGTGGACCAGAATGCCCAGGGCCTGTTGACGCGAACCGATGACCAGCGCGGCCAACAGATAGGCCCACCAGGTCGAAAAATGAACGGCTCCCGCCATGGCCGCGACGATGGCGGCCCATTGCCCGGCGATGAGCACCACACTGCGCACGTTGCTAACCCGCGAGAGCCGACGGACCACGGGTATGACCGCCGCGCGGTTGTAGTGCTCGATCGGCACTGCGAATTCGGTGTCGTCGGCGTCGGCCAGCCGTGGCGAGGAATCCGAAGTCGCCATCGGAAGTAACCCTTTTCAGCACAACAATCGAGCCCTGCGCCTGCTCGGCGTATTTTCTCACACGGCCGAAGAATCCGCCACCGACCGGGCCCGGTCCCGCAGGGTTCGCCTTGGGCAACGGCCGAAGCAGCCCCCGGGAAGCTGGGTGCGCGGGCACCAATTCCCAGCCACCGAACCAAACGCGAACCGGCGCGACGGGGCGACCGGCCGGCGCACGAATCGAGGCCGCCGAGCGGCGAAAAAAAAGTGGTGCCGGCTATGGTGCCGTCACGGGTGCATTCGGGGCGAAACTCGGTGCGCCAGCGGGCACCGAAGGGGCTGCCGAAGATGTTCACCACGTGGGTACAGAAGCGGCGTTTTGTCTTGGAAAAACCACAGTTTTCCCGGAGGAAACGCCAGCCAAACGAAGTAGGCCCGGAGGGAATCGAACCCCCGACCCAGGGATTATGAGTCCCCTGCTCTAACCGCTGAGCTACGGGCCCCTCGGCCCGGCGCGAACCGTCGCCAGGCGACTCGGCGGCTGCCCCGGGCAAACTTTGAGTATACGGCCCACCCGCCTCGGCACCAATCGCCAGCGGGTGGCGCTTGTTCCGCCAGCGGCCAACACCGCCCGAGCTTGCCATTCCGCACGGCAGCGTCCGGAGACTCAGCGAGCGGTCGACAGCGTCCGAAGGGCCATTTGGCTTGGTTGAGGGGCCAGGGTCCGGTCGACCGTTCCCACGATCGTCACGGCTGCCCGCGGTTGGGCCGCCAGGCTCAGTGAGTCCCTCGGGCGGCTAACTCGGCAACGGTCTTCAGGACCTCGATCACCTCGGCGGGGAAAGCCTCGGCATCGGTGCTCCAGAAATTCAGCGTCATGGGCACGCCATCGATCGTGACGGGGATGTGAGCGCTCGACTGGATGCCGCGCCGGAACATCTTTTCGAGCACCCCCGACTTTATCTGGCTCAGGTCGCCATGAACCACCACCTCGGTCGAGCCGGCGTAGCGGGCCAGGTCCTCGCCTTTGGCCCGCAGCACCGTCGAGGGGCTGCGCAGCGTGGTCCGCACGTCGTTCAGTTCTTCGACCGCCCTCACGCGCAGTTTCTCGTCGGCCACATAGGTCAGACAGACGCGGTCGAGCTGCGGCACCGTGTCGGAAAGGTAGTAGGCAAAGAATTGAAAATCCTCAGCCGAGCGCAAGGCCTGGAGGGAGATTTCGCGAAGCTGGTTGGAAATCTCCGAGCCTCCCGCGTGTAGTTCGCGGAACTTCTGTACCCGATCGACCGGCGGCGGCTGGGGCTTGGTTAGATCCTGATCGGCAAGGCCCATTTCAAACCAGCCGAACATCATTTCTTCCCAAGTCTGCTCGCCCCAGCGCACTTTTTCGGTCGGGTCGGGGTTGTTGAGGTTATCTTCCGAGTTGTCGAAGTGGGCCACGCAGTGCATGACCGAGCCCTTGGGAACCGGTTTGGGTTCGCGGAACACGTACGTGGTTTGCCAGGCGAAATCGTAGCGCGGCACCGACAAGATCGTCTCGACCTGGCCGTCGGGGTATCGCAACTCGTAGAAGAAGTCTTTTCCGCGAACGTGCATGTGGGGCGAAACGCTCCAGAGGATCGAGTCTTCGCGGAATTCGTATTCGGAATGCACCTCGAAATTCGGTTCTCCCGGCGGGATCTCGAAAGAGAAGTTGCCGGCATTCTTGACGGCGATTTCCCGTTTCACGGTCTTCGGATCGGCAAACACAATGCCCAGATAGCTGCGATCTTGCTGCTCGGTGCCGTTGGGGGTGTAGTGCAGCTCGAACACCAGTTTGTAGCCCTTGGGAATCAGCCGGGCATAGCCGTCGGGCAGCACCTGGGGACGTAGCCCCGGCGCGAAGGCGGCCAACCAGTCGGTGCGCAGCCGCGCGGCCTGGCCGGTCCGCGGTCCCTGGGGCGGAATCAAGTACATCACAATGTGGTGCACCACGGCCGGGTTGCCCGGCACCGGCTCGATGGCCTTGATCCAGCGGTCTTCGCCCCAGCCCGGATCGACGATGAACCGCTCGTAGGGCACCACCCCTTCGGCCGGAACCGTATAAGGCTCGTCGCGCATGTAGATGACTTCGTCGGGCTCGGGAATCATCCAGCCCTGGGAGAACTTCGGCGGCTCGGGCAGTTGGGCCGGGTCGCCCAGGGGGGCGCCGGCATCGACCCAGCGGTAAATCAACTGCTTTTCGTCCTCGCTCAGCCGAGCATCGTTGACGAAATCGCCGTATTGCGGATCGGCGTGCCAGGGGGGCATGCGCTGGTCTTCGACCACCTCGCGAATCATCTCGGCCCAACCGGCGGCTTCCTCATATTCGGTGAGCGAAAACGGGCCGATCTGGCCCGGGCGATGGCAGGTCACGCAGCGGTTGTTGAATACCTCGGCGATCTGGCCCGCAAAAGTCACTTCGGCCGTGGGGTCAGGCCGCCGAACCCGACCGATGCGGCAACCGGAAACCTCGGTCTGGGCCACGCTCACCGGCTTGCCTTCCAACAACTCGTCGAGGGCCAGGGCCAGGTCGCGGCGCCGCGGTTCGGCCAATTGGTAGCCGACCCGCTGGTCTTGAAACCCGTACTGGTCGTCGATCCGCCCCCAATAGCGCACCACGCGCTGGCGATCCAGCACGAACACCTCGGGCGTACGAACCGCGCCGACGGCATCGGCCAGCTGGTTATTCAAGTCTTTGAGCAGCGGAAACTGGATTCCGTGCTGCCGGGCGTAGGCGGCCAATTCGGTGATGGAATCTTGCTGGTTGGCCGAGATCCCCAGAATGACGACGCCGCGCGAGCCATACTCGGCAGCGAGTTGGGCCAGCCGCGGGGCGTACAGCTTGGCCAACGGGCATTCGGTGCCCAGGAAGGCCAACACAACCACCGACTGGTCGGCGTAATCGCTCAACCGGTGCGCCTTGCCGCGAAAGTCGGTGAGCTCAAAGTCGGCCACTTGGCGGCCGATGCGCGCCTCCTCGGCCAGGGCGGCCCCGGCGACAAACGACGCCAACAACAACCCCACGGGCAGTGAGCGGCGGAAGGAGCGCATGAAAACCTCGTAACCAAGGAGAAGAATGAGAATTCGTATTCTTATTTCACGGCCGGGAAATGCCGACAGAACACCGGTATTAGTTAGCCCCCTAACCGACTGCCGATTGTGCCAATTCGCTCGACGCGTGTCAAGAAATACCCGCTGACAGGAAATACCGGCCGGGTGGGATTGGTCGAAACCACCGCCGGCCCACTGGATTTGGCAGGAGGTCGGCAGCCCCGGGTGGCGAGGTCGACCAGAACTGGGCGGCCTGCCGTGAATGGAGCACGCCGGGGGCCGGCTCGCCGCGCTTGCGCGGTTCAGGTGCCGCGCCAATTGAGCGCGGGGGCGCATTTCTTGACACCCCCTCCCCGCTGGAATCAATTCAGGCTCCGCGCGCCTGGCGATCGCTCGGGTCGAGAGGGATTTGGCGCGCCGTCCGGCGGGGTGAAGCAGGGGCCGCGAACCAGCCAGAAAGGAATTGTCCGCCGATGTGTGGCATCGTGGGGATTTTCTGCCGCGACGAGGCAGCGCCGCCGATCTCGGCCGAGGTGCTGGGCCGCGCCACGGCCCGGCTGCACCACCGGGGGCCCGATGGCCAGCGCCAATGGATCAGCCCCGATGGCCGGGTCGGCTTGGGACACGCGCGGCTCAGCATTATCGACCTGACGACGGGGGACCAGCCGATTGCCAACGAAGACGGCCGGCTGCACCTGGTCGTCAATGGCGAGCTCTACGACTACCAGCGCGTGCAGCGCGAGCTGGAAGACCGCGGACACCAACTGCGCACCCGCAGCGACAGCGAAATCGCCCTACACTTGTACGAAGAGCGCGGCGCGGCGGCCTTGCAACAGTTGCGCGGGGAATTCGCGATTCTCATCTGGGATCAGCCGAACCAACTTCTCTTCGCCGCCCGCGACCGGTTCGGAATCAAGCCGTTGTACTATGCCGAGCACGAGGGGCGGCTTTATCTGGCCTCGGAGGTCAAAGCCCTGTTCGAAGCCGGAGTGCCCGCCGCCTGGGATGAAGAATCGTTCTTCCAATACTCGCACGTTTACTTCGATCAAGATCGCACCCTGTTCCGGGGGGTGTACCAGGTTCCGCCCGGACATTACTTGTTGGCCACGCGCGAGCGGGTGCAACTGGTGCCGTACTGGGATTTCAATTACCCGCGCACCAGCGATCCTCCGCCGGGCCACTTGCCCGAGGAGCATATCGAGCGGTTTGCGGCGGCTCTCGACGAGGCGGTGCGGCTGCGGCTGCGGGCCGATGTGCCGGTGGGTTGTTACCTGAGCGGTGGCATCGATTCGTGCGCGCTGTTGGGCCTGGCGGCCCGGCACCGCAGCGATCGAATTCACGCTTTCACCCTCTGCTTCGACACGGCGGAGTACAACGAGCAGCACGTAGCCGAGGAAATGGCGGCCCACGCCGGCGCCGATTTCTATCCGCTGCCGATCACCCAGACCGAGCTGGCCGACCATTTCGCCGACGCGGTGTGGCACGCCGAGACCATGACCGCCAATCCGCACGGCGTGGCCAAGTACCTGCTCAGCCGCCGGGTGCGCGAGCATGGCTACAAGGTGGTTTTGACCGGCGAGGGCTCGGACGAAATCCTGGGGGGTTATGCCCACTTTCGCCGCGACATGTTGCTCTACAACTCGCAGGGCCAGGACCCCGCCGAGGTCGCGCGGTTGCTCGAGGAACTGGACAGCGCCAACGAGGTTTCGCGGGGCGTGCTGCTGCCCAGCGGCGAAACGCTGCCCATGGACGGGGTTCGCCGCACACTGGGCTACGTTCCCTCGTGGATGGAAACCCGCTCTTCGAACAGCCTGCGTTACCGCCGCTTGTTCCGCGAGGAGTTTCTAGGGCGCTATGCCCAGCGCGACCCGTTCCTGGTGTTTCTCAATCGCTTCGACGTGGGGCAAAAGCTGGCGGGCCGCGACCCGGTGAACCAGTCGCTGTACCTGTGGACCAAGTCGATGCTGGCCAATTACCTGCTCAATTTTTTGGGCGACCGGATGGAGATGGCCAACTCGATCGAGGGGCGCGTGCCGTTCCTCGACCATCACCTGGTTGAGCTGGTGCAGGCGATGCCGGTATCGATGAAGATCCATGGCATGACCGAAAAATACGTCCTCCGCGAGGCGGCCCGGCCGGTGCTGACCGACACCGTGTATCGCCGCCAGAAGCACCCCTTCCTGGCGCCGCCGGCCGGCCTGCAGCCCGAGGGGCGCTTGAACCAATACCTGCACGATATGCTCCGCAGCCAGGTGCTGGATTCAATGCCCTTCTACGAGCCGTCGGTCGTGCGGTTTTTGCTCGACCGGCTGCCGGAATTCGACGAGCGCCGCCGCAGCGGCGCCAGCTACGTGTTGATGATGGTGCTCAGCGCCTGCGTGCTGCAGGAACGATTTCACCTGTAGCGCCGGCTGCTCCTGCCCAAAAAAAGGCCCCCGCCGATGGTCCACGACTTGGACGATGCCCTGCGCAGCCGCCGTAGCGTGCGCGGCTTTTTCGCTGACCGCCCCGTGCCCGCGGCCCTGATTCGCGAGTGCTTAGAGCTGGCCCAACACGCCCCCTCGAATTGCAACGTGCAACCGTGGCGGGTCTTCCTGGCCTCGGGCCCGGGTTGCCAGCGGCTGCGCCAGGCCCTGTCCGAGGCCATTGCCGGCGGCGTGGTGCCCAACCCGGAAGATCCGGTCGACACCTTTCCCGACCCCTATCGCCGGCTGCAGGTGGATTGTGCGGTGGCGCTATACCGCGAGATGGGAATCGACCGGGGAGACCACGCCGGGCGGTTCCGGGCCCTGCTCCGCAATTTCGAGTTCTTCGATGCTCCGCACGTGGCCATCGTCTGCATGGAGCGGCACTATCAGCTTGGCGTGGCGCTCGACGTGGGCATGTGGGTGCAAAGCTTCCTGTTGGCCCTTTGGTCGCGGGGCATCGGCTCGTGTGCCCAGGCCAGTCTGCGGCAATACCCCGACATCTTGCGGCGCGAGCTGGGCATTCCCGAAAACCTGCGGATCATGTGCGGGGTGAGCTTTGGCTATGAAGACCCCGCGGTGCCGGCCAACCGCTGCCGCCAGACTCGCGAACCGCTGGAGAGCAACGTGGTGTTTTTGGACGAGTAGTGGCGCATTGCACGAGTAACGGAACCGGCAACGCCCAACCGGCGGCTTGGGCGACGGCGCGACGATTCTCTCCGCGGGGGTTACCTCGAGCCCGGCCGACGCGCCGTGCAGCAGAGCAGCCCCCAAAACCAGCCCACGCGAAATTGCCGAACCGCGGCCGGTTGCAAGCCCGCAGCGCGAAGCGTCGCCGCGCACTCCGCCAGGGTATAGGTCTTGTGAAAATGCGGGTCGGTCCAGCGCGACCAGGCGCTGAGCAGCTAGCAGCACCAGTAGTCGTCGGACCAATCGATTACGATCAATCGCCCCTCGGGTTTCAGTAGGCGACGAAACTCGCCCAGGACTGCGCCGGGCTCGGAAAAGTAGTGAAATGAACTGGCGCAGACGATTCGGTCGAAACTTTCGCTGGCAAGCGGCAGCGACTGGGCATCGGCTTGAATCCAGTCGGCCGCGCTGGCGGTTTCCTTGCGCCGCGCGGCGGTGAGCATCGCGCGGCTTAGATCAACCCCCTACCAGCCGCACGCCGGGCCAGCGCTGCCGTAGGCGGCGTTGCAATTCGCCGGTGCCGCAGGGTACGTCCAGAATTCGTTCCTGCCCGGATAGTTTCAGCTCGTCGACAACGGCCCGGAGCGTGGCGTCGACATACCCGGCCCAGCGGCGATCGTAGATGGCGGCCAGCCGGTCGTACTTGGCGGGCCGGTTCCCGATTGCGAGCGAGTGCATCAGGGATTGACCAAAGGACGGAATCGCAAGCTTGGCAAACCAGGCCGCGGCCGGGCTAGCGGTCAGGTTACCCGAACTGCGGCCGGCGGGCACCGACGATCGTTCGCCGGTCGAGGGTTTGGGCGCTGCGTCCGCGCGTTTCCGACCGCGGCTCGAAACTCGCATCTCGCCCCCCCGGTTGGCGATCGAAATGCTGGGATGTGGCAGCTTCGGATTTCCGCGAGGGAATCACCAGGAAAAAGTTCTCCCCTCGACAAGGCCGGTGGCGCGGCGGTTACAATCGGGAAGCAACTTGCGCTGCGTGCCGTGCTGGCGTGAACCGACTGCGCAGTTTCAGCTTCCAAGAGGTACCTCCATGCGTTTGGCTGCGTTGCTTTGCACCTTGGCAGTTGTTGGTCTTGCGCTGGCGCCGGCCACGCCGGCCCGCGCGGCTTTGACCAGTCGCTACGTGTTCGGCATCTCCGACGGCCCGGCCTTCACACCTCAACTCCGCTTGACCAATCTCGACGGCGATCAAACCCTCGACTACAGCGACCGCGGCTGGTACGACAACCAGGGCCTGCACGACCCGCTGAACGAGAATTACGCCGCGGGCCGCACGAATCGCGACACCGGCGGCGCCGGCACGCTGTACCGCAACTGGTTCGCCTTCGACATCCCAGCGATCACCAGCGGTGAGTTCACGGGCGCCGTCTTGCTCTTGCCGCTGCCCGACACCAGCGGTGGAGACCCCTACGGCGGTTACTACAGTGGGCTGTCCAGCGAGGCGTACGAGTTGTTCGACGTAACCACCCCGCTGGGCGACCTGTTCTCTGGCCTGGCCGCGCTGGGGGCGTATATCGACCTTGGCAACGGCCAGCGCTTCGGCTCGGTGATGGTCTCCGATTCGGACGAAGGCACCACGGTAGCCATTCCGCTCAATGGCGCGGCGCTGGCCAGCATCAATGCCGCGGCCGGACAGGGCTGGGCCCTTGGCGGCGCGCTTCAGGTTCCCGAGCCGGCGTCTGTGGTCCTGGCCGGAATGGGCCTGGCCACCCTGGCGGCGCTCGGCCGTCGCCGGGTCGTTCGCCGCGGATAACGACCTTCCTCCCGCTTCCGCTTCTGCTCAGCGGCAGATGCGCGATAGGATTCGATCGACGCGGCCCTAGAGCCCCAGCGCTCGCCGCCATCGGCGCAGCCCCAGCGCGAGCATGCCCAGCATTAGTGCCGCGGTCGGGGGCTCGGGCACGCTGAGATCGGGTGGGCAGGTCTGGCCGAAGTTGGCGGCCCAGAGAACGTAGTCGCCGGCCCCCACCGTGCCGTCGCCATCGAAGTCGGCGGGCAGGCCGACCCCGGTCTGGCCGAAGCTGGCGGCCCAGATCGCGTAGTCGCCGGCACCGACTGAACAATCCTGATTCGCGTCGCCGATCAGGGTTGCTGGCAAGTTGGTGGTATGCCGATGCGGAGGCAGTTCGGCGACGGTCAGGCTGACCATTTCGCTGCCGAGCTTTTCCCCCAGCGACCAATCGCCGGTTCCCGGTCCGGCGCCGGTTCCTACGACGACCCGTCCGCGCAGATCGGGGAGGGCAAAGGTAGAAACGCCGTCGCCACCGTATTGGGTACCGAGAATAGTGAACAAGGGCTCGTTTACTTGGATCGACAGCAAGCGCCCATCGGCCGGTAGCCAACCCTGCGGGACATAGCTTCCAGCAAAGATGCCGATTTCGGCCAGGTAGGGGTCGGTTGTCAGCGAAGCCGGTTCGATCGCGGTATCGAGCGAATCGAGGTCGAAGCTGGGTTGCGGGTAAATGCCCTGCACGGCGATCAAATACTGCAGCGCCAGGGTCGGCTGCATGGTGCTCAGCGGTTGGTTGCCGCCGGTCGGCCCGGTCGGCCCGCCGGCTCCGGGCACCGTGTGATTATGCGAGGGCATTTCGGCCACGGTGAGCGTATGGCGCTCCTGGCCGATTTGTTCGGCCAGCGGATGGGCCGAGAGCCCGCCGCCCCCGGCGGTCGCCCCCAAAACCGCCCGCCCGCGCAAGTCGGGCAGGTTGAAGGTGGTAACGCCGTTGCCGCCGTAGGTGGTGCCCAAGAGGGCGAACAAGGGGTCGTTTTCATTGATGGGCGTCACAAGTCCGTCGGCCGAACTATAACCATTGGGAACCATCGCGCCGGCATGCAAATGGATCGATCCGAGTATCGGCACGCTCGGGCTGATTCCAGACGGCGCCACGATTGGCCCGGCGTCGGCACTCGCAAAACTGGGCGTGGGAAAGACTCCCTGCAGGGCGACTAGGTAATTCATGGCCAGCGACGGCTGCATGTTTTGCAGCGATTGGCCCGACCCGGTACTTCCTGTCGGGCCAGCGCCACCTGGCAGGGTGTGGCTGTGGGCGGGGAGCTGCGCTTCGGTGAGCGTTACGGCCAGGCTGCCAACTTTGTCGCCCAGCGTGCGCTGGTTCAGCCCTGGTCCCTGGCCATTGCCAATCGGGGTGCGCCCCCGCAAATCGGGCAGGGCGAACGTGGTGACGCCATCGCCCCCGTAGGTGGTACCCAGCTTGGCGAAGAGAGGCTCGTTTTCCGGGATCAAAAGCAGCCGCCCATCGGCCGGCGCCCAGCCCTGGGGAACGTAGTCTCCGGCAAACAGGATCACCTCGCCCAGGTCCTGAAAAACCCCCTGCATACGCACCAGGTGCGTCATCGCGATTGTGGGCTGCACATTGGTCAGTGGCTGGCCGCCCCCGGTCGAGCCGGTGAGCAGGCCCGCCTGGCACCAAGGTGAAACGGCGCAGGATGCGACCGCGCCGGCCAACAGCCACAGACGGGCCGAGCCATTCATAAGTGCCCCTTTAACTTTTGCTTGCGGAAGTGGTAACCACCAGTCGACCGCGTGCAATCTCGGCGCAGCCCAGCGCCTGCCCCTCGGCGAGGGGTAGCGTTAGCCGCGGCGGCGGCCGCGGCGGGCGGCAACCCAAGCCATGGCTAGCAGTCCGCTGGCTGCCAGGCTAATCGTGGCCGGCTCGGGCACCACGAAGACATCGATGTAGCTCATCGCCATGGGGGGCTGAGCCAGCGGCTGCAGGTTCCCGTCCGGCGGGTCATTGGGCACGTAGTAAACCAGGTTCGTCACCTCGACTCCGGTGGCGCCAAATTCGATGGCGCGAAACCAGAGCGAGGCGATCAGTTCCTGGGGCGAAGCGGTGGTGCCAAGTGCGGCAACTTGCACCCCGCCCAGAATGGGTGAAACGTCGGTCGGTACGCCCCCTACAAGCCTGTCCTGGGCCAATTCCAATTCCACAATGATCGGGTTGAAAAACAGGTCGAAGGTATAGGCCTCGGTCCCCTCGGGCAACATTCCCTCGGTAGCCCCACCGACATCGAGCCGAAACGTGCTTCCCTTTTTCACATAGAGGAAATCATCCGGGTTATCCGGAACTTTCAAATAGCCGTAGGCAGTTCCGACGCCGGCCGCCAGCAGATTGATCAACAGCATGCACGTCAACGAGGTCCAGCGAAGCAGCGGGGTCATGTGCGATTTCCTTGCTGAAAGCGGCGCCTCGGTAATTCCGCCTATCGAGGCTTCGCCGCAGAGTGTAGTTAGCCTGCCGCGCCAAGTCAAAATGCGATTGCCGCGGGTCGGCCTCCTTCGGAACGAGTGGACCCCGTCCCGAGAGGGACTCGGGCCGAGCGGCCGGTTCAGCGGGCGTACCACTCGATCAGCGGCGCCAATTGCCGTTGCCTAGCCAATAGCGCAACCAGCCGGCGGTGGCGATATCCGGCCAGGTCGGGCGCCGTGTTCGATCGCTCGACCATGGTCAGCAATTCGAAAACGTCGTTCTCTTCCGGCGCACGGCCACGGCAGCTCCAGCGGAGCAGCCACATACCTAGTGGGTAGGTGAAGGCCAGGGCACGAAAAGAGTCGAGCAGCCCCCAGCTTCGGCGCGTCATCATCAGATACTGCAACGAAGCGGCCATCGCCTGGTAGTAGCGGTCCAGATAGCGCTCCAGCGAGGAGTCGAGCCCCCCCAGGGGCTGATCGAGCTCGTCGAACGAGGCCGAGGGCAGCCCACAGCCCAGGTCGGGCGCCGTGCCCCGCCCCCGTGCCAGCCGCATCAGGTTCCAGCTCTTTCGCAGGCCCCCACGCCAGGTTCGGTCGGTGATCCTGCGCGGGTGCAGCCCCACCAGGTCGAGCGCGGCTTGCCGCAGCAGCGAGCGGGCCGAAGCCGGGGGCTCGAGCGACGACTGCGGGGCCGGCCGCTCGCCGCGCTCCAGGCGGCGGAGAGTTTCCTTGAGCCCCTCGGGCGGGCGCTCCGCCGAGGCGGGGGGCCCCGTGGCGTCGAGCTGCTCGCAAAGCTGCACCGCTCGCGCGAGTCGCTCGGCCAAGGGCCGGCTCGTATCGGCCAAGGGGCGTTCGAGCGCTCGACCCACCAGGCGCAGTTCAGCCCAATCGGCTGGCCAGCCGGGGCGAATTTCCGGGGGGCCAGACTGGGCCTTGCGGTCGGCCCGCGACTGCCAGTAGCGCAAGGCCTGGCGATGTTCGGCCACCGGCCGCCCCCGGTCGGCGGCCGCCGAGGGGCACGCGCGGCGCGTCGTTAAGTAGGCCGTGTCGCCCAGCGAAACCAGTTGCAGGGGGAAGATTTGGCAGCGCTCGGGCTTGGCCTCGAACCCGAACCGCTGATGAATCAGGCAGAGCCCCTGGCTGGTGAGAAAGACACAGCTTTCATCCGGGCGATGCGCCAGCCGCCGAGCCCCCAGGCGGCGATCGTATATCGTTGTCGCCGTGCCCCCCAGTTGCGGATCCTGGTCCCACTTTTGTTGGCGCAGTTTCTCCAGGTCGGCATCGGTCAGCTCGACCAGAGCACCCCGGCAACAGATGCCACAGTTATGGCAATCCCAGCGTTCCACGATCGGCAACGGGCGAATGGTAGCGGCCACGGGCGATCGCTTTCTGCGGAGGGGGCTCTCCCGAGGCGCGAACTGCCCGGCAGACTCCCGGTGACGCTACCGCAATCGCTACGGCCCCCCGAGGTCGGGCCACGGCACGCTCATTACTCGGCCGGGGCAAAGCCGGCCTGAAGCAGTTGTTGATAGCCGGGCTTCACGGCGCGGGCGTCGTAGCCGAGCTTTCGAAGCACTTCGGCGGCGGAAATCGCTCGAATTCCCGAGCGACAATGGCAATATACCACCGACCGCCGGCCGACCAGTTTTCGGACACGCTCAACCAGCCTCGGATCGGGCGGGTCTTGGCTCAAGGCACTGAGCGGAACGAATGCCGCGTCGGCCAGGTGGCCGGCGTCCCACTCGGCTTGCTCGCGCACGTCGAAAAGCACGGCGTCGCCATCGGCGATTTGCTGGCGAATCTCGCCGGGCGTGGCCGTGGTGTGCTTCTCAGCGGCTTGAATGCCAACCGCCAGGCCGAGCCCCCCCAGCAGCGTCGAAAACAGGCCGATGGCCTGCTGGATTCTCTGGCGCATGTCGATATTCTCCCGTTCGAAGAGGCGTTCGGCGCCAGGGACGACGCGGAACGACATTAGGGGTTTCACCCACCGAACGCCGCGGGCTTTCCCGGACCGCGACTGGGACGTCGGCCGTGGCGTGCCGTGGCGGAGCGAATTATCGCACAGCCGATGGGCCAGGGGAACGGCGATTGCCGGCCCCGGCCGGGTGGTCACCCTCGGCCCGGCGAAACTGGCCCGTGCGATAGCTGCCCGGGGCGCGGGTCTGCGATATACTGAGCCGTTTACGCACCGCAAGGCAAACGGGTTGGGGTGCTTTGGTCGGGGGCGTCTTCCCCCGGGGTCCGGGGAACGATGCTCGGGGCGGCCCGGGATACGGGACGCCCGGCCTAGGGATCAGGCATGCCGCGTTATGTGGTTCGAACCGGGGTGATGCGCAGCCTGGGGGTGTTTGGCACCTCGCGGGGCGAGTTTTTTGCGCGCGCCGACGCGGTGGTGGTCCGCACCGATCGCGGGATGGAAGTGGGCGAGGTGCTCTGCGAGGCCACGGACCGGGCGGTCGAATACCTGAAGGACCCCGGCCGCGGCCAGATCGTGCGACCGCTTTCCAGCGACGATCAGAACGAGATCTACCGGCTTCGCACCCAGCAGCGGCGCGAATTCACGGTTTGCCAGCAAATGGTTTCCGAACTGGCGCTGGAGATGAAGCTGGTCGACGTGGAACACATCTTCGGCGGCGAGCGGATTGTGTTTTACTACCTGGCCGAGAACCGGGTCGATTTTCGCGAGCTGGTACGCAGGCTGGCGGCCGAGTTTCAGACCCGAATCGAAATGCGCCAAATCGGCGTGCGCGACGAGGCCAAGCTGCTGGCCGACTACGGCGACTGCGGCAAGCCGGTCTGCTGCAATACCCATCTCTCGGCCATGCCGCCGGTGTCGATGAAGATGGCCAAGCTGCAGAAGGCGACCCTGGATCCGACCAAGATCTCCGGGCGCTGCGGGCGGCTGAAGTGTTGCCTGCGCTACGAGTACGACACCTACGAGGCCCTGCAAAAGCAGTTGCCGCCGGTCAATGCCCAGATCATTACCGGCCGGGGCCGGGGCAAGGTCCTGGCCCAAGAGATTCTCTCGGGGCAGCTGCTGGTCGAGCTCGAGGATCATCGCCGGGTATTGATTCCCTCCAGCGAAGTGCTCACCGTGTTACCCAAGCCCGCCGGCCGACGGCCCCCCGCCGAACCGCCGGCCGAGGCCAACTAAGATTTCACTCCGCGACCGGCCGCGCCGCCGATAAGGAAGCCGCTCGATGTCTGACGGACCCACTTCGCTTGCCCGATTGCTCGAGCGCGACAAGCGGTACCGGATCGAAGCCTACCTGTTCGTGTTCGATGCGCTCGATTACGCCCACCGCGTGCTGGGGCTGGGGGCCGATGTCCCCAGCGAAGGCGAGAACGAGGGGGAAGCTCGGCCGGCCGAATCGCCCGAGGGGGGCGACGAGCGGACCGAGTCGCGCCATCTAACCGGCCAAGAGCTTTCCGAGGCCATGCGGCTGTTCGCCCTCGACCAGTTCGGCTACCTGGCCAAATGCGTGCTCAATAGTTGGGGAGTGTATACCACCGGAGATTTCGGCGAGCTGGTCTACAACCTGATCGAAATCGGCCAGATGCGCAAAACGGCCCAGGACCGCCGGGAAGATTTCGACGACGTGTTCGATTTCGAAAACGGTCTGCGGAAAAGTTTCGCCATCGAACTGCCCAAATAGTTCAGGCAGCCCACTCAGCCAGCCAACCGCCTGTCGGATCGTGCGACCGTGTTCGCCCGCGTGGCGGGTTGCAGCGCAGCGGGAATTCGGTCGATTCTGGTGATACTGGGGGTCGGACACTATGAAATCGTCTGGCTCTTCCTCGCGCCCTGGCGACTCGAAGCGCGGGGCGGGCGATCGGCCGTCGCGGACCGGCGCCGAGCCGGCGCCATCGCTTGCCAGGCGGTCCCAGCCGGCGCTGGCCAGGAAATGGAAGCTGCTCTTGGCGGCCCTGGTCTACGCTCTGTGGCTGTTGGCGTTGGCCCTGCTGGCCTGGAGCGGGCGATGACATCCCGGGCGATCGCGGCGCGTTGCTTGCACCGCGCCCCGGGCCGTGGCAGAATCTGGCTGGCCGCTGGAGCACCGCTTTGGTGGCTGGCATCGCGCCCGACCCGCCTCGGGCGCCGCACGTCAGGCATTGCTCGCGCGTGTCGGCCGCCGAAGGGGGTTCCCGTTCGGCCGCCGGACCCGGCGGGGGATTTGGCCCGGGCACGAGCGAGCGTCGGGAGTGTTCGATGAGATTGATTCCGCTGGGCGAGCAAGTCATCGTCCGCCCCTTGGAGCCTGAAACCGTCACCGCGGGCGGAATTGTGCTGCCCGATTCGGCGCAGCAAAAGCCGCAGCAGGGCCGGGTGCTGGCCGTGGGCGATGGGCGGCACCTGGATTGCGGTCGCCGGGCTTCGCCTCAGGTAAGCGAGGGAGATCGGGTGCTCTTCAACCGCTGGGCTGGAACCACGGTCAAGGTGGCCGGCGAGGAGCTGCTGATCTTGGCGGAAGGGGAGATTCTGGCCGTCTTCGAATAGCTCGGGCGGCCGACCCCCCGGGCCGCGTTTGCGCCAGCTGGCTCGGGAGCGTTGGTGGCTCAGGGCCCCTTGCTCCCCTCCCCGGTACTCGACTAAAACCGAAGGTAACTGGGTAGCCCGCCAGCGCCCCGATACGCCCTCCGGCGTCTCGTCCGGCATCGTCGCACCAGGCCTCTGATACGAGGTCTGCCTTTCGTTGCGACCCTCTGTGCAACATTCGGCATGGTTGAAATCGAAAAAGGGCCTACCTATGCGAACCCTGTTGACCAAGCTCTCCCGTCGGCAATTCATCCAGCGGCACCGAATCGTTCAGGCGGCCGGGCTGGCCTTGGCCGTTGCCCTGGCGGTTGTGGGAAATGCCCCGGCGGCCGAGCCCGCCCAGCTCGATCCCAAGCAGTTGGCCGACCTGGTGGCCCGGGGGATCGACTACCTTGCCGATCGGGGGCAATCGCCCGACGGCTCGTTTAGTGCCCAGGCAGGGCCGGGCGTCACGGCGCTGATAACGACGGCGATCTTGCGTCATGGCCGGGGGGTCGACGATCCGACCGTGGCCAAGGCACTCAACTATCTCAGCGGGTTCGTACAAGACGACGGCGGCATTCATGCCCCGCAGTCGAACTACGCCAACTATGAAACGTGTTTGGCGATTTTGTGTTTTCGCGAAGCGAATCGCGATGGTCGTTACGACGAACTGCTGGCCAAGGCCGAGGCCTTCGTCAAACACTTGCAGTGGGATGACGGCGAGGGGCAGCACGAGAGCAGCCCCGCCTATGGTGGCGCGGGTTACGGGGGCCACAAGCGGCCCGACCTGTCGAACACCAGTTTCATGATCGACGCCCTGCGTTCGCTGGGCCGCGGATCCGAAGACCCAGCCATTGCCAAGGCGCTGATCTTCATCTCGCGCTGCCAAAACCTGGAAAGCGAGTACAACACCACCGAATTCAGCGCCAAGAACCCGGATGGCGGTTTCTACTACACTCCGGCCGCCGGCGGGACCAGCCAAGCGGGCGCCACGGCCGAGGGTGGACTGCGAAGTTACGGGTCGATGACCTATGCCGGCCTGCGGAGCATGATCTACGCCGGGGTGGGGCCCGACGACCCGCGCGTGCAGGCGGCCACCGCCTGGATTCGCAAGTTCTACCGCTTGGACGAAAACCCCGGCATGGGGGCGGCCGGGCTGTACTACTATTTCAACACGTTTGCCAAAGCGCTCGATGCCCTGGGGGAAGCCGAGTTTGCCGACGCCGAGGGGCGCACGCACAACTGGCGGGCCGAACTCGTGGCCGAGTTGGCCCAGCGGCAGCGCGAAGACGGTTCGTGGGTCAACGACAACAGCCGCTGGCTCGAGGGAGACCCCAACCTGGTTACCGGATACGCCCTGCTGGCGCTAAGCTACTGCCGCCCGGCGCGCTAACCTCGGCCTTGCTGCTCCGGGCTAGCTGGCCACCAGCGCGGCGGCCTCCATGATGGCCTGCTCGCTGGCCTCGGACCGCTGGAATTGGGCGGTAATGCGCCCTTCGGCCAGCACCAGGATGCGGTCGCATAGCGTGAGCAATTCGGGGAGTTCGCTCGAAGTGACGATTACCCCTAGTCCCTGGCGACAAAGCTGGTCGATCAGACGATAAAGTTCGGCTTTGGCGCCGACATCGACCCCCCGGGTCGGGTCGTCCAGCAGCAATACCCGGGGCTCGATCAGCAGCCAGCGGGCGACCAGGGCCTTTTGCTGGTTGCCGCCGCTGAGACTGGTGATTCGCCCCGTGAGCCCGGCCGACTTGACGCCGACGCGCTGGATGGCCTGGGCCCCCTGCCGCCGCTCTTCAGCAGGCCGCACGAGTCCGGCGCGGGTCATGGCCTGAAGCTGGCAAAGGGTGACGTTTCCCAGCACCGACAAGTGAGGAAACAGGCCCAGCCGCTTGCGATCTTCAGTGACCAGGGCCACGCCGGCGGCCCGGGCGTCGGCCGGATGCCGGAAGTTGACCGGGCGGCCCTCGAGCACGATCTGGCCCGAGGGGCGCGGCTGCGCGGCCCCGAAAAGACATTCGAGCAGTTCGGTGCGGCCGGCTCCCATCAGGCCGGCCAGGCCCAGCACCTCGCCGCGGCGGAGGTCGAAGTTGATCTCGCGCAGCCGCCAGCGGCGCACGTGGCCGGGCCAGGCCAGCGACAGATCGCGCACCTGAAGCACCACTGCGCCAGGCTGGCGCGGCTCTCCCAAATCGACGGACTCGATCTCGCGCCCCACCATGCGATGGGCGATTTCCTGGGGGGTCGAGCGGCTACGCTCCAGGGTTTCCACCAACCGGCCGTCGCGCAACACCGTGATTCGGTCGGCCAGGCGGAATACTTCGTCGAGCTTGTGTGAAATGTAAAGGATGGTCACTCCCCGCGCGCGAAGCCGGGCGATGACGCGCTCGAGCCGGGCCACTTCGTGCTCGGTCAGCGCGCTGGTCGGCTCGTCCATGATCAGTATCTCGGCCGAGAGCGAGATCGCCTTGGCGATCTCGACCAGTTGCTGATCGCCGATTCGGCAGGTGCCCACGGGGCGCTCGGGCGAAACCTGGCACTCCAACTCGGCCAGCAAGGCCGCGGCATCGCGGTTCATCGCTGGCTGATCGACGAACAAACCGCCCCGCCGCGGTTCGCGACCGAGGAAAATGTTGTCGGCCACCGAGAGCGCGTCGACCAGGTTCAGCTCCTGGTGGATCATGCTCACCCCGGCCTGTTCGGCCTCGCGGGTACCGGCAAAGCGCACCGGGCGCCCGTGAACCAGGAGCTCGCCCTCGTAATCGCTGATGACGCCCGCCAAGAGCTTCATCAGCGTGCTCTTGCCGGCCCCGTTCTCGCCGACGATGGCGCGAACTTCACCGCGGGCGACGTCGAGCGACACGTCTTCGAGCGCCGTAACCCCGGGAAATCTCTTGGTGACGGCACGGACCGAAATGGCGGGGGGATGGGCCATGGAGCTAGCCGGCGGCCGGTGTTTGGCCTTCCTCGGCGGGCGCGGCTGGCTTCTCGGCCTCGGCCGGCTCGGCTGGTTTTTCAGTCTCGGCCGGTGCAGTCTCGGCTGGCGCAGTCTCGGCTGGCGCAGTCTCGGCCGGTGCGGCCGGTGCGAACTGCCGCAGGCGCCAGATGGTGACGACTTCGAACAGCCGCACGCTTTCCGCCTGCGTGCCCACGGCCAGTGTGTGGCCATCGGGGCTGAAAGCGACGCTCCACACCGTGCTCGCCAAACCTTCGAGTGCCGACGTCTGTTGACCCGATGCCGGATCCCAGAGCAGCACCTGGCGATCGTAGCCGCCCGAGGCCAGGCTGCGCCCGTCGGGCGAGAAGGCCAGAGTGGTCACCCAGTTATGATGGCCCCCCAGCGTGGCGCGATTGGTGCCGGCCGGCAGATCCCAAAGCTTGATCTGGTAATCGGCCCCGCCCGAGGCCAGCGTGTTGCCATCGGGGCTGAAGGCCACGGCCCAAACCGCGTCGGCATGTCCTTCGAGCTTGGCCCGCTCGGTGGCGCCTGCCAAATCCCAGAGCCGCACGGTGCGGTCGCTCGCGGCGCTGGCCAGCGTTTGCCCGTCGGGCGAGAACGCCACGCCGCGGACCAGCCCTTCGTGGCCGCTCAGCGTGGCCTGAGCCTGACCGCTGGCCACGTCCCAAAGTCGCACCGTGCCATCTTCGCTGGCCGTGGCCAAGCGGGTTCCATCAGGCGAGAACCGTACGCAGGTGACCCAGTTGCCGTGCCCTTCGAGCGTGGCCTGAAGGCTGCCCGAGGCGGCGTCGAATAGCCGGGCTCGCTTGTCGTAGCCGGCGGTGGCGACCCGCGTTCCATCGGGCGAGAAGGCAACCGACCACACGGCCGCCGGGTGGCCAGCCACGTCGTGTTTCAGGCCACCGCTGGCCAAGTCCCAAAGCCGAAGCTGCCCGGGGCGGTAAAGCAGGCTTTGCCCGCCAGCCGTGGCCAGGGTTGTTCCATCGGGCGAGAAAGCAAGCGAAGTCACCCAGTCGGTCTGTGCCGCCAGCGACGCGGGTGGGCCAGCCTTGTCGGCGGCCGGCGGTTCGTCGGCACCGGCCGCGCCGACCGAACCGAGCACCAGCCAAACCACCCAAGAGGCCCTGCCGAAATCGACGAGCAGCCGACCCATTCGGCTTCGCGGGCTGCGGGGAAGGGTCTTGGAACTTGAAAACCGGTCAACGCTAAGGTGCGCGGTCATGCCAACGGCCTCGGAAATGCTTCGTTTCGGGTTTCCCTCCGGCGGCCACAACGCGGTGGAGGCCGGACCCTACTATGGTAAGTGGGCGGGCGGCGCGGTTCCAGCGTTTCGCTCCCTTCGAACCGGCCGCCTGGCTTGTCTCCAGATTGGCGATTCGTAGAATGTGGCCGCACCGGGCCCAGCCGCGGACCGGCATGCCTGACCAGGCAAGACGGCCGGCCCGCCGGCTCCGGCCGGCCAGTGGAGTCCGGCATAGTCTCGGTGAAATCAGGGAGAGTCTTCGATCATGAGTGGACCGATCGTGCGTTCCGGACCATCTCCGGAATTCTCTCAGAACTGGGAGAAAATCTTCGGGCAGCGACAGCCCATTAGCCTGGCGGGCAAACCAGGGAAAGCGCCGGCGAAATCAAAACCGGCCAAGGCCAAGCCGGCCCCGGCTGCCAAAGCGCGGTCGGCCAAGCCCAAGGCAGGCGCCAAACCCAAAGCCAAGTCGCGCGGCAAGAAGGCGTAGCCCGCGAGGCTCACGGGCTCGACTTTCTAGGCTTTGCCCGGCGTCACGAACCGGAGCAGGAACAAGAGCGCGAGTGCGCCGACCGTGGCGGTAACCAGCGAACCGACCAGACCGTAGGCGGCCAGCCCGAGCAGGCTGAACAGCAGGCCGCCCAGCATCGAGCCGATGACGCCCACCACCAGGTTGCCGACGAGGCCAAAGCCGCTGCCCTTGGTGAGCTTGCCGGCCAGCCAGCCCGCGATCAATCCGATGATCAAAAAGCCGATCAGGTGCGAGACCATGTTCGTGCGCTCCAAAGATTCTGGGTGATGGTGGGTAAGGTCGCGGGCCGGATATCCGCGGCAAGTTCTGGCCCGAATCGGCGCAGTCAGGGCTCCATGACTAGCGCGTGGCGAGGTGCCCCTAGTCGCTCGCGGCAGCCGCGGCACCTTCCGAGGCGGGTGCCAGGCCCGGGGCGGCGATCCACTGGGCGATCGTAGCCCCGTCGGCCAGGTTCCAAACCAATACCTCGCCGGCGAAGCTGGCGGCGGCCACGCGCTGGCTCGGGGCATGTACGTCGAGCGCGTAAGCCCAATCGGTCAGCCCTTTGTAGTCGCGGACCAGCTCGCGATTGTCGAGCCGGTGTTGGCGCACGAGCTTGTCGGCCGAAGCGGTGAAGAGAAAGGTTTCTCGCACGAGCAAGCGGCTGATCTCGTGGCCGAATCCGCCGATTTCGGCAATCTTCGCCCCGTCGGCCGGGTTCCAAACGTGTACCTTCCGGTCGCCCCCGCCCGAGAAAACCTGGGCACCGTCGGGGCCAAACGCCACACCCATCACCGCTTGGCCGTGGGCCGAGTACGTGGTTTGCGCATCGCCCGTGGCGGCGTCGAATACCTTGGAAGTTTTATCGCGACTGGCCGAGGCCAACCGGGCACCGTCGGCACTCCAGCCCAGCCCCAGAACCCAATCGGCGTGGTCTTCGATCAGCACCTGTTGAGTGCCATCGGCAACTTGCCATACGCGAATCGATCGGTCGGCGGCCCCCGAGGCGACCCGGCTACCCTCGGCGTTAAACGAGACGCACAGGGCCACGTCGCTGGTGGTGCCCAACTCGCGGACCACGGCGCCCGAATCGCCATTGACCAGCCGCACCTCGCCCGCTTCTCCGGGCACCCCCCCGGCGATGGCCAGAACACTTCCATCGGGCGACCAGGCCAGGCCGTAGACCCGCTCGGCCACGTTGCCCAGCCGGCGGCGCAAATCGCCCGAGGCCGGGTCGTAGATCAACACTTCGCGGTAGCCCCCCACGGCCAACTCGCTGCCATCGGGCCGGAAGGCCAGGGCCATGACGGGCATGGCGGCGCGATAGCTCTCGGGCGCGGACGGATGCGGCGGCCGCGCCGCGTAGCTGGCCAGCGGGGCGGCCGGGTCCGGGCCATCGAAGGGCGCGCCCGCGGCAATCCAGCGGCGGATCAAATCCACCTGCTCGGCAGCCAGCGGATCGCCTTCGAGCGGCATTCGCCGATCGGCGTCGGTCGAGGCCACGAGCGTGTAAAGCAGGCTCGCTTCGGGCTGGCCCGGGGTCAGGCTTGCTTCGCCGCTGGCTCCGGGTCGACCCAGCGCGGCGAATGAATTGAGTTGAAAATCGCTTTGGGCCTCGCGATCGCCGTGGCAACCCAGGCACTGCTGGACGAGGATTGGGGCGATGTGCTCGCGAAAGCTGACGGCCGGCTCGTCGGTCGGCTTCTCGGCCGCCGGCGCTTCAGGCGGGGGGGCCGATTCAGTCCCGGCCGGTTCCGCCTTGGGGGGCTCGCTGGGGGCTGCCGCTGGGTCGGCTGCTTCTGGGCCGGCTGCTTCTGGGTCGGCTGCCGCCGGTTGCGACTCGGCCGGTGCGGCTGCCTCCGAGGCGGAAGCCGGCGGAGAGGGTGCCGGGGTGGGGGCCGGCTCATCGGCCGTTGTGGGCCGCCCCAGCATCGCCAGGCTGAGCAGGCAAATCGCCGCGCCACTTCGCTGCCAAACACGCATCGGCCGCACTCCCGTGGAAACCCTGGCCCAGCTCGGCGTCTTCCGGTGCGGAAGTTGCCCGTCGGGCCCGGGGCCAGGCCCCAGTATCGGCGAGCGGCAGGGGGGGTGCAACTTTCCCTTGGGTCCCGAGAGGCTGGTTTACCGGACCGTGCGCCGCGGCATGGCTTGGGGCGCTGCGGGCCTCAGGCGTTCGGGGCGGCCAACGCGGGGGCAGGGCCACTCCCGGCTACTCGTCGTCGGCGGCGCGGCGAAACAGCTCATCGACCAACAGGTTCCAGGCCAGGCCCCTGGGGCCATAGCGAAAAGTGCGCTCGCTTGTGCCCGAGGCCGGATCGGCAGCCGTGGTGAACTTGCCCGTGGCGGAATGGTACCAACCGGGCCGATCGCGGCCGGTTGCCAGCCAGTCGCCCACCAGCGGCATAAGCTGAGCTCCGCTGGTGGGTAGCCGCAGGGTTTCGTCCGACATGCCCTGGGCTTGGGCGTTTTTCAGGAACCAGGTGTTGGCCGCCGGATCGAAGAACCCTGGCCCATCGCGGCCATCGCCGTCCCAATCGCCCACCAGCGGCAGCCAGCCCGCGCCCGCTTTGCCGTAGGCGAAGGTCAGGTCGGATAGCCCCTGGCGATGTGCGTTCTTCAGAAACCAGGTGCTGGTGTCGGGGTCGTAGAAGCCGACGCCATCGACGCCGTTGCCATCCCAGTCGCCCACCAGCGGAACCCAGCGGTTGCCGGCCGGCCCGTAGGAAAACACCAGATCGGAAAGCCCTGGACCGAGCTTGTTCTTGAGGAACCAGGTACTGGTCGCCGGGTCGTAGAAGCCCACCGACTTCTGTCCGTCGCCGTCCCAGTCGCCGGCGATCGGGACCCAGCCGGAGTTGGGTTTGCCGTACACAAACGTGAGCGAGGCCCCCGAGCCGCCGCGCGGATCGGGCACGGTAAAGGTGCTGTTGGCCGGGTTGTAGAAGGCGAAGTTGCCGATTAGCTCGGGGTTCTGCACTACCTGGGCGGGTGGAAGTTCGTTGCCGGGTAGCGGCGCCGGCGCGGCGGCCACGGGCGGGTCGAAGTTACCGACCAGCGGCAGGGCAAACTCGTCGCCCCACTGGGCGTAAAGATCGGGCCCCAGCGGCTGCTGCTGGAAGGGGTGGTTCAGCGTGTTCACCTGGCCAATCTGGCGGCGGGTGCCGCCGGGGTCGTTGGAGATCAGGAAGAACCACTCCGAAGCTTCGCTGACTGGCTGCGTGCTGCGGCCAGGGTTCCACAGCCCCAGGTCGTCGATGCCGTCTTGATCCATGTCGGCGGCCACGGGCCAGTCCAATTCCCCTTGGGCGCCGAAGACGAAATGAATTTGTTGCGGCTGGCCCAGCACCACGTCGAGATTGGCGTCGGGACCGTTCCAGCCCAGGCTGAAGTAAAACGTATTGGCCGTATTGTCGTAGGTGGCCAAGTCGGTGAGCGTGTCGCCGTCGAAATCGCCCACCAGCGGAATTCCGCGCAGGTTGCCGGTGAGTTTGCCCCCCATGGCGAAATCGAACTCGTCGATCACGTCGTCGCCGTTGACGTCGAAGTACCAGGTGGTGCCGTCAAACAGCCCGACCTCGTCGCCGTTGAAGAAGTTCCCGTCGAAGTTGCCTGCGATCGGCCAGCCGTCGATGGCAATGGGCTGCACCAGGTCGATGTCGCCGTCGGAGGCGCGGACCACATTGTCGCCGTTCATGTCGATCAGCCAGCGCCATTGGCCGTTGACGAAACCGTAGGCCCCCAGCTTGTCGAAACCGTTGGCGATGCCAAAGCCGACGGGCGAGCTGATGCCAAAGTTGCCGGCGAACAGGGCGTCGGTCGGAAAGCCCAGGGTTACCTGCAGGTCGCGGTTCGTGCGGTCGCCGTCCTTGCCCTGGGGATCCCAAACCAGGTTGCCGTTCAAGTCGATCGTAACGTTGCCGTACGAGAAATCGGCGATCTCGGGGCGGCTATCGACGGTGAACCGGGCCACGAAGTCGCCGCCGGGCACTCCGTCGCCGCTGGGCAGAAACACCGGTCCGCCGGGGCCCAGTCCGTTCGACTCGCCGTCCAGCCGGTTGCCAGCGTCGTCGGTCAAGCGATCGCTGATGGTCAGCGTGTAGCGGTCGTCGGCCAGCGGTTCGCTGAAGAAGAGCCGCACCACCGAACTACCCAGCGTGCCGGTCATGGTGTTGTCGATAAAATCGACGAACGTAATCAGCACCGGCCCGGTATGGTCGCCTACCAGGCGGTAATTGCCCGGCTGCGTGGCCACGATCTCGTTGGCGGCCGGGTAGTCGAAATTGATCGACCCGCCAACGGCCCGCACCGGGCTGTCGATCAGCGAAATGTCGAGCGAGTAGATCAGCGGCGTGGGCTGTTCGACGGGCTTGAGTTGAAATAGATCGAAGCCCGGGTCGACGGTGGGATACACATTGGCCACTTGGGGCCCTTGGGAATCGATCAGCAGATCGAGGAACTCGGCCTCCGAGACGTTGCCGGCCACGTCTTCGGCCGTGGCCCCCAGTTGCCGGTAACCGTCGAAGGGGAACAAATCCGGATTGTTCAAATCCCAGCGCGTGGTCACGCTCCAGCGCCCGTTGGGAAAGGCCTGGTTGCCATCCAGCGGCACACTGGTCGTCAGGCCCACCAAGGTATCGCCGGCCACGTTGAACAGGGTGAGCGGCTCGCCATCGGCATACACCCGCACGACGGCGTTGGCCTCGGCCCGCCCGACGTAGCCCAAGTCGCTACGCGAGGTAATCTGATCGACGATGGTATCCGGTTGGCCGGGTACGCCCGTATCGCTGAAGGCCGGATCGATCGACAGGGTCGGCGCGTCGGGGGCCGTGCGGTCGATGATGACGGTGAGGAGGAAGTCGGGGCTGATGTTGCCGGCCCGGTCTTCGAATTCCAGCTTCAGGTGGTGTACCCCCTCGGCCAGTCCGGCAATGGCGTCGTTGAACAACCCTGCGGGAACCATGCCGCCCAGGGTGACGAACGAGTCGACCACCAACGTCTCTTGGGCCGGAGCGACCACGTCGATATGTCGGTCGTAAATTCGATACTTGATCAGGTGGGCATTCGGGTCGTCGCCCGCGGGAATCATTTCCGACGAGGTCGAGGCGAACACCGGCAGCGTGGCCCGGGTAATGTTGTCGACGTTCGACCGGCCCGTGTCGCTGGAGGCCAGCAGGTCGAGCGCCGGCGTGTTGGGGGCCGCGGTGTCGATCACCACGGTGAGCGGCATGCTGAGCGGCGAGATATTGCCCGCCAGGTCTTCGGCCGTGGCGGCAATGCCATAGGTGCCGTCGCGCAGCGGTTCGACCGTTACCTCCCACAGGCCCAGTTGGTCGGCTTCCGGCTTGTTGCTCAGATCCGAGCCCGTGGTGGTCTGGCCGATCAGAGCCGCCGCGCCGCCGCTGGGAGTTCCGAACACCCGCAGAATCGTGTTCGATTCGGCCAGCGCGGTGAAGGCGGGCTGCATTTTGTTCGTTACGTCGTCGTCGTCGAACATGCCCGAATCGCTCGAAGCCAACAGGTCGGCTTTTTGCGGCGCGGGGGGCGCGGTGCGGTCGATGACCAGCTCCAGTTCTTCCGATTGGTCGCTCACGTTGCCGGCCGCGTCGGTTGCCTCGGCGCTGAGCAAGTGGGTGCCATCGGCCACTAACCCGGCCGGCAGCGCCGTGAAATTCAGCAGCCGGTCGACAAACGGGGCAGCCGGCATGGCAAACGGGCCGTCGATGACCGTTTCGCCGTCTTTAATGACCACCATCGTGCCCGGTTCGGCGGTGACGCGGAATTGCAGGCTCACGAGGCGGGTGATGTTGTCGAGCGAGGAAACGCCCGTGTCGAAGGCGTCGCGCAGGTCGAGCGTGGGCCGCTGGGGTTTGCCGCCCCCCAGGGTCGAGTCGATCACAAGCGTCGGGCTCATCGCGGCCGAGGGGCCGCTGATGTTGCCGGCCAGGTCCTCCAAGGTGGCCGTGATGGTATAGGTGCGATCGGCCAGCGGTTCGACCGTTACCTCCCAGGCTCCCAGACCGTCGCCCGCCACGCCATCGCTGAAGTCGGGCCCCACCAGGGCGGTGCCCACCACGCGGCCATTGGCCAACACGCGCACCACGGCGCCGGCTTCTCCCAGACCATCGAACGCCGGCTGATGAATGCCGGTGCGGTTGTCGGTGTTGGAACCCCCCGTGTCGCTCGAACTGAGCAAATCGGGCACGCTGGGCGCCAGCGGAGCCGTGGTGTCGACCGTGAGTGCCAACGGAACCGAGAGGCCGCTGCGCCCCGTGGCCGGAGTCGGCGCGCCCCCCGCGTCGGCCTGGCCATCGAACACGCGCGTGGCCGCGGCAACCAGCGGACTGCCCTGGGGCAGCAAACCGCCGCCGCCAAAGGTGAACTCGAAGAGCGTGTCGCCCGAACCCGATACGACGCTGGCAAAGCCTTGCGAGACGCCATTGACAAACACTTCGACGGCGGCCCCGGGGGCCTGTGCGGCCGCCTGCGCGGGGGTGAGCACGGCCAAGCCCAGTTGCGATAGATCGTCGGTAATGCGGATTCGCGCCGAATTAATCCGCGTGACCAGGTCCACGGGGCTGCGTCCCGAATCGCTGGCCGGGTCGAGGCTTACCTGCACCGGCACGGGCGCGGCGAAATTCTCGATCTCCAGGCTGTATCCGCCGTCGGCATTGGCATCGACCCCGTTGACCTGAACCAGGTAGGGCTGCTGCGTTACCACGGGCAGGGAGAGCGCCGCGTCGGTGCCAGCGGCCACGATCGTGCCCAGCACATTGTTGCGCAGGTCGCGGATCGTGAGCACGAGCGAATCGGCCCCCACGGCCGGGTAAAGCCGCACGCTCAGGCTGCCGGTGTCGTGGGCCGCATAGCGGAAGAAGTCGATATCGCCTGGTGTTATCGCGACATCGTCCAGGGTGGCAGTCGTCGGCGAACCGAGCACCGTGGCCGTGGCCAGTGTGTTGTTCGACTCGAAGCGGTCGCCGGGCGGTAGGATCACGGGCAGCGTTTCGATCGACGTGTAAGCGATCGGGCGCTGGCCGGAGCCAAACGTGATAGTTCCATCGGGCGTGGCCGGCACCATGGCTCCGGTCACCCCGGTCAGATCGAGGTTGAGCACGTCGCCCGGCGCGACGACGGGGCTGCCGCCCGCAATGGTCAGATCGTAGGTGGTGCTGGGAACGACGTGAAAGGTGTCGTTCTCGGTTCCGCCGAGCACCTGAACCGCCGCCGAGAAGCCGGCCTCGGGCGGGCCGATGCGGAGCGTGTCGCTGCCCGCCCCCGAGTCGATGGTGAACTGGTTGGTGGGATGGACGAACGTTACCTGCTCGAAGGCGCTGGTGCCATTGTCGTCGATGCGCGAGCGGCCGTTTCCTGGCGTGCCGTCGTCGGTGAGCCGAATTTCGTCGGCTCCGGCCGTCCCGTTAAACAGGCGATTGGCGGCTGGAACCAGGTCGAAAATGGGCGCCAGCCCCTGGTATTGGAAGCGCGCGCTAAAGTCGCCGTCTTTGACCCACTCGACGGTCCCGGCGTTCTGCCCGCTGACGCGCGGCAACGCGGTGTAGGTGACCGCGCTGACCAGTCCGCCCGAGGCGGTCAATTCATCGTCGCCGCCGGTGGTGAAGTAAGCGAGCCCGGCCGGTTCGGGTAGCGGCGATCCGCCGGAAAAACTCAGTTGGAGCGAATCCAGGCCTGAGCCCGTGACCGTCTGAATCTCGGTGACGCCGTAACTGTAAGCGATCGGTACCGGTGCCAGGCCGGTAATCTGGCGAGCGGTGCCGGTATTGGAGAACGTGGCGGAATGCCCCAGGCCGCGCGCCGAATCGTCGATCCGAATGCCCGCGCCGTCGGAATCCTCGATCGTGACCGGATTGGCGATGTCGAGCAGGGTGCCCACGCCCGTGTTGAAGGTGGCGAGGGTGCTGCCGAGCAATACCCAATCGCCGGTACCCTGCTGGGTGTCGACATCGACCGCGGCGCCCGACGTTTGCAGAATCGTGACGATATCGTCGCCGCCGCCGGTATCGAGCGTTAGGTGCTCGACGTCGCCGAAAAGAACCGGCGCGGCGTTGACCGTGAGCAAGCTGGTCTCGAGCCGGACTTCGTCGGAATCGGCCGAACCGATCAGGCGCAAGCGATCGTTGCTTCCCGCCGCCCCGTCGAAGGTGATGCCCCGCAGCGTGGGAATGACCGCCCCGGCGCTCAGGTCGATCGAGAGCGTGTCGTCGCCCGCTTCGGCGAGGACCAAAATGCCCGAGACCTGGCTAACCGCGCGCGATTGAACGCCCGCGGTGCTGGTGTTCAGGTCGTTGGTAAACGCTCCCCCGTTGAAGCTGTATTCCAGGTCGCCCGTGGCCCCGCGCCGCAAGGTGAGACTGTCGCTTGCCCCATTGGCAGTTTCCGTGAACTGCACCAGGCTGAAGCCCGGATTCAGGGCGTCGTTGCCGACGGTGACGGCCAACAACTGGCGCGCCTCGAGCGCTTCGATTTGCGGCCGAAACCGGCGGCGACTTAGGGAATCGCTAGCGCGCCGCCCCAACGCGGCGAATCGAGTTCGGCTCATAGTAGTCGAATCCTGTTGCAGCAAAACGGCTGGGTGTGGAACTCGAAGTGGAAACCGACAGCTTGCCTGGCGAGGGCCGCCCGATCCGCGCAGGACAAACGGTCGCGGCCATCGAAAGGCCCAGGCCCCCGCCTACGGCTCCGTCCGGTCCGTGGAAATCGATTTAGGTTTTCCAACCTCGGGTGCGGGCCGAGCCCATCGAAAAATGCGACTTCTGTGCTGACTGCGGTGACTGGCGAGAATGCAAAGAAAACGTCGGTTGGCCGGATGATAGTGGCGTGTTAAACCGCTCGCAAGCTCTGATGTTGAAATGGGGTAAATAAGAAGACTAGAGAAAAACAACGCCGCCAGCTGCGACCGCATGTCCTAGGGGGGGCGGAACCAGCCTCGATCGGCATTGCTTAGCGGGGGGGACTGGCCCCGAGCGGCAGGCTCGGAAGATGCCGCCCCCAGGCCCACTCCGAGGTGCGCCCCGCGGCCCCGTTGACGACGGGGCGACCCCGGGGTGTTGAGAAAATCACCCCGCCGGCGGGTCTCGCCGTGCGGCGGAGTAGGCCCGGCCAGAGCTCCCAAACGACGGCAGGAGGGTCTTGCAGCCGGGCTGGGTGGACATCGCACGAGGGGGGCTTGGTCTCGCGCTTGGCCCAATTCGACGATGCCCGGAAGGGGTCGTTTGGCTGGTTACATCAGCCCCCAGAGTTGGGCCCAGTTTGCCGCCGAGACATCGTCGGATTCGGCGGCCAGCACATCGTCGACGTGGGTGGCCAGGGGCTCCTGGTCTCCGTCGAAACAAGGCAGGTGGTCGCCCAGGTCGACCTGGCCGTAAAGCTGGTCAAAGGCGGCGGTCACCGGCGCGAGCGGTCCGGCCGAGGTCGGAGCGACCGGAACCAAGGCGGGCGATCCAGGCGCCCCCTGGGTACCGGCGAACGGGGCCGAGATTGAGCTCGAATCGAGTCGCGCGAAGAGCCAGTCGGCACCCTGCGAGGGGGCGGCGGTCGTCTCGAGCGACGTGGCGCCCGCCGAGGTGGTCTGGGCCCCGGTCCAAGACCCGACGAGCGGGGTCCAGTTGGCGCCGGCGGGGCCATAGCTGAAGGTCACATCGGAGAGCCCCTGCGAGAGGCTGTTCCTCAGAAAGAACGTGCTCGAGCCCGGATTGTAGAACCCGACGGTTTGCGTCCCGTCGGCATTCCAGTCGCCGACGAGCGGAGTCCAGTTGGCGCCGGCGGGGCCGTAGTTGAACACCACATCCGACAGCCCCTGGGAGAGGCCGTTCTTGAGGTAGAAGGTGCTGGTCGCCGGATCGAAGAAGCCGACGGAGGTAACTCCGTCGCCGTTCCAGTCGCCGGTCAGTACTTTCCAGTTGGAGTTAGCCGGACCGAACTTGAAAACGACGTCGGAGAGCCCTTGGGAGAGGTCGTTCTTGAGAAAGAAGGTGCTCGTCGTGGGGTCGTAGAAGCCGACGGATTCGCTGCCATCGCCGTTCCAGTCGCCCACCAGCGGCTTCCACTGGTTACCGGCCGGTCCGTAGTTGAAGGTTGCGTCGGAGAGGCCGCCCGAGTTGGAGTTGCGCAGGAACCAACTGGAGGTGGTGGAGTAGAAGAACCCGACGGTTTGGCTACCGTCACCATTCCAGTCGCCGACCAGAGGGGTCCAGGCGTTTCCGCCGGGTCCGAAGCGGAACGCGGCGTCGCTGAGCCCTTGGGAGAGGGAGTTCTTGAGGAAGAATTGCGAGCCGCTGGGGGCGAAGAAGCCGACCGAGTCGAGCGTATGCGGCGTGGCACCGCCCCCGCCGCCCCCTCCTCCGCCGCTGTCGCCCCCCGAGGGAATGCTCTGGATGGCGGCCAGCAGGTTCAGACGTTTCAAGGCCAGGCCGGTGTTGGCGACATTGTCGTTTTCATCGTCGCCGTCGACCAGCGAGACGCCGGTCGACTGCATGAGCGACAGGATGTGGCTTTGGGTGGCCAGGTTACCCTGGCCGCGCACGTCGAGCGCCTGGCGAATCAGCGCCGCCGAGGCGGCCACGATGGGCGAGGCCATCGAAGTGCCGGCCATCGAGGCGTAGGCGTGGTTCATGTAAGTCGAGGTGATCATCGCGCCCGGCGCGAGAATGTCGAGCTCGGCGTTGCGCTGGGTGAAGCTGGTCACCCGGTCGGCCGCCGTGGTGTAGTCGCGGGCGCCGCTCGACCAGGAGGCCGAGCCCACGTTGGCATCCCACACCGCGCCGACCGAGACCACGCTGGAGGAGACGGCCGGGTAGCTGAGCCCCTGCTGGCTGCCGACGGTGTAAAAACCGTTGCCCGAGGCCGCGGCGACGAACACGTTGGAGCCGACTAGCGACTGCAGCTTGGGTTCCAGGTACTGGAATGGATTCGAGCTGTAATTGCCCGAGCCGAGCGACATGTTGACCGCGACAATGTTGTATTGCTGGCGGTGGTCGATGACCCACTGCAGGGCATCGTAGACATCGCCGAAATTGCCGCTGCCGTTGGCGTCGAGTACCCGCAGGCTCAGGACCCGCGCGCCGGGGGCGATGCCCGGAAAATTGGTGCCCCGACCGGCGATGATTCCGGCCACGTGGGTGCCGTGGCCGTTCAGGTCCCTGGGGTCGGCGTCGTTATCGACAAAGTCGTAACCACCGGCGTAGGCCGCGACCAGGTCGGGGTGGGTGTAGTCGATGCCCGTATCGAGCACCGCGATGGTATAGCCGGAGCCGTCCAGGCCGGTTTGCTGCCGCGCCAGATCGGCCCCGACCAGCAGCACCCCCTGATCGGCCTGGCCGACCAGCCGCGAGGCTTCGACCGGCGTGGCCATGGCCCATTGGCCGTCGAGCGTTTCCGTGGTTTCGGCCAACTGGTAGGTTTGCTCGCGCCAGGCGGCAAAGTCGGCCTCGACCGGCGCCATGTTGAACATGGTGCGGATTTCGAGCGGTTCCAGGCTCGACGAACGAACGGGGCTCTTGGTGGGCGCGGACCCGGCGCCGGCGGCACTACGACGTAGCATGGACGGACCTCGGGCTCGAACGAGCAAGCGGTGAATCGCACGATGATTCGTTGACGCGGTGCCCGAAGAGAGCCGGTTGACCACCCCCGACCTTCCGACGGGAGGCGGCCGCTCGGCCTGACACCGAAGGAACCTTAGCTTTTTTCCGCCGGCGCAAAGTTCGCCGGCCGGGCAATTTCTGCCCCGGTTCCCGACCGCTTGAACCGTCTGGTTCGTACAGCCCGATCCCTCGATGTTTGCCTACGCAGCCGACCGGGCGATGGTGCGGAAAAATTGAATTATTCCCGGGCCGACGGTAGATTTTTTCTGATCGTGCCAGGTGGACCGAAACTGTCCTTTGCAGCGGTTGGAATTTGACTGCCGTTTTTTTTGGGGGTATTCTCCCCCAGGAGTGGAATTACGGCCCGCCCGGGGCAGACTGGCCGCCCTCTTGCGAGCCGGCGGCGAACGGGTTTGGCACCGGTCGGGCGGTACCCCTCTTCCCGAGGTTCCTAGCGATCTGCCCCCGGCCGGGCGGCAGTCTTCTCGCGCCCCGCTTTGCGGTGGCGCCGGAGAGGCTGTCCGGCGGGAAGAGCGAACGGCTGCCGGGGCGGGTGCCCGGCGCCGAGTCGAAAGTCTCATTTCCGTCAGGGCGCGGCCCTTTGGCACGGCCCTGTCGACAGGAACGCCGACATGAATTTTGGCCCTCGTCTTGCGGGCAAGTCTCTCTCCACCGTCCTGGTCGCCTGCTACCTGGTGGGTGTGCTGGGCCTGGCACAGCTTGCCCGAGCCCAGGATCCGCCGACCCAACCCCCCACGGGCGATACCCCTCCGACCAGCGAGGCGCCGCCGGGCGATACGCCGCCGAAGGCAGACGTGGGGGACAAAGGGGGCGGCAAAGACGCGGCGCCGCCGGCTCCTAGCGTGGTGCCGCCGCCGGCCGCCAGTGTTCCCCCGGTGGTGCCGCAGCCCATTACCAACAAAGAGATCTACCAGAAGACGCTCAAGTCGACCGCGTTCATTGTCGTGCCCTACGAGGATTCGGCCTCGCTGGGTACCGGCTGGGTGCTCGACCTGGAAAAACGCCTGATTGTAACCAATCACCACGTAGTAGGTACGTCCGACCGCTGCGAGGTGTATTTCCCAGCGTACAAAGACGGCAAGTTGATTGCCGACCAGAAGCACTACCTGCGCGATGAACGGTCGATCGCCGGCAAGGTCTTCGACTCGGACCGGACCCGCGACCTGGCCATCATTCAACTCGAATCGATTCCCGAGGGCATTGAGGCGCTCAAGCTCTGCGAACAGGGCACGAGCCCGGGCGAAATGGTCTTTTCGGTGGGCAACCCCGGCTCGAGCGATGCCCTTTGGGTGTATACCACGGGCACCGTGCGGGCCGTGTATCACCGGGCCTACCGCCTCAGCGGCGACCAACTGGTCGATGCCCAGGTGGTCGAGACCCAATCTCCCACCAATCGCGGCGACAGCGGCGGTCCGGTGGTGAACGACCGCGGCGAGTTGGTGGCGGTGGTGTCGGCGGGCGACCCCGATGCCCAGTTGATGACGTTGTTCATCGACGTCAGCGAGGTCATGGCCTATCGCGATGAGATGATCGACCTTCTGGACCCGACCACGGCCGAGCAATATGCCCGGCGCGGCGAGCGGTACCGCAAGACCCGGCGACTCGATCGGGCCATTTCCGATTTGACCGAGGCGGTCAAGCTCGACCCGAAGCTGGCCGAGGCCTACTCGAACCGGGGCTGGGCTTTTACCGATAAGCGCGATTTCGACAGCGCCCTGGGCGATTTCGATGAAGCCATCGCGCTCAATCCGCAATTGGCCGACGCCTTCCACGGGCGCGGCTACCTGCACAACGAAATGGGCAAGTACGACGAAGCAATCGCCGACTGCACCAAGAGCATTCGCTTCGACCCGACCAACGCCACGGCCTACAACAACCGGGCCTACGGCTACCAGAAAAAAGGTGACTTCGACAAGGCCGTGGCCGATTATTCTCGGGCCATCGAACTGCGCCCGAACGACCCTGACTACTACAACAATCGAGGCGATTGCTACTACTACGCCCAGTACTACCAGGACGCGGTCAGCGACTACTCACGCGCGATCGAGGCCAACCCCCGCTTCGCTCTGGGCTACTACAACCGGGGCTACGTGTATCAGAACCATCTGGGGAACCCGGACCAGGCCATCTTAGACCTGACCCAGGCGATTGAGTTGGTCCCCACGTACGCGGCGGCCTATGAAAATCGCGGCGAGGCCCACTGGTCGAAGAAAGAGTACGAACTGGCCCTGGCCGACTACACCGCGGCCATTCAGGCCAACCCCAACTACGCCGAGGCCTATCACGACCGCGGCTACTTGTACCACTACAACCTGAAGAATCCGGAACAGGCGATGGCCGATTACAATAAGGCCATTTCGCTCAATCCCAACGTGGCCTCGTATTACAACTTCCGCGGGAATCTCTTCTTCGAGGGCTCGCAGTGGGATGACGCGATCGCCGATTACTCCAACGCGATCAAGCTCAATCCCAAGAGCGCCACGTACTACAGCAACCGGGGCAACGCTTACGCCAAGAAGGGGGACATGGCCCGGGCCAAGGCCGATTACGACGCGGCGTCGGCGATCGACCCCACCTTCTCGGCCGAGCCTCCCAAGCAGCAAGAACGCCGGTACCTGTACATCAAGAATTCCTCGGCCAAGGCGATCACGGTCTACGTGGTCTACTACACCAAGACCGTCAACGGCGATTGGCGCTGGTACCCGGCCGGCCCCGGCCGAGGGCAGTCGGTACAGTTTTCGTTCGCCCCGGGCGAGGAATCGTACGTGCAGCACAACGGCTTCAAGATTCTGGCCAAAACCATGCGAATCTGGGCCGAGAGCACGGACGGGGCCTCGGGTTGGTATCGCGACCGCGACGTCGACGTGATTCTCTGCGACGACCAGGGGTATCTCTCGGCCAAGCCGGAAACCTATACCTACTCGTTTACCGACTAGCGGCCGCCGAGTCGATCCGACGGGATCCGTTTCCGGACGTGCCCAAACAACGAGGGCCGTTCACTCAGCGTGGTGAACGGCCCTTGGCGTTTCTAGGTTCGATCAGGCCCAGGCCGCTGCCGGGGTTCGATCAATTAATTCCGGCGTTGCCCGGCCCGCCGTCGCAGGCAGGCCAGGGCGGCCAGCCCCGCCAGTGCCAGGCTCCCGGTCGCCGGCTCGGGCACCTTGCAGGTGCATCCGCAATCGGCCACGAAATTGAGCCAAAGCAAGGCGTTGTTTTCGTTCTGAAGCGAGGGGTTGCCGGTGGGGATGAACGAGTTCGAAAAGAGGATGTCGCCGGTCACCAGCACCTTGCCCGAGCCGGGGCCCAGAACACCGCCGGAGATTTCCATCAGCACGCCGCTGCCCGCCCGCATGCCAATCAGGTGGCTGTTGGGGCCGGCCGAGAGCATGTTGTGCCACGAGGCGCCAAACGCGGTGCCGGCCGCGAGTTGGCCGAAGGGGCCGTGCATGATCTGGCTGTCGGCATAGTCGAGCAGCATGCCGGCCGTGGCGGTCTGGTCCCCCAGCAACCCCGCGGTGCCTACGGTGTCGATCGACGAAATCGAACCTCCGCCGAGCAGGCCGAGCACGGCGTTGCCGGCGAACGAGCCATCGAAACCGTAGGGCATCGAGGCGTGGAGCGTGTCGGTGATGATCGCCAGGCAGCCGCCGTCGCGAACGAAGTCGGCCAAGGCTTCGGCTTCCGACCCGCCGAGGTTCCCCATCACCTCGGTCATGACAAACAGCGACACCCCGGCCAGGTATTCGGCGGTGACGGTCGTGACATCGGGGGCGTAGCTCACCGCCTCGTCGGTAATTCCGCCGGGACCGAACAGGGCGGGGTCGGCCATCCGCGCACGGACGGTCGAATAGCTCGTGCCCGAAAAGGGACGATAAACCCGGCTGGCGTCGAAACCGCCGACGACGATCGAACCGGCTTGCGCCCAGCTCGGTAGAACGATGGAAATCAAGCAGGCGCACGCCCAAACGAGGCGCTTCATGAGCGGAGCTTCCGGATAGGGTTGCGGCCAGCGATCGCCGAGGACACTGCCTCGTTCAGGGAGACGACCGTTGCCCGGCGGGGAGGAGACAAAAGGCGAAGTGGCGTGGAAGAACCGAGACCAGGATGGTGGGCTCTCCGGGGTGAACGGCGAGCCGATCGAGGGGCGGCCCGGGTTCTTCCCTCGAGCTTGCTTGCCCAGGCCCAAGGCGGCAAGCGGCAATCGCCCGCCGAGGCCTGGCTTTTCGCGCGCCTGGTGCGAAGGCTTGCGCGGCCGTAGGCATGGTAACGATCGTAAGGGGGGCTGCCCGGCGTCCGCCCGAGGGCGGTGCGCCAGGAAACCATCGAAGGCGGGGCCGAACCGCTTAGTTCAGCGATTCGATCAAACGGCGGTAGCTAGACTGCTCGATCGGCGGAATTTCGCCGTCCGAAAGGCCCAGCCGCTTCGATTCCTGGTAGGCCTTCGTAGCCGCCTCTTGGTCGTTGGCCTTCTGATGGGCCAGCGCCAGGTGGAAATACTTCAGGCCATTGGGTGCCATGGCGATCGCTTCCTGCAGGTCTTCGATCGCCCGTTGGCTGTCGCCCACCGAGAGGTAGGCCATGGCCCGGGTATCGAGCAGTTCCGACATGGGGCCCCCCAGGTCGATGGCCCGCTGAATCATTTCCAGGGCTTCCTGGCCGGCCCCGCCCCCTGCCGCGACCAGGAAAGCCAGATTGTTCAGTGCGGTAATCGACTCGGCCTCGGCCAGGTTGGGCTGTTCCAGGATTTGGCGGTAGAGCTTCTCGGCCTCACCGTATTGGCCGCGCGTTTCGGCCAGGTCGGCCTGTAGAAACAGCCGGCGGAGCGGAGTGACCCGGTCTCCTAGTTGGTCGATCCAATGGGAAACCTTTTCGAACTGTTGAGCCTCGATCGAGGCCCGCTGCGAGCGCAGGGCCGTCATGGCGACATCGACGGCCGTTTGCGGCTGGGTGCCGAGCAGCTCCTCGCACATGGACAGGGCTTCGTTCACGTTGCCGTGCTGGGCCAGGTAAGCGGCCAGAACCCAGTTCGAGTCGGGCGTGGCCGCGACGAAATCGCGGTAAAACTGTTCAGCCGCCTGGTAAAGCCGCGGTTGATCGCCCGGTTCGGCCTGTTGGGCCATTTCCACCATCAGGGCCCCCATGGCCGAGAGCAAATTGCGCTGCTGTGGCGGCAGGGGGTTGGGTACCGCTCGCCGCAACAAGGAAACGGCCTGTTCGATCTGGCCCTGGCGAATCATGGCCCGGGCTCGTAGCTCGATGGTCACCAGCGATTGAGCCGTTTCCTGTTCGAGCTTTTCAATACGGGGGAGGGCTTCGCCCAGCTCGTCGTGCTTCAGCAGCATTTGCACGAACCACCCCTGGTACGACATGTTGTTGGGTTCGGCGGCCATCAGGGCCAGCATTTCCTCGCGAGAGCGATCCCATCGCCCCAGTTGTTCATACAGTTTGGCCAACTGGAACCGGTCGACCGGCCGCAATGTGCCCGGCGCGGCCGATTCGTAAATCGCCACGGCCTCGTCGCGCGATTTCCGGTCGGGTGCCCGCGCCAAGAGGGCCGCCTTGAGCATCTGGTCTTCCAGAGAGAGGCTGTCTCCCTGGGCGTTGGCCTGAATCAGCTCCAGGGCCTGCACCAGTTGGTTGTAGCCGCCGCTGATGGAAAGCACGCGGGCCAGTTGCCGGCGAGCCCAGACGATGTGGATCTGGTCTTTGGCCGAGGCCTCGGCGGCCAGCGCAATCATCTTTTCCAGCGAAGGCGTGGCCTCGTCGGTACGGCCCTGTCGGAGCAGGAACTCCGTCAGTTGCCGCAGCAGCGTCAAGTCGGCGGGCGAGGCGGCCAGGGCCTCTTGGTAGGCGGCCAGGGCCTTGGTCGGGTTGCCCATCAGTTCGTAGGCCCTGGCGCTCATCAGCGAAGTGTCTTTGGCGGCCACTTTGGCCTGGCCTTGTTGAATCGCCGTTTCGGCGTCTTCCATTTTGCCGGCGGCGGCCAGAACGCTGACCAGCGCGATCCAGGCCGAGGGGTTGGTTTCGTCCAGCGTCACGGCCTGGCGGAGCGTGGTTTCGGCCTCGGCGTGTTTCTTCTCGCGCTGGTAGAGCTGCCCCAGCCAGATCAGATCCTGGGGCGAGCTGGAACCGGCCAGCGCAGCCGAGGCTTCCTCGAGGTTGACCTGGCCGAGTTGCTGACGAACGATGATCCGCACCTTTTGCATTTCGGGGGTTAGCGCGTCGAATTGCTCGAGCCGGGTCAGCCGCTCGTTCGCCTCTTCCCAGCGGCCGCTTCCGGCGAGTAGTTGAATCAGCCGCCGCAACACCCCGGGGCTTTGGTCTCCCAAATCAACGGCCTGCTGGTACTGATCGATGGCGGCCTCGGAGTTGCCGTCCAGGGCCTCGATGTCGCCGGCCAAGGTCCGCAGGGCCGACCAGCGGGGTCGCTTCTCCAGCGCCTGGCCAAGAATCCGGCGGGCATCGTCCATCGAGCCCGGCTCGTTCTTCTTGGATCGAATTCGCGAGGCGATCCGGGCGGCCTGGGTGTAATCGAACTCGGCCGAGTTTTCTCCCAGAATCTGGGCGATCCGGTCGATGGCCGCTTGCATGCCGGCCTCGTCGTCGGACTCTTGCGACAGCGCGAACAGGGCCAGCAACAGGGGGGCATTGCGCGGATCGCGGTCGATCACCTGGTTCCAAAGCTTTGAGGCGGTCTTGCGATCGCCCAGCTTGTAATAGGCGCCCCCCAGCTTTTGCCAAACGGCCAACTGGGCCTTTTCCTCGAGCTTGCCCGCGGCGGCTTCTTGGGCGGCCAGCGCGGCCAGGGCTGGCTCTCCCCCTTGCCGGGTCAGCACGTCGATCCGCAGCATCTGCAACTCGATCGAGTTGGGAATCTCCTTCTCGGCGTCGTCAATCAGGGCCAGGGCGCCGGCAAAATCGTCGGGGTGCTCGCGGAGCAGGAGCGATACCAGGTACATCCAGGGTTGCGGCTGCTGCGGATTGGCCTTGCGCGCCGATTCGGCGGCCGCCCGGGCCTCGGCGAACTTGCCCTGCGAGGCCAGCACGTCGGCTTCGAGCAGGCCCACCATGGTATTGCTCGAGCCCTTGTCGTCCCCCTTCCATTCGGCCAACAGCTTCTCGATGTCGCCGAAATCTTGCTGGTCGGCCGGCAGCGCGCGCCGCCGGTTCATCTCCAGTTTCAGCACGATGGCGCGGGCCTCGGGCAGGGTCGCCGTCAACTGTTTCCACTCGGCCAGCGACTCCTCCTCGCGCCCCGAAGCCATCAGCAACACCGCCCTCCCGCGCCGAGCGGGCACACTCAGCGGATCGGCCAGCAGGGCCCGTTCGTAGCAGCCCATTTGCTTGTCGGGCTGCCCCATGGATCGGTAGCACTCGGCCAGGAGCAGGTCGATTTGCACCGCGTAGTAGGCGTTGCGCGCCATCAGCGGACGAATCCGCTCCAGCCGCTGAGCGGCTTCGTTAAACTTTCCTTCGGCGAGCAAAATCCGCGACAGCGGCAGCTCCAAGAAGTCGTTGTTGATTCCCGGCAGCTTCTGCAATTCTTCGAACGTGGCCCGGGCCCCCGCGATGTCGCCCGAGTCGATCTGGAAATCGCAGAGCTGTACCAGGAGCTCCCTCGACTCGGGGTCCTTTTTCCAGGCTTCCTTGAGTTTGGCCACCGCGTCTTCGCGTTTGCCCTCGAACCAGTCGATATGAGCCATCCTGCGGACCAGGTCGGCGTTATCCGGAAACTGTTCAATCGCATGCGTCAGGTGCGTGCGGGCCGTGGCGAAATCCCGGCCGCTGTTGGCGAACTCGACCGCGAACGTGAGCACGTCCAGGTCGTTGGGCGCCAATTCCAGCGCCTTGGCCAGATCTTCCGCCGCGGCATCGCGGAACTTGATCTCGTTCAGGTAGCGTGCCCGTTCCAGATAGGCCCGCGGCAGGTCTTGATTGGCCTCGACCATTTGATCGATCAAGGCATCGGCCTCTTCAGGCTTGTTCAGCTTGGCCCTCAGCAGCCGGGCTTTCAGCACGTAACCGCGAATGTCGGCGGGGTGCTTCTCGATCAGCGAATCGTAGGTGGAGCCGGCCTTTTCCAAATCTTCGGTCAGCTCATAGGCCTTGCCCAGCAACACCCGGTTGTCGGCGGTGTCGGTCGCCTCTTTCTTGACCAGCTCTTCGTACTGCGCAACGGCCACGTCGGCCCGGTTGATCTTGACGGCGAACTCGGCCAGCCGCTTGCGCACCTCGACCAGATCGTCGAACTTTCTCAGCACCTGCTCGAGCGCCGAATAGGCGGTGACCTTGTCTTGCTGCGTCGACCCGGGGCTCTCGGCGTGGTCGGTCAAGGCCATCGCGAAGCCCTCGTTGGCCTCGCGGTTATCGGGGTCATGGTGCAGGTAGCGGTGAAAATTCTGGGCAGCCAGCAGGTAGTCTTTCTCCTCGATCGCCTGCTTGGCCAAGTCCAGGAACATGCCCGAGTTGCGGGCGGTCTGGAAGCGGTGCAGCGCCCAGACGCCCACCACGAGGAAAACCACCGCCACGCAGAGAATGACGAGCAGCTTGACATTCAATCGCTTCATCGCAGCCTTCTCACCTCACGGAGCTGAAAGTCCGCGCCGCACGGGCAAGCAACGGACTTCGAATTGGTTCGTGATCGGTCCCCGCGGCAGGGATCCGTTTTCGATCGGTTTTCACTTGGCACCAGACGGCGGGCGCCAGGCCCCGCACGCGCGTGGGCCCGGTGGCCATTCGGCCGATCAACGTTTCCTGCAGCCCTCGCCCACCACGTGCCTGAAGACGACCGCGACACGCCGGCGGGTCGCGCTACCTGACCCAAACATAGAACAGCGCTCGCCTCTCGGCGGCGCGACTGGCCCGCGGCGATTCGAGACGGCTTCCCCCCTAGGCTCCCCTCCCCTAAAGACACCCGGAAAAGAGACCAGGGTACGGTCGTAGGCAAAATGCAACTCGTGCCGATTGGGCGGGCTGGTAACCCCAATTTTACCCCGCACGTAGCGCCCTCCCTGGACGATCATCCTAGAACTTGCCCCCAGTCTGTCAACGATTCAGAACTGCGGAACAAGCCACCAAGAATTCGAGAAAGTAGGGCCGTGATTCAGGCCCCTTCGTGGCGAGCCCTGGTAGCCGTTTGGGCGACGCAGACTCCCTCGGTTTTACGCATCTGCGTACCGTTGTGATCGGACCTCAGCACTGCGGGGGGGCCACCCGGTTCGATCAATCGGCGCTCTTGTGGCAGCTTGGTGTGGGCAGGGCTGGCGATCCAGGGCCCGCCGATGGCGGCCATTTCTAGTTGGGAACACCCTGCTTCTAGCTGGGAACACCCTACGCCCGGGTGGCAGTGAGGCGGGATAGCGCCGCCGCCCATCGCTTCGTGAGCCTGAGGCGCGCGTCGGGCGCGGCGCCCGGGCGATGAACACGGCGGCTTGGGCCCCTGTAACTCGCCGGTTTTCTGGTTGCCGCGTCGTTGCTGGTCGCCGGGGCGCCGGAGGGCGGAATTGCCCCAAGGGTTTCCCGGCGAGCGGCGGTTATCCCCCTGGCGGGGTGGGTGTCACTTGAGCGAATTCAGTGATTTCTCCCAAGGTCGGGAGCGAGTTTGCCGATCTTTGGGAGCGTGTGGATTGGGCTGAGTTTGACGGTGC
>CAYNRE010000031.1:0-48244 GCA_964399535.1 uncultured Pirellulales bacterium | reverse complement strand
CAAGAAGACGAGCAAGAAGACGGCGGCGAGCACGGCCCGGGGCACGAGTCCCGTGGTCACGGCGGCGGGAGTGGCGCACCCGTGGATCGGGAAGTACGTCGTGTTCACGACGCAGACGCGGCCGTGGGCGGTCGTGGGCGGGGTGCTGGAGTCGGTGCGCGCGGAGTGCGGGCGGCGGATCGTGACGGTGACCGACGCGCGAATGATCGTGTGGTACGCGGTGGGGACGCGGAGCGTCCTGGGCCTGGCGTCGCACGGCCCCGCTGCCGGCTCGCGCGTGAGCCCGGCGTGCGAAGCGGCGGAGTACGACGCCATCGAGGGGATCCACCTCGCGACGGCGAAGGCGCGCAAGGCCATCGAGGCTGAGCCGTGGACGTGACGCCGCACCCGTTCTGGATGGTCGCGTTGGCCGGCGGGAGCGCCGGTCTGGCCGAGTACGCCCGTGGGTACGGCGACCCCCGGGCCGCGCTCGCCAACGCGAGCGACACCCACCGCAAGTGGTTCCGCTCCAGGCTCGGCTCCGGCGCCGGCAACGGATCCGGCTCCGGCTCCGGCAGAGGCGACGGCGGAGTCGACGGCGTAGGCTTCGGCTCCGGCGTAGGCTTCGGCTCCGGCAGAGGCGACGGCTCCGGCTTCGGCCACGGCTACGGCGGAGGCGACGGTCACGGCTCCAGCGACGGATCCGGCCTCGGCGACGGCCATGGCTCCGGCGACGGCTACGGCTCCGGCTACGCGCCCCCCCTCCGGGTGCGTGTGGGCGGCGAGTGGTGGGATCGCGAGCGCGCGCTCGCGTGGATCGCGGAGGCACTGACGTGACGCCGCACCCGTTCTGGATGGTGGCGTTGGTCGGCGGGAGCGCCGGTCTGGCCGAGTACGCCCGTGGGTACGGCGACCCCCGGGCCGCGCTCGACAACGCGAGCGCCACCCACCGAGAGTGGCTCCGCGCCCGGCTCGGCTCCGGCGCCGGCAACGGATCCGGCTCCGGCTCCGGCCACGGCTCCGGCTCAGGCTCCGGCTTCGGAACCGGCGACGGCTTCGGCAACGGCGGCGGCGGCTTCGGCGGCGGCAACGGCTTCGGCGTCGACGACGGCGGCTACGGCGTCGGCGACGGCTCCGGTGACGGCTTCGGCGACGGCTACGCCGCTCCCATGCGTGTGCGTGTGGGCGGCGAGTGGTGGGATCGCGAGCGCGCGCTCGCGTGGATCGCGGAGGCACTGACGTGACGCCGCACCCGTTCTGGATGGTGGCGTTGGTCGGCGGGAGCGCCGGTCTGGCCGAGTACGCCCGTGGGTATGCTGACCCCCGGTCCGCGCTCGACAACGCGAGCGACACCCACCGCAAGTGGCTCCGCGCCCTGCTCGGCTCCGGCTCCGGCGACGGATGCTGCTCCGGCGACGGATGCTGCGCCGGCTACGGCGCGGGCTCCGACGGCGGCTGCGGCGGCTGCGGCGGCGGCGGCGGCGGCGACGGCGGCTGCGGCGATGGCGACGGCAACCGTGACGACGGCTCCGGCTACGGCCGCGGAACAGGCGACGGCTGCGGCTACGGCTCCGGCGGCGGCTACGGCTACGCTCTCCCTCTCCGGGTGCGGGTGGGCGGCGAGTGGTGGGATCGCGACCGCGCGCTCGCGTGGATGCGCGCCAACGTAGAGGGCGCGAAGTGACGTTCGACGTTGACTCCGACAAGATCGGGGCGGTCATCCTGATCGTGATCGTCGTGGTCAGCACATGGGCGACGTTGATGTTGGCGGACGCTTGTGGCTCTGGCGATCCGCCGGCTCCCGCGGTAAGCGGAGGCACATGACTCTCGAAACGATCATCCTGACGCTGCTCCTCTCGTTGCAACCGTGGTACGAGGATGCGAAGCGCGAGAAGCCCGAGGCTCGCGAGGCCCGCCTGGCGGTCGTCGCTCAATCCGTAGCGCGAGCGACCGCCATCCTGACGTGTGATGGGGCGTCCGAGGAGGACAAGTGCGAGCGGAAGTGGAATGGATCCCGCGAGTCGCTCGCCGTGATGCTGGTGAACCTCGGCTGGTGGGAGAGCCGGTACGCCCTGCACGTTCACCAGAACCGATGCCGCGTGCTCATCGGGGAGTGCGACGCCGGGAGGGCTCGGAGCCCGTGGCAGCTCCAAATCTCGCGCCAGGTGGAGATCCGGCGTTGGGCCAAGATCGCGGGCACGAGCCGACCCGCCACGAACGAGGCCGCACACGCGGCGGCCGACGTGTTCGCGATGGCGCACGGGAGGTGCAAGAGCATGGAGGGGGCCATCGCGATGTACGCGACGGGCAAGGTGTGCAAGTGGAAGCGGTCCGGGGACCGCATGGCGCACTACCGGAAGTTGCTCGCTCGCTTCGAGGAGATCCGAGAGAAGGACCAGGAGGAACATGGGAAGCAAGACGAACATTGAGTGGACCGACTCGACGTGGAGCCCGATGCGCGGGTGCTCTCGCGTTTCGCGCGGGTGCGACAACTGCTACGCGATGCGGTTCGCCCACCGTTTCAACACGCCGAGCGAAACGTCGCCGTTCCACGGGTTGACGCTGGTTCGCGACGGCCACCTTGACTGGTCCGGCGAGGTCCGTCTTGTCCCGTCCGCGTTGAGCGTGCCCCTCAAGTGGACGCGCCCACGGGACGTATTCGTGAACTCGCAGAGCGACACGTTCGCGAGGGCGGCACGGTACGCCACCCCGATCTTCGGGGTGATGGCAGCGTGCCAGCGGCACAGGTTCCAAGTGCTCACGAAGCGGCCAGGCGGCGCCTTGGATTGGGCGCGCCGGGTCGAGGATGAGGCGAACTCACGCGGCATCTCGTGCCCGCAGGTGTGCATGACGAGAGCGGTTGGATACGGGGTCGCGATTCGCGACGCTGCCACGGATCCGGGTTGGCCTCTTCCGAACGTGATGCTCGGGGTGTCGGTGGAGGATCAAGAACAGGCGGAGGTGAGGGTGCCGCTGTTGATGAAGATGCCGGCCGCGTTGCGCTTCTTGTCGTGCGAGCCGTTGCTTGGCCCCCTCGACTTGCGGCGATGGCTTGCGAGAGGACCGGACGGGAGCCCTCAGATCGCGTGGGTGATCGTGGGCGGCGAAAGCGGTCCCGGGTCGCGCGAGATGCGCCAGGAGTGGGTCGCCTCGGTGCGAGACCAGTGCCAAGAGGCGGGATGCAAGTTCTTCTTCAAACAGTGGGGCGGCGTGAACAAGTCCGCGGCCGGTCGCTCTTTGGATGGCAGAACTTGGAGCGAGCGCCCGTGAGTGACATGGAGTTGATGAAAGCGCCCTTCCCGTACTTCGGAGGCAAGTCGGGGGCAGCCGATGCCGTGTGGTCGGCGCTCGGCGACGTGAAAAACTACGTCGAGCCGTTCTTCGGATCGGGCGCGGTGTTGCTCGCGCGACCGCACGAGCCGACCGTCGAGACGGTGAACGATGCGGACGGGCTCTTGGTGAACATGTGGCGCGCGTTGCGCGCGGCGCCGGACGAGGTTGCCGCGCACGCCGACTGGCCGGTGAACGAGGCGGACTTGTTCGCGCGCCACGCTTGGCTTGTGGAGCGACGCGAGCCCATGACGGAGCGTCTGATGGCCGACCCGGACTGGTATGACGCGAAGGCGGCGGTGTGGTGGGTCTGGGGGGCGTGCTGCTGGATCGGGGGCGGGTGGTGTGCCGGCACCGGCGGGTGGGTCGTCGAGGACGGTGTCCCGGTGAGGAAGGTCGGGCAGGGCGTCTCGCGCAAGATTCCGCACCTCTCCAGCTACGGCCGGGGCGTGCACAAGCCGTCCGTCTCGCGCCGGATACCGCATCTCGCCAACGACGGCCAGGGCGTGCACAAGCCGTCCGTCTCGCGCCAGATACCGCATCTCGCCAACGACGGCAAGGGCGTGCATCTACCGAATGGCGCCAGGTCGAGCACCACACTCACCGAGTGGTTCGCCGCGCTGGCCGCACGTCTCCGCAACGTGCGCGTCTGCTGCGGAGACTGGTCGCGGGTCGTCAGCAAGAGCGCGACATACGGACACATCCAGTGCTTCAACGGCGGAACGTGCGGCGTCTTCCTCGACCCGCCGTACGGCGACACGCGCAAGGCCGTGTACGCGGTCGACTCGACCACGGTGCTCGACGACGTGCGGGCATGGTGCTCCGCGAACGACGAGCGTCCGAACTTGCGCATCGTGCTGGCCGGGTTCGAGGGCGAGCACGATGCGCTCGAACAACGCGGGTGGCGCGTCGTCGAGTGGTATCGCAAGGGCTTCCTGAGCGGCGGCTACGGCAACGTCGGGGGCGCAGACAACTCGCAGATGCACCGCGACCGCCTGTGGCTCTCTCCGACGTGTCTCCGGCCGGAGCCCGAGCCGCCTCCGCCGCAACGGGGTCTGCCCGGGATCGAGTAGGGGATGAGTATGTCGACGAACGGAGACCGCGACTGGTTGGACCGCTACTACACGCCGGATCGGACCGTGCGCGCGATCCTGGAACGCGTGCGATTTCCGTTCTGGTTCGAGAGCCGCGACCCCAACGTCCTCGTGATCGAGCCGCACGTCGGGGGCGGCTCCTTCGCCAAAGCGGCCCGCGACAGGTTCCGTGACCGTTGCACCGTGGTCGGCATCGACGTGGACCCGGAGGCTTCAGGGTTCGCCGCGTGCAACCGCGCGGTCGTCTCCGACTGGCGCGAGACGCGCCGCGACCAGATTTTCGGTCCTGAATGGCGCGAGACGCGCTGCGACCAGATCATCGGGACTCTCCCGTACGATCAAGTGCTCATCATCGGCAACCCTCCGTACGGCGTGAAGCGCAAGGGCGAGTGGCAGGAGCATGTGGAGCACTCCTTCTCGGTTGCGCCCGAGGCGAACGTCGTGTTCGTGCTCAAGTTGAGCTTCCTCGCCGGGTTGGGGCGCCATGCGTTCTGGGAGAAGCACCCGCCATTGAAGGTGGAGGTGCTTTCGCGCCGCCCGTCGTTCAGCGGCGACGGGAACACGGACCGCTTCACGGACTACTGCGTCGTCACTTGGGCGCCTTACCAAATGCGCCCGCGAGAAACCGCGCTCGGGTGGATCCTGGAAGATCCTGCGGCTTGACCCCGAGATCCCACATGTGCTAGCATGGCAAGCATGAGCAAGATCGACAAGTTGCTGGCCGAGTTGGCCGAGGAGGGTGGTCTCTCGCAAGAGGAGCGAGAGGCACTCGCTGAAGAGATCAAGCGCCGCAAGAGCGGCATCGCGCGGCGCGGAGGAGGAGGCGAGATCGAGCGCGGGCACGCTCGCGGCGTCTCCATGTACGGCGAGGAGACGCCCGAGGAGGCGCGGGAGCGGTGGATGGAGCAGGAGATGAACGACCCCGAGGGTGTCTACGGTCCGGGTGGGGCCACGGCCGGCGGCATCTTCGGCGGAGGCGCGATCCCGATGGGTGACTACGACCCGATGTCGCACTCGCGGTCGGCGGCTCAGGTCAACCAGAAGGTGCAGGCGAAGATGCTGACCCTGCTCGACAAGGTTCTCGAACGTGTCGAACGCATGGAGGCGCAGCAACTTCCCGAGCCGCCTCGCGCGAGGGAGATCACCGGCATGACGGGCGTGGCGAAGCGCCTACTCAGGCGGTGACGGTCGTGGGTTGGGAACACATCGTCGTCCTCGGGTTGGCGGTCTGGACGCTCTTCCGCGAGCTTCGGTGGAGCCGCATCGGGGCCTCCGCGGCTCGTGAGCGTCGCGAGGCGGGGGCCGCACGCGAGGCGTTGCGCGAGGCGTTGGCCGAGTGCCAACGCCTCGCGGACGAGAACCCCAACTGGGAGCGCCGCTTCTGGGAGCAGTTCCACGCCATCGAGGGCATCTTGGAGGAGCGCAACCGGGCGTACTCCATGTACCGGAAGTCGACCCTACTTGCCGGCAACGCGCAGGACATGTTCATGCGCGAGCTGCAACGGGCGCTGGCCCTCCTGAACGAACGCCGGAAGCGGGACGGCGAGGAGCCGCTGCAAACCCAGCCATCGCTGAGGGCTGCCTACGATGAGTTCATGGCCGAGCGTGATGCGGCGGCCAAGGCCGAGCCGGCGGCGACGATTTCCCGGGAAGCCCCGCCGTCTCTGCCGGCCGCCGAATAACGCTTGCGCCGCTTGCGCGGCATGGGTATGGAGGCAGTCATGTCCAACGAGAGCGAGAAGGATCCGGTCGCTCCGCCCCCGAGCGGAGGGGCGGCCGAGGACTGGGGAGCGTTCGACGAGGTCGACGACGCCTTTCGTCCTGGACCGATCAAGACGGTCGTGGCTCCCGATGGGCTCGTGACGTTGTCGCCTGACAACGCGGCTCCAGAGGACATCCCGCCGCTCAGCCCGGAGACGTTGGTGTGCATGGGGACCGAGGAGCGCGTTCCCTGCCGGTACTACGGGCAGCAGTTGACGCAGGCGTCGTACAACGCGGCGGTCCGCGTGCTCGTGAGGTTCTGCATGGCGCGTCGCGATGTCGAGGGGGCGTTCATGTCGCTCACGGACCGCGGCATGTGGGCGTGTACGGTGCGCGACCCTCGCGACGGCGACTCCGAGAAGTTGCTCCGCGAGTTCGACGAGAGGAAGCAACGCGAGGGCGCCAACCGTGAGTTGGTGCCGCTCGTGAACTTCGGACCGGGCGCGAAGATGGAGTTCGAGCCCAACGGTGGGATCTTCGGATCCAAGTAGAAGGAGACATCATGGCAGAGGACGAAGAGGAGTACGTCTCGTACGGCGAGGAGTTCGCCGGGATCGTGTCCAGCGTGGAGGAGTCGCGCGGTCGCTTGGTCGACATCGCGAAGACCTACCAGGCGCAGGTGGCGAGCGGCGACAAGGGCGCGTCCATCGGCGTGAACTTGATCGGCGAGATGCGCGGCTTGCTCGAACACGCGGAGCAGCTCGCTCGCGCGTGCGCTGCCGTGACCTCGGAGATCGAGGAGCGCGTCGGCGCACTGGAGGACGGAGCGACGGGCGACGACTCGCGCCTCACGGTCGAGGACGCGGAGCAGCTTCACCTGATGCTCAGGGCGTTCGAGAAGCTCCTGAAGGAGTTGCTCGACAAGGGGGCCTCCGAGGGGGACGCGCGCTCCGTGATGGACGGCTTGCTGAAGAGCGTCCACGACCGCATGGAATGGGTGTTGGAGGTGAGCGAGTACGACCCCGAGGAGCCCGCCGAGCCGGAAGGCGGGGAGCAGGGCGACGAGTGAACGTGCAAGAGTTGGTGGAGGAGGCGGCGAGGTCGGAGGCCGACTTCTACGGCATCCCGCTCGACGTGTACGCGGAGATGGGCGCCAAGGAGCGCGCGGCAGCGAAGGCTCGGCACGCGAAGTTCGCGCGGCAGGTGGCGAAGTCCTCCGGTAAGGAGCCGGACGCCTTCGTCGCCATCCGCCGCGACGACCTGCAACGCATCATGGACGAGTTGAACGACGCGCGCATGGGCGAGATGAAGTCGCTCGACGATGGCATGTCGGAAGATGTGGCGGACGCGGCGGAGACCAACGGGGTCGGCTCGGTAGAGCATGTGGCGGCGCAGGTGCGCCCCGACTACGGCGGCGAGGAGGGTGGCAAGCACCCGCGCACGCTCGACGACGTGTACTCGTACTGGCCGGTGGGCGATGGCCAGCACTACGTCACGGTCGAGCGCAAGCAGCCGAGGTCGCACAACGGGGTGCCGTGCGCCGGACACCTTGGAAAGTTCTCCAAGCGGCTCAGCGTGCGCGCGTTCCAGGAGCGGTTCGGCGGGCGCGAGTACGAGTTGTGCGTGTACGGGCCGGACCCTTCGGGCCGGCAGGACGAGATCACCGGCGAGGTGAGCGTCAAGCGGCTCAGCAAGCCGTTCAAGATCACGGTGCCGCTTCTGCCACCGAACCTCAGCGCGATCCCGGCGATGGCCGGGCAAGGTCACGACGGAGACGACATGAGCTACCACCCGTTCGCAAACGTGCAGTCGTCGGACAGCCGGCTCGTGGAGGCCACGGCCAAGACGCAGCGGGAGATGTTCGAGTTGGGGGCGAAGCTCGGGGCTGTGCGGTCTGGGCCGTACGACCCGACGGCGTACATCGGCTTCGCGCGCGACTCGCTGGAGAAGTCCACGGAGACGCTCCGGCAACAGATGGATCTGGCGGAGGCGAGGCACAAGGACGAGATGGCTCGCCGAGAGGCGGACCTCCGGCGGCGCGACGACGAGTTGCGGGAGTTGCGGGACGAGTTGCGCCGCATCACGGGCAAGACCGAGGGGAGCAGCTTGCAGCTCGTCAAGGAGTTGAGCGAGGCGGGCAACAGCCGCGCGCACGAGGTGCGGTCGCACTACGAGACGCAGATGTCGGATCTGCGGCGGTCGCACTCGGAGACGGTGGAGTCGATGCGGCAGGCGTTCGCCGAGGAGCGCAAGGCGCAGGACCAGCGGGTGCGCGAGCGCGAGGAGGACTACCGCCGGATGCTCGACGACGCGAACCGTAAGCACGACGAAGAGGTGAGGCGGCTCAAGGACGAGATCGACCGGGTGCGGCGCGAGGAGCGGGAGAACGGCGAGGCTCGGGTGCGGGAGCAGAAGGAGCGCACCGAGGAGAGGCTCCGCGACCAGAAGGAATCCCACGAGCGCGAGCTGCGAACGATGCGGGAGAACATGGAGACGAAGGCGACGGCTCAGGTCGCCGCGAAGGAGATGGAGATCGCGACGACGCGAGACCGTCTCGCCCAGGCGAAGGAGGAGGCCGAGCGCGCCAAGCGTGACGCCGAGGAGGGCAAGGATCCGGTCAAGGTGATGGAGAAGGCGCAGAAGACCGCGGAGGCTCTCGGGTACACGAAGGGCGACGCGGACCCAGGCCCGAAGACGGCTGGCGAGCGCCTGGTGTCGATGCTCGGCGTGGGGATCCAGGGCCTCATGGCGAACCCGCAGACCATGGAGGTCGTGGGCCAGTGGCTCGCCAGAGATCGGGCCCCGGCGCAGGGTCGCCCGCCGATGGGGGCCGGCGCCGTCCAGGGCAGTCCGGCACCTCGGCAGCTACCGGCACCGGCAGCGCAAGGCGGCGCGCAGCAACCGAAGCGCCGGGTGGACATGTGGGGCGCCACTGGCGTAACCCGGCGCATCGAAGCGGGGAGCGCGCCGGCTCCGGCCCCGAGCGGGGCTAGCATTCAGACGCCCCCCGTGATCCCGCCACCTCCGTCTCCGCAACAGGAGGCTCAAATCGCACCGGCGGCCCCGGCGCCGCATCCTCCGGCGCAAGAGCCCGAGGCACCTCCGATGCAAGCTCCCGTGGCCCCGGCGGCCCCAGGGATGCCAGCGTTCGACAACCCGTTCGCGGCGCTCATCACGAACGAGCAAGTGCTCCAGATGCTCGTCAACCTGGAGCGGGCCATCGACGCGGGTCTGCAACCCGACATCTTCGCGCAAGCCGTGATCCAGAACTTCCCCGAGCAAGCGCAGGCGCTCGTGACGAACTTCAAGCCCGAACAGATCACCGAGGTCACGCGGTCCATCCCCGGCGGAGCGGTGAGCAGCATCCTCCGACAAGACGGCAAGGCGTTCGTGAAGCGGGTCTGGCAGTCCATCGCGACGAAGCTCGGCGCCCAACCCGAGGGGGCCGCGTCGTGAAGCGCACCAGGAAGTTCGTCAGCATGAAGCGGGTTCCTCGGAAGCCGCCCGCGGAGGGCTTGGTCGGCTTCGACCTGACCAAGCTCGCCCTGACAGACATCGACAGCGTGAACGTCGACTTCGAGGACAAGACGGTCGAGGTGACGTACACGATCCCCACGGGTCGTCACGAGGACTACGCGGAGTTCACGGACTCGTTCGACTTCTCGAACGACGGCGACGCGCCCGGCTACGTCATCGGCGCGTTGCGAGCGATCACGTCCTCGCTCGTGAGGGCGAGCGCCGAGCGCGCCAAGTACGAGACCGAGGTGCCGTGCGCGTCGTGCAAGGCGATCTGCTGCGGCATCGGGTTCGACGAGGTCGCCATCACGGGGCAGGACTACGCCAGGATGCAGGACGCGGGCCTCTCGGTCGAGACGACCGTGGAGCTGTTCGAGCAGGAAGACCCGACCGGACACGTCGGGGCGCTCAAGCTCGTCCCCTGGTTCGGCGACCCGGAGCGAAACGCCTGCGTGTTCCTGAAGCCTGACGGATGTAGCATCTACGAGACCAGGCCCCTCATCTGCCGGGAGTTCTCGCCTTGGACCTGCGACTTGTACGAGAAGGACGAGGACAAGGCGACCGGGAAGCATCGCCTCCGGGTGGTCAAGTAGACGGAGAGCCCGTGCGCCGCCAGAAGACGGCGCCGGTGTCAGATCCGTCGTGGGATGCCCTCGTGGCGTCGCTCGTGGGCGTCATGGCTACCGGAGCGACGTACGGGGCGAAGGACGTGATCCGCTTGGCGCGCCGGCTCGGGATGACCGGGGTGTTGGGACGGCAAGTGCTAGCGGCGGCGGAAGAGCGCGGGAAAGTGGCCTACCGGGCGGCCCGGTGGGCGTTGGTCGTGAACGAGTTGCCGGATTCTTGACGGGGGCGGCCGGAAACGGCTAGAGTCAAGGCCGCTGGGCGCATCCGACTCCCGGCATGGCACCGCCATGCTCAGAGCACCCCTCGCCCAGAACCCCGAGCACACGTTGAGCGGCTTCACCGGCGCGCCCGACACGCTGCGCGCCATGGTGCGCGCTGCGCTCGGAGAACGCGGCGAGAAGAGCCTCGTGGTGCGCGGGCTCGCGGAGCGCATCACGCGCGACCTCCAGGACAAGGACTACCTCGGCGAGATCGTAGCCATCCGGCACTGGGTCTCCCGCAACGTCCGCTACCTGAACGACCCGCTCCACGTCGAGCTGATCAAGGATCCCCAGCGGCTCGTGGAGGAGTTCCAGGCGTACGGCCGCACGACCGCCGACTGCGACGAGATCGCGTGCCTCATCGGCACCCTCGCCTTGTGCGTCGGACGCGTCGCCGAGTACGTCGTCGCCGGGTTCGGGGAGCCCGGTCACTACAGCCACGTCTTCGCTCGCGTGTTCGAGCCGAAGGCCGGCCAGTGGATCGTGTGCGACCCGGTCGCCGGCACGAACGAGCGCCAGATGCTCACCCGGATCACCACCTACCAGCGTTGGAGCCTCGACGAGCCGCTCGCCGCGTGAGGAACACCATGTACCACATGAACGGACTCGGGTTGCCAGGTGGAACCACGATGCGCGAAGCGCCGTCGTGGACGCAGTTGAGGGAGGGCCTCACGACGGCCGCCGAGATCGATGCGGCCAAGGAACGCGTCCGGCAGGAGTACGCGCTCAAGCGCGACGCTTTGGAGGCTTCGCAGGGATCCAACACCGTCCTCTACCTCGGCATCGGCGCGGCGGTGCTCGCCGTGCTCGGCGTCGGCTACATCGTGACGAGGAAGTGATGCCACCGGAGCGCAGCACGATCTTGAAGTTCGCATCGTCCTACGGGCGCCGCGCCACCGTCACGCTCGACCTCTCCGAAGACGACGTGGATCACGCACGCGAGACGTTGGAGATGGCCCTGGGCGAGTTGTGGGGCGACAGCGTGTGCAGCGTCGACGACGACGAGGAGACGGACGAATGAGCAACGCCTACCGCGGCCTCACGCCACCCTACCCGGCCTACGCGCTGACGCGGTTCGACGGCAACTTGCCGGGCACGACCGCGCACCAACCTCGCGATCTCGGGCCGTTCGGCTACAATCCGTACTACGACCAGTACCCCGGAACGCGCAGCCAAGTGATGTCCGGCGTAGGAGCCACCATGAAGTTCGAGTCGCAACAGACGAGCGCCGACGAGGGGATCAAGGACTACCCGAACGAGCTGGACGTGCTGAGCGCCGCCGACGACACGGTGGGCAACGGCTTGTTCGACCCGTCCGGTAGCCACGGGAACGTCCACCCGGACTACGGCGTGTTCGCCGACCACCAGGCTCTCCCGGGCTACATCGCTCGGGAGCAGTTCTACGCCCGAAGCGAGGTCAAGGATCTCACGACCGGGGACGACGTGATGTTCGTGCCGGCGGGCGCGGTCCAGATCGACCCACAGCAGCGGCAGGCGCTCTTCGAGACGCTCCAGTGGACGCTTCCGAAGGGCGTCAGCCTCGCGTACGACCCGATGGATCTCATGTCCGAGATGGACGTGGTTCCTCGGGAGGGCGCGTGGCCGGTCGGACAGGCCGAGGGCGACGACGGAAGCGGGTTCTCATGGACGCCCTTCGCCATGGCGGCGTGCGCCGGGGTGGCCATCGGTCTGTTCGCGGCGCTCGTGTCGAAGTAGGAGCATCATGTACCACCAGACGTTCATCCCAGGTTCCGAAGAGACGACCCCTCGGTACTTCCAGGCCACCGCCATGCGAGGGCTCGGGGAATACTTCGAGACGGGGCAGCAGAGCCCGCAGGCGTTCCACGACGGCTCGCTCGGCGCGCTCTCGGTGTTCGACTTCGCCTCGCCGGCAGGCGGCGCTCTGAAGGCCGCTCGGCTGCGAGGGCTCGGGGAGGATCTCAAGCGAATGGCCGACCCGAACGAACCGCGAGCCGTGGACCCGCATTGGGAGATGGGTTGGCGTGGCTCCCTGCAACGCAACGCCCCGGGGTTGTACGGCCCCGCCGGGTTGGCTCTCGTGGCCGGAATGCTTCTGGTGGGCGCCGTCCTGAACTACCAGCAGGGCAAAGCCATGGCGCCGAGCGCCGACAAGAAGAAGAAGTGGGGATGGATCGCCGTCCCGGTAGGCTTCCTTCCGCTCGGCCTCCCCATCATGGCAATCGCCTCGAACTTCAAGCAATCGCGATGAGCATCTACGACCCGGCCAACTACCCGCAGGGCGTCCCGAACCCGCTCGGACCGCGCGTCCACGCTTGGACCGGTGGCCCTCTCGACGAGGGCACCCGGTATCACGGCGCCATCTGGACCCGCCCGCAGAGCGAGCCTCTGACCGCCACGGACATCCCGAGGTGGGCCCCATTCCCGACCGGCTACGAGAGCTTGGGCGGAGGATGCGGGTGCCAGGGCACGGTGGGAGCAGACGACATGGCCTCCACGATCCCTCCTCTCTGGAAGATCGTCTTGGCTGTCGGGTTGGCCGGTGCGGTCGTGTACGGAGCGATCAAGATCGCAGGACGCAAGCAAGAAGGAGCGACGTGATGTTCGGACGCGACGTGAACACCAGGGGCGGAGTCTTCGGCGGCGGCGGCTACGGCGGCGGCGTCTTCTCGGGAATGGGCGGGCTCTCCGCCTACGAGCAGGCGGCGGCCGGCGTGCAGGGGTTGGGGTTGTTGGACCCCGAGAACCAGAAGTGGAACACGCCGACGTACCAAGCGTGCATCGGGGTTCGTATCCAGAAGTGCGGGTTGGACAAGAACACTTTGGGGTGGTCCGACAAAGACGAGTTGGACTGCTTCGAGCGGGCGCAGGCGACGTGTATCGCGCAAGTGACAACCGCTACTCCGCTGAGCAACTCCGAGGTGCGTGCGCTTCAACAACGCATCAATGTCGCTCTGAAGTCTCACGGGTACTGCCCAATCTCTGAGGACGGATTGCTCGGCCCGATCACTTGCGGAGCGTCCGCGTGGGCCGTGTCGGCCGATCCTTCGATCATCGTGCCAGCGAAGTGCGGGTCGACGATCAAAATGGGATCTGGGTTCCTCAAGGATTGCCCCAAGGACACGACTCCAATCACCACCCCTCCGGTCGTGAACCCGGTGGATACGACTCCCGTCGTGGTCGACACGCCCCCCGGCACGCAACCGCCCGGCACGAAGCCACCTGGGACGCAGTTGCCAGCCAAGTCCGGCATCTCCACGGCGTGGATCGTGGGCGGCGTGATCGCAGCAATCGCAGCGGTCGGGGCCGGCGTGTACTTCTCGCAGAAGGGCTGAGCGAACATGCAGCACTTGTACTTCGACACCTCGAACCTCAACGCCCCGTACGACAACGTGCCGTTGCGTGGGATCGGACAGTACGGAGGCGGCGTGTTCGGGCGTGGCGCCGGATCTGCCGGGAACCTCGGCTCGCTCGGTGCGCTCACCGCCAGCGGAAAGGCAGTCGAGGCCGGACAGGAAGGAGCACATCTCCAACAGGAGATGACGCGCTTTCTCACGAGCAAGGGTTACGTCGGCCTGAGCGCCGACGGAAAGCTCGGCGTAACGTCATGTGGCGCGGCGTTGTGGATCTTCAAGAACCACCCGGACAGCACGGGGGCGGCTGCGGCTGAGAAGACGCTCACCCTGTGCCAAGAGATCGGCAACTCCGAGTCTCAGTGGGTGGCCCCCCAGAAGAGCAGCGGCACCACCACGCCGAAGACCGACACTCCGAAGACCGACACTCCGTACACCTACTCGTCCTCCGGTGGCGGCTCGACGTGGTGGATCGTGGGCGGCCTCGTGGTGGCGGCTGGCGCCATCGGGGCCGCGTTGTACTTCAGGGAGTGAGCGACCGATGTTTCGCTACCACGGGAATGCCGAGTGGATGCCTGGGCTCGGCCAGCCGGTTGCCGAGTCCGGCGGCGAGGGTTGGTCGGGAGCCGTCAAGCTCCCGCTGTTCGTGGCGGCGTGCGGCGCGTCGTTCGCGATGGGCGTCTCATCCGGGAAGCGGCGGGCTACCATCATGCGGGAGCGCGATGACGAGTTCGCCGAGGCTGGCTTGGAAGAGATGCGACGACGGGGGATGCTGTAACGGCGATGGAGCCTCGCTCCGCCTCCCTGCCGCTCTCGGTCTACGTCGAGAGCCTCTCTCCTCGCTACCGGGCGTACATGCTCGGCGAAGCGGAGGAGCGTCCCGGGACGTTCATGCGTGACGTGGCGGGCGCGATGAACCAGATCCCGCGGTGGGCCTGGCTTGTGCTCGGAGTTGGTCTGGTTGGCGCCGGGGTCTACTCGTGGCGCAAGAGGAGCAAGCCATGAATCGCATCGAAGCGTTGGCGGCAACGGCGTCCAAGATGTTCACAGGCATCGACTGGCAGGCGCTCTCTGAGAAGAACGGGCATCCCGTAGACGAGCAAATCTGGTACACGGACTACATCTACGGCTACATGCTGCCGGCGTTCGACCGGATGATGGAGGTCGTGAGCGACCTTCAGCGAGCCAACCCGGAGGCGCTTCTGCCGACGTTGGAGTTCCAGGAGGCGACTCATGTGTTCGACAACATGTGGGGCGACGTGGACAAGGTCGCGCCAACGGCGTTGGAGCGCGTGAAGGACGGGCTCCAGGCGTTGCTGAGCGAGCCGTTCAAGGTGCCGCTCAACCTCTACAAGTCGTTCCTGTACTGGGCGTGGGACACGGCTTCCGTCGGCGTGATGCGCCACATCGGGCGCCGTGCTGGCAGCGACGGCTTCGAGCCGGACTACATGATCCACAACCAGGGCTACTCGAACGCCGAGATCGTGAGGCACGCGGTCTACACGACGACCTTGTGCGAGGTGTTCCCGCTGCTCGACAAGTTCGGGGCATTGGATCCTCTGCGAACGAGCCGGTCGTCCACGAGCGGACTCGGGGCAGCCCCCATCGTGATCGGGGCCGGCGCGCTCGCGGTGCTCGGGATCGTGCAGATCGTCATCGTGGCGCTCATCGCATGGGCGCTCGTGGCGATGATCGACGTGTCGCAGAAGAACAAGCTCCGCGGGAAGGTGTGCTCCGACATCATCGCAGATCCAAATGCGTCGGAGACGCTCAAGTTGTCCTGCACGGACTTGCCGGAGTTCAAGCCGCCCCTGGACCTGACGACGGTGTTCACCTACGCCGGCATCGCCATCGGGGCGTACTTCCTGGTCACGCTGTTGCCTGACCTTCTGCGTTCTGCCCGTGAGACCCGTGCTATCGTTCGCGAAACGTGAGCACGATGGCGAAGACCACCCGCTACCACGTCTACGAGGCCGGCTCGCGAGGGCTGTACTACCAGCTCTCGGTGCGCACCCTGACGCTCGACTCCGCCAAGAAGTTCGCTCGCATCGGGGCGAGGACCGGGAACAAGGACCGGGTGGTCGCGCTCGGCAGCCAGATCGTGCGGCGGTACGAGGCCGGCACGGGGGAGCGCCTCCGATGATCTACTCGGAGTGGTGCGCCGACGGGCGCTACTCGTACTGGGAGGTGGCGTCCGAGGGCATCGCCGCCGGCAACGACTTGCCGGTCCCGGCGCTTCCCGCTTCGACGCCCCTCGGCGTCCCTAGCGTCGAGGCGGGGCGCGGCATCCCGTCGGGAGCGAGGTTCGTCGGGCGAGGCGACGTGGCCCGCGGCGTGATCGCGCCGATGCAACGCGATCAGCTCGGCATGGGCGACGGCGGGTCGTGGTGGAGCGACGGGTGGACGCTGTTCGCGGGCGGCGTGGCGGTTGGAGCCGGCCTGCTCTGGCTCTTCTCGGGGAAGGGCCGATGAGAACGAACCGCGCTCCCGAGGTCGTGGACACGTCGAAGTACGCGGAGGAAATCTTCCGCAAGTTCCACGACAAGAAGCACCGTAAGCACACGGATCTGCCGTTCTCGTGGCCCGAGCGGTTGCAAGAGATCGGCGAGGGGCGGTCCGTCATGTACCGCTCGAACAAGTGGAAGCTCGACCCGAAGGAGTACGAGGACTACAAGCACATCGCCGAGTCACCCAACATGGTCTACGCCGAGCCCGACTTCATCCGTGACTGGGCCGACCCGCGCAAGAAGATCCATGTGAGCGGCGAGCTGTTGCGCTTGGAGGGGCCGATGCCGAAGCACGTCGGCGTGCTAGCGCCGTTGCTCGGGGTGCAAGTGCAGATCGGGCAGGACCACTACGAGATCACCGTGCCGCACGGGATGCTGGCCGGGGCGGAGCACCCGTCCACGCACGAGAAGTTCCTCGTGGTCTACACGCCACGGGGCGGCGTTCACATGATCGTCACCGGCAAGGAGTTGGGGATCGAGAAGGACGGGATCGTCGGGTGACGCCATGAGCTACCACTGGGGACTAGGAGCGGAGAGCCCGAGCGCGGCGGACACCGGGTTGGCCGCCGGCAAGGAGTGTCTCGAAAAGGTATCTGGCGACGCCAATCTCACCGAGGCGGAGTTCAAGAAGTGCGCGCAAGCCGCGGCGTACTCCGGGGCGGCGGCCTACTGCACGGCCCAAGCTGGTCCCGTGGCGGGGGAGTTGTGCGGCGAGGCGGCGTCGTACCTTGCCGGCAAGGTGGCAGCGCCAGTCTACAAGACCGGGCGCGCCATCTACAAGGGGGTCTCCGAAGCGGCCGGCGACCTGTTCGGGGGCGGCAGCGGATGCCCCACGAAGCTCAACGGCAAGTGCTGGCCTGGAGCGTTCACGCCGGAGCAGCAAGTGGACGAGTGCCTCCGCCTGCGCAAGTCCGACCAGGCGGGATCCAAGCTCCTCGGAGGTCGCACGGGCTACCAGATGCTCGGGTGCGACGGCGTGCTCAAGTCGTGGGACGCATCGTACGGGGCGCATGTGGAGGCGACGGCCAAGGCCGCCGACTCGGCGTACCGGATGATGTTGGAGGACTTCACGAAGCGGTACAACGATTCGGTGTTGCCGTTGCAACGCGAGGTGGAGGCGGTTGGCAAGCGGCTCGGCAAGAAGATCGACCTCGGGCTCATGGGCACCACGCCAATGAACGCCGGCATGGCCGAGGTGCTCGGGCGTGATCTCGTCAACTACGCCATCGACAAGGACCGGGGACGGTGGTGCTCCGGCAAGACGGTCCTTGGAAGGACCATGCCGGGTCAATGCCCAGTCTTCACGAAGGCCGACCTCGTGAAGCTCGCCGGAGTCGACTGGTTCGCACCGACGGTAAACGCCACGTTTGCTTCCATCACGCTGAAGGGTCTCGGAACGGGGATCGAGGCTGCGATCACATCGGCGCACGTCGTTCCAAAGCACGTCGCGTGGAGCGCCAACTTGAACCCGTCCATGTTCCGCATGAACCCATCATCGCAGAACCTCGTGACCCTGTGGACGCGCGGCATCGAACTGGCGAACGTCGAGTTGAATGCCTTTCTCCTGGACCTCGTGACGCAACGGGCAGCCGCGTTGGCATTGTGGGAGGGGAAGTGGGAGAGCCAAGTGGACGCGGAGCGCAAGATCGCGGAGCGCAAGAGCCTGGGCACGATGCTCCTCGTGCTCGGCGGCGTCGTACTTGCCGGCGGGGTGGGCTACCTCGCGTTGCGCAAGAGCTAGGGCAGCTCGTCGAGCAGCATCACGAACGACTTGTTCGAGAGCGTGTCGCCACGCGGGGCTTGGCGTCGTTGCTGCACGATACGTCTGGCTTCCCGGCCTCTCATGTCGCCGAGCTTGTAGAGCACTAGGGCTGCGACCAGCGCGCTCCGGTTACGCCCCTGGATGCAAGTGAGAGCCACGGAGTCCCCTCGCCTCAAGTGAAACGACGCGCGGGTAGAAGTTGCCCACGCCTCGGGCGGGATCTCGTCGTACCACTCGTCGTTGAACCCGTTGAGGTAGATGTTCCTCACCGGGCGCTTCCCGGGTGGCCCGAAGTGATCTGGGTGCGGTTGGTACTCGGCGGCGCACAGGATGATCGTGTTGACGGGCACGGGCGGGGTGTAGGGCGTCGGCCCCGAGAACGGGTTGGGGGCCGAGCCGACGTACAGGCGGGGGATGATGAGAGACGCTTCCATTGTGGTCAACGCCGAGGATCGCACAGTCGCGAGACGGATTCAACGCTAGCGACGCTTGCGTTGCTAGCTTTAGACGGTTGGCGATCATGGCTGTTTTTTCTTGACGCTCCCGCCGCTGCCTTGTACGGTGAGCGCGAAGTTCAGCAACGTGCATCGCCGTGTCCGACGCGATCCACGCTCTGCCGATGGGCAGCGGTGTGTTCAAGATGCGTCGGAAAGCATACGGTCGAGCGTTCAAGATCACGGCGAACGATGCCAAGTCGTATGACTGGGTGAAGCGTCCGCGTGGCCGCGGTCTGAAGCCCAACCCGATTGGCGTCACGACGCTCGCGCAAGTGAACGGACGTGGCGCCTACAGCGCCCGAGAGGCCACCAACGGCCTCAGTCCCTCAGAGCGCGTCGAACGGGCGCGCAAGATCCTGGGAGCAAGTTCCATGCGAAGAAACGGCGGCATCAAGGTCTTTCGGCGTAACGCGGCTGGCGGTCGAGCCAAGTTCCTTCGCCGGAACGCGAAAAAGACAGCCTCCAAGGCTTTCACGCCGCGCCTCAAGCCGCCGGAAGTCATCGCGGCCGAGAAGGCCGAACTCGCCGCCGCCTTCGCCGCCCGCGAAGCCTACATCGGGAGGGCCTCCAAGGAAGGGTCCAAGAGCAGGGCCAAGGCAAAGCCCGCCAAGGCCGCGCCCGCCAAGGCCGCGCCCGCCAAGGCCAGGAAGAAGAAGAAGTACGCCGGGCAGTACGAGTACCGCACCGTGAAGGCCAAGCGCCGGGTGCGAGCGAAGTACGGTCCCTACAAGCCCGTGAACCTGTACGACCCGAACGCCGGCAAGACGCGCCAGTCGTTCATGTACCGGTCGAAGTCCGGCCGCCTCCGCAGGATCCCGCTGGACTACATCATCGGCGAGGTCGACAAGAAGGGGAACCTCACCGGCGAGGTCGACAAGAAGCTGCTGAAGCGAGCCATGGATCGCCGTGGCTCCGCTTCCAAGCGAGTGATGAAGCACGGCGATGCTTTCGTCGCCAACAGGAGAAGCAAGATGAGGAAGCGCAAGGGTCGCCGACGTTCAATGAGCCGCAACACCCCCCCGCCGGAGTTCTTCGACATGGCGCGCCGCGTCTACAAGACGAGCGGCAGGTCGTGGCAGGGTTCCGAGAAGGGAGGTTCCAAGGTCTACAAGGCCAAGCGGAAGGCTCGGAAGCGGAAGACCACCAAGACGAAGCGCAAGACGGCGGCGGCCGGTGCGGCGCCTCGCATGGCGGCCAAGCGCCGCCGTGGCAAGGGCAAGTCGAAGACGCGCGCCGGGGCTTCCAAGCGCAAGTCCGCCAAGCGCAAGTCCGCCAAGCGCAAGGGCAAGGGCAAGCGCCTCAAGTCGAACCGTCGACGCCGGTACGGTCGGCGCCTGAAGTCGAACCGTCGCCGCCGGTACGGTCGGCGCCTCAAGGCCAACGGTCGTCGACGCCGAGGGCGTGGTCGTCGCCGGTCGATGCGGCGCAACCAGTTCATGTCGCACCTCCTGAACGTGCTGAAGATCGGCGCGCTCATCACCGGCGGCGTGGTCGCTCACCGGGTTCTCACCAACCTCGTGAACACCTACGTCGCTCCGAAGGTGCTCCCGCAGGACAACGCGACGCTCGCCACCTGGCAGAAGGCGATCTCGGGAACGGTGGTGCTCGTCGCTGGCGTCGCAGCCACGAACGCGCTCCCGCTGTCCTCCGACAAGAAGCTCAACATCGGCGGCGGCATGGTCGGGAGCTGGCTGCTCGACCTCATCGTGACCGGGCTCAAGGTCGCCAAGCAGGAGAGCGCGGCATCGTACCTCGCGGGGTACGAGAACTCGCGCGCCTACCTGCTCCGCAACCGTCGGCGCGGCATGGGAGCGTTCCAGAGCCTCATGCCCAAGTACGCCCCGGTGGGCGCGTTCCAGCAGGCATCGGCCGGAATGGGCGAATACTTCGCTCCGAACCGGACGCGGATCGCGGCCGGCATGGGCGAATACTTCGCTCCCTCCGGGCTCCAGGGCGTCGGCGCCTACGAGGCCGCCGGACCGCTCGCCATGCAGGCGGCGGCCGGGGTCGCGGCGGTGGACGACGGCATCCGGCCGGACGCGAACCTCGACCGTGTGCTCGATCTCGCGGAGGCTGCCGCCGGGCTTCACGGCCCGCGTCGGCGAGCCATGGGCGAATACTACACCGCTGCCCCGAGCAACGGTGGGTACGCCGAGAGCGTGGTCCCGCAGGACTCTCAGTGGATCCCGAACGGTCCGCTGTGGGCAGGCACCATGAGTGCCGGCGACTCGCAGTCGTCCAGCGAGATCCCGGCTGGGATCCTCGCTACGGCGGGAGGCAACGGCACGCTGAGCGGATGATCGGAAGGCGCACAAGCGCCGAGGGCATCGCCCCGACTTCGAGCCCAGGAGGCTCCGGCAAACCGGAGCCCTGGGCTCGGGGTCGTGAAAGAAAACCAGGTCCGCACTCGTGACCAGCCAGCCCTAGGGCAGCCGAACACAAACCGGCGGCGACATCACGAGGAAGACCACACAACCCGTAGGAGTCATGTTATGAGTAAGCTCACTAATGTGAGAGAGCGAGTGCATCAGCCGTTCTTCGACACCCTCATCCGTACCGCCGGCATGGGCGGCACGAGCCCCCGGGTCGCGGATCGTGAAAAGCTCTTCACGAACCGCCAGCGGGCGGACGACCTCTCGGCCGTGACGAACCTCGACAACGGCTCCACGCTGCCGAGCGACCAGTCGCACGTCACGCTGGCGCTGCGGTGCATGGTCCACTTCCGCAACCCGATGATCCGCTCCGCCGCGAACGGCGCCGGCCCCGGGTTCCAGAACGGCGACTTCTCGTCTGCCGGCGCGGCTGCCTTCTTCGGCGCCGCGGGAGCGGATTCGATGGGCAACATCGAGGACGTGTACCGGCTCTACTGGCAGTCGATGGAGCAGCTCCACTGGAGCTTCGGCACGGGCCAGAAGAACTCCATCGAGAACATGGCGACCAAGTATTTCCCGGACGGCGGCGGCCTCCACGGGGATCTCGGTGGGACCAGCGACCTGATCCACTTCGTCAACGGGTCACCGACGCACGAATCCATCCTGCGCCTGGCCCGCGCGATCCTCCTTCCGCCTCGGCAGAACGTGCTCTGCACGGCCACCATCAGCGCGCTGCCCGACGGCGGCAACTCGGTGCCGCTCGGCACGGTCGCTCCGAGCGGTCGGAACATGCTCTCGCTGCGCGACAACCTCAACGCGGCGGACGGCATCCAGAAGGTGATTCAGTGGACCTTTGACGGGCTCTTCGCCCGCGATGTCCAGTGAGTCATCGCCGGGCATCCCCGTCGCGTCGGCACGCTGACGCGACGGGGTGTCCAGCCAACGGCACGGCCACGAAGGCCGGAACTCCGACAGGAGGAACGTGATGGCGAACTACGACGAGTGGGCACGGAACGTGTCGCAGCAAGTGGCTGCGGCGCACAAGATGATCCGCGAGATGGGCGCGGTGGTGGGCGACCTGCGCGGGGAGCACGCGCAGATCCGAGCGAACCAGGCGGCGTTGGAGCGCACCCTGGGCGTGGTCGCGCAGACCATGGAATCGATCAAGGTGGGCAAGTCCGGCGGGGCAAGCGGCCAGGCGAAGGACTACATCGGCCCGTCGAGGGGACCGGACTACGCAGCGGTGCGATACATCCAGGACATCCCTGGGCGTCGCGTGCCGCAGGACGTGATCGTGCAGATCCCGTTCGGCGCGAACGTCGGCGGGACTCAGCAGGGCAGTTACACGGTGTCGCAGGACGGTCCGTTCGTCGCGGTGGCGCGGTCCATCGTGTTCCAGTCGGCCCTGACGTTCACGTTCCGTGACCCGCAGACGGACGCGCTCGGGACGTTCCAGGGACGCTCGTTCGGGCGCTTCCGCCCGGCGCATTCGGCGTGGGATCTGAACGACGCCGGTGCCGGCGTGTTCAACCCGATTGCCGGCCTGGCGGCTCCTGGCACGGGCGGCGGGATCTACGCATCGCCGAGCAACCACTCCTCGTTCCGCACGATGGAGTGGGACGGGTTCATCGAGTTCAGGAACCAGGGTTCCGGGTGGGCACGCCAGAACGACCCGGTCCCGAGCGCCTTCTACACGTCATCGATCAACGAGGCGTTCCAACTCGGGTCGCTCGACTTCTTCGAGCGCGGCGAGGTGCTTCAGTGGATCGCGACGCCGAGCCACTTGAACAACCCGTCGGTGGGCAACGTCAACGCCTTCGCGGGAGCGGGCCCGTACCCGTTCCTCGGGTCGCAGTACGACGTTCACGAGGGCATCCTCGACCCGCTCATCCCCGGAGCGCCGGACAACCAGGCAGACCCCGTGACGCGGCTCCCCGACGGGTTCCTCTACATCCTGCTCCACGGCTACCGCATCATCCAGCCGCCGGGGCCGGTGGGGATGACGTGATGGCATGGCGTCGCCCCCGCTGTTTCAAGGCGCGAGCGTAGGGTTCCGAAGGGCCCCGGTCGACGCACCGGTGCTTCCGACGGATCCGAGATCACGGTTCGCGTCGGAGGACATGAACCATGGTCCGTGCAAGGCGGATCGCGTTGTGCTGGCGGGCGGCGAGCTTGCCTCGCTCATCGTCCACCCGGAGATCGTGACGTTCGAGCGCATGTACCGCCGGCTCCCGGAGGGCGGGATGTTCGACGCGACGGTGAGCCCGAACCGGCCGTTCCAGTTCGAGCTGGGAGCGTTCAAGGTACCCGACCTCTACACGTTGATCTTGTTCGACATGCGGCCGGACATCTACCGGTTGAGCGGTCTCGATCCGGGCGACGCGGTGCCGGTGGAGTCGCGCCGGTTCAGCAACATCATGGGGTTTTCGATCAACGTCGACCAGCACCAGCAGGGGAACGTGGATTTCCAGTTGGACCCGGTGGCGATCCAGACGACGGCGCAGCAAGCGTTCACGCCGCAGGCTCAAATGGGCCCTGGAAGCGCAAGCGCGGGGTTCGCGTCGTTGAACGCGGACTTCGTGGTGGTGGGACCGGGGGCGCAGCCGCCGCCCGCCGCGTCGTTCAACATCGCGCAGGCCAACTCCTTCGCGGCGGCCGGGAACGTCGGTACGGCTCTTCTGCCGCAACGCCCGACGCGGTATGGTCCGCTGAACGTGCCCTTCACGTTCATCGCGAGGTCGAACAGCGTCGTGCAACTCAACTGCTTGATCTTCCGGCGGTTGCCGTCTCCGGTGGCGTTCTTCGAGTACGACATCGCGGGGATGCTGGTGCCCGAGCTGTGGATTGATCAGATCATCGAATGCTCGAAACCGCTGACGAGAGTGCCGCTGTGAGCGTCGCGTCGTCTCGGAGCAGAGGTCGGCCCCACGGCGGGTCACGGTCGGTCGCACCCGTTGTGGACATGCGGACTGCCTCCCCGTGCTCGGATACGTCCGCGGGGCCGACCTCTACTCCGGGGAGATCGCCATGAGCGTGATGGACCACTACGTTCTGCGAGGCATGTCGGGAGTCCCGGCCCCTGGCGGGGTGGCGTTGCCTCCGGGGTTGGCGGCGTTCGTGGACTTGTTCACGCCCTTGCTGACGCAGGCGCAGGTGGACTTGCTGACGGCGTGGTCGACGCGGGTGGACGCGACGGCGTGGGAGCCGAACCCGATGCCACCGTCGACGAACGTGGCGATCTTCAGCCTGACGGACCAGGCGGTGCAGGCGGCGCAAGTGGCGGCGTTCCAGCAACCCGTTCCGTTCGTCGGTGTGTTGTCGCGCTCGCAGTCGACGCCGGACGCGGTGCGGATGGCGGCGGAGGGAAGCGCCTACCGCTACTACGAGACGCAGGCGGTGTTCTCGCAGAGCGACATGGGCGATCCGCCCAAGATCACGTTCCTGCACTGGTTCGAGGCGCGGCAGGCCGGCGACGCTTCCGGCGGGAGCAAGCTCCTGAGCACGGTGGCGTCGCAGCTCGCAGGCTCGCTCGTGTTCGCGATGCAAGTGGACTACCGGACGACGGTGAAGCGCCTCCCGCCGACCATGTCGTTCATCGACGCCTACACGTTGCAGTTCGGGCCGCCCCCGGGCGGGGACGTGCCGACAAGCCCTCCAATCGTGCCGGTCGTCCCGGGCGGAGGTGGTGACGGTGGCGGGGTGGTGACAGCGATCCCACCCGGCACGAAGCCGGGCAAGTCGTCGCTCTTCAAGTACGCCCCGGTGGGCATCGCCATCGCGTGCGCGGTCGGGGCGTTCTTCGTGACGCGGGCCGTTCGGAAGCAGTCGAGGTCACCATGAGCTACCGCGTCACCGGGGTCGGGCTGGACTACTCGCTGGACCTGAGCCGATACGGATCCTCGGGTCCGGCGCTTCCGTCGTGCGTGCCGAAGGACGTGGTCCTGGAGGCGCAGACGTGGTGCGAGGCGCACCGCCAAGAGGTGCACGGGCTCGGGGCGACCATGGCGTTTTCGGTTTCCAACCGAACCGTCACATGGTCCGATCTGGTGGTCGCCAAGGGCTTCGATCCGGGCTGGGGGCAGTTCGAGCCGTGCGTGCTGGCGCAGGCGAAGATTTGCCTCACCGCGGCCCCGAGCACGAGCCTGAACATTGGCAACGGTGGCATGACACTCCAGTGCCTCACGCGGGCGAACATCGCGAAGATCATCGCGTGCCACGACACGGCCCCGGCAGATCCGGTGGCGGCGTTGGCGCACGTCCAGAAGTGCTCGGGGTTCCCGTTGCAGGCGCTCGCGCTCCCGATGTGCGCGTCGGAGCCGTCGGCCCCGGTGCCGACCTGTTTGGATGACACTTGGGCAGCGTCGGTCGACTACTGCAAGCAGTACCCGGCCTTCAACGGGCCCAAGAAGACCATGAACGCGCTCTGCTGGGGCGCGTCGCGGGACGCCAAGTGGTACGCGGGGATGCTCCAGACCCCGGCGTGCCGCGTCGCCACGGTCACGACAACCCCGGTGGTTGACAGGCCGATGAGACGCGGCAGGGACCAAACCGTCACGACCGTGGTCGACCTCCCGCCGCAGGTCTACACGCCGCCCGTGGTCGACCTCCCGCCGCAGGTCTACACGCCTCCGTCCATCCAACCCGAGGACATCGTGACCACGGGTGAGGACGACGGCGGAGACGTGGACACGTCAATCCAGGATGGGGACGAGGACGAGTCGAAGCTGAGCCCGATGGTGGTCGGCGGGATCTTGCTGCTCGTCTTGGCCGCCGCGGGGGGCGTGTACTACTATTCCAAGCGCAAGCCGTGAACCCGAACCTCGTCGCCGTGCATGGAGTCGACCAAGCCTACGCGGCAGCGCGGGCAGCCGGTGGCATGGTCGGCAACCTCGGGGGGCCCGGCAGGATCCTCGGGCGGGCCGTGGGGCTCGGCGACTTGGAGATGGATGTCGGCGTGCCGGCGTGGGCATGGTTTCTGATGGGCTTGGCAAGCGGCGCGGTTGCCGCGTATGCTCTGCACGAGCGCATCGAGCGCGTGATCGGCTAAGAAAGAAGAGAACGATGGGACGCATCACGACGTACTTCGCGACCGGGATCAAGGCGGACCAGAGCTTGACGGCCAGATGCTTCCGGTTCGCTCCGTCGAACCACGCGGTCATGGCTGCGTGGGCCGAGCAGACGATCCGCGACATGGCGGCCGAGCAGACGCCAAGGTACTTGGCCGACATGGACATCGACGGCGGCAGCGACGACGAGATGATGCTCGTCACGTTGCTGTTCACGGTCATCGATCCGGCCCCGATGGGCGGCGCCAACGATCCCGGTCAGGACAACGTGAGGGTCCGCACCTGCTACGCATCCGAGGCCGTTCCGGCCCAAGCCGGGTTGAACGCGCTCATCGCGGCGGCGGATGCGTCGGTGGGCAGCGACATCGTGTACGGTCACGCCGTGATCGGGTGCGGGCAAGGGCACCAGTTCATCTGCCTGCTTCTCACCGGAGAGGCATCCCCCTGAGTTCATCTCAGTCAGTCGTTCAGATTCAACGCAACAGGAAAGGTAGGACAAGATGGGTCGTTTCAATCTCAGTGGCGGAGCCGGCATCGCAGGCACCGCCGACGTGGCCGGCGTGGTCGTGCTCGGCACCCCGGGATCGGATCTGACAGGCGCCATCCGCTCGGCCATTCTGGCCCAGGCGGCTCTTCAGACGCCTCGGTATCTCGCCGAGATCGATCTCACCGGCGGCAGCGACGACCAGCGATGGTTCTGCTCCATGGTGTTCTCGGCGTCAGCGGCTGAGCTACCGAACCAGAGCGTCGACTTGAGCGTCGGCACGTTCTACGGGGCGGAGGCGACGGCACTACAGGCTTCGCTCAACGCCGCACTCGCGGCGGTCCCGGACACGAACACCATCCGCCTCATGGGCTTCGCCGGAGCCGGCCAGGGGCACCCGTGCGTGGGGATCATCATCTCCACAGACACCACCCCCTGATCCACAATCCGGCGTCTCGCGCGTCATGTCCTCCCTGAGCGGCACCTACACCTTCGAGACCTCGCTGCCCCTGATACCGAGCTTCACGGCTACGGTTCCGGTGGCGGCGATGGTCTCGGAGGCGTTGGACGCCTCGGAGGCGCGCATCACGGAGAAGGTGACGGTGGCGGCCGCGGTGGCCGCGGTCATCGGCGGAATCATCGCGGGCGCCATGGTGGCGGTCATCGCCAGAAGGTAGGAGACATCATGCTCGGAAGCTACTTCGACTACACGGGCGCGCCGATCAAGGTCGGAGCGGCTGGACTGGGCGATCTGGAGCGGGTCCAGTCGTGGCGTGACGGGGTGCTCGGGGCACAGTTCGTCCCGGTGGACTACGGCGACGGCATGGGCCCCGTGGCGGCGTTCAAGGACGGATCGCTCGGGGAGTACGAGCAGGCGTCCGCTGGCATCGGCCACACGCTCTACATCGACGGCAGGCCGGTGGACCGCCCGGTGGTGATCGTTCACGGTGCTCCGACGCGACCCGAGCCGACTCCCGGTGGGCCGCCGCGAGGTGGAAGGGGGCCCGAGCCGACTCCCGGTGGGCCGCCGCGAGGGTTGTACGGTTACGGGTGCTCCGGGTGCGGCGGGGCGGACCCGTCCGGCATCGGGGCCTACATGGCGGCGATGGCCGGGAGCCCGACGGTGATCGACCTGACGGACGCGGCGACGCTGCGCGAGGTGCGGATGGCGACGGCGATGGTGGTGCCGGAGCTGGCGCTCGTGGACAAGAGCGTCGACCCGAGGCCGACGGTCGGTCCTGGGTACTTCGACGACAAGTTCTACGAGTCGGCGGTGTGGACGCAGAAGGACTCGGAGTTGTGGGCGGCGGCGGACGACAAGATCCGCAAGCTCACGGGAAGCACCTACGCGACGGCAACGCTCTCGCTGGAGAAGGGCGGGGCGGTGTACCCCTCGCCGCTCGGGGCCGCGGTGGTCACGTCGCTCGGCGTGGGCTCCCCGGGGTCGCCGATGTTCGGGGACTTCAGCAAGAACTTCCCCGTGCTGCACGCCTTCCTGACGGCTGCCGTGGCGGCCGGCATGGACATGAGCGGGTTCTCGTGCGTCCCCCCGTACACGAGCGAGTCGGATCGCGTGAGGGGCGGCGATTCTGGCGGTGTGTTCGCCGGGCTCAGCGGCTCGACGCTCGCCATCGGTAGCCTGGTCGTGGCCGGGGCCATCGCGGCCTGGTACATGAGCCGGCGCAAGCGCGGTTCTGCGGCTTTCGGGTCCGCCGTGGTAGCATGAGGGCATGGCGTCCAAGAAGCGCGCTCCCGTCCCGCGCGGTCGGTCCATCGGCAAGACCATCGGCGATGTGATCGACCAGATCGCGGAGGAGGTGCGCGGTGGGCGCGGCTCCGTCGGCGGCTCGGTGGCGAGCGTGTTCGGGTCGCAGTTGGGGGCGCAGGCGAGCGCCGTGTCGTCGCAGTTCGTGGAGTGGGCGCAAGCGTTCACGGCCAACGCGGCGCGGTCGTGGGGTCTCCGGTCCATGATCCCGAGGGGGTGCGCGCACCCGGGATGCTTGCACCAGGCGCTTGCCAACTGCGCGGCGTGCGAGGGCATGTTCTGCCTCGGGCACTCGCTCGTGAGCTACAACGCCGAGGCGATCTGCGAGACGTGCGCGCGAGCCATCGTCGACCTCCAACACGGGCGGTCGAGGCGCAGCGGAGCGGCTCCGGCCAACGTCGCCGAGGCGTTGCACGAGTTGCGCATGGGCGAGTCGGCCTCGTGGGCCGACATCCAGAAGGAGTACAAGCGGCTCGTGGTGTTCTACAACGCGGACGCGCCGCAGTCGGACGCGATGCGCGCTCGAAACGAGGAGCGCCTCAAGCGGATCAACCACGCCTACAAGCTCTTGCGAGCGCACCACGAGAGGGCGGCGTGACCTACCACGTCGGCATCGGAGCGACCCCGGGAAGGCCGACGTGGTGCCCCGCGACGACGCTCGACGCGGAGAACCCGCCGAAGGATCCGTGCGAGATCGCGTACAGCATCGAGGCGCCGCTCATCGGGCGGACCACGATGCGCCTGCCCATCTCGCAGATCACGAACGACGCCATCCTGACGGCGGAACAGCAGCTTCCAGCCTTGATCGACCGGCAGTTGCCGATGGTGTGGGACAAGCTCCAACCCTACATCTTCCAGGTGAAGGGGAGCGTGCTCTCGGACCTGGAATACTGGCTGCCCGAGCAGTTGGAGTCGCTCCTCGACGACGTGGTGCTCCCCGAGTGGGAGCGGCAGAAGGAGATCCTCGTCGCCGAGACCGAGGTGATGATGAAGAAGATGTTGGTCGGCGTCGGCTTCATGGCCGCAGCCGGCGTCGGCATCCTCTGGTGGATGCGGAGGTCCAAGTGAGCTACTACGCCTTGCCGAACGACGGGATGTTTCCGGGCTACTACGAGCCCATCGATCCTGGCACCCCGGGGTGGCAGGACGCCCCCGTTCCAGGGTGGGGGGCGAACCCGCTGCGCTCGGGCCCGGATCGCGTCGGGGTTGGCAGCAGCATCCCCCTGGAGGACGCGGTGCTCCCCGAGTACGCCCGCGTCGGCGAGCTGCCGGGCTCCAAGGATCCGGCGTGGGGCCTCGTGGCCGGCGCCGGTGCCGGAGGCATCCTGCTCGGGTTGGCCTTCGGATGGATGAACTGGAAGAAGTGAGGTTGCGATGCGCAAGGGATACATGATCGGGTACGAGACCACCTCTGGGTGGGACTACGAAGAGGACACCGGAAGCCTGGTGGAGCGCGGGTACATCGGCCCCATCTCGGATGACAACGATGTTCCGTTCTCGAAGCACCCGTTTCCCAACGATCCACCGACCCCGGTGTGGCTTGATGGTCGCGCCGGGAAATCATCGGTCGCTCAGATCCTCGACGTGATGCGAGGATGGAAAGTGTCAATCCCCGACGATTCGTACGACGAGGGAATGGCGATCAAACAACGCGGTCCGTCGCCTGGAGCGTTCGAGGGGCCGTACGAGGATGCCTACGCCGTCGTCCTCGTTGGCGACTGGAGCGACGATGAGTTGGAGTACATCGTGAACACGGTGTCCTCGCCGCGCCGGAGGCGGCGATGAACCGAACGAAGCGATGGATGGGCACGGCGGCGATCTTGCTGGCGACGGCGGTGCCGGCGTGCGGGCCTTCCATGCACGACGTGATCGTGCGGGACGCGACCGTGGCGCACAACACCGCCGCGTTGTCGCTGGAGGCGGCGCAGAGCACGGCCGAGTTGCTGTACCGGGCGGAGCAAGTGCTCGTGATGGAGCGAGCCGCGAAGGAGCCAGGGGCGACGAAGGAGTCGGTGAGGGGCGCCGTGGAGCGCGCGAGAGCAGATTGGAAGCCGGTCAAGGAAGCGTTCGAGAAGGCCCGGGAGGCTCAGGCTGCGCTCGCTCAGGCTATCAAGGCGGGACAGGACATGGCTCGCATCGGCGCCGCTCTCGGCGAGCTGATCGCGCAGCAGAACGCCATCGCGTCGGCGTTGAACGCGGCTAGGACGCGCATCGGAGTGACACCATGAAGAGCATGTACCAATCGTTGAGGATTCAGGACGTGAATGGCAACGACATCTGCGAAGTGGAAGTTCCGCTCGTTCCATCCATGAAGGAGGCCGTGGAACAGTGCGCGAGAAACGGCGTGGAACTCGTGGAGGCGCACCTGCCTGGGGCTCACCTTCACGGGGCGTGGCTCCGCGGAGCGATTCTGGTTCGCGCGGACTTGCGTGGGGCCGTCCTGAGTCGAGCGGATCTCGGAGACTCCGAACTGAACGAGGCCGACATGCGAGATGCTGACTTGCGGGGAGCCAATCTGGATGGGGCCGACATCCGATTCGCCGACATGCGGGGTGCCATCGGAGCCCCAGACGACGCCAAGGCGCGTGGCGCCTACGTCGACAACGAAGGTCTGGAAGGCTACCATCAACCAGTGCAACCTCGTGAACTTTGGGAGTCGAGCAGCGACGACGGCGACGACGACTACTGACGACTATGTGACCCCATGAGCAACCCGATTCACGACTTCCTGCGCTTCGTGGTGCGCGACCTCATCGTTCTCATCGCGAAGCGCGCTCCCGAGCTGGTGCCGGAGGCGAGGGACGTGGTGCAGAAGTACCGCTCGGCGGTTGCTTCCCCGTCGCAGGGCTGGCAGTCTCTCGTGGAGAACGTGAAGGATGGCAAGTTCGACGCCATCGACCGAGCCATCGACGACGAGATCGACAAGCTGAGCCTGCCGGAGAAGTGAACATGAAGCGCCTCTGCCCGTTCTGCTCGACGTTCGCGTGGTCGTCTCCCCCGACGACGGAGCAACTGCGGGGGCCGCACCATCCAGAGTGCCCGACGTTGCCGGCGAACTTGGCTCGGAAGATTCGACCGCTCTTGGAGCGTGCGATGAAGGCGCGGGCGGAGCGTGCGCGTCGCGATGGCGGAGCGGGACCGCGTCGGGAGCGTGGGCCCCTTCCGGCCGGAGGCGCTCGGGGCGGGTCGCGGTGAGGTTCGCCCGGCAAGGGGTGGCTGGTTCGATGCCGGTGGTGCAGACGTGCCCGCCGTGCTCGTACTTGTGGGAGAACAAGTGCATGATCTGCGGGGACGGCGACCCGCATCCCGGGTGCCTCGGGTGCGTGGGCGGCAAGCCGATCCCGCAGCCCTGGTACAAGAGCGACATCGTGGCGTCGGTGATCGTGGGCTCGGCGGTGGCCGTGATCACGGGGATCGTGGTCGGCAGGGTCGAGCGATGGATCATGTCGAAGAAGTGATCTAGCCTGGTACGATCATGCCGCAGCAAGAGGTTCCTGTCCTGAGCGTCGCGACGGCGCTTGCTTCGGCCAGCAACGACAAGGACTCGCTCGACGGCATCGCGTTTGGCATGGCGCAGTATGCGTCTGGGACCATCGGGTTCGTGCGGGCAACGAACGCCTACTACCGCTACGACCCGGCGAGCGTGGCGGTGCCGGATGGGATCAACGTGGTCGAGCCTCTGGGCGGGACCGGGAGGTGGATCATCATCCCGCTCTCCCCCTCGGCGACGACGTGGAAGGATCCGGTGGCGACCGCGGCGGCCCTGCCGCTGGTTGGGAACGTCGCGGGGGACGTGCGCGTGACGCTCGACACGATGCGCCTGTACGCTTGGACTGGGGCGGCATGGATCCTGACATCGGTGAACTACTGGTCGGAGGTCGGCGGCGAGTTGATTCCTGACACCACCGGAACGCCGGTCGTTGTCGTGGTGAACGGCATCGGGTCCGGGACGGGTCTCGGATTGGCGCTCCGCAACGGCACGGCCGCGAGCGCGGGTTCGCCACAGTATTCGCCGACGACATGGTGGACGGGGCGCGTATGGGACACGGTGGCCCTGGCTTCGCATCAAGTCGACTGGATGGCGCAGGCGACCGGGCAGGACGGATCTCCGGTCACCCCGGAGTGGACGCTCTACTACCGGATCAACGCGGGCTCGACGACGCGGCTCCTGAGCGTCGTCCCGACGGGGATCGTGTTCGAGGACTCGGCGAGCGACGTGTGGCTCACGAAGCGAGCACGCGCCGCGGTCGGCAGCGGGCTCGACGTGGGCATGATCGGGCAGCCGGGGAACGGCGGAGGCAACACAGGGGGCGTGGCGTTCCTGCGGGCCGTCGCCGCGAACGCCGGGGCCGGAGCGGGGAGCACCGAGCTTCAGGATTCGAGCGGAAGCCCGCTCCTGCGGGTGGACGACACGGGGACGCACTTGCTTGGGTTGGCTGGACCGAGCGATTCGGTGGTGATGGTGTCGGCGGCGGGGACGGTGGCGAGCTTGGTCGGAACGAACGACCAGGCTCTCATGTGGCGGGCAGGGGCCCCCGTGTTCGACGCGGTGATCGCGGACGATGTCGTCTACGACGACGCGAGCGTGACGCCAAGCTACGGCGCGACGACCGTGCAAGGGGCCCTGGACGCCTTGAAGGCGTACATCTGGGGCGAGGATCTTCTGGAGTTCGGCGACGGATCGAACGGAGACCTCGTGGTGAGCGGGGCGACGACGCTCACGGACGACGTGTTCTACGACGACCTCACGTTGTCGGCCGGCGCGGCTCTCACGGTCGCGTGCGTGTGTGTGTGCGTGCGCGGAGTGCTGACGCTGACGGCGGCCCCCGCCGACGCCATCCGATCATACAGTTCGACGCGGAATGGTGGGGCGGGGGCGACCGCCGGCACGGGTGGCACCGCGGGGGCGGCTCCGACGGCGCGGTCGTACGTCACGAGCGGAGCGGGATCGGTGGGGGGCGCCGGAGGCACCGCTGCCGGAACCCAAGCTGCCGCTCCGACGGCCCTGGCGGTCGGCCTGGGAGGCACCGGGGGTCAAGGCTCAGCCGGTGGGGCCGGAAGCGGCGGGGCGGGCGGCGCGCTCCGCGCCGGGGCCGCCGTCACGGCACGACGCGCCTACCGCTACCCCGAGAAGACCTACATCCGTCAGGCTGCCGGCGTCGGAGGCGGGGCGGGCGGTGCAGGTGGTGGGGGCGGCGGAGGCGACGGCACGGCGGGAGCCGGGGGCGGCGGAGGCGGTGCCGCGGGATCCTTGTTCCGCATCGCCGCCCGCAGCATCGACCGGGGAGCCGGAACGGCGGCGGGTTGCATCTCGGCCATCGGCGGGACTGGCGGAAACGGTGGCTCGGCCGCTGCCGGCAACCGTGGCGGCGGAGGTGGGGCCGGCGGCGGAGGTGGGGGAGCCATCCACCTGAGCTACCGCTACCTCATCGGCTCGACGGCCACGAACGCCATCGCCGCGAGCGGCGGACCTGGCGGAAACGGCGGCAACGGGTTCGGGACTGGGATCGGCGGCAACGGCGGCAACGGCGGGATGGGCGGCCAGATCCGCATCTTCGACATGGCGACCGGCACCTCGACGGGCTCGGAGTTCACGGCGGGGAGCGCCGGGACCGCAGCGTCCGGCACGACGGGCGGGACGGGCGGGGCCGGCGGTGTGGTACAAGTGAGCCTCTGAACATGAACCTCAAGCCAGAAGACGTGCATCCAGAAGAGCCCGAGCGAGTGCGCGAGATCCTGGCTTGGAAGGATCATGGGCTCTTGGAGCACACGGTCGACGTGGCGCTCGTGGACGGCGTGAAGCCCGACGAGGCACGGGATCGCGTGGCGACGACGCTCGCGGTCGCCTTGGCGTCGCCCGACGTGTTGCGACTGGACGGCGAGATCCGGCGCAGCTCGGACGGGGCGGAGCGAGAGCGCCTTCTGGCCGAGAAGCACTCGCTGCTCATGGAGACGGCACGGAGGGCCAGGAAGCGGGCATCGGGACACCGTGTCGCGGTGATCCGTGACGCCTCCGGGTCCGAGGTGGTACGCTTGATCCAGCCGGACCACTGGCCCGAGGAACGGCTCCGAGAGAGCCTCTCCAAGCTATCATTCGACCCCTGACGAGGATGCCATGTCGCAACTTGACGTTCCCGTGCTCAGCGTGCAGACGGCTCTCGCGAGCGCCAGCGACGCCAAGAACTCCCTGGACGGGGTAGACCTCGCGCTCGGGCAGTACGAGTCGGGGACCATCGGGTTCGTGCGGGCGACGAACGCCTACTACCGCTACGACCCGGCGAGCGTGGCGGTTGCCGATGGCGTGAACATCGTGACACCGTTGAGCGGCCCGGGGCGATGGATCCGCATCATCAACGGGGCGGCCGGGGCTAGCAACTGGAAGGATCCGGTCGCGACCTACACCGACTTGCCGGCCACCGGAAACGTCGACGGCGACGTGCGGCTCACCCTGGACACGTTCACGGTCTACACCTGGAACGGGTTTTCGTGGTCCCCCCTGAACGTCGTCGACATGCGGCGCGGGGCCGTCGCGTTCGACGACTTCCTTTCGAGCATCTCCACGGGCTTGCTCGGTTGGAGCACGACGACTTCAGGGGCCGGATCCACGGTGGTCAGCGATTCCACCTACGTCGACGGCAACCACTTCGGGATCAAGCGCGTGTCGACCGGCACGACGGTCACCGGGCGCGCCGCCTTCTACTTGGACGTGAACCAGTTTGCCTTCCCGAGCGGTGCTCTCGGCGCCGAGTCGCTCGTGCGCGTTCCGACGTTGAGCACGCCAGCAGAGCCGTTCGTGATGACGGTCGGGTTCGGGGACGCTACCGGCGCCGGGGAGAGCACGGATGGCTACTACTTCCTGTACGACAACGAGGGCGTGTACGGCACGGCGAGCCCGAACTGGCTGGCCGTGACCTCCGCGGGAGCCGTTCGCACCAAGACGGACACAGGGATCGCCGTCACGACCGGGTGGACGCACCTTCGCACCATCGCGTACGGAAGCTCCACGGGTGTTCCGAACGTGGTGTTCACGGTCGACAACAACCCGCCGACGGTCAACATCACGAACATCGCGGCGGCAGGGCAGTTCATGGGGCCGCTGTTGAAGATCCAGAAGGGCGGGCTCGGGGCGTCCAGCCGCTCGTTCTACGTCGACTATGTGTACGGCGTAGGCGTGTTCCTGCCGGAGCGATGAAGCATGTCGAACTACTTGGGTTGCAGCTCGTGGGCCGTGGCGAAGGTCAAGGATGACGGAACGGCCCTCGGGCAGACCGGATTCCAAGCCGTCGCCCACTACGGGACGGGCGAGTACACGTTGACGCTCATGTCGAACATGGGCATCGACGAGTGCCTCGTGATGGTGACGCCGTGGTACCCGTCGGGCGGCAGCCCGGTCGCTGTGGTGCCGAGCGCGACGCTCGACCCGGACGGCACGACGGTACGGGTGGCCCTGCGCAACCTCTCGGGCAACCCCGTCGACAACGACTTCTGCGTGCGGGTCGAACGCCTCACGCCGGCATGAGGTAGGACATCACCATGGCACAGCAAGACGTTCCGGTGTTCAGCGTCGAGACCGCGCTCGCGACCGCCAGCGACGCGAAGGACTCGCTCGACGGGATCGACCTCGCTCTCGGGCAGTACGAGTCGGGCACGGTGGCCTTCGTCCGCGTGACGAACACCTACTACTACTACGACGAGACGAGCGTCGCCCCGGCAGACGGGGTGACGGTCGTGGCGCCACTGAGCGGGCCGGGACGGTGGCTCCTGCTTTCGTCGGCGGTGGCCCCCGGAACTTGCACCGTGATCCGGGTCGTCCAGGACGGCTCGGGTGACTTCACGACCATCGAAGACGCGCTCGCCTTCGCCAACGCGAACGCGACGGCGGCGGAGCCCTACACCATCGTCGTGTGCCCGGGGTCGTACGTCCCGGACGTGACGCTGGACTTCTCGAATCAGTATGTGTCCATGCGGGCGGCGATGGTGCAAACGGCAATCCTGACAGCCGCACCAACGGTGACACCGTTGATCAACATCAGTTGGACAATCGGTATGTCTCCGGCTCCCGAGCAAGAGTTCGTAGGGTTGTTTCTGTCACGCGCCGACACAGGCACCCTGATCGAAACGGCTCTGGGAACGATGTTGGGCGTGGTTGTGTTCCGTGATTGCTGGTTGTACGCCGACCCGGGGCTCGGCGTCGTAGGTGCGCACTTGCAAGGCGACGGCAACCCATTCATCGACTTCCACGATTGCGCAGTTCTTGGGGTGGCTAGCGCACCGTTGTCAAGCGATGCCGTCATCCGCATCACCGGAGAATCCCGGTGTCGCTGGTTCAACGGACTCATGGTTTCGGTGGGGCGCGTTGGCAACACGGCGGCGGTAAACGCCGAGCTGGATGTTCACCAGTGCTACATCGTATCGGACAACGAGATCACGTTCTATGTGGACACTGGCACGTTGCGCATGAGCGACTGTGAAGTGTTCAATACGTCTCCCGACCCGCCTTCGGCACGCATCGTGGTGTGCGACCAAGCCACGGCGCAAGCGTACCTTTACAGCTCGGACTTGGATGGTGGAGGCGTCGAGACGATCCAAGACAACATCTTTGCGTCCGCGTACATCTTCATGGCGGACGTATACATGTTAGACGCCCCCGGTGACTCCATCACGATTGCGGCGGGGCGCGTGTGGGCGGTTGACGTTGTGACGACGGCCCCGCCGTCCGTAGGTGGAGGCGGCATGAACCCTCCCGAGCTGTACATCTTCGGTGGACAGATCCCGTTGACGCCCGGTCTTGCTGCGGTGCCCGGCGTGCGAGCTTTCACGTCGGAGTCCATCATCAGCGGTGACGCCTTGATCGCCTACAACGGGGACGACCCGGCGCGGCAACTCAGGTTGGACCAGCCGTTCACTCCGACAGGAACGGCCGACGCGGCTGGAGTTCGTGGAGACATCGCGTGGGACGAGGACTACATCTACGTCAAGACCGCTGGCGGTTGGCGGCGAGCCCCTTACGGTGCTGTCTGGTAGTTGACCTCCGGGAGCGTCGGCGCTAGCATCGCAAGCGCATGTCCAACGATCCCGTCTCCGTTCTTCCCCCCACGGTCGCCCCCGTCGTCATCGTCAAGGACGGCACGACCTCCACCGCCCAGGACCGCCTGAACCACGAGCAACGGGTCGAAGCCGAGCGCAGGCGCTCCGCGGACGACCAGATGCGGGCCGCCAAGGGCGGCGTAGGCATCGACGACCGCGGCTTCCACATCCATCGGCTCGGCTCGCTCGATCTGCTGAACGGATCCTCGCCGAAGCTCGTGCTGCACTACCGCAACGCGGACGGGAGCATCCGGCAGGATTGCGAGAGCGAGATCACGCAGGAAGAGGACGGGCGCGGGGGGCTCGTGACCATGTTCGCCATGGTGTGCCCGAAATGCGTCGGGCGAGGCGTTGCGATGGGGCACGCGCAGATGCTCATCCGGGACAGCCACCGGAAGTTTCACTTGGACACTTCCAAGGCCGGCCCGATGGTGCTCGAATACTCCTACGGGTTCCGCAAGGAGGTGATCGTCGCCGGCACCGTGACGTGCAACGACGTGATCAAGTGCGACGCGGCCGGGTGCGGCTACCGGGTGCGGATCGACGCCTCGAACGTCTGGGAGGTCTGAGCACATGTTCCACTCGACGGCGGCGTTGGAAGCTGGCAGCCGGCAGGGAGCAACGTCGGCCTACTGCGGCAACGCGGTGGCCCTGTGCCGGTGCCTCGGCAAGCTCAAGCTGTTCGTGGACCCGAACGACGTGTCGCTCGCCCCGCACCTCATGCTGGACGGCTACTGGGAGTCGTGGGTGACGTTGGCCGTGATGCGGCACGTCAAGCCCGATATGGTTTGCGTCGACGTGGGAGCGAACGTCGGCTACTTCTCGATGCTCATGGCGCACCTCGGGGCGCGCAAGGTGCTCGCCGTGGAGCCGCAAGCGGATCTGGCGCGGTTGATCGTCAAGTCGGCGTCGGTCAATGGGTTCTCGGAGCGGGTGACGGTGTTCTCCGGGGCGGCCAGCGACCACCGTGGTCCGCTGCTACTTCTGCCCGCCCCTGGCAACAACCGCGGAAGCACTCAGGTCGTGCGGGAGTTGGAGCCGCTTGTGCGGCACGACATGATCTCCGGTGAGCGGCTCGACGTGTTGCTTCCGAGCGAGACGGTCCACTTCGTCAAGATGGATTGCGAGGGGTACGAGCCCGAGGTGTGGGACGGCATGGCGAAGGTCCTGGAGCGGTGCTCGCCGGTGATCTGCATGGAGTTCGCGTCCGTCTTCTACGCCGACGGCGGAGACGCTCTGCTGGCGCGCATCCGTGGCGCCGGCTACGCCGTGGCCCTCGTGGGCCTAGACGGATCCATCGTACCGAGCCCGACGGACGAGCAACTGAAGGTCGGCCACCACATGTTGTGGCTCACCCGCGCTAGCGTGTGAACACCGCGGCGGCCATCCTGAACGGCGACGGAAGCACCCTGGTCTGGTTGGCGATGTAGCGCATCTTGGCAGCCATGGCGTTCGGGCTGTAGCGCCGGATCGGGCCTCTCTTGGGGGTGATCTGATACCAGGCCCGGGGCGCGGGCTCCCGGTCGACGTACTCGTAGATGCACGGCTTGGCGTTCGCCGTGAGCTTGGGAGCCTCGACGGAGGCGGTCTCGGCGCCATCTCGGCGCCTGCGCACGATGACCGTTCCGCCCTTGGACGTGATGCTCCTCACCGGCTCTGCCTCGGGGCGCTCCGCGCGCTCGCGGAGGCGCTCTTTCATGCGCTCCACTGGGTCCATCCTGACGGTCATGTGCCCGTCGGGACCGATGGCGGACCCGAGCTGCGCGATCATGGTGTCGTCGGATTTCCAGAGATCGATCTGCTCGTTCTGCACGGAAAGGAGGTCATGCGAGTCGTAGCGCCGAGCGGCTTCGTCCTCAGAGATGTTGAAGGCACGCATGAGCATGGAGATCCCGACCGCGCGTTCCGCTTCTGTGCGCCCGGCGCCGTGTTCGAGCATGTAGGCTTCCACGTCTGGAAGCTGGCCCACGTCGTCCTCCTCGCGCCATCCGGCCCACTCGCGCACGAGGCGGGCGTGCTCTTGGATCCACCGCTTGCGCGCGTCCTTGGACTGCCCGCGGCCTGCCGCCGGCATCTCCTTCTCCATGGTGGCCGGCGCCGGAACGATCCATGAGACGTAGGACAGCATCGCCGCGTACATGAGCGTGTACTGCTTCGTATCGAGCCCCTCGGTCTCTCCGATGGACTTGGCTCGCTCCCAGAGCGCCCTTGCCGCGCGTCGCATGATCAACTCGGAATCGCGGCCGTCGTAGCGGAGCGCGAACTGCTGACGGAACTCCTTGGTGTGGCTGATCGTGTGGCGGGCAAGGTCCAGCCGGAAGGCGTCCGGCTGGAACAACGCTGAACCTCGGAACATGTTGGCGTCGGCCTGCCCCGGGGCGTCCCCGGAGGGGAACGACCGCTCGATGATGGCGAGCACGCGATCCTCGATGCTGCGAGGGTCATCCTCCGCGCGCGTCACGTTGACACCGAGAGCCCGAAGCGACTCCTCGTACGCCTTGCGGCTCTCCTTGAGCATGTCCGCCTCGTCCTTCAACTCGGCCTTCGTCATGCCGAGCAGATCGGCGTTCTCGTCCCGAACGTACTCGGGCGTCTTGCCGCCCAGCAAGACGCCGAGGATCTGGAGCCGGGCGATCACGAGCCGGAAGTAGCCGGTCAGCAACTCCCGGGCGCGCTCCCGCTTGGTCTCCCAGTCGGACTTGGCGAAGTCGACGCCGCTCTTGCGTTGCTCCTTGCGCTCTCGGGTGAGCCGCTGTCCGGTGACGTTGGCGATCCACGCGGCGAAGCGGTCGAACTCCTCGGGGTTCGCGTCGTGGATGGCGCGCACCGGGTCGTCCTCGGCGAACCACTGGGGCAACTCGGTGACGAGCACGTTGGCGCCGGCCGCCATGGCGTCCTCGTAGGGGCGCATGAACTCGTGGATGTCCGCCTCGCCCTTGACCGGAGCCGCCGCCTCTGTGGAGAAGGCTCGCATCGACGTGATGAACGTGTGGGCGTTCTCGCGGAACCACGAGACGAGCCACTCGGTCTTGTGCGCACGCAAGTTCGAGCCGAGGCGAGCCTCGTGCTCGAACGGCACCCACTTGGGGGGCCGCACGGACATGGGGTTCTTGGTGCTCTCGGCTTGGAAGAAGGCTTGGAGCCGCGAGGTGTAGTTGGCGAAGACCCAGTACCACCGAACGAGGCCGAAGGTCTTGGTCGGAGACGGGGCGATCCCGCGCTCGGGATCCCCGAGAACCCACTCCTCGTAGAGCCCCTCCAATGCGTCGAGCAACCCGCCCTGGTCGGCCTCGGGGAACACCTGCTCGGGGGAGAGCACGGGGAAGGCTGGCACCTTCACATGGCGGCCGGTGACCGGGTCGATGACCGAGGCGATGCCGTGGCGGTCGGACCGGGATCGCGAGATCCACGGGAGCAGGCTCGACGACCCGATCCCGTACCAACTGGGCCACGGATCGTAGTTCTGGCGGAGCCACCGGCTTCCCTGCACGAACTCCCGGGTGACTGGGCGCGCGCCCTTCGTGCGCGGCGTGTACGTCTCGACGGCGATGGTGACCCCCGCGGGCCCCTTGCGCTCTGCCTTCGACGTGAAGTGAATCACCTCCATGCCGGTCCCTTCCGCCATGGCGTCGTAGACCCAGTCGGGGGAGCCGGGGCTCACGTTCTTGCGGATCTCGGTCACGAGCCCAGGGTCGGCCTTGTCCGGCTCCTCGCCTTCGATGGCGATGATGTGGTCGTCCGCGTCTCGGATCACGGTGCCGTCGACCGTCTCGACGACGTTGATCGGCAACTCGGGGTTCGGGGGCGACGCGGGCAACATGTGCGTCGGAGGATCCCACCACGGGTCCACAACGGCGGCCGGTGACGCTTCGGCGATGTCGTAGGCCATCTCGGACGCGGCGATGAAGGCGGCCTCCTCGACGGGCGTGGGCGCCGCTGGCATCTCGGGCTCGTCGTCCTCCTCCGGCCCCTCGACCTCGTAGTCGTCATCCTCCTCGTCCGGGAGCGTGATGCCGGTGGCTTCGATGGTGCGCCTCGGGCGCGGCGGAGCGGCGGACGGCTCGCCCGTCGGCGTTTCCATGGGGGCGGAGGATGCCACGCCTTCCATGTCGGCGAAGCGTTCCAAGTAGGAGAGGATGGCGGACTGGCCGCTCAGCTCGACGGATCCCTTGATCTCCTCCAAGTAGCCCTCGGTGGTCGTGATGCTGGAGTGCCCGAGGATGGCTTGCGTCTCGCGCAGATCCTTGCCGCCGCGCACCATGGCGGTCGCGGCGAAGTGCCGGATGGCGTGCGGGTGGAGCTTCTTGATCTCGTCGTCGGACATCCCGGCGCTCTCGCCCATGCGTTTCAGCATGGCGAGCACTCCTTGACGGCTCATGGTCTGCGTGTAGGGCGTGCCGCCGTAGTCGACGCCACGGTTCGGCCTGAGCCGCTTGTAGTTGCGCGTCGAGTTGGCTCCCCAGAAGTAGAGCGGAGGGAAGAGCGGCGCGTCGGGTCGCGTGAGGTCTCGCCATCGCCACTCGGGCGCCTTCTCCGGCAAGTGGTTCTTGCCATTGGGGTTGTCCCACTGGTGGTACGGCTTGGCGGCGTGGTGTTCGAGGAGGGTCTGGAACTCCGTGAGCGCACGGAGCGCGAGCGGCGGGTAGGGCAAGCGCATCTTCTTCCCGCCCTTGCGTGTGACCTCGATGCTGGGCGGGTCGTGCTCTGGCATGAACCACCCGAGCCACCTGTGCGCGTCCTCGGTCGGTGGCTCACGTCGTAGCTGCGTGGCCTCCGAGACGCGAGCCCCGGTGAACGCCAGGAACAGCAGCAGGGCGCGGTCTCGCATCTCCACGAGATTGCTGCTTGGCTTCGCCGACATGAGGAGCCGGGCGATGATCTCGGGCGGAACGCGTTGGTCGGCAGCGGCCTGCTTGCGCTCCTGCGAGAGATTCTTCGACACGCGGCGCTTGGCCTCCTTCCAGATGTTGTGCTGGAGCAGCGGCTCGCCGCCGGGCGTGTTCTCGCCCTCGGCGAGCACGTCCCAGAACGATGAGAGCGCCGCGACGCGGGCGGCGATGGTCGTGCGCTTGACCCCTCGCGCTGGCGGTTTCGAGTAGCGGTAGAGGTCGACCAGATCGACCTTGCCTCGCCCCCCGATCTCGACCCAGCGGCGCGTGATGCCGGTCTGCGCGTTGTCCCTGCGCAGCTCGTCGAGCGTCGGGGATCTCACGAGCAAGTCGTGGAGAACCATGCGCCCCAACTCGCGCGCCAGCCGGTCCTTCCATTCGAGCGCCTTCTGAGTGGACAAGTCGTCCGGGATCACGGAGGGCGTGATGGCTTTCGCGATGTCGTCCTGCGACACGCCATGCCCGCCGAGCGAGACGACGGCGTCGTAGATCGCGAGGCGGGAATCGTGGTCGCCGTCTGCGATCTTCTCGCGCTCCAACGTGAAGGGACGGTTGGCGAGGAAGTTGACGTAGTCGAAGGTGTCCTGCCGGCGGACGGCATGGGGCGCGACGGGGCGCCCGTACTTGCGCGCGATCCACTCGAAGAACTCGGCGATGGCGAAGGCGTACGACTTGCGGGTGTTCGGGGAGAGGTGGCCGATGTAGCTGGTCCACTCGGCGTCGCCTGGGTTGCCGGGTCCGATGAAGCGGACGAGGGCCTGGCGGTAGCGTTCGGCGACGGCGGGGTTGCCTTCGCCGAAGGCTTCGGTCCACCCCTGGAGGGTGGTCGTGGATTCCTTGCCCCGGAGCAGGGCTAACGCTGAGAGGTTCGGCTGGTGCCGGCGGGTCATCGGCCTCGGCCCCGCTTGCTTGGGGCGAGGGCTTCCAGAGCCGCCAACGCGGCCCGGAAGTGCATCTCCGCGCTCGTGCGGTCGCGCCAAGCGGATCCGAACTGGCCCGCGTGGACCTCCCGGATGGATTCGGTGAGCATGAGCGCACCGAGCCCGGCAGAGAGCTTGGCGGCTTCGGCGGGCGGACGATCCTTCGGCTTCACGTTGTGCTCCACGGAAAGTGCTTGCGTCGCAAGCCGGCCGGCGTTACGCTACGATAACCGAGGCGCCTGGACGTGGCAAGAGGCGAAGATGGCAACGATGGCGAAGCAGCTCGACCACGCGGAGTGGTTCGAGACCACCTGCCCGGCGGACGCCGGAGGGTGGGGTTGCGATCTGCCGTCCGGCTCCGGGTGGCGGTTGGCTGAGAAGTTCCATGTCACGGCGGACGACGAGAGCTTGATCGTGTTCCGCTGGGTGAGGGAGAAGGCGATCAAGGATGCTCTCGAATCAGCTTGAGGCGTACAAGTCTCCGTCGTCGCTCTTGGATGGCGATTCGCTGGGCCTTGACTTGAACGCCGTGGAGACGGCGGCGCCCGGGTATCCGGCGTTGCTTCCGAACGGAGTGCTCTACCACGCCGACTGGCACAAGCCCGAGGACGGCATCCACCGTCACGCTCGCGAGGCGATGCTCGCGTTGGCGTTGGTCGGCGTGCCGTTGCGCACGCATCAGGTGTCCGCCTCGCATCAACAGAACTTGCATCAAGAGGTCGAGGACGCCGTCGGCTGGATGCGCAACGTGAGCTTGGCGTCGAGCTTCGCATCGATCCGGCACGGGATCTTCTCCGCCAACACGCTCCGCGGCGTGTCTCTCTGGCTGGGGCGTCACCTGCCCTACGAGCTTCAACAGCAAGTGCTGGCGAACACGATCATCTACACGAGCTGGGAACGCGACCGCGTGGCGAACGACATGGTCGAACTCCTGAACGGTCTCCGGGAGGTCTGGGTGCCGTGCGAGGCGAACCGGCTGGCGTTCGAGCGGAGCGGCGTCGCGCGCGTGTTCGTGATCCCGTGCCCCTACCAGCCGAGCGCCGGCTCACCGTCAGCCCTCGCGTTGCCCCGGTCTCCCGGGGAGGTTCCGACCGAGCGACGCTTCTACCACATCGGAAAGTGGGAGCCGCGCAAGGACCAGGCGATGCTCCTGCGTGCCTTCCTGCGGGCGTTCACGCCGAAGGACCGCGCGACGCTCACGATCAAGACCTCGGAGTGGGGCTCGTGGGAGAACTACGCGAGCATCGCCGACGCGAAGCGCGAGTGCGCGCAAGATCCGATCATCCGTGGCAACGGTTGGACGGGCGAATCGCTCCGCCGGACCGTGCAAGTCATCGACGGGCGTCTCAGCTCCGCGGACCTCATGCTCTTGCACAAGCGGAACAACATCTACGTCAACGCCTCGCACGGCGAAGCGTGGGATCTGCCAGCGTTCGACGCCAAGTGCGCCGGCAACCGCTTGGTCCACGTTGGCTACGGGGGGAGCGAGGACTACGCCGAGCCCGGTGACGTGACGGTGGACAGCGAGATGGGCCCGGTGCATCCCGGCTACGGATGGGAGCCCGACGCTCAGTGGGCCGTCTACGAGTTGGACGCACTGGTCGAGGCGCTCCGCGCGGCGTGCCCCCACGAGGAGCGCGTGCATCCCCCGACGTACTACAATCGGTTCAGCCGCTTCGCGGTTGGGATGAAGATGCACGAAAGGCTCGGCGGAACGGCATGGACGCACAGCTACGGGTGACGGACACGATCCACCTCTACGGGCACGAGATCGGAGAGGGGAGCTTCGTCCAAGTGACGCGCGGGGTGCGCCGCGCGTTGGAGCATCACGGGTTGCTCGGCGGGTTCACGCCGGAGACGTTGGCCGCTGAGGACGAGGAGCCGGGCCGCTCTCGGGTCGCGCTCCACGTTGGCTGGTGTTGGAACAGCCGGCGCTACCACGAGCGACGGTGGGCCCTCGTGGCTCCGAACAGCAACGGCATCCCGGCCCGGGTCGTCGAGCATCTTCGGGGGCGCGGGGTCTGTGGGATCGCGGCGCCGAGCCGGTGGGCCTTGGAGACGCTCCGGGAGACCTTCGGGAAGGAGATCATGGTCTTGGCGCCGCACGGGATCACGCCTGGGATCCATGGGCCCGTGGACGACTCAGGCGCGTTGCAAGCCGTCTACCCGGACGAGTTTCGGGTGTTGCACGTCACGAGCACCGACTTCTCGCGCAAGGGTACGCGCGAGCTGGTGACGGGTTGGACGATGGCGTTGGGGGCAGGCCACTTGCCGAGCCGGTCGTCGCTCGTGATCGTCGGAACCGACGCCGTGGTCTACGACCCGTTCATCAGGAAGGCGGAGCGTGTTGGCGTTCGCGCGGTGCGCCCGGTGGGCTTGCCGCCCGCCGACTGGGCCTCCCGGCTTCGCGGGTTCCATGCCGTGTGCCAGCCATCCCGCGCCGAAGGCTTCGGGCTCGTGCCGTTGGAAGCCCTCGCGTGCGGAGTGCCGGTGGTCGCCACCGTCGTCACCGGGCACTCGGAATACATGAGCGCCACGACACCTGGCGTGGTCGTCGTGCCTGCCGGTCCCGACTCCCGGAGCGACGACTTCCCCGGCGCCACCGCCCCGACGGTCTCCGCGGACGGGATCGCGACGGCGCTCGCCGAGGCGTACCGCCAATGGCCCCGGATCTCGGCTGCGGCGAGGTCGGCGTCGCCGGCCATCGTCGAGCGGTGGGCGTGGGAGCGCGTGATGCAAGTCGCCTTGGAGGAGATGTCCAAGGCGTAACTCCAGCCGGGCGGCCTACGAGCCCGGACACCGACACGAAGCTGAGGCTACCGCCGACGCGGTCGGGCAGCGTTGGCGACCAGGGCGAGCGCCGAGGTGCCTCCCATGACGCCGGCCACGGTCGGCAACCCGAACTCCTCGGTCGCCTTCCAGAGCGACGCCCCCGTGAGGGCAATCGCCGCGACCGACGTGCCAAAGACCAGGAGGGTCGGACCGACACCCTCGACCGGCGTGCTGGGGAGAGCGCCCTCCCGCCGGTAGATCGCAGCGGCCCGCCCGACGGCGAACCCGCCGATGATGGCTCCCCCAATCACCAGGGCGCCTTGCACCGCCGGGCTCGTCTTCACGTCTCCGGCCCGATCTCGACCGGAAACAGCATGAAGCCCGCGGGCTCCGGGAGCGCGAACTCGCAGGATCGTTGCACCGTGGCTGGAACACGGATCCTGCGCCCCTCCTCGCACCAAGCCCCGCCGGATCCGGTGTCGGAAACCGCGTGCCGGAGCCCACGGGCGGCCAGCCACGCGCTCGGCGGCATGGGGCGCACCCCGACCCCACCCTTGCCGCGAAACAGCGTCAGCGTGGCAAAGCGCACGACCGGGCCCCGTGCCACGCCCACCACCTCGCCCCGCCCGACGTGGTGACCCTCGGACACCGCCGGCTCCACCCCGTCATAGACCAGGATCAGGGGCTCGTTCGAGGCGACGATCTGTAGGCCGGCCGGCCCAACCGACACCACCCGGCCGGGAGCAACCGCGAACACGTCCGTACCGGGAGCCGTGGCGATCATGTCGGCCGGGTCGCACGTCGACCCGTCGGAGCTAGAGCACTTCGCCACGCCGCCCTCACGCACGACGGCTCGGTGCGGCCGGAAGAGCCCACGGACGGCCGCGAGCGCCCCGACCCCCATCATCACGAACGGAAAGACCGCGGCCACGGCTACGCCAGCCTCCGAATGGACCACTCGGGAGACGCCCCGCCGCCGCCCCGGTAGGTCTCTCCCGGCTGCAACGCCATGATCTCCACGGCCTCCTCGGGATCCATGCCCTCGTTGGCCTCGTAGAACTCGCGGAACGTCAGGTCGATGTATTCTCCGTCCACCGTCGTCAGCCGGAACTTGCCAGAGCGGTTCAGCGTGAAGTGATGCGACGACGTGCCTCGCTCGTACTCCCGCTCCGGGTCGAACTGCTCGTCCCGTCGCTCGCCGTCATCCGCCCCGGGATCGTACTCGCTCATCATCCGGCTCACGCGGCGCGATGCGTCCAAGCGTCCGCTCCGCGGCGGCGGCGGTAGCGGCGGCCTGGCGTTGGGCGCCATGCCGTACTTCCCGCGCAACTCCTCATCGTCCTCGACGATCATGTCGATCTCGGGGTCGTAGTAGGCGTGCCGGCCGCTTTGGGCCTGGTACATGTACTGCAACGTGCGTCCCGTGCGCGTCTTGAAAGGACGCTCCGTCCCGCCGCTCGCCGGTGCCCAGTTGCCTTGCTTTTTCCAGGCGTCCAAGTCGTCCAGGTACTCCGAGACGCCGTAGCCGGGCGCGCCGTGGTCGAATGGATCCTGGTAGCGTTCCGGCCGTGGTCGGCCCATGGGCACGGGGCGGGATCGGCGTTTCATGGCGACCATGGTAGCGCCGGAAACCGCAAGGCGTCAAAATCACGCCGTTGGAAGCCACCCGTGCGCATCCCGTCGTCTCGGCTTCAAGGGCGCCGAGCTGCCGTTGCGGGACGCTCGCCCCGGCGAACGTGGCGGCACCGTTTGTGGTCTCGGCTTCAAGGGCGCCGAGCTGCCGTTGTTGGAACCCCATGAGATCGTACTCGGTGCCGAGCCACTGGTCTCGGCTTCGAGGGCGCCGAGCTGCCGTTGCGGGCGACCGAGGCGCCCGCGGCAAACTGCTGCAAGAACTTGTCTCGGCTTCGAGGGCGCCGAGCTGCCGTTGCGTGGACCCGGGCCGTCGCCTACGCGACCGGCTACGACGAGGTCTCGGCTTCGAGGGCGCCGAGCTGCCGTTGCTGGACCCATGACTCTCAGCGTCTCGGCCATCATGGCGCCGAGCTGCCGTTGCTGGGGCGGATGAGGCTCTCCGCATGTGGGGCATCGTCTTGTCTCGGCTTCAAGGGCGCCGAGCTGCCGTTGTTCACTTCTTTGAAGTTCCGTTGGAGCTACTCCTTGAGGTCTCGCGTTTGAGGCCCGCGAGCTGGCGTTACTTCGGGAATCCTGGCCAACGGTCCGCGGTACAGCACCAGCTTCGGGCGCCCGGTGTCGCCCCATTCCCGCTTGCCGTGTTGCGGAC
>CAYNRE010000030.1:0-160181 GCA_964399535.1 uncultured Pirellulales bacterium | reverse complement strand
CCCACCGAGCCATCGTTGTTGGCATCGCCGATCAGGGTCGAGAGCACGCAATTCGAACCCACGGCCGTAATGGTGCCGGTCAGCCCAAAGTGGCCTTCGAACGGAAAACTGTACAGCGCCGCGTCAACCATGGTCGGAATCGTCATCGTAATCAGCCCATCGTTGACCAGCACCTGGGCCACGGCGTTGGTGGGAAAGGGGAGCGTGAGCGGATTGGTTTCGAAATTAATCGTGGTCTGCGGAATCGAACCGCCCACGAAGCCGCCGTCGCCGCGGTAGGTGAGTGTGCCGGAGTCGACCACCAGGCTCGAACCATTTAGCGAAAAGTTCGAGAGCCCCGGTCCGAGCGTCGCGAGCTTGTTTCTTACCGGGCCGCGCAGATCGAGCCGCAAGCCACTGGTGGTGTACAACACGTTGCCCAGCAATTCCAGGCTGATCGCGGCATCGGTGAAATTGCCCAGTGCCAAGTCCGCCCCGGTGGGATCGATACTTTGCGTTACGGTTCCGAAGCCTGCCTCGGTGGCAAACGTCATCTCTTCATCAATGGTGCCGCTCAGCGAGGTGTTGACCAAGGTCGACTTCACGAACACCGGAATGGAAAGATTCACCCCGATTTGCGATCCCGAGACGACGGTCAGGCTGATCGGGGCGGCCCCGGCCGTGGCCGACCATCCGGACACGAAAACCAGGAGGGTTGCTGCCAGCGGAAAGCAATTTGTACGAAGCGATTGAGACGCGCAACTCACGTTGAACTCTCCAGGCTGTTAACGCGCAGTCCGGCCAATGGATCCGACTTGCAACGAGCGCGGGCACTCGGCTGGGGAGGCGTGCCCGACGACCAACGCCGTGGCCGGTTCGGAGACGTTCAGCCAAGTTGCCCGTTCAGCAGCATTTCGTTCCGCGGTAGGTCGAGCCGTTTTTCCCCGGGCCCCCACTGACCCAGGGCGGCAGACGCCAGGCAAACACAAACCCCGCGGCACCAGCGAATTTAGCGCCGCAGAATCCTTCGCGCCGGTCATTACCCCGTCGATCATCGAACGAACCCCGCGACTGGCTTCTCAGATCGTTCCGAGCGCCCGTCGGCGAAGTAATTCGATTTGGCCCCTGATGATAGGGAGTTGCAAAAGCGGTGGCAACGAAAAACTATCGGAAATGCTTGAACGTTCCCCCCAACAGGAGGTCGTTGGCCAAGTGGCGCACCCACTTGTCCCCAGAGCTACCTTGGTCGGGCAAATGGCCACCTTGGTCGGCCGAACGGGCCCACTGAAAACTACCCGGCTAGGACTCGAACCTAGAATGAGGGAGCCAAAATCCCTAGTGTTACCATTACACTACCGGGTATCGGTGTCGTCGAATCGTGCGGCGAATGGCCCCAGCGGCACCGCACTTTTTTCTGGCAGGCCAGTCGGCCTTTCGACCGGTCGATCGCGCCGAATGCCTTACTCCTTAAGGGTTTATTCGGATGGGTTCGGCGCTGCCGAGTCCCGCTCTTGGTGCTTCCGTGCCAGGGGTTTGCGGCTTGCCGAACGCGGCCCCAGCCGACGCGATTGGCTGCCAAGCCAACTAGCCACCGAGCCCATCGCTTGTCGACCAATCCGTCGGTGCCCGACCGATCCGCTGGACTTAGTTGGGCTGCTGTCGCTTCAGCACGGCAAAGGCCAATTGCTCGAGCTCGATCGCCAGGTCGACGCCGACTTGGCGAACCGTCTCGGGGAGCGAAATCGTCAGCGGTGCAAAATTCAACACCCCGCTCACACCGGCCGCCACCAGGCGATCAGCCACGGCCTGGGCTGCCCCAGCCGGCACGGCCAAAATGCCCAGGCGAATCTTAAACTCGGTAACCAGTTCCGACAACTGGTCGATGTGGTACACGGGCACGCCCTCGATCGGGGAACCCACTTTGCTCGGATCGGCGTCGAAAGCCGCCACGACCTGGAACCCCTGTTGCCGGAATCCGCGATAACCCAGCAAGGCACGCCCCAGGTTGCCCACGCCGATCAGGGCCACGTGCCACTCGACGTTGGTGCCCAGAATCTTGCGGATCGCCAGAATCAGCTCGTCGCAGCGGTACCCGATTCCCGGGTAGCCGAAGTGCCCGAAATAGGCCAGGTCCTTGCGAACCTGGGCGTCGGTAAAGCCAAGCAACCGGCCCAATCGGTTGGAACTGGTCGTTTCGTGCCCATCGCGAACCAGGTGCTGGAGTTCGCGCAGATAAAGGCTAAGCCGACTTACCACCGCTTTAGGAACCGAGGCGTCTGGTCTTGAATCGCTCATTGAACGCACCCATGCCACACCCGTTGCGGGGTGCACGCGACAATCGCCAAGCCAGGTTTTGCGCGGCAGAGCCCCCAGGCAGAGGCAAGCAAGCACCGGGCCAACTGGCGCGGAACCGGGAGCCGCACGAAACTCTAAAGGACTCCCCCCGGCTCGGACAAGGGCCTACCTTAAGCATGCAAGCCCTGGGCGGCCCGTAATTTGCGTGGTGAGCCGGCTCGCAAGCGGCTTGTCCGGCCGGTTTGCAAAATGAAAAAACCCTCCCCACGGCGATGGCACGTGGGGAGGGTTTCCAATCAACGTCGCTGGCGCGGAAATTCTTCGCCCCGCGCTCACTTCCATTCCGGAGAGCTCCAGGCCAGGGCCGCGGCCGTCGCTAGGCGAGGCGCGCTGCCGATGGACCCGAGCTGCGGCCTGGCGGGCCCCTGCCCGATAAAGGCCGGCGGATAGCTTAGTAGGTCAGGAACCCGTCGGAGTCGGCCCAAATCATGCCGCTGGCGGCATGGTAAAGCCAACCACCGCTGCCGCTGGCCGCCGCGGGCGGATTGGTGGCCGTGGCGGTTACCACCTTCGACCCGGTGAGCGGGTTGGCAGGAATGCCGTTGACCAGGTACGGGCCATACGGATAGCTGGCTCCGGGGGCGCCGACGGCACCGGAGTCGTTGGTGGCCGAAACCAATTGGGGCAGCGTGTCGGCGGAAATCGCGGGGGCCGCGCCGTTGTGGTGCAGCTTGTACAGCTCAATCTGCGAGCGCAGGGCATGCAAGTTGAATGTCAGGGCACTTTCCTTGGCGTCGTCGGTCGACGAATTGAACTGCGACACCACGGTAGCCGCCAGGATGGCCATGATGACCACCACCAGCAGCACTTCGATCAGCGTAAACGCTTGACGGCGGACACGGCGATTCATGGAACCGATCTCCTGTTGAACGAATGGGCTCAGAGACGCTTGCCAGCGTGATTGGATTGGCATGCCTTGGCCACGCGGCGGTCGGCGATGCTTGCTTGGGCCGCGGTCATTTGCCTGGTAGGCACACGATGCGGCTAGGGGTACTTAGGTTGCGTTTCGAACACGGTCAAACCCGAGGGCCTGGGCCCACCCTGGAGATTGGTTTGGCAGATGGTCGCGGTGCCCCGCCGCCGCGCCGCGGGGACCCGGGAACAGGGCAAGGGGTTTCTTCCGCCGCTTGGTTCCCGGGCAATCGGCTCGCTAGCGCCAAGCTCAAAATCCGGCGCATTCAGCACGACCGGTTTCGCCTGTCCTAATCTCCGTGGCAGTTTCGATTTAACTCATCCTCCCGGATCAAGCAGCCTGCCCAGATTGACGATGATGAGTGTCGAAGTCCTCAGTAGACGTACGGAACGCAGCGCCTGGGCGAAGCTCACCGTTGGGAAAAGGTGAGGGATATAGGCGCTTTGCGCTAATGTGCGCCGATTGGGACGGTCGAAGAGACCTAGGACGAACTCGATTCGTCTAGCCAGACCCTGCCGTATGGAGCTGATCTTGGAGGAGTACCGGAACATGAAACCGCAGTTGGGGGTGCCGATCCTAGCTGTCGTGTTGACAGCACTCACGGCCGGCACGGCGGAGGCCCGCTGGTGCGGGGCGGCCCGCTGGCGGTCGTGTGTTGGCTGTTGCGACACCGACAGTTATGCCTGCGCCAAGCAGCATTGCTACACGGTCATGAAGACGTGCAAGCAAGTGATCTACGAGAAGCAGGCTTACACCTGCTACAAGACCGTGTACGACACGGTCTGCGAAAACCGGACGGTGGACTGCGTCAAGTATGTCCCCGAGACGCACTACCGCGAGTGCGTCTACACGGTCTGCAAGCCGGTCTGGGAAACCAAGACCCGCACGGTCAACTACACCGTCTGCAAGCCGGTGTGGGAGACCCGGACCAAGAACATCTGCTACACCGTCTGCAAGCCGGTGTGGGAGACGCGGACCAAGAACATCTGCTACACCGTGTGCAAACCGGTGTGGGAGACCCGCACGAAGAACATTTGCTACACCGTGTGCAAGCCGGTCTGGGAAACCAAGACCCGGAACATCTGCTACACGGTCTGCAAGCCGGTGTATGAGACCCACGAGCGGGTCTGCAAGTACACCACCTGCAAACCGGTCTGGGAAACCAAGACTCGGCAGATTTGCTACACCGTGTGCAAGCCGGTCTGGGAAACCAAGACCCGCGAGATTTGCTACACGGTCTGCAAGCCGGTCTGGGAAACCCGCAGCCGGGACATTCACTACACGGTTTGCAAGCCGGTCTGGGAAACCAAGACCAAGAACATCTGCTACACGGTCTGCAAGCCGGTGTATGAAACCCGGACCAAGAACATCTGCTACACGGTCTGCAAGCCGGTGTATGAGACCCACGAGCGGGTCTGCAAATACACCACCTGCAAGCCGGTGTGGGAGACCAAGACCCGCGAGATCTGCTACACGGTCTGCAAGCCCGTGTGGGAGACCCGCAGCCGGGACATTCACTACACCGTGTGCAAGCCGGTCTGGGAAACCAAGACCAAGAACATCTGCTACACGGTCTGCAAGCCCGTGCAGGAAACCCACGAGAAGACGGTGTGCTACACGGTCTGCAAGCCCGTGCACTACACCAAGACGATCAACGTGTGCTGCGGCGAATGGCAGACCCAGGTCTGCGAGAAGCCCGGCCCGGTGGTCACCAAGTGGGTGCAGGAACCCGGCACCTGTGTCTGGGATCCCTGCTGCTGCCGCTGCGTGTACAAGCCCGGCTGCTGCAAGAAGGTTTGCGTCCAATGCCCGCCGGTCAAGGTGTGCCGGAAGGTGTGGGTGCCGCGGACCGAAGAGCGGACCATCAACTGCGTGAAGTACGTGCGGGAAACCCACTCCAAGGTGGTTCCCTACACGGTCTGCAAGATGGTGCCCGAGCAACGCGTGAAGACCTGCACGTATAAGGTCTGCCACATGGTGCCCGAGCACTGCGTGAAGACCTGCACCTACAAGGTTTGCAAGATGGTGCCCGAACAACGGGTGAAGACTTGCACCTACAAGGTTTGCCATATGGTGCGGGAATGCCACGAGAAGCGGATTCCCTACACGGTCTGCAAGATGGTGCCCGAGCAACGGGTGAAGACCTGCACGTATAAGGTCTGCCACATGGTGCCCGAGCATTGCGTGAAGACCTGCACCTACAAGGTGTGCAAGATGGTGCCGGAGCACTGCGTGAAGACCTGCACCTACAAGGTCTGCAAGATGGTGCCCGAGCAGCACGTGAAGACCTGCACCTACAAGGTCTGCCACATGGTGCCCGAGCAACGCGTGAAGACCTGCACCTACAAGGTGTGCAAGCTCGTCCGCGAGTGCCACACCAAAGAGGTTTGCTACAAGGTTTGCCACCTCGTCAAGCAAGAGTGCGTCAAGCGCGTACCCTACTGCGTGATGAAGCCGGTTCACACCACCAAGACCATTACGGTCCGCAAGTGTGTGCCCAAGAAGGTGGCCTACACCGTGACCCGGTGCGTGCCCAAGGTGGTCTGCACCCAGGTTCCGGTCAAAGTCTGCTGCCCCGCTCCCTGCGATTGCTCAGACGACAGTTGCTCGGGTGAAGGCGATAGCTGCTGCGACAGCTAAACCTCGCGGGATAGTGCCCGGTCCTCGGATGGATCGAGGACGGTTGGTCTGGCGATGACGACGGCGGCCCGGTCTTTCGAGATCGGGTCGCCGTTTTTTTTTGGTTTCTCGGCCGGATTGGGTCGGTGGTCCGTGGCTGGGTGTACTCCCGGTTTTCGGCTCGGGCACGACCGAGGGGCCGGCGCCGCCCGCCGCCTCTACCACTGCCGCTACCGCCACCACTCATGCCGCCACGGCCCGGCGAGGCCGTCCGGTCCTTGGCAACGCACGCGACACAAGGCGCAGGTCGGGCGCCCCTGCTGCCTGCGAGCCCCCGCAGGCTGCAGCCGGATGCACTCGTGGTCACAACCCTCGCGTCCGGATGACTCGACCAACCCGGCTGAGGATCACGAAAACCCGTTGTCTTGCGTGTGGGAAGCTCCGCACCAGGCGCCGCTGGTCGAAAACGCCGCACATTGCGCTACAGCCCCCCCGCGACGCCCGCCGCGCCAACCGTTCGGCCGCTGAAGAGACTCACGAACCGGACCGCAATGGGCCGAAGTTAAACAGTGTCGATCACGGATGCTGGGTAAGCCAGGCGGTTGCGCCCGGCTTGCCCGATGGAGTCGCCACTGCTGCCCCCGGGGCCGCGGCCGGGCTCCCGCCGACGGGCAGGGATGTTCGAACCCGATTCGCCGAATCCCCTGGCCTCGCGGCTGCGCTGCCCGTGACGAAACCGATCCCGAGTTACCTGCGCCTGCATACCGAAGACCCAGCCGGCGGCTGGGGGCCCAGCCTGGACGGGTGCGCGAGCCTGGCCACTTTGTGCCAGGCGTTCGAACATGCCACGGGCTGGCCGCTGCGTTACGGCGCCGGTCCCGCAATACCCCAAAGCTCCGACCTGTTGTGGTCTGCCCCGGTCAACCCGGGCGACGGAACCGCTCCCGGACACTTCAGGATCGAGCTGGGGGAATCGTTCGACTCGACCCTCGAACCCGCCCATCGGATCGATTTAGAAATCGCAGGCGAATTGGCGGGCGCCGTATGCCTTTTGGCGAGCGACCTGCTTCGGGCGCAGCACGCGCTCTGGAGGCGCGAGGGCGAGTTGGCCGCCACGGTGCCAGTGCAGCCGCACACCGATGAAACCGGTGAGTTGGCCCGGCGGCTCGAGGCTGTGCTGGCCTCGGGCGTGCAGGCGACCGGTTGCCAGGCGGCCGGGCTGTACCTGCTCGACGCCAACACCACGGAACTTAAGCTGCGTTCGGCCTGGGGGCTGCCGAGTACTCGCCTGGCCGATCCGGCCCGGCCCTTGGCCGGCGCGATGGCCGACCTCGAGGCCCTGCTCGGTCACGCCGTCGTGCTCGATGCGCCGGGTTTGTTCGAACTGTGGCGGGCCCCGGAAAACTACCCGGCGGCCGTCTGCCTGCCGGTATCCACGTCGACCGTGCCGTTGGGCACGCTTTGGGTGTTTGCCAAGGATCAGCGCACGTTTACCGATCGAGAGCTCGGCGTGCTGGAAGTCGTCTCCGGGCGCATCGCCGCCGAGCTGGAACGGCAAACCTTGCTGGTCGAAGGGCTCGAGGGCGCCCGGCTCAAACGCCAATTGGCCCTGGCCGAGCGGATGCAGCAGGACCAGTTGCCGCGCATTCTGCCGCCGCTGGGTGGGTGGGAAATCGCCGCCTGGTCGGCTGCGGCCGAGCGCCTGGGAGGCGACTTCTACGACTGGTTTCCGCTTGGCGAGGAGCACCTGGCCCTGGCCGTGGGCGATGCCCAACAGCGCGGCCTGGGGGCTGCTCTCGTGGCCAGCTCGCTGCGGGCGGCCTTGCGTGCCCATGGCCGGCAGGCCCTCGATCCGGGCCTGGTTCTCGATCGGGTAAACGAAACACTTTGGCTCGGCTCGGCCGGCGACCACGTGGCGGGGCTGGCCTATGCGATTGTCGAGGCCGAGACCGGCAATCTGCGGCTGGCCACGGCGGGCCATCCCTTGGCGCTTTGGGTGGGGGGCGGCCGCTGGGAGTCGCTTGCCGGCCCGCGAAACCATTTGGGCGGCGATCCCCACCTGAACGCCGAAACGATCGACCGCCAGTTCGGCCCGAACGAGTTATTGCTGCTGTCGAGCGAGGGCATTCGCGGCGCCCGAGACGAGGCGGGGCGCCCGCTGACGGAGGCCGACCTGGCCGCCGTACTGATCGAGAACTGGCACGTACCGGTCACCGGGCTGTTGGAGTTGGTACGGATTTGCATCGAACGGCACGGCGAACCCCGGCCGGTCGACGACCAAACCATCGTTGTCCTGCGGCGTCGTGGCGCCGGATCTGCGCCGGGCGAACATCCCCAGGGCTAAACGGTCCGGGCTCGCGCGCAGCCTTGACGATTCGTTCGGCCTGCTGGGTTCTCAGTTAGCGGGCCGCGGGGGCGGTTTTAGCGCGCGAGGGCAGTTTCCAGCCCGCGGTGAACTCGCGCACCGCCTCGCCGGAGATGAACGACAGGTTGGCGATGATCATCATTGCCGCCCAGGGGATGTCGCCGGTTGCCAGGGCGAGCGAAACCCAGCACAGGGTCGAGGCGACCAATGCCAGGGGCCGCGCGAGCCGGTTGAACACCAGGAGCGGAAACGTCAGCTCGACTAGTAGCACCAGGTGGCTCCAGAGGTCGCCCAGCAGCGGCCAGCGGGCCAACAGCGAGGTCAGGTCCAGCAGCCTCGATTCGGGCTGTGTGGCCAGCCACCAAATGGCGTCGCCTCCGAGCCAGGTATCGCCCCAGAGCTTGGCGGTGCCCATGAGCAGGTAGATCAGGGCCACGTGAAGCTGCAGCAGCCGCTGCGCGATGTTGGCGCTATACGATTCGCCCGCGTCTTCGAGCGCCTCGCGCTCGGCGGCCGGCAGTTCGGCCAGCTTACGCCGCCGCCGCCAGGAGTCGAGGGAAAACGCCGCTCCGCTCGGTCCCAGGCACAAGTAGAACATGACCAGGCATAAAACCGGCTCCAGGTAGCCGGTGAGCATCGGCGCGCGATTCACGTACGACAACACCACGATCAGCGCCAGCACCGAAGTAATTCGGCTGAACAACCCCAGGCAGTACAGAGCCAGCACCAGCAGCGATACCACGTGGGCGGCCCACAGATCGCCCGAGCCGACTACGAAGCTGAAGTACGAAAAGCGCCACCAGCGCACTTCGCCGGGCGAATACCATTCGTTGACCATGCCGGCCGGCAACATGCCGCCGGCACCTAGGAACCGCTCCAGGTCGAAACTAAAGGTTGCCGCGAAATACAGCGCCACCAGGCCCGTGGCCAACCGCATTAACCCCAGCGTGGCACCGTCGGCGCGGGTGAACCAGAACTCGTTCCAGCCTTCGCCGAGGGCGCTGGAAAGTTCGGTAAAGTAGTTCCAGATGCGCTTGAACATGGCTGGGTCGTCCGTGGGCCTTGGCGATGGACAAATTCGCCCGCGTGGGCCGCGGCCCGCCGCTAACCAGGCAGCGAACCAAGCGGCGGCCGGGTGCGGTCCGCTGGGTCAGGGGGCTCCGGGAAAACGGCCGGGCAGGTCGTCGCCCGCTTCGACCGGGCCGGGGTTGGCCACCGGGGCCGTGTCGCTGCGCTCTTCAATTTTATACAGCTCGACGTTGTCGCCGTCGCGCCAAACCCGGGCTTCGTACAGGTTGCGGTAGTAGCGACTGGAGTACGGGTCGCTCCGCGACTGGTCATCCGAGGCCAGGTCTTCCATGTCTTGCAGCAAGTGCGCGCGGCAGCGCAGGGTTACCTCTTCGACCCCCTTTTCGGACATGAGACGCGAGCCGATGGCCCGCGGCAGCAGGGCTCCGGTGACATCGTCTTCGCTGCTTTGGGCCAGGTAATAGGCCAACTGTTGATAGCGCCGCCGCCGTATGCCGGGCTCGAGCGTCGGTTCGGGCAGCGTGACCACCGCGGGTTCGGTCTGCCCCTCGGCCGGCGGAAGCTGGAGCACCACTTCATGGTCGACGTCGGCCATCTCACCATAGGTTAGGTGAATGTTGTAGGCAAAGTACTGGTCGATTGCTTCCGGATAGAACCGCAGAAAAACGTGGCGCAGGCGGTTGCGCAGCGGCGATACCGGGGCGTAATTGGCCGCCACCGCGGCCAAGACGAAGAAGCAGTGGATGAAAATCAGCAGACTGATCGTGGTCCGAACCATCGGCGTGAGCTCGCCGGTTTCAGCCTCGGCGCCACGGCCCGGACGAGGGGAATTCGGCCGGCCTTTTTCCGGCGAAGCCGGGTCGGGGTTCTTGGGGCTCATGGGGGGCTCGCAGACAAACAAAGGCGCGGGGTTGGCAAACCGACGGTGACCCGGCGGCGTGCCTACTTCTAATGGATGCCGCGCGACGGGATCAAGGTCAGACTTCCCCCCTGAGCGATGGGGGTTGCGCTCGGCGGGTGCGGGGCTCTGCTGCTTTGGGGGCCCTCCCTGGTCGAAATGGGCCCCGCTTGAGCCGAAACGAGGGCCGCATCGCTGCTAAGCCGTGGCGGCTCGTCCGGAGCGAATCACCGAACCTCGCGCTCAGTCGGCGCCGAAGCCGACGGGGGCCAGCCCAGCATATCCGATACGGTGAACGGCGGCCGGCTTTTGACGTTGTCGTAGATGCGCCCCAGATACTCGCCGAAAATTCCCAGGCACAGCAGTTGAATGCCCCCCAAGAAGGTAACGGCCAGGATAATCGACGCGCTCCCCGGCACGGTGCGAAACCCCCAAGGCTCGAGGAGCGGCTCCCCCAGCTTGAGCAGCAGCACGAAGACCCCACCCAGGAATGCCAGCAGCGAAGCGCCGGCGCCCAGGAACGTGGCGATCCGCAAGGGAATGATCGACGAGCTAAGCACCCCGTCGATCGCCAGTCCCACCAGCCGAGCCACACCGTATTTGGGTTTTCCCGCCGCGCGCGGGGCCCGGTCGTACGGGCAGGCCAACTGGTTGAAACCGACCCAGGAACGCAACCCGCGGATGAAAGGCCGCCGTTCGGGCATTTGCTGCAGCAGCCTGAGAATGCGGCGGTCCATAACGCAGAAATCGCCCGCGTCAATCGGCACGTCGACTTCGGAGAGGAGCGACAGTAAGCGGTAAAACCAATGGTACGACCAGCGCTTCCACCAAATTTCGCGGCGGCGCCGCCGTACGCCGTACACCACGTCGCACCCCTGGCGCCAATGGGCGAAGAATTCGCTAAGCACCTCGGGCGGGTCTTGCAGGTCGGCGTCGAGCACTGCGATCAGGTCGCCGCTGGCCGCCTGCAGCCCGGCTCGGAGCGCGGTTTGGTGGCCGAAGTTGCGGGCCAGCCGAATGCCCTTCCAGCGCGGGTCTCGCCGATGAAAATCGGCGATCGTCTGCCAGGTTGAGTCGCTGGAGCCGTCGTCGACGAGCACCACCTCGTAATCGGTGCCCCAAGTGTCCGCCACCCGAGACAGGCGCTGGAACAGGTGCGGCAGCACCTCGGCTTCGTCGTAACAGGGAACGACGACCGAAACCACCGTGCTGGCGTCGAAGCGCCGCGGCGTGGCACGAAACAACTTGGCGTCGAGTTCGGTCATATTTCCAGCAAGCGGTTTCTGGTCGCCCACGGCCGCGCCCCTAGTGCCAGGCCGTTTGCCACGGAAAGCAACCGAATAGGTGCGAGTATAATCCAAAAAAGCGGGGCCGATGCCGCCATTGGGGTGGGGCCAAGCCGCACGGCCAGAACGGGGCGCCCGAAGTCCATCGTCGCGGCAAGTCGCGACCCGGCCAAGCGGCGTTTTCGAGCGGCGCAAACCTTGCGGCTTATGCCGGTCGAATTGTGCCCTCGGCTTCACGCGCCAGGGCCCACCGAACGATAATCAGTCGATGGGGGCTTTGGTGCTAGATGCCGGCCTGCAAGTTGGCCGGCAGGCCCGAAGACGTTCGTCGCCGAGGTGCTTGCGTACGGCGCAGCTTCCGTTCAGAATCGATACAGCCCGATTCGCTTGGGTTCTAGTGCGCTCGGCGGGGGGGTTACCCCGCGACGAGCCCAGCCCGAGGTTTCCCAAATTGCGAGGAACCGATGCGGACTCGTGAATCATCGACCGTCGCCTCGACCGTCACCACGCCCGCGGCTCACGATTGGGAACAGGAAATCGTCAACGGTTTGACCCACGGGCTGGGGGCCGTGCTTTCGGTGATCGGGCTCTGGAGCCTGATTAGCATGACGAGCGCCCGGGGCACCGCCTGGCACCTGGTCGGTTGCGGCATTTACGGCTGCACGCTGGTGGCCCTGTATACGGCTTCGACGCTGTACCACTCGACCTCGCATCCCGAGTGGAAAGAGTGGCTGCGGGTGGTCGACCACCTGAGCATTTACCTGCTCATCGCCGGTACCTATACCCCCTTTACGCTGCTGGTGTTGCCGCGCCCCTGGGGGCCGATCTTGCTGACTGCGATTTGGTTGCTCGCGGCCCTGGGAATCGCCTTTAAGCTGCGCTTCTGGTCGCAGTACGAAGTGGTTTCGCTGGTGTTGTACCTGGCCATGGGCTGGCTGGGCCTGGTCGCCGCCAAACCGCTGGTGGAAACCATGCCGTTTTCGGCCGTGATGTGGCTGGTCGGCGGAGGGCTGTTGTACAGCCTGGGCACAATTTTTTACGTGCTCGATTCGCGGCGCTTTTTCCACGCCATCTGGCACTTGTTCGTGATGGGGGGCAGTGCCCTGCATTTCGTGGCCGTGGTCCTCTACGTCGTGCCGATGGCTCGCTAGGGCCCCGGCTCGGGCCGGCCGTCGCCGCAGTCCGCCGCTCGGACGGCTTTGCTTGTTTGCCCCCGCCGCCCGAGTCACAATACCCGCGCGGCTCCTGCCCCCCTGGCAACTGCGCCGCCGCCACCTGGGTCGAGGGCCTGCCCTTTGGGCCCAGGCTCGCGCTCAGTTTCTTGGAGCGGATATCCCGACGGAGAAAGTTCATGCAACCGTGTACTTTGGCGGCGCTGGCTGGCTCGACCTGGACGCACCGAACGGTCTTGGCCCTGCTGGGAACCGTCGCCCTGGCCAGCCTGGCGCAGGCCCACGAGCCCTGGCTGTCGCTTCAACCCGGCAGCGGCCCGGGCGCGGCCAAGCACATCGTGCTGGTTAGCGGCGACGAAGAATACCGCTCTGAGGAAACCCTGCCGCAGTTGGCCAAGATTCTGGCCAGGCATCATGGATTTCGCTGCACGGTGCTGTTCGCAATCGATCCGAAAACCGGTCAGATCAACCCCAACCTGCGCGACAACATCCCCGGGCTCGAGCAACTTGAAACGGCCGACCTGCTGGTGCTTTTCACCCGGTTTCGCAACCTGCCCGACGAGCAGATGGCCCAGCTGGCTGGCTACGCACAATCGGGCCGGCCGATCGTAGCGCTCCGCACGGCGACGCATGCCTTCGACCTGGACGAAACGTCGAAGTTCCGCCAGTACACCTGGAACCACTCGGCCGACGGCCCCTGGCGCGGCGGGTTCGGGCGCCACTATCTGGGCGAGACCTGGGTGGCCCACCATGGTGCCCACGGCAGCGAAAGCACGCGAGGGCTGCTGGCCCCCGGAGCGGCCGACCACCCCATTTTGCGTGGAATTAAAGACGGCGGCATCTGGGGCCCGACCGACGTCTACACGGTTCACCTGCCCGACGACGGCACCATAACCCCGTTGGTGCTGGGCCAGGTGGTGGCAGGCATGAAACCCGACGACCCGCCGGTTGAAGGCCCCAAGAACTCGCCGATGATGCCGATTGCCTGGTGCCGCCTGGTCCCGGTCGAGAGCGGAAAGACGGCCCGGGTATTCACCACCACCATGGGCGCCTCGCAAGACCTAGCGAGCGAGGGCCTGCGCCGGCTGTTGGTAAACGCCTGTTATTGGGCGCTCGGGCTGGACGAGGCGATCGATGCCACGGCGTCGGTGGACCTGGTCGGCGAATTTCAGCCGACCCCCTTTCGCTTCGGCGGATTTCGGACCGGCCTGCGGCCCAGTGACCTGGTTGAAGATTAATCGCGGGGGTACCGAGTCGGCTGGCGGGCGTCGCCGGCCAGCTTCTGGAGAATCAAGGTGCCAATTCCATGCAACCACCACGCTTCTGCGCGCGACTGAGATTGGGGCGCCGCCAGTTTCTTGGCACTCTGGGGGCCCTGAGCGCCCAGGCCGCCGGCTGGCCACGCGCTAGGGCCGAAGAGCCCCCGCCGGTAACGCAGCCGCGGCAAACCTCGGGCGACACAGCCAGCCAGCCTGTTTGGGAAGAGCGGCTGACGCTGACCGTAGGGCCGAGCGATGCCGACCTGGTGGGCACCACCGAGAAAGTGATTCAGGCAGCCGTCGATTCCGTAGCCCGGCGCGGCGGTGGCACGGTTCACCTGCTTCCCGGCAAGTACCGCATGCGAAACGCCGTTTACCTGGCCTCGGGCGTGCGCCTTCTCGGTAGCGGCGACGAGACCATCCTCTGGAAAGAGCCCTCGGTATCGACCACGCTGGCCGCCGACTCGGATTGGTTCGACCAGGAAATCACCTTGAGCGATGCCAGCGGATTTCGCGTCGGCGATGGCATTCGGCTGAGGACCACCAATCCGCACCACGGGGGAGCTCAGATCGTTAAGCGCACCCTGGTGGCTCGGAGTGGCAATCGCTTCAAGCTCGACCGGCCGCTCCGGGAGAACTTCTGGCAACTGGGCGAAACCACCTGTGCCACGCTCTTCCCGCTCGTTGCGGGCGAAGACGGACTGACCCATCTGGCCATCGAGCGGCTGGCGCTCGACGGCAACCGCGCTCAGAACGAAAACCTGGACGGAAACTACGCCGGTTGCATCTTCCTCCAGGACGTGGCCGGAGTGGTCATTCGCGAAGTGACGGCTCGCAACTACAACGGCGATGGAATCAGCTTCCAGATTGCCCACGACGTTCGGGTCGAAGCCTGCCACAGCCACGACCACGCCGGGCTGGGACTGCACCCGGGTTCTGGTTCGCAGCGCCCCAGAATCATCGGCAATCGCGTCGAGCGGTGCGATATCGGACTGTTTTTCTGCTGGGGCGTGCGCTACGCGCTGGCCGAGGGAAACCGCTTGCTCGAAAACCGGGTGGGGCTTTCGATCGGGCATCGCGATACGCACAACCTGGTGGTCGGAAACCAGATTCACGCCAGCCGCGAGTGCGGCATCGCCTTTCGGCCCGAGCGGGGCTACGCCTTTGCTCCCCACGGGAACCGCTTCGAGCGGAACGAAGTGAGCGACAGCGGCGGCGCCGAGGCGGCGGCCATCGACGTGGAGGGCCAAACCGAGGGAGTAGTCCTGGCGGCCAATCGCATTGTCGAAAACCGCCGGCCCGAGGGGCGAATTGGGATACGCATCGGGGCCCAGACCCGAGAAATCACCCTGGCCGATAACCAGTTTCAGGGGTTGGCACGCGACCTGGTCGATCTGCGCCCGCCGGCGTGAACGGGGTGGGAAAACCAACGGGGGTTCCGGGCCGCGAGCGACCGGGAACCCCCGCGGGACGGCGATATTCCGCGAACGATGCTTCGGCGCGGAGCGCATCCGTTTTCGATGCATCCGCCACTGGACGCGGTCCGAGGACCCGGCCAGCAGCGGGTTTTCCGGCTACCGCAACTGGCAGCTCGAGCAACCGCCCGATCGCACGCGACCTCGGCGGCGCCAGGCGGCCGAGGCATCGTCGGCCCAGAGGCTGCCCAGAATGGTCGTCAACAATCCGATCAATACCAAACGACGTAGCATGCTTCACCTCCTGAACGAACCGGAACAAGAACTCGGCCACCGCCGGCGCGAGGTGCGGGACCTCGCGCCCGGATCTGCCTTCCGTGCGACGCGCCGATGCGGTCCCCGGCAGATCGTTGCCCCCCAGAGAAACAGCTTGCTGGGAACGCGGCAGCCACCGGGCGGATTGTAGTGGCGAGCTCGCGCCCCACAAGGGGCCGCGGCGTGCGGCCCCCCTCATCGTGCGGCCCGGTCGTGTTCGCCAAACGACTTAGGCGCGATCGGCCCCGGCAGGTGGGGGGAGAGCGGGTGCCTGTCAGCGCGTATTTTTTTGCCGGACCCCTCAAATGGCGAGCCCTCGGCCGCAGCGGTACATTGCTCGCATTCGATCCGTTTGCACCGCACCGGCGGGGCGCCGGTGCTCGTGCTCGCTGGGTTGAGCATTAAGGGGCAGCCAACCATGCGCTTAGAAAGTGTTCGCCAACTGAAGCAAGAGTTGTTTGAAGGGGTTCGTGACGCGGCTCCGATGACGGGCCACTCACTGGAAGGGGTTGAGTCGACGTTGTCCGCTTCGCCTCGGCGGCGGGGAAGCGCCAGTCGAGCTGCCCAACTCACGGCCCTAAAGAGCTTGGCCCTGGGCGTGTCGAGGCGCGGCCCTAACCAGTTTGTACTAGCGATTCGACAACAGCAGGGGGGCCCTCAGGTTCAGGCTGCGACCGAATTGATTCGCAATCGCGCCAAGGGTGAAGTCGACGTGCGTTTTGTCGGCCAGGTCGTCAAGCGCGCCTTGAGCGTTACGAGTGCCCAATACTATCGGAGCCGACGCCGGCCGCTGCGAATCGGGTCGTCGATCAGCGACGTTCCCGCCGAGGTAATCGTTGCCGGCACGCTGGGGTGTTTTGTGATTGGTAAGAAACGGCCCTACTACGTGTCGCTGCTCACGAACAACCACGTGATCGCCGGCGAAAACGCCAATTCCCAAGGGGATCCGATCGTTCAACAGGGCACCCTCGACGGCGGCAGTTTACCAACTTCCCAGATTGGCTGGTTGGGCCGGTTCATCCGCCTCCGAAAAACCGGCCTGAATGGGGTCGACGCGGCCCTGGGGAACCTAAGCGACGAAATCGAAATCAACCCCACCAGCGTCGGTAACCGGGGTGCGCTGCAGGGATTGGGTTCCGCGGCCGATTTGCCACCCCGCGCTTACGTATACAAGGTTGGCCGCACGACCGGCCAAACCAGGGGCAGGATCACCGCGATTGAAGTCGACCAGGTCTGGGTACCGTATAATAATGCTTTGGGTACGATACGCTTCGACGGTCAGATCGAGATCGAGGGGACGGGCCAGCGCCCGTTCAGCGATTCAGGAGACAGCGGCTCTTTGATCGTGGACGGTGCAAACCTTGGCATTGGGCTACTTTTCGCCGGTAGCGAACGAGGCGGGTCGAACGGCAAAGGGCTGACGTACGCCAATGGGCTCTCCGACGCACTGGACGCACTGGACGTGGAACTCCACCTATGACCAGCGGTCGGCCGATTGACGAGGTTCGCGCGGCCAAAGCCAAGGCCGCGGAGCTTCTGGGCGCGATGGTCGGGCAGGTCGCCATCGGTATCCAGCCCCTCGGGCATGGGCTTTACGCGCTGAAGGTCAACTTGCCAAGCGACCCTCCGCCGGAAACCACGTTGCCCACCGAGATCGACGGAGTTCCAATAACCGTGGAAGTGGTCGGTCCGGTGCAAAAGCGAGCTCGCACCAAGTGAGCACCCGGCAACAGCCGCGAACCTTCGGTACCCTCGAATGGGGTAGCGCGCGGATGGTTACGTTGTCCAAGGGTGGACGACCTGATATTCGCCGAGCGGTCCGAGCCGCCTCGTAGTGCGTCACCGGCCCTGCGGGAGACTTTGTGACCGAGTCAGCTTCGTCCTCGCCCTCCACGGCGCCGCTGCGCCCCCCGCAGCGAGCGCAGCGTCGCCTGCGTTGGCAGGTACGGCTCGTCGGGATCGCGCTCAGTTTGGCACTCGCCCTGCTCTTGGCCGAAGGGCTCCTGCGGTGGTGGTTGCCTCTTGATCCCCGCGAGAACTCCAGCTGGTACCTGGCCCACCCGGTTTACCGCTTTCGCCACCGCGGTGGCCTAAACGAGGAATTCTACTGGGGTCAGGCCTACCACGTCCGTACCAATAGCCGTGGGCTGCGCGAGAACACGGAGGTGCCTTACGACCAACTCGGGCGACTACGGGTGGTTTGCCTGGGCGATTCGTTCACCTTTGGAAACGGCGTGGAGTACGGGCGAACCTTGGTGCGCGTGCTCGAGCAACAGCTCGAGCGCGATCGGCCCGAAGTGCCCTGGCAGGTGATTAATCTGGGCGTGAGTGCCCATGGCCCTAGCCTGGAATACTTGTACTATCGCGAAGAGGGGTCGAAATACCGGCCGCGCATTGTTGTGATCGGGGCCTTTTGCGGCAACGACGTGGCCGACGATGCGCGCGACAAGGCGTTTCGCCTGGTCGAGGGGCGGCTCATCGAAGTGCCCTACCGCATCGGCCGATTGAAGCAGCTCACCAACCAAGAGTGGTATCAATGGACCATCCGACGCTGCCAGCTCTTGGTCCGGGCACGGCAGGGCTATAGCTGGGTCATCGACCACCTCTGGGCCCGCGATTCGAAACAGGACCAGATCGCGGCCATGACCGATCCGGCGGCGCTCGAGGCGGCCTGGCCTCTGACCGAGGCCGTGTGGACCCAGTTCGCCGAGCGAATTCGCCAAGACGGCGCCGAACCGGTGTTTCTCATCATACCGGCCCAGGAACAGGTCGATCACCAGGCCGGGCTGCCGGTGCCCGAGAACCTGTACCAGGTGGCCGAGAACACGCGGCAGCGCTTGCTCAAATTGGCCGCCGCGAAGGGCTGGACAACGGTCGATTTGTTGCCCACGCTAGGGAGCCAGGTGAGGACCGCCCGCGAAATTTACCTGGCGGGCGATTTTCATTTCAACGAGCTGGGGCATCGCCTCGCCGGCGAGGCCCTGGCCGTGGCGGTGAGCCGGTTGGTTGCCAAGGGTGAGGGCGGGCCCGGCGCCGATTCGTTGCCTGGGGAGCCACCGGCCAGGCCCGACCAGGGCCCGGTCAGCGCTGGCGGATCGAGCGGTGAGGCCGCCCGCGAACCGCCAGCCACCGAGAATTCGCACCCTGGCGCCGCGAAAGAATAAACCATGAAACTAGAAAATCGCGTCGCGGTAATCACCGGCGCCGGCTCGGGCATTGGGCTGGCCATCGCCGAGCGGTTTGCCCAGGAGGGGGCCCGGGTGGTGGTTGCCGAACTGCGCCCCGAGGCGGCTCAAGCGGCGGCCGAGCGCATCCGCGCCGCCGGGGGCACCGCCTTGCCCCTGGCGACCGACGTCTCGGATGCCGCTCAGGTAGCGGCGTTGTTTCAGGCCCTGGACGAGCAGGGCTGGCCGGTCGACATTTTGGTGAATAACGCCGGCAACGTCGAAAAACAGCTGGCTCCGTTGGCCGAAACCACGGACGAAACCTGGTACTCGGTTCTCCGTGTGCACTTGGACGGCACCTTTTTTTGCGCGCGCCAGGCGCTGCGCCGCATGGTGCCGCGCCAGCAGGGGGTCATCGTCAATTTCAGCTCCGTGGCCGGGCTGAGTGGCCTGCCGGGGGCCTCGGCCTACACGGCCGCCAAGGGAGCCATCCTGGCGCTAACCAAGAGTCTGGCCCAAGAGGTGGCGCCGCTGGGAATTCGCGTGAACTGCATCGCTCCAGGCTGGGTCGAAACGCCGATCCTGGAAAACCTGCCGCAGCGTTGGCGCGACCGGATGGTGCCGGCCACCCCGCTGGGTCGGATCGGCCGGCCCGAGGAAATTGCCGGCGTGGCCCTGTTCTTGGCCAGCGACGATTCGAGTTTCGTCATCGGCCAGACGATCAGCCCCAACGGCGGAATGTACCGATAGCAGCGATCGCCCGGCGTGGTGCGCTAGCGCGGGGGGCAAGAGACCATCGCCCCGCGCGGGGCTTGTCGCTCTCGCGAGCCGGCGGCGTCTATACTCTTGCCAGGGGCCCGCTCGGGCCCGCCCCCTCGGCGGCGCAAAGTTCGAATTGGCCGTCTCGGGCTCGGCCTCGAAGTCTTCCGCATGAATCTTCCACTTGCCACGCCCTGTCCGTCGCAGCCGCCGCGGTTTGGTTTGTGGCTCGGCGCGCTGGCGCTGGTGGCCGGCGTGGTGGCGCTCTACGCCCCCACGCTTGGTTTCGAGTTTGTCGGTTTCGACGATGAAGAATACGTGTCCGACAATCCCTGGGTCCGTCGAGGGCTGAGCGCGGACTCGGTTCGCTGGGCGCTTACCGCCTACCACTCGGGCAACTGGCATCCGCTGACCTGGCTGAGCCACATGGTCGATTGCCAGTTGTTCGGTCTCCGCGCGGGCTGGCACCACCTGACCGGGTTCGTCGTCCATGCCCTGAGCTCGGTGGTCCTGTTTCTCTGGCTTACCCGGCTCACAGGGCTGGCCGGTCGCAGTTTTCTCGTCGCCGCCCTTTTCGCGGTTCATCCGCTACGGGCCGAGTCGGTGGCCTGGATCTCGGAACGCAAAGATGTGTTGGCGGTACTACTGGGGCTACTCGCGCTGGCGGCCTATACCCGCTACGCGCGAGGACCGTCGCTGGGGCGCTACCTGGTCCTGCTGGCGCTGCTGGGCTTGGGGCTTTCGGCCAAACCACTCCTGGTAACGCTGCCCTGCGTGATGCTGCTGTTGGACTACTGGCCGCTGGGGCGTTTGGAAAGGGGTGCCTCGGCTGGCGCATCGCAGACCAGCGGGCAAGGTGGGCCGCTCTCGGCGGAATGGCTGCGCCGCGGGGCGCTTCTGGTGGTTGAAAAGCTACCCCTGTTCGCCCTCGCGGCTGCCTCGTCGGCGGTTACCGTTCAGGCCCAGCGAGCCGCCAGCGCGGTCAGCTCGCTTTCGGCCCATCCGCTTTCGTACCGCGCGGGGTACGCGGTTTTGGCCTACGGGGCCTATTTGAAAAAGTTCTTCTGGCCAAGCCAGCTGATGTTTATGTATCCCCACCCCGTTAAGGCCCCCTCGCTCATCCAGGTGGCCGAGGTCGGTGCTTTGCTACTGGCCATTACTGGTTTGGCCCTCTGGCAGTGTCGGCGCCATCCCTATCTGATCGTCGGTTGGCTCTGGTTTCTGGGCACCCTGGTTCCCAACATCGGCCTGGTCCAGGTGGGGGCCCAGTTCATCGCCGACCGGTTTACCTACTTGTCGGGCATCGGGTTGGCCTGGGCCGTGGTCTGGTCGCTGGCCGATGGCTGCGATCGCTTTTCCGTTCCCAAAGGCGTCCGCGTTGCGTTGGCCGGGGTTTATCTGGGGGCCCTGATGTTGGCGGCCAGACCGCAAATTGCCACCTGGCGCAACACCGAGTCGCTGGTCGAACACGCCCTGGCGATCGATCCCCAAAACCACGTGGCCCACCGAATCTGGGGCAGCGTCCTGGCCGATCAGGGGCAGTATGCCGAGGCGATCGCCCATTATCAGCAAGCCCTCGAGGTGGGGGGCCGTCCGCTGGCCGACACGCTGACCCTGTTGGCAGACGCCCTGAGCAAGACTGGTGAATTGCCCGCCGCGCTCGACGTGGCTCGCCAGGCAGTGGCAGCGCGCCCCGATTTGGCCGAGGCTCACCGCACTCTGGGAAAGCTGCTGGGGCAATCGGGCCGGTGGGACCTGGCCCTGGAAGAATTTCAACGAGCCGTGCAGTGCGATTCCACCTTTGCGCTGGCCCAGGCCGACCTGGCCGTGGCCCTGGCCGAATTGGGCCGGCTGGACGAGGCCGAGAAGCTTGCCCGGCGGGCCGTGGAATTGCGCCCCGGCTCGGCCCACCTGCTCACCAACTGGGGGGCGCTTTTGCTCAGGCAAGGCCGCGTGGATCAGGCCGAGCGAGCCTGTCGCCAGGCTGTGTCGCTCGAGCCCCAGCGTCCCGAGGCTCAGTACAATCTGGGCCTGGTCGAGGCCGTGCGGCAGCGCTGGCCCGAGGCACTCGTTCCTCTGCGCGAAGCGCTGCGATTACGGCCCGGCTATGCCGAAGCCGAGTACGATCTGGGCAGGGTGCTGGCGGCGCAAGGGGAGTATGAGCAGGCCGTGACACACTTCGAGCGAGCCTGTCAATTGCGTCCGCAGTGGACCGACCCAATGAACTACCTGGCCTGGTTGCACGCCACCGAGCGGGCACCCTGGGCCCGGCCCGAGCGAGCGGTGGCTTTGGCCGAGTCGGCCGTGGCCCTCGGCGGCCGCCAAGCCCCCGAGCTACTCGATACGCTGGCCGCGGCCTATGCGGCCGTGGGAAACTGGGACCAGGCCTGCCGCGCGGCCCAAGAGGCCCTGGAACGGGCGCGCCAGTCGGGGGCCGACGCGCTGGCCACCGACATTCAAGGGCGGCTCGAACGGTACCAGCGGCACGAACCTTTGAGCCGACCCTAAGCCCCCCATGGCCACCAGTCGACCAGGCAGTCCGACCGTTGCTACGCGAACCAATCGGGTATGGCCCGGCCGTTGGCTGCGCCCCGCCGCCGAGTGGCTGGTGGTGTGGCTGGCGATCGTCGTCTGGCGCTTCGAGGTGATTGATTCACCACCGTATTGGGACAGCGCCATGGGGCTCTTTACCGAGGCGAATTTCCTGGTCGAGTCGGGATTCGACTATCGGCGGCTGTGGCTCCAAGAAGAGCGCTTCAGCCAGGGGGGGCCCGCGGTTTATCTCACCAGCGTAATGCCCACGGTGGTGGCCTTGTTTCTGAACTTTGCTCCCAGCGTGCGGGGAGCACTCATCGGCCTTCACCTGCTGAATTTCGCCGCGGCCGCGGCACTGGCCTGCGCGGTGGCCGCCCGAATGCGCGGCTCGGCCGGTACCTGGGGGGCCTGGCTCGTTTCGGCAGCGCTCGTCACCACGCCGCTGGTGGCGGTGCAAATCGACATGATCGGCATGGATTTGCCCATGGCCTGGGCCGCGATGGTCGCCTTGGGGCACGCGGCGGCTCAGCGTTTCGGCCGGGCGCTGGCCTGGGGGTGGGTGGCGTTCCTGATCAAGCAATCGGGCGGGGTGGTGACCACCGCGATTTTGGTTTATCTCACCCTGCTTTTGCTGTTCAGTCATGGTCGCGCGCTACAGGCGCGACGCCACCTGTGGTGGAAGTTCTGGCCGGCCGCGTACCTGAGCCTGGTTGTGCAGGTTTGGGTGCCCGAGTGGATCGGCCGGCTGCCGCAATCGGAGCCCGATCGATTTCAGGCCGACCCGCTCTTCGGACTCAAGACGCTGGGGTTATCGCGCTATTGGTGTCCGGATCTCTGGGTCTTGGCGCTGCTGGTGCTCCTGGGCACGGCGGAGTTGGCCCGGCGCTGGTTCGCGGCCGACGTTGTTCTTGCCGCCGCGATGCGCCCGGGCGCCTTCGGCAAACTGTGGGAAGTGTTTCGGCGGTGCGGCGCGGCGCTTGCGCTGAATCCGCTCGGCGCCTTAGCCTGGCTGGTGCTGCTTGGTACCTTGGCGGCGCTTTCGCTTTTGTACACGATTCCGCGGTACCTGCTGCTTCCGGCCGGCTGCCTGTGGTTGCTCGCAGGGCTGCTTGGCCCGGCGCTGGGGCTGGGGCGGTTGGCGGCGGGTGCGTGCGCCGTTTGGATCGGCTTGAACCTGGCCAATGCGTCGGGGCGCTTTCTGCCTGAGCTGCCCCATGGCCGGCGCACCGGGGCCGTGTGGGAGCGAAGCCGCGAGTATTTGGCCGACCACAGGGCCAACCAGGCCACGGTCGAGTACCTGGTTCGCCGGCAGGCGCACAGGCCCATCGTGGCGCCCAGCCCGCTGGTTCATTTCCTCGCGTTGCCACGGCTGGGCTATGTCGAGCGTCCGCTGCATGGGTACGCGCTGCACGCGTTTCAGACGCGCGACTTTCGACCGATCGCCGAGATTCTTTCCGATCGGCCGGCCGACCCCGTTTTTGTTTGGATCGATAATTCGTTCGCCGCCACGGCCCAGTGCACGCCACCCCGGCCGGGCCCGACCGACCAGGTGCTGCACAGCGACGGGCTCGAGCCTCCGGCGGTGGTGTTCGCCAATCCCGAGTTGGCGGCCGCTCTGCCCGGCGATCGCGAGCGTTGGTACCGGCGGACGCTGCTTCCCGAGACGCTGGCCGAAGAGGCCACGGCCCAGCTCGTGGCGGCGGGCCGGCTGGTCGAGGCCGAAGTGCGCCTGCGGCGCCAGCTTGGCGAGGATCCCCAGAATGCGGCGCTTCGCCACAACCTGGCCGTGGTGCTGGCCAAGCAGCGGCAACTGGACGAAGCCGGCCGGCTCCTCGAGGAAGCGACCAGGGCCGAGCCCGAGCGAGCCGACAGTTGGGCCCTGCTGGGTGGGGTGCGGGCCGACCAGCAGCGCTTCGACGAAGCGGCCGAGGCCCTCCGCCAAGCCACGGAGCTGCGGCCGAAAAACGCCGAGTACTTGCAGCACCTGGCCCTTGTGCTCCAGATTCGGGGCCAACCCATCGAGGCGGGCCGGGCCGCCCAGCAGTCGCTGGGCATCGACCCGCGCAATCCGCAAACGGCCCTCTTGGCCAATAACCTGGCCTGGACTCTGGCCACCAGCCCGGCCGACGACCAACGCGCCGGCTCGCTGGCCGTGCAATTGGCCCAGGCGGCCCTGGCGGCGCTGGGGCGTCGAGCGGGGGTGCTCGATACGCTGGCCGCCGCGCTGGCGGAAATGGGCCAGTTTGCCGAGGCGGCTCGAGTGGCCGGAGAGGCCGCCGAGCGGGCGCCGGCCGAGGGCATCTCGGCCGCCGAAATCCAGGCCCGGCAAGCGCTCTACGAGCGTTCGCAGCCCTACCGCGATCGGCCATCGACGGGGCCCTGAGCCGTGGCCCCCGGGGCACGGCGTCGTGCGGCGGGCCGCGCCCGGCCGGCGTATACTGAAAGGCATGCCCGGTCCCCACTGCCTGGCAACTAACTTGCACACCTTCGATCCGTTTTTCTCCTTGAACCGCACCGGCTGACCTTACCGCCACGATGAATCGCACCGTGCCCCCCTACCAGCGCTGGGATCAGAATCGACTAGGATTGCGGAGATTTCGCGAGCCGGTGGGGGGTGCGCCCCGCCTGTTGGGCTTTCCGTTTGCCGGGGGGCAATCGCTCGCCTTTCGCCCCCTGGCCGACCGCCTGCCGGGCGACTGGGGCGTGGCGGCGATCGATCCGCCGGGACATGGCTGGACCGCCGGCCCGCCGCTGGACGAGATCGATCGGCTGGCCGAATTGTGCGCGCGGCATCTTCCGGCCGAGATTTGGGAAGGGGCGGTGCTCTACGGCCATAGTATGGGGGGATGCCTGGCCTGGCGGCTCGCGACGATGGTTGCGGGCCCCTTGGCGCTGGTGCTCGGCGCGACACGACCGCCGCACATGAACGACCAATATGGTTCGTTTCTGCTGCTGAGCGACGCGGAGTTGCTCGAACTGCTGGCCCAACTCGGCGGGGTGCCGGCCGACTGGGCCGAACGCCCCGATCTTTTCGCTCCGTTTCGCGAAGCGCTCAGGGCCGATTTTCTGGCCTTTGAGCGGTTCAGCGCCAGCGGCCCGGCGCCTCGCCTGCCGGTCCTGGCCATCGGCGCCACGCTGGACCGGGTCTGTCGTCCGGAACACATCGGCGAATGGAGCCGGCACGCCGAGGAATTGACGGTCGAGTTTCTCTCGGCCGACCATTTGTTTCTACAGACTCACGCCGAACTGCTGGCTGCCCGGCTAGTGCGATTCGTGAGCTCGCTCTCTGGCGCGACCGATTCGGTGAGCGCATGACGGCGACCTCGTCCACGGCGGAGGGTCGAGTGAGCCCGGGCGAAGTGCTCATCTGGTATACGGCACTCGACGCCATCGACGAAGCCGAGGCTCAGCAGCGCTATCGAAACTGGCTTTCGGACGACGAACAGGCTCGCCTGGGTCGGTTCCTGTTTGCCAAGCACCGTCACCAGTTTCTCGTCGCCCACGCGCTGGTCCGCGGCATGGTGTCGCATCTGCTCGCGGGGCCGCCCTGGACTTGGCAATTCCGGACGGTTAGCAACGGGCGGCCCGAGTTGGCCAATCAGCCAGGCCCGGGGCCTCGCCTGCGGTTTAATCTTTCTCACACCGAGGGTCTGGTGGTTTGCGCCGCGACCTGGGATTGGGACCTGGGGGTCGACGTGGAGTTTCTCGACCGCCGGCCGGTGAGCGAAGGGCTGCCCGAACGGTACTTTTCATCGAGCGAAGTGGCCGACCTGAGGGCCCTGCCCAGCGAACGGCAAGGCCGGGGGTTCTTCGATTACTGGACGCTGAAAGAGGCCTACATCAAGGCCCGGGGGCTGGGCCTGGCCCTGCCGCTGGAGAAGTTCAGCTACCACCTGGGTCAGCCGGAAATAACGATCTCGTTCGCGCCCGACCTGGACGACGACCCTTCCCAGTGGCAATTCGCCCAGTTCGAACCGGGGCCCCGGCATCTGATTTCGTGCGCCGTACGGCGGCCCGTGGGTTCCGCGGTGCGGTTCCGGTTTGCCAGCGTGCTGCCTTGCCAGGCGACCCAGGCTTAGGCACGCTTCAACGTCCCGCGGGCGCCAAGCGGCCGCCGCGGGCGTCGGTTGACCGTTGCAGGGCGTCGGTTGACCGTTGCAGGGCGTTACCAGGACTGGCGCGTGGCGCGGTGGCAATACAAAAACGCTGCCCCCATGAGCAGGTCCAATGCCGCGAACAGCGCAACGAGGGCCGGCGCCTTGCCCATTGCCACCAGCGCAATGCCGGGAACGCCGAAGCTGATCTTCTCCAGCACCGCCACGGGCATCAGCGGCCGGAAGCGAAGCGGATCCCAGCCCATAACGAGAAAAGCAATTTGCCAGGCGATGCCGACCCCCAGAAAACCATAGAAGAACTCGAGGTGGGTCACCGCCGGCGGGTAGTCGCGGGCAATGTCGTCGAGCATGGTGACTTGCGGCGCGAGGACCAGCAGCCCGAAGCCTCCGCAAAACCAAAACACCCAGCGTGCCGTCCACACCGAGCGAGCACGAACCCCCGAGTCGACCGCACCCATTCGGAAAGCCCTTTCACAGGTGGCGCGCCCGCGCCCTGGTTGCCGCCCACCGATTGAGGTGAGCATCGCGCGATTTTCGGATCCGCCCCCCCTGTTCCGCGACCAGCCAACGGCCGGTGGGTGGTCGGCGGCACCTAATCTATCGCGCGCCATGAGCCCGGCAAGCGTCCCCAATCGGCTCGAGGCGAGTGCCCCGGCGACGGGGTGGCCGGGCCCCGAAAAGTACCGAGTTCCCCGGCCTCTGGCTGATCAGAGCCGGCCAAGGGTTAACAGCCGGTTGAAGAATTCTCCGGGCTGCGTCCTCGCAGGGATGTGAGCCGCGACGAGCTTGGCTCCGCACTTGGCGAGGTTGAACGATGCCACGAGGGCTATTTGCAACGGACTACTTGAGGCGGAGGGGCTTCGCGCGGGAAGCAGGAGGTCCACCGTCCCGCCGTCGTCTGCCCCAGGCGACGGCGGGAACGATGGTTCGATCGAATCAGCGAAGCTGTCTGGCATCAAGGATGGGTGGGGGTAGGCACAGACGTGCTCGGGTATGCCCTAAGGCAATCCGGAACGCTTCACCGCGAGCGATCGAGAATCCTCCCATACCTCTAAAGGCGAGATTCCTGGGGAAACCGGCCAAAGATTCTCAAAAAAATTCCAAGTTTTTCGTTTCCACCCCGATCGCAAGCCCGCGCAGCGGTTGGAACCGTTCTCGATGGCCAGCCGCCCTAGCCAAAATTGGCGCCGGCACTGTCTTCCGGGGAGTGTGGGAGGGGGGTCGTTGAGCCGGCCCAGCATGTGCCAAAACCGCACAGTTGGCGCGCCCGGGCCAACCAGTCAGGTCGGGTTGTACCGACACTGGCTAGGTGCTGGGTGGTTGCGATCTGAAACCCTGCCTTCAAATCAATGGACCGCTCCTTTACCGTCCGGTGGGTACGGCCGACGGTACCAATCCGGCAGGCTTTGCCGCCTCGCGCCGTGCCGTGAGGAACGCGAGTTGCACGAGCACTGTTATCAGTGGGCGCATGGGGAGTGCTCCCAAAATGGTGTGGCCTGCTGACCAAACGTGTCGGCAACAACCAAGGAGCCGAATCATGAGATCGATTCTGATCGCCGGTTTATTCGTTCTGGGATGGGCTTGGGTGGCTACTTCGGCCTCCGGCAGCGATGCCGCGGCCGCGCCCGGCGCGATCCCCGAAGGGATGATGCTGATCGAGGAAGACGTTTGGTATCAATTGGCCGACGAGCCCAATTTTCACTTTCACCAGGCTCGGCTCGATTTTCTCAAACGGGACACGGCCCGGGCGGCGACCGACATTCGCAAGGCTTCGGCAATGCTGAAGCTGGCGATCGGCCTGTCCGTGGGGGAAGGCCGGAAGCTGTTGCGGGCGTCGGTCTTGGAATTGACCGTAATGGTCGATGAGTTGGAGGATGGCAAACCGGTGTCGCTGACGGCCCTGAACCAGGCCTTCAGCCGGGCACATCTGGCCCTGGCCCGGTACAACCAGGAGGCTGCTGAACTACATGCCAAGGCGGGGCAATTCGAGGAGGCCGGAATGCACTTGCGATCGGCGGCCCACGACCTGGTCCATGCCCGAGCTTGGGCCGGCGGCGAGCTCTCGGCCGGTGAAGCGGCCGAAGTGGTCAGCGCCGAGAAACTGGCCGAGGAACTGATCGCGGGCACCGAGTACGCTTTGGAGGAAGTCCTAAAGAGTATCCGGGATCTGGCCCAAAAGGCGCGAGCGCTCCAAGGGCTGGAAAAAGTGACTGAATAGCGGAGTGGGATCGCCGGTTTTCGGGTTTGAGGCAGCCCAGGGCGGCCGGCGCCGCGGCCGGCGGCACGAAGGCGGAACTGGGCCGGCAGGGGCCGATCCGTTATCGTGGTTGCCCGTGGTTGGCTCCGTTCCCTTGGCTGCATTCTGACCTCGCATGGTAAGCGACTTTCGTTACTACTTGCGCGTTCGTTACGCCGAGTGCGATGCCCAGAAGGTGGTGTTCAACGCCCGCTACGGCGACTACATCGACCTGGCGGTGCTGGAGTATCTGAGGGCAGCCGGCTTGGGCCCCAAGCTCATCGCCGGCCCCTGGGACTATCAGCTCGTTCGCCAAACCATTTCCTGGCGGTCGGGGGCTCGGTTCGACCAGGTGCTGGAGTTGACCGTCAAGGCGGCGCGAACGGGCAATACCTCGTTCGCGATGTCGGTCGAAATTCGCCGTGCCGGCGAGCCGGAGCCACTGGCCGAGGCGGAAACCGTTTACGTGCTTGTCGACGCGGCCACGCTGGCCAAGGCGCCGCTGACCGAATCGCTGCGCAGGGCCATAGAAACGGGGGCCAAGGGGCAGGTTTGCGATCAGTCGGGCACGAGCGGCACGGCGGCCGGTTAGTGCGCCTGGCCTGTAGTGCCCCCCAGGACCGAAGCCCTGGCCCCCCGTGGCCCGGCCCGGTTACGATGACGGACATGGGCCGCAAGTCTCGAAAAATTCGTGCCGACTTTCGCAAGAACCGCGCTCCCCGGGCACGCGGTTCGGATCTGACGCGTCAGTTTTCTTCCGAAGACGAGTCCATTGAAGACCTGGTTCACCAGGAGCGCCTGAGCGGCAAGGGGGAGTTAACGCGTCGCCGAACCGTGGTTACCGAGGGCACCGAGGCCGACCACAGCGACTCCGACGAACATCGTGCCATCCAGGTCGACGATTCTTGCTTGGCTGGCCGGGTACTGAACGTTTATGGCCTGGTGAGCGTGGTCGAAGCGGAATCGGGCGAGCGTTATCGCTGTGTCACGCGGCGGTTGCTCAAGACCCTTTCGACCGAGCAGCGCCACGTGGTCGCCGCCGGCGACCGAGTGCTATTTCGCCTGGCCGGCGCCGACGAGGGCATTATCGAGCGGATCGAGCAGCGCTACGGCACACTCAGCCGCACCAGCCGGGGCCGCCAGCACATCATCGTGACCAATGTCGATCAACTGCTGATCGTAACCAGCGCCGCCGAGCCGACGCTGAAGCCCAATTTGATCGATCGCTTTCTGGTAAGTGCCGAGAAGAACCGGATTCACCCGCGAATCGTGATCAACAAGGTCGACCTGATCGACCCGGCCGATTTGCAGCCGCTGGTGGGCGTGTACAGTCAGATGGGCTATCCCGTGCACCTGGTCAGCGCCAGCACGGGGCAGGGCATTGCGCGCTTGCGCCAGGCTCTCGCTGGGCGGGCAAGTTGCCTGGCGGGCCAAAGCGGGGTGGGGAAGTCGTCGCTCTTGAACGCGATCGACCCACAGCTCGATCTGCGGGTGAGCACGGTGAGCCAGGAGAATCAAAAAGGCCGCCACACGACCACCAGCGCCGCGCTGATACGCTTGGCCTCGGGCGGCTGGGTCATCGACACCCCCGGCATTCGACAGTTTCAACTTTGGGACGTGGTGCCGGCCGAGGTGGCGGGGTTTTATCGCGATTTGCGCCCCTTGGTTTCCCGCTGCCGGTACCCAGACTGCACCCATTTGCACGAGGACCAGTGCGGCGTGAAAGACGCCGTGGCCGACGACTTGCTCGATGCTCGCCGGTACGAAAGCTATTGCCAGCTTTCCGCTGGCGACCTGCTGAGCTGAACCGGGCGGTCGGATGGTTCCTTTCCCACCAGCCTGCGTGCGGTGCCCGCTGAGCGGAATGGAGAGAGTTTCCCGTGGGGTTGCCGGTGGGGAGAATCGCGAGCGAACCGGCCGCGGGGTCCGCGTGTCGAGATACTTGCGGTATCCGTTTCCAGGGGCTTGGAGGCCCTTGGAAACTTCCCGGGGTCGGCGCCCTGGGTTTACTTGCGCCGGGGTGCGACGAGACGGTTGCGCCGGAGAACTTTGCCGGTCTCACCGGTCCCGCGTAGAATGGCTGGGCAGCCGCACCCGGCGGCCAGTAAGCCTCTCGGCCGGCCAGCGGCCTTGCGGGGGGCTTGCCTTGGGTTGAGCTTCGGCACCATCGGAGGATCGCTTCGCCTGTGAAAGAACCGCATCGTACCGAGAGCGTGGTCAGTGAGGCCGCCGTATTGATCGGTGTGCTGCTGCCCGACCGGCCCGAGGAAGATGACCCGCTGGAAGAACTGAGCGGTTTGGCAAAGACCGCGGGAGTTCGCCAGGTGGGCCGGCTCACCCAGCGGCGAGCGGTGCCCGACAACGCCACGTACCTGGGCAAGGGCAAGCTCGACGAGTTGAAGCAGCTAGCGGCGGCAGTCGACGCCGACGTGGTGATTTTCGACAACGACCTGACGCCGGCGCAAACGCGCAATATCGAACAGGCCGTGGGCGTGAAGGTGCTCGACCGCACCGAGTTGATCCTCGATATCTTCGCCAGCCACGCCCAAACGCACGAAGCTCGCCTGGCGGTGGAACTGGCCCAGTTGCAGTATTCGCTGCCGCGCTTGAAGCGCATGTGGACGCACTTGTCGCGCATCAAAATGGGTGTCGGCATGCGCGGCCCGGGCGAGAAACAGTTGGAAGTCGACCGCCGGTTGGTGGAGAAACGAATTCACGACCTGCGGACCGAGTTGGCGGGCATCGAGCGCCGCAAAGAGCGGCTGGTTGCCGCCCGGCACGATCGCAAGACCGTATCGCTGGTGGGTTACACCAACGCGGGCAAGAGCACGCTGATGAACGCCCTGACCGGGGCCGACGTGCTGGCGGTCGATCGGCTATTCGCCACGCTCGATACGCGTACTCGGCGGTGGCAGCTTCCCGGCTGGGGGCCGGTACTGCTGAGCGACACCGTGGGATTCATTCGCGACCTGCCGCACCATCTGATCGCCAGTTTCAAGGCCACGCTCGAGGAAGCCCGACAGGCCGACCTGTTGGTGCACGTGGCCGACGGCAGCAATCCGGCGGCCTGCGACCAAATTGGCGCCGTTTTCCAAGTGCTTTCGGAACTGGGAATCGAACAAAAAGACACGCTGCTCGTGATCAACAAGATCGATGCCTTGCCCGATCGCCGCTCTCTGGAGGCGGTGCTGCAGCGTTATCCCTCGGCGATCGCGGTTAGTGCCCGGCAACGGCTTGGGCTCGACCGGCTGGCTTCGGCCGTGAGCGAGGCCCTGAGCCATGGGTTTCTCGACGTCGACGTGGAAACCGGCGTGGAAAACGGGCGGCTGTTGGCCTTCCTGGCGGCCCAGGGCGAGGTGCTTTCGCGCTCGTACCAGGGCAACCGCGTCACGGTTCACGTCCGGCTTCCGCAACGGTTCGCGGCGCAAATTCGTGACGACGGAACCCGGGTGCGGTATCATCGCACCGCCCCGGCCGTCGCGGCCGACCCCGGCGCCGCCGAGCCGCTCGACAAAACCATCGGCGACGTGGCCTAGTCGATCGCCAACAGGCCGGGGGCATTCAGCGCCGCGCTGCTAGTCGCAGCTGCCGCCGCCGGCGCCGTGGGGCTAGGCCGCCGCGAAGCCGACCGAGTCAAGGACGGGCCTCACCGATGCGTCGCTCGCTCGACGGTTGCCGCGCCCTACTCACGGGCGCCTCAAGCGGAATCGGCCGGGCCCTGGCCTTTGAGCTGGCTGCCCAGCGCACGCGGCTGGTGATGGTGGCACGCCGCCAGCCGCTACTCGAGTCGCTGGCCAGTCAGTTCGATCCCACCGGGCAGAGTGTCGCCGTCGTGGCGGGCGATATCACCGATCCTCGGGTCCGCCGGCGGGCGATCGATGCCGCTCAGAATCGCTGGGGCGGGCTCGATTTGGTGATCAACAACGCGGGAATCGGTTCGATTGCCCCTTTTGCCCAAGAGGAAGAGGAACGGCTACGGCGAATTATGGAGGTGAATTTCTTCGCCGCAGCCGAGCTGACTCGCTTGGCCCTACCGCTCCTGGAACGCGGCCGGGCTCCCCTGGTCGTCAACATCAGCTCGGTTCTCGGTCGCTGCGGCTTGCCCGACTACGTCGAGTACTGCGCGAGTAAGTTCGCCCTGGAGGGGTTCAGCCAGTCGCTTCGCCGGGAACTGGCCCCCAGGGGAGTCGCCGTACTGGTCGTGGCCCCCAGCACGACCCAGAGCGAGTTTTTCGATCACCTACTGGCCCGCCAAGGGCCCTGGGGCAAGGCGGGCCAACACGGCGTGAGCGCCGAATCGGTAGCCCGGCAAACCGTGAAGGCCATCGTGCGCGGTCGGCGCGAACTGGTGCCCTCGGCGGCCGGGCGGTGGCTGCTGCGAGCCGAGCGGTGGGCACCCGGCTTGCTCGATTGGCTGCTGGTTCATGGGGTAGGCAAGCGTTCGCGGGGCATGGCCTCGGAATCTCCTTGAGCCACGCGGAACGGCCAATTAGCGTGGAAACTAGGGGGGAACGCACCGCACCTAGGGCTCCGCGCCTCGGGCACCGCGCAATGGCCCCCGATCGGGTCCCTGCTCCCCTTGGCCGTTTCGAGCCGCACCGATGATCAACGCAATCCTTCGTTCCCCCCGGGCACGCGTGTTCGCCGTAGTAGGCTGCCTGGTGCTGCTGGGTTTGGTCGCGACCGTGGGGGGGTGGGGGTGGAGCCATGCCTTTGGCCGGGCAGCGGTTGCCGCCGCCGAGCAACCAGAAAACCCGCCGGCCGGCCGGCGCGAGTATCGCTCTCGAATCGTGCGAGCGCTGGCGTCGGTCTTCAACGAAATGGACGACAGCCAGGGAACCGACGACGAGCGGCGATTGATCGAAGAAAGCCTCGATCGGGCCGACGAAGAATTGGCCCGGGTGCTCGAACAGCACCCCCGCGAGGCGATTCTCGCGGCGAATCAGCGCCTGTGTGAAGTGGTAATTCAACCGGGCCCCGCTCCCGGCGCGGGCGATCAACCGCCGGCTCAACAGGCCGTGCCGCAAGAACAGCCGGCTGCCTCGGCTGATTCGGCGCCGAAGCCGTAAGGCCCTCGCGCGAACTTTCCTTTCCCTGCGAGCCAGGCTGCCTGTTGGGCGGCGTTTCTAGCGGCTGGATGGCGCCCGCGACGGCCGTGCAGTACCTGGCGAGCCGTGGATGGCGGAACTGGGCGTCGGGCGGCGCGGCGGGGGGTGCTTTCACTCGTTGGCCGACGGTAGCCCCGCGCCGGTCCCGCCCACACGCCTTCTCAGTATCGCTCCGCGGTCTTTGGTAATTTGCCGCCGACGGTTCCCCGCTTGCCCGCTTTGCCCGCATAACCGTTACGATCGTTACGACCGGCATAATCGCACCATTTTACTCAACCGGAACGGTCCTCCGCCCCGATAGTGAGACAGAGCCCGGGGAATGGTCTCTGGGCCATGGTCTGTGGCTGCCTGGAAAAACTGGGTAGTCGAGGCGAGTTGGGTTCATCCAGGGCCGTTCGCCAGGATGAAAATGGCTTCGCCCAATGGTTCGGCGGTGGAGGACGGAGCGCATGTGCCGAGTGGCAAAAACCAACCGTAGCGGGCAGTACGCGTTGGCTCCTTTGCGCCCCTGGGTATGGGCATTCAGCCTGGCTGGGTGGGTTTGCTTCACCGCAGTCGGTGTCGCATGGGGCGAGGATCCGTTGCCCGTCGCCATTGCGCCTGCAGAGGCGACTGTGTCCGCCGAGGGTGGATCGACGGACGAGGCTGCCATTGGCGGAGCGACGGCCGAAGCCGACGCCGCGCTGCGGGTTGTCGAAGTTTGTCCGGCCGCGGAGATGGAGCTTCCCGACGCGGCGCCTCCGGGCGTAGCCACGGAAAACCCGTCGGCGGCCGCCGGAGCCGGGCCCGCCTCGACAGAGGCAGGCGCCGCGATGCCACCCGCTCAGTGGTCGGCGCTTTCGACCAAGCCCACCATCGGCTGGCGAGTCACGCTGCGCAGCTCCGGCGCGGCGGTTCCCTCGGCCTCGCCCTACGCGGCAGGAGCCGAATCCTTGGAGGTACCAACCGCGGCGACCCCGATCCCTGCGCTCGAACCGGCCCGATCGCCGGCGGGCGCGACGGGTGAATGGGAACCCGCGACGCTCACCGGGCCGGCCAGTGCCGAAGCGATTCCCCTGGCGGCTGGGTCGATTCTGGAAGCGGCGAATCCGACCGCGGCTTCGATTTCAGGCGTAGGCGCCAGCGATGCGGCGGGGGTCACCGGGTCGGTGCCGGCCGCGGGCTCGCCCCATCAGGCAAGCCCCATTTCAACCACGGTGCCGCAGGCAAGCGGCGAGGTTCGCCGGGCGGCCTATGCGGCCGCGGCCGAGGGGCCTTCCCAGGCCACGTTGGTCACGGCCAACGAGCCGTTGATCGGCCCTCCGGCGGCAGGAGCACCGCTTGCGATCGCTGAAATCGAACCGGCCCAGCCGGGGCCGCCGACGCGCGTGGAAGACCGCGATCCGAACTTTTCGTTCGAGGTGCTCGATCACTCGGCCGAGTTGACCGTGATGATGCACCGCTCGAAACTGCTGCGCAGCGCGGCCAACGTCTACCGCATCGCGGTGGTCGATCCGGCGATTTGCGATGTGAACCAGTTCACCCCTCGCGAAATGTCGGTCATCGGCCGCTCGCAAGGCGCCACGCACGTTACTTTCTGGTTCGAGGAGGAAGGACGCGCCCCGGTGACCTACCTGGTTCGGGTGACTCCCGACGTGGAAACCCAAAAGCGGCGCGAGGAACAGTACCACTTGTTCGAGGAGATGCTTTCCGAGCTGTTTCCCGACAGCAAGGTGCAGCTCGTGCCGGTGAGCGACAAGCTGATTGTTAAGGGGCAGGCGAAAGACGCGGAAGAAGCCACGCAGATTCTGACCGTGGTGCGCCACCAGGCCAGCGGCGGTGGTGGCGGCTGGGGCGGCGGCGGTGCAGGAGGTTGGGGTGGCGGCGGTGGTTTCGGTTTTGCCGGCAGCATCAGCGAGGGCCTGGCCGCCGAGCCGCTGGTAGGGCCCGGCACCAGCATCGGTCGCATGCTGCCGCCGAGCCAGGTAATCAATATGTTGCGGATTCCCGGGGTGCAACAGGTAGCCCTGCGGGTCAAGATTGCCGAGCTGAACCGGGAAAAAGCCCGGCGGTTCGGCGTCGACCTCGACATGCGCTTTGAAGACGGCAACGTGGTGTTGCGGTCGCTGCTGAACGTGGCCAGCGGCAGCGCGGCCACGGTGGTGGGCAGCTTCGACGCCGACCAGATCAACTTCGGAGTGCACTACCTGGAGCGCGAGGGGGTGGTGCGGCTGCTTAGCGAGCCGACCCTGGTGACGCTCAGCGGGCGACCGGCCCGGTTCGTGGCCGGGGGCGAGTTCGCCGTGCCCACCGTGGTGGGCGTGGGGGGCGCCTCGGCCGTAACGACCGACTTTCGCGCGTTTGGCGCGATCATCTTCTTCCTGCCCACCGTGCTCGACAAAGACCGCATTCGCTTGCAGGTTTCGCCCGAGTTCAGCGAGCTGAATCGCTCCAACGCGGTGAGCTTGTCGGGCGGCGGCTCGATTCCGGGCCTGAATACCAAGGCCGTGAGCACCACGGTCGAGATGCGCGAGGGACAAACCCTGGCCATCGCCGGCTTGTTGAGCGATGGGATGCGGGCCGATATTTCGGGCAATGTCCCGCTGCTGTGGCGCGCACTCGGTCTGCGAACGGTTGAACGCAAAGAGGCCGAACTGCTGATTCTGGTCACTCCCGAATTGGTGCAGCCGATGGAGCCGGAAGAAGTTCCGCCGCTGCCCGGCTTCGACGTGACCGAGCCCACCAATACCGAGTTCTTTCTGATGGGGCGGCTCGAGGGCCGGCCGACTCTGGAGTATCGCAGCACGGTCTGGCCCAGGCTCAGGCAGCGATACCAACACGGCGGCCCCGCCATGATCAGCGGTCCCTTTGGCCATGGCCGCTAAGCCCGCTGGAATCTTTGAGACCCGAGCGATGAAAAACCAGTTTGCAATCCTGTTGTGCGGCGTGGCGGCGGCCAGCGGCTGTTGTTGGGGCGGCCGGACCGGCCCTGCGTACGATCGTCCCTATCCCTTGGGACAGGTGAGCGACAGCCACTGGGAAACCCAGCAGGCCAATGCCGAGGCCGCCGATTTCGTGTTCTACGAGCACGAGTTCGAGCGGGACACCGCCAACCTGGCTCCCGGGGCCAAGAAAAAACTGATGCAAGTCGCGCTGCGGCTCGAGCACGTGCCTTTTCCGGTGGTGGTCGAGCAGGTACCCAACCAGGGAAATCCGCGACTCGACGACCAGCGGCGCCAAACTGTGATCGAGCAATTGGCCCGGCTGGGAGTCGAGCAGGCCGAGTCGCGAGTCGTGGTGGCTTCGGCCCTGGCCGAGGGTATGACCGCCGTTGAAGGTGAGCATTCCTACTACATCAACTTGTACAACAACCAAATGGGTGGCGTTGGCGGCGGCGGTGGTGCCGGCCGGTTCGGTGGCTTCGGCGGATTCTTCCGCTAACGAGCCCGTTGCCCGCTGGTTGTCCGTTCCGCCGAGCAGCTCGGCCGGTCCGTTGAACCGTGGTCCCCGAATCGAGAGTGAGTCCAGATGGCGGGCGGGAAGCTAAGCACGATCGGCGGTCTGGCATGTTGCGTGGCGTCGCTCGGCTGCGCCGCGGGGCCGACGAGCCGGCCCTGGCCCTGGCAGTCGCCCCCGGCGGCGATGGCCGACTCGGGCTTCAGTCAGCGGCTCACCAAGGCCGAGCAGAACTCGGAAAAAGGCAAGCTCGACGAAGCCCGCGCGGCCTTTGAAAAACTGATTGTCGATTTTCCGGATCGCCCCGAGGCTTACCGCGGGCTGGGCCTGGTGGCCGATCGGCAGCGCCGCCACCGCGAGGCGCAGTCGCTGTTCTCCGAAGCGATTCGGCTGCGGCCGCTCGATGCCGAGCTGTTTAACGACCTGGGCTACTCGTTTTACTTGGATGGTCAATTGCCCAAGGCCGAGAGTGCCTTGCTCAAGGCGGTGTCGCTGGCCCCCTCGCAGGCGCGGTACCGCAACAACCTGGGGCTGGTACACGGCCAACAGGGGCACTACGAACAGGCCCTGCAGCAGTTTCGCAAGTCGGGAAGCGAGGCCGACGCTCAGTACAACCTGGCGTTTGTCTACGCTTCGCAGGAGAAAATCGGCGAGGCCAAACTCTGCTTCGAGCGGGCCGTGGCGGCCGATCCGGCGTACGACCGAGCCCGGCAAGCCCTGAAATCGTTCGAGCAATACGAGCGAGATCCCGAGTCGGTCGAGGACCCCGGTGAATTCTTCACCAACGGCAAGGTCTGGGTGCCCTTCGTCGAGGGGAGCTCGCCGGCCGCTGCCGAACCGGTGCTGGCCGCCTCGGGCGCGGCGGCCAGTCGAATGTCGACCGCCGGGGCCAATGCCTCGGCCAACCCATCAGGCCTCGGCCGGGGCGACGGCGCCGGCGCTGAGACCGTCGGCTTCTCCGCGCCAGTTAGTCCGTAGCCGCCCCCCGAGCGGCGAAACGGACCCTTTGCGGGCCCCTCCCCGCTTGGGTGGCAGGGTGCTAGGGCTCCTAGTAGCCAACCGCGGTCGGCCTGGGTTATCCTAAGAGGCCCTGGGCTCGCCCCATCGCTGGTGGCCGAGCCGGTCCACGTGGGTCGTTGGGGGCCCCTTGGGGGGAGCTTTCCAATTCATCTGTTGCGAGGGAGCGGTCCATGAGCCAGCTCAACCGTCGGCGTTTCCTGGAAGATTCGTTGTTTGCCTCGACCGCGGCCCTGGCGGCTGCGTCGGCGGGCCGCCAGGTTCGCGCGGAGGAGAATCGTCCGTCGGACAGCCCCAATGAAAAACTGGGCGTGGCCATCCTGGGGGTGCGCGGGCGAGGTACCGAGCACATCGACAACTTCGCCGGCCGGGCCGACACCGAAGTGCTGTACATTGTCGACCCCGATTCGAAGGTGGGCGAGCGCCGGGCCGAGGAATGCGGCAAGAAGCAAGATGGCCGCGTGCCCAAGTACGTGGCTGACCTGCGCACCGCGTTCGAAGACCCCGCGGTCGACGTCGTGAGCATCGCCACGCCCAATCACTGGCATGCCCTGGCCGCGATCTGGGCCATTCAGGCCGGTAAAGATGTCTACGTCGAGAAGCCGGTAAGCCATAACGTGAGCGAAGGCCGGCGCATTGTCGAGGCGGCTCGCAAGCACAAGAAAATTGTGCAGACCGGCACCCAGTGCCGCTCGAACCAGGCCATGAAAGACGCCGTCGCCTACTTGCGGAGCGGCCAGCTCGGCGCCGTGAAGGTAGCGCGGGGGCTGTGCTACAAAACCCGGACCTCGATCGGGCCCAAGGGCCAATACCAGGTGCCGGCCAGCGTGAACTACGACCTATGGGCCGGCCCGGCCCACGAACTGCCCGTCACCCGGCGGCAATTCCACTACGACTGGCACTGGATCTGGGAATTCGGCAACGGCGACCTGGGCAACCAGGGCATTCACCAGATGGACATCGCCCGCTGGGGGTTGGGCGTGGACAATCTCGGCGACTCGGTTATTAGCTACGGCGGTCGCCTGGGCTACGAAGACGCCGGCGAAACCGCCAATACGCAGGTCAGCATCCACCAGTACGGCGACAAGCGGCTGGTGTTTGAAGTGCGCGGCCTGAAAACGGAAGACTACCGCGGCGCCCGGGTCGGCAATATCTTCCACTGCGAGCAGGGCTACGTGGTGATGACCGGCTACAGCTCGGGGGCGGCCTTCGACCTGGACGGCAAGCCGCTCACCCAGTTCAGCGGCGGCGGCGACCACTTCGGCAACTTTATCGCCGCGGTTCGCAGCCGGAAGACCGAAGACCTGAACGCCGAGATTCTCGAAGGTCATCTTTCCAGCGCCCTGTGTCACCTGGGCAACATCGCCTACCGGCTGGGCGAGTCGATTCCCGCCAGCGAGGTCAGCTCGCGGCTGGGCGAGGACGAAGAGGCCCAGGAAACCCTCACGCGAACTCTGGCGCACCTGGCCGAGAACGGCGTTTCGCCGGGCGAGGCCCAACTGCACTTCGGCAACAAGCTGGTGCTGAATACGGCCGAGGAAAGGTTTGCCGACAACGCCGTGGCCGATGCCATGCTCTCGCGCGAGTACCGCGCGCCGTTCGTGGTGCCTGCCGCGGGCCAGGTCTAGGCCGCGCCTGCCCCGCCGGCACAATTGCCGGCCCGGCGGGGAGAATTGTCACGATTACCGGCGGTTACGCGGAGCGGCACGGCTCGGTCGAATTGGACCGAGCCGCGCCTCGGGCCGATGTGTGATTCGGTATGCCGCCGCTCGACATTCTTTACGAAGAGGGACCGGCCCTGGTGCTGAACAAGCCGCCAGGGTTGTCGACCCAGGCCCCGCCGGGCATCGATAGCCTGGAGGTGCGCGTCAAACAACTCCTGGCCGAGCGGCGAGACGCCACCGGCAAGGTGTATCTGGGGGTGCCGCACCGGCTCGATCGACCCGCCTCGGGCGCCATCGTGTTCGCCCTGCACACGCGCGCGGCCCGCCGTATTTCGCGCCAATTCGAGGACCGTCAGGTGCAAAAGGTGTACTGGGCGGCGGTGTCGGGCCAGGTCACACCCGACGAAGGAATTTGGGAAGATCACCTGATCAAGATTCCCGATCAGCCCCGGGCCGCGGTCGTTCCGCCCGATCACCCCGGGGCGCGACCGGCCCTGCTCGGCTATCGCGTGCTGCGGCGCGGCCCTTGGGGTTCGCTGCTGGAAATCGAGCTTCAGACCGGGCGCACGCACCAGATCCGCATCCAAGCGGCCTCGCGCGGCTGGCCGGTGTTGGGCGACGAATTCTACGGTTCGAGCGAGCCGTTCGGCCCCTGGTCGGAAGACCCGCGCGGGCGAGCCATCGCGCTCCATGCGCGGCTGTTGGGGTTTCGCCACCCGATGAGCCGCGCCTGGCTCGAGATTACCGCCCCGCCGCCTGCCTGCTGGGGGGCGCTAGAAATTCCGCCCGAGCCGGCGACTTGTTGCGAGTAGCCAGGGTAGGAACCCGTTAGCCACGGGGCCCGGACCTCGTCCGGAGGCGATTGTGGGCTAGCGGGCCGAGGCCAGCACCCAATCGGCGAGGGCCTTTTGGTCCATGTAGCCCACCCGGTCGGCCACGACCTTGCCCCCGCGAAAAACCAGCAGCCGGGGAATGGACGAGACCCCGTAGTGGCGGGCCAAATCAGGCCGTTCGTCGACATCGACCTTGACCACCGAAGCCCGACCGGCCAACCGGGTGTCGAGCCCCTCGAGTTCGCCGTCGAGCATTCGGCAAGGTCCGCACCAGGTCGCTCCGAATTTGACCAGCACGGGTTCCGGACGCTGAATTACCGCGGTTTGAAACCAGTTGTCGGACGGAGGTTCGGGGCTGCCGACCAGCTGATACCCGAGCACCACCGCCAGCAGTAGGATCGCGAGCACCACGTAGTTCAGTTTCTTAGTCGGGTCCGACATTGGGCCGATTCTCCAAGGGGTAGCGCGGCCGGGCACGTGACAGCCGAGGCCGGTACTTAAACCTACCGCCTGCCGGAGGCCGGCGCCAAATCGGCGGCCCCCCCTGGCGCGGCATTCTCCAAGCGGTTGTCAGGAGGGTCGTGCGGGGGCTGGGACCGCCTGGGGGTGTCGGCCGGCCGAGCAATCGGCAAGGCTAGGCGCGGGCGATACGACCGGTCGCCCGGGCCGACAGGGAACGTCATCGGCGATGCCTCTCGCGCGGCCCCCTTTGCGAATCGTGTGTACACTTAAATTGGCACGCCCAGCCAGCGCGCCGCGCGGTGAATCGTAGTGGGCATTTCTTGGCGAGGGAGACCCGAGGCCATGGCAGCTTGGCTTGGTTGGGCAGTCGTGGGCACCGCGCTGGCGGTACCTCCGGGCGAAGTGCCGGTGGATCACAATCAGCCCTCTCACAATGGTCCGCCGGTGACGCGCAGCTTCCGGCGCTTCCCCGAGGACGATTTCCGCCAGCATCACTGGGAAGTGTACGTCCACCGGCTGGAGTGCGCCTGGCGCGAATACCGCCGCGCCGGTTCGACTCGCGAGGCGTTCTGCCGGTATCAGCGGGCCCTGGCCGAGACCAAACGCGATTACGTGTTCGGCGACATTTACCTGGAGCCGCTCCCCATGCCGCCGCGTCGGGCCGTGCTGAGCGGCGAGACCGAACATGCCGACCACGACGCAGCACCGCGCGCCGAGGGCGAGGGCGCCACGGCTCAAGCGCCGGCGACCGAGGAAATCACCGACGCTCCCGAGCAATCGCCCGCGCATTGATCGGCGGGCCGGGTTGGCAGCGGCGGCCAATTCTCCGGCGGCGCGTTACGGGCCAGTTCCCGCGGCAGGGCCGCTTAGGTACTGTCCCAGGTTCCAGGCCCAGGGATGGGTCCACGGGTTCCAGGTGGGGTAGGCGACCGAGAAAACTGAAACGGCCAGGGCCGCCCACATCAGCCCCCGACCCCAGCGCCAGGCGCCCAGTCGATCGGCCGCGGGCAGCATCCCCAAGAGCCAGAGTGGGATGAGCCAAAATTGCCAGCGGAAGCCGGCCGTGAGCCCCCCGTAGTTACGGTCGATCAGCGGGCGGGCCAGGTAAAAGGCCAGGCAAACGGTCGAAACGGCGGCGGCCAAGAGGGCCAGCCGGGCCTGATTCCGGTCGGGGCCACGCGCGGCCCAGTACCAGCCGAGCCAGGTGGCGAACCATAGCGGCGTGAGCGAAAACACGCCGTGATGGCCCACCAGCGCGTGCAGCGCGTAGCGGGCCGGCGACGATTCTCCCCGGTCGATGCCGACTCGATGGCGCCAGTAACTTTCGCGAGTTCGGCCGCGAACTTCATAGGTATAGTCGTACCAGTTCTCCCCCTCGCTCCGCTGCGAATAGGCCGGTCGCCAGGTGCCGTGGGCGGCCCAATTGGTGCCGAAAAAGGCGGCTGCCACGAGCAGCACCGCGGGCAGGAAGGCCCCCAGGGCCTGGCGGCGATCGAGTAGGGCGATCCAAACGGCCAGACCGGCCAGCCAGGCCAGTGCCGGCAATTCACAGGCGGCCGCAAACGCGCCGCTGAGACCGGCCAGAAAACAGGTACCGGCCCGTGGGCCCTTTTCAACCAGCCGCAGAAGGCAATGGACGCTGATGGCGACCGAAACGGCGGCGAACAGGTGATTGGTGAGCGTGACCGCGAAGGTGGTCAAGAGCGTGCCGAAGCAGGCCGTGGCCACGACAAGCAGCCGGCCGAAATCGCTCTGGCCATAGCGCTCGGCCCAAATCGCCACCAAGACCAGAAACATCCCCCAGGGCAGGGCGCACGACAGGATCAGCAGTGCTCGGCCGATTTCAAAGGGGTGGTCGCCCAGGGTCCAACCCGTCAGCCGGTGGATGAGCCAGTAGGGCCCTGCCAGCAAGGTCGGCAAGAGGGGTGGCTTGCTGCTGTAGAGATGCCCATCGTGTTTGACCATGTCGATGGTGTCCCAGAGCGGTTCCTGAATCACCTCGTCGATGGCGTAGGTGCCATGTTCCACCAGGGCCCGGATCGTACACCAGCGGCTGCGATCGTTGGCGCTGAGAAACGGACGCTGTTGCCGCCAGTCGTCGCGGCCGCTTCGCTGCAAATGGGTTTCCAGCGCCAGGCGGTCGACCGAATTGACCGCCGCGATCCGGGCCAGGAGCGAGGCCAGGGCCACCACGATCAGCAGGGTGTAGGCCGTTTTTCGGAGCGAGCCCTGTGCCGCCGGCTCAGCCACGATCGGCTCCTTCCGAGGGGGCCGACGCGTCGCTACTTGGTCCCTGCGAGCCGGGCGGTGCGTCGCTGGGGGCCGACATCGCGACCGGATCTCGGGCTCGCGGGGCCGTAGTTCGCTCGGCAATCGAGTAAGTATCTTCGTCGCGGCCGTGATAGGCCGTGATCAGTTCGGCCAGGAACCCGATCGACATCATCTGGGCTCCCAGCAGCAGGGCGCCAACCGAATACAGCAGCGCTGGACGCTGATGCAGCGGAAGCAAGTTCCAAGCGGGGTTGAGCCGCGCCATCAACCAATAGAGCGTGAGGTAAATCAGCCCCAGGCCGCCCAAGGCAAAGGCGCCCAGGCCCACCGTGCCCAAGAGGTGTTGCGGGCGTTGCCCAAAGCCCGTGAGGAATTTGACGGTAAGCAGGTCGAGAAAGCCTTTGACGAACCGGCCGACGCCGTACTTGGAATGGCCGTGGCGCCGCGAGTGGTGCGTGACGGCCAGTTCGCCCACTTTGAAGCCCCGCGCGGCGGCTAACACGGGCACGAAGCGATGCAATTCACCGTACAGCCGTACCTCGTCGAGCACCTCGCGGCGATAGGCTTTCAGTCCGCAATTGTGGTCGTGCAGCCGCACCCCGGTGAGCCAACTGACCAAGGCATTGAACACCCGCGAGGGGAAGACTTTGTGCCACGGGTCGTGCCGAACCTGTTTCCAGCCGCTGACGACGTCGAGCCCACCGTCGAGTGCCTGGATCAGGCGCGGAATTTCTCGCGGATCGTCCTGCAGATCGGCGTCGAGGGTTACGATTAGGCTGCCGCGTGCGGCGCGAAACCCGGCCGAGAGCGCGGCTGCCTTGCCGAAATTGCGGCGCAGGCGAATTCCCCGGACCCGAGAGTCGGCGGCCGCCAGACCGGCAATGACCTGCCAAGAGCCGTCGCGCGAGCCATCGTCGACCAGAATCATTTCCCAGGCCGCGGAGCGATGGGGTGGCTCGCCGGCCGTGGCCGCAAGTTCGCCGGCCGTGGCCGCAATCGCTCGGTACAACGATTCGAGGCTCTCGCGCTCGTCCAGCACCGGGATTACCAACGACAGCATCATCCCGGCCCTATGCGAAATCTCATTCCCCCGGGCCACTGCCCCTGTGTAGAGCAGGCCTCGCCCGCGCAATACTGCCGCGGTCTCGCCATCGCCGAAATGCGGGCCCCGGTCGGCTTGCGAACGTGTCGTCGACGCGATCTGGTTGCGGCGGATTATTCCGGCCGGTTGCGATACCAGGGATACAGGATAACTGAAATCACCAGTTCAGACATTAGCCAAACCAGACGCAGTGCGATGGGGGCCACGAGCGCCGTGGCGTCGCCCACCTGCGGACGGAGTAGTTCCATAATGACGCTTTCGCGGACCACGGCCCCGCCTGGCACCAACGAGAAAAAGCCGACGCAGGTACCCAGCGTGGCCGCGGCGGTGGCGCGGGGAACCGCCGACCAGGCGGCCTGGGGAGAACTGCCCAGCCCGATGAGCACGGCGGCCAGGCTCACGCCCCAGAGCACCCAAACCATGGCCATGGCGGCCCAGCCGGGCAGCAATACGGAAGCTGGAACATGCCAGGCGGCAAGGGCCGGTGGGTCGCGGCTCAACCGCTGCGCGGAGCGCACTGCCAGGCGGAACACCGGGGGGGTTAGGGGCACCCAGGCCACCAGGGCCAGCCCCCAGGCGCCGGCGACCACCCAGGGCTGATCGCGCAGCCAGATCGAAGCTGAAACCGCTCCCAGCACGCAACCGACGGCCATGACCGAGAAGGTTTCCAGAAATACCCCCAGAGCGGCCACCGTCGGGTCGACGGTTGGCCCCTGGGCCAGCGTGGTGCGAATCACCACGACCATGGCCTTGCCGGGCACATACTTACCCAGCTCGCTGATGTAAAAAGCCCGCCAGGCCGACCACCCCGGGGGCGACTGGCCACCGCTGCGCAGCACGCGGTCGTAGAACCAGGCGGCCGGCATCAGGCCGACAAGGTACACGACGCCACTTACGACGAACCAGGCCGGGCGCCAAGCACGCGGCTGGCGGCTCAACTCATCGAGTGCCGCCGTAACGGTGCCGCGAACCCCCCAGGCCACGGCCAAGACCACGGCTAGTTTTAGTGCGCGCACGGCCCAGGGCCGCCAGCCAGAACGGCGCTGCTTGGGCGGCAGGGGTAGTTCGTCCACGGGCGCGAGCCCTTTGGCGGACCGAGAAGGTTTTCCGGGAGCGGCGAGCGGCCGCGGGGGCCTGCATTCTGCCGCCCCCGCTCGCCGTATTCAACCGCCTCGGGGACACCCGGTGGGGTTCGTCTTTCCGGTTTTGCCCGTGCGGACCTACAATTCCGGCCGTGCCGCGAGCGGCGATCGCTCGCGGGGAAAGTTGGGCGACTGGCGTGGGGGGAGGAAACCTCGTGTCGCGACTCGTTTCGTTTATCATTCTGGCGGCCATCGTCCTGTTTATGTCGGGCATGTTCTTCTGGGTCATGGCCCAGTTCGTGCTCCCCATCTTTCTGGCGCTGGTCTTGGTGGTCATGCTGCGGCCGCTGCACCGTTGGCTGACCGCCACTTGCGGCGGGCGAGTGCGCCTGGCGGCGCTGTTAACCACGCTGGCGGCCCTGCTCACCGTGATGGTGCCGGCGGCGCTGCTGGTTACTCGGGCGGCGTCGGAAGGCATGAGCGTGGCGGGCGCGCTCAGCCGTCGCGATCTGGCCGATCGCATGGCAGTGATTCGTCAACGGCTGCACCTGGCCTTGCCTTCGCACGCCGTGCGGCTGCGCTGCGACGCGATTGCCGCCCGAGTTGCCGCGCTGCGCGATGCCCCGCCGGGCGACGACGACGAGCCCGGGCCAAGGGGCGCCGAAAACATCAGCGGCGCGGTGGTGGGGGCAGCCCCCCGCGCCGAACCGGCCGACGAGGCCTCGAATTCCGGAAGCGACGCACAAACGATTGCCCGCCCTCTCGAGGCCAAGCCAGGCCAACCGCCGCTAAGCCGCAGGCAACTGGCCGCGGAACTTTCCGAACAAGTGGCCTCGCTCCGTCAGCAGCTTTCGCGCGAGCTTCCCGTGGCCGAGGAGCCGGGCCCGGCCGCCTGGCAACAAGAACGTCAGCGCGAAGCCATTCAAGTGGGCAAGGCCCTCGATCGCCTGTCGGCGGCGGTCGCTGAGCTTGACGCGGCCGCTGCGGCAAAGGGGGCCCCGCCAAAAGGACAGTCGGCCGACGATGCCGGCGGCGACCCCTCGGGCACTTCAGGCGGCGATTCCGCCTGGCAGGCCGCGGCCGAACAGGTGGTCGAAGCCCAGGAGGCGTTTCGAGATGCCCTGTTGGGCGACCCGTTCTGGTACTGGGTTAAGTTGCAAGCCAACCCCGAGGACGACGAGGTCCGGCTGGAGAGCCTGCGCGAGGGAATTCAGTCGTTCGCGGGGCCCTTGGCGCTGAGCACCACCCAGGCCGTGGCCGGCTTCCTGGGGAAATTCATCGTTGGGCTGTGCATTTTGCTGGTATCGCTGTACTACTTTCTGGCCGACGGGGCGGCCATGGTCGATGGCATTATGCGGCTTTCGCCGCTCGATCGGCGATTCGCCGAGCAGATGCTGACCGAATTCGACAAGGTGAGCCGGGCCGTGGTGCTCGCCACGCTGCTCTCGGCCGTGGTTCAGGGAATCTTGGCGGGCATCGGCTTTTTCGTCGCGGGCATTGGCGCCGTTTTTCTGCTAAGCCTGCTCACGATGGTGTTGGCGATGGTCCCCTTCGTCGGCGCGGCGGCGGTTTGGGGAGGGTGCTCGCTCTGGCTCTTGCTGTACGAAGAACGCACCATGGCGGCGGCGCTATTGGCGCTGTACGGCGCGGGGATCGTTTCCACTTCGGACAATGTGATCAAGCCGCTGGTGCTTCACGGCCAGTCGAATATTCACCCGCTCTTGGCCCTGCTCAGCGTGTTGGGCGGGGTGACTACCTTAGGCCCGATCGGCATCTTCGTGGGCCCCATGGTCGTGGCCTTTCTACACGCGCTGCTGACCATGCTGCAGGCCGAGCTCTCGGCGCTCAGCGGCGAGCCCCCCCCGCGATTGCCCCCGCCAAAGCGCCGGTTTCGGCTGCGGTAACGAAATCTTAGAAGGGCCCCAAAAAAAATACGGGCGACGACTTCCTAGGGAAGCCGTCGCCCGCGGTTGGCCAGGTCGTCCGAGCAAGACCTGTGCGCTAATAGTCCAATTGCACGATCGGCCGCTTGGCAAATGCCTTGCGGGGCCCGATCGTGCGGCGGTGGTTAGCCTTGGCGGCGACGAACGCCCACCAGGGCCAGTGCCAAGCTGCCGATCAGGCCCAGGGCCCAGGTGGCCGGTTCCGGCACCGCGGCGCCGCCTGGCTCACAGGTTTTGCCGAAGTTGGCGGCCCACAGGGCGTAGTCTCCAGCACCCACCGAGCCGTTGCCGTCGAAATCGGCCGACAAACCTTCCCCGGACTGGCCGAACTGAGCGGCCCACAGGGCGTAGTCAGCGGCGCCCACCGAGCAATCGCCGTTGGCATCACCCACCAAGGTGGGCATTTCATCGACAAACTGCGCGGTGCCCGTGGCCTTGATCTGGCCCACGAAATTGAGCCGCACAAGGAAGTCGCCCAGGAAGAACGACCCGGTGGAGTTGACGTCCATGGTCAGCGCCAGGTTGACGTTTCCGCCGCCCGTCGGAGTCACGACCAGCGAGGAGGGGTTGGCCGAAGCGTTCATGAACAACTGTGCCTGCTCCGCGCCGTTCTCGTCGTACAAGCGGACCGGCAAGGCGCCTTCGGTAAACTCGTTGGCCAATGCGCCAAACGTGGGGTTGCCGAACCCGTCGGTGCCGGTTTGGACCCGCCAGACCACCCCACCGGGATAGGGCATTCCGCTGGGCTGCACCACGCCGGGGCCGGCGATTTCAAACAAATCGAGCTCGTCACGAAGCACCTGGCGATCGACCGTGCCCAGCGCGTCGGCGTCCAAGTCGTTGAACCCCTGGAGGAATTCGAGGCCGAATGCCTGGTTGCTCACAAACGTGCTGCCCGTGAGCGCGGCCGCCACGAGGCTACGCGAGTCGAGCTCCAGGTTGCGAACGCCCGTGTTCACAAAGGTGGAGACCCGAAGGCCGTACACCGCCGGTTCGCTGGCGGTAACGAAATTGCCATCCATGTTGCCTGGGTCGCCGGTCGGGTTCTCGGCCGTGGGATCCCACAGGCCCGGGGCGTAGCTGCCGCCGTTAATGCCGTTGAGGCTGGCGCTGGTGAACTTAATCGAGGTGGCCGTGGTGGTGTCGGGGTTGAACTCGATGTCGGCGTTGACCGTGCCCTGGTACTTAGCATTGGCACCGGGCGGATTGGCACCCGAGCCTTGGCCGGTGAGCGGAATGTCGGAGATGAAGCCGGTGCCGAAGAAGTCTCCGCGGACCACGCCCGAGAGCTTCATGGCGCTGTTAACCGAGTCGAGCGTGAACTGCACATTCGTGAGGCCGGCCCGAGCGGAACCCGTCCCCTGAAGGGAGACGATTCCGGCGGCCAGCGCGACAGCCGCCCAGAGGCGGCGCGAGCGTGTTCCGGTGAAGAGATTCATGCGTTTGATCCTTGTCCAATCGATGTTTGCCGAAGGCTGCCTGGCGGGCGATTCCGATTCGTCCGGACGTACCAAATCTAGCGATTTTTTGGTTTACACCCCCGCTTTTCGTTAGGGTGCTCAATTTCCTGCGGCTCGTCAAGAAAATTTCCGCAAACGTAGACCTGTTTTACGGTTATGCGCTGAGCACGATCCCCGTTCGGGGGGAACCCAGGGATCGCTTCTCGCGCCTCGCCCCGCCGTGGAGCCGAATGCGATACCCCCTTTAGGGCGGTAAAATGCTTAGCGCCGGAAAAATTAGCACATCCGTCAAATTTTTCTTGACTCTCTGTAAGACGGCAGATACTTTGGCTCGTATCTGGGCAACTGGGGTAGTTTGTCCTGGGGCGTTCGCCTTTGGTGCCGGCCGACGGGCGGCCGGCAATTCCACATCCTGGCAAACGAGAAACGCTACTGAAGGAGTTCTACATGTCGTTCCTTGCTTCTCGCAGGGGCATTGCTGCGCTCGTGGCCGTAGTGGCTGCTGCCGCAATTTCCGGCCCCGCTCGAGCGGGTCTCTCTCCGCTCACCATTGATCCGGCGTTGTCGACCATCACGATTGATGGCACGGCGTTTGTCGAAGGCCTGCCGCCGCTCGGCTTGGATCCGCAAGCCTTGTTCATTGGGTTCGGTGCTCCCGTAACGCCCGGTTTTAGCGGCGGCGATATCGCCGAGTATACCGGCACGATCATGGCCAAGATCGACCTGGGTGCTGGCACCATCGAATTCCCCGGCGGCAGCGCGGCCGACGCCTCGGTCAGCGGCATCTGGGCCCCAGAGGCAGGCGGTGGCCCTCCGGGCGCTACGATTCCGACCCTTACGACCGGTCCCGGCGACTATGGCCTCGGCCTCGGCGGTCTGGTCTGGGCGGCGATTCGCAACCTGGTGATCGACGTGACCACCGGCGTGCAAGCGATCGGTGGCGGTGGTAGCTTTGCCGGCGGTCAAACCCTGACGCTGATCGGCGGCGACTTGGATACGACCGATACCCTCGGCGGTGCGTTCGTCGATCCGGGCACGACCTCGCTGGTCGGCCTGCCGCTGAGCAACCCGGGCGCCGGCACCATCACCGGTACCGAGGCGGGCGTCACGGTCACGATCCCGATCAGCCTGGTGCAGACGGTCGACGTCGGTGGCACCGCGGTCGATCTGTCGTTCACCGGCACCATCGTCGCCACGGGCCCGGTGGTTCCGGAACCGTCGAGCATGGTGCTGTGTGGCATGGGTGCCCTGGGCCTGGTGGGCCTGGTGGCCCGTCGCCGCAAGAGCTAGCCCTAAGCGGGCCCGCGGGGCTCGCTGAGAAGTCGGCCGCCGGAAGCGGTCCAGTGGGAGCATGGTAAGTAGCGATTCGCGGCGGCCCGTGTTTCGGCACGGGTCGCCGTTTTCTTTTTGGCGCGGTGCACTTGCCAGTCGCTCAGCCAGTCTCGGCAATCACGTTTTTGGGCCCAGGGTGCTTTCGCCCAATCTGGCCCGACCGCGCCGCCCTGCTCGACCGGAGGGGCAAGAAGCCCAGGCACCCGGGGGCCTACGGAGACCACGGCTCCGCGGGGACCATGGATCCGCGGGGACCAGGCTCGGCAGCGTTCAACCAGCGGGCCAGGTACGCTGTAGGCGCTCTACGCGACTATCGCCGCAAGGCGGGTTGGCGACGGGCCAAGTCGGCCCAGAGGCGGCCGACAGAAGTGGCCTGCGGAGCGACCACCCGTGTGGAATCGGCAACTACACTGCGGGGAATGGGAGCCAGCGTCGCCGTGAGCAGGTTGCGGGTACCCGCGGCGAGCACTCGATCGACCGCTGCGGCGGCCAGGCTTGCCTGCTGGCTGAACACGGCGCTAAACTTGGCCGTGGGCGATGGCGGGCTGGGGGCACTCGCCACCGCGGCCGCCGGGGGCGCAATCGGGGCGGAACCGCCGCCGAGGGTGGCGCCAAAGTTGGCCGCCCAGAGGGTGTAGTCGCCTGCCCCCACTTCGCCGTTGCCATCGAAGTCGGCCGCCAAACCCAGGCCAGTTTGCCCGAACGTGGCCGCCCAAATCGTGTAGTCGACCGAGCCCACTTCTCCGTCGCCGTTGGCGTCGCCGACAAGGCCGCCGGGTGCCACATCGATCGTCACCGTGGCCGGGGCGCTTACTCCGCCATCTTTATCGACGGCGTAGGCCACTACGCTTTTCAGCCCTTGGCCCTGGAACGTGTGATCCACCAGGATTCCACCCCCTGGCCCAACGATCGACTCGTCGATGGTTCCGTCGCCGTTCCAATCGAATTGATAGGTGAACCCGGCCTGGGTGTCGGTTTGCGAAAGGTCGGTGGCGCCAATCGTGAAGGAAACCGCGATTCCGCCCGTGGCGGTATCGGGACCGAAGAAACTTACGATCGGGGGGACGTTGCGCACCGTTACCTGGAAGGTTTCCTGGTCGGTCGGCAACACCAGGTTGCCATCGCTGGCAATCACGGTCACGTTGAAGGGGCCGCCGCTGTCTTTCGGAAGCCACTGCAGCGCGCCCAGCACGGGCAGAATGAACATGCCCTGAGGTTGCCCGGGGGCCAGGCTGTAGGTGATCGAATCGCCAGCATCCGAATCGGTCGCTGCGGCGAGCAGGCTGAGGAGCTCCCCCTCGTTGACGGTGCGGTTGCCGATCAGGTTCAGCCGGGGCGGTCGGTTGACCAGCGCACCGTTGCGAATTCCGAATTGGACACCGGAGACCTCTTCTCCGGCGGTAACCACGGCCAGTTGCCAGGGGCTGGGCAGTTGCCAGGTGGTTAGGGCGTCTTCGCTATATCCGGCGGTGTAAACGCTGCGGCCGGTCACGTGGAAGAACCCGCCGTGCGAACCATCCAGGCCGTCGACGCCCCCCTGGCCATCGCGAAAAACCGTGCCCGGGGTGAGCAGGCCGGTGGCCGGGTCTCGCGAAAAGACGGCGAGCGAGTCGTCGAAAAAGCCGTTGACGTACAGGGCGGTGTCGTCGGGCGCAATCTCGATCGAGATCGCGCCGTCGAGGCCGCTAATGCCGTCGACGCCGTTTTTCAGCACTTGCACGAACGAGGGGAGGCCCGAAACCAAATCGCGGGAAAACACGGCCACGGAGTCGTCGCGCGAGCCGGCCACATACAGGTTTCGGCCGTCGTGGCTCATCGCCAGCGAACCGGCTTGGTCCAGCCCGTCGACGCCGTCGACCCCGTCTTTAAGCATTCCCAGGTAGGTCAGCCGCCCGGTGAACTCATTCCGGGCGAACGAGACGAGGGCATAGTCGTTGAGCGAGACCGCGTAGACGAAATTGCCGTCGGGGCTCACTTCCACCCAGCGAACATCGTCCAGGCCGTCGACGCCGAGCAGGCCGTCTTTTTCGGTTTCCACATAGGTCAACATGCCGGTTGTCGTGTCGCGACGGAGCACGACCACGGCGTTGTCGAACCGGCCGGCCACATAGGCATGGCGACCATCGGGGCTAAGCGCCACCACGCTGGCGCCCTGCAAGCCGGAAACACCTTGGCCCTCGACCAAGATTTGAATCGGCGAAAGCTGCCCAGTGGCCACGTCGCGACGGAAGGCAACGATCGAGTTGCTGCCGCGCGCGGCGACATACAAGAAGTTCTGATCCGGCGAAATCGCGATCCAGTGGGCGGCGACCAGGTTCGAAACGCCGTTCACGCCGTCTTGATAGGTGCGGTCGAAGGTGAGCTGGCCCGAGAACGGATCTCGCTGAAACAGCGTCACGCTATTGTTCAGGATCGAGGCCACGTACAAGTGGCGGCCGTCGCTGGTGACCGCCACGGCTTCGGCGCCGTTGAGCCCGTCGACCCCGCCGACACCGTTCTTATGCACGCCGACATAGCTGGGAGCGGAGAAATCGGTGGCCGGAAAGGTTTGCACCCACGCGGGCGGGGCGACCTCGCCGACGCGATAGGTGCCCGGGGCCAGGTCGGTAAACTGGTAAACGCCGATGCTGTTGGTTAGGGTCGATGGCTCGCCCAAATCCTGGCGGCCGTTCTGGTTTTGGTCCAGGTAGAGGGTAATGCCGGGCTGGCCTTCCTCGCCGGCATCGGGTAGCTGATTGGCGTTGATGTCGACCCACACGCGACCAGAGATGCTTCCCGTCGCTTCGGCGCCACTGGCCTCGCTCGCCAGGGCGGCTGCCGCCAATAGGTAGCGCTGCTCGAGCGATTCCAAGCGCAAAGTGTTTCCGCCCGCCGGTCGCCGCGACGGCCCGCGCTGCGCGCTGCGCAACATAGTATGCCTCGTCTCCACCCGCCTCGAGCGTTCCGAACTCGCCCGCGGAGTTGAGCCAATCTCGGCTAGAAATGCCCCCCCGCCCTTAATCAAACCATGATAGTCCGAAGGCGCAGGCCGAGCCAGAAAACCGCGCGAAGTGGCCCCTACCTTCGGGGGCAAGCTTCGCAAGGGCGAGTTTTGGCCGCTTACGGCTCCCCGGCCGGCTTGGACGGGCAGGCGGCTTGGCAGCCTGCGAATTGCGCGCCGCCTTCGACCTCGTAGTTCGTTCGCTCGGTAGGCGGCCGATTGCGGGCTGCCGCGGGGCATTCCAGGCTGCTAACCCTGGCGGAGCTGGGCCCGGCGAATTTCCCGGGGGGTGAAGACCAGCGCCGACGACCAAAGCAGCCCGGCCACGACGACGTAGAGGATGGCGGTCAGCCCCAGGGCCGAGCTCATCGAGAAGCCGCCATCGACCAGTTTGCCGAGCTGCCAGGAACCGACGCCCGCCCCACACCAGCCGACCAGGTTGGCCATGCCCACGGCGCTGCTGCGGCGTCCGGCGGGAACGACCTCGTAAATCGCGGGCCAGATGTTCGAGTCGTACACCCCCTTGCAGAACCCCAGGCCAATCATGCCGGCGATCACCAGCGGAAGCTGATTGGCCAGGGCCGAAAGCAAAATCATGGGGGTGCCGATCACGATTCCCAGGCCCTGCACCCCCACGCGCCCGCCGAGCCAGCGCGTGCGCCAGGCGTCGGCCAATACCCCGCCGGTGACTGAGCCAACCATGCTGGCCAGTTGAATGAAGACGGTGCCCACCAGGGCCGAGGTGGCCAAATCGTAGTGGAACTTGGTTTTGATGTAGGTCGGCATCCAGACATAGAAAACGCCCGCCACGGTATTGGCCCCGACGAAGCCCAGCAGCAAGGTCAGCGAGGCGGGCGTCGTGAGAAACTTGACGGCGAACTGCCGCCAGCTCAGCGCGGCGGCGGCCGATTCCTGGACGTCGCCGCCGGGCTCATGGCCCGGGGCGATGCGGTCGGAAGCCCGTCCCGGTTCGCGAACGAACCGAGCCAGCACCAGCCCGAGAACGATGCCCCCCAGCCCGAACGCGATGAACGGAAATTGCCAGCCAAACCTATCGGCGAGCAACCCGGTGAGATAACCTCCGCCGATGATGCCGGCGTAGACGCTGGTTTGGTGCAGCGACATGGCCCGCGAGCGCGTCTCAGGCCCGTGATATTCGCTGACCAGCGACATCGAGGCGGGAAAGTAAAAGGTTTCCCCCAGTCCTTCCGCGCCGCGGACGAAGGCGAATTGCCAGGTTTTCTGGCAGAGCGCCGTAAGGCCGGTAATCAGGCTCCACACGTAGAGCCCGGCCAAGATCACCAGCTTGCGATTGGCGCGGTCTCCGACCATGCCGGCCAAGGGGGCCGAGAGACCGTAGACCCACATAAACGCGCCGGCGATGATTCCCTGTTCGGCCTTGGTGAAGCCAAACTGCCGTTCCAGTTCGGGCAACACCGAGGAAATGGCCTGCCGGTCGGCGTAGTTGAAAAAGCAAATGAACCACAGCATGGCGACCAGGGCCCATTTGTAGTTTCCCTGGCGAATCGAGGCGGCGGGCTCGGCGCTGGGCTTCATCGATTGACTTACTCCGAATGCAGGGGGCCCAACGGGCACCCTTGGGGAACGCCCACCCGGCCGTCATGCCAGTCCACACCGAGCATCAACACGTTGATGCCCGAACCGATGCCCAGCAGGGCCAGGCGATTGCCGGGAGCGATCTTGCGCTGGTAGGCCGCCAGAGCTAGCGTAACCGGCAAGGCGGCTGCCCCGGTGTTTCCCAGCCACTCGACGGTGCTGAAATCGAGCGCTTCGTCGAGCTCGAGCGCCGCGAACAGGGCCCGGCGGTGAGCCACGCCCACCTGGTGGCAGAAGACACGCTGAATGTCGCCGCGCTGCCATTGGGTTGCGCTAAGAAAGCCTGAAAAGGTATCCCGGGCTGCTTCCACTCCGGCCTGCAGCAGCCGTTCTGAGTCGGTGTGCATCAGGGTTTGCATGCCCTGGGCCGCGGCCTCGTCGCGCCCGGAGCGGCACAGCTCGTTGTGCTCTGTGGCTGCCCGCGCTACGGCCGTATGCAACCGACTGCCTCCGCGGCTCAGGTCGGCGCGAACCAACAGCCCCGCCACGCTAGCCGACCCGAGCGTGAGCGAAGCCACGGCCGATTTAATTGCTTGCCGGCTCAGCGACGAATCTCGATTGAGCTGGGCAATCGTGTTCTCCACCACCTCGCGGCTTCCCTCGCTGGCCACGACCAGGCCGGCCTCGAGCTGGCCCAGCTCGATTGAATTGGCCACTTGCACCAGCCCGTTCAGAAAACCGAGACACGCGTTCGACACATCGTAAATCAGGCACTCGGGCCGCAGGCCCAGGCCATGATGAACGATCGACGCGGTGGCGGGCTCCAAATGGTCGCGGCAAACCGAGCCGTGCACCAACATGCCGACACGGGCCGGGTCGAAATCGGCGGCTTCGAGGGCCCGCCGTCCGCTGGCGATGCTGTTTTCGCTGGGCAGCGTGCCCGGCTTCCAGAATCGCCGCTCACGGATGCCGGTCATCAACTCGAGCCGGCCGGCGGGAAGCTTGAGCCGCTGGTAGAGCGGCTGGAGCCGCGCTTCGAGCGAATCGGAGGTGACCGCCTCGCCAGGGAGGGTGAAGCCCAGCGATTCCAAGCAGACCTGGCGGTAACGCATCGCGGCGGGGCTTTCCTAGTTACTTCACGGCGACCGGGCGAGGGTGCAGGCCGAGTCGAACGGCCGGTTCGCGCCGCGGCCAGCCGCACCCGTGGGCCCAGGATAAGGGCTGGTTGGGTCGACGTAAAGTATTGCAAGGTTTGGGTATTCGTCGCGGCCATCGGTCTGGGCGAGGGCGCCCCTGGGGGTATTGAAAAACTGCTAGCAGTGAGAGTGCATTTTCCGCACCCGCCAGATGTAGTACCGCCAGGGGCAGGTTACCCCAAGATGTCGCGTCTTTAGGTTGCTCTTGACCAGCAGCCGTAGACTCGACCGCCAGCGGTGGCCCGGTGAGTTGCGTCTGCCAACGGCGACTGGCCGGCCGCCGCGCGAGAGGGAATTCGAGTTCATCCCCGGGGCAATTCGGGCAGTAGCCCTAAGCGTCGAGCGGGTGTGAACACGGCGACGTCAAGGACGACGTCTCAGTCTTTCGCGTGTGCGCGCCAGCTTGGCGTGCCGACGCCGAAAGGTTTTTGGGGCCTGATCGCCTGGACTGGTTCGTCGTGCAGCACCGGCTGGCGGAAGCGGTTGCTTCCCTGGTTGACCGGGGGCCCACGGGCAAGCGAGCCCTGACCGGCTCTGCTCGCGTGGGTTTGACCAAACGACACAGGACGTAGTCGTCGAGGAGCTGACACATGGCCAGGAAGCCGCTGATTGGGTTGAACGTTGACTTTCGCGCGTCGAAGGGTGATTCGCCCGCCTTTTGCTATTTGCCGAGCGGGTACACCGACGCGGTAAGCGCCGCCGGCGGGGTACCGGTGCTGATACCGCCGCTGGATGACGAGGCGGATCTGAATTGCATTCTCGACGGGCTCGATGGCGTGGTGATGACCGGCGGCGCCGACCTGGACCCGCGCCGCGACGGCTTCATGCTTCACCCTTCGATCCGACTGCTCGACAAGCGCCGCGAGGATTGCGACCGTCGCCTGATGCGGCTGGTGGCGCGGCGGCGGCTGCCGGTCTTCGGCATCGGCGTGGGGATGCAGCTCTTGAACCTCACGCAAGGGGGCAACCTGTTCCTCCACATTCCCGAGGACCTGCCCAAGTCGATTCCGCACCGCGATTCGCTCGATCCGAACCATCGCCACGCCCTGGAAGTGGTGCCCGGCACCATCATGGAACGGGTGTATGGCGAGGGAGAGATTCGCGTTAACAGCATGCACCACATGGCCATCGACACCCTGGCCGATGGCTTTCTCGTGTCGGCTCGCTCGCCCGACGGCGTGATCGAGGCCATCGAGAGCACGACGCGCGATTGGTTCGCGATGGGAACGCAGTTCCATCCCGAGGCCAGCTCGGCGTCGGCGCTCGACCTGCGGATTTTCGAGGAGTTCCTGGCGGGAATTACCGGCCAGGCGGTGACCGAATTGAAGCTGGCGGCCTAGAGGTTCCGGCCCTCCTCCCAGCGCCGGGGGCCTCGACCAAGCCCGGCGAGTCGCGCAGACCCAGGCGCGACTCGCCGGGTGGGTTCGCTCTGCGGGCCGGGGGGCGGTTCTCGGCGGTTTCGCCTGGCGAGGTTCCAAACCCGCGATGGGTTTCCCGGCGACCGATGCTGAAACGCGCGGGCGCGCGGTGCGGTCACGTTGCCTGCCGGGCCCGGCCGCGATTACCGGGGATTGACGGGCCCCAGGCCAGTGGGTCCACTACCGCGCGGCAGGGGTGGTTCGATCGCCGCCCCCCTTTCTCCGCCGCCGGAGGACTTTCCCCCATGGACGTTCGCAACCTGGCCGAGGTGCCGTCGTTCATCACCAAAGACGGTTCCGAAATCCGCGAGCTGTTGGCGCACCGTAATTCAGCAATCCGGTTGCAAAGCCTGGCCGAGGCCCGGGTCGCGCCCCAGACTCGAACGGCTCCGCATTATCACCCCAAGACCGAAGAGATTTATTACATCCTCGCGGGCGAGGGGCTCATGCGCCTCGGCGACGATGAGCGACGGGTGAAGCCGGGCGATGCAATCGCGATTCCCCCAGGCCAGGTACACACCATTTACAATCCGGGCCCGGCGGAACTGCGCTTCTTGTGTTGCTGCGCACCCGGCTACGAGCACGAAGACACGGTCATGGTTTCCGTGGCGGGCGAGGCAGGTTAACGGCGGGCCCGATCGACCGAAACAGCCGACCCGATTAGGGTCGCCGACCCAACTGCGGGGGGTTGGCCAACTGAGGGGGTGGGCCCGACCAGTTTGCCCAATCCGGCCAGCCGGCGCTTGGCGACCCCCGATTCGCTTGGTGCTCAAACTTTACTAACCCGAACTGAGCACCGGATTTACCCATCAATCCGTAGATCGTCATTTTACTCAGTCGTCCTATTTTGCCGATTCTTGGATAGTGTCGCGCGCTCCGGGGGGAGCGTCCGGTCGTTCAAGGATGAAGGGCGTAGGACTCATGAGTCGGGCGGTCTCCAGGCCGACGTGGCCACTTATTTGGCTGCTTGCCGGCCTGCTGATTTTGTGTTTGACGGCACCGCGGAGCTGGGAATTGCCCGCGCGCCTCCAGGTGCGGGGAAACGCTCCCGCGGATCATTCGCTCGACCGGTCGTTGCCGGCGCAGGTTCCCGAGTTGCCCGAGGGGGAGACGCGCCAAGCGCCGGCGGCCGATGTCGAACCGGCCCGGCAAGTTCTGCCCGGCCCTCCGGCGGGCTCTGCTCCGGCCGGCCCGGTGCAGGGTCAATTGGCGTCGATCGAACAGGATTCCGCGGCGTCGAGCGGATCGGCCTCGCCGGAATTGCCCCGGGACGAGGCGTGCCACTTCGAGGAGCCCGACGGCACGACGCATCTGGTGGTGGCGATTCACCCCGACCTGGACGACATTTACCGACGGCATTTCCGCCCGCGGCCCGAGCCGTACCTGTCGCTTGCCTCGGGCGGATTGGAGCTACGAATTGCCCTGGTGCGATTGATGGCCCAGGCCGAGGTGCGTGAGGCCCTGGAATCGGAGCGGTTTGCCTGGCGCCCTAGCCGAGATATGCCGGGCCCGATGGTCATCGACCCCAACCCGCCCGAGCCAGTGGCTCCACTGGCCCCGTTCGATCTTACGGTCGAGGCCCCCAGCGCCGCCCGGGCTGAGGTGCCGGCCGAGGCGCTCATTCCAGTGCCGGTCGCTGTTCCGCCCGCGACCGCACCGACGGCCCGGGTGGTCGAGGCCCGGCCTCGCTGGCCGCAGCCCGGGCGATTGCTGGAGCGGGTCGGCCGCTGGCACTGCGACCCGCTGGCCGGTGCCTGGGCTAGCCGGGTCGAGTCGTCCGTCGCCGAGCTGTTCGCGGCGCATTCGGCCGGCGACGAAATGGAGGCCGTGTTGGACGACCTGGCTGGCTTGGCTTCCCAGGCCGCGAAGTTAGCTGAGCGGGCTTCGACTGCGAGCCAGGCGACCGAGCTACGCCGGACCGGGTATTCGCTGTCGCAGCACGTCGATACCTGGAAACTGGCCCAGGCCTTGAATCGACAAGTTCCCGAGGTGCCGGCCCGGCGGGGTGTGTTGGCCCAGTTGCCGGCCAACTGGCCCGCGGCCTGGCTGGCGCTGGAGGGTTCGTCGTCTGAGTCGTGGAGCACCTTCTGGCAGAACTACCTGATTTGGGAAGCGCTACGGGCCGCGGGAGACGCGCGTTCGACGGAAAGCTCGGCCGGTCCCGCGTCTGGCACCGTGGCCGGCTCGGCGGCTCGCCAAGGGGGCGACGATGCTGCCCATACCAGCGCCGCCGCGCTGCTCGAGAACTGGGAATCGTTCGACCGCCAGCCCAGCTCGACCACCGCTCGAAGCCTGGCCGAAATGCTTGTCGGCTTGCGGCGTCAGAACAATCCGGAGCTGAAGTCGCTGCTGAACCAGGTCGAAGAGGACCTGCGCGGAATGAACCTGCGCATCTGCCTTAACGGGCAACTCCTGGCTCAGCTCTCGACCGATCGGGCCCCCATGGTCCAGGCCGTGCGGCAGACCGTGCAGGGGGTGCCAGTGCGAGGCAGCAGCGTTACTACCAGCAACATTCAATTTCGGCTGGTTCCGGACCCCGACCAATTGCGAGTCGCGATCGAGGCACAAGGCCAGATCGCCTCGCGCACCTCGTCGCGCACCGGCCCGGCGATGCTGTGGAACAAGAGCGACGCCAGTTACCAGGTGCGCAAGGTACTGTCGCTGTCGCTGGACGGCGTCGAAGCCGATCCGGCCGAGGTGCTGGTCAATTCGTCGACTCGGCTCCGTGGGGTGGAAAGCTCGCTCGACTGGGTGCCGGTGCTGGGGCGCGTCACCCGGGGCATTATTCGCAACCAGTATGAGGTCCATCGGCCGCTGGCCCACCGCGAAACTCAGAAGCTGCTCCGGCAAGAAATCGGCGCCGGCGTGGAAAGGGAAACCCAGGGGCAGCTCGCCGAGCTGAATCGGCAGTTGCACGAGCGGCTGCAGTTGCCGCTCGAGCGGCTGGGTTTCGAGCCGCTGGTTCAGGCCGAAACCACGGCCCAGCGTTTGACCCTCCGCGTGCGGCTAGCAACCGACCAACAATTGGCGGCCCATTCGCCCCGGCCCCGCGCGCCGGGCGACAGCTGGGCCAGCGTGCAAATTCACGAATCGGCGGCCAACAACCTGGTGCAACAGCTCCAGCTCGATGGTCAGCGGATGCACCTGGCCGATCTGTATGCCCGAATCGTCGAGCGGCTGAACCTGCCCTCGGAGCGGGCCCCCGAGTCGATGCCGCGCGACGTGTTCGTTACCTTCGCCGCGCACGATTCGGCGCGGGTGAGCCTCGACGAGGGGCGCGTCAAGCTCACCCTGCGGCTGGCCGAGGTGAATCACAAGAGCGAACACTGGCGCAACTTTGAAGTCTATGTGTTTTACCGCCCCGACCTGTCGGTGCCGCACGGCCAGATGGTGCGCGACGGAGTGGTGCAGTTGGCCGGCCGTGGGCTGCGGGCTCGGGGACAGGTGGCGCTACGCGGCATCTTTAGCCGGGTGTTTGCCAAGGACAAACCGCTTTCGCTGTGGCCCGCGGTCGTGGCCGAGCACGAGCGGCTCAACGACCTGGTGGTGAACCAGCTCGTGGTCGAAGATGGTTGGATCGGCTGGGCCCTGGGGCCCCAGGCCAAACCGGCTGCGACCCCGCCGGCCAGCGACGCCGCGGCGGTCGAGGGGCCACTCCGCCGCAAGACCGCCGCACGCATGCGAAGCCTTACCGACCGGATTGTAACCCGGCGAGCAGCAACGCCAGATTCGCCCGTCGAGCGTTAGTGGCCCACCAGGTCTGATCGGCGGCGCGAGCCACCAGGCGGCTGCGGATCCACCCGGAAACCCGCTGGGCCGAGTCGGCATCGCCGATCCGGCTGGCCGGAGCGTCGCGCTGGGTTTGCAACTGGTCGCTGGCGCGACCTGCCGTGCCCAGGGTGTATCGCTCGAATGCTCCCAGCCGCCCTCGCTGGGCAAGCACCTGATGCCGAGCCGACCGCACGATCTCGGCCGCCAGATCGATTCGGCCGGTCGCCAGCTCGGCGGCGCCGCCGCTGGCCAACTCGACCAGGGACGACGCGGCGTCTGCCAGCGCTACGGCCGTTGCGCTCGCCAGTTCGAGCGTTGCGCTGCTCTGGCCGCCGTTCCAGGAAAACGTGAGCGACTCGGTCGAACCGTCCAGCAACCGCTGGTTGTTCCAGGTGGGTGCGCTCGCTATTCGCTGGATTGCCGCGAGGCCGGCGTCGATCTGCTGCTGCAGGGCTGCCCGGGCCTGGGGGGCCAGCCCGGGCTCGGTCGCTGCCGCCAGGGCCGACTCGATCGACTCGAGCACCTGGTCGACGCCCGACCAGGCGGCGTCGAGCGCGCCAAGCGCGGCGCTGGCCTGACCGACCGATTGCTGCTCCCACTCGGCCAGCTCGGCCTGGAGGGCATCCAGTGCCGCCAACGAACTGAGATCGCTGGTTGGCTGTGTGGCTGCCGGAGCAGACAATGCCTCCCAGGCGACGATTGCGGCCGGCCCAACAGGCGATCGCCCCTCGGGCAGCGAAATCCAAAACGGCGACTGGGGACCGATTTGCAGCATGTTCGCGAGAGCCTCGAAAGGGGCCTGCTGACAGAAAAGTGCCCGGCAACGACGATCTGGCCTGCCCCCAGGGGGGCCAACCGAACTCTATCTCGTCGGAATTCGCCGGGTCGGCCGCTACCGGTTGTTCCTTGAGCCGATTCCATCGAGAATCGGGCGCAGGTTCGCTCCTGGCCGCTACAACCGTAACGGCCCAATCGCCCGCTTCGTACCTGGCAGGACCCGTCCGACGTGGAATGCTCGACCATCCGGCTAGGACTTATCGTGGCGACGGCCCTGGGCGCCCCGATCGTGCCGTTTGTGCTATTCGGTCCGAAGCTGGAAGCCCGGGTTGCCGCCTGGTGCGACCCGGCGCTGGGCCCCGGCTGGTCCGCCACGCTGGTGACCAGTTCCCTGGCGGGCGATGTTCTGTTGCCGATTCCCTCGAGCCTGGTAAGCACCTTTGCGGGGGCCCGGCTTGGCTTTGCCGGTGGCACACTGGCCTCGTGGCTGGGAATGTCGCTGGGTGCCATCGCTGCGTTTGCCCTGGCGCGGCGTTGGGGACGCCCGCTGGTGCTGCGGCTGGCTGGACCCGAAGACCTGGCTGGGCTGAGCGCACTGACCGATCGCTTGGGAGTGGGGGCTTTGGTGCTCACCCGGGCCATTCCCATTCTGGCGGAAACCTGCATTCTGCTGGCCGGGGCAGGGTCGATGAGCTGGTCTCGGTTTCTGGCCCCCACGCTGCTGGCCAACTTGGGAATCGCAGCCGTCTATGCGGCGGCGGGCCACTGGGCTCGGCAGCAAGCGGCGCTGGTTTGGGTCCTGGCGGCATCGATCGCGATTCCGGTAAGCGTGACGCTCTTGGCCCGCGGCCGACTGCGGCGCGCAACCCAGATGACACCGCCGGGGGCGGAGCGTTAAGCTCGCCGCTGTCGCCTCGCGTTGGCATTCGATTTCACTACGGACACACTCGAGCCATCGAACATGTCGACCCCTACCGCGAATCAAGCCGCCCAGGCGAGCGCGTTTCCACCCGAGGAAGCGGCGCTCTACGAGGTTGTCACCAGCGCCGCCGGACCGGCGGGCCGGCTCCCGCTTACCCCCGAAATGCTCACCGACTGGCCCAGCGGCGACGTGTTCGGCCTGTCGCAAAACGTGGGCATGGGCTGGTCGCCCGCCGAGTTGACCGGCCCGCAAATGCTCATTCTCAGCACCCAGGGGGGCGTGCGCGGCGAAGATGGCGCGCCCATTGCGCTGGGCTACCACACGGGACACTGGGAGGTAGGGCTGCTCGTGCGGGCAGCGGCACACGAGTTCAAGCAGTTGGGCTGCGTTCCCTTCGCGGGGTTTTGCTCCGACCCTTGCGATGGCCGCACCCAGGGCACCGTGGGCATGTTCGACAGTTTGCCCTACCGCAACGATGCCGCGATGGTGCTTCGCCGCCTGGCTCGCTCGCTGCCCCAGCGGCGCGGCGTATTGGGCGTGGCTACCTGCGACAAGGGCCTGCCCGCCATGATGCTGGCCCTGGCCGGGCTGGGCGATTTGCCGGGAATCATCGTGCCTGGCGGCGTAACCCTGCCCCCGACCAGCGGCGAAGACGCCGGCAAGATTCAATCGATGGGGGCCCGCTACACCCACGGCGAGTTGACCCTGGAAGAGGCCGCCGAACTGGGCTGCCGGGCCTGTGCCTCGCCGGGGGGCGGCTGCCAGTTTCTGGGCACCGCCGCAACCAGCCAGGTGGTGGCCGAAGCCCTCGGCCTGGCCTTGCCCCATTCGGCGCTGGCCCCCTCGGGGCAGCCCATCTGGCTCGCCGCGGCAAGGCGCTCGGCACAGGCCTTGCGCAACCTGGTTGAGCGTGGCATTCGCACCCGCGACCTGTTGACCTCGGCCGCGATTCGCAACGCCATGACCGTGCACGCGGCCTGCGGTGGTTCGACCAACCTGCTGCTTCACATTCCCGCGATTGCGTTCGCCGCGGGGCTTGCTCGGCCGCAGGTGGAAGATTGGGAGGCCATCAATCGCCGCGTGCCTCGCTTGGTCGATGTGCTGCCCAATGGACCGACGGGCCATCCCACGGTGCGTTTCTTTCTGGCCGGAGGGGTGCCGGAGGTGATGCTCCACTTGCGGCGCTTGGGCCTCTTGGAACTCGAGGCGCTGACGCCCCTGGGCAACTCTTGGAACGAGGTGCTCGATGCCTGGGAGCGTAGCGACCGTCGCCGCGCACTGCGCGACCGGCTAAGAAGCCGCGACGGCGTCGATCCGGACGAGGTGATTCACTCGCCCGAGCGGGCGGCTCAGCGTGGGCTGACCAGCACGGTTTGTTTTCCCCGCGGCAACCTGGCGCCCGAGGGATCGGTCATCAAGAGCACCGCGATCGACCCGCGGGTGGTCGACGCCGACGGGGTGTATCGCAAGCGGGGACCCGCCCGGGTCTTCACCCGCGAGCGCGACGCGATTCGGGCCATCAAAGGAATTGCCGACCCCCCGCTACGGCCGGGCGACGTGCTGGTGCTGATGGGGCGCGGGCCGGCCGGGGCCGGCATGGAAGAGATTTATCAGATTACCTCGGCGCTGAAGCATCTGAGCTGGGGGCGGGACGTGGCCGTGATTACCGATGCCCGGTTTTCCGGAGTCAGTACCGGCGCCTGTATCGGCCACGTGGGGCCCGAGGCGCTGGCCGGCGGGCCGCTGGGAAAACTGCGCGACGGCGACCAGGTGCAGATTGTCGTCGATCGCACAAGCCTGGTCGGAACGATCGATTTCGTGGGCAGTGTGCAGCAGCCGCTCACCCCAGTCGAAGGAGCCGCGGTGCTGGCTGCCCGAGAACCCCACCCCGAATTGAGCCCCGACCCGCGGCTGCCCGACGATACGCGCTTGTGGGCGGCACTGCAGGCGGCCAGTGGCGGCACCTGGGGGGGCTGTGTGTACGATGTCGAGGCGATCGAGCGATTGCTCCAGGCGGGGCGGGCCCACCTGGCGAGAAGCTAAGCGAGATGTTCGCCCGCCGCGAGGCTCTGCCTTTGAGCCATCGGCCTAATCGCCCAGCTTGTACGCCTCGCTGATCGGGCCCCGGGAGCCATGCTCTGGCAGGCTACGCACCTGCCCTAGTCTTGCGGAACCGAGCAGCGCAGTTCCGGCTGGTATGCACCGTCCTCGCCGCTCGCCTTTCGTGGGACATCGCTTCAACGACCGTGACGCTCGATGAGCTCGAAGTGCGCCGGCCTGAGCCCGAGGCTATGCTAGCACACAACCGGCTTTTAAACCGAGCCGCTGAACGTTGATACCCTGCCGAAACAGGCCCGTCGTGCCAATCCCTAGGCCAGGCGCCAATCAGGGCCGGACGAGCTTGTTAGCACGGTTGGAGATCATGAGTCTAACTCGCCAGCAAGCGCTCGGCGTCGGCCACCCCCGCCGCGGGCCAGCCATACTGGCTGGCGGTTACCCGGGCCAGGGCGATCAATTGCCGCCAGCGGAACCGCGGCCGCGTCCTCCCGAATTCCTGCGTCGCGGTACGGTAGAACTTTTCGGCGTGCAGCGCACCGTCGGCGCTTACCGCATGGCGCAACAGCAGATCGAGAACTGCTTGCGGGGCGTAGTCTGCATCGCCGTAGACTTTGGTCACCGCACAGGCTCGTTCTTGGTCATTGTTGCGAATAGCGGCATCGAGCTCTCGGACGAGTGACGGTGCATCGCGAACGGTTATGCGCCCGACCTCCTCAGGCGAGGGCCGTGGCGGTGTACTCACGATTGCGGCGCCACCGAAGCCCCGGTCGCTGGCCATTTGCCAGGCCGAGAGAATCAGGCTCGTCATGCTGTTGCGGCGGTTGCTCACGCGGGCGATGTTGCGCCAGGCATTGATCGAGTCGCAGGCATGAACGCCAATCGAATCGCCATGGACGCTGCCGGTCGGCTTGTTGGACTGAGCCTGGCGCTCGGTGCGACCAGAGTCGCGAAGTACAAGCTGATTTGCGGCCAGCGCAATGGCCTCGGCAACCGAATCGGCGCTAATTCCCTCGGCCAGCGCGGCGGCGACAGCGTCAGCGGCTTGTTCGGCCGTGGCGCTGTAGAGCGATTCGCTCATGGACGCGACCCAGGCATCGTCCGCTTCCCGCATGCCTGGCTCGCGCTCCACCAAGTGGTACTGGTCGAGCAGCTTGGGAAGTTGTTGGCGAATCTCGGCAAATCGGCTTTCGTAGCTGGGCTTACAAGCATCGATGCAGTAGTGCAGCGATTGTCGCAGGAAGGTGCCCGCGTGCTCGCGTCCAACTAACTCCAACAGATCCCAAGATCGGTAGGCCAGCACGGTGCGGTGGACGTCAGCCGCTTCCGCAACGGTAGGCAGAACGTTGTTCAGGGCCTCTTCGGGCGAGCGTTTGGCCGCGGCGGTCAATAACCGCTCGGCGCCTGCCAGGTCTTTGGCGTGCACCGCCTGGCGGATCTGCTCTCCCAGTGTGGCAAAGTCGGCAACTGCGCCCGCTTCAACCGGGTGGAGCGACTCGTGCTCGTTGGCACCGCTCTCCTGGATGCGACTGGTGTTGCGATACAATACTTTCAGCACCGGCAGCGCGCTTGCCGCCGAAGGTAACTCTTGGGCCATCTGCCAGGCGGGAGCCAGCGCCATGAAGGCGTGAAAGCCCACGTAATCGTCGCCTCCAAACGAGCGGGCATTGGCCAGGGCGCCGGCGGCCACCAAGTCTTTCAGCGCGACACCCGCTCGCAGCCGGTCGACCAACGTGGGAAGCAGCTGTTCCGGGGGAGTTTCTTGCATCAGCGCGACGAGCGCTTCGTTCGCGCCAAACGACAACCGCCCCGGCACATCGTCGGCCAGCGCGGGCGAGAGCCCTAGCTCGACCGCGGCACCGTAGCCAACGGTGGCGATCATCATGCCTTGCCCGACTTCGGCTAGAAAATGGCGACGGCTCTTGCTACGCATAGTCGGATTCCTTCTCAGTACGAGGAAGCAACCGAACATTCTCGGCGTAGCGCGCTGAAAGAAACGAAGCAGCGTCGCACGCCCCCCCAAAGCAATACGCGCGCCTGCAGGTACGCAATCTACCACGCGGCATATCAGCGTGCAAAGTTTCTCGGACTCAACCGTCCCTGATCCGGTCGCTACCCGATGAATGAGAGATCCCAGACTTAATGCTGCAATGGGTATGGCCAGCTTGGTTCGCCTCCGTAACGGCGACGAGCTACAACTTTCTGTACCAACTGCGTCGAATGTGGTGGTACTCGGCCGCGCTCCTCGCGGGGAGGGCTTATCCGTCGCCCATCCCGCTTCGCCTGGCTCGACCGTTTACGAGAAGTCGAGGCTTCTGCTTCCGCTCAACTCCCGGCCGCTGCTTCGGCTCGAATCCCGGCCGCACGCGCCAGGGGTGCAGCGTGCCTACCGCGGGCTGCCCTGGAAGTGGTCTCGGATGAGAGCGACCGCGGCGTCGTTACAGGCCAATTCGTTCGGCTGGTTACAGGCGACGACGACCGCAAAGTCTTTCGCCGGCGCCAGCCAGGCCACGGCGTACCACATGGTGTTGCTGCCGGAATGCGTGAGCGCGGGGCCGCCTGCCCATGGTTGGCCGTCAGCAATGAGCCAACCCATCGCGTATTTCGGCCGGCCGGGGGCCGGGGTCTGCAAGCGGGCCAGCGTTTGGGGTTCGACCAGCTTGGTGCGAGCCGAGGGCAGCCAGGCGGCGGCAAACTTGGCCCAATCGCCAATCGAGCAGTGGACCGTGCCGGCCGGCCCAATGGCCACCGGGTTATCGGCCCCTGGGCCAGGCTCGACCGGAGTACCGTCTCCTTGGTGGCCGCGCGGCTGATCGTTCGCGGCGGGCGTACCGGGCGCGCCGAAGCCGGCCGTCGCCATGCCGAGAGGCCGGAAGATTTCGTCGCGCAGCAGGATCTCCCAAGACTGGTTGGCGACCTTTTCGGCCATGTAGCCGGCCATCGCGTATCCAGCGTTCGAGTAAATGAACGTCGTACCGGGCTCTGCCTCCGGCGGTTTTGAAGTAACCCCCTCAAACAGCAGCCGCCGAGCGCTGGTCGGCGTGCCCTGGTGCTCCCATAGCTTGCCCCACAGTTCGTCGCGCTCCACGGCGCCTGGCGCTCCGCCGCGGTGGGTGAGAAGTTGGGCCAGGGTCACCTCCCGATATCCGGGGTCGATCGACTTCTTGAGTCTGGGAAACGTCTGGCCGATGGTTTGCTCCCACTGCAGCTTTCCATCGTCGACCAGAATTCCGCAGAGCATGGCCGTCATTGCCTTGGTGTCGGACCCGATGTGAAAGCAGTCGTCGGCCGCGATCGGCTCGGGTTTTCCCCGCGTGCGAACGCCGCAAACGCCCAGGGCCACGGTCTGGCCTTGCGCCACCACGGCCGCGGCCATGCCCGGTATGTCGCGTTTCTCGAGAATCGGAGCGAGCAGCGCCGAAACATCGCGCGCCGGGGGCTCCGCGGCATGAGCGACAATCGGAGCAAGGCAGAGTAAAGCGGCCGTACGCAACCAATCGAATCTCATCATCGGGCTCCTCGCTGTGGACCGCGGGGGAGGGGCGGGTGCAGGGCCAGTGTCGCCCGGCGAACCGGACGCTGTCAAATTCCAACGACACGAGCGCGGCCGACAGCAAACCTGGCTCTGGCCCGATTGCGGCGTTTCGCTCGGAGTGGACCAACGGGGCGGCCAACCGGTCGATTCCCGGGAGGGCAAGCAACCTTTGGGGCAGCGTGTTCATTGCAATTCGGACCGCCTGCCGCGGACGCGGCACCGTTCAGGCTTGGCCTCTAGGTTGACCGCGCCGGTATGCCTCTTTACGATCCTGCGCAGACAAACTCGGCGTTGCTGGGAACCGATCTCGCAGGAGTGCGGCAATGAGCGCCACGCTGGTCGCCGAACCAACTCAATCCACCCCACCCTATCGCGCGGCCGAAGACTTGAGCGGCTTCGACGCGATCGTAATCGGCTCAGGGCTTGGATCGCTCACCACGGCGGCCGTGCTCGCCCGGCAGGCCGGCCGGCGGGTGCTGGTGCTCGAGCGGCATTACGTGGCCGGCGGCTACACCCATGTTTTCAAGCGTCCTGGCTGCGAGTGGGACGTGGGGGTGCATTACGTCGGCGACGTGAGCGACCCAACCCGCGGACTGGCTCGTCTGTTGAGCTACATCATGCAGGAGGGCGTCGAGTGGGCGCCGATGGCTCCCGTGTACGATCGCCTGGTTTGCCAAGGTGAATCGTTCGACTTCGTGGCCGGTTCAGATGGCTTTGTCGAGGCGATGGCCGGCTACTTTCCGCGCGAGCGACGGGCGATTCAGCACTATGTCGCGCTGCTCAAAGAGTGTCAGTCGGCCGCGCAGCGATACTTCGCCGAAAAGGCGATTCCCCCCTGGCTGGCCACGCTGGTGGGCCCGCTGTTGCGGCGCCGGTTTGCGCGGTTGGCCAGTCGCACCACCTACGACGTGCTGCGCGGCCTGACGGACAGCCAAAAGCTGATCGGCGTGCTGACGACCCAATGGGGCGACTACGGGCTGCCACCGCGAGCCAGCAGTTTCGGGGCCCACGCCCTGGTAGCGCAGCACTACCTGCGCGGCGCGGCCTATCCGGTCGGAGGGGCCAGTCGCATCGCCGCCGCGATTCGGCCGGTCATCGAAGCCGCGGGAGGCAAGCTGTTGATCCGCGCCGAAGTGCGCTCGATCCTCATCGAGCGCGGCCGGGCCGTGGGGGTGGAAATGGCCGACGGCCGCCAGATTCGCGCGCCGCTGGTGATTAGCGGAGTTGGTTTGCGGGGTACGGCCGGCTCGCTCCTGGCACCCGAGCATGCCGCGCGCCTTAAGATCCAGGCGGTGCTCGACCAGGTTCCGCCTTCGTGCGCCATGGTCTGCCTGTTCGTGGCGCTCGATGGCGACGATCGCGAGTTGGCTTTCGAGCGGACCAACCTGTGGGCTTGCCCCACGTTCGACCACGATCGGAATCTTGCCCGTTACACGGCCGATCCATCGCAGCCATTCCCCATGGTCTATCTCTCGTTCCAGTCGGCCAAAGACCCCAGCTTTGCCAGTCGTTATCCGCGCACCGCGGCGGTGCAGGTACTGGCCCCGGTGAGCTACGAGCGGTTTCGGGGTTGGGAACCCAGCGACCGAAAGCACCGCGGTAGCGACTACGCCGCACTCAAGGCGGAGTTGACCGACCGGCTGCTCGAGCGATTGTACGAACACGTTCCGCAAACCCGGGGGCGAGTGAAACATGCCGAGCTTGGAACGCCGCTTTCGACCCGGCATTTCGCCGGTCATGCCCAGGGAGAAACCTACGGGCTCGCGCATTCGCCCGAACGATTCCTGTTTCGGGTGCCACGACCGCGCACAGGCATTGCGGGTTTCTATTTGACCGGGGTCGACATCGCCATGTGTGGCATTGGCGGCGCCTTGAGTAGCGGATACATGACCGCTTCGGCCGTGCTTGGACGCAACGCCATGGCAACCGCGCTGCGAGCACCTGCTCGGCCGTTGATGCCCGCTGCAGAACTCGGGCAACTTTCGGGCTAACCGGCGGACTATCGGGGGTACGGTCGTCTCGGGTTGTACCCCCCCGGCGCTTTTTGCCGCCGCGGAAATGCGGGGGAGAAATCAGCGCCGTTGGCTCGCGAACCCCGTCTCGAATTCGGCCGATCGGTTCCCGGGGTTCGCAAAGCCATACGGTGGAACTCGCCCTTGCATGGCATCGAGAAACGGGGCGTGTTCCTGGCGTTCCACGTTTTCGCTCGCAACTTCAAAGGCACTTTTCCTTGCGGGGGTGCGCTGCGGCCCATTCCGCTTGGTGGAACGCAGGGAAGCAAGGAATCTCACTGGATCGACCTGAATGAAGACACACCGCTCGACGAGCGCCCAATCGGGGCCTGGGTTCGCAATACCCCGAAGCTTCCCGACGGGAGCCCCGAACGTCGCCGCGACCGAATCGGAATTCGACACCTTAACGTCGTCCCCGCGCAACCAGCGACGCGGACGGCATGAACCGGATTAGGGCAACTCATTCGCGCTCGTAAGGGGCGGCGACCGCTGGTTAACCAGGGTCGCGATCTAATTCTTCGAACAACCGGTCGAGGCAGCGGCGGCTCTTCCCCCAATCGAACCACTGGCCGGGAATGCGCGTGGTGGCCGTAACCTGGGTGCCGCCCAAGCGCTCGTGGACCCCGATAAGCAGATCCCCCTCGAGCGACCATAAGTCGGAGGGGAGTGCCGCTTCCAGCAGACAGCCATCGGCCGCTTGCTCGACCGTGCGAATGGCTTGGCCGCGACGGGCCAGAAAGCAAAGGGCCCGCACGATCATCCGGCCAGGGGGAACCGGAAATACCGCCTGTTGTTCCTTGCCGGTTTCAATTCCCATCTTGGCGTAGAGCGGCTGAATGATGCCGGCCAGCTTTTCCATGGATACGCCCAGCGGTACGAGCTGATCGTAAATCGCCAGGATCTGCTCGCCGGTAATGCCTTTCTTGGCCAATCGGGCATGGCGGTCGATCAGCGAGCGAACCTCGGGCCGGCGAATCAGGGCCTCGTAGCGCACTTCGCGTTGCCAATCGTCGACCACCTCGGCCTGCACCAAGCCGGCTTCCGCCTCGGCGCGAACGGGCCAGCAATCGCCGCGGGTAGTCGCGCGGTTGGCCAGGTCGCCTTCGGCCGCCCCCCGGTCGAGGGTCTCCGCACCCACCGTAGCAACAAGCTGCTCGGCGGGCTGCCACAGGGGTTGTCCGCAATGAGAACAGAATCGATTCCGGGCCGGTCGGCCGCAATGAGAACAGTACATCAGCGGGCGTCTCCCCTTCCCTGGGCTTGGCTGGCGGTACTGAATCAAAAATCGACCCGCCGGGCCGCGGAGCGGGACTTTTTCTCCGGTCTTGGGGGCCGGGCCGAGCCTGGTCGTCGGCGATTCAGCGGCGGGCTGCGGTCGGCGCGGGGCCCCGCTGCCTGCCAAATTGACAGCCTGAGCGAAGCGGACCCGGTTCCGGCGGCGAATTCGGCAGGCCTAGCCGTAGTCGAGCCAAGATCCAGGAGTTGCAAGGTGTATTGGGAACATAGTTTATGAGATTTCTTTTGGGTTGCGGCGCGCCAATTGCTTTCCACGGGAGTCGCAACTGGTTTGCGCCGAATTTGGCAGCGGAGCGGCCCCCAATGCGGGTGCCCCGATGCCGTTGTTCGTTACACACAGTCGACACCCAATTTGGAAACGTTCGGGAGGAGAGCCTGTTATGGCGACCGTGGCCAAGCCCAAGAAGAAGAGTGCGCTGAAGCTGCAACCGCTGGGAGATCGGGTGGTTGTGGAGCGTGAGGAAGCCGAGGCCCGCACGGCCGGCGGCATCGTGCTGCCCGACTCGGCTCAGGATAAGCCGACCCGCGGCCGGGTGGTGGCAGTGGGCGACGGGCGGCTGCTCGACGATGGCCGGCGCCACCCCTTGCAGGTGAAGGCTGGCGACCGGGTGCTGTTCAGTCGGTATGGTGGCGACACCATCAAGGTGGGCGACGACGAATACGTGCTGATGCGCGAGGACGACATCCTGGCGGTAATCGAAGGCTAGCTGCGATCGAAGGCGGACAGTGCTCGGGGCCCGCCCAGGGCTCCCCAGAAACGCGATGCGACCCGGCGAGCCCACCGCGGGCCGCCGCGAAGCTTCCCGGCAAATAACCCAAGCAAACTTACTCGGCGGTGCCCAGGGGCTAGTGGGGCCGCTGCCGGTTCGAGACACGGAGATCAACAAACATGGCCAAGATGATTGCGTTCGATCAGGAAGCCCGCGATGCCATTCGCCGCGGCGTTGGCAAGCTGGCCCGGGCGGTCAAAGTGACGCTGGGCCCTAAGGGGCGGAACGTGATTCTGCAGAAGAGCTTCGGCTCGCCCACGGTTACCAAGGACGGCGTTACCGTCGCCAAGGAAATCGACCTGGAAGACGTGTACGAGAACATGGGTGCCCGGATGGTCCGGGAAGTGGCGTCGAAGACCAGCGACGTGGCGGGCGACGGCACGACCACGGCCACGGTGATGGCCGAGGCGATTTTCAACGAGGGGCTTCGTGCCGTGGTCGCGGGCGTGAACCCGGTGCAGCTCAAGCGGGGTATTGAGCAGGCCGTGGCCGACATTACCGAGCGGCTGCACAAGGCCTCGATCACGATCAAGAACCGCAAGGAAATGGCCCAAGTCGGCACCGTGGCTTCGAACAACGACACCGAGATCGGCAACCTGCTGGCCGAGGCCATGGAAAAGGTGGGCAAAGACGGCGTAATCACCGTCGACGAGGGCAAGAGCCTGAAGACCGAGGTGGAATGGGTCGAGGGGATGCAGTTCGACCGCGGCTACCTCTCTCCCTACTTCGTCACCGATCCGACCAAGATGGAGTGCGTGCTCGAAGACCCCTACATCTTGGTGTTCGAGAAGAAGATTTCCAACGTCAAGGAACTGGTGCCGGTGCTCGAGGCCGTGGTCAATGCCGGCCGGCCGCTGTTGATTATTTCCGAAGAGGTCGAGGGCGAGGCCCTGGCCACGCTGGTCATCAACAAGCTGCGGGGCACCTTCAAGTGCGCCGCCGTCAAGGCGCCGGGCTACGGCGATCGCCGCAAGGCGATGCTCGAAGACATCGCCATTCTCACCGGTGGTGTGGCCGTCTTCGAAAGCCTGGGTATCAAGCTCGAGAATATGCCCATCACCGATTTGGGCCGGGCCAAGAAGGTGGTGATTGACAAAGACAATACCACCATCATCGAAGGGGCCGGCAAGAGCGCCGACATCAAGGCCCGCATCGACCAGATTCGCCGCGAGATTTCGGTCTCGACCAGCGATTACGATCGCGAGAAGCTGGAAGAGCGTTTGGCCAAGCTTTCCGGCGGCGTGGCCAAGGTAAACGTGGGCGCGGCCACCGAGAGCGAAATGAAGGAAAAGAAGGCCCGCGTCGAAGACGCCCTGCACGCGACCCGCGCGGCCGTGGAAGAGGGCATTTTGCCCGGCGGCGGCGTGGCTCTGCTGCGGGCCTCGAGCGCCTGCAAGCCCTCGAAAAGCCTCTCGGAAGACGAGCAGGTGGGCTACAACATCGTGCTCCGGGCTTGCCGGGCGCCGGTCACCCAGATTTCGTCGAACGCCGGCCAAGATGGCTCGATCGTTTGCGAGAAGGTGCTCAACGGCGATGGCAACTTCGGATACAACGCCGCGACCGACAAGTACGAAGACCTGGTCAAGGCCGGCATTATCGACCCGACCAAGGTGGTTCGCACGGCCCTGCAGAACGCGGCCAGCGTTTCCACGCTGCTCTTGACCAGCGACGCCTTGATTGCCGAAAAGCCCAAGGATGAAGGCAAGAAGTCGGGCGGCGCCGGGCACGGCGGCGACTACGACATGTATTAATCGGCCGCCTCGCCGCGAACCACGCGAGGAGGGCACCTGGTTTATCGCCCGGCGGAGACTCGAAAGGGTTTTCGCCGGGCGTTTTTTTTCGTCCGGGCGTATTCCGCCGCGCGGCTCGCTGGCGGCGAGCACCCGGCGAGCGATTTCCACTTTTGCCGCGGCGGTCAATCCATCCGGAGCGTGCAGAGCCGAGCCGGCGGGTAATCGCGAACCCGCCACTGGTCTGGGCGCGGAAGCCGGGCGGGATCGAAATCGGTATCCGCCTCGACCACGATCACGCTGCCCGGCGGTGCCGCCGAGATACATCGCTCGACGAGCGCGACGAGATCTTCGCCCCGCTCCGCGAACAGGCTCCAGGGTGGTGAGCAAAGGACCAGCCAGGGTACTTCGCCCCCCGCGGGCAGCGATGTTTGCGCCCAGAAAAACGTGTCCGAGGCCACCACCTCGGCCAGGTCGCTACAGCCCAACGCGGCCAGGTTCTGGCGAATCAGAGCGGCGGTGGGAAAATGGCGCTCGATGAGCGTGGCCCCCACGGCTCCTCGGCTGAGGGCCTCGATTCCCAGGGCCCCGGTGCCGGCGAATAAGTCGAAAACATGCTTTCCCGGCACCCAGGCGCCGACCAGGTTGAATAGCGATTCACGAACCCGCTCTTTCATCGGCCGGGTGCGTGAGTCGCCGCTGTAGGCCAGCTTGCGTCCGCGAAACTTTCCACCGATGACGCGCAGTTCCGAGGGTTCGCCGGCCGGGGGCGAGGGGGTCTGCGGTTGGTCCTTGCGCGCCGGGCGGCGGGATGAGCCTTTGGCCATCGATCCTCATTTCTAACCGGGTACCGTTACCAAAGCGGGTCGGCGCCCAGTTGGCGCCGCAACAGGCCAATCTGGCCGGCATGCACCATTTCGTGGCGGGCGCACCAGGCCAGGCTGCCCCGCTTGGTATCGAACAACAGGTGCGGCCGGGAGAGGATCGGGGCGTCGAGATCCGACTCGCTCAGCGTGGCCACGATGGCCAGCGAGGCCTCGTGGACGCGGTCGAACACTTCGCGCAAGCCGGTCTGGCCGATCTGGCCCGCATCGAGCGCCGCCGGCCGGCTGTACTGGCCGAACCAGGTGCGGAATTCGGGGGGGAGCAGTTCCGCGTCGTTGGCTTCAATCCCCCGGATACGCTCGATGGCCAGCCCATATTGGGCCATCGCCAGGTGGCCCACCTGCCAAGCGATATTGCTCGAGTTGCCCGTCGGGTCGCGAAACCAGTCCAGTTCGGCCGCGGCATCGAGCAGCCGCTGCGTGTAGCGCCAGGTGAACTGAAGCTGTTCGGTCAATAGTTCGAGCTGCGACATACGGCTGCCAGATTCCTGGGAAATGCCCTCTGCTCGGGCACCCACTTGGGAAAAGCAAAGCACGTATGATAACCTGTTCGCGGCAAAAGCCTCAGCGGGCGCTTCCAGGTTTTGCCCTTTCGGGGGCAAAGCCGCGCCGTCGGCGGGCTGGGTACGCGAGGCCAGGTGGCCTGCTGCCGCCGTGGGTGTCGTGGGTGTCTCGGGTAGGGCAGTCTCAGGCCAGGGGGATTCGAGCGATGCGGTTGTGGAATCGGGTGTCGGGCAAAGTCGGGTTGGGTTGCTTTGGCGCGCTTCTGCTTGCGTTGGGAACCGTGCCCTCGGGCCTGTGGGCCCAGGATGCCGACGGCGCGGCAGCGAGCGAAACGGCCGCGCCCGAGACTGGCTCCGCGGCGGCCGGCGCGGCGGACTTTGCAGCTCGGTTCGATGCTTGGAAGCAAGAGCTAGCGGAACTCCGTGCGCTGCAATTGGAATACAAGCTGGCCAAGCCCGACGACCGAGCCGGGATTCGCGAAAAGTACGACGCGCAGTTAAAGGAAGCCCAGACCCTGGTTGGCCCGTTGAAAGAGGCCGCCATGGCCGCTTACGCCGACGGAAACCAGGAAGCCGGCGACTTGCTAGCCCAGTTTCTCCGCAGCGATGTGAAGACCTACGACGATTATGAAGATGCAATCGGCATTGGCAAATTGCTCATCGAGCATAACTACCCCAAGAACGAGGTTTATGCCCTGGCCGGAGTGGCCGCTTTCGCCACCAACGACTTCGACCTGGCCGAAAAATTCCTGAAAACCGCCCAGGAAAAAGGGGCAATCGACCAGGTTGGCCTGCAGTATTTGAACGAGATTCCCAACTATCGCCAACTCTGGGCCGAGGAGCAGAAGCTACGCACCGCCGAGGCCGAGGCCGACGACCTGCCGCGGGTGCTGCTGAAGACCAACCAGGGGGATATCACCATCGAGCTGTTTGAAAACGAAGCCCCCAACACGGTCGCCAATTTCATCAGCCTGGTCGAGAAGAAGTTCTACGACGGAATCGTATTCCATCGCGTGCTGGGCGGCTTCATGGCCCAGGGAGGCGACCCCACGGGCACGGGCTCGGGCGGGCCTGGCTACTACATCGAATGCGAGTGCGACAACGAAAACCACCGAAAACACTTCCGCGGCGTGCTCAGCATGGCCCACGCCGGGCGGGATACGGGGGGCTCGCAGTTCTTTCTCACCTTTGTGCCGACTGCCCACTTGAACGGTCAGCACACCGTATTCGGCCGGGTGGTCGAGGGGATGGACGTTCTTTCGCGCTTGAAGCGAATCGACCCCAGCCAATCTTCGGGAGTCGACAAAGACAAAATCATCTCGGCCGAAGTCGTCCGCAAGCGCGACCACGAGTACCTGCCTAAGACCCTGCCCGAGCGCTAAATCCGCGGGGTGGGGCCCTACCCGGCGGGCGTGCGCCGGCGTGGTTGCCGAGCGGCGCCCCGAACCTTGTTGGCGCCCGGTTGTCGATTGCGCCCCCGGGGTTGAACCCGGTCGCGATTTCTCGGCGGCGCCCCGCGCGCTCTGCCCGCAAACACTGATTCGGCCCCCTACGCGTCCGGGTGGGGAACTCCGACACGATCCGTTTCCCCCGTCGGCAGCGCGAGCCCTCTTGGCGGCGGTTCGGGGGTCGTGCGGGCGGAATCACCGCTCCAAGCCAGGGGCGGTCCGAGTTTGCTTTCGGGAAGCCCCTTCCGGCTGGCCCCCCCTCGCCCACCCACCTACCCCCCCGATGCGGGTGGTCTCTGGCCGGAAGTTGCTTGACGACCGCCCGGCATCTGCATAGTCTTACTATCTCGAAAAACGATTCTGTTCGTGCTTGTTATTTCTCTGGCTAATCCGAGCGGAAAAGTCTGAATCCGCCGGAAGGGCGGTTCGTCGCTGGACTCCATCGGGTTCTTCAAGCGCTATGCATATGAAATCGCTCAAGGTGTTCTGCGACGTGGTGCGTCAGCGCAGCTTTTCCCGGGCAGCCCGGGAGAACGGCATCTCGCAGTCGGCGGCCAGCCAGCTCATCCAACAGCTTGAAGAACGCTTAGGGGTCAAACTAATTGACCGTTCCAAAAGGCCGTTTGTACTGACCTGCGAAGGGGACGTGTTTTACGAGGGTTGCCGAGGCCTGGTCGAGCGATATGGCGCGCTGGAAGACAAGGTACGAACGCTTCACCAAGAGGTGGCGGGCCGGGTTCGGGTGGCGTCGATCTATTCGGTTGGCCTGCACCATATGAACCGGGCGATCCAGTCCTTTTTGAGCCAATACCCCAAGGCCAACGTGCGGCTGGAATACCTGCATCCGCATCGCGTGTACCAAAGCGTCGAGAACGACAAGGCCGATCTTGGCCTGGTCAGCTATCCCAAGGCGTCGCGAACCATCCAGGTCATCGAGTGGCGCACCGAGCGGATGGTGCTGGTCTGCGCCCCGGGCCATCCCTTGGCCCATGCGGGCTGCCTCGACCTGGAGCAGCTTGAAGGCCAGCGCATGGTGGGTTTCGAGAGCGGGCTGACGATCCGCCGCGAGATCGACCGGGTGCTGAACCTGCACGAGGTCGAAGTCTCGGTCGTGATGGAGTTCGACAATATCGAAACCATCAAGCGGGCGATCGAAATCGATGCTGGTGTAAGTTTGCTGCCCGAACCGACCGTGTTGCGCGAGGTGGCCGCCGGCACGTTGCGGGCGGTGCCGCTGGCGAGCGACGAACTGGTGCGCCCGCTGGGCATTATCTACCGCCGGGGCCGCGAGCTTTCCAGTACGGCGCTGCGTTTCGTCGAATCGCTCCGCGGCGAGCCCGATTCGACGGGCGGCGAGTGGGAGGCGTCGGTATCGGGCGAGGAACTTCTGGTTTGTCACGGCGACGCGCTCGCCGCCAACGCGCCGTTTGGCGCCCGCATCGCCGAGGCGCACCCTTCGGAGAATCATCCGCGGGGCGGCGGGAACGGCCACCGCCGGGGCGGGGGCAACCACCGCGGCGAGCGTCGGCCGGATTCCGCGGGCTCGACCGCGGACTCAGCCCGGGAATCGGCCTAAATCGCTCCGCGGAAGTGAATTTCAGTACGGATTGGCTCGGTCAGGAAACAATTCTCATGCACAACGAAATCCACCAACCCGGTTTGCCGCAACGGCAAGGACTTTACGACCCGGCTCAGGAGCACGATGCCTGCGGGGTGGGCTTTGTCGTGAACATGCACGGCCACAAGAGCCACGAGATTGTGCGCCTGGGGCTGGAAATCCTGGTCAACCTGACCCACCGCGGAGCCTGTGGCTGCGACCCACTTACCGGCGACGGCGCGGGCATCTTGCTGCAGATGCCCGATTTGTTTTTCCGCGGCATCGCCCCCGAGTTGGGAATTCAGCTCCCGGCGGCGGGCGACTACGGCGTGGGCACGGTGTTTCTGCCCCGCGACCCGGTCCAGCGGGAAGAGTGCGTCAAGCGGTTCAATCAGTTCGCGGTCGCCGAAGGCCAAACGGTGTTGGGCTGGCGCGAGGTGCCGGTCGACAACCGCGACATCGGACGGACCGCCCGCGAGGTCGAGCCGGTGATTCGCCAGGTGGTGATCGGCCGCGGCAAGAACACCCCCGCCGACCTGTTCGAGTGGAAGTTGTACGTCATTCGCAAGCAGGTCGAAAGGGCGGTGCGCGAAAGCCATTTGGCGCAGAAAAAGTTCTTCTTCGTGCCGTCGTTGTCGTCGCGCGTGATCGTGTACAAGGGCCTGCTTTTGGCCTACCAGGTCGAGCGGTTCTACCAGGATTTGGCCGATCCGCGGTTTCAATCGGCCCTGGCACTGGTGCATCAGCGCTATAGCACCAACACCTTCCCCACCTGGGACCTGGCTCACCCGTTCCGCTACATGGCCCACAACGGCGAAATCAACACCCTCCGCGGCAACGTGAATTGGATGCACGCGCGGGAAAGCATGTTGGCCAGCGAGCGGTTGGGCGACGACCTGCCCAAGATCATGCCGATTTGCACGCCCCAGGCCAGCGATTCGGCCATTTTCGACAACGTGCTCGAACTGCTCGTGGTCACCGGCCGCTCGCTGGCCGAGGCCATGTCGCTCATGGTGCCCGAGCCCTGGGCCGGGCACGAGAGCATGTCGGACGAGAAAAAGGCCTTCTACGAGTACCAGGCCTGTTTAATGGAGCCCTGGGACGGGCCGGCCTCGATGGCCTTTACCGACGGTACCTCGATCGGCGCCACCCTCGATCGCAACGGGTTGCGCCCCAGCCGCTGGTGGCTGACCAAAGATGGCCTGGTGATCATGGCCTCGGAAGCGGGGGTGATCGACGTCCCCCCGGCCGACGTGGTGAAAAAGGGCCGCTTGCAGCCGGGCCGGATGTTTCTGGTCGATACCTCGCAGGGTCGGATCATCGCCGACGACGAACTGAAGCGCACGCTGGCGGCTCGCCGGCCTTATCGCCAGTGGCTCAAGGAAAACCAGCTCACGCTCGACCAGTTGCCCGAGGTGCCGGGTGTGAACGGTCAGGTGGGACAGCCACTTACCACCTTGCAGCGAGCCTTCGGTTACACGCTGGAAGACTTGCGGGTGCTGATGGCGCCCATGGCTTTGGACGGGCAGGAAGCAATCGGCTCGATGGGGAACGACACCCCCTTGGCGGTGCTGAGCGACCGCCCCCAACTGCTATACAACTACTTCAAACAGCTTTTTGCCCAGGTGACCAACCCCCCGCTCGACGCCATCCGCGAGGAGATCATTACCTCGCTGGTGACTACGATCGGCTCGGAGGGCAACCTGCTCGCCGAAACGCCGGATCAGTGCCGGTTGCTGCGGTTGGATGTGCCCGTGCTGACCAATCAGCAATTGGCGCGAATTAAGCAACTGGATCGAGACCAACTGCGGTCCGTGACGCTGTCGACCGTGTTTCCCCGTGCCGAGGGCGCGGCGGGCCTGCGCCGCCGGATGGACGACCTGCGCCGCGAGGCTTCCCAGGCTGTCGCCCAGGGGGCCACGATCCTGGTGCTATCCGACCGCGACGTCGATGCCCGGCATGTCGCCATTCCCGCCCTGCTCGCCACCAGCGGGGTGCATCATCACCTGGTGCGCGAGGGAACTCGCACCCATTGCGGTCTGGTGGTCGAGTCGGGCGAACCGCGTGAGGTGCAGCATTTCGCCCTATTGACTGGCTACGGCGCGGGGGCGGTGAACCCCTACCTGGCCCTGGCCACGCTTCACCAGATGCAGGCCGAGGGCATTTTGCCCGCCGACATTCCCCATGAGAAGCTGGAAAAGAACTACATCAAGGCCGTGGGCAAGGGCTTGCTCAAGGTCATGTCGAAAATGGGCATCTCGACGCAGCAAAGCTATCGCGGCGCTCAGATCTTCGAGGCGATCGGCCTGAATTCGCCACTGGTGCAAGAGTTCTTCACCGGCACCGCCAGCCGGATCGAGGGAATTGGTCTGGAAGAGGTGGCCGACGAATCGCTTCGCCGGCACGAGCACGCCTATCCCAGCACCGAGGTACCCCAGTTGCTGAGCCTGGACGTAGGGGGCCAATACCAGTGGCGCCGCAAGGGCGAGGCTCACCTGTTCAACCCCGACGTAGTGGCGCAGCTCCAGCGTTCGACCCAGCTCAACAGCCGGGAAGAATTTCGCAAGTTTTGCGACCTGATCGACCGCCAGGAGCGGCGGCTGCTGACCTTGCGAGGCCTGTTGGATTTTAAGCCGACCGGGGCCTCGATTCCGCTCGACCAGGTGGAGCCCGCCAAAGAAATCGTCAAACGGTTTGCCACCGGGGCGATGAGCTTCGGTTCGATTTCACAGGAAGCCCATGAAACCCTGGCCGTGGCCATGAACCGCATCGGCGGCAAGAGCAACACGGGCGAGGGGGGCGAGGACCCGGCCCGCTATGTGGCCATGCCGGGCGGGGACTCGAAGAACAGCGCGATTAAACAGGTGGCCAGCGGCCGCTTCGGCGTAACCAGCCTGTACCTGGTCCATGCCCGCGAGCTCCAGATCAAGATGGCCCAGGGTGCCAAGCCCGGCGAGGGGGGCCAGCTTCCCGGGCACAAGGTCGACAAGCAAATTGCCCGCATCCGGCACAGCACTCCGGGGGTCGGGCTGATTTCGCCCCCGCCGCATCACGATATTTACTCGATCGAAGACCTGGCCCAACTGATCCACGACCTGAAGAACTCGAACCGCGATGCCCGGATCAGCGTCAAGCTCGTGGCCGAGGTGGGCGTGGGAACCGTGGCGGCGGGCGTTTCCAAGGGCAAGGCCGACGTGGTGCTGATTTCAGGCTACGACGGCGGCACCGGGGCCAGCCCCCAAACTTCGATCAAACACGCCGGAATTCCCTGGGAACTGGGGTTGGCCGAAACCCACCAGGTGCTCCTGATGAACGACCTGCGCGGGCGGATCGTGGTGCAAACCGACGGCCAATTGCGGACGCCGAAAGACATTGCCATTGCCACGCTGCTGGGCGCCGAGGAATGGGGCATCGCCACCGCCTCGCTGGTGGTGCTGGGCTGCATCATGATGCGCAAGTGCCATTTGAATACCTGCCCCGTGGGCATCGCCACGCAGGACCCGGTTCTACGGAAGAAGTTCACCGGCACCCCCGAACACGTGGTGAACTATTTCTTCATGGTGGCCGAGGGGCTCCGCGAGATCATGGCCCAACTGGGCTTCCGCACAGTCAACGAAATGGTGGGCCGGGTCGACCAGCTCGATACCCGGGCCGCCATCGACCACTGGAAAGCCCGGGGGCTGGATTTCTCCGCCATTTTGTATCAGCCCAAGGTGCCGGCGCACTACAAGACCTACTGCGCCGAATCGCAGGACCACGGCATCGAGCGCTCGCTCGACGTAACCGAACTGTTGGATCTCTGCCGGCCGGCCATCGAGTCGGGACGGCCCGTCGAAGTGAACCTGCCCATTCGCAACATCAACCGCACGGTGGGCACGATTCTCTCGAGCGAGATCACCAAGAAATACGGAGCCGGCGGCCTGCCCGAAGACACGATCCAGCTCAACTTCCGCGGCACGGCCGGTCAAAGCCTGATGGCCTTCGGCGTACCCGGTGTAACCTGCCGGGTCGAGGGGGACGTGAACGACTACTGCGGCAAGGGGCTTTCCGGCGGCAAAGTAGTGGTTTACCCGCCCCGCGAAAGCACCTTCGTGGCCGAGGAAAACATTATCGCGGGCAACGTCGTGTTGTACGGGGCCACGAGCGGCGAGTTGTACCTGCGCGGTATCGCGGGTGAGCGTTTCTGTGTGCGCAATAGCGGCGCCAAGGCGGTGGTCGAGGGCGTGGGAGACCACGGCTGTGAATACATGACCGGGGGCCGGGCGGTCATCTTGGGCCGTACGGGCCGTAACTTCGCCGCGGGTATGAGCGGCGGCATCGCCTATGTGTGGGACCAGGATGGCACTTTCCCCAGCCGAGTGAATCTCGAGATGGTCGCGCTGGAAAGCCTGACCGATACGGACGAGATCGCCGACCTGAAGGGGCTGATCGAGCGCCATGTGGCGCTGACCGGCAGCCAACGCGGACAGGCAATTCTCGATCACTGGCAGGACGAGCTGCCGCGGATGGTCAAGGTCATGCCCGTCGACTACAAGCGGGCCTTGGCCGAACTGCAGAAAGAATTGGAAGAAGAACATGCGGCCACCGCCGCTTTGGTCGCAGGAGTCAGCCATGGGTGATGTGCGCGGATTCATGAAGTACGAGCGCAAGTCGTTCGGCAAGCAGCCGGTCGGCGAGCGGTTGCAGCACTACCAGGAATTCCTGCGAGTGCTGACCGAACCGGAAATGCGCGAGCAGGGGGCTCGCTGCATGGATTGCGGAGTGCCCTTTTGCCATACCGGGTGCCCGTTGGGAAATATTATTCCGGACTGGAACGACCTGGTCTTTCGCGGCCAATGGCGCGAGGCCATCGACCGGTTGCATGCCACGAATAATTTTCCCGAGTTCACCGGCCGGGTTTGCCCGGCCCCCTGCGAAACGGCCTGCGTGCTCGGCATTAACGAAGACCCGGTGGCGATCAAGCAAATTGAAATGGCGATCGCCGATCGGGCTTTCGACGAAGGCTGGATCGTGCCCGAGATTCCCGCCACCCGAACCGGCAAGCGGGTCGCCGTGGTCGGCAGCGGACCGGCCGGCTTGGCCGCCGCCCAGCAATTGAACCGCGCCGGGCACCAGGTAACCGTGTTCGAGCGGGCCGACCGCCCCGGCGGCTTGCTCATGTACGGCATTCCCGATTTCAAGCTCGAGAAGTGGCGAGTCTGGCGGCGGGTGGAACAACTCAAAGCCGAGGGGGTCGAGTTCCGCACCAACGCCAACGTGGGCGTGAACGTGGAGACGGGTGAATTGCGCGAGAAGTACGACGCCCTGCTGCTGTGCGGCGGCTCGACCGCGCCGCGAGACTTACCCATTCCCGGCCGGGATTTGGAAGGTGTGCATTTCGCGATGGAGTTCTTGCCGCAGCAGAACAAACGCAATCAGGGAGACGAAATCGACCCGGCCGCGTCGATTATGGCCACGGGCAAGGATGTGATCATTATTGGCGGCGGCGATACCGGCAGCGACTGCACGGGAACCTCCAACCGCCACCAGGCCCGCAGCGTCACTCAGTTCGAACTCTTGGACAAGCCGCCCGACCTGGGGTACTACCCCCGCCGTAGCGAGCGCCCCACGCAAACCCCTTGGCCCTATTGGCCAGTCATGATGCGCACCAGCACCTCGCACGAGGAGGGCTGCGATCGCCACTGGAGTATTTTGACCAAGGAGTTTCGCGGCGACGACCAGGGCCGTGTGCGGAGCCTGATTACCACCGAAATTAAATGGGAAAAGGGCCCCGACGGCCGCCCGTTTGTCGAGGTCGAGGGGACCCAGCGAGAGTGGCCTTGCCAGTTGGTGCTCTTGGCGATGGGCTTTTTGGGGCCCGAGCGCCGCGGGCCGATTGGCGACTTGGGCCTGGAATTGGATGCCCGGGGCAACGTGAAGTGCGACGCTAACTACATGGCGAGCGTCGAAGGCGTTTTCGCCGCCGGCGATCTGCGTCGCGGCCAGTCGCTGGTGGTTTGGGCCATTCACGAGGGGCGCGAAGCGGCCCGGGCCGTCGACAAATTTCTGATGGGGGTGAGCCATCTGCCCAGCGTGAACGCCGGCGACTTCGCCTGGAGTTAACCAAGGGGGGGGCTCAAAGCCGGGGGCGGGGTGTGGTCGGCCTAGCCACGGCCCCCAGCATGGGCGCAGCGCCGGTAGGCGCGCGTGGCCTTTCAAAGGGCAGCCGCGAGTGCCCCGGTTGGGCGCCGCCGGATTGCATCTTGGCCCGGGCGCGTCTATATCCTGGGTTTGCTCCGCGCCGCGGTGAGTGCCGCGGCCGCGCTGCTACCGGAGATTCTAGACGCTCGTCTCCAGGAGAACCCCGTGACCACCCCCAGTAAGCCGCCCACCGTTTCTCGCCGCGCCTGGATGGCCACCACCGGCGCCACGCTGGCGGCGCAGTCCTTCACCGCCGCCAGCTACGCCCGCATCGTCGGGGCCAACGACCGGTTGCGGATCGGTTACATCGGCGCCGGGGGTATGGGGTCCGCCCACCTGAGCGCGTTCAACGCCCTGAAGGAGAAAAACAACTTGCAAGCGGTCATGGTGGCCGATTGCTGGCGTACTCGGGCCGAGCGCGGAGCCGCCTCGATCGGGGCCGAACCCACGACCGATTTTCGCGAGCTGCTCGAGCGCGACGACGTGGACTACGTAACCATCGCCACGCCCGAACATTGGCACGCCCGGATGACGATCGCGGCGCTCGAGGCGGGGAAAGCCGTGTACTGCGAAAAACCGCTGACCCATACGGCCGACGAGGCCTTTGCCGTGTGGGATAAACAGCGCGAAACCGGGCGGCCGGTTCAGGTCGGCGTGCAGTCGATGGCCGACGACAGCTATATTTCGGCCGCGCAGGCAATCGACGAGGGTTTGATCGGCCAGGTGGTGCAGGCCCAGATCGAGTATGTGCGCCGCTACGACAAGCAAGGACCGTTCCGCGACCCGGAAGTGCGCGACGACCAGCCCCAGCCCCCCGATTTAGATTGGCAAACCTGGCTGGGCGATGCCCCCGCCGTGCCCTGGAATCCACACCATTACCACGAGTGGCGCTGCTACTCGGCCTATTCCGGCGGAATTTGCACCGATCTGTTCATTCACCGGCTAACCCGCATTCTCAAGGCTTGCCGCCTGATGTACCCGCGCCGGGTGGTGGGCATGGGGGGCATCTGGCAATGGCCCGATGGGCGTGATTTGCCCGACAACTTTGAAATGATCTGTGAATACCCTCGGGCAATGACCGTATACGTACTGGGCACCATGAGCAACCGCGTGGGGCTCGACCACCTGATTCGCGGCTACCGAGGCACGCTCCAGTTCACCGCCACCGGTTGGATTGCCCGAGACAAAGATGGCAAAACGCTGGGCGAGCACCAGAAAACCGGCGGGGAAGACATCACGCTGCACCACACCAACCTGCAAAACCACCTGCGCAGCGGCGAGCCGCTTAACTGCCCCGTGGAGTTGGGCACCGCGGGCGTGGTCGCCGTGTGCATGGCCAACGAGTCGTGGCGCACCGGCCAAATGATGAGCTGGGACGAGCCCTCGCGACGGATGGTTCCGACCCATACGCTGAGCCAGGCCAGCCCCCAGGCTCAGGCCTCTTAGCCGCCGTCGGCCGGAGCACCCTCGGCGGGCGCCGCGGCCCGGGCGGCCTCGTCGGCAGCCTGCTCGGCGGCGATTTGCTCGGCATCGGTCGCAGCCTGGCGTGCGCGCTCTTGGGCGGCCGCCAAGTCGGCAGCCTTAGCGGCCAACTGCTGCTGAGCCGCGTCGCGCTCGGCGGCCAACCGCTGGGCGGCCTCGCGCTGGGCCGCCGCCGCGTCGGCCAAGGCCTGGTGAGCGGCTGCCTGGGCAGCCAGCAGCTTGTCGGCGGCCTCTTTATCCAGCGTGGTTTGCTCGATCAGCTTCATGGCTGCCGCCAACTGGGCTTGAGCCGCCTCGAAGGCGGCGGCCCGCTCCAGCGCCAGTTTCTCGGCCGTGGCCTTGAGTTCGGCCAGGCTGGCCAACTGGGTTTCCGCCGTGCCCAGCTCGGCCTGACCCGCTTCTAGCGCGGTCGACTGTTGGGCGAGCTGCGTTTGAAGCGCGGCTACTTCGGCGGCCAGGCTTTCGACTTGCGCGCGGGCTTGGGCGGCCCGTTCGGCGGCGGCCTGGGCCAATTGGGCCAAGGCGGGCGGATTGACACTTAAGCTGGCGAGCTGCGCTCCATCGGCAAGTTGAAAGACACGAAGGTCGCCGGTCCAACCGCCGGCCACCACCCGCGAACCGTCGTGAGTTACCGCGGCTTCGAGGGCCACGTCGCCCAGCGGTTCGAATTCCCGTTCGATGGCGCCCTCTCCGTTCCAAAGCTTGGCCCGCTGCTCGCGCCCTGTGGAAACCAGCCGGCCGTCGTGGGCGAATCGCACCGATTGGGCCCCGTTGTGGGCGCCCCACCCCTTGACCTGGGTGCCAGTCTCCACCTCCCACAGCCGCACGGTGCCGTCTTCGCTGGCCGAAGCCAACAAGTTCGAATCGTCGCGCCAGCTCACGTCGTTCACGGCCCCCTCGTGCCCGCGCAGGGTCAGATACTCGCGGCCGGTCTCGGCCTCCCACACGAACAGCCCGCCGTTGCGGTCGGCGGAAGCCAGCAGCACGCCGTCGGGGCTGAAATCGACGGCCAGAATCCATTCGGTGTGCTTGCGCGATTCGTAGGCCAGCGAGCCATCGGCCGTGTTGTACACCCGCAGCACCTTGCTCGGTCCGCCCAGGGCAATTTGGGTGTGGTCTTCGTTAATGTCGGCGGCGAGCACGGTGTCGAGCTCGTCGCCGATTTCGAACACGCGTTTGCCGGTGCGCACTTCGAAGACCACGACCCGTCCCGACTTGCCGCCGCGCCCCCCGCCGGCCAGTAAAAGCGTGCCACTGCGGCTGAACTTGAGCACATGGGGAATTCCCTCGGGGAAGGGCAAGACCCCCAACAGTTCGGCCGTTTCGCTGTGGTAGAGCAACACCTGCTGTTGGCTGGCCACGGCCACCAGCGGAGCCCAGGGGCTGACCGCCAGGGCGGTCAGCGGGGTACCGTGCGCGGCATAAATTTGTGCCCGCCGCGACAAACCCTCGGGCATGGGGGGCGGTCCGTCGGGCCGACCCGCGCCCGCCGCGGCCGACATCTGAATTTTCTTCTTGGGTTTAATCTGGGCCGTCGAGCCCGAGTTTTCCAGCGCGCCGCGCTCGATCCAAACGCGCAAGGTTTCGAGCACTTCATCGGGCAGTTTGTCCTGCTCCGGGGGCATCTGCGGGCTTTCCTGGTGGCTGACCAGTTTCCACAGGCGCGAGGAATCTGGATCGCCGGGCACCACCACCTGGCCCCCCGCGCCTCCGCGCATCAGCGAGCCGTAGGCGTCGAGCGCCAGGTCGCTCTTGGCTTCATCCTGGCTGTGACAGAATACGCAGTTGTCGCGCAGGATCGGCTTGACGTGTTCGTCGAAGGTAATCTTGGGCTGGTCGGCCGGCGCGTCCTCGGCAAGGGCTTTGGGGGCCGCCAGGCTCGCCAGCAATAGCGCCGGGCAGAGGGCCCGTAGTGCAAGGGTTCTCATCGACTCGATCGTTTCCCGGCGAGGCGCGGTTTGCTCCTAAACGCTCGCTCGCCACACGCGCCCGGCGGCCGCCTCCGGCGGCCAGCTCAATGGTTGAAGATGAACTCGCGCGAGTTCAACAATGCCCAGAACACGTCTTCCAGCCCGGTTTTCGGATCGGGCGCTTCCGATACGTTGGCCAGCAGCCGCTCGGTTTCCGCGGCGCTTGGCTGGCGAGCAAGGGTCCGCAAGTACAGGTTTTCGATCACCTGGGCCGGAGTGTTGCCGTCGGCCATGAGCCGGTCGATCACCTGGCCGTCGCGAATTTTCTGGCCCGCGGTTTCGCCGTTCAACAGGTGCAGGGCCTGCGACAAGGTGGGTTCGGTCCGCACCTCGCAGGTACATACCGTGGTGCGAGTCGACCGGCCAAAGGTATTGAGAAAATAAGTGCTGCTGCTGCCGTCGGCAATTTGCGTTGCCTTGGCCCCCAGCGGCAGCCCCGCAAACTTGTCTTTGGTTTCCGTCACCTGGCTAATGCAGTCGAGCAGGTTTTCGGCCCGAATGCGCCGCACCCGGGCATGGGCAAAGTTCAGCTCGTCTCCCTGGTTCGAATCGTTGCGTTGGCTCGTGCGCTGGTAGGCGTTGGAATTGCAGATATCGCGCACCAATTGCTTGAAATCGTAGTTGTACGAGGTGAACTTTTCTCCCAGGGCCTGGAACAGCTCGGGGTTCGAGGGAGGGTTGCTGACCCGCACGTCGTCGACCGGCTCCACGATGCCGACTCCGAAAAAGTGAGCCCAGACCCGGTTGGCAATGCTGGTGGCGAAATAAGGATTCTCGGGCGAGGCCAGCCACTGAGCCAGCACCTCGCGCCGGTCGCGCCCGGCCAGATCGGGCTGAGGGCCCCCCAGGAACTTGGGCGCCATCGGTTGGCCACCGACCAGGTGGTTCACTTCACCGCCGCCTGAATTGAAGACGATGGTCTCGCGATAGTCTTCGCCAGTTTTGCGACCCACCTGGGCAAAGAAGGCGGCGAAGCTGTAGTAGTCGTCCATCGTCCAGCGATCGAACGGGTGGTTATGGCACTGGGCACACTGGGTCCGGATGCCCATGAAAACCTGGGCCACGTTTTCGGCTAGCTTCAGCGTGTCGGGCTCGACCTGGTAAAAGTTGGTGGCGGGGCTCTTGAATGTGCCCCCTTTGGCGCTGAGTAGCTCTTGCACCATTTGGTTCAGCGGCACGTTGCTCGATATCTGGTTGGTGAGCCAGTTGGCATAGAGAAACGCCGACTTCTGGCTCATCCGGTTCGGAATCGAGCGAATCATGAGCAATTCGGCCCACTTCATGGCCCAGATTTCCGAAAACTCCTTCTGTTCCAGGAGCTGGTCAATCCGCTTGGCCCGCTTGTCGGGAGCCGGATCGTCCAGAAACTGCCGGTACTGCTCGACCGTGGGAAGCTGGCCGGCGATATCGAGCGTGACGCGCCGCAGGAACTCCGCGTCGCTGCAGAGCTCGCTCGGCAGAATCCGCAGCTTCTCGAGTTTGGCTTCGACCAGTTCGTCGATGTAGTTCACCGGCGACGACTGGGGCGGCGTGTACTGCAAGTCGCTTGGCAACGCCAGCACCTGGCGGCCCACCGTGTGGGTATCGAACCGGGCCATCACAAACGCTTCGCCCCGCGCACCCGCGGTAACCATGCCATCGACGCTGATCGCGGCCGAGTTGTCGTTGTTCGAAAGGAACACGGCCAGGTGCGTGATGTCGCGGTCCGAGCCATCGGCGTACTTGGCCCGGGCCAAAAACTGCTGCGTCGCGCCGGCGCCCTCGAGCACCGCCCGGGGCGGATACAACTCGACCGATACCACCTTGGGAACCTCGCCGGTGTCGGGCGGCGCGCCGCGTTGCAGCCATTCCAGCAAGAGTTGGTAGTACTCCGAATCGCTCTCAAATCGCTTTCCGCCCGTGTGCGGCACGGAGCCCACCGCTTTCTCCATGAGCAGGCTGGCCTCGGGCCGGGCCAGGTTAATGCGGCGATAGCTGATCTCGCGGGTCACCCGGTGAAAATCGCCATCCGGGTCGAAACCGAAAAGCGATAGCCGAAAACCGTCTTTACCCCGGGCGGCGCCGTGGCAGCTTCCCGTGTTGCAGCCGGCCCGCATGAAAACCGGCATCAAGTCCAGCTTGAAACTGACCGGCCGGTCGGCGGCGGCGCCGGCCACGGCCACGGGCACGCGCACCTGGTGCCCGGCGTAGTCAACCACCAGTTCGGTGGCGCCATCGGCCAAAGGGTAAAGTGTGAACCCGTCGAGCCGGGCCAAGGCCGAGTCGGCCAGGCTGGCCGTGGCCTGGCCGGTAACATCGAGCGTGATCTCGTCGGCCCGCGTTGCTTGAACGATGAACTGCTGCCGATCGCGCTGGTTCGAGAGCTGAATATCGGGCGGGAATACTTCCAGCCGGACGATCGCCGCCGGCTCGTTGGCCTGGAGCCTTTGAACCGCGTTGCCCGGCAGTAGCGCGCCCAGCGCCAGGGCCAGGCAGCCGGCTCGAAGCCGTGTTCGTCGCGAGCAGTGGCTTTGCATCTTCATCAGTCCGCTCTTGGGCTCAGGGGGTGGGCCGGTTCGTTCCCGCAAGGTGGCGGTCGCCGAGCGGCCATCGGTCGTGCCGTGGGTGGCCGAAACTGGTTACGAACCGCCGTCGCCGGCAGCGCTTGCTTCGCTCGCGGGTTCCGTCTTGGCTGCCGCTTCCGCGGCACGGGCTTCGGCCTCTTTGCGCTGGCGGCGTTCGAGCCGCAGTTTTTCCAGGTGGGTTAGGCGTTTTTCCGGTGCCGGCGCCGGCTCCGCGGCCGGGGGCGGCGCGGCGGCGGCGGTTTCCATCGGCTTGGGTGGCAGCGGCTCGTCGATCCGCAGCTCGCCGCTCCCCTGCACGTAAACGATCGGCTCTCCCTCGGCCATCACGACCGCGCGGCAAAGCAGCGTGGGGTGTTTGCCCACGGGCGAGTTGGCGGTGGTTTTCACGCGAAACACCACTTCCGTGGCGTCGGGGGCGAATTCAAGTGGTTCGGTGGTCACTTCGTGCGGCAAACCCAGCAGCTCCATCCGCACCGGGCCAACAAAATCGCGGTTCTTCTGCACCGTGACCACCACGTCGGTCTCTTGGCCCTTTTCGACCGCCGCCGCCTGAAAGCCGAGTGTGAACAGCGGCGGCGCGATCTGCAGATCGGCCAGTTGCGTCGACACGGTCACCGTGCCCCCCGCCACGGGCACCTCGCCGTAGACGGCGATTTTCCAAATTCGGGCCTCGGCACTGCCGTCGGCGTTAATGGGGATCACCCCTTCGTTGGCCCCTTCGGCAATCGCCGCCGAGCCTGAACTGCCGACGCCGCCTGGGTTGTACAGCATGCGAATCGGTATCGCCGCGGTGAAACCCTCCTTGCGGTGCGCAACCACCTTCAGGTCCATGTTGCCGCTGTGCAAGAGCGGCACCTTGGGCTGCACGATCTCCAGCGTGACCGGGGCTTCGTCGATGACGGCGGTGGCCATCCGCGAGGTCAGCACATCCCACACGTGAACGTTGTTCTCGCCACGGACCATCGAGGTGGTTTGCAGCAAGTGCCCCTCCAGGGGCAGATTCGGATCGGTGGTTCTGCCCAGCACGTCGACCAGCGAACCGGCCAATGGCGCATCGGCAGTCGCCGAGAGCACCACGGGCACCATCGTTTGGTTGGCCGGCATGGCAATGGTTTCGGCCGTAAGGCCCGCGGGCAGGCCGACCAACTCCACCCCCAGTTCGCCACCAAAATCGCTTCGGGCGGCGCTTACCAGAAGACAGGTCCGATTCCCGCGCGGAACGGCGGCAGTCATGTCGACAAATTGCTGCCGCTCGGGCAACCCCAGCGAAAGTGCCGGCAATACGGGCGAAACTTCGAGCCGATAGGCGTAGTCGGGCCCGCCAGCCTGGAGGTGGTCGTGCACCTGCAGGGCGTATTCACCGTCTTCGGGTATCGTGAACCGAACGTAGCTGTCTGGGCCACCGCTGTCGTCAGCCCCGGCCAACCCCGCGCCGTCGGAGGCCCGATGGATGGTTAGTACCGGATCGAGCGGCGAGCGGATTGCCCGCGCCAAGACGCGCAGCTCAAAAACTTGGCCCTTGCTGGCGCTAAACCTGTACCAGTCGCGGTCGCGTGGCTCGCCAATCACCCCGTGAATGGCCCGCGGAGCGGCAAACGGCGTCGCCGTGGCCAACTCCGAATTGGGCTCGGCCTCGAGCGCGTTTTCCAACGTGCTCAAGCGAAACGGATTGGCCGAGGGGGAGATACCGAATTGGTCCTGGGCAAACAGGCCGAAATTCGGATCGGGCTCGGCGGGCAGCGTTACGGTTTCCGTCCGCTCTCCCAGCAAATCGCCCAGCCAGCGCACCTCGACGGTTTGGCCAAGCGGGCCGCCGGCCGGCAACAGCACGGTGGGGCGAGGGAACCGACCGATGTGGACCCGGTAGGTACAGGCCCCCGAGCCTCCGTACGAGCTGTCGCGCACCTGAACGATGTATTTTCCGTCGGCAGGCGCGATAATCTGAGCGATGCCGTCTTGCCAAACCAGGGCCGAGTCGTCCGAGGCGGCCAGCTCGAAGCGGGCCTCGTCGAGGATCGCCACGTAGGGATCGAAGAAGGTGTTCCCGAGGCGAATTCCCTCGATCTCGGCCGTGATCCGTTCTCCCTGCTTGGCTTCAACCACGAAGTAGTCGACGTCTTCGTTCTCCACAACGCCGCTGACGCAGCGATCCAGCCCAATGGGTTGCGGCTGGGCGAAATCGTTGTTGGGCTCCGCCTCGCTCAGCTCGGCGAGGGCGCCCACGCTGAAGGTGCGCAGGTTCGAGATGCCCGTGGCCGTGCGGACCCGCATGGCATGGGCCCCCAGCCGGCAATCGGCGGCGATCTGCAGCCTGGCCTTAAAGGCGCCGTCCCCCTCGGGGGTGAGCCCGGCCACGGTGATGCCTGGCGAGTAGATCAGCACCTCTTGGGCATCGCCCAAGCGAGCGCCGGAGAAGGTGACTTCCAGTTCGGTGCCACGCTGTCCGCCCCAGGGGGTAATGGCCCCCAGGCCGGGGCTGGCCGAGCGAGCCGGCGCGGCGCCGACCGCGATCCAGACCATGGCCCCCCCAAGAAACCAACGCCCCGCCCAATGCGCGGGCCGGAGAACCTTGGTCCCCCGCTGGTTCAAATTCGGCATCGGTGGGTTCTTTCAGCTTGAGCGGCCCGGCGGCGCAGGGGCGCGGCGGCCGGTCCTAGGCCAACATTCCCTTGAGGAGCTTACCTCCGTCGACGATTTCGATCGGACGATTGCCGGGCGCCATCAGCTCTTTGTCGGCGATAATGCCCAGCTGGTAGTAAATCGTGGTGGCCAGGTCGGCCGGTTCCACCGGGTTCTGATCGGGCTCGCTGGCCGTGGAGTTCGAGGTTCCGTAGATCTGCCCGCCTCGAATTCCGCCGCCAGCCAGCACCACGCTGAACACCTTGGGCCAATGGTCGCGCCCCGCGGTGCGGTTGATCTTGGGGGTGCGGCCGAACTCGCTCGATACCATCACCAGGGTCCGCCCCAGCAGACCGCGTTCGTCCAGGTCGCGAATCAACCGGGCAAAGGCCTGGTCGAAGGCCGGCATCTGGTTCCGCATGCCGCCGGCCACGTTGTCGTGCATGTCCCAGCCGCCGTAGGTGAGTGAAACCATCCGCACGCCCGCTTCTACCAACCTGCGCGCCATCAGCATTCGCTGGCCGGCTTCGTTGCGGCCGTACTGGTCGCGCAGCTCAGCCGGCTCGGCGTCGATATTGAAGGCCTCGCGAGCCTGTTGCGAGCTGACCAGGCTATAGGCCCGATCGTAGAACGTGTTCATGGCCGCGACCGAATCGCTCTTCTCTTTTTGAACGAAATAGTCGTTCACCGCTTCCAAAGCCGAACGCCGCCGCGCGAAGCGGGAATCGTCGACCCCGCTGGGCAGGTTCAAATCGCGGACCTGGAACCCGCCCGCGGCCGGATCGGCCCCCAAGCTGAACGGCGCAAACGACGAACTCAGATAGCCCGAGCCGGCGAACTCGTTGGGCTGATTGGGAATGCAGACATAAGGGGGCAGGTTCTGCCGCGGCCCGTATTCGTGGCTGATCACGCTGCCCAGGCTGGGAAAAATCAGGGCCGGGCTCGGCTTGTAACCGGTGAACATGTTGTGCGTGCCGCGCTCGTGTGCCGCCTCGCCGTGGGTCATCGAGCGAATGACACACAGCTTGTCGGCCACCTCGGCGGTCTGGCGCAGCGTCTCGCAAAACACTTCGCCCGCAATCTTGGTCGGCACGGTGCCCAACTCACCCCGGTACTCGATCGGCGCGTAGGGCTTGGGGTCGAAGGTTTCCTGGTGGGCAATTCCGCCAGGCAGGAAAATGTGAATGACGCTATCGGCCTGGGCCTCGATCGCTGCGTAATTCTTCTGCTCGGCCCGCGCGGTCTGGGCACGAAAATAATCGGCCAAGGTCAGTCCCAGGCCACTCACGGCGCCGACCGTGAGAAAGCCGCGACGGTGGACTCTTGCTCGCTGGTTCATCATGGAAAGTTCTCCCAGGCGATGGCGGCGGAGGGCAGGTCTTGGGGTTGATACCACCGGACAAAGCCGGTTGATGCCGGCGTTTGCCCAGGGCTTATGGTTGGAACCAAATCGCTCTGGCCTGCGGTCGCTTGCTCGGGCCTAGCCAAGCTGCGGCCGCGGGCCAATGTGCGAACCAGTCCCGCGTCCCAGTTGGTACCAGTGAGCGGAACCGGCCGCCGATGCCGAATTGCCAGGGCGATTCGGCCAGCTTTGCGGGTTGTCAATCGGAGGGAATGCTCGAGACCCAGTCGATCTCGGGTAGGTTCGCGGCAGACGGGCGACGGGCAGGATATCCCGTCACGGCCAAGCTGCCACTGCCGTCATGCTAAGTTGCTTGACCATTGATGTCAAAGGTTTGCCGGCCAGACAAACTAATCGAGCAAGAACTGAAGGAACCTCGACGCAAATTGGCCGCTCGAGTCGCCACGTGGCTGGGTCGGCCGCGGGTTGGGCTCCGCCAGGGGGCAGTTCTTAGCGGAAGGCATGCCAACCCAAGGGGTGAGGCGCGGCAGGGTTTTCGCAGATTGCCTCGGCCAGGGCCGACGGCGCTCGCCTGGCTATCAGTGCCGGCCGGGTCGAACTCCAACAAGAAACCGGCGGCCAGCGGGGGGTTCGCAACAACCCCCTGCCGCCGCCGGTAGGGTCTTAGCCACGAAAACGCACTTCACACGCGTTTCGCCAACGTGCCACCAAGTTCGCAAAATCACCGATCTGCCAGGCCGGCATGGCACGCCGTTACGGGGCTGAACCGACCGCCAATTCGCGCCGGTCCGGACTGCGAATCTCAAATTGGATTGCGATTCGTCGAGCCGCAGGCAACTTGGCGGCGAACCAGTCTCCCTGGAAAACAGGCCGATACGGTCGGGCTCTACGAGCCGTTAAGCGACCGAACGAGCCACTACCGGGGCCGATGTGCACACCACCGGCTGCAGTTCTTCTCTCAGCACGACCAATTCAGCCGGAGCTTCAATTCCCAAACGCACCTTATCGCCGGCTACTCGAACCACGGTCACCACGATCGAGTCGCCGAGCCGGATCCGCTCTTTCTCCTTGCGCGATAACACCAGCATTGGAAAACCTCCATGTCCAAATGTATGGTAATGAATGTATGTATACCAACTGTTTTTGCGTTGTCAACCATTTCTCGAACCCACTCCTCTGGTTCGAGCAGAGCGCTGGGTAGCGCCCCGATTCGGGCTCATGGGCCCCCGTCTCTGGGTGACGCGTTGCGCTTTGGTCAATTCCGCTCCTGTCCCATTTCCTGCGGTCCGGCGAGGCGAGGTGCGTCGAGCAGCCGCGATTTGCCAAAGCGCTGGCCATCGCAGCCGTAGAACAGCACTGTGTTTGCGTCGGTCTCCCAAATCGCAGAGAACTTTACGGCCCGGGGGCCATGGAGACAGAAGTAAACGCCGCAGGGGCGGCCCGATCGCATAAGTACTTGCTCAGTCAGGGGAAAGGCCCCCGGCTCAAGCTGTTCGTGTTCGCAAAGCGTCAGTTCTACGTATTCTCTGAGTTGTTCCAAGTTTTCGATTGCGTGTACGCAGGCCAACATCGCGTAGCGATAGCTCCTTTGTTTGCTTGTCGACGACCGGAACCAGGTCCGGACCAGTCACTGCCATGAACACAGGGAATCTACGCCAAGTTTTCACAAAGATGGATATCGGCAAAATGGCGAACCTGCTTCGAGTCGGTAAGACAGAAAAGCAGAGGACAAGGCCTTGGTGCGGCGACCCCGCGCAACAGGCCGCACGACCGACTCAGTGGCGATTGGGCTCAAGATTCGCCCGCCGCCGCCAACCAAATCACGCCGTTCAGGGCTCGGCCGCGTAACGTTCGAAGGCCTGCGCCAGTTTGGCGTCGTCTTGATTGCCGCGATGAAAGATGACGCGGTACCGCAGCGTGATCGACTCGCCCGCTGCCAACCGAAACGCTCCTTCGGGCTCCTCGGTTCCCTTAAAGTCGTGTAGCCCGAAGGGGTTGGCGGCAAACAGCCCATAGTCGCGGACGTGCCAGTAGGTGGGAAAGCGAAAACTTGAGGGGTGATTCAAGATAGCGATGCCGACCAACTGACCCTCGATCGGACCGTGATAGTCGACCCAGGCGGCCGCCTTGCCCCACGCTTGGCCATCGGTAAGGCCGTCGCTGTTGACGATCTCGCCGCCCCGCTTGTTGACCACGTCCATGATGGTCGGCACGCGCACGCCAAACGTTCCCTCTTTCGTATCGCCGAACAGAACCTCGCCGTCGCTGGCGATGAGGCGAATGTCGAAGTCGATCACGCGCGCATCGCCGTCGAGGTGCAGGCGAATATGGCGCTCGTCGCTCAGCACGCGCTTACCGTCGGGGGCCATCCAGTCGTTCTTGGTGTCGATCACGGCGTCGGGGCCGCCTCGTACTTCGCCGAACTCGCGATGGATAATCTTCCCCTTGGCGCCGCCGAACTCGGCCCAAAAGTCGATGCCGTTCACATCTCCGTGGGTAAACCAGAGCGAACGCTGGTGCGGGTGATCGCGCTTTTCGCCCTTGGCCTTGGGGTCCATCGGAAACGCCCGGGTCATCGGCTGCCCGGTTGGCCCGATGATGGGCCAAAGAACGGGCTTATGGCCCGATAGCGTGAGGTACTCGGTAAACAGCGCGCCGTCGATTTCGACGGTGACCTTATCCGCCTGGGGCCTGACGGTGAACTCGGCGGACGATGCCGCGCGAGTTCCGAAAACCACGCTGAACGCCAGGGCCACCACGATTGCCAGGTGATTGTTTTGCATCGGTAGCTCTACTTGCACTGAATCGAACTGCGTCCCGCAAACCATTCGGCCGAAAGCCTTTTCCGCCGCTCGTTCGCACTGCCGCCACATCATAGTCGCGCGGCGGAGGGCAAGCCACCCGGGCAGGGCCGGCCGGCGGTGTCCCGGCCGAAACTTTCCCGGACCGACTGGTTCCCCGACCGAAAGTTTCCCCGGCCGACAGGTTCCCGGGCCGAGCGGCTTACTCGGCCGGCACGTGCGCCCGTACCTCGTCGTGCATCGTGTAAAGCCGGAGTTGGTGGCCGTCGTCGACCAGGATGCCGCTGGATTGGTTGTCGCCCAGGAGCGGATTCCCGGGGAACTTTTCCCAATTCAACAGGTTCGTGCTCGTGGCCAGGGCCGTGCACCAACGGCCCGGTTCGGCGCTGCCCGAGCCGTGGTAAAGGGCATAGTAACGTCCCTCGAGCTTAACGATTTGGTTCAGGGCCACCATCCGGTCGTCGTACGCGCCGGGCCCCGGCACCAGGCAGGGCTGGTCGCTGACGTTGCGCCAGAGCTTCAGATCGGTCGACTTGGCCAGCCAAATTCCTTGATCCATGCGTTCGTAGAACAGGTGCCAGACGCCGTCTTCCCACCACACGGTTGGCGTTCCATAGGGGCCAGCACTCAGCGGTTGGCCGTCTTGGCGGCGCACATCGAGCTTGCCGCGCGGCTGCCAATGGACGCCGTCGGCCGAGGTAAGCAGATGAGCCTCGTCGTTTAGTCCCTCGGCAAACATGTAATAGGTGCCGTCGCGGCGCACCACCATCATGTCTTCCACCCACAGGTCGGCGATCAGCGGTTCCTCCGACTCGCGGCGCCAGTTCAGGCCATCGGAGCTGGTCGCGTAGCCCAAACGCTTCGTACCCTGCCGGGTACCGTCGTAGCCGGTGTACCACATTTTCCACTGGTTGCCCTCGCGCAGAATCCAGCCGCGCTCGCGGATGCGGGCGTCCCAGTGGTCGGGGCCCGCGCCGCGGAACACAGGGTCGGGCGAAAGGGGGCGCCAATGGATCAGGCCACTTGGAAACAGGCCCTGGGCCGGCTCGTCGCCAGCGGCGGCCAACGGCCCAAGCGTCTGCCCGGCAACGGCCAGCGCCGCACCGAGCAGCAGGGCCCTTGCCCAGCGATGCGCCCAGGCGGCCAATGGCACGGCCCCGGAACTACCGTTCTTCGACATGGAGTGGTTCCCTTGGCGGCGTACTGTTCGGGGGCGTATCGGCCGGTGCAGGCGAGCATACTCGGCCGCGGCTTGGTTGGCGACCCGGCGAACGTTTGAAACTGGCGCGATTCTGCGCGAGAATCGATCTCGTGCCCGGGTGCCGCTCATCGGGCGTCGCGATCGAATCGTTGGCAGGCGATCCCAAGCCCCCTCCGCGGAGACAGCCGAGTGTCGCATTCAAACCGATCGCTCCGCCCGACAGCGGGCGCCGACCAAGCGATTCAAGGGCCGCATCTGGGCGTGTCGCGGGCGCGGCATTCGCTGCGCAGGCTTGCAGCACTGCTCACTCTTCTGTGGGCTGCGGCCTTGGCGCAGGCGGGGCCCGCCCCCCTGGGTGCCGACGAGTTGGCCGACCAGATCGAGGCCATTACCTTGGCGGCCCCCTTCGAGCAAGCCAACTGGGGCGTGTTGGTGGCCGATCTGAAAACGGGCGAGGTGCTTTACGAATATGCGGCCGACAAGCTTTACATGCCGGCCTCAACCACCAAACTCTATACCACGGCTGCCGCGCTCGACGCCTTGGGCCCCGACTATTGCTTCCACACGCCGATCTATCGCACGGGGGAACTGGCCACCGACGGAACGCTCGAGGGCGACCTGGTGTTGGTGGCCAGCGGCGACCCTACCCTGGGCGGCCGCACCACGGCCGATGGCCAAATCGCCTTCACCAATTCCGACCATACCTATGCCGACGGTGGTCCCAGCGCCACGCTCACAGAGCCAGACCCTCTGGCAGGGCTCGACGAATTGGCCCGGCAGATTCACGCCGCCGGAGTGCGGCGCATGCGCGGCGAGTTGCTGATCGACGATCGTTTGTTCGTACCCTCGGAGTCGACCGGAAGCGGGCCCCGCCGCGTCTGCCCGATCATGGTCAACGATAACCTGATCGATGTCGTTTGTTCGCCGGGCGAGCCGGGAATGCCGGGCAAGGTTTCCTGGCGTCCGCAAACCGAGCTGTATCGAGTTGAAAACGAGCTGCGAACCGTACCGGCCGGCGGCGAAACGCGCATCGACCTTGAGACGCGACCGCGCGACGATGGCCCCACCCTACTGGTCGTGCGCGGCCAGGTGGCCGCCGACGCGGGCGACCGTGTGGTGGTTGTCGAGGTCGCCGACCCGATAGCCTGGGCACGCGGCCTGCTGATCGAGGCCTTGCGCCGGCAATCAATCGAGGTCGCGGCCCCGCTGCTGGCCAGCGGGCCCAAGCCACCGCTTCCGCCGGCCGACCACCTCACCGCCGATCGCCGGCTGGCCGAGTTCGTGTCGCCCCCGTTCTCCGAAGAGGTAAAGCTGGTGCTCAAGGTGAGCCATAACCTGCACGCGAGCCTGCTCCCCTTGCTGGTGGCCACGCGCCAGGGCAAGCGCACGCTTGCCGAGGGGTTGGCCGCCGAAGGGCAGTTTCTGGCCACGGTCGGCGTCGACGTGCGGACGATTTCATTCGGCGGCGGTGCCGGGGGGTCGCGCGCCGATTACACGACACCTCGCGCCACGGTCGCACTGCTGCGCGGCATGTCGGCCCGGCCCGATTTTGCCACGTATCGCCAGGCCCTACCGGTGTTGGGGGTAGATGGCACGCTGCACGACGCGGTGCCGGCCGACAGCCCCGCGCGGGGCCGCGTCCAGGCCAAGACCGGCACCTTTTACTGGCGCAACGACCTGCAAGGCCGCTGGCTCTTACTGAGCAAAGCGCTGGCCGGGTACCTCACGGCCAAAAGCGGTCGCGAGTTGGCCTTCTCGCTGGTGGTGAACAACGTGCACCTCGACCGGGCCGACGACCGCACCAAGATCGGGCAGGTGCTTGGGCGGCTATGCGAATTGGTCTACGAAAGCCAGTAAGGCCCCTTGGCGAGCCGTTGGGGAACCGAGTCGGCCCCCTTCGCTGGGGTGCCCGCCCCCCCGGACGGCCCGGTTAAACTAGCCCGACCTTGAGGGTCCCGCGGCTTGTAGGGCCCGGATTTCGGTCGCGTCGTATCGGTCGTGCCGATCGGTCCGATTTTGCTCACCGCATGGTCCACCCGGCGCCGAAGACTCGGAGGAGCCGGCTCCGGCTGGGGCCGGCTTGGGTTGGGGGTTCTTGGGAGGAGAACCCCACGGCCAGTTTCCACCTTCACCGACAGGCCTGCGCACCGATGGAGCGACGCGTCAGCCGGTCTTGTCTTGTCGCGCCCCTTGGGGTCGTGGCGATGTCGGTCGCTGTCTGGGCACTGCCTGGCGAGCGAGCCGCCGCACAATGGCCCCCCGGCGGGGCCGCCCCAGTGCTGCCGTCGGTGGCGGCAACGCCCGCCCCGGTTCCCACGGCCGGGCCGGTAGTTTCCGCCGGGACCGCACCGCAAGCCCGACTGGCCACTCGGTCGCGGTTTCCGGTGGCGGTTGTGCCACCGGTTCCGCCGGCCGAGCCCGAGCCGCGACGTCAGTGGCGGGCCGCCCAGCGACGGGCCGAAGCGCAACTCGACCGGGCCTTGGCCCTGGCCGATCGCGGAGCGCTCTACGCGGCGCGTTCTCAGTTCCGCGGGGTGCTGGAAACCGTGGCCCAGGCCGAAGACATCGTCTCGGGCAGCGATTTGCAGACCACGGCCTTGGCGGCGGCCTGGACCGCGCTGGAAGAAGCGGAAGACTTGCGCGAGCTGACGCCCGGCGCGCCCGATTGCCCCAGCGTGGCGACGATTGTTCAATCGCATCGCACACCCGTCTTGCAGCCCCCGCGCTCGGCCGAGGTGCCGCCTCACGAAGCGGTCGATCGGTACGACGCGTTCGCCATCGACCAGTTCGTGCGCGCCCTACGCGGCAGGCCCTCTGCCTCGCATGCCCTGCACGGTCTTTCCAAGCTGTACTCGCTGGTCGGGTCTCCCACGGTTTCGAAAACCCCGCTCGGCCGGGGACGGTCGATCGCGCTGGGCCGGGCCGCGGTTCAGGTTCACCCCGAGAATTATCTGGCGGTCAACGACCTGGCGGTTTTGCTCTCGAGCGATGGGCGCCAAGAGGAAGCCCGCGATCTCTTGGCCCAAACGGCTCATGCCGCGCGGCAACCCGCCGTGTGGGACAACCTGGCCCGGCTGCATGAGCGGCTCGGCGAGCGGCACCTGGCGGCCTGTGCCCGCGCCGAATCGGCGCGGTTGGCGGCGCAGGGCCCGGCCAACGCGCTGGTCGCCGGGCGCCCGGTGGGAGGCGGACTTTCGGTGCTGTGGGTAGCCCCGGAAGAGTTCGCCGGGCAGTCGCCGCGAGTACCGCCCGCGGCCGCCGCAATGGCCGCTGGCCGTCCGGCCGTGCAGCGAACCAACGCAATTAAGCGACGCTAAGACCCCTGAAAGTGGGCGCGATGGGGACCGACTCGACCATGCACCGTGAGCACCAAAACGCAGCCGAGGGGTGCCGCGCGCTCGCGGCCGGCGGTCGCCTTTTGGCGTACTTCCTGGCAGGACTGGCCCTGGCCGTGTCTCGGCCAGCGAGCGCCCAGATTCCGTTTCCCCCACCCCAGCAGCCGGTGGTGAATCCTGTTCCCGAAGGGGGTGTGCCCTCGGTGGGGACGGTTCCGGGCGCGTCCGCGACGGCGCCGCAGCCCAACCTGGTGCCCCGGCCCCTTCCCAGCGGGGTCGTCCATGGCGACGCTTTCCGTCCGCATCCGGGCGGGCACGTTCAGGTATCTCCGCCGGGCGTGGGGGGCGCGGTCGGGCTGGCCCCGTCGCGCGAGAGCCGGTGCGCCCACGGCTGCCCGATTCCGCCCTCGGGGCCCGGTCCCTTGGGTCCGGCGGCGCCGTACTGCGTGTACGGCGTCGATTCCACCGGGCCGCAGGGCTGCGGCGAGGCCACCTGGGGCAACTGGGGCGCGGTTCCCTGGCAAGCGTTCGGCCCCGGCGAATACACCGGGCACGCCCGCCCGGAACACGTGCCGGAATACCGCCTCCGGGTCGACGATTTACTGGAATTGGTCTACCGCCTCACACGCGACGAAACGACCAAGCCCTACCAATTGAACGTCGGCGACGAAGTGCGGATCGAATCCGTGGCCGATCCCACGCTCGATCGGCAGCTCATCGTGCAGCCCGATGGTTCGATCACGCTCAAGCTTCTGGGGCAAATCCGCGCTACCCGGCGCACGGTGGTCGAGCTGCGCGACGAGTTGGAGCGCCAGTACCAGAAGTACTATCGCGAGCCGGCCATAACCGTCACGCCGATCAAGGTGAACACCCGCCTGGAAGACCTCCGGCAATCGGTCAATAGCCAGTACGGCACGGGTGGCCAGGTGCGCCAGGCGCGGGTAACGCCCGAGGGAACGATTGCCCTGCCGGCGGTGAGCTCGGTTTACGTGCAGGGTTTGACGCTCGACGAGCTGGAGTGCGAACTGCGCCAGCGCTACGCCGAAACCGTCGAGGGAATCGAGGTTACGCCGGTGTTGCTGCAACGCGCGCCGCGGTTCATCTATGTGCTGGGCGAGGTTCACCAGCCGGGCCGGTACACGCTCGAAGGCCCCACCACGGCCATGCAAGCGATCGCCCTGGCCCACGGCTGGGGCATCGGTGCCAACTTGCGGCAAGTGGTGGTGTTTCGCCGTGGCGACGACTGGCGGCTGCTGGCCACGATGCTCGACGTGCGCGGCGCTCTCTACGGAAAACGCCCTGGCCCCGCCGACGAAATCTGGCTGAACGATTCCGATATCGTGCTGGTCCCCAAGGGACCGATGCGGGTGACCAACGAACTGATCGAACAGGTCTTTACCCGCGGTATTTACGGAGTGCTTCCGTTCAGCACGAATTACAGCTTCAACAACTTCGGACAGATCAATTAGGCGCTGGCCTGGTGGACCGTCGCGAAATTCCGGCTGTTTTCGCGCGTGCCAGCGGCGGGGGGTGCTCGGTCGCGACGGCGGGGCCGCAGGCGGGGGCCAGGAACAGGGCTAGTCCCCGCGAGACCGCCGGTACGGCGAGGTAACGGCTGGAAAGATGCCCCTTGCCGACCCAGTTGCCCACGTCCCACTCGGTAATTCGGTTGCAAAGCAGCGCCAGCTCGGGGGTCTCGCGCAGGCCGCGCGACCCCAGGGCCAAGGGCCCCCGGTGGCCCCAGAGGCGCGGATAAACCTTCAGCACGGCATCGAATGGGTTGACCACGATGAGCACGTGCTCGGCCGGATCGAGCGCCAGGCCATGACGCCGATCGGGGAGGAGCCAGTCGTCGTCGAGTGCCGCACCGGTCAAGGCCAGGCGGACCGGGCAACTCGGCCCGCCGCACGCTGGTTCGGTCAGCGCCAACTCTTCGATCGTGCCGCCGGCCAACAAGTGGAGCGCGGCCGTGGCCATTCTCGCGCCGTAGCTGTGGCCCATCAGGCTCACCCGCTGGTCGGGCGGGACCTGCTCGAGCCAGCGGGCCAGGAACACGGCATGCTCTTCGGCCAGGTCGGCCTTCAGCCTCAGATCGCTGAGCGGAGCACCGGTAGCACGCTCGCTGGGCCAGCTCCAGATGATCCAGCGAGCGGGCAACGATTCGGGGTGGGCCTTGGCCAGCTGCTCGCGCACCCAGAGCCCATGCTGGGGGGCATCGTCGACGTCGGTGTTGTACCCGTGGATATGGATGATGGTGCGTCCCCCCAGCACGGGTTCGATCCAGGGGGCCTCGAGTTCGCGCCTCTGCCAGTTGCCGTCGGCATCGAGCTGTCGCACGTCGAGCGACTGGTTGCGCCGGCAATCGGCGAGCGAGGCCTGGCGGCTGGAGATGAGCCACACATCGGCCGGCGGCGGGGCCGGGCATTCGGCGCCTGCCCACCCAGCGGCCAGCGCCAACCAGCCTAGCGCGCACGCCAAGGCAATCGCTCGCGCGAGGGGGCGCGCCGCTACCGCGGCCCGCGGCATGTTGGGCGAAATCGCATCCATTGCGGGGCAGCCATCCGCTGACTACGTCCTGGGCCCGCCGCGGCGCATGGGCCGGGCAGGGGCCGTTACTCCTCTGCGACACAACTCTACCCCGCAACTTTGCTTTGGGTGTGGAAAAAAATCGACACCGCTGGTGAAAAATTTCCACCTGGTGAACTTGCACATCACCGCGCGTGAGGTAGAGTTTCCTGCCCTGAAAAAGGCCACCTGTTCTGCGGGTGATGACGTCGGAGCCGAGGAGATTGGTTATGAAAAGGCTGGTGCTTTTACTGGCCCTAGCGGTCGTGGCGGTCAGCGCGAGCGGTTGCAAATGGTTCCGGCGCGGCTCGGACTGCAATACCTGTCCGCCCACGGGCGGCGGGTACCCGGCGGCCGCGCCCTATGCCGCCGAGCCCTATAGTGTCGGTCCGCCGGTGACCTCGAGCTACGTACCCTCGGGCGGCTAACCACCGCCGCAGTCGGTGCGATTGCCCGGCCCCCCGCGGCGAACCAGCACCGGGCGGCCCAAGGCAACCACCCTGCCACGGCCCGACGCAGCGCGCCCAATGAGCGGGGCGCCCGCAGCGCGGCCGCCGTGCGAAGTTGAGCGCCGCGACGGTCACGCGCCTCCTGAACGCGTGACGGCGGCGCGGGGGCGTTGCCTCTGTCGTACGCCCAGACGCCGCCGCGACAACGCCGGCCCGGCCAGGGTATAATCGCGGGCGACCTCTGGAGAAACGTCGCCGTGCAACCGACCGCTCGGGGCGAATCGCCCCCCCTGACTGCGGCCGACGAGTTGTCGCTCGATCGGGCCCATTTGATTCACGCGCTGCACAACGAAAATGTGCAGCAGACGGCCAAGATCTGGGTCTCCGGCCACGGCGCCGTGCTCGTCGACCAGACGGGCCGCGAGTATCTCGATGGCCTCAGCGGCCTGTGGAACGTCGTGCTGGGTCACGGCCGGGCCGAACTCGGGCGCGTGGCCGCCGACCAGATGGCCAGGCTGGGCTATGCCTCGGCCTATACGGGCAGCTCGAACCGCCCTGCCATCGAGCTCGGCGAGCGCTTGGCCGAGCTGTGTTACCCGGGAATTCGCCGCTTCTATTTCACCTGTGGTGGCGGCGAGTCGAACGAGTCGGCCGTTAAAACGGCGCGGTTCTACTGGAAATTCCGGGGCCGGCCCGACAAGGTGAAAATCATCAGCCGCGATTGGGCCTATCACGGCACCACGCTGGCGACGATGTCGGCCACGGGCATGTCGTATTACTGGCCGATGTTCGAGCCCCGCTGCCCCGAGTTTCTCCACATCGCTAGCCCCTATCCCTATCGCTTTCAGCGGCCGGCCAGCGCCGCGCCGGGCGACACGCGCACGCCGGGGCAAATGGCGGCCGATTTACTGGAAGAAGCGATTTTGCGGGAGGGTCCGGATACGGTGGCCGCCTTCATCGGCGAGCCCGTGCAAGGCGCGGGCGGGGTGATCGTGCCCCCCGACGATTATTGGCCCCGCATCCGACAAATCTGCGACCGCTACGACGTACTGCTGATTGCCGACGAAATCATTACCGGCTTCGGCCGCACCGGCGATTGGTTCGCTTTGAAACGCTACGGCATCGAGCCCGACATTCTCACTTTTGCCAAGGCGATCACCAGCGGTTATTTCCCGCTGGGGGGTATGGGGGTCAACGACGCCATTTCCACCGCCATCAACCAGGCCGGCGGCAAGTGGATGCACGCCTATACCTATTCCGGGCATCCGGTGGGCTGCGCGGTCGCGCTGAAAACGCTGGAAATCATCGAAACCGAAGGGCTCATTGCCCAGGCCGCCGAGTTGGGCCAGCAACTGCGAACCCGATTGCAAACGCTTGAAAGCCATCCGCACGTGGGTGAAACTCGCGGTCAGGGGCTGATGGCGGCGGTTGAACTCGTGGCCGACAAGAGAACCAAGGCCGAGTTTCCCGCCGCCGACCAGGTGGGCCCTCGCGTTCACGCCGCGACGCAGCAGCGCGGGCTTTTTACCCGGTTGCGAGGCGACGTGTACAACCTGGCCCCCCCCTTCATCACCTCGCCCGCCGAAATCGACCGGATGGTCTCGATCCTGGGCGATTCGATCGAGGCGGTGCTTGGCCGTTAAATTCCGCCGAAAAGCGAATCGACCGCCTTGCGCGGCAAAGGCGTGGGACAGCGCGGCGGGGCAGGGAATATCGCTGCGCCCGGTCGACAGCCCCCCGGTCTGGGGCGCGCGCCGCTACGGCCGATCGAGCGACTCAGTTCGCGGCGGCCAGCGCGTAAATCCGGGCGTGGTTACCGGCACGCTCCAAAGCTTATGGCCGGCGGTGATGTAAAGCGTCTTGCGGTCGGCCCCGCCAAAGGCGCAGTTGGTTACCATGTCTTCCGGAACCGGCAGCATGGCGAGCCGCTGCCCACTGGGTGAGAAGACATAGATTCCCGCGGGGTGCTCGGTGTCTTCCAAAGGCGGATTGGCCAGGTTGGTGCCGGCGGCCACGTAAATCCTCCCCGCTTCGTCCAGAGCCAGGCCGTCGCCGCCGCGGCTGCGGCCGAAATCGTAGAGCAGCGTCTGGCTCCCAGGAACCACGGTGCCGCCCGGCGTCAGCTCGAAGCGCCACAGCTTTCGGTTGCCGTCGGGGCCGCTCGTGTCGTTATCGACCACGATCAAGGCCGCGTCGTCGGGCATCACCGCCAACCCGTTGGGCCGCGCAACCTGGTGGTCGAGTATCCGCTGCACGAGCCCCGTGGGATCCACCCGATACACGCCGAACACGGGCCGCCCCTGGGGGTCGTACTGTTGCAGGTCGTCGTCGGCGCCGTAGCGTGGGTCGCTGAAGTAAATGCGGTTCTTGCTGTCGATCGTCAGATCGTTGGGGGCGTTGAACCGGTGGCCCTGATAGCGGTCGACCAGCACGGTGATGGTGCCATCGTGCTCGGTGCGCGTCAGGCGGCGGTTGCCCCCTTCGTCGGCGCCTTCGCAGGCCACGAGCCGGCCCTCTAAGTCGAAGGCCAGCCCGTTGGCCCGGCCCGAGGGTTGGCGAAAAACGTGCATGGCACCCTGCGCGTCGCGGCGCATGATGCGGTTGTTGGTCACGTCGCTGAAATACACGTTGCCATCGGGGTGCCAGGCGGGCCCTTCGGTAAAGGCCACCAGGCCGAGCGGCCGGGCCGCCGCCCCCGCGGGAAAGGGTTCGCCGGCCGCCGCTGCGGAGCCGCCCGCGAACAGCAACCCGAGCGCCGCCAAGGCGCCCAAGGGGCCGCTTCGCGCGGCGCCGCGCCGTTGGGTACCAGGCCAACTAGGGCAGGGCATCTTGAATCGCCCCCAGGTAAAAGGAAAAGATGCGGAAAATCATGACGATGATCAGCACGGCAACCATGCCCCAAACGCCGAAGCCAGCCACCACGGTCAGCGTGGCCAGCGCTTGCTGCGCCTTTTGTTGATATTGCCGAGCCAGTATGGCCAGCGACTCGGGCAGCTTGCCGCTGCGCTCGCCCACCTCGAGCGTATCGAGAAAGTCGCGCGGAAAATCTCCGGTTTGCTCCAGCGCCTCGCCAATTTCGTCTCCCCGGGCCACGGCCGAGGTGACCTGCTCCGTGTGTCGCGTAAAAGTGGCGTTCTGCGTGCTGGCCAGCGCCAGTTGCAAGGCTCGCTTCAGGCTCATGCCCGTGTTCAAGGTTAACTGCAGCGACCAGGCCATGCGGGCCAACGCCAGCGTGCGCAGGCTCGAGCCCAGGGCCGGCACGCGCAACACGGCCACCTGCAGCGGCGTCGTCCACAGGGCTCCGCGTCTCACGCTTTGCCAGGCAAACCACGCCCCGGCGGCCACGAACAGCCAAAACCCGCAGTACACGGCCAGCCCCGAGGTGCCCACCAGCCCCAGCCCGAGAATATCAATTGGCTCCCGGCCCGGCATGGAGCCGATGATGCCCATCACCCAAATCAACAGGCCGATAATGCCGATCGCCGCGCCGAGTTGAATGGCAGGCCAGGTAATGCTGGCTAGAAAGGTACGCCGCAACTGCATCAGGTGGTCGTAGTGGTCGGCCAGTTGATGCAGCACCTCGGGCAGTTGTCCGGTCTCCTCGCCGACGGCGACCAGGTCGCAAAACTGCTCGGGAAAAAACCGACCGGTGCTTTCCACGGCCTGGGTCAGCGTGTTGCCCGAGGCCAACTCGGCGCGGATTTGGGCCACCTGGGCCGCCAACTGCGGCGAGAGGCTGCGTTGGGCCTCGCGCCCCAGCACCCGCTTCAAGTCGATGCCGGCCTCGAGTGAATTGGCCAGGCGACGACAAAACGCGGAAAGCTCGCTCAGCCGGATGCGGGGGTCGTAAAGCATATCTGCCGCGCAGCGTGGACCCAGTGGCCGGCGATGCCCGAGCGGCCAGGGCCGGCGATTAGCGCCCCAAGGCCGCAGCGGCCGCCGAATGGTGCCGCGATTATACACGGCCTCGGCCCCCACGTGGCGAGGGCCGCACCCCTGCCCGGCCCCCGGCCTGGTTGATACAATCCGGGCTCTCGCACTCCCGCCTCGGGCCGCGTCGGTTGCCGGCCTAGCAAGTGCAGGACGCCGGTGGCGAGAACCGCGTGTCCGGGGCCAGGTTCAGGGATTGCCGGCCTTTTTCTCATGAGCGCCTGGAACAAGGTGGCCATTATCGGCGTGGGCCTGATCGGCGGCTCGATCGGCTGCGCGCTCAGGAAACGCTCGCTGGCCGGCGAGGTGGTGGGCATCGTCCGGCGCGAGGCCAGCGGCCAGGCGGCCCTTGCGGTCGGTGCCGTCGACCGATTTACGACCGAATTGACCCAGGGGGTCAGCGGGGCCGACCTGGTGGTGGTGTGCACCGGCGTCGGGCAGATCGTCGAACACGTGCGGCAGGCCGGTGAGCACTGTCTGGCGACCGCGTTGCTTACCGATGTGGGAAGCACCAAACGAGCCATCGTCGAGCAGTTGACCCAGGTTCCACCGCGACAGGGGCGGTTTGTCGGCAGCCACCCGCTGGCTGGCAGCGAGCAGCGAGGCCCCCAGGCGGCCAGTGCCGAGTTATTCGTGGGCCGGCGGGTGATTCTCACGCCTCCTGGTCTCGTTTCTTCGGAAGTGGTGCAGATAGAGGGCTTCTGGAAGTCGCTCGGCGCCGTAGTGACCACGATGGACCCCGCGGAGCACGACCGAATCTTGGCCACGACGAGCCATTTGCCCCACCTGGTCGCGGCCGCGCTGGCCGGCGCGACCGAGCCCGGCTGGTTGCCGTACACGGCGGGCGGTTGGCGCGATACCACGCGGGTGGCCGCCGGCGACCCGGCGCTGTGGCGCGAGATTTTTCTGGCGAACCGCGAGGAGGTTTGCCGGTCGCTGGCGGCGTTTCAGGAACGGCTGAGGCGATTCGCCGAGGCGCTCGATGGCGAGGAGGCGGCGGCCCAAGTCCAGGCCTGGCTCTCCGAGGCCAAGCAGGTGCGCGACCAACTACGACCCTTGCCGGGGCAGGCTGCCGGCCACGGGGGAGAGGACGAGTAAACCATGCTCTGGGAAGTCGACATTTTACCTCGCCAGGGCCAAGACGATGTGGCGGCCCAGCGGCTCCGGCAACAAGCGGCCGACTTTGGCCTGGGAAGCGATTGGCAAGTGGCCACGGCCCGCGGCTACCTGCTTGAAGGCGCGCTCGACGCGGCCCAAGCTGCCCGGTTGGCCCATGAGCTGCTCTGCGACCCGGTGGTGGAAACCACCGTGGTGGCCCCGCTGGACGACTCCCGGTGGGCCCAACTGCCGCCGGGTATGTCGACCGTGGTTCACGTACTGCCCAAGCCGGGTGTGATGGACCCCGTGGCCCAAAGCGCGCTGGGCGCGATTGCCGACTGGGGAATCTCGGTCGAGGCCGTGCGCACGCTGCGCAAGTACTGGTTTGGCGGGCTCACCGCCGATCAGCTCGCGCAGCTCGGCGGAAAGCTGTTGGCCAACGACGCGATCGAACAGCTGCTGGTCGGCCCCCTACGAATGACTCGGCTCGACGCCGGTAGCGACTACCGTTTGGAGCGGATCGTGGTGCCCCTGCGGCAGGCCAGCGATGCGCAACTGGTCGAGATCAGCGGGCGCGGGCAGTTGAGCCTGACTCTGGTCGAAATGCAGACCATTCAGCGCCACTTTCAGTCGCTCGATCGCGACCCGACCGACGCGGAGCTGGAAACCATCGCCCAGACCTGGAGCGAGCATTGCAGCCACAAGACCCTGAAGGGGCGCATTCGCTACCGCGATCCGCGGGGGGAGCGGCTGTTCGAGAACATGCTCAAAGAAACCATTTTCGCCGCCACCCAAGCGGTGCGCCGTCGCCTGGGCGCGGGCGACTGGTGCGTGAGCGTGTTCGAAGACAACGCGGGCGTGGTCCGCTTCGACGATCGCCATCACGTGGCCTTCAAGGTCGAAACCCACAACCACCCTTCGGCGCTGGAACCTTACGGTGGTTCGAACACGGGCCTGGGGGGCGTGATTCGCGATGTGCTCGGCACCGGCCTGGGCGCCAAGCCCATCGCCAGCACCGACGTGTTTTGTTTTGCTCCGCCCGACCTGCCCGCCGCCGAACTGCCTCCCGGCGTGTTGCACCCCCGCCGCGTCCTGCAAGGCGTGGTCTCGGGAGTGCGCGATTACGGCAACCGGATGGGCATTCCCACGGTCAACGGAGCCGTATACTTCGATCGCCGGTATCTGGGCAATCCGCTGGTGTTCTGCGGCAATCTTGGCCTTCTGCCCGAGGGCTGCACGGCCAAGGCGGCCGAAGACGGCGATCTGATCGTCGCGGTCGGCGGCCGTACCGGGCGCGACGGCATTCACGGGGCCACGTTCAGCTCGCTAGAGCTCACTTCCGAAAGCGAAACGCTCTCGGGCGGGGCCGTGCAGATCGGCAATGCGATTACCGAGAAAATGGTGCTCGACGTGCTGATCGAGGCCCGCGACCGAAAGTGGTTCCACGCCGTGACCGACTGCGGCGCCGGGGGTTTCTCCAGCGCGGTCGGCGAAATGGGCGAGCGGCTGGGGGCCGAAGTTTGGCTCGATCGCGCCCCGCTCAAGTACGCGGGCCTTTCCTATACCGAAATCTGGATATCCGAGGCCCAAGAGCGAATGGTGCTGGCCGTGCCGCCCCGGCACTGGGAAGCCTTTCAGTGCCTTTGTCAGTCGGAGGGGGTCGAGGCCACGGCGATTGGCCGCTTTGTGGCCACGGGCCGGCTGGTGCTCAAGTACGGCGAGCAACAGGTGGCCGACCTGGATATGAAATTTCTACACGACGGCCGCCCCCCCGTCATTCGCGAAGCCACCTACGTACCCCCTCCCGAGCAACCGCTGGACTGGTCGAAGCTGCCCGCCGAGCGAACGCCGGGCCAGGTGCTGTTGGCCATTCTTGGTTCGCTGAACGTGGCAAGCAAAGAGTGGATCATTCGCCAATACGACCACGAAGTACAAGCCGGCAGCGTGCTTAAGCCGCTGGTGGGGCGCGATCACGATGGGCCTGGCGACGCGGCGGTGCTGCGGCCGGTGTTGGGCTGCCCGCGGGGCCTGGTCGTGGCGTGCGGCATGAATCCCCGCTACGGCGCGCTCGATACCTACCACATGGCCGCCAGCGCGATCGACGAAGCAATTCGCAATTGCGTCGCCGTGGGGGCCGATCCCGATCGAATCGCCCTGCTCGACAATTTCTGCTGGGGGCGGACCGATCGCGAGGAAACGCTGGGCTCGCTGGTGCGGGCCGCCCTGGCTTGTCACGACCTGGCCCAGGAGCTGGGCACCCCCTTCATCAGCGGTAAAGACAGCCTGAACAACGAATTCGCCTACGTGAACGCCGCCGGAGAGCGCGAAACGATCAGCATTCCGCCTTCGCTGCTGATCAGCGCCATCGGCCAGATGGAAGACGTTACCCGGGCCGTATCGATGGACTTCAAACAGCCCGGCAATCGTTTGTATTTAGTAGGGCTGACGCGCGATGAGCTGGGGGGCTCGCACCTGGGGCTCGTCGGTGCCATGGCCGGCGGCCAGGTTCCCCGGGTCGATGCCGCGCTGGCCAAGCAGGTCTTCGCCGCGGTCCATCGCGCGATCGTGGCCGGCGCGGTCCGGGCCTGCCACGACCTGAGCGAAGGGGGGCTCGCCGTAGCCGCCGCCGAGATGGCCTTTGCCGGCGGTTGGGGGGCCAAGCTCGACCTGTCCGGCATGGCCCGCGATTTCCCGGTCGACGCCCCCGAGCGGGCCAACTGGATCGCGTTGTTCAGCGAGTCGAATTCGCGATTTCTATGCGAGGTTTCGACCGATTGCGTGCCCCGGTTCGAGCAACTGCTGGAAGGCTTGCCCGTGGCCTGCCTGGGCCAGGTGACCGCCGAGCCCCGGCTGGAGATCGAGGGATTCGGCTCCTTCGCCACCGGGCCGGTGTGCCTCTCGCTCGATGTGGCCCGGTTGAAACAGGCCTGGCAAGCGCCGCTGCGGTGGTCGTGATACGAGCAAGGTGAGATGCGAGCAAGTGGAGCGTTTGAACCCGACGCGATCCCGGCCTGGTGGCTGGCCGGCGCGGCCCGATTGGCGGTTTCTTGACGAAGGATGAAAACATGGCCCGCCCCCGGGTTTTGGTACTGCGAGCGCCAGGCACCAACTGCGACGAGGAATCGGCCTTCGCCTTCGAGCGGGCGGGCGGCCTGGCCCAGCGGGTTCACGTGAACCGCTTGCTCGACCGGCCCCAGTGGTTCGATGACTTTCAGATTGTTTGCTTTCCCGGCGGGTTCAGCTACGGCGACGACCTGGGTGCCGGTCGCATCTTGGGGAGCCTGATGCAGCATCACCTGGCCGATGCGCTCCGCGGCGTTCGCGACCGAGGAGGGCTGATCCTGGGGATCTGCAACGGGTTTCAAGTGCTCACCAAGTCGGGGCTGTTCTGGGACTCGCCGGCCGATCAGACGCCCCCCGCCACGCTCACCTGGAATGCCCACGGGCGATACGAAGATCGCTGGGTTGAACTGGCGGTCGAGCATTCGCCTTGTGTGTTTTTCAGCGGCATCGAGCGGATGTATTTACCCATTGCTCACGCCGAGGGGCGCTTCGTTGCCCGCGACCCCTTGGCCCTCTCCGAGCTTCAGGCCGCCGGACAAATTGCCCTGCGCTATGCGGCCCCCGGCCAGAGCGCGACGGCGGAACCGCTGCCGTTTCCGGCCAACCCCAACGGTGCCCAGGCCAACGTGGCGGGAATCTGCGATACCACGGGCCGGGTCTGCGGGCTGATGCCGCATCCTGAGCGGCATATCGAATTCACGCAGCACCCCCATTGGACTCGCCTGAACGAAGACGAACGCCGCCGGGCGGGCGACGGGTTGCGGGTGTTTCAGAACGCGGTAGGGTTTTTTGCCTGAGCAACGACTGGCCATCTGGGCAGCGAGAGTGTGCTTAGGTATGGCTAACGTGGTTTGGGCTCCCTTCGCGGCGACCTGCAAGAATTGGGCCTCGATCAGGTTGGTGATCCGAGTCCAACGATCGGTGCGTTAGCAGGAGAACAAGCTATGCGAATTGCGCTGGCGGGGGGCGCGGTGTTGGTCGGCGGGATGGTAGCCGCCTTGGTTGCCTGGGGCGACGATCTTCCCAGCTCCGCGCCGCCAGGCGGCATGAGCCTAAGGCTCGAATTGTTCGTGGCCGATCTGGAGAAATCGGCCCAGTTTTACGAACAGGTACTGGGTTTCGCGCGGCTGCCAGGACAAAAAGGCTATTTGCCCGTTCGCGCGGGCTCGGTAGTCATCGGTTTGGGTCCGGCGGCACAATTGCCTCCGGGCCACTACTTCAATCCCCAGCTGCAGACCGGCAGGCGTGGCCTCGGCACCGAGATTGTGCTCGAAGTCGACGATGTGCGCGCGGCCTACCAGCAGGCGCGCAAAAGCGGGTACGAGAGGATTCTGACCGGTTTGGTGCCTCGCCCCTGGGGTGCCACCGATTTTCGACTGGCCGACCCCGACGGCTACTACCTGCGAGTCACTTCGCGCTAAAGACACGCGAGCTTCAGAGCGCCGCTAGTTCCAGGTCGATCTCCAGCTCCCAGGTTTCGCCCGGGGCAAGCTCGCGCAGGCCCGTGGCTTCGCCCCGCTTGGCCAGGGCGAAAGCGTCGGGCACCGAGGTGTATGGTTCGATGCAAATCGCCTCGCGGTGGGGCGGGTTGTAGACGACCACCTCGCCGAACGCCTCGGAAAACGAAAGGCAAAGTCGCCGCTGATTCACCGGGTCGATCACCGAGGTTTCGACGCGGCCGTTGCTGGCGGCAACCTCGGTGTACACGTCGTCGAGCTGAGTCTGTGAAAACGGCAGGCCAGCCCGCAGATCGAAGTTCCCCTCCACGCGCAGCCGGCGGCCGTGGGGCAGCATCTCCACCAACTCCCAGCGCGCCGCGGCGGGCACCTGGACCCGGCAAGACTGGGCCGCTGGTTCGGCCCCCAGCGGTACGCGGAAATAAGGATGGGTGCCAAGCCAACAGGGAAGCGGCCCGGGCCCAGGGTTCTCGATCCGGATGTGGCTGGCCAAACGGGCACCAAGGACCGCGTAGCGCACCTCGAGCACGAAATCGCTCGGCCACTGCTCGAGAATGCTGGGATCGACCTGCGAGGCCTGAAAACGCCCGACCACCTGATCGGCCTCGTGTTGGACCACGGTCCAGGGCCGGTCGAGCACGAACCCGTGGATGGCATTGCCGCGGCGATCGTCGCTTGCGAGTTGGTAGGCCCGGCCGTGGTAGTCGAATCGCTGATGGCCGATTCGCCCGGCGAAGGGGAAAAGCAGCGGAATGCCGCTGCCCGAGGGCCGAGCAGTACCCGCGAGAAAATCGCTGGCGGTCCACAGCACTTCGGTGGGCCGGCCATCGACCACCGGCACGAAACTGTGACAGTTAAACCCTAGGCTGGCACATACCTGGGCCGAAGTCCCGGTTTTCGAGTCGACAATGCGAAGCGACTGGTGCGACATGGCCCGTTGCTCCCTTGGGTGAATCGTGGAATTCGAATCGCTCGCGCTGCGCGAGGGCCCGCTGCTCTTCGCCCGATTTTCGGCACGGCGCCCGCCCAACGCTCGGCGAGCCTCGCCTGAGCCTCGACGGCGCTACCCGACAACCGGACCGGCGCTTTGCGGGCTAGGGTCGCCGATCGGCGACTGCATCGTCCTCCCCGGTGCCGGCCTGTGCGTCGAGGGCCCGCTGAACGGCCGCCCGAGCCGCGTTCCATGCGGGCAGCCGGGCTCGGTGCCGAGCCGATACCATAAGCAACGTGGTGAGCAGCAACCAAACGGCGGCGCGCCGGGCGATACCCGTTTCATACTCGCCCCAACTCGAATTGGCTAGTTCTCGCATCAGTCCGATCGACGCGAGAACCGCCGTGGCCATAAGCGTGGCGGCCCAAACATCGCCCCCCAAGAGTGCGTCGCGGCTAATTCGAGGTAGCGTCGTCAACACCCACACGCCCACGAGCAATTGGGCCAGCGAGGGCACCAGGGCCAGCCGCGCGCCCCACTGCCCCAGCCAAGCTGCCTGGTGGCCCGCGGGCGGGTTCTGGCGAGCGCCGATCCACATCAACCCCACGCCGGTGGTGGCCACAGCGGCCAGCAGGTGATGCACGATCAGCGCCAGCGCGGCAGGCTGTCGCAAAAGATTCCAGTGGCGATACGGTTCGGCGAGCAGTTCCGGCTGGGTACCTAATTGGCCGATGACGACGAATAGCGTGGGGAAGTGATACAGCACGTTGCTGGCCCCCAGCACCAGTGCCATCCGGATCCACCCCCGCCGCCGCCAGCGGTTCCAGCCGTACCAGGCGAGCGCGTAACACGCCAGCGAAAAGAGCCATTCGATGCCCGTATCGCGAATGCGCGCCGGTTTCGAGGCGGCCAGATGGCGCCACCCGGCAAAATAGTCTTGTGGGTGGGCAAACCAGAGCAACCCGAGTAGCCCGGCCCCCAGCAGCCCGCCAATCACCAGCGCCGCCAGCGACAGCCCGAGCATTTGACGCCCGGCGTCGGGCCCGCAGCGGGCCCGAATCCGCGGCAAGTCGAGCACGAGCGCAACCACCGGTCCGGCCGCGCCCGCGTTAACCGCCAAGAGGTGGATGGTGCCCAATCCTACGATGGCCAGATCGCTCAACAACCGCGCTCCTTCGAAGGTGTGCCGTTCCGTGGCCCCGTGGGCCGGAAAAACCAGAAGCGGGTAGTATACGAGGCTCGCCGGCGGGCCGCATGGCCTGGTGCCGGGGAAGCATTGATGCCCACCGCGCGCGGTGCAACGAGCGACGTTGACCAAGTTCGCGGGGTGGTAATTGGTTGCGAGGGTTGCCCACGGCCCTCCGCGCCGCGTTGACAGGCCCGGGCCAGAGCTTCTAGGATTGGTCGGCCGTTTTTCGGTGCGTTAGGCGCGCGGTTGGTACCACCGCGGCCCAGGGGCGATTAGCTCAGTTGGTTAGAGCGCCACGTTTACACCGTGGATGTCGGGGGTTCGAGTCCCTCATCGCCCACTCGTTGTAACTCTCGCCGAAATCACGATTTGGATTACCTGCCGGTGTTCGGCAGTGCGGCTCAGATTTCCCTCGAAATCCGGTAGTCTACCGGATTCCCTGTGAAAGGCCGTACCATGCCAAACCTGCGCACGCCTCGCCTACCCGCTTACCGACTTCATCGAGCCAGCGGCCAGGCCGTGGTTACCATCCACGGACGCGATCACTACCTGGGACGCCACAACTCGACTGCCAGTCAAGCCGCCTATCGTCGACTGATCGGCGAGTGGCTGACGACAGGCAGATCACCTTCACCACCGCCGAATGAACCGGGTCTAACCGTGGTCGAGTTGTCCGCAGCCTACGCACGCTGGGCCGAGGAATATTACGTCAAAGGAGGGCAGCCCACCCGCTCCCTCGATCGGGTCAAACGGGCCTTGGCTTGGCTGTGTCGTGACTATGGACGCACCTCGGCAGCCGAATTCGGCCCCCTCAAGCTCCAGCAGATCCAGCGAGAATTGGCCGCTTCGGGACGGAGCCGACGGTATGTCAACGATCTGATCGCTGTGATCAAACAGGTATTTCGTTGGGGAGTAGCCCAGGAACTGGTTCCCCCCTCGGTGCACCACGGCTTGTCGGCAGTCCCTGGATTAAAGGCCGGACGGAGTCCGGCTCGTGAACCGCGACCGGTCAAACCGGTCCATGACGAGGACTTCGAGGCTACCCTCCCTCACCTCTCGCCGGTCTTGGCGGACCTTCTCCGTTTCCAGCGCCTCACCGGCTGCCGCCCCGGTGAAGCCGCCAGCGTTCGTCCCTGCGACCTGGATTGCTCTCGGTCGCCTTGGATCTACACCCCGGCCACTCATAAGACCGAACACCACGGTCGTACGCGCCAGATTAGCGTCGGCCCCAAAGCCCAGGCCATTTTGGCGCCTTATCTGAGGCGGGCGAGCGACGCCTATTGCTTTTCGCCGCGAGATTCGGTGAACCAGCACCGGGCCACGCTTCGTGCCGCCCGCCGTTCGAAGGTCCAGCCGTCTCAGCGGCGGCGACGACGTGCAGGGTCGGCATGTCGTCCGGGCGATCGCTACGGCAAAGACGCCATCAACTGGGGCATTCGTCGGGCCTGCCTCCGAGCTGGCGTCCCGCACTGGCACCCTAACCAACTTCGCCACACCGCGGCTACCGAGGTGCGCGCCCGCTTTGGGCTCGAAGCCGCTCAAGCCGTTCTGGGTCATTCCCGAGCCGATGTCACCCAGATTTACGCCGAGCGAAACCAAGGATTGGCCTCGCAAGTTGCACAGGCGATCGGGTAGCCGCAGGGAGCAAGTTATGCCGGCGAAGAAAGACATGAATCCAGGGAACCTGGAATACTTTCTGGGATTGCTCAAACAGGCGAAGGAGATCTATCAGATCGGTCACTGCCGCCTAGCGGCCCTGCTGAATGCGAATCATCGCGAAAAGTACTGGAGGCAACGAATACAGGCAGCGCCCCCCAGCGACCCTCGATCACTGGATGAGCTGCTCCTGGCATTTCGCAATACGATGGCGCCACTCCGACCGAATTTGCCAATGCTTTTACCCGAGGGCGAGCTGTGTCCATGGTATGTCGGAAAACGATCGCTTACGCAGTTGCCTCGCTTGCCCCGCCCGCACGGCAGCGAGGCGACACCGAAACAAGCCCAGCAAGATGCTGGAGAGGCGACCCTGGAAAGAGCCGTGAAAGATTGGCTTGGCTTCTTTCGGCCGGAGGAAAATCCCGAGGATTGGATCAGGACGCAGTTGGTGGAACCGTTTCGTTACAACCATGAGGTGGCTCTCGAGCACTTCGATTCCTTCGAGAAACTCCTGAGACAGATCGCCGGTACCGCTCCGCCCCCCGAGTCAGTCTACCTAGGGCTCCAGATCGATTCTCGAACCCACTCCATCCGCCGAAAGGGGTATCCGAAACCGGTTCGGTTCGAGGGTCAAAAGAAGCTTTGGACGTTGTTGGAGGGACTGGTCTCCGCACGCGGTGACCTATTGAGCCATGAAGGCATTAGGCGGATTTGGGAACCTGGAGATGGCAAAGACCAGCCGAAATCCGGGAGTGTCCGGAACGCCATCTGCAGACTTCGAAATCTACTCAAGCCGTTGGGAATCTCGATCGTAGTTGATCGTGGCCTGGGGTATCGGCTCGAGAATAAGAAAAAGCCTCCTCCGAGCAGGCCCAACGCCGGGCACGCTCCTCACCGAACAAAACGTCGATCCGGAAGGAATACGGGCCGATCTCGCGCGCGCTAGGCGGAGTCACTGGAATGCCTCCAGATGCCCCCGTTGTCCGGCATCCTGGAACAGGTTCTTCAGCGAATCTCTTTGGGTGGTCGAAGGCCCACTTGTCTCTCGGCGATCAACCGGGGCTCGACCGTTCGCGCTGGCAGGCCGGGCCAACGCCCCCCCTGCCTATCCCGTCGCCACGGCCCGCAAGCGTATGACGCTCCAAGGCTTGCCGATGGCCGTTCGGCAGGTGGAACGGATGCTGCTAGCAGTCGGTTGAACGATGCCGTCGTGGCATTTTTCAACCTCGCCAAGCACCGAGCAAAGCTCGTCGCGGTACGCAGAATAACGACTTACGTCGTTATTCTGGCCTCGCATCCCTGCGATCACGCAGCCCGGGGAATTCTTCCACAGGCGGCTGGTCCTGCCAGCGCGTTGGATCATCGCCGAGCGTTAGTTCGCCCCCCTCCGAGGCCGTCCAACCTCCGGCGACGCACACGACCAGAAGCGCGGCCAGAGCGCCGCCGCTGTCTGCGAGGCCCGAGCAAACTGAGCCGAAAGCACGGTTTTCGCAGCACTCGCGTCCCGCCCGCCTATCCACCCACGACGCGTTCCGAGGAGCACTCGATTTAACATTTAATGTGACATTCAGTGTGATGTTCGCCCTCTAGCATTCGTGCAACGACTGCCTCGAAAGGCAGGTTCTTGCAGCTCGGAGGATGAAACCATGTCGATTGACCTCAGTACAGAGCGACTCGTGTCGCTCACCGAAGCGGCCGCCTTGCTTCCCGGCCGACCGCATTTGGCCACCCTCTGGCGTTGGTGCACACGCGGAGTACGTGGCCGACGTCTGGAGTCGCTTGAGATAGGCGGCCGTCGCTACACGTCTCTGGAAGCACTGCAGCGGTTCAGCCAGCCCCACGGCGCCTCGCCCCCACCTGCGACTGCGCCAAGTCGTGAGAGTCAGTTGGCCCAAGCCGAGCAATACTTGGCTGGCATCGGCGTGGCCCGAAACCCCGCCGCGAAGGAGCAACGATGAATACGCTGGCTAACAGCCGCCCGTCTCAAGAGTCCCAACAGATCGTGGGGTCGATGCGGCAACTGCCCGACTTGAGTCAAATAGAGCAAACGCTCGAAGTGGCCTTGGCGCTGCGAAAAGCAGGGATCCCAGTGGTGCTGGTTCGTCCGAATAAGAAGGTTCCGCAAAGCAAGCACTGGCAAACCAAGGAGCTGAGTCAAAAAGAGATCGAGCGGTTCTTCGAAAAGAACCCAGAGGGAAACCTCGGGATATTGCTCGGACCCGGTAGCGGCCTGATCGACCTGGAATGTGATGGCCCCGAAGCGGAACAAGAGCTGAAACGTCTGATCCCTGAGATCGACCAGTTGGGTGGGCCGGCTTTTCAAAGCCGGCGGGGTATCCATCGATTGTTTCGATACGAGGAGTCTCTGGAGGGGCTGCCGGCAGTCGTCAAGCTGGGTGCAATCGAGGTTCGAATTGGTGGTGGGAACAAGGGTGTCCAGAGCCTGATTCCACCCAGTCAAACCGACGATTGCGTGCGATGCTGGCTGCCCGATCGCGCCCTTGGTCAGGTCCAGCCGCCTCGCTTGCCCGACCAGATCTTGAGCGCACTGCTGCAAAAGCAAGCCGAGCAAGCCAAGCCAGTCGGTATTCCAGCCAATCCTTCGTTGTTAGACCATCGGCCGGGTGACGACTTCAATCAGCGGGCCGGTTGGCCAGAGATTCTCCAGCCGGCTGGCTGGAAACGCATCAGGACGATCAACGGGGTGGACCTCTGGCAACGCCCAGGCAAATCCGAAGGTCACTCCGCAACTACGGGATTCTGCCGCTCACCTGGGGGGGAAGATTTGCTGTATTGTTTCTCAACGAATGCACCGCCACTGCAGGCGAATTGTAGCTACTCGAAGTTTGCTGCGTACACGATGCTTTGCCATGGAGGCGACTTTCGTGCAGCTGCCAAAAAGTTGCAGGCCGACGGATATGGTGATTCGGACCCGGTAAGAATCTCTTCACCCTCACTGGAAATGCTCGACCGGCTGCCCGAGCTGAGCGACCAGGAGCTGTTTAGCGACGAGACGCTGGCAGCTCTAGGATGGGTCAGGCAATACGACATCCCGCGCTGGCAAACGGCCAAGGCGGCGCTCAGAAAGCGGCACCAGTTGCGGGACGTCGAACATGCTCTTCGTAGGCAGAAGGGTCCGCCATCGACCGCGGGTGCAAATCACGAGTACTTTGTAACCGAGGAGGGAATATTTCGCGGTCCGCATGACGGATTCCATCAGATTGAAAAGCTGACAAACTTTAATGCGCAAATTATTCGCGAAATCTATGTGGCCGATGGTCAGGAAAACTCGGTGGTTTATGAGATCGAGGCGAAGGTCGGTGGGGATGTGCACTTGGTGCGAGTACCAGCTTCTGAGTTTCCAACGATGAACTGGGTTGCCAAGCTAGGGGCTCGGGCGGCGATTCTTCCTGGCCTGTCGAGGCGAGATCATGCGAGATTCGCCATTCAGGCGCTGAGCTCTCCCGGCTCGACTCGTGTGTTTAAACACACCGGCTGGATCGAGCAGCAAGGAAAATGGTTCTACCTCCATCAAGGCGGGGCGATTGGCGCTCAAGGTGCCAGCCCGTCTTTTCAAGTGGAGCTCGAACCGGCATTGGCGCATTTTCTCTTGCCCAAACCAGCTCCGACCGTGGAACTACGGAAGATTTGGTCAGAGGTGGAACTGCTGCGAAACGTAGCTGGGCCGGAAGTAGCCATTCCATTGCTGGGATTGGTGTTTCGGGCGGTGATCGGTCCCACGGATTTTTCAGTCGGGTTGGTTGGACCGACCGGCGTAGGTAAGACTGAACTCGCAGCTTTGGCCCAGCAGTTCTTTGGTTCGGGTTTCGACGCTCGATCGTTACCTACTAGTTTTTCTTCAACATCCAACGCGGTGGGTGCAGTTTTGCATCGCGCTAAAGACGCATTGATCGTCGTCGATGATTTCGCTCCGACAGGTAGCCGCGTTCAAGTGGATCGGCAATCGCACGAAACTGACCGCATCTTGCGTGGGCAGGGTAATCGAGCAGGCCGCCAAAGGCTGACCCAAGATGGAAACATGCAGCCCGTCCACAAGCCGGGCGGGTCTCTGCTTTTCACGGCCGAGGAACTACCTCGCGGTAACTCATTGCGGGCACGATCGCTTGTGATTCCGGTCGGTACGCGAACCGTAATTTGGGAGGAACTGACCAAATTCCAGGATCTGGCGAGACAGGGAGAATTTGCCCAACTCCTCAGCACCTTCCTACAGTGGATGGCTCGCAAGAAGGAGGAACTGGTCGACTCGGCCCGCCAGGTTGCGATTGAGTTTCGGCAAGAGCTACCACCCGCACAGCATCGGCGAACGTCGAACGCGGTTGGGGACCTTTTCGCTGGATTCGCGACGCTTGTGAGGTTCCTTTTCGAGTCTCAAGTTGTCGACGAGACAGAGGCCACGCAGCTAAAGAACGAGGCTCGCAGGCACCTGATCAAGCTGCTCCATTATCAGGCGGAACATCTACAAGAGAGCGACCCGCTCACCCGGGTGAGCTCCGAGCTTGCTTCCTTACTGGCGGCAGGCAGGATCCACATCCAATCGACCGACGGAGGCCCTCCAGATGACTACGACAGTTTGGGATGGCGCGTACAAGATCAGCAGGTAAAGCCGCGTATTTCACACAGCGAATGTGTGGGCTGGGTCAATGGAGAAACAGTGTATTTGGACGCAACAGCCGTGATCAGGGCGGTTAAGCGGTCCTCAGAGGAAGGTGGCGACCCCATCAACCTGTCGAAGGAGTTGCTTCGCAAGCTACTGGATGAGCGAAATGTGCTTGTCGGCCGAGATCCGGACCACCTGACTGTCCGCAAGACGATTCAGGGGCAGCAGCGGCGGGTGCTGGCCGTTCCTCTTTCTTTTGTCTTCGGAGCATATTCCTTGGCAGGTACAACACTCGATGCATCCGAGCCCCAGGGTCGCTAATTGGCCGGTTACCTATAAAACATTGTTGCAAATCCAAACGTGGCCTGTCCGGCGGCGCCCGCACCACCGAATACCGGGCCCGCGGCGGCAACAGCCTGTGGCTCGTCTCGTGGGGGAACGTCGACCGAATAAGTGCGAGGCCGACCCGCTACGTTGATTCGGCGGGCATGCAGGTCTGGGTTGAGCCAGTCCAAGGCCGCCCGGTCGTCTCCCGAGGCGGCTCAGGCCTGTGAGATCAGCTGGTAACCGAACACCCCTTGGGGCTCGAGCTCGACCAACCGCCGGCCAACGGCTTCTGCCCCGGGCCAGTCTCCCGCCTCGGTACAGGCACATCCCCGTCGACGGCAGATGGCCACCTCGTCTCCGAGCAAACGTTGTTCGACATGGCGACGCTGCTGGAGGTCGGGCCCTGGGGCTCGATCCCGGTCGGCGGCCAGGATCGCGGAGACCAGGGCGTCGGCAACCCGGTGAAGCATCAGCTTCCCCTTGTTGTCCAAGGGGCGAGTAAATAGACGCGCTCGGTCAAAGACCAGACAAACGGGTCCCTCGGCCCAGGGGTTATCGGCCAACTCGCCATCGAGGGGGCGGACATCGACCAATTCGGCCAGACCGATGATCGCCCCGCGGACGAAACGGGGATCTCGCGAGATGCCGGGCCACTGGGGCTCCAGGGCCCTGAGGGATGCGGCGCTGGAACTGGCGTGGATCGCGACCGGACCACGATAGTCGGTCGACCAGTTGCGGTTCTCGACGGTCTTGATCCCCGCGCAGATGGCCCAGGCCCAAGGTTGCTGCACGCTCAGACAGTGGAGCGGTTTGGTCGGAGTCATTTTGATCTTGCCCTCGTTGGCCACCCGCACGCTTAGGCGCGCTCTGAGTGGTAGTTATCACTGGTCAGCTTACCGTGTTCCGAATGGTCGCCAAGGCCGAACCTTGTCCGTCCCGCGTGTGTCCACAGGCTGCCTTCCTAAAGTGTGCGTCGCGTCGACACCGTCTCGGTCGCCCTCCCGCGCGCGGATCTGGCGCGCGGCGGGTTCTGTCTGCGAAGCAGTCCTGTGAGCGGTGCTGCCAACCCCAGATCGTCAAACGGCGTTGTCTGCGAGTGCGTAAGACGAACCAGTTTCCCAGCCGTTTGGCTTATTTCTAGGATAGCAAGATGGCTGCAAGGAATCCCGATCCGCTCCGCAAGGTCGCCCGGCGCGTGAACGAACGGTTCGACCCAGCCTATCCCGCCGACCGGGGTGAAGTGGTCCCGGTGGTCTACGGCGGGATTTCGTCGCGGGCCGGACTCGAGTTTCCGCTGCTCTTTCTGCCCGAGAGCAAGGCCCAGTGGCTGGCCCAGCTTCTGGCGGCCCTCCGCTGTAGGACCTGGGGCGAGTTCGAAAAACTTTGCCCGGCAGAAACCTACGCGGAGGTGCGAAACGAGCATCGAATAACGCTGGCCGAGTTCTCACCGGAGCTCTTTGACGAAGACGGCGAGGATGGCGGTCTTCACCCCCTGCCGGATGATCCGCTCGATTTAGGCGGACGGCTCGACGATGGAAACTGGCCCCCGAGCCGCCGCTGGCTGATGCTAACCACGCTGCCTTCCAGCATTCTTTCCAAATACCTGGTTGTTGTCGACTGCTGGGACTGCGCCTTCGGCGAAGTGCCCGCTGAGCATGAGGCCGCACTCGTTGCCGAACTCGAGGAAGCCGGGTTTCCGTGCCGTCGCGACGACGATCTGATCGACGCTACCTGGAACGACCGCTGGGGGGATTAGGGTCGGTCTCAACCTTTCGGGTGCGGGTCAGCCAGCTCGTGTTTGCCGTGGCGAGCGCCTCGTGTCAGATCGTTTTACGCGTTTGCTCGGCCTCCCACTCGGTCGGCCGCCGCGACAGCTGCCCGGCGCCGCTGTTCTCGACCGCGTCAATGGATTGGGCGCTCATCAGAAGATGAGCACCCAGGAGGCGGCTGCGCGGGACCGGTCCGCGATGCTCCGCGTTCCTTTCTATTCGCAGAGCAGCCTTCTATCCCCCCCCAGACCGAATCTGTAGCGTCTGTCCGGCCCGCGGGATTCCGGTTGCGCCACCTGGCCATTGAAATGGGCGACGGAATTCGCCGCTCGCCATGCCTGGTAAGTGTGACGAACTTTGGTAAGGTTTGTACCCTGGGGGTCAGACCAAACTCAGTCGCACACGCCGGGGAACGCCGAAGTGGAAAAGCTGTCGGATTATCTCCGAATTTCCGAGGCTGCTGAGTATTTGGGCGTGTCACCAAACACCCTACGCAATTGGGTGAACGCCGAGAAGCTCGCCGCCATTCGCCACCCTGTAAACGATTACCGGCTCTTCAAGCGGGAGGACTTAGATGGGTTATTGAAACAGGTGGAATTGGCGAGCAGGAAACGAGTCAAGTACTGAAACGAACTGAATAACCTTGGACGAGCGAGTGCGTAACGGTGACGAGTTTACGAGGGCCGAGGATGGCGAAGCGGAAGAGACTGAGCAACGAAAAGGGGCATCGGAGTTCCGCTCCGTACTCGACCAAGATCATAAAGGCGGGTGCCCTGATTGGGGACACGAAGACGCTGCTCTCCCACTGGAATGCTAGTGCCTCGGTTACAGAGAACATCGATCGGATACAGCGGAACAATGTGTTCGGCAAGGCATCTCGCTCCCGTGTCCGGGACATCTTGGCGATCTTCCGCCAGAGGTATCTTGCCGAGGAATGCGTCGCGAAAGCCCTGGTGTCGCTCGTCCAGAGCAAGTTCCCGGCCGCCGCCTTGGAGCGCATTCTTTACTTCCACTCGGCCCGAGCGGACCATTTGCTCCACGACGCAGTGACCGAGATTCTGGTGCCGATGCAGGAACGAGGGCTGGTGGATATCAGCGTGCAAGAACTTCAGCGGTCGTTGGCCAAATGGGTTGCAGAAGGTAAGACGACCGGGCACTGGTCCGAACCCACGATCACCCGTATCGCTCAGGGCTTGCTGGCGGCATTGCGGGATTTCGGCATCCTTCAGGGAGCGGTGAACAAGAAAATCGCCCCTTCGTTTCTCCCTACCGAAGCGTTCGCCTACATTGTCTTCTACCTCAAACAATTCCATCTATCGGGAGTCAAGTTGCTGGAACTACCGGACTGGAAGTTGTTTTTTCTTTCAAGGGAGAGCGTCGAGCGATTCCTGTTCGAGGCGCACCAGCGTGACTTGCTTGAGTACCACGTCGCCGGAAGCGTAACTCGGCTGACCTTCCCAGTGGAAACACTTGAGGAGTATGCGCATGTCCTCGCTCAGAGATAGCATCGCCCCTCTCGAAAGCGATCTGAAATCGGTGCCGCCACGGGTCGGCGTCTATCACGATCTGCCGTTCGCCATCATGCGATACAACCCAGCCGACGAATGGGAACTTCGCCGGGAGATCCGGTTGCTCGCAACGCGTTTGGAGGCAACAGGCAAGTCGGTTCACCTGATTTCAATGTCCGATGTGCTGTGGTCTGCCCTAGAAGCCGTCAGCCAGAAAGATGACGATGAAGGATTCGACGCGATAGTAGGCTTGGAAAAGGAACGGGGCTACCTCGAAGCTCAACAGCAGACGACCACCTACCTTTCGAGCAAGGTCTGGGTGCCGCTCTGGGATCTGCTTGCCGAGAGGCTCGATTCGATCCCACCCGACAATTCCGTAGTGTTCTTGACTCGCGTCGCGGCAATGTCGCCGGGCATTTTTCACATGTCCATGCTGCTCGACGAAATGCACGGCAGGACGAAGGTGACCACGATTCTGTTCTACCCAGGCTCGATCGAAGGAACGACTGGGCTGCGCTTTATGGACCTGAAGGATCGAGACGCTCTCGGAAACTATCGGGTCAAAATCTACGGCTGAGACCAGGGACAAAAGCATGAAGACTATTGGCGACCTTCTGACGCGCGATCTCAGTCGCAAGATTGAAGAGATTATTCAGGTCGATCAAGCGGACGAGCAATCGGTCCATGCTGAAATCTCCGAATACATCGCGACGGACAGCATCCGCGATCAATACCATCACCTGCTAAAGGCAATCGCAGAAGCTCCGGCGGATCCGCACGAAAGTGTCGGCGTATGGGTGTCTGGCTTTTTCGGTTCCGGCAAAAGCTCGTTTGCCAAAAACCTCGGCTACGCGCTTCAGAATCGCAAGGTGCTTGAAAGCCAGTTCGCAGAACTCTTCAAGCAACAACTCGGCGACGATCGCATCGGCAACTTGCTTGACCTCATCAACGCGAAAACGCCAACCGAGGTCATCCTCTTTGAAGTTGCCAAGGAGGCGGATACTCGGAAGGTCACGCAACGTATCGCAGAGTTGATGTATACGGTGCTGTTGCGTGAACTAGGCTATGCCGAGGACTTCGACATCGCCGAATTGGAGATCGAACTAGAGGCCGAGGGAAAGCTCACTGAGTTCGTCGCCACCTGCAACAGCCTCCTGGGCAAGGATTGGGAAACGGTGCGGGCCGGGGCACAGAAGCTCTCCCGCGCCAGCGCCATCCTGCACAAGCTCGATCCGAAGACCTACCCCTCCGCAGATTCCTGGGCCCATGCCCAACGGAATCGCGATGCGTCGATATCGGTGAGCAAGGTTGTCGAGCGAACATTCGAGCTCTGGGGGCGAAGGCGAAAAGGCAAAGCGCTCGTCTTCATCATCGATGAAGTGGGGCAACATGTCGCCCGAAGTGGCGACAAGATCGAAGACCTGCGGGCCACCATCGAAGAGTTCGGCAAGGTCGGCAAGAACCTGCTTAAAGCCCGCAAGATTACGGCGCCTTGCTGGATCGTTGTCACTTCGCAAGAGAAGCTCGATGAAGTCGTCGCCGCCATCGACTCCAAACGCGTCGAACTGGCGAAGCTGCAAGACCGCTTCCGCTATCGAGTCGATCTCGCTCCCTCCGATATTCGGGAAGTCGCCACCAAACGAGTCCTGGCCAAGAAAGCGGAAGCCGAGAAGCCTCTCAAAAAATTGTTCTCCGACAACCAGGGACAATTGAACGCCGCTTTGCGTTTGGAGCGAACCACGCGTCGGACCGACATCAACGAGAACGACTTCGTCCACTTCTACCCCTATCCGCCCCACTACATCGACCTTTGCATTGGCATCATGTCGGGGATTCGGCTCCAGCCGGGCGCACCCCGTCACTACGGCGGCAGCAACCGCACGATCATCAAGCAAGCCTACGAGATGCTGGTGTCCGATCGCACGGAGTTCGCCAAAAAGCCTATCGGCGCGCTCGTGACGCTGGACAAGGTGTTCGAGTTGGTGGAGGGCAACCTCTCCAACGAGAAGCGAACCGACATCCACCAGATTGCGGAGCGGTTCAAAGACGACCCACAAGATCAGGGCTGGGCACTTCGCGTCGCCAAATCCATCTGCCTCTTGGAGTTCATTCGCGACCTTCCGCGCACCGAGGCGAATCTCGCGGCTGTCCTGGTGGATAGGGTGGGGAAACCCGCCGCGCTGAGTGAAGTTCAGGCGGCGGTCAAACGGCTGCACACCGCCCAGTTCATCCGCAACACCGAAGAGGGGTGGAAGCTTCAGACGGCTCAAGAGAAAAACTGGGAAACGGAGCGGCGCGGCCATCTCGAACCGAAGCCTCGCGAGCGCAACGAACTCTCGCGCACCGCTCTCCAGCAGATCTTCGACGAGCCGGAGTTCAAGACCTATCGCTACCAGAACCGGTCGTTCCGCATCGGCATCAGCGTCGATGGATCGACCATCGGCGACGAGGGCGAATTGCCGCTCACCCTTTGTGTCGCGGACGATACCGATGAGCTTAGCAATCGCATTGAAGAGGTTCGCACCGAGAGCCAGCAGAAAGCTCACGAGAACGATCTCTATTGGCTCTTTAGTCTGACACCCGAGATCGACGAGCTCGTCGCGCAGCTCCACGCTTCACGGAAGATGGTCGATAAATACAACCAGCTCAGCGCGCAGCAGAAAATCAGCCCCGACGAGGCCACCTGCCTTCAGGATGAGAAAAACTCCAAGAACGGCTACGAAACTCGCCTGCGCGACAAACTCACCGAGGCGATGGAACGCGGCACCGGCATGTTCCGAGGCGTGCAAAAAGATGCATCCGCCTTGGGCAAGAGCTTAGCCGAGATTCTCAAGAAACTCTTTGGGCAGATTGTCCCCGACCTCTACCCCAAGCTCCAAATGGGATCCCGTCCGCTGAAGGGGGACGAGGCCGAACAGATCCTCAAAGCCGCCGACCTCAAGGCTCTGCCGAACGTTTTCTATGCCGGCGACAACGGGTTGGGCCTGGTCGTCAAAGACGGACCCAAGAATATCGTCAACTCGGGCGCCGATGTCGCTAAGGAGGTGCTCGACTATTTGAAGAGCGAGCACAGCTACGGCAACAAAGACACCCGCATGGGCAAGGCACTGGAGAAACGCTTCGGCGGCACTCCCTACGGCTGGGAACGGGACATGCTCCGCCTCATCCTTGCGGCGCTATTCCGGGCTGGCGAAATCGAGGTCACTTTCCAGGGCAACCGTTACCACAACTACCAAGACCCGGCTTCGCGCACGCCGTTCACCAGCAATCCAGCATTCCGCTCGTCGCTCTTCTCTCCCAGGCAATCGGTCGGGCTCAAGACGCTCACTCAGGCGGTTCAACAACTCGAAGACCTCACCGGCGAGGAGGTCGACGTCGAAGAGGGCGCCATCGCCGCCGCGTTCAAGAAGGTCGCGGCCGAGGAATTGGAAAAGCTCTATCCCCTCAAGGCGACTGCCGAGGCCCATCGCCTTCCGGTCCTGACCATGCTGTCCGAATACCAGCAAACGCTGGCGGGCATCCAATCGTCGGCATCCGACGACTGCGTTCGCATCCTTACGGAGAACGGGACCGAATTCGGTGAAACCCGCGAGAAGGTGCGGAAGCTGCGGGATTCATTGAACGCCGAGGCGATCGGCATCCTGCGCCAGGCGCGGCAAGCGACGGACCAGGTCTGGCAGCGGCTCGCCGCCCACAACCCCTCGCCAGAACTCGGCGCCACGGTCGACGAACTCAGAACGCTCTTGGCGTCCGAGCAGTTCATTGACTCGTGGTCCACCATCGCCGCTCACACCCAAACTATTTTGGACGCGTATCGCAGCGCCTACTGCGATCTGTTCGACCGCCGCAAACAGGCCTACGAGTCAGCAATCGGCGAAATCAAAAATCGAACGGAATGGGCGCCCCTCGAAGCCAACAATTCCAGCTTGGCTTCTTCTCTGTTGTCACCTCTCCAGGGGCGAGTCGGCACGGAAGACGACAGGAACTCGGTCACCGACGGCGCCTCGCTCGGCAGATCGAGCCTGACCGAAATGGAATCCGACCTGGCCGCCGTCGATGGGCTGAAGTCCTCGGTCATGGTCAAGTTGCAGGAGCTGTCGATCGGCGGGGAGAAAAAAGCGCCAGTCCGCAAGGTCAGGGTCTCGGAATTCTTCAACCGTCCCATTCAAACGCAAGAGGAACTCGACAAAGCGCTCGATCTCATACGCGACTCGCTTCAGAAGTGCATCGATGAAGGCGCCATCATCATTCTGGAGTGAACCATGCTCAGCCCTCGCCAGATCTTTGAAGACAATATCCGGCCGGCAGATCTATTGCTGAAGGTCTATCGGCTGCTGGAGCATGATACGCCACATACTGAAGAAGGCGTCTTGCGGACGCTACGCGATTTGGTGAAGGCGGATGACGACGAAGGGGTGCTCTGCATCTACAACGAGGTTTTCCTGGGCCTCATCCGAGAGCGAGCGGAGGTTGCCCCAAAGCTCATTCGGAAGACTGCTCTCTGCAATCTACTCCGCCAGTCAGTCGTAATCGCCTGCACTGGCCTGGAAACTTATTTGCCGGCGGTGATGAACGCTCATTTTGAAGAGCTAATTGCCATCAAGGGACGGTCGTTCATCAACATCAAGGATCGGGAGCTAGCCGGCCACCTAAACGGGGTTAAATTCGACCTTCCAGAGGTGCTGCGACTGCTTTCCGAGCCCGACCCACTCTTTGTTGCCAATAAGGTGCGGCTCTATCTGGAGACAAACCTCAGCGGTCGGCGCGGTATCCACGTGGTCGGCGTGATGTTTGGACTGGACGAACCGTGGACGGAGATCGGCACGCGCCTGAGCCGAAAGCCGACTGAACTGGGGCGGCTCATCGATGACACGGTCAGCCGGCGGAACGACATTGTTCATCGGGCAGACCGAAATAAGGCGGATATGTCGGGCGACCCTCAAGCGATTGCTCCCGCCTTTGCAATGCAGGCCGTGGATACGATTCGGCACGTCGTGACGTGTTTAGATGATCTAGTTCAGGAGCAAATGAAAGAACTACGAGCCTTCATGCCTACTGACGGAGGAGCGGCCTGACATGGACCAAGAGATTCGCAACAAGCTCCGGGGTGTCGTCACGCAGTGCCGGCGGCTGCTGGAGGACGATGTGCGGCAGGTGCTAGAGGGCAAATACGCCATCTTCGCGCGGAAGGAGACCATCCGTTCCGGCTCGTCCGGGAACGGGTCCAAAGACGCTGTCACGGCCGATCCCAACGCGCCGGTCACGCATCTTTCCGAGGAAGAACGCGACGCCCGTAAGGACATTCTCGACCACTATGCCCACATCCAAGCGCGCGGGTTCAAGCCGAAGGAGGCCCTCGACCAGTTGGTGCGTGAGATCGCCTTCACGCATCTCAATCGGCTCTGCGCCTATAAGATGATGGAGGCCCGCGAGGTCTATGTTGGCGGGCAGAAGTTCCGCGAAGCGGTCAGCCGCGGCGTCAATTCCAACGGCGTCAAGTTTTACCTGGCCGAGCACCCCGACGATGAGCGGCTCTATAGCACTGGGCAGCAGGAGGTTGCCTATCGGCACTTCTTGGACTGGCTGGGGGGACTGCTCTCCGATGAAATCGGAGTGCTCTTCAACCCCAATGATCCGGCCAACCGGCTCTATCCTCGGCAGAAGACGCTGGATGACGTGCTCGACCTCTTGAACGGCGGGGGCATCAAGGCCGAGGAAACCGAACTGCGAGAACAGTGGCCGCAGATTTGGTCGCAGGACGAAACGATCGGCTGGGTTTACCAGTATTTCACGCCCAAGGAACTCCGCGATCAGGCCCGGAAGGAAAGCCAGGCCCCACGCAACTCCTACGAATTGGCGTTCCGCAACCAGTTCTTCACGCCCCGCTATGTCGTCGAGTTCCTCACCGACAACACGCTGGGGCGCATCTGGTACGAGATGCGCAAGGGAGACACCAAGCTCGCCAAAGAAGGTGATCCGGCCCAGTGCCGCTACATGGTCCGCCGCCCCACTGAGATTTTCTTGAACGAGGGCGAACAGCCGCCCAAGGATGCCGCCACTGACCAAGATGAACGCTCGAAGGACGATCTTTCACAGGAAGAACTGCTCAAGCTCCCGGTTTATATTCCGCACCGACCAAAGAAAGACCCACGGGAACTCAAGATTCTCGACCCGGCCTGCGGTAGTGGGCATTTTCTCCTCTATTGCTTCGATCTGCTGCTGACGATTTATGAGGAGGCTTACACCGACGAAGACCTCGGCGAGGCGTTGCGAGCCGACTATCCAACGCTCGACGAACTGCGCCGCGATGTTCCCCGGTTGATTCTCGCGCACAACTTGCACGGCATCGACATCGACCTGCGCGCCAGCCAGATCGCGGCGCTCGCGCTGTGGCTGCGCTGCCAGCGGGCCTGGCAGGACTTGGGACTGAAGAAAGATCGTCCCCAGATTTCCCGGTCGAACTTCGTCTGCGCCGAGCCGATGCCGGGCGAAGAGCAGATGCTCAAGGAGTTCGTCGCCCAACTTGAGCCGAAAGTCCTCGGTCAAGTTGTGGAAGTCGTCTTCGACAAAATGAAGCTGGCGGGAGAAGCGGGTTCGCTCCTAAAGATTGAGGAAGAACTCCGCGACGCCGTGGCCGAGGCGAAGCGGCAGTTCCTTGCCGGACCGGTTACTATCCAGCGTAGCTTGTTCGATGACCCTCAGCCGGTCGCCCGCCAGCAGCGTTTCGACTTTTCGGGACTGACCGACGAGCAGTTCTTCGAGCAGGCAGAAGCAAAGGCTATCGAAGCCCTGCGAAGTTACGCTGAGAACGCGCAAAATGGCCAGCGGCTGCAACGGCGGCTATTTACCGAAGATGCGGTCCGCGGCTTCGCCTTAGTAGACTTCTGTCAGAAGCGGTACGACGCGGTGCTGATGAATCCACCATTCGGCAAGGTCAGTTCATCATTCAAGTCCGCTTTTGAGGCGTCTTATACTAAAACAAAAAACGACATCTATGCTGCATTCGTTGAACGAGGACTCGGACTGCTATTAGATGGCGGAATGCTAGGGGCAATCACATCCAGAACTGGCTTTTTTCTTACGTCCTTTCGACAGTGGAGGGAAGATATTCTGTTGCAACGAGGGGCATCAACCATTCTCGCTGACCTTGGCTATGGCGTCCTTGATGCTGCGATGGTCGAAACAGCCGCCTATTGCTTGAAAGCAAAGCGACCAAGTGAAGCCACGATCTTCATTCGATTATTACAAGACGAGTCGAAGCAAGCCGGTTTATCACAAGCGATAGATCAGGTAACAGCGGGTACGCAAGCACCGAACTGCTTTGTTTTGAACCCATTGCTGTTCTCGCATATACCCTTGTCGCCCTTTGCCTATTGGGTGAACACGCGGGTTCGTAAACTGTTCACGCAACTCCCAAGTCTCGCTGCCGCCGGTCTTGATGCTCAAAGCGGTGCTTCCACAATGGATGACTTCCGCTTCTTACGCTGCTGGTGGGAAACCAAACCCGAACTTGCAGCTAGGTCGAGAGAGGACACCCTGAATGGGCTGCGTTGGGTTCCTTTTGCCAAGGGGGGCGCATACTCACCTTATTATGCAAATACCGAACTGTCTATCGATTGGCAAAACGATGGTGAAGTGCTCAAGGAGACCATTTCACGATACCGTGGCTCACGAGGCTGGGGTTATCAATGGACTGCGGCGTTGAACGGATACAAGAAGTATTTTCGAGCCGGGCTAACTTGGCCGAGACGGTCCACAAGTGGTTTTAGCCCAAGGATTCTCGCAGCAGGCATGATCTTTGGGGACAAAGGGCCTGCGTGCTTTGTCCCGCCAGGACTAGAGTATGCCGCCCTTGGAATCCTTTTTTCCCAGACTTATCAGAGGCTCATCGAGATTAGCCTTGCAGCGGGCGAAGAGACCCAATCCGGTACTGCTTCCAGAAGCTATGAAGTTGGACTCGTAGAGAAACTTCCGTGGCCCAATACCTTGCGGTCTCAGGAGGACGAGCTCTCAGCCTTGACGCGAACCCTGGTAACTGGCGTTCAATCGTTTCACGTAACTGATGAACTGTCTCACTTCTTCGTCTCGCCATTCTGCTGTAGGGGGCCGTCGATTCGACAATCAACCGTTGATTGGGAGCGATACCTTGAAAAGACGTGCGTAGAATTGCTGTCAGTTGCAGCCCACGTCGAGAATCTAGTAACGAGAATTCTGTTTGGAGATTTGAAAGACCCACTTGAACTTACAAGTGGTGACGCACGTTCAATGCTTACTCATGATTGCACACAACCTTCTGATAACTTCGACGAGTTATATTCTCAAAGCATACACGATACGATAAATGAATGGATTGAAGAAGAGGGAGGAAATCGGCAGGTAGCCGTTAAGTCCTATTACGTGTCCCGCCATTTGGAAGTCCTCTCACAGACTGCCGCCGTTCACCCTGCAAAGATCGCTGAAATAGCGGCGAGTAGGAATCTCTTGCCAAAGGGTGCGTTACGTGCTGCTGCGTCGATGGCACTGTCCTACGCCGTCGGGTGCTGTTTAGGTCGGTGGGACATTCGACTGGCCCGAAATCCTACTACGGTTGAGTTACCTGATCCTTTTCTTCCCTTGCCGATCTATCCATTGGGAGCGATTAAGAGGAGTGACGACATCCCGTTCTGCCAAGTGTCGCCTTATCCCCTCAGAATTGAACACGACGGAATTCTGGCGGACGATCCCGACCACTTTGACGACATCGTTCGCCGGGTGCGGGAAGTCCTCGAACTGATCTGGAAGGACCGGGCCGAAGCTATCGAGAAAGAAGCCTGCGAAATTCTCGGCGTTAAAGAACTTCGTGACTACTTCCGCAAACCCGGCAAAGGCGGTTTCTGGGATGATCACATCTCCCGCTACTCGAAGAGCCGCCGCAAGGCTCCGATCTACTGGCTGCTCCAATCCTCAAAGAGGAACTATGCCCTTTGGCTCTACTACCACCGGCTCGACAAGGACCTGCTGTTCAAGGCGCTGGTGAACTACGTCGAGCCGAAGTTGCGATTGGAAACCAGCCGCCTCGAAACTCTCCGCAGCCAGCAGGCCGCCGCCGGCGCCTCTGGCAAGGAGGCCAAGCGGCTCGCCAAGGAAGTCGAACGCCAGGAAGATTTCATTTCCGAGCTGCAAGACTTCGAGGACAAACTCCGCCGCGCCGCGAACCTGCACCTGGAGCCCGACCTCAACGACGGCGTCGTGCTCAACATCGCCCCGCTCTGGGAACTCGTGCCCTGGAAGGAAGCCAAGAAATACTGGGACGAGCTGATGGCCGGCAAATACGAGTGGTCCACCATCGGCAAGCAACTCCGCGAAAAGGGCCTCGTCCGCTAGGCATCCGACACTGTTTTTCAAGAAGGGCTCATGGGCATGAACCGCTACACCTACCTTCCCGAGCCGCACTCGATGGCGTTGATAACGCTTTCGGTCGAAATCGAGAAGGGGAGCGTCAAGATACCGCAATTTCAGCGGGATTTCGTCTGGACAAAACAGAAGTCGGCAGAGCTGCTCGACAGCGTTCTTAAAGGTTATCCGATTGGCACGTTCATCTTTTGGAAAACCAAGGAAGAGTTGCGGTCGATTCGAAACATCGGAGGGCTCGACCTACCGAAGACTCCCAAAGGGGACTTCATCCTGTATGTGCTCGACGGTCAGCAGCGCCTGACGAGCCTGTTCGCAGCCGTGAAGGGTCTAACGATCGAACGGGCTGACGGCGACAAAGAAGACTTTTCGACGTTCTACGTTAACTTGGAAGCCGATGCAGATGATGCGATTGTGCTGGCCGAGCTAGAAGATGACACGCAGACGCATCGGTGGATCACGCTGAACGACCTGTTGTTTGGGAAGCTCAAAACAATCAGCAAGTACCCGGAGTCGGCACAAGACGTGATTCAGTCCTATAAGGATCGCCTCAATTCTTACCAGTTTCCGATCGTCACGATGCGAGAAGCGCCAATCGAGGTGGCGACCGAGGTCTTTACCCGTCTCAATGTCAGCGGGAAAGACCTCTCGATGTTCGAGATCATGGTCGCGAAAACCTATGATGCCGAGCGCAAATTTGATTTGGCAGAGCGATACGATGCATTGATCGAAAAGCTTGACGGCGCCCAGTATGGAACGCTGCCAACGGCGGCAGTATTGCAGTCGGTCGCTGCTTGCATCACTAAGGAGACCAAAAAGAAGGCCATCCTGGCGATTCCAAAAACCCGGTTCATCAGCGAATGGGACGCTGTCGACAAGGCTTTGGGGCAGGCAGTCGATTACCTTCGCAGCGCTATCGGCGTGCCCGTCTCCCAACTCCTGCCCTATCCGTCGATGGTGGTGCCATTCACCTACTACTTCTACAAGGCGAAATCGAATCCGGACGCCGCGACTGGCAAGTTGCTGCAAGACTTCTTTTGGCGAGTCGGCCTCGGAGAGCGATATTCAGGTTCGCTGGATTCCCGCGTGGGGCAGGACATCAAGAAGATGGATTCCATCCTGAAGGGGAAACGCCCCAACTATGATTGGGAAATCGATCCGTCAGCCGAGTTTATTCAACAGAACGGCTATTTCTCGACGGGACGAGCTTACATCAAGACCTTGTTGTGTCTGATGGCGTCGCAGCGGCCGCTGTCGCTGCGCGACAATAGTGCGGTGAATATCAGCAACGATTGGCTGACGAGGTCGAACAGCAAGAATTACCATCACTTTTTCCCGAAGAGCTATCTCAAGTCAAAGGGCACTGACGGCAGATATGTTAACCATGTCGTCAATATCACACTGGTCGACGACCAGCTCAACAAAAAGGAGATCGGCGCAAAGCCGCCCTCCAAATACGTCGCAAATTTTTCTAAGTCGAATGTACAACTCGACAAGGCACTGGCCAGCCACTTTATAGGACAAGGATTCGGCATCGACACAGACGACTACGACAAGTTCTTCGGCAAGCGGGCCGAGCGGTTGAGCCGGGCCATCAAGAAGAAGCTGATCTTGCCCGAGGAGTCTGAGTAAATGGGCAGTGTGCAAGACTACCTGGTTCAGCAGATTACCAAGCAGGTCGAAGACCGAGGCCTTGTCGTTTGGTATGACCCCGAGCAGGCCTACCGCTCCGCAGCGGCGGAACTCGCGTTGCCGAACACCACCGTCTCACTTTACGACGGCAGCTTCTTCAAGCTGCGCAAGGAAATCGACCACCTATTAGACGGCGAGCAACCGCCCCGACTTGTGATCTACGTGCCGATCGAGCGCACGGAGACGCACAGCGCCCTGATCGAACTCGATTGCGCCGGAGTGGTGATGCAGCCCCGGCAGCAACCGCCGGCCTGCAACACGCGGCTGTCGGTTGTCGCCCGCAATGCCCTCAAGCCGATACTCGGCGAGGACCAGGTTGGCGAGATTGAACGGCAGGTCGAAGCCGGCAAGCTCTCGCTGGCCGATCTCGATTCGCTGGCCGACAAGGGCAAGGACATCTCAACCGGCGTATTGACGCTGATCTTCGGTTCGGCCAATCCGCAGGAAGTGGCGCTGGCCTTCCTTCACAGCAATCAGCACGACGAGGAGATTGAAAAGAAAGAGGCTGGCAAGGAACTGCGCCGCCTGCTGGAAGCCAGCTTCGATATCGAGTTGGCCGCCGCCGAGACGCTGGCGAACTGGCGCACGAAGCTGGGCCGGCATGTCTTGCTCACCGATTTGCTCGCCGCCCTTAAGAAGCAGACGCCGCCATCGCTGGCGTCCGTGCCGGTGGCCAGTAGCGCCGGCAGCATCGACGCCTGCTTGCGACTGGCCCGTGCCTGGCGCAACAGCCGGGAACACCGGGAGAGTTACGTCGCCGTCGCTGACCGGGTCGAAGGAGAGCTTTCCCTCGGCCAGTTTGAATTGCCTGCAGCGCCGCTTCGCGACAATGAAACGTTCCAGTGCGTCGAGCGGGCGCTTCTGGTGAACGTGGAAGCGGAACTGCTCAAGGCGGCGAAGCCGGAGCTTTTGCACCAAGCGGAAGCGCGTCTCGCTCGGTTCTGGGCCGACGTGGTTCCGGCGATTCAGGCCCGCTGGGCGCTGATTTCGTCGGCCGCCGAGGTGTTGCTGGAAGCTGACCGTGTGGGCAAGGCGCTCAAGAATGCACCGGCCACCGTGCCGGCGCTCGTGAAAGCCTACGCAGATGACGATGAACCGTGGTGCCTACTCGATACGCACCATCGGCACATGGAAAGCCGCAAATACAATTTCGAGTTCGCCGCAGCGGGCGATCACCAAGGCCTTGAAAAGCTCCTCACCAAGGCCGAACAACGTTACACCGAGGTTGGATCGGAACTGGCTAAGTTGTTCATCACCGAGTTCCGTAAAGCCAAGCATCCCATCAAGGGAGTTCTGCGCCAGCGAGACTTCTTCGAGAAGCGGGTGAAGCCGCACTTGGGCGAGGGAAAGGTCGCCTACATTTGGGTGGACGCCCTACGATTCGAGATGGCGCGGGAGTTGTGCCGACTTCTGAAGGATGATTTTTCGCCAGAGCTTCGGCCCGCCATCGGCACGATACCAACGATCACAGAGATCGGCATGGCGGCACTACTGCCGGGGGCGCACGAGTCGGCCAAGGTGGTCAATGTAGGGGGCGGCAAACTAGGGCTGGAAATCGGCGGCAAGATCATCAAGGATCGCAAGGACCGGGTTGCGTTCCTGAAGGAACACGCCGGGGTGGCGGTGTTTGACGCCAAGCTAGAGGATTTGCTTCCCAAGCCGGGCAAGAAGGTTAAGGACGGCATCCAGGGCGCTGAACTGATCCTGATTACCTCGCAAGAGATCGACGAACTTGGTGAGGCGGACAACATGGCCCAAGCGCGTCTGCAAATTGATGGGGTGCTGAGCCAACTACGCCGCGGCGTGCGAGTGCTGGCCGATCACGGCATCAAGACGATCGTGCTCGTGGCCGACCACGGGCACCTGTTTGCCGACGAGATCGGGGAAGACATGAAGATCGAAGCGCCAGGGGGGGACACGGCGGATTTGCACCGCCGCGTTTGGGTCGGCGTGGGCGGAACGACGGAGCCGTCGTATCTGCGCACGACGCTCGCCTTACTGGGAGTGGAGAGCGACCTGGATATCGCCACTCCATGGACGTTCGCTTGTTTCAAGTCGAAGGGTGGTGGGCGAGCTTACTTCCACGGTGGACTGTCGCCGCAAGAGTTGATCGTGCCCGTGGCGGTGCTGCACGCGACCGTAAAGCCGTCGGCGCCCTCCACTGGCATCCAATGGACGCTGACGCCTGGCACAGCGAAGTTGACCACGCGATTCTTTTCCGTGCAGATTGGGGGTGGGCAAAGCCAGTCGAGCCTCTTCACCTTTGAGCCACCGAAAGTCCGGATCGAACTGCGTGCCAACAAGAAGTGTGTGTCACTGCCGGTGAGTGCCTCCTACGGCTTCGAGGACGCGACCGGCGAAGTGAAGCTGAAGGTGGCGGAGGCCGACGGGAATCGCGTCGAGCCCAATACCGTCACGGTCATGGTCTCCGAAGAACTGTCGCAGAAGACGGTGAGCGTTTACTTGCTGGATGCCACGACCGGGGTGGAACTCGCGCCGGCGCTGACAATCGACGTCGCCATTTCGATGTGAGGTTGAATCATGCCTGAGTTGGATCGAAAAGCGGCGGCGGTGTTCGCGGGCAAGGTAGTCCGCAAGGACCTGGTCCGCAAAGTGAAGGTCGGGGCCAACGTCCCAGTGTTTGTCCTTGAATATCTGCTCGGGAAGTATTGCGCCACGGACGATCCTATGGCGATCGACGCTGGCCTGAAGGTGGTGAACAACACCCTGTCGTCGAACTTTGTCCGCCCGGACGAGGCCAACAAGGCCCAGTCGATGGTCAAGGACAAGGGCAAGCACACGCTGATCGACAAGGTGCAGGTGCGCTATGTATCCGACGACGACAAGCATTGGGCCGAACTGAAGAATTTTGGCCACAAGTTTGTCCACATCCCCGAGCACTTCTTGCGCGACTATGACCGTCTGTTGATGGGCGGCATTTGGGCACAGATTGACCTGCGGCACCAATACGACGACGAGCAGAAAGGGAAACGCAGCCCCTTCTGGATCGATAGCCTGAAGCCGATTCAACTCGCGACCTTCGACCTCGAAGAGTATCGAGCTTCCCGCCTGCAGTTCTCGACGGATGAGTGGATCGACCTCTTGTTGCGCACGATTGGCATGGAGCCATCGCACTTTGCGCGCCGGGTAAAGCTGCTTTTCCTGGTCCGACTGCTGGCTTTGTGCGAGCACAATTACAACCTGGTCGAACTTGGGCCTCGTGGAACCGGCAAGAGCTACGGTTATCAGGAACTGTCCCCCTATACAATTCTCCTGACCGGTCCGACGACCGTCGCGAACCTCTTCTATAACATGGCCAGCGGCAAGATGGGGTTGGTCGGTATCTGGGACGCCGTGGCGTTTGACGAGGTGGCCGACCTTCAGAAGATGCCGAAAGAGGTCGTGACGACGCTCAAGACGTATTGCGAGTCTGGCACCTTCGCACGTGGCAAAGACTCGCTCTCTGGCATGGCGTCGATCGCCTTGTTTGGCAACACGAATCAGCCGGTCGAAGTGATGGTTAGGTCGTCGCATTTATTTATGCCGATGCCGGACGTGATTCGCGAAGACATGGCGTTTCTAGATCGGATCCACTTCTATATTCCCGGCTGGGAAATTCCGAAAATGCGGGTGGAGTTCTTCACCGATCACTACGGCTTCGTCGTAGATTACCTTGCCGAGGCGCTACGGGAGCTGCGCAAGCACAACTTTACCGAAATGATCGATCATCACTTCTCGCTCGGTTCGCATCTGAATGCGCGTGACGTGAAGGCCGTCCGCAAGTCGGTATCCGGGCTGGTGAAGCTGATTTATCCACACGGCGAAGTGACGAAGGACGAATTGTCCGAGCTTGTGGAGCTGGCTCTCGAAGGCCGTCGTCGGGTGAAAGAACAACTCAAGAAGATGGGATCGTTTGAGTATCACCAGACCTCGTTCTCATTCATCGACGGCGAGACTCGTGAAGAACGATTCGTCGGCGTGCCGGAACAAGGTGGACGGGACATGATCGCCGCCGATCCGCTGGCCCCCGGCTCACTCTACACCGCCTCCGTCGATGACCAAGGCAAAGTGGGCCTCTACCGCCTCGAAGTGGGCTGCTCGCCGGGCACCGGCAAGCTCAAGATCACAGGTGGCGTGGACGGGCCGATGAAAGAGTCGCTGCAACGTGCTTTCGCTTACCTGCAAAGCCAGAAGGTGAAGATGGGTGTAGGCCAGCAGTTCGACACAACCGATTTTCACGTCGAGGCCATCGACCTGCTGAGCAACCACGTTCCCTGTGAAGCAGGAATCGCCTTGGTGGTCGCCGTCTATTCAGCCATCAAGCGGCAGTCGGTTACCGCCGGCCTGGTAATTCTGGGCGACCTAAGCATTCAGGGAAATATCAAAGCCGTCCGCACGCTGGCCGAGCCGTTGCAGGTCAGCATGGACAACGGGGCACGCCGGGCGCTCGTACCACTGGAAAACAAGCGGAACTTCCTCGAGGTGTCCGGCGACATCGTGGAGCGGGTTGACCCTGTGTTCTTCTCCGATCCGATGACGGCGGCGATGAAGGCGTTGGGGATAAACTGAGGCGCAAGGATACTGAAAAGGAGAAACGCGATGACCACCGAAAAGATCGGGCTATCACCCATTTCCAGAACATCAGTAGACCCGGTTTCACAACTCTGTTGAACTAAACTTGCGCCCTGGCAGGACTTCGGTTAAGACGGTCATCGAAAGGAGGCGTTCGATGGCCAAGCGAAACGAGGTCGAACTGGCGGACGCCCAGTGGGCGAGGATTGCGCCGCACCTTCCGAAACGCAAGTCCAATCGCAAAAGAGGACGCCCGCCGGCCGACGATCGTGCATGCTTCGAAGGCATTTTGTGGGTGCTACGTAGCGGCGCTCGCTGGCGCGACTTGCCGGAGCGGTACCCCTCGCCGAGCACCTGTTGCCGTCGGCTCACCGAGTGGGAGGCCGAGGGAATTCTAGAAAGAATCTGGCACGCCTTTCTCGACACACTCGACGAGCGCAGGTGACCAGCCACAGATTCCTGTACCAGAGGCTATGAAGGTAGGGGTACTCCGCTGTGGTGCTGGAACGGAGGAGTTGGCTGAGGCGTAGCCGAAGCCAACTCCGGAGAGGAAGTACACAGCGAGCAATGCAGGCCGTGAAAAGGGAACTTGGGGCAAGACCGAGGTGGCGACACGGCGGGGTTGGGAGAAGCAGGTGATGGACACGGAAGAGCTGGCCTACTGGTTTTCCCGCTTGAACGGCTGCTTCACGTTCAAGAATTTCGCGGTGCATCCGGACGAGGACGGGGCTCAGCGGACCGACGTGGATCTGGTCGCCCTGAGGTTTCGGCACCGCCAAGAGTTGAGGAACGCGTCCCGGGCGATGGAAGATCATGAACTGCTTCGCAACCAGGAGAAATACATCGTGGTGTACTTCGTCGAGGTGAAGACGGGAGAATGCCAGCTGAACGGGCCCTGGCGAGAGCGGAACAGGGCGAACATGCAACCGGTGTTCGACGCGCTGGGGTTTTTCCCCGAGAACGAGATCGATCCCGTGGCGCAAGAGCTGTACAAGAACTTCCGCGTCACCCGGCAGGACATTCAGGTTTCATTCGCGATGGTGGGGAAGCGGCCACCGCATAAACGACTCATTGAAAACGGCATTGTTCTCGAGGAGGATCGAACGCTCTTGACGTCGGGTGTCCAATCGCTAATGAGTGGCGAGCTGTTGAACTTTGTCGATTGACAACTATGCTGGCATGCTAATGACAGCCTTTATCGACGGATATCTCGTCCTCTCGGGCAACAAGAGCTTTTTCGGACATCGCGTAGTTTTGGGTGACAGACAACACAAGGCGCATCATTCATGAGTGACGCTGGCTTAAACTTGCTTAGCTTTCTCTATCGCGAGCGGCTCCGAGTCGACAAGCGATGGGTTGTCACTAGCGATCGAGGTTTCACCTGGTGGCCCAGTTGCTGTGCTCAGAGAATTTGGAGCGAACCGGCGCGCGAGGATGCTGGCCATTTGGTTTGCCGCGTTCACGTCCAGACCGATGTTCAACGAAAAGTCAACAACGATCCGCAGTCGCTCCGGGTCGTTGATGAGATCAATCAACTGGTGGTGCTCAGCCCGCTTGTGTTTCGCTCGGAAACCGGACAGGTGCAATTGCACAGCATCGTTTACGTGCACGAAGGCAACAAAGACTGGCTCGCTGAACTCTCGGCCGTTGTCGCAGCGTCACAACTTGGCGCTGCATCGATGGCACAGCTGCTATTCTCGCAAATGTTACCGCATTCGGAAGTGGATGCATCTGAACATCCCAAAAACGGACTTCCCGACGTTGTGGACGAGTTAGTCAATTTCTGGGATTCGTTTTTCAGGCCACAGGGCCAAAGCCCAACGTTATTCGCTCCCGATGAGTTTAGGGGTATCGAACGTATTGGCCATGGCCCGTCTGTTTGTTCTACAGCAGGCGATGGGGAGATTACCTGTGAGTTCCCGTTCTTTGGCGCGACTCCGGCCGTCGTCGCCATGAATCAACAACCACCCCGAATCGAGACATCATTGTTTCAGGCCAACGGCCAAGTGTCGCATCCGGCCATAGGTTCGGGCTGCTTTGTCCGAATGACCGTTCCCGTCGCCGTCAATTCACCTTCGGATGCCAATACACTTAACCGCTTGGAAATTCAGCAGTGGACTCGTTGTCACCTGATTGGCAGTTGGTGTTTAAGCGCAGAGGGGCTCAGGTTCGTGACGTTTCTTCCGTCAGCCATTTTTAGATCAGGGCTCTTGAAGGCTTTCTTCGCCAACTCGGCCAGTCGAAATCGCTGGGCGCGAGATCTCCTAATTGATTCTAAAGAAGGCTGAACACATAGTCGCTCGGCTTCTTGGCCCTTCGGCGGCATCCCCTGCGGCGGAATCTCGCCGCCGTGCTCGTACAGGAACTTCTCGATGGCCGCCTGGGCCTCGATGCTCACCGTCGCTGCTTCCATGCCAACAAACGGGACAGACTCGCTTCTCGGGTCAGCCGACCCGGTGGGCGCTGGTTGCCGGGTTTTAACCGCGGTGCAGGCAACGTACTTGCCCACCGTCTCCCGATGGACGCCGGTTAGCCGGGCGATCCCACGTCGCGAATGACCGGCTTTGTGGAGGATCAGAATCGTATCGATCGTGGCCATCGTGAGCCGATTCGCCATCGTAGGACTCCTTCAGCATGGAAATGCTGAAGGCTACGAGGTGAGTCACTGCTCCTAAAAATGGCCGGTTTTCAAGCGCCCCGAAATGGCCGGTTAGGGGCGCCCAATGACAGCGCTGCCAATTTCGACCGCCGCGACACTCCCCCGGCGCCGCCACTTTGGAACGCCGTCAACAGGCAGCGAGAACAGCTGCGTGCGGCGGCGACCGCTACGGCCCACTCGCTCAAGGGGTCCGCGGTGTGATATGGCAATAGTGAACCCGCTCCGTGGAGTGGCATTCCCCCTTCAAAGCGAGGTGTCCGCTTTGGAATACGACTGCTCCAGTGATGGGCCCGCAGAATCGCGGACCATCCGGGGTCGCTTGAGCATTCAGCGCCGGATTGACCTCGCGAGGGAAAGCTCAGGGTGGATTAGCCTTTGTCCTGTTCCCCGATGCCCTGGATCGACGCCGGTCATTCCGGCGCCGCACCACACGTAACAAAACAGGCGATACACTCAATCGTCGGCAATTGGAAGGGAAGGTCAATTTCCGTGAGCCGCGAGCCAAGTTCTCGTTCGGCCTCTAACAACAACTCTGGAATACCCGCTCCGCCTTCGGCTCGAACGGCAAACGCCGTGCTTCGCGGCTTCGCCGCGATGGGATTAAGCAGCTTCAGCAGTTCCCAGTCCCGGACCACACTCCACTGGGATGCCCCGCGACGATGCATGCCGATGATAACCTTGCGAATTGCGCCCTCCGATCCTGTGACGCGATCCCGGAGTGCAAATACGACGATGTCTCCATCAAGATCACCGAGAGCCGCCAAACAGTCTGACACATCCATCGCTGCACGAAGAGCGCGATCCACGATTCGAAGCCCGATGCCGGCAACGTCTTCACTCTCTCCAGCTCGTTCATCACGCGCGAACAGCAGGTCGTATTGTTCGCTGATGGTGAAATCGTCCATCCACTCCTGCGGAGTTTTGAAGGACAGACGCACGTCGCCATCCTGCTGTGGTCGTTTCCCGAGCATCGCAAACAGCGACTTGAAGAAGGGGACGAGGTCAGGAAGGTCGACCTTCGGAATTTGCCCTGCCACTTCACCGAAGTCGAATCGCGCCACATTGCCGATCAGGCTGCGGACCGTGCCGACAGCGTCAGCTCCACCAAAGGTCGCAGTTCTCGCATTGAACCATTGTTCAAGCCGCCGCTCACGCATCTCTGGGTCTGCGTCGGCGAATATCTTGGTAAACATTCGGGGCGATGCCATGCCGATCACGAGCTGCCGCATATCTTCGGGGTCGTCCATCGCGCCCTGAAATGCTAGGGTGATACGGTCCAGTTTCCGATCGAGACACTCCCAGATCCGGCTCTCGACCGTATCTGGATTGCGAACCGTCACGACGTCGACGGGTTTGGTCTGTCCGTAGCGGCTGATTCGCCCCACACGCTGATGGAGCCGCATCGGATTCCAGGGCAGGTCGACGTGAATCAGGGTACTGCAGCTCTCCTGCAGGTCGATCCCCTCGCCGGCAGCCTCTGTCGAGACAAGAAAACGCACTTGACCGGCATTGAATCGGCTGGCGGCACGGCGACGGTCTTCGGTAAGTGTCGACGGACGTCCTTGCGAATCGAGAACGCCGTCGATGAATCCGTCACCGTTAATGAACGTGACGCAGCTATTCCCAAAGCGTTTCTGCAATGCACTCATGAGCAACGCTTGCGTCGCTTTGAATTCGGTGAAAAAGAGGACGGCACGCCCCGAGAACGATCCCTCGACCACCTCCAGGATGCGCTCAATCTTGGTGTCGCAATCAATGTTGTCTGCCGCGTGGATTAGTTCCTGGAGTGCGGGGATCTCATTCGGGTTCAGGTGGACGATGCTGCCAAGATTCTCGGCAATCTGCTCTTCGAGGCGCGCGATCTCGTCCAGGTTGGCCGGATCATCGTCAGCAATCAGGTCCTGAAGCCGAGCCAGTGCTGGGGCGGATTCGTCGATCTTCGTCTTCGCCGCCTGCAGGCGATCCAGTCGCTTGTTCAGGGCGCGGCGCACCGCTGCGACAGAACTTGACGCGAGTTTCTGCATCGCGATCAAGATCAGAATTGCCATGCGGCGCTCTTGCTGCCCCAGCCCGGCCGCATAGGCCTTTCCAGTTGTGATGAAATCGGTCAACTTGTCATAGAACAGAGACTCTGCTGGCGAGTACGAGTACGTCTCGCGTCGTGTTGTAATCGGCGTGAACACCGGCTTGCCCTGCATGTCAGTCACATGCTGCTTATTGTTTCGTATCATGACGGTCCGCAATTTCCGCACCTGATCTTCCAGCGGCGCCTGGGGATCGAAGTCGTCGGGACGAAGAAGTTTCAACAGCGACAGGAACCCGTAGTCCTTTCCGCGGTGAGGAGTTCCGGTAAAGAACACCATTGAACGGATGCGACCGCGGGTCTGAAGATGCTCCACGAGTTGGTATGTCAAGGTCCGTCCGCGGTCCTCGTCGACGTTCATGTGGTGCGCCTCATCGACCAACACGAGGTCCCATGGATGCGATTCAACGAGGCGATTCCACCGTCCGCGAATGTCCACGCGGAGAGTATGTGCGGAAGCCGCAATCTTGTCCTGAGTATTCCAGTAGTCGGAGGTTTCCGTATCGACGGCCGGTGCATACAAAGAAAGGCGAATGTCGAACATGTCGCGCAGGCGCACATGCCACTGCTCGACCAGACTGGCTGGCGCCAGGATGAGGAGCCGACGGACGCGCCCAGAAGCCAGCAACGGGGTGAGGATCAGGCCCGCCTCGATAGTCTTCCCGAGCCCGACGTCGTCCGCCACCAGCCAGCGCGTTGGCCATGACTCAAGCACGCGCTTGCACACCCACAGCTGGTGCGGGAGCAGGGCAATCCGAGAGCGAGAGAAAACGCCCCACGAATCGTTGACTGACTGAATACAGTTGCCCAGAACTCTCGTGACGACGTTGACGGCAGGATCCCACCGTCCGGCGAGGGCTCGATCGCTGACACCTTTCAGAATCTCAAGCTCGGACTGGAGGCACTCTTCCACGCCATGCTCAAACCGGACGAGAGCCGTTTCCCCGTCGTCCATACGGACGACTCCGCGCCCGAAGCGTGGGTGCCGAACCGTGGTATCCTTCTGAAATCGCTTCATAGCTGCTCCAGGCCGAGCTGTTTTCGCTGCTCAGAGTCGTTGGCAAGATAGCGAATCGGGATGTCGAAGGCTCGATGCAGGTGTGGGGACGGTGTTGCCAGATGGGAGGCGAAAAACGCTGACACCGCCCGCGCCTTCTCGACGTTGGATGAAGCGCGGTCTGGCAGTTGCAACCCTAGCGGTCGAAGGAATTCCAGCACGTGCTCCGAAGGGATCCAGCAATCCTGATAAACATGATCACCATCGAGGATCTGTAATCGCATTAGTTCGCGAAGCACCCAATGGAGTCCCATATTGAGTGGCGCCGGCGGCGCATCGAAATGTTGTCCAGCAAACGTCAGCGCCTCGTCGACCTTCGGTGCGAGGAGACATGTCACTCGGTAAAGGTCGGCCGGCCGCCGACCTGCCGTACGGAGCAAGCGGCGGTACTGCTCAAGACACCGACTCAGTTGATATATCGCAGGGAAAAGTGACATCCACCTCGCATACTCCAGGTTCGCCACGGAGTTGTCTTGCCAGTCTCGCAATCGTTCCATCCAGAGCTGTGGCGTTTGAGGGGTTCTGAAGACTTCCCATAAGCCTTGCTCGTGCGCCCACTCCGCGAAGCCCCGGTGGTGCCCTTCATGCGCGCGACCTAGGCTGTGACACGCTCCCAGCACGAGCAAGCCCAGCCAATGATCATCCGAGTCGGCCTGGAGCCCCTCCCCGATGCCATCCCGTCGGAGCCATTCCGGCCAGGTCCGTTCCTCATACCAACGGATCACACGACTGCGCACGTGCGCGTCGTCCCACCACTCCTGCAATCGCTGAAAGAACGTGCGCGTCACCGACTCGGGCAGGGTCTGGTTCTGAGGCGTTTCGCCAACGGCTGCAAACCGCTCTGGAAACAGCGCGGCCAGAAGTTGCCGACACCGCCACTCCTCGTCGTTTAGTTCGTCAAGTAGTTTGCGGACATTATCGTAGTCCGTGAGCCAATGAGGTCGATCGTCCACCAGGTGCTGGAGAACTTCTTGCTGCAGCCTCCCGCGCAGCAGATACCTCAGGGCCGCACCACGACGCGAAGCAGAAAGGTCTGTGCACCATGCCGCCATGGTCGCCGCATCGACTTCATGTCTGACGCGCAGGCGCAGAAAGATCGTGAGATCTTCGGCCTGCCTGATATAATCCTGCTGGAGGATCGATGTGTCAGGCGCGAATGCTGAACGGAGCAGCTCCTCCTGTACGTCTGAGTCTGCTGTCGTGACTGCCAAGTCGACAGGAAGCAGCAGGTGTCGCAGCAGTTGCTCCTTGCCACTCCGGGATCGCGCGGCAAGTTGTGAATACCAGGGCGTGCTTTGCTGTGAGTCCGGAAGCAGATGCCAGACGTCGGCAAGCGGTCGAAGACTGTGCAATCGCAGCGGAGTGAGCGACCGATTCCATATCGTGGTCAACTCATTCAGGATGTCGGCGGGGTTCAGCTCGCCGTTGGTATGGACCAGTGGGCGGAGCCGCCGCGCGATTCGCGTCGAAACAACACAGTGAGCGCTGGCCAGTGAGCGGACATTGGCAATGCTGTCCAGAGCAGCGCACAGGTCCTTGTCGTCGAGACCGCCAGTCGCCACTTCGATGCGTGTCTCAGACGTGACGGGCGGCAGCCAAGCATTAAACGGCTTCGGCAGTCCAGAGGGGACTACTGCCCGACTGCTCATCCAGGCGGTAAGTCCCCTTCCGGTACCATGGAGCCGGAGCAGAAAGGCCTTCCGAAGTGCGTCGGGACTGTCGAGCCCGGATGTGAGGATCTTCCATAGTGACGCCAGGAACTGCTGTGCTTGCTCACCTGACGGAAGCCCGCATTCCTCGTCGACGGTCGCCCCGGTCAGGGCATCGTGCAATTCAATCAGTCCCTTTCCGAGTGCGACGCCGAGCAGATCAACCACTTGGAGCGTTGCAGGGTCGTCAAGGGACACGTGAGTCCGGCCCGGATCAAGCTTAAATGGACCGTTGACAGCGTATCCGCACCCCCAGCCCTCGCTGGTCGGGGCCACGTTCCACAAGAACGGCAATTCTGCGGGGAACTCCATGGGCATTCCTTCGAAGAGCCCCACGGCAATGGCCGCCGTTCCGGTCGCCCCACCTGCATCAGCAGGTCGAAAACGTAAGATTCGCCATTGTCCTTTGCCGGGAAACTCGGCCGCTTCGGCTGCAACGCACCAACCAGATGCACCACCGACTGGTACTCCGTTGAAAGTGCTAATGCCTGCAAATGGCCCACCATCGACAACAATCTCGCGCAACTGTCGGGAGAATGCTGGCAGCAGGGCCCGCGTATAACGGAATCGACGAAACAGCTCCTCAACGAGCCCCGGTGCTTCTTGATCGTCTCGCAGCGGCAATCTGACTCGCGTCACACGATGGCCTGCCACTGGTGCCAAGTCAGGTTCGTCGGGAACCGGACTTTCCAGCGGCAAGAGCCCTCCAACAATGGAAAAAGCCAGGAACCCACTGACGATGAAGGGACGCTTCGTTACCAAGTGGACTGACTTGAATCCCAGTCCAAAACGTCCCGTCGTCGACGCTGTGGCCGCGACTCCAGGGGCTTCACCCGGTTTACCGCTGAGGTTCAGCAGCATCATGAAGTACAGATCCTGATCCCATTCGCGGTCGCGTCCAGCTGGAAAAGATGCGCCACCGTCATCATTGATCGGTCGGCCGTAGTGCGTCACATCGATGGTCGGAATGCCGCTCACTTGGTGGATACGGATTACCAGCTGGCGCACTTCAGTCGGCAGCACAACTGGGCTGATTTCTGCGGCTTGAGCGAGGGCATCGTCGGCATTCTGCACGAGTTCCAGGAGCACGCTATCGCGGCGGTATCCGTAACGCCCTATCAGGTCCTGGACGCGCTCCCACAAGAACCGTTGGTGCGCTAAGTCTTTTCGAATCAGACGAGCCAGTTTGTCCAGCGCCCATCGCTCAGCTTCGACCGCCTCGCCCGATTGTGTCTGCTCGCGCCGACGCTGTGCGCGCTCGGCATTTCTCAGAGCATCACGCAGAGGCTCGCATTCCCGCACATTGAGATCCCGGAGAGTCCGCGGCAAGTTCGCGAGGATCGATGCCTGGACAGGTCCAACTTCCGCCTGCGAACCGGTTCCCCAACGCGACCACCAAGCATCAACCTTTGTCCGGTCTAGTTGCAGGACCCGTATGGCCCACCATTGCAAGGTGCCGCTCAGCAGCTGAAGAAGTTCATGCGACGTTCTCTTCTGTGGTTCCACATCGCGCAGATTCAGGCTCCAGAACTGTAGAAAGGTTCTTCCCTGAGCGTTGCGGGAAGACCCCACCTCCACGTCCCCCAAGTGCGGGTTCCAGAAATCCCCGCACCAGTGATCGAGCCGTTCTGGATCTGCGGCGAAGATCGTCGAATCGTCCGAGTCAGCCTCCATTTCGACCCGCGCCCCGAGCAAGTTCAGGACCTCCGCGCGCTGTCCGCGGGCGACGCAGCCGGAAAAAAACACGCGGATGCCACGCAGAGCATCCGCGTCGCCGAACAATTCCCGGTGCATCCCCTCGACACTAACGTCATCTCCGAGCCAGTTCTGAGCGAGCGTTAAGATGGCCCCGTCTCGGCCTTTCCCGAGAAGACTCAAGAACCCTCCGACTGCTCCAGCGGGCACCTTGCCCGCCCAGGGCTCGAAGTACTTTGCCAACGCGAGGGATGTGTCAACCGCGGTCGGACGGGTTGTCCGCTGTAGTGCTTCTTGGCGAATTGGTTCATCCGAGTCGAGACGAAGCCATGTGCGGAGATCGGCGGCCACACGATGGCGCCTGGCCACGCCCGATTCGGAGCGGGCGATCTCACGAGGTTCGTTCCATTGTCCGTCCTGCGTAGGTAGCCTGATCTCCGGAAGTACCTCCTCGAAGAACCGTGATCCTTGACTAAACACCTCCAGCAGCACCCGAAACAACCGGCCACCGGGGGCATCCCGGCCAGGGCGCGTGGCGGCCACCGTTTTGAGCATTTTGACCTGCAGCTGCGTGGATACCGGCCCGCACAATGCGCGGCCGATGGCCAGTACGGCGTCGCTCGCAGAGCTTGTGGCTTCAGCTAGACTCTGACCAGTCGCCCCGACGGCGTTCGCAGCTGCTTTCACAATTCCCCAACCAAGATGCGATCCCGGGAGTGGAGTCTGCAATGCATCGTCCAATACTGTGATCTCCAGGCGTCCCGGCTCCGGCAGGATCACGTACTTCCCTCCATTCGCCTGGGGGAGATGACTTCCGTCGATGGCACTTGCGGCGCGCCGAACTTGATCAGCTCGACTTGGACGTCCCAAAAGCTCGACCACAACCGCTTTCGCGTTGGCCCAGACGGAGGACTCGATCTCCGTGGGCAATCGATAGTTGCCCAAGACCCCCAGTGCCGCCAGCGGAAGAAAGGCTCTATGCAACTCGTCCGGAACCGTCAGCACATACAGGGGAGCAACACCTGCGCGCTGACCGGCCTCTGGAAGCCAGGCCGAGTTCTTCAGTTGCTCTCGCAACTTCTTGTCGCTGGGCAGCAGCACTTCCCGTCCGTCTTCTGAGGAAAGCATCTGCACGATCCGGGTCGCGAAGCGCTGCGGCTTCGGCCTTTGCAATAGCATGTGCAATAAGCCGCTTTTGTCGAGCTCTGGGACGTCCTGATAGAGGTCAGATACTTCTGCATCCGGTTCCAACAGCCGAACCTCTGCCTCAAGGTCCACTGGTAGTGCCACTTCGCCCTTGGCACGCAAGGTCCTATCGTCGATCGGACCCCTAGTTCCACCAAGCCGACGGTGCAAAGGCATCCGTCGCCAGTCAGCCCGGTCGCTATCTGTCGTACCAAACAGCTGCCGAAGCAAGAGAAGTGCTTCTCGCCGCTCTAGCGAAGTCCATTCGGCAGGTCCCTCGACCGCTGCCGACAGCAACTGGCGCAACACTCCAGAATCCACAGCCCTGATACGCAGGTCCTGGACGAGAATATGCGGGAGTGGTTCGACCAGGACAGACTCAACAGCGCACTCAGTTCGCTTCAGAAGCTGCAGCAACAACTCCAGAGACTTCCAGTTCGCGTCCCGGTTCGAGTCCTGGCTACGAACGTAGAAAAGATCACCGTCCTCTCCTAACGCCGTCCTGCGGCCGGTTAACAGCAATCGCACTGCACCCCGGACGTCTGAGCTTGTGGCACTGTAGGCGAGCCGCTTCAACAGCGAAATCCGCTCCGTGGTGTCTGATTCGATCGTGGTTGCGCGAAGCACTGCGCGGGCCAGTGCTTCAGAGGTGGCGCCCGGGATCTGAGCCATTGACGCGACCGCCGGATCGACCAGCCACACAGTGTCACCAATCGCCCACGCCAGCTCCATTGCGGCTTGCTTCGAATCCGCCGCGAATTCGCTCGAACCGCCGTCTTCCTCCCCGACACTCGGTCGAGAGAACACGCGCTGTCGTGAAGCTGCCTGCTGCAGATCACCCACTGACCACGCTTCATCCTTATCAACCGGAAGCCTTCGGGCGCGTAGCAGAGGCAGGCTCGCAAGTCCATCGCCCAGTGGTCGCGGACCGCGCACCGAGAGAAGCTTCTCCGCCAGGAGAATTCGTGCCTGCTGTGCGCGCTGTGATACTCCCTCCGTGATTCGCAGCTGTTGTCCGAGATACAGTAACGCGCTGTCCAGCCGCGCCGGATCAAGCTGCGATGGGCTGGTTTGGCCCGAGCGACGGCCAAGAGGGATGGGAACGAATCGCTCACCGACGATTCCCTCAGCGGCCAACTCCAGCACGGCGGGCTGGCACTCTAACGGGACATCCAACAACCAGCCTCGCGGCATTCCCTCGAACAGTTCTCGCCACGCCGTCCGCAATTGGTCTCGCTCAGGTGTGGACGTGGCTGCCGTCGTGGAAGTCAAGGCTCCTTCAGCGATTTTTTCGGCCAGCCACCGGGCGACGACGACCGCACGCTCATCGTCGCTGCTCACTTCATTTCCCAGAACATGGCGAAGAAGTCCACTGATCCAACGCAATCCTTGAACTGCATGAAGATTCTTTTCAGCAACACACTTCAAAAGACTACGCAGCCAGCATGCAGGCCAATTATCAGGCGTGCCTCCGATACGGGGCGCATCTGCCTCAATGAACACGACGTCTTGATTGTGGTGGCTTGCCTCCGTCAAGAACGCCTTCCGAAGCTCTCTGGGAGCCTGAATCCACTGCGGGAGAGACAATACTGATCTATCGGTGCCGGTTGGAGCCCAACTGACGCCGTCCTCAGTGATGACCGGCAGTAACAGATGTTGCCGTGTGACCGCGGCCAGGTTTGATCGTACAATTCGCGAACCAACTACGCCCTCCAGTAGTTGCCACGCCACGCGTTCGGGGAGTCCTTGGACGGCGAGCGCCAGCACCGATGGGAGACGGGGAAGGAGAAGCTCATCTCGAACAGCCCGGTTCCACTGCAGCCGCACTTCATTCTCGCCTGTCCCAGCGTCACTATCGGTAACTCCGGGGATCGATCTCCGATCCTGAGACGGCCAAAAATAGCCGTGCAGAATGATTTCCCACCCATCTTCCCCAGAAGCGTTTCCCAAGGTCTCTACGACTGCGTTGTCACGCGGCGCTGGATCGTCATCCAGGGGCAGAAAGACGGCCCACCGAAAACGGGCTCGATCATGTTCCGCTGTGATGCCCTCAGGCCGCAGGACCGTAATGGCCGCGTGGCCAAGAGCCTTCCTTGGAACCCACTTGTATCGCCCATCATGCAACTTGGGCTCATACGGCCAGCCTGGTCGAGTTCGCAGTTCACGCAGGGATTGCAGTCCCAGTGCCTCAACGCCAACAACGATTGTCCGGCCGTTACCATGCTCGATGCTTCCCCGAAAGGTACGATCCGGCACAGGTTCGTCATCGCGGTATCTGCCGACCCACACTTCCCCGCTGTCAGACTGTGCGCGGTGGACCCGCACCAGCTGAGTCCGCGAAGTCAAGGCGTCGGCCGTGCCGGCGCTATCGGCTTCGACCGAACGGATACTGCCGCACTGTGCGAGCAACAGCCTGAGCGCGGCTGAACGACTAAACCACTTCTGCAACTCGCTCGGAACCGGGCAAAACTGCCCAAGTCCGTACTGCCGGTCTTCAGCTCGGTCAAGATGCGCAGCACATCGCAGTGGGATCCACAGTAGCAGGCCATTGTCGAACGCTCCCAAAAGACATATCGCCGCTCTTAATAGACACTTGACATCATCATTTTCGACTTTGTCCCAATCCGGATGCAGCGGATCTGCGTCTCCCTGCGCTGCGGTGCCAGCCCAGGGATTCAACGCACCAGGTCTCAGCGTGCCTCCCTCTGCACCTACGTAAACCATGGCTTCACAAATATGGAAGACACTCTTGAGACCAATGCCAAATCGGCCAATCTTCTCGGCCTCCTCCGCTTTGGAGCCCCCGATGGCTTGATGTAGCGCCTCGCAATCAGTCGCAGTGAAAGCTCCATCGTTCACCACAAGCAGGCCGGCTCCACGGAGCAAGCTGTTGCGGGCACCGGACCATCCACGTTCCATCGCTACAAACAACAATCGCGAGGCCCGAGCGTCGTCCGCATTCTGAACTAGCTCCCGAAGCAGCGTCCGCCCGTCGCCGACATCTTTGTAAACGTCGGCAAGCAGCGATTGAATCGCTTTGACTTCATCCAGCCCGCTCCGAACGATTCGCGCGTCGGGTCGGCGTGTTAACTTGTATTTCAAAGAGGCACCACCCTTGCATTTCAAAGGGACGACTTAAACGCTGATTCAAAACCAGATTGTCAATTGGGCGCATCGATGGGCGCAGAGGGTGGCTGCGGCCAATTCGTGAAAGGCTTGGAAGTGCGTTCCGCATCGTTCGTAGCACAACATCAGCCGGCTGAAGTTACTGAACCAACTGAGTGTGCGTTCGACGACGTAGCGAGTTGTGCCCAGGTCACTGCCATGCGGTTGAGCTTTGCTGAGCGGGGCCAGGATCGGTGTAAGTCCAAGCCATTCGATCAGTGCCGCCAGAGTGACCGAACCATATCCCGCGTAGCCTTGCAGGGCTTTGGGGTTGGTGCGTGGTCGGCCCTTTGGCCCGGAGACGGGCGGCATATGGACCAAGGGCGGCAGCGCAACCTGGTCATCGCGCGTATTGGCCGGCGCTGTTGTTACCGCCATAGGAATGCCCCCCGCGTTGGTCAGCACATGACGCTTACATCCAGCTTTCGCTCGGTCCGTCGGGTTACCCATCGTTTGTGCTAGTTGATGCGAGTGCTGATCGATCTTACTCAGACCGCTGCGCTCGCGAAAGAGTGTCTCGGGCTAGCTAGCCGGCCGATCGAGGCCCAGTTTCGGTGGAACCTCGATCAGGATCGGTTCGCCGTGCACGAGCGAGACCAACCTCTGAAGCTTGACGCAAGTCTTGCGTGGCAGCTGCAACCACCCGGGGGCGACGACCGACCAAGTGATGTCCGCCGATTTTAATCACCGCGGGTGGGGGCCGTGCCTTGGGCGGCCGAGGGCCGCTAGCTGGCGGAATTTGCATGTCCTTGGATTCTGCGCTCCGCTTCCTCGATTAGTCGGTCGACATAGTCAACCACCGTCACCTGTCCGGCGGCGATCTGCGCCCATACTGGTTGGTAGTCGTCCGGATACAGGGTGAAATAGTGAGTTGGGTACTCGAAAGAGACTGAGGAGTGCCGGTTTAGCGAATTCGAAAGAGGCAGCGCAAACGCCGAGAATTCCTCGTTTTCAGGAAACGGAACCGACGACCAGACATCCTTTCGCCGACGGTCTCTCGGGTGTGAGAAACCGATCAGTCGATGGCGATAGAGATCGTCGACGACCGTCTCCAGGTCCCGAAGCCAAGTCGAGACCACTAGCGTGTAATGCCGCCGATAGGTGTTTACGATCGGCTTCATGAATCGTCCGTAGCTCACGAACGAGTAACGGCACGCCGGAAATCCAAACGTCCGCAAGACACGCGCGTCGGATTGTTTTTGCAGACTGTGCCGAGGTGGATGTTTACCCGCTGGGGGCTTATCAACGAGGATGCTTGTGCCCACCGCCAGAGCGATCTCGGTCGGACCGTGAACCGTTGCTTTCTGGGCGAATCGGTGGGCCCACTCTCGGCAGGCCCGCAACCGATCAGCGGGCACCGGTTGATAGACTACCCACCGGACTCCGTCCGGCAGATGAACCGCCGGCGGCCGCTGCGGATCGTATTGGACGCGGAGATGATAACGCCGCTGGAGCCGCAGTTTTAGCCGTTCGAACCAGTCGGGGTGCAGGTACTGCTCAGGGGACAGCGCTTGGGTCGGATTCCAGTCATTTGGTTCGAATTCCGAGACCAGGCGGGTCTTCCGGATGGTCTGTTCCAGCCGGCAACGCTGGGTCGTGCGGTCCAACGCGAGTTGCAGTTCGATCCCCGGCTGGTCACCCAGATAGCGGATTCGCCAGCCCCGCTCGTCGGACTGAAAACTGGCCGTGTCCCGGTCTCCCAAGAGCAATCGGGCGGGAAGATCCCAGGCGGAAGTTACTTGGGATAGAGGGCACCAGCGACCCGCTGGCGGCGGAGCAATCTTCGCCAGCCAAATGACTCGCAGGCGGGGCGGCAGGCTTAGCTGCTTGTCGGCCCAGGCGGCCGGGTCGCATTGAGGAAAGGCGTTGAACCAAATGGGTGGAACCTCGCCCTGCCACCCGAGCGGCTTCACTGCTTGGATCGCCTGCTCGAGGAGTTGGTCGGTTCTGTCCTGCGAGGGAGCCTCGCCCGTGGCGATCTGCTGGCACACCGGATGGAAGTCGGACAGCCGCAGATCGAACCAGCGGAAAGGGTAGCGAAATCGCTCCCAAGTCTGGTTCAGGGCATGAGAGAGAGGCAGCGCGAGCGCCGAGAATTCCTCGTTTTCAGGAAACGGAGCAGAGGTCCAAACCCCCCTTTGCCGACGGTTCCGCGGGTGTGCGAAGCCGATCAGCCGATGGCGATAGAGATCGTCGACAACCGTCTCCAGGTCCCGAAACCAAGTAAAGACGATGAGCGTGTAGTGCCGCCGCGAGGTGGTCACGATGGGGAACATGCACGGCCCGTTCACCAGGGTCGAGGGTTCGGTTACGGGAAACCCGAAATTCCACCAGGCACGTTCGTCGGAATACTTTGGCAGATCGTACCGATATGGTGTTCTGCCATGCGTGGGAACGTCGGTAATCGAACTGTTGCCCAGGGCCAGCGCGATCTCGGTTGGGCCATGAACGGTCGCCGATTGGGAGAACTGCTCGGCCCAGGCCTGACAACTGCGCAGTTGCTCGATGGGCACGGGCTGGAACAGCACCCAGCGAACCCCCTCCGGCAATTGCAACTCGGGCGCCTGATAGCGTTCGAATTCGAGCCGGATCAGGTACCGCCGGTGCAGCCGCAGCTGTAGCCGTTCGAACCAGTCAGGGTGCAGATACTGCTCGGTTGGCAGCAGCGACGGTTCGCCCCAGGCTTCCGGCCGAAAGTGAGTGACCAGCCGGGTGCGGCGGACCACTTGCACCAGTCGGCACTGCTGGGCTGGCCGGTCGAACGCGAGTTCCAAAAAGGTTTGGGGATGGTCCCCCGGATAGCGGATCCGCCAGCCCTGTTCATCCGCCTGGAAGCTGCCGTCATCACGGTCGCCGAGGAGCAGGTGCGGCGGGAGGTCGCTGGCCGAGGAGACCCGGGTCAGCGGGGTCCAGGGAGGGGCCGCCGGGCCGGGGAGCCGGGCTAGCCATATGATCTCTGGAAGCGGGGATGGACCGGAGAGGGTCTCCGGCTGAATCGGTTCGGCAGGCATGGTCTTGGTTCCTGGCGGGGAGGGGGTTACCGGTAATGGGGTGTTGCTGAGCTAGTCGGACCAGTGTCCGCTCCAGGTCGCGTCGATCAGCGGTTGATCCCGCTGGCAGCGGTAGCCGAAGGCGGTCAAGTCGGCGACGATGGCCGTTTCGGCCTCGAGCGGGATTTCGAATTCGCGGCGGCGTGAGACGGTTCTCTGGGACCTGCCGTGGCGGCGGAGGATTTCTGGGGGGAGTTCCTGAACCATCAGGCTTCGCCGGGGTGGCGGCCAATACTGGCCCTCGATCCAAAACGTCAGGTCGAGCGGTTCCTCGGGCTGGGGACGACGGCCGTTGAGCAGGGCGAATTGGCTGGAGATCTCCTGGGCGTCTGCCGGCGGGCATTCCTGCTGAAACTGGCGCCAGGTGCGGCTGCCGCGGACCGATTTCCAAACCTGAACCAGCCAAATCGCCTGGGGCCGCGGCAAAAAGAGCAGTGCTCCTTCCAGCCCGAGCCGACTGGTGATCGTGCCGTAAACCAACTCCAGCGCATGGCCATCGCGCATGGCAACCGGGCTCCGGATCGGGTGAGGGGTGCAGCTGCCCATGGCAGAGCCAGAGCAGCCCGAAAGCGCCAGCTCGCCGCAGGGGCGCTCGGGCGACACTGCTCGCCGCCAGGGGTCAAAGCCCGTTTAGAGGCCCTGAGAACAGCCGCTGGGGCGCATCGCGGGCATGCCGTGGCCCGGGCGAGGCGGTCGTCCAGGAAGCCGGTCGGCAAGCGGGCCGCTCGAGTTGCACGACGCTCCCACGCGTCGTGGGGCGGAGCTCTGAAGAGGCATCGGTCCCTTTCCGGGCTGGCGTTGGCACCTTGACCCATCGGTCAGGTTGCCGGGCGTGTCTTCGGGCCAGGTCCCTCGACGCCACTCTGGATGTAGGCGCGGCCGTTACGTCGCCCCAGCTCACGACACGGTTGGCCGATTCGCGGGGTGGGCCGCCCACGACAGAAGGAGCCCGCTCGAGCCAGCCAGGTTCGCGCAAGGTCAGGGGCATGCGAGGTGTGCCTAAGTCAGCGATCACACCCCTGGATGAGGGGCGTGCAGCGAGCCAGAGTTCCCAGTCTGCCGCGGCATGTGGTGGCTTTGGGACAGCGTCCCGGTCGTTTCGCGGCGACCGACTTGGTAGCGCGATTTTGGGGTTTGGTCCATAATGGCCTGATTCCCTGGGAGCGTAACCCGGGAAGGGCCCTTCGACTTGGCCGGGGTCGGGCGACCGTTTAATCGGCAGAAAAACGGTGGAGAAGTGCGGTGGCAAGCAAAAACGAGCTTCGCGATGGCCGA
>CAYNRE010000029.1:0-11630 GCA_964399535.1 uncultured Pirellulales bacterium | reverse complement strand
GGCGTCCACGCCGCGAAAACCCCCTTTGTCCCACCGGGATTTCCTCCGGTCAAAAAAGGGGGTGGCCCGAAGGGCCGGGGGATTTTCGCGGCGTGGACGCCGCTCCCGCAAAAGCATGGCGCACCGGGCTTCAGCGCGCATTTTTCCGCTCCATCACCTGTTTCAGCCAGGCGCCGAATTCCTTTCCGGCCGGTGCGGCCGGCACGGCGGCGAGCCGGCCCTTCGGCATCTGGTGCAGGGCATTCACCTGTCCGGGCGCGACGCCGACCACCAGCCAGGTGTCTTCCACCTCCAGCAGCACCACCCGTTCGCGCGGCCCGACCGAGGTGCCGGCGATGACGCGCAGCGCGCCCGCAGCGGCGCCGTGCGGCGCGGACACGCGCTTGAGCAGCCAGAGGCCGCCGACCAGGGCGGCGATGACGACGCCAAGGCCGAGGAACACCTGAATCAGGCTGGCGCCGGCATCCGGCACGGCGGCGGGGGCCGCCTGCGCCAGGGCGAGGCCCGGCAGGGCGGCAAGCAGCGGGAGGAAAATTTTGCGCATGGCGGCAGATTACTGCCGGCCATGCCGCGGCAAGGCGGGGATTAGGCGGCGAAAATTGCCGCTATTCGCGGCAAGGCGAACCTTCGCGTTGAAAGAGGTTTTGTGCCTTCCCGATTGGCGACACTCTTCAGCAGGCATTGTGGGAGCGGCCTACCGGCCGCGATTGTGCCCCGCAGGAAATCCCCTTGGGGGATGCCCGGCTCATATCGCAACCGGTAGGCCGCTCCCACATCGGGACTGTCGCTCTTCTGTACGTGGCCGGGATTCATGGCTAATCCGGAACCAAAGGGATCAGACTCGAATGAATTTCCGCGTTCGTCCTTCTCAAGCCACATCCCTTGAGCAAAAGTCAGTCCCCGCAACACGGCGCGCATCCTGGCGCGGCGAATCGTTCAGCGTTCAAGCATGAACTGCGCACGCAGGGGATTGCGTGTTCCGGCGTATGTCTTTGGTTATGGTTTTGCGCCGCGCGTATAACTTTCGTGGAATTGACGGAGACCTGAGGTGCAGATAGCCTTGCGCGCACAGATCCGGGGAGCGTACCCGGGCACAGAATGATTTTCCACTGGAGGGGGGGCTGTAATGCCCAGATATATAGCGGGTGTGATGCTGCCTTAGGTTTCGAGGGGCAGGCGACGCGCATGAACAAAAGTCAGTCGCTGTGGTACGGCGTCCGTGCGGTCCGGTGGCGCGGCGCCATGACGCTTCAAGCCTCAACATGCCGTGTCGATAACGGTTAGCCGTCCGGACGAGCAACGATTCATTGCATAGCGCGCACCGGGCCGATGGGGGTACGGGAAATCTTTAAGGAAAAACCGATGAAAGACTATCGAACGAAAGGCGATTTGCCGCGCCTTGGAAACAGTGTGCTGTCCTGCTTGTTGATGGGTGTCGCTGCCTGCCACCCGGTCAGGGGCAACGACGATGCCGCGACAACGACGGCGCCGCAGCAGAAGCAGGTAGCCGATTCAGGCCAGATGACTGAGGGCGCGAAGTTTCTGAAGACACTGCATAAGCTGGTTCTCGATCCCCCTGTTACGCCCGAGAAAATCACGGCTGCATTCGGGTGGCCGGTATTAACTCAAAATGTAACCAGCGCATACCGCTTTACTAAATTCAGTCTATATCCACCGGAAATGATCATTTCAAATCCTTCGTTGAATGAATACGAGGACGGCACTACATATTTCAGTATGCGGCTTCGCTCAGAGCAACTTTGCGTAACGTCCGATGAAGTGCTGGATGAATACGGAAGCCAATTCAAACCAACCTTGGCAATAGTCGACCCTCCTCCAGATGTAAATACACTCTCAGAACAAGTAAAACGCAACCGTAGATTGTTTTTCGACGGCCCCCAATATCACTTGACCAGCCCAGCGAAGAGTTCGGTTCGGTTTATTTTTTCTTTCACGGAGTGCCTAGCTGGCATTTCGGCGAGCCATCCAACCAAATAATCAAGCACTCCTACATCATATGACACAAGAAAACGCCACGAAGATCGATGCCGACGCGGCCATCTGGAACGAGGGTAGAAAGATTGTTGAACGTCTAAACCCAGATAATCCAAACGCATGGAAGGAATATATCGATTACATAAATCGCTCACCAGAACTGGTCCAAACAGTAAGTGATTGGTATTCAGACCCTTCCCGATTGAATATCGACAGAACACTATTGCATTATGAATACATAGCTGATAAGCGCGAGCTTTCTGTGAATGAAGGGTTTTTCTCATCGAAGGAACGATTCGCAAATGGTCTTGCTCACGAAATTTACAAGCATGACGCAAATCGCCTGATCGACAATGAAGTCCTAAACCCTAACAATCCTATCTACCAAGCTGTCTATCAAGACACGACTATAGGTAATGAAGAACGACTAGAAAAAATTCAACAACTGGCAGTGCTTGGGTGCGGTGCCGTTGAAATGAATGGTTTCATTGGCGAATACCGAACCAGCAAGCAACTTGGATATTCGACAACCCTTTGGCCAGCCGGCCTGGAGCGCAATATTGAGAATTCGATTGCCACAATCAAGGAGTTTCTACCGTCAGACACCGATATACGCACAATAGACTTGGCAGCTGCCAAGTTTCTGTCTTCGAAACTCCTGGCTGGGCATGGAGCATACGCAGATCAATGTGCTGTTTGGGGGAGTGACGTTGTTAACAAGATCAAATCGGACGGTAACAATCCGGACAATACCGCTGCGCTACCATCACATCGAGTATTTACCTACGATCCAACAAATGGCGAATCAAAAGCCAGCATTTGGTTTGAGAATCGGATCATTTCTACGGAACTTAAAGTCGATGGCAGCCGAGTCGTTTCGTCGGAGCAGTCAATTACCGGCGAGCGCTATGCCGACGTAAGGTTCTACGACCCTCAAGGCAATCGAGTTGGCGGCGAATGTCGCGCGCTACTGGAAACGACGCAGCCGAATGCTTTCCTCCCCACCCCCACCAGCCTCTCCGACACTCTCAACTACTCCCGCACGCTGTTCGAATCGGAAACCGACTACGCCAACGCCGCCTACGGCATGCGCAGCCTGGTGGGTCTCGAATGCCGGCCCGGCGATGAAGACACTTCGCTGCCGGCGGGCGATGCCGACATTGCCTCCTGGCGCGAACAGATCTTCTCGCTGGCCGAGGCCGAGGATGCAGGCCTGGGCGACCACTACGACGACTGGGGCCTGATCGATCAGGGCACGGCCGGGAGCGTGGGCGTGGGCGGGGTCGATGCCCTCGCCCTGTTCTTCCTGGATGAGATCGCCGACAACGGCTTCCAGTACAACGGCGAAGGCGCCGCCGCCTGGGCCTCCGGCATCGATTCCGGCGTCAGCCAGTACACCTACAGCGGCTACGACTACTACAGCTCCGACGCCTATTTCGATCTCTTCGACTGGGGCGGCGACGGCGGCGGCTGGTTCGGCCCCGTCGTGCTGGATCTGGACGGCGACGGCGTCGAACTGGTGGCGCGGGATGCCTCCCACGCCTGGTACGATCTCCTGGGCGACGGCTCGCGCGTGCACTGCGGCTGGGTGGGCGCGGACGACGGCCTGCTCGCCATCGACGACAACGGCGACAACGAGATCGGCTTCGGCCGGGAAATCGTGTTCGGGCTTTTCACGGAAGACGACGAGACCGACACCGACATGGAGGCGCTCGCCGTGGCGTTCGACAGCAACGCCGACGGCCTGCTCGACGCCAACGATGCGCGCTTCAATGACTTCCGTATCTGGCAGGACGCCAACGGCAACGGCGAGAGCGACGCCGGTGAACTCACAACCCTCCTTGAAGCCGGCATCGAATCGGTCGGTCTCGCCCCCGCCAAGGTCGACTACGAGAGCGGAGACAACCGCATTCTCGGCTTCTCCTCCTTCACCAGAACCGACGCCAGCACCGGCTGGGCGGCCGATGTCGCCTTCGGCTTCGAGGGCGAAGGCGCCGCCGTCTCCGAGGACAACGGCTACCTGCGCGTCAACCAGAAGGGCAGCATGACCTACGCCGTGGGCACGGGCGGGGCGCTCAACCTGGAGCTGGCCGCCAACGAACTCGAAGGGGCGCTTGGCAGCGCGGTGGCCGACAGCCTCTTTGCCGGCAACCGTGAGGACGGCATCCTGCTGGACGGCAACGGCGGCAACGACACCCTCTCCGGTGGGCTGGGCGACGACTGGCTGGCGGGCGGCGTAGGGGCCGACACCATCAGTGCCGGGGTCGGCAACGACACGATTCTGTTCGATGCCGCCGACACGGTCATCGACGGCGGCGACGGCTTCGACACCGCGCTGGTGAGCGGCACGACCGGCGTCACGCTCGACCTGGGCGTGGCCAACATCGAATCCGCCGTGGGCGGCGACGGGGCGGACGCCCTCTACACCACAGGCACAGCGCGCGTCATCCTCAGTGGCGGGGGCGGCAACGATGCCCTCACCGGCAGGGATGGCAGCGATCTGCTCACCGGCGGCGTGGGCGCCGACCAGTTGGCCGCCGGCCTGGGCAACGACCTCTACGTATATATCCGCGGCGACGGGGCCGACACCGTCTTCGACACGGGCGGCTTCGACACGATCGAGTTCGGCCGTGGCATCGGGCTCGCCGATCTCGATGCCGAGGGCTCGGGCAGCAACTTCATCCTCGGGCTGCGCGACTGGGCCACCGAGGGCGGCGCGGTGGCGGGGCTCGCCGACCGCATCGTGATCAGAAACCGCCAGTATGCCGCCAACTGGATAGAGCAGGTGCGCTTTGCCGACGGCACGGTGGAGAACATGGTCCAGTGGCTGATCGGCGACGCGGCGGCCAACGCCATCACCGGCAGTGCGGTCGACAACCGCATTTATGCCGGGGCCGGCAATGACACGCTGGACGGCGGTCTCGGCGCGGACAGGATGTTCGGCGGGCTGGGCGACGACACCTACTTCGTGGACGAGGACGGCGACGAGGTGCATGAGCTCGTCAATGGCGGGAACGACATCGTCAAGAGCTTGGTGGATTTTACGCTCGGGGTGAACGTGGAGAATCTGCTGCTGCAGGGCAGCGCGGAGATCGAGGGCAAGGGCAATGATCTGAACAACGTTCTTACCGGCAACCTTGTTACCAATGAGCTTTGGGGGTTTGGCGGTGCAGACACGCTGGATGGGGGCGTCGGAGCCGACGTGATGCACGGGGGCTCCGGCAACGACACATATGTCGTGGATGACGTCGATGATAAGGCGAAGGAGTTGGCGGACGAGGGCACGGACAGCGTGCTGTCCTCAGTGACCTTCGGACTGGAAGACTTTGTCGAGAACCTGACGCTCACCGGCACCCTGGCGATCGACGGCAAGGGGAACGACGGGAACAACGTGCTCACCGGCAACGCTGTGGCGAACCGGCTGGAGGGGTTCGACGGCAACGACACCCTGAACGGCGGCGCCGGCAACGACACGCTGATCGGCGGGGCCGGCAATGACCTCTACATCGTCGACTCGGCCCTGGATGTCGTGACGGAACTTGCCGATGAGGGCGTCGACACTGTCCAGTCAAGCATAGCCCTGACCCTGGCCGACAATGTCGAGTATCTGATACTGACCGGCGCCGGCGCCATCGGCGGGACCGGCAACGACCTGAACAACGTGCTGACGGGCAACGCCGCGGCCAACAGTCTTGCGGGCGGCGCGGGCAACGACACCCTGGACGGCGGCGCGGGCGGCGACACGATGTCGGGCGGGTCGGGCGATGACACTTACGTTGTCGACCACGCCTCGGACACGGTGAGCGAGGCAGGGGGCGGTGGCGAGGATACCGTCCGTTCGGGCATCACGTATTCCTTGGGGGCCGATGTGGAGAATCTCGTCCTCACCGGCTCGGCGGCCATCAATGGCACCGGCAACCTGCTCGACAACACCCTGACCGGCAATGCGGGGGCCAACGTACTGGACGGCGGGGCCGGCGCCGACGAGTTGATCGGGGGCGGGGGCGACGATACGTACACGGTGGACAACGCGGGCGACACCATCACGGAGGCCACCGGGGAAGGCCTCGATCTCGTGAACGCGAGCGTGACGTATACGCTGGCCACGAATGTCGAGAAACTCACCCTCACCGGCACAGAGGCCATCAATGGCACCGGCAACGAGTCGGACAACACCCTGAAGGGCAACGCATCGGCCAACGTTTTGACGGGCGGGGCGGGCAACGACAGCCTGGACGGCCAGGGCGGGGCAGACACGATGCTGGGTGGGGCGGGCGACGACATCTACACCGTCGATATAGCCGGCGACATCATCGGCGAGCTGGCCGATGAAGGCATCGACACGGTGGTGTCGGCCATCGCCTGGACGCTGGCGGACAACATCGACAACCTGACGCTGACCGGCACGGCGGCGGTGAATGGCACCGGCAACGGCCTGGACAACGTGCTCCTCGGCAACAGCGGCAACAACATCCTGACGGGAGGCGACGGCAACGATGTGCTGAACGGTGGTGCGGGTATCGACCAGATGCTCGGCGGCGCCGGGAACGACAGCTATTACGTCGATGTGTCGGGGGACGTTATTACCGAGAACCCCGGTAGCGGCACGGACACCGCGTTCTCCGCCGTGACCGTTACTCTCGGAGCGAATCTTGAGAACCTCACGCTCACCGGGACAGCGGCTATCAATGGCACCGGCAACGAGCTGAACAATACGATGTTCGGCAATTCCGCCGCCAATCAATTGAACGGCGGTGCGGGCAACGACATTATCGACGGAGGCGCCGGCAACGACACGATGGCGGGCGGTGCCGGGGACGACATCTACTACGTCAACGCGGCAAACGATGCCGTGACCGAAGTCTTGGACGAGGGCATGGATACGGTCTTTGCCTCGGCGACGTATGTCCTGGCTGTATCCGGCTATGTCGAGAACCTTGAGTTGACCGGAACGGCTGCGATCAATGGCACGGGCAATGCGATCGCCAACACCCTCACCGGCAATGCCGCCAACAATGTGCTCGATGGCAGGGGTGGCGCGGATACGCTACGAGGGGGCGCGGGCAACGACACCTATTGGGTCGATACCGCCGGCGACATCGTCGAGGAGCTTGAAGGCGAAGGTGAGGATACCGTCACCGCGGCCGTGACCTATACGCTTGTTTCGCAGTTTGTCGAGAACCTGACCCTCGGCGGCACGGCGGTCATCAACGGCACCGGCAACGAGAGCGCCAACAAGCTGACCGGCAACGGCAAGAACAACGAACTCTACGGTCTGGGCGGCAACGACACTCTGGACGGCGGTCTGGGCAACGACCGGATGGAGGGCGGACTCGGCGACGATGTCTATTACGTCAACGCCACCGGCGACGTGATTGTCGAACTGGAAGGGCAAGGCACGGATGCGGTGGTTAGTTCAATTGCTTATACCCTGGGAACAGCACTGGAAGACCTGTCGCTTGCGGCCGGCAGCATAACCGGAACGGGCAACTCTGCGAATAACCGGCTCGTTTGCAGCGATTCAGGCAATACGCTGTACGGGATGGATGGCAATGACATCCTGGTTGGGGGCGGGTTCATTGATACGCTCAAAGGCGGGATGGGCGACGACCTCTACTATGTCAATCATGCCTCATGGTCGGATACTGTTACCACCGGCACGGATGAATGGGGCAACCCCATTACGACAACTTACTCAAGCGATGGCGTCGATGCCGTGGAGGAGTTGATAGATGCTGGAATCGACACCATTGTCGCCTCTTACACTTGGACATTGGGCGCGAATTTCGAAAACTTGGTTTTGGTGGGAACAGAAGCATTAAATGGCACTGGCAACTCGTTAAATAACATCCTCATCGGCAGCGCCGCCGCCAACCTCCTGGATGGAAAGGCCGGCAATGACGCCATGAAGGGTGGCGCCGGCAACGACACCTATATCGTGGACGCTGCAGGTGACACAATCGAGGAGTATGCAGGTGAGGGCAGCGATACGGTGCAATCCACCGTTACCTTCACGCTCGGCGACAACATCGAGAACCTCACCCTCACCGGTTCCTCGGCAATCGGGGGACACGGCAACGCTCTTTCCAACATCCTGATCGGCAACAGTGCCGCGAACACGCTTTACGGTTACGCGGGCAAGGATACCCTCAGCGGTGGCGCCGGCGCCGACACCATGTGCGGAGGCGCCGACGACGATGCCTATCTCGTCGACAACGTCGGCGATACAGTAATCGAGCTGACCGGCGAAGGCACCGACACCGTGCAATCGAGCGTGAGCTGCACGTTGTCCGACTATGTGGAGAATCTCACGCTTGCCGGCTCGGCGGCCATTTCCGGCACCGGCAACACCTTGAGCAACATGTTGAAGGGCAATAACGGAGCGAACACGCTTGTCGGCCTTGCCGGCAACGATGTCATCGACGGCGGCGCCGGCGGCGACATCATGAAAGGCGGTGAGGGCAACGACCGCTATTACGTCGACTCGGCCTACGACTCGGTCGTTGAAACGGATGAAACGGGCGCAGACGCGGGGGGCATCGACACGGTGCTTGCTGCAGCCACCCACACGTTGTCGGACTTCGTCGAGAACCTGACGCTTACCGGAAAGGTAGCCATCAATGGGAATGGCAACGGTTCGGACAATTTCATCAACGGCAATATTGCCGGCAATATTCTTCGGGGCTACGGCGGCAACGATATTCTGAATGGAGGTGCTGGCGCTGACCGGTTGGAAGGTGGTACCGGGGACGACACCTACTATGTCGACATCGCCACGGACAACGTGGTTGAGCTGGCCAACGAAGGCCACGACACCATCCTCAGTTCGGCCAGCTATACGCTTAAGGTGAACGTCGAGAACCTCACCCTGGCGGGTGTGGCGATGATCGATGCCATCGGGAATGACTTGAACAACCATCTGATCGGCAACGTCTCCAAGAACACTCTGGACGGAAAGGTCGGCGCCGACACCATGGAAGGCGGCCAGGGCGGGGACACCTATGTGGTGGATAACGTCGGCGATGTGGTTGTGGAGCTGGCTGACGAGGGCCTCGACATGATCCAGGCCTACATCACCTACACCCTTGCCGAGGGCAGCAATGTCGAAGGCCTGACCCTGATGGGGACGGTGGCAAGCGGCACGGGCAATTCGCTGGACAACCGTCTGGTGGGCAATGCCGCGGCCAACGTGCTGACCGGGCTGGATGGCGACGATTATCTCGACGGGATGGGCGGAGCCGATACCCTGATCGGAGGCGAGGGCAATGACACCTATGTGGTGAACCATCTCAACGATGTGGTGGACGAGCATCAGAACGAAGGGGACGCCGACACCATCGAGAGCAGCGTCAATTGGTCATTGGGGGCGGATGTCGAGAATCTCACCCTGACTGGAACGGCGGTCACCGGTACGGGCAACGACGAGAAAAATTCGCTCATCGGCAATGGCAAGAACAACACACTGTATGGACTGAAGGGCAACGATTCCATCGATGGGGGGCTCGGCAATGACACCATGGTCGGGGGAGAAGGCGATGACACCTACTACGTCAATTCCGCCTCCGACGTGGTCACCGAGCAGGCAGGACAGGGTACCGATCTCGTGATCAGCACGGTTACGTTCGTGCTGAAGGAGAACACCGACGTCGAGAAGCTCACCCTGACTGGTGTGCTGGCCATCAACGGCACGGGCAATGCCTTGAACAACACGCTCACCGGCAATTACGCAATCAACACACTCAATGGCGGACTGGGAGCGGACACCATGGCCGGCGGCTTGGGGAACGACACCTACATCGTGGACAACCTTGGGGATGTCGTGAACGAGACGAAGGGTGAAGGCGTGGATACGGTGCAATCCTCCGTCACCATTGCCGAGCTCTTTGCCAACGTCGAGAACCTCACCCTGACAGGTTCGGCTGCGATCGATGGCAAGGGAAATGTGCTGGACAATTACCTGAAGGGCAATGCCGTCGCCAACATCCTTGACGGTGCGGCAGGCGACGACACGATGGAAGGCCTGGCCGGCAACGACATCTATTTCGTCGATTCGATTCGGGATGTCGTGAAGGAGAAGGCCGGTGCCACCAATGGCACGGATACGGTCAAGAGCACGATCAGTTACGTTCTGGCCGCCAACGTGGAGAACCTGATCCTGCTTGTATCCCCTGGCGGCACGGGAAATATCGACGGTACCGGCAACGATTTGAATAACGTGCTGACTGGCAACGAGGGCAACAACGTCCTGAACGGCGGCAAGGGCAACGATACGATCCGCGGCGGCGGGGCGGGCGTCGATACCTTCATCGGCGGGCTGGGGATCGATACCTTCGTCATCGACAAGGTCGATGCGATGGTGGCGACCATTTCGGACTTTCTGCAGGGTACCGACAAGCTGGGTCTGGATCAGGCGATGTATGGCGACCTGTTCGAAGGCGGGACGCTGCGCACCGGTGTTTTTGCCAACGGCACGGAGGCGGCCACGGCCGAGCAGCGCCTGTTCTACGATGTGGGAACGGGCGGCTTGTTCTACGACAAGGACGGCAGCGGTGTGCAGGAGGCGGCCGTGCAGGTGGCGACGCTTGGCAGCATGCCCGGCTCCCTGACGAGCAGCAGTTTTGTGTTGGCGCCGACGCCGGGGAGCTAGTTCTGTACATTCGCACAGGCCGGTAAAAGTCAGTCTGTGCGGCACGGCGCAGGTGAGGTCTAGCGGTTCAGCTTCCGCATGCGCTCGCTCGGCGTGATGATGTCGGTGAGGCGGATGCCGAACTTGTCGTTCACCACCACCACCTCGCCCTGGGCGATGAGGGTGCCGTTCACCAGCACGTCCATCGGCTCGCCGGCCAGGGCGTCGAGCTCGACCACCGAGCCGTGCGCCAGCTGCAGCAGGTTGCGGATGGAGATCTTGGTGCGGCCGAGCTCGACGGTCATCTGCACCGGGATGTCGAGGATCATGTCGAAATCCTGCATCGCGGCGGCCTTGGCGCCCTCGCCGAGCGGCTGGAAGATGTCGGCCGGCTGCGCCTTGGCGTCGGCGGTGGCCTGCTCGCCCATGGCGGCGGCCCAGTCGTCTGCGCTGACCTGGTCTGCGGTATCGGTATCGCTCATGGCGTTCTCCTGTCTGCTAATGCTTCTCGGTCTTGTCGGGCGCGATGAAGCGCTCCACCTTCAGGGCGTACTGGCCGTGCTGCAGCCCGTAGCGGCATTCCATCACCGGCACGTGGTCCACTTCGGCGGTGATGGTCTCTTCGATGTTGAACGGGATGACGTCGCCGGCCTTCATGTTGAGGATCCGGCCCAGCGTGATTTCCGTCGTGCCGAGGTTGGCCACCAGTTCCACGTCCGCCGACTGCAGCTGCCGGGTCAGGGTGCCGATCCAGCGCTTGTCCGAGACGAGGTGGTCGCTCTGCATCGAGCTGTAGAGGACGTCGCGGATCGGCTCGACCATCGAGTAGGGCAGGCACAGGTGCATTTCCGCCGTCGAGCCGGAGAATTCAAGGGAGATGGTGTAGGCGACGACGATCTCGCTCGGCGTGGCGATGTTGGCGAACTGCGAGTTCATCTCGGAGCGGATGTATTCCAGCTTCAGCGCGAAGACCGGCTTCCAGGCCTTCTCGAACTCGGTGAAGATCACG
>CAYNRE010000028.1:0-249408 GCA_964399535.1 uncultured Pirellulales bacterium | reverse complement strand
GCTAAAAAAGCTCCTGGCTAGCCGTTGGCGAACCCTGTCGGCCGGGGTCCTGCCGGCGAAACTTCAAAAGACCGACTACACACGTAGAAGCGGCCACTGAAATGTTACGGGACGCGGGTTCGATTCCCGCCGCCTCCACTTTCTAACCAATTGAAGGACAACGAGTTACAGGATTCGACTTCTGCCGTGGCAGCGCCTGGGCAGCGCTGTCAAATCTCTGGTTTTCCTTCGCAGGCGTCCAGTGACGCCGATCGACAGCCCAGTTCTCAAAGCCAAAGTGTCTGCTTGCCTCCGGCCATAGCCCGGATCGCGGACGCTTGGCCGTCCCTTCCGCCTCACATTCGCGAGGCGATCCAGACGCTTGTTGACGCTGCTTTGCTGGCTGCTCGGTCTGCCAGCCCGCACGCAGAGCCGCCACCGTTCGTCGTTGCTACTGACCAAACGGCCTGGCGAATCGCTCAAGAGTGCCGCAGCATCTTCCAGTCGTGCTTGCGTGAACAAGAATGGCAGGATGCCGATCGCGAGTTCTTTCGAGTCATAAGGCTGGGACTGAACGGACACAAGTAGCCTCGGGGTGCCGGCCCGACGCAGGATTGAAACTGGCGATCGCGCCCAGGACACGCCCTCCTTCGCAATCCTGTTTGACGGATGGGTTCGATCGACATGACTGTCATCGCCACGAAAAGAACACGACACAGATCAGTTCTTACTCGCGATACTCACGCCAGCAGACTAAGCTTGTTTCTAGTGCGAGAATCGAATCCTCGATTATTAGGGGAATCCAATGCTAATGTTCACGAAACGCTTGGCTCAGCGCCCTGTCCAACGTGGCGGGCGATCAATAGCTTTGGGGGTGCTGCTGTCTTGGTGCCTTCATTTCCAGTGTGCGTTTGCATCCGGCGTATCTCAGTACGGAATTGCAAGCGGCAACGTGAATGGTGAATTCAATCCCGTACTTCACGGCGGTGCATTCGACGGAAGGACTGTGGGAAGCCTATCGATCCACGACATCGCCGGCTATCGGAATTCGGCAACTGCCGAACTAGCCCTGCTGAGCACGGCGGGCATTTCGACCTACGGAATCGGGACTGGCAATCTCAATGGCGAGTTCAATCCAGTGCTAAATGGCGGTGCTTTTGACGGCAGAACGGTCAGCAGTCTCTCCATCAACGAGATCGCGGCCTTCCGAACGGGGGCAAGTGCCGAACTAGCTCTGTTGAGCACGGCGGGCATTTCGACCTACGGAATCGGGACTGGCAATCTCAATGGCGAGTTCAATCCAGTGCTAAATGGTGGAGCTTTTGACGGCAGAACTATTGGAAGCCTATCGATCGAAGAGATTGCCGGTGTTAGCGACGCCGCATCTGCTGAGCTGGCGCTATTCAGCGCATCCGGCATATCTCGGTACGGAATTGCAAGCGGCAACGTAAATAGTGAGTTCAATCCCGTACTTCACGGCGGTGCATTCGACGGAAGGACTGTGGGAAGCCTATCGATCCACGACATCGCCGGCTATCGGAATTCGGCAACTGCCGAACTAGCCCTTTTTACACCAGTTCCAGAGCCATCGACATTCTGCATCGCATGTTCCGGTGCGTTGTTATTACTCGCATGGCTACGCCTCTCTCGATAGTTCAAACTCTGCATCGGATGCAGACGTGTTGACCGACCGTGGCGGCAAGTAGTTGTGCGTGAATCTTCGAGCGATTTGTCGACTTGACCAGCAGGCGGTGCGGGAGCATGTAGCGCTTCTGGTGTTCGCAGCTCACGCGGCCAATGGGCGGCCTTCGCGCACTCGTTGTCCAAGGTTTTTCGCCACGCTCGTGCAGAGGACGAACCGCTTTTGTCGGCTTGTCGGTAGCGGTGCCCGTCAACTGCCGGAGCTAGCCGGGCGTCTCGGCAAATCTCCGCCTACAGCAAGGGCATTGGCCATCGAATCCTTTAGCCAAAGCCGTGAAGGCGGAAGGCTGCGGAAGGGTCATAATCGCTCGGAATGCCAGTGGCGCACGGTGCGCGTAATGGCGATACGTGATCCCACCGACGGAATGCCCCAGGATTTACACGGAGGACTCGGGGACATGCTCGTCGTAGTACGTCGCGCAGGTCTTGCGGAGGTCCTTTAACACCCAGGGTCGCTGTTCGCCTGTTTCGGCACTGGTCTTAGGCGGGATGCCCGCACGATTGCACAGAGCACGGAATTAAGTATTCGGTCGAGTTCCGCCGCCGACGAATACGGAAGTATCAGGATTCGGCATCTCGGGCTGGATGCTCTTGAGGTGCAACCGAACTGTGCGATTCATCGGCCGCCAAAATGCCTTGCCGGTTTTGACACGGCGATAGTAGAGCCAGCCCCACGGGCATGACTCTTTGATCTCCCTATCGGGACACTGACGACCCCACGACACGTGCCGCCAAAGGATCGGCTCGTGGAACGGCAGAGTCTTCCAAATGGTTCCCGTGTCGACTCCATAGTTGAAGAACACTACAATGGCGCACCTCCAGTAACGACCAATCGGGAACGGATGGTTCCAGCCTCGCGGGCGCCCCATCTGATGCGTCGCGAAGTAAAGGGAGTTAATCTCAGGTTTGGTCAGGTAGTGCCTCCCGGCAACATCGTGTTGCGGCTGGGTGGCATGGCCACTGTGGTACCCCATAGTGGCCATGTTTCAGGATTCTCCTGCATGTCCACGGCGAGCGTGGACATGGCACCCAACATTCTCTCCAGCAGAACAGGGACATGCCACCCAGCCGTGCCCTACCCGGCTTGGGCATCGAACCGTGATAAGGCTCAAGGAAGGCAGGCCGGGGCCTGCCCTACGGAACTGCTTCATCCATCTAGCACTCAAGCGGTTGTGAAACAGCCTCTAGCTTATGGTGCAATCGCCCTGATAGGCTGGACGGGGTATGAGGCGGGCGTGCCTGTGCGGAAACTAAGACCACGCCGTTCAGTACCGGGGTGCGTTTTCCGGGCCACCACTGAATGGCTTGGAAAATTCATCCTGTCTTCTCAAGAAAACGATTGACAACCGTTCCAGGCGTCGCTCTATTCTGCCGTACTCTTAGCCGGATCACCGGGTTGGAGTTGGGCAGCACATCTATTAGGGCGTTCGAGCGTACCAGGCAGAGTCGTGTTCTGCTTGCGAAGGAATGCTAGTTAGTGCCACGATCGAGACGCGGTGTAAATCGCGTTTCATAGCGCCGATCGTAGCTTGCATGCCACGATCAAGGGCGTGAATCGCGCACGGCAGTGAAAAAGGCGCAGTCCACAGCGAAGCTATCGAGCGAAGCTGCGGGCGTCGACAGGCTAGGGCTTCGTATTGCTTTGGCGGGTTGTTCCGGTGAAGCAGTGCGCTGATTGTCCGCGAAAACACAGCTTTGTCTGCAAATATGCGGTCTCGGCGCGTTCGTACGCCAGGAGCTTTCGTGCAACGAGAGAAACCTGACTGGCGTTGGCCTATTGCAAGGTGGCGAGCTACTGGCGGCGAGGTGGACCGCCTGGCACTTACCGCCTTGAGACCCGTTAGTCGCTCGAGGCACCGCGGGGCAAGCGCGGCCGCCGGGCGACAGGGGTGGATGGGAGCGCACGTTGAGATCCGACCTTGCGAAGCCGCCGTTAAGAGGGGTTTCGCGCAAGCAGGACCAGATCGGTCCGTTACTTGGAAGCCCCGACGCGATGCGGTCTCAAAGGCCTGGTCCGAGAGCCCGAGGAGAAGCGGAATGCGAACTTGCATTCAGAACCGGATGACAGGGCCGGGCTGGCCTTACGGCTTTAGGTCGTTGCGGATCGCGGGGTATTGGGCCTGCGCGATGGTCATTTCGGCAGGAATTGCCGGCTGCGGCGCTGGCGGCAAGCGAGAGGAGATCGCGGAAGATGAAGCGAGGAGCCGGGCCCGATTCGATGGGCTCGAGGTCTCTCAAGCCGCCGAGCGCTATTTCACCCCTCGCAAGATCGAGGACTACTTCAAGGGCATGGATTCGATCAGCGTTGCCGCCGATCAGGGTGTTGCGTGGCCCGACCAGCTGCTCGATGTCAAGATGCTGTCCGCGGAGCAACCTGACCAGACAGAGCCGCCGGCCTGCCGCCGACCGCCGACTCAGGTTCAGTTGCCCAAATTGAGCGACAACGCGGTATTCGGACGCAACAGTTGGATGATTTGGTGTGGCGGGAATGAAGGATTCTGGGATTGGCTGGCCAGTGACAACCTGGGATTCATGGACTTGCTTAAGCTTGTTGACTCGCGCGGTCGGGCCGCAAGGTTTCACGACGCGGGGCTGATCAATGAACCTGGAATGGTGGCCGCCCTTTCGGCGTCAGCCAGTGAGTTCGGACTTTGGCTCGACACGCCCTCCGACGAAACAACGCGCGCCTGGCGCGAAGCGTACGTGCGGCAAACATTTTCGCAGATTGCTCGGGGAAGACATAAGTCGCAACGTGGGCTGCAATTGTACCGTGGCGAGCGCGACGAGCTGGCGAACGACGGCTACTACGACTATCCCGATGCATACATGTCGAGCGACGAGGCGGAGGACTACGGGAACGACAGCGACCAAGACCGCTACGAGAAGTACAAACACATTCCGCCGCCAGACATCTATGGGATCTCAAGTGGTGTCATCGGCCTGCGGCTATTTCCGAATCCCAATTTCACGGCGGAGCACCAGGCCCGCTGGAATGCCGATCGGTACTATACCGACCCCAGCTACTACGAGGATCCTGAGCTGGAGCGACCGTTCCGCGTGGGAATGAGCTGCGCGTTCTGCCACGCGTCGTTTCATCCGCTCGTTCCTCCGCGCGACACGGTCAACCCCGAGTGGCGTAACATTTCCGGCAGCATCGGAGCCCAGTATCTGCGCGTGCGGGCCGCCGTGGGCAACCTGCTCAAGCCCGATAACTTTATCTATCACCTGCTCGACAGCCAGCCGCCGGGCACGATCGATACTTCGCTCATCGCGTCTGACAATATCAACAACCCCAACGCGATGAACGCGATCTTTCGGCTCAAGGAGCGCGCCATCCTTTCGTTCCGGAATCCACCGGAACGGATTTCCAGCGGGAGCCAGACGCTTCCATCGCTGTGGCGGAACCCCCAGGGCGACGCCTCTCCCGACGCCCCGGACCAGGTGCCGCCAGCCACGCGGGAGCAATTCGTTCAGCAAGGTGTTGGGAGCCGTCTGCAAGAGTCGAACCGGGCTAATCCTCGCTATACACCCAGAATTCTTTTCGATGGCGCGGACTCCATCGGCGCTTGGGGGGCGATGTCGCGAGTGTATCTGAACATCGGCAGCTATTGGCAGCGCTGGAATCAACTGCACCAACCCCTGGTTGGCTTCCAAGAGCAGCAGCCTTTCACACTATTCGACTGTCGCAAATACTCGGTGTACTTCAACGCCACCGACCGACGGGTTGGTCCGATGCGAGACTATTTTCTGACAGTGTCCGAGGCAATGCCCCTTTTATCAGCGGAGGGTGCGAGCGATCGGGTCGTGCTCACTTCCGAGGCTCCGCCGGCCAACGGCGCGAGCGGGGAGGCGCGAGCAGCTTACGAGCGGATCCGAGGGCGAAGGATCGATGTGTCCAGGTTGAAGCACGGCAGGCAGGTGTTCGCCCGCAACTGCATTCAATGCCACTCGAGCATCCAGCCCGAGTCCAGCGCGGTTACCTTGCATGCCGACGAGATTGGACAACAGCAATACGAGGAGAGATTCAAGTCGCTCATCAAGCGGCGCTACGAGCGGCAAGCAGAATGGGCCAAGAAAGGCGAATTCTGGGAGCACGATCCGGGCCAATGGCTGCGCGACCCCGAGTATACGCAATGGGCCCAACAGATCGTGGAGGAACCTGCGTTTTGGAGGCACAACTACCTGTCGACGGACTATCGAATTCCGATCAACGTCGTCAACACCAACGCGGGCCGCGCACTGGCCACGAACGCCGTGGCCGGCCATATCTGGGAAGATTTTGCGTCGCTCGATTACAAGAAGATGCCGTCGGTCGGGCCGATCGATTATTTCAATCCCTATTCGGGCCCGAGGGGTGAGGTTGCCCAATTCACGCCGCGTCATCGGGTTCCACCCGACGTGCCACGCGGCGGAGGCGGCGTCGGGTTTTACCGGGTTCCGACCTTGGTCTCGATCTGGAACACGGCTCCGCTGCTGCACAACAACAGCTTGGGCACGTTCAACCGCGATCCGTCGCTCGATGGCCGGCTGGATGCCTTCGACGATGCGATACGCAAGCTCTTGTGGCCCGAACGGCGCCTGGAAAGTTCGAGCTACAACGACGCCACCGCGGCACGCCTGAAGGCCGACCGGGGGCTGATCTGGCGAACGACCGAGGAGTCATACCTGACGATTCGTGGCAAGTACGTGCCCCACGCTCTGGCGCCGTATTTAAGCCGCTTGGGGGTCGGCCTGCCCTGGATGCGTCGCGTGCACCCTTTAGCTCTGCCCAGCGCGGTGTTGCTTGTGGGCGGCTTCCTCCTGCTTCTGTCGCACTCGCCGGCGCACCGCCGCCAGCGCGGATACGCACTGCTGGCGCTGGCCGCGGTTCTGCTCTTGGCTTGGCTGCTGGCAAGTCGCTTCCCAAGCCAGGCCTGGCTGAAGTGGCTGCTGGCGGTCGAACCGGCCTGGTTCCCCTGGGTGCTGCTGGTGCTGGTGGCGCTGGCGTTCCTGGTGCCCTCGTGGAAGTGGACCCGGCGAATCGCTTATTTCCAAGTGCTTGGCGCGCTGGTCATTGGCGCGATCGTTTACTTCAGCGCGGGGCGCCTCGGCGCCATTCGCCTGGGACCGATTCCCAAGGGAACTCCGGTGAATCTGATCGCCAACGTCAACTCCGAAACCCAGACGCACGAGCTGCTCAGGGCATTTAGTGAAGTCGCCTCGGGCTTGACGGAAATCGAAACGCGGCACCTCGACCGCAACCCGGAAGAAATGCAAAGAGTAATGCGCGAATCGATCGCACCGGCGCTGCTCAGGGTCAGCAAGTGTCCGGATTTCGTCATGGACAAAGGGCACTACTACGAATGGTTCAAGGCAATGTCCGACGACGATAAGCATGCACTTATCGAGCTACTGAAGACATTCTAAGACATGGCCTGCGAGCAGACATCATGAACGCTCCGCGCGCGCCCGGTACCCAAGAAGAATACGACTACATCATCGTCGGCTCTGGCGCTGGCGGCGCACCCTTGGCCGCCCGGTTGGCTCGAGCGCGTAAGCGCGTACTGGTCATCGAGGCCGGGTCCAATCAGGGCGCCTTGCCGGCGAGCGACCCGGACCACGAGGTGACCCGCGTGCCGGGGTTCCATGGATTGTCCACGGAACACGAAGCGGTCTCCTGGCGCTTCTTCGTGGATCACTACGAGCGGTGCAACGGAGCGCTGCCCGAGGAGATCAACGAAGATCCAAAGTGGCACGTGCACAGCGAGGCCAAGGGTGAGGACGTAACGCACGACGGCATCTTCTACCCTCGCGCCACCGGCGTCGGCGGCTGCACGATTCATAACGCCATGATTACGATCGCGGGGGCCGACGCCGATTGGGATGATCTGGCCGACCTGTTGGGAGACGAGTCCTGGCGCGGCGAACGGATGCGCGCCTACTTCCAGGATTTGGAAGACAACAGCTACACGCAATCGCCGCGCCCAGGGCCAGCGAAGAAGTTGGCGCACCTGGGCCTTTACGCCTGGAACAGCCTGCGGTGGCTGTTCGGCTTTCCCCCGGATTCCACCAGCGGCCAACACGGCTTCGGCGGCTGGCTGGGCACCAGTGTGGCCGATGTCGAACTCGGCCTGGCGGACAAACAGCTCGTAAGAATGCTGAAGGCGGCGCTGCGACAGTCGAGACGCGTGGGCCTCGAGCGCGCTTGGACTCTCGTCCGCCGCTTTGTCAAAGGCCAGATCACCCAGTCGCTCGACCCAAACCATCGCTGGACCCAACTCAACAGCCCCGAGGGCGTTGTCCTGATTCCTCTCTCGGTGTATGGGCCGAACACCACGATTCACCAGGATGCCAGTGCGCCCTACACCATGCGCGGCCGGCGTAGCAGTCCGCGCGAACTACTCTTGGGCACCTTGGCAACCCATTCAGAGTTTCTGACGATCAAGACGAATTGCCTGGTGACCAAAGTCCTACTCGACCAGCAGCGGGCGGTTGGTGTGGAGTATTTGGAGGGCGAGCGCCTATATCGTGCCCATGTAAACCCAAGCGAGGCGACGCCCGAAAAGCAAGAGGTGCGCGTTAAGCCGGGTGGCGAGGTCATCCTCTGCGGGGGTGCCTTCAACACACCGCAATTGCTGATGCTTTCGGGCATCGGTGCCAAGGCGGAATTGGAAGATCCCACGATCGGCATCGCTTGCGTGGTCGACTTGCCGGGCGTCGGGCGGAACCTGCAAGACCGGTACGAGGTATCGGTCGTTAGCCAGATGGCCAATCCGTTTTCGCTGTTGCGCGGCGCAACCTTCCGCTTGCCTACTCAGCAACAGAAGGCCGATTCGCACCTTGCCGAATGGCGCAAGTGGGGCACTGGAATCTACGCCACGAACGGGGCAGTGATGGGCATATTTAAGCGATCTCGCCCAGACCTGGCCCAGCCCGATCTGTTCATCTTCGGACTGCCCGCCGACTTCCGGGGTTATAAGGTCGGCTACTCAGAGCTGGATCCGCAGAGTGGGCTCTTTAGCTGGGTGATTCTCAAATCGAACACGACCAACCGCGACGGACGGGTGCGGCTGCGCGACAAAGACCCTCGCTCCACGCCGTTGATCAATTTTCACTACTTCAACCAACAGTCGCGCCCCAACCAATCGGCCAGCGATCCCGATCTGCTGGCGCTAGTCGAAGGCGTAAAATTCGTACGCGAAATCGGCCGGCTGGCCAAGGTGCGCGAGGAGCATCCCGGCGAAAGCCTGGTACCAATAGGCAGTTCCGAGAGGATGAAGACCTGGATTCGCAGCCAGGCCTGGGGGCATCATGCCTGCGGCACCTGCCGCATGGGTCCTCCCGGCGATGCGAACGCCGTGCTCGACAGCCGGTTTCGCGTGCGCGGGGTCGAGGGATTGCGCGTTGTCGATGCGTCGATCTTTCCGAAGATCCCGGGTTACTTCATCGTTACCAATATCTATATGGCCAGCGAGAAGGCGGCCCAAGTAATTCTGGAGGATGCCGCCTGCAAGCAATCAGACTCAACGACCTATCCCGAGGAGTTGCGCGATCGCGAGGCCCAGGCGATCATGCAGCGACGCGGGGCCTTGCCGGACGATGCGGAGGCTCGCCTGGGGGATCGAATCGGCTCCCTCACTGGCGGACCGGGCGGCGGCTGGCACGATAGCGTCACCGGTCTGGCCCTGTCGGGCGGCGGTATCCGTAGCGCCACGCTTTCGCTCGGCATCCTGCAGAACCTCGCCCGCAACAAACTCATCCGCAAGGTCGACTTTCTCTCGACCGTCTCGGGCGGAGGCTACCTCGGCGCGTGCCTGGGTCGCGCTTACGATCGCCTCCGCACACCACCGCCTGGTCCGGCCGGGGCCCTGGGCATGCCGGTGGCCAGCCGCGTCGAGCAAGAATTCGCCGACTCCGACTCGTGGACCATCGACTGGCTGCGCCGCCACGGCAACTACATTGCGCCGCAAGGGCAAGGCGACGGGCAGACCAACGCCGCGGTTTTCGTGCGCAATTTACTTAGCATCCACGTTGTGGTCGGTTTGGCGATTTTCTCGCTGTTCGGAGTCTCTCTGGCCGTTCGCTTCGGAGTGCTGGAGAAGATCTACGCGCTTTGGGGACTAACCATCAGCACCAACGACCTGCCGATCGGTCATTTGGTGGAGTCCTGGCTCGGAGCGTTCTTCAGTCCTTGGTTTGCCCTGGTCGAGTTGCTGATCTTGTTCCTGGTCGTGCCGCGCATCGTGGCTTATTGGATCGTTTCTGAGGATCAGCACGAGACCTACAAGGGTATTTCCGTCGTCATCATGTTTTTTGTCGTCGCCGTGTTGCTCTGGCTGACCGTGTGCGACGGGTTGGCGGTGGAGCCGCTGTTTCTGGCGCTAGCCTTGCTCAGCTCGTTCGTCCACGTCGAGCTTGCCTGGCATCGCGGCCATAACCGAGAGGAGGCCCTGGGTACCGGCGGCGTCGAAACCCAACGACTCCGGACGCGAAATTATCTGACCTACGATCTCGGCCTGTCGCTGGCGCTCGTCGTCGCGGCGACCGTGTTCGCGGCCATCGATACGCTGGCCTTTGGTTTGCAGGAATGGAAAGTGCGTGGGAATCGATCTTACGCGGAGGTGTTCGCGGGTCTGGGCGCCGCCATCCTGGCGGTTACGCCGGCGGTGCGCTATGTGGCGGGGTTGTTGGCGAGCACCGAGGCCGGCCCCTCGTCGACCGTTCGCCGGCTGCTGTTGCGGGGCATGTCGTTGGGGCTCTTGGGCGTTGTCTTGTTCACGCTGCCGCTGTTGCTTTACGCCTTCTCGGCCCACGCGGTTTATCAGGGAGGCACGACGCTCGCGATCGGCCTATGGGTTACCCTGTTCGCGGTCGCCTTGACGCTTGCGTTGGCGCTGCCGAAAGCCATCTCGTTCGTCAACCGCTCGTCGCTGTCACAGGTGTACGCGGCGCGGTTGGCGCGGGCTTATCTGGGGGCCTCGAACCCTTTGCGTCACCGGCCCGAGGGCATCAGCGTTACCGAGGTTATTCCCGGCGACGACGTGGCGTCGATTCGCGACTACCGGCCGTTCGAAACATCGGGTCCGTTGCACCTGATCAACGTCATCGTCAATCAAACCGTCGATTTCGGCTCGTTGTTGCGCAAACGCGACCGCCAGGGAGAGAACCTGGCGGTCAGTTGCTTGGCCATGAGTATTGGCACCGAATGGCACAGCGCCTGGGAGGATTCGATCACGGCAGCTCCGAGCCCGGCCCGCAAAGTGCCGACGCGGCTCGTGCCGTTGGGCCATCCGCGCGGCATCCCCCATCCGCTCGTGGATCAGCTCGATGAGCCAGCCGACCAGGCAGAGATGCTGTCGCTCCGCCAGTGGATCAGTATTTCGGGTGGTGCGATCGATCCGGGTCGGGGAAGCGTCACCAATCTGAGCACGGCGCTGCTGATGGGGCTTGTCAACCTGCGCACGGGCCACTGGTGGGACAGCGGAATCTCGCACGCGGACCGGCTCGGGTTTCCCGATCTGAGTTTCACCAGGAGGCTGCTCTATCTGGTGCCGCGGCTGTTTGCCACGCAGAGCCTGATTCTGTTCGAGTGGCTGGCGCGCTTCCCCGGACCGTGGTGCCGCTATTGGCACCTGTCCGACGGCGGCTTCTTCGAGAATACGGGTGCCTACGAACTGATTCGTCGGCGGGTGCCGCGGATCATCGTTTGCGACGGAAGCGCCGATCCTCGCTACCAGTTCGAGTCGCTGGCCGACCTGGCGCGCAAAGTCCGCATCGATTTTCGCGCCCAGATCAAGCCCTACTCTCGCGACGAACTCGACGCGCTGAGTTTGGCAGGTGTCCTCACGAGCACCGAGCGCGACGCCCTGGGCACCGAAGAGGAATTGAAGCCGCCGACCGCCCCGGACGGACGAATCACTGGGCCATCGCCGCGGCACGCCGCGCTCTATCACATCGAGTACGAGGACAAGCCCGACGACCGTGGCGCGCTTCTGTACCTCAAGGCGTCGCTAACCGGCGACGAGTCGACCGATGTGCGCCAGTATCACCATGCGCACCCTGAGTTTCCTCACGAGGCTACGGTCGATCAATTCTTCGACGAACCGCAGTGGGAGAGTTATCGGAAACTAGGCGAACACATGTCGGCGCCATTGTTCAAGACCGACTGGTTCTGGCGTATCCCGATTTAAGGGACCAACGGAAATGAACCGAGCATTAGCCGACCCCCGGAGTGGCAACAAGCGTGCGGTTCGGCGCATCACTTCCCAAGCCTGCTGGAAGCACCTGGCGTGGATGGTTCTGCTGTCCGTCAGCGTGCCTTCGTTCGCGTCCGACCATGCCGACCCGATCGATCCGTTCAACCGCGAGGCGCTCGAGGGAGGAATCACCGATCTGTTCGTGTTTCCAGTGAGCGCCAACGGGGAACCGTCGCTGCCGACAAAGGTCAACCAGGCATTGTCGCTGGCCGACCCCATCGCCGATTCCGCCCGAGAGGAGATGACGCCCGAGGAACGCTCTCAAATCGACGCTCTGGTGGTCGTGCTGTGCGTTCGCCGCGCGCTGACTCAAACCGGATCGCTCAAGCTGGCGCCCTACACGTATCGAATTCATTTCGACCTGGACAGCCGTTTCGAACAGGCGCAGAAAGACACCGCTGAGCAACACAGCCACGCTGAAGCGGGCGAGGCCGGTTATGGGCACACGCACGCTCCGAGCAACAGCCCAAAGCGGCCTACGCCGCACGAGGCGTTCTTGCGCTATGGTGGCTTGATCGAGAAGCCTGAATTGATCGGCGAGGAGGTGATCGTCGAATTCCGCCTGGACAATAAAGCTCAACTTCAAAATGGGTACCCAGCGTTCCTCGATGAGAAGGGCGAACCGATCAAGTCCTGGCAGGGGGACAGTGGAATCGCAGTCCAGACCGGCGTGTTCGAGGATCCGTTCATCTTTCCGGCCTTCTTTGGCACAAACGTCGTCGCTATGGTCATGCGAATCCCCATGAAGCTGTTTCCACGGGACCAGTCCGATTTTCTGATCTGGGCCACTTCGCACAAGGGCGGGCGGCAGGTGGACCACCAGGGCCGATCACTGCGGACTCAGAACCCACGCTTTGAACTCTTGAATACGTTGCACCCAAGGGATCACGTCAAGGCTATCATCGCGGAGCACGAGGACCCAAGCCTGATGCGCGATATTTTCTTGCGTCTCAATTTTGCGCAGACGTTTGCCTTTCGGCGATGGGATTTCGTGCCCGATGTCATGATCTATTCGACGAAGCACCGCGTCGGATTTCCCAACGGCCGGCTGCTCACCGATGATGTCGCATCGATGCTCGCGCAGTATGGCGACACGCTGCTTTACGAGCTCGCTTACCAGCACAACAACGACGGTTGGCCCAGACGACGCGTTAATGACTCGAACAACGGCCAGTTTCTGCCGACCTTTCCCTACCTGTTGCCCCCTTTTGACGACAAGCCACCGCCAGACCCGTTGCGGCTCTCAGGCAAAAACCGCGTGAAACTCCTGGGAATCATCGCCGGATTCGTAGCGCTCCTCGGGCTGGAGAACTGGCTCGTGGCTCGCTGGTATTGTCGGCGCCAACAACGGCTTAAGCACCCCGATGCGATTTGACTCGAACTACTTCGGTCCGCAGCAAGTCGTCGCCGCCGACTTTCGTTATGAAGGTTCGCGCTACTCCGAGGTGCGCCGGCAGCTGTTCGAAAACGCCTACTACCTGGTGTGGCGCGCGGCGGGTGAGCCTCCCCTTCCAAAGTACGAAGTCACGCTTGGTCGCGTGCTCCGCGGGTGCTTGCCTTTAGGCCTTCCCTGGCTCTTCAAGGCGGCCGCCGCTCGCGCGCTCGATTCCAGGGCAGACATGCGGTGGGGCGAAAACCGCCGCGGCTATCGGCGGCTGTTGCACCCCAACGGGGTCTGCCTTTTCGGCAGTTGGGTTATCGACAACCATCCGACCGGCTATACCGGGTATTTTCAGAAAGGCAGTAGCGCGCTCATCGTTGCGCGCTACTCGACCTGTTGCACCGAAACGCGACGCGGCCACTTTCGTTCGCTGTCGATGGTCGGAAAACTGTATCCAACCACCAATCCGGAGCACCAATCGCCGTTGCGCACGGCCAATTTCATTACCCAGCAAGATCTCGGTGGCGAATGGACTGAATTCATCAACGACGCCGAGCTACGCAACGCGCCCGACACCACCCCGTGGCGCCGCGGCCTGGGATTGCCCATCCTGTTGCTGACTGGCTTGGCATTCATGGGCGTCGATCGCGAGCCTACCATCCGCCAGCTTTATCCAATCGCCGAACTCGCCAAACCGCCTGGCACGCCAACCGTGGCGCCGCGGTTCATGCGGCTCAAACTCATCTCCGGGTTCAAGTCGGATCCGAAGGCTCTCCAAACCCTGAAGCAGCCTCCAGACCTGTCCGATTTCCGCGAAGAAGTCTTGCACCACATCTACGATCCGGGCGATCCCACCCCGCGGCGCGAACTGATCTTCTCCATCGAAGTGAGCGATCAGGGCACGACCGTGGGCAAGATCGTGCAGCGACGACGAATTCCTGACGATAGCTGGCAGCGGATCGGCAAAATCGTGTTCCAGGAAGCCGTGGCTTCGTACAACGGCGATTTTGTGTTGCACTTTCACCATCCGCCCTGGCGCAGCGATCGCAACAATCCGGAGTCGGTCGTGCGCAAATCGCCAGTGGTCTAATTGAAAACGGAATCGGCGATCGACGACGAGCGGCCGCACTCGGGCCCGGGGGTACCCCGTCGCGGAAATCCACGGCGGACACTTCCGGGGAACACCGACCGACTCCGCCAGACCGAAGACGCCGTGCGGCCAAGGCGATCGTGCGCCCCCGTCCGCCAATTGCAAAGCACGAGTACATTGCAAAACACGAGTTACTGGTGGAGTTGTTTCCGTCCTCCCACCCAGAGATGGTCCGTCTCCAAACCATGTAACTGGCCGCTGAGCAACCCGCGCCCATGGCCGCCTCGCGCGCTGGGTGCGGCCCGCTGAACAATCGGTCCGGCTCATCTCGGCCGAAATGCGACTGGCGAACGAGGCACCAGCGTCGCGGTTCGCAGGATTGTGCGCTGCGTTGATGCACGCTTGGCGGTTGTTGAACCTCGTCACCGAGGCGAGGTTCCGCATGCCGTCACGGTGCCGAATTCGAGCGGCCGGCGGGCACCGTGAGGCGGTAGCCTCGCAAGATCGGGGTGCTATCGGCGGCCCAGCGAGTTTTGCCAGGATAGGCTTTGCTGTCGCACTCCATACCCGCCGCCAGGTCGAGGGATTGCCCTGGGCTTACCGTGGGGCGTCCGCTCGGGTCGCGCAAGAAGCCGTCGAAACTCGATACCACTTCCACTTCGCTGCCGTCGGGCGAGACAGCCAGGCGAATCGTATCGCTGGTACCCAGCTTCAGATCCTCGGTAATCTCGGTTTTACCGTCGCGAAACGTGTACTCGGCTTTGTAGTGCTCGCGCTCTCGGCCCTGCTCGTCGAACCGGCCATACTGGCTCGGGCCGAGGGTCACCTGCTGCCGGAGCACGTCGTTGTTGCCACCCAGTCCGCAGAAGCCGTAGAAAGTCTTGCGGAAGGCGTTGTCGACGAATTCGAACTGCACCTCGCAGTCGTCCCCCAGGTCGACGCCGTAGTAGCAGTCATCGTCGCGGCTGGGTAAAAATCCGGTGCCCGCGTCCTGGTCGACATCCAAATAGGCATAGAAGTAGCTGCGCCCTCCCTCGGGATGCGTCCGGCCGACCTGCCCGGCCACGCGGGCATAGAGATAAAGGTGCCGGGCGTCGTGGGCCACCTTGAACTCGACAAGGTCTACATCAGGCACATACTCCAGGTAGGGAACGCAGTCGCCCCGTGGGTCGTCGACGCCGCGGATGTTGCGCCAATCGTCGAAATTGCCGTCGATGGTAATCGCGGGTTCCGAGCGGCGCGCCTCGCTCGGCGGGTCGATCGCTGGGCTAAGCCTCAGGGTGTTACCGGTCTGGTCCAACGCGGCGGTCAACTCGCCGGGAAACTCAACGGTCACGCTCGCCTCGGCCGCCGAACCGGTTGCAGCCCCGGGCCGGTAGGCCGCCTCGTCTAGATAGGTGCCGCTAGCGTTGTCGAACGAGCCGAGCAACACCTCGCTGCGGCGAAATCGCTCGGGAACCTCGGCCCGGGCCAGTTCGAATGGCCCCCGTTGGCCCTCGAGCGTCAGCACCAGCGTGGCGGGCCGCTGGGTTGCCGGTTCGGCCGGCGTAAACACAAGCGAACCGGGGTTTTCCACCGCCTGGCCGCGGGCGTCGTAAAGCTCCAGCGGCAGGAAGTCGAGCGATTCGGTCGCGACCGGGCCCGGCAGCGCAACCTCGTAGTACAGAGCATTTCGTTCCGGGTCGTACTGCAAGCATGTGGCGTCGTTGGGCCACGAGGGAAGCAGCCCGCGGTGGTTGGCCAAGAAATCGTTGGGCAGAAAGCGCCCCTCAGCGTCCACAACGCCGACCACCTTTTCTCGCTGGCTGGTGAACGCGTAGACCGTGCGCGGTGGTGGGGCCGAAGCGATCCGCGCTTCCGTCACATAGCGCCGATGGGGCCGGTCGTGGCGTTCGGTGAGCGTCGTTAGTTGCAGGTCGGTCGCGATCGGCCGGGCGCCTGGCCGGATAAAAACCGTTGCCGTGGGCGAAGCCGGATCGCCATGCCAAATCAAATCCTTTTGGGCAAACGAGAGCTGAAAGCGCACCTGCCGCGAGCACGACCGGGGGGGCGATTCCCCGGCTTCCACGGCCCACCCAAGCCCCGTCGGGCCAGCGGCTGCCAGCCCATACAACGTCAGGTGCCAGGCCAGTCGCGGGAAGTTGGTCATGCGATGTTCCATGCTTGGGGGAAGCGCCGGCCGAATTCCCAGAGGATTCACTGGCGGCGAGCGGGAGATTCAAGGCGTGGGATTCGGCGACGGGGCGCTGGCTCGCGGTGTTTGCGGCCCCCCGGGCACCGCGGCCGCTGCCCCAATTGGCCACAATTGTAATCCACGCCGCCAGGCGAAACGACGGGCCGAACCGCCTAAATTGGTCGCTCGCCAGTTGTCGGACCTGGCCGGTCGGCAATCGGCCAGCGGCGGGGTTAGAATGCTTCGCTACTCTGCCCGGCGTGGCCAGGGCAGCGAACCCAGTGAAACCGGGACGCCCCATGATTCTCGAACGCATTCCGTTGCTCCGCCGCGTCCTGGTGCGCTTTAGCCCCCAAGCCGAAGGTTGGGACTTTGCTCCACGCCGGCAAACGCAAACTCAGGGCCAGGTCGAGGCCTCGGTGGCCGTGCTCGACGGCGCCGAATCGCGCCGGTACTTTGGCCGCCCGTTGGCCAACCGGAGCATCCAGCCGGTCTGGGTCAAACTGATCAACCACAGCCCCGAGGCCCTGCGGCTGCATGTGGTGGCGATCGACCCGAACTACTACTCGCCCCTCGAGGCGGCGGCCGCCAACCATTTCTCCAACGGGCGACAAATCCTCGGTTCGGGCGCGCTGGCTCTGTTGTATCTTCCGCTGATTCTGCTCTTGCCGCTCCGGGTGTTTTCGGCCTGGCTGGCCAATCAACAGATGGACGATTTCTTCCGCGCCCAGGCGTTTCACCTTCGTCCGATTCCGCCCGGGGGAACCGCCCAGGGGTTCGTTTACACCTCGCTCGATTCCGGCAGCAAGGTGGTGCATCTGCGCCTGCTGGGAGGAGGTGAAGCGCCCGAGTTTGTGTTCACGGTGCCGGTTCCAGGGCTGCGGGCCGATTACCTCCGTCACGATATCGACAATCGTTTCCCAGCCAGCGAACTGGTCGCTTGCGATTTACCAACCTTGCAGCTGCGTTTGGCTGAGATGCCGCTGGCCACCTCGAACCGCGCGGGCAGCCGCTCGGGCGACCCGGTGAACCTGGCCGTTATCGGCGAGTTTCCCACCATTATCAGTGCCTTCGGGGCCCGCTGGGACGAGACCGAGGTGATCGACCTGGCCACCTGTTGGAAGACCTTTCGGGCCTTTGTCACGGGGCAAGAGTATCGCTACTCGCCGGTCAGCGCGCTCTACCTGTTTGGGCGAAGCCAGGATTTTGCCCTGCAGCGCATCCGAGCCTCGATCAACGAGCGGCTGCACCTGCGGTTGTGGGCCACACCGCTTCGGTTCGAGGATCAGCCGGTTTGGGTGGGCCAGGTCAGCCGCGATATCGGCGTGCGGTTCACCTGGCGCACCTGGAACCTGACCACTCACCGGATCGATTCCGACGTGGACGAGGCTCGCGACTACGTCTTGGAAGACCTGCTCGAGGCCGAACGGCTGGAACGGGCCGGCTACATCCAAGGGAAGGGTGCCTGCACCCTCACGGCACCTCACCGTAACCTGACGGGCGATCCCTATTTCACCGATGGCAAGATCGCCACGATGATGGTTTCCCAATCCCGCACGGCTCCCAAGTTCGTCAAATGGTCGTGAGCGGTGGGGCGCTGAAGCAGCGAGGCGGCGAGTCTGGCCGAGCGAGAGCGTTCGCGGCGCACTCGCCCGGATCGGGCTATTCGCCAGCACCCGGGGCAAAGATCATTTGGGCAAAGCTCTCATAGGCCTCGCCGTACTGACGCGCCATGGGGTCGGGGAACACCTGGAACTGGCCCTTGCCTAGGGCGGTCACGATGGCCTGAGCCACTACGCTGGGGGGCGCGGCTCCCGCGGTGAAACCCGCCGCGGCCGCCATCTCGGTGGCGATCGGTCCTGGGTGCACGCTCAACACGGCGATACCCAGGGGTTCAAGTTGGTCGCGCAGGGCCTGGGTGATTGCGTACGACGCCGCCTTCGAGGCGCTGTACGTGGCCACCTCGGGAAAGGCACGGAGCGATACCACCGAGTTGAGCTGCACCAGGGCCCCACCCCCCCGGGCGCGCAGCACCGGCACAAACGCCTGAACCACTCGTAAGAACCCCCGCAGGTTCACCTCGATCTCCAATTCCAGGGCGTCGAACGCCTGGGGGCTCAAGAGGTCGACCGCCTGCAGAACACCGGCGTTGTTGATTACCAACTGCACATCGGAAGCCGTCTGGGCGGCGGCCTCGATCGTAGCCGGCTTACTCAGGTCGAGGGGCAGGGCCACGACCCGGCCGCCCGAATTGGCGACCAAGTCGGTTACCAAGCTTGGGTCGCGCACCGCCGCGTAGACCTTGGCGGCACCCGCTTCCAGCAGCCCCTCGACGATTGCCTTGCCGATTCCACGGTTAGCCCCCGTGACGAGGGCCACTTTGTGCTGGACTTCAAAACCCATCGTTGGCTCCTTCTCGGTTTGCTTGGTCGCCGGGTCCGCCGCACCGCGACGCACTTGTAATTGATCGCGGGCCTCAGCGTTGTACCCGAACGGCCCCCATCTCGCCGGAGGGGGGGGCTTAATTCGATTCGCTTGGCTCGCCGGCCCTGCTTGAAGTTCTGCCGGCCGGAACCGGCTGCCCACGCCCCGGCGGTTCTAGCTTCGATGCCTGGTTGGCCAGTTTGGTCACCGGCGACGCGCCCCGTCCTGACAACACCGGTGTCGTGAAAACGCCACATCGTTCCGCTTTGGCCCAGCCGAGTGAGGTTCGCTCCTGGGGCGCCGAGCGCGGTTTTTCTCGGCGTTTCTCGCAGTTTGCCTGGCTGCCGGCCGCTGGGAAAGCTCTTGGCACCGGCTTTGCTTTACCTCTGGCAGCATCCTCCCCCAACCCAGGCAGCCCGGGGGGGCAGGCTCCCGCCTCGATGATCGCCCGTGGTTTGCATCCCGCCAGCGTTCTGCCCCAATGCCCCCGAGTTAGCCCCCCGTATGCAGCCCAGCCAGACCCTCGACCTGGCCAGCCTCGTTGCTCGCCATGCCAGCAGCCTGATCGAGCAATCGCCCGGGTTGACCGCGCGGCACCTCGACACCTACTGGGTAGCCTCGCGCACTCGGCTCGACCGCTGGGCAGGCGAGTTGAAGCGGCTGGTGTCGTGCGGGGCGGAAAACGCCTCGCACGAGGCGCGGCAGCGTGCCCGCTGGGTCATGGAAGAGGTGCTTGTGACCGAGGTTTTGGCTCGCGTTTGGACCGCCGCGATGGCGGCCCACGACCGCCGCCGCGGGGTTCGCGAGGTGGAACCCATTGCCCATAGCGTGCTGGTCGGTCATCTCGATGCGCGGCACCGCGTGCTGAGTTTGCTTCTGCAAAGTCACCTGGTCTCGGTGCAAGACGCCGTCTCGCTGAATCGGTTGCGCTACCGGACGGAATGCTGGGCCGACGCACTCTTGGCCAGTCTGGCCCCTTGGATCAAAGTAGAGCAGTTTGGCTGCGACCCGCGCCGCGCGGCCCGGATGGCGGCCGATCTCTGGCAAACGGCACGCGGGCGCGATCCACACAGCCAGCAAGCCGTGCTGGCGTGGCTACAGATTGCCTTTCATCAACTCAAAACGGGCCCCAGCCTGGCTCCCGAATTGAATCGGCGCATCTCGGCCGGCGTACTGGGTTGCTTTTCGCCCACGGCCTTCGACGACTGCGGCGTGTTTCGCGCGTGGTGGGTGCTGCGGATGGAGAGCGTACCCGACGATGCCGAGGTGCTCATTGGCCAATACCTGGGGCAAGCACCGTCCCCCTTGGGTCGCGACGTGTCGCTCGGCGAGCGTGGCCGCCCCTGGCCCCCATTTCGGCTGGAGCGGTAACGGGGCCATTCTAGCGCTGGGGGGCCCCTGGCCCCCGGGCCCGTCCCGACGGCTAGCGCGCTCGTCGGCACACTCTGCCCGCCCAGGCTCGCGCGACCCTGCTCTGGCCTCCGCTGGGTACCCCGATCGCCGCAGCCCGCATTGCTCGGCGATGGTTCCCCGAGGCGGTCAGCCGGCTCCTGCTCGACAAGGGCCTTGCGCGCCCGTACCGTATCGGCAGATCGCATCCGAGCGGCGCACAAGGAGCGCGGGGTGCGGGCCAGGGCACCCAGGCTTGCCGGCCCTGCCACCCGCCTTACGGCCCGCGGATGCAGCGCGCGGCCTGCGCCCCGGCCAGGATGCAAGGCCAGGATCGAGCGGCGCGGGGTCGCGCAATCGTCGGCCGTGCGGCGCTTGGTTCCGCACTGGACAAGGTTGAGGCCTGCCCCCCCCAGGCCATGTTTCACCAGGCTGCGAGGCAACGACAGGCAAGGAATCGGCGATGGCGAATCTGCCCCGCTCGTGTGTCATCGGCGCGGGCCCCTCGGGCCTAACCGTGGGCAAGGCCCTGAAGGATCGTGGGCTCCCCTACGAGTGCTTCGACCTTTCCGACGACGTGGGCGGCAACTGGTACTTCGGCAACCCCAACGGGATGTCGAGCGCGTACCGGATGCTGCACATCGATTCGTCGAAGATTCGTTCGCAGTTGTCCGACTATCCGATGCCGGCCGACTACCCCGACTTTCCCCACCACTCCCAGATCTGGGAATACTTCCGCGGCTATGCCGACCGGTTCGGGCTTCGCGAGCAGATTACCTTTCGCACCGGCGTCGAGCATTGCCGGCGCGACGCCGACGGCCTGTGGCACATTCGGCTCTCCAACGGCGAGACGCGCGTTTACGACGCGCTGTTTGTCTGCAACGGCCACCATTGGGATCCCCGCTGGCCCGAGCCGCCCTTTCCGGGCGGATTTTCCGGACGCATGCTGCACTCGCACAACTACAAAGACGCCGAGGATTTCCGCGGTCAGCGGGTGGTGGTGCTGGGCATCGGCAATAGCGCGATGGATATCTCGGTGGAGTGCACCTACTACGCCAAACAGGTCTGGCTGGCCACGCGTCGCGGGGCGCATATCTCGCCGAAGTATGTGTTCGGTCGCCCGCTCGACCACTGGAACGCCCCCTGGATGCCTTGGTGGGCCATGAGCCTGCTGGCGCGGCTGATGGTCCGGCTGCAAGTGGGGCGCTACGAGCGCTACGGATTGCCCCAGCCCGACCACCGCATGTTGCAGGCGCATCCCAGCGTTTCCACGGCCATTTACGACCGCCTGGCCCACGGCGACATCACCGTTAAGCCCAACATCGCCCGCTTCGAGGGGCAGCGAGTTTTTTTTGTCGACGGCACCAGCGTCGAGGCCGACGCGGTCATTTTTTGCACGGGCTACAAGGTGACGTTCCCGTTCTTCGAACCCGATTTCATCTCGGCCCCCGACAACGACCTGCCGTTGTACCTGCGGATGTTCAAGCCCGGGCTGCCGAATCTGTTTTTCATCGGGTTGTTTCAGCCGCTGGGGGCCATCTTTCCGGCCACCGAACGCCAGGCGCAGCTCTGTGGCGAACTGTTGGCGGGGCGCTACCGGCTTCCCTCGATCGAGTCGATGCAGCAAGAGATCGAGGCCGACCGCCAGGCGATGTTCGCCCGCTACGTGGCCTCGAAGCGGCACACAATGCAGGTCGACTTCACGCCCTTCATGAAACGCCTGGCCCGGGAAGTTACCGAGGGAGCGGCGCGCTCGCGAGCGGCCCAGGGGCGCCCCGAGGTTCTGGCCCAGGCGGCGCAACCGCAAGCCGCCGCACGATAACGCCCGGCAACGCCAGCCCAAACTTCCCGGGCACCCGGGCAACCAACACCGGGCTGATCGGCGGGAGCCTGGCCTGCACGGGGGCCGCGCTCAGCGAGCGATCGCAATCGCGCGCCGGTCGCGGCCATTGGCGGCTTCTCCCCCTCGGGTGTATGCTCTCGGTCAGTGACTTGGCCGAGCCGCGGCGCAACTGGAAAGCGAGCGTATTGGTTCATGGAAAAATGGCCCATCGGCGTGTTTGCCTCGATCGATGCGGGGCTGGGGGTGCGGCTCGAGGTCGCCCAGGAGCTGGGCATTCCCACGATTCAGCTGCATTCTCCCTCGGCGGCCCAGCGCACGCGCGAGGCCGCGGCCCGGTTTCTCGACCGGTTAGCGAGCCTGAACATTCGTCTTACGGCGGTGTTCGGGGGTTTCCAGGGAGAGAGCTACGCCGACATTCCCACCGTGGTGCGCACCGTGGGACTGGTGCCCCCCGAGACCCGCCGTGCCCGCACCGACGAGATGAAGGCGATTGCCGATTTCGCCCGGTTACTCGGCTGCGACGTGGTGGCGCTGCACTTGGGTTTCGTCCCACACGACCCGTCCGAACCGCTCTATGGCCAGGTGCTGGCCGTTACCCGCGAGGTCTTGGATCACTGTGCCGCGCTGGGGCAAAACCTGCACCTGGAAACGGGGCAGGAATCGGCCGAGTCGCTCGAGCGGTTCATTTGCGACGTGGAGCGCGACAATCTGTTCGTCAACTTCGACCCGGCCAATATGATTCTCTACGGCTCGGGCGAGCCGATCGAAGCCCTCCGCCGAATCGGCCGCTGGGTTCGTAGCGTGCATTGCAAAGATGCCAAATGGGCCGCCCATCCGGGGCAGGAGTGGGGTACCGAGGTGCCGCTGGGCGAGGGCGACGTGGGGCTCGAGCGCTACCTGAGCACACTCGCCGAGTTGGGCTACGTTGGGCCGCTGACCATCGAGCGCGAAATTCCCCAAGATCCGGCCCGCCAAAAAGCTGAAATCGGCCAAGCCGTACGCCGCTTGACCGAGCTGAAACAACGCCTTGGATGAACCTGAAACGGCCCTCGCGGGCCCGCGGGAGACGTTGCCATGCCCTCGCTGAACCTGAAGATCGAACATCAATTGACCCCCCAGGAAGCCGCCGACCGAGTCCGGCGGCTCATCGAGTTCGCCAAGGGGCAGTACGGCCACCAGGTTTCCAACTTGCGGGAATCCTGGAACGAACATCATCTGGAATACTCCTTCTCGGTGATGGGGATGAGCACTTCCGGCACGCTCCGCGTTGAAGAGACCCACGTGGTAATCGACTCGAAGCTGCCGCTGGCCGCGATGATGGTTCGCGGCCGCATCGAGGAAACCATCCGCGGCCAGTTGGGCCGGGTGCTCTCATGAACCGCGCCCCCCGCTGGTCGATGGGCCCAGCCTTGGTTCTTGGCCTCTTGGCGGCCTGGCCCGCTCGGGCCGATGCGCCCTGGAGCGAGTTGTTTAACGGCCGCGACCTGGCGGGCTGGCAAGTGGTCGACGGATCGCCCGACGACTGGACCGTTACCCAAGGGGTGCTGCATCCGGCCCGGGCCGGCGGCTGGCTTTCCACCGAGCGCGAGTATGCCAATTTCCGCCTGGCGCTCGAATTTCGTCTGGCGGCGGGTACCAACAGCGGGGTCTATTTCCGCGCCCCGCACGAGGGACGCATTTCGCGCACGGGGAGCGAGATTCAGATCATCGACGATTTCACCGACGCCTACGGCCCGCTCGAACCTTGGCAGAAGACCGGCAGCCTGTATCACGTGGCGGCCGCCGAGTTGGGCCATTTGCGGCCCGGCGACGTTTGGCAGTCGCTGACCATCGAGGCCCTCGGACCCCACCTGCGCGTCGGCCTGAACGAGCAGCCGGTGCTCGACATCCAGCTCGATGGCTTTGCGCAGCTCGAAGCCGAGCACCCCGGCCTGCGGCGCCCCAGCGGCTACCTGGGCCTGCAGAACTACGGTGGGCGGATGATCGGATTTCGCGCCATTCGCCTCCAGCAACTCGAGCCCCCGGCCGCGGAATAGCCAGGGCGCCGGTTGCGCGGCGGCCCGGCCGCTACAACCGGAACCGCCCCTATGGGCGGCCTCCGGTTTGACGGCGGCCCCCGGCAACGTAGCGTTGCGGCGGGCGGGCCCTGCGCGGGCTGGCTGGGAAACCGCCGCCCGACGAGCCGCGCCCGCAGTCAAGCAGGGCGCGGCCCACGAGGGCGCACGCCCCCGCCCCAAAGCGCATCGAACCGTTGCACCTGCCGGAGGATTGGACTATGACCGCGCGCGTGTTGTTTGCTGACGATTCGCCCACGATGCGCCGCATTCTCAGGCACAGCCTTAACCAGATCGGAGTCTACGAACTGGTCGAGGCGGTCGACGGCAACCAGTTGCTCGAACAATTTCAAGCCGGCTCGTTCGACCTGGTGCTCACCGACTGGAACATGCCCGGCCCTTCGGGAGCCGAGCTCGTGGCGGCGCTGCGGGCCAGGGATGGACAGGTGCCGCTGGTGCTGCTGGCCACGGAAAACGAATGCCGCCGCGTTGCTCGCAACATTCCCCAGGGCGTGAGCGACTATCTCACCACCCCGTTTTCCGCCCCGGCCTTGCGTGAAAAGCTCGACCGTTGGTGCCCGGCGGGGCAGGGGGCGGCGGTCTCCGCTGTGCCCGGGGTAGCCGCTGTCGAGACCTTGGCCGGCCTGGCCAGTTCAGCCGTCGCGGCGGCGAGCTGATCCGAGCCGGTCTCGCCTGCGGGCGGGAACTCCCGGGCGGCGATGCGGCCCACGCAGCGGATGCGGCGGGTCGACGGGCGGTAGCTGGGCCGGCGTCGCGGCGGTTCGCTTGCGCGCGTTCACGTCGGCGAGCCGGCTGGCCAATCGCTGGCCGAGCGGAGTCACCGCCCAGGCCACGCCGACCATGCCCACGGCCTCGATCGGGAGCCGAAACCGGGGCGAGGTGATCGTCAGCGCGTGAAACGCGACGAGCAACCCACAGGCGGCCAGGCCGGGCCAGGCCGCGCGCCAACGGCGGCCCAGTGTCAGGCCCCCCACGCCGCTCAGTACGAGCCAAACCACGGTCGACACCTGATACAGCGGATGGCTCGCCTTGGGATTCGTTTCGTCGAACAGCATCAGGTAGCGGAGCCGTCGTAAGCAAAGGCGGAAGTAGTCGCCGGGGTGATCCAAGATCCAGGCCCAGGCCTCGGAGCCCAGCAGGCGCGACCGCGCCGGCTCGCTGAGTCCAGCGAATCGGCCGTAGCCGCTGGGGGCTAGCAGTACATCGTCGATGTAGAGCGTTTCGCGCCGCGCACTCCACAGCGCGCGGTTCATGTCGGCCAGGCTGCCGTCATGGGCCCGGGCGAGTTGGGCCGCCCCAGGCTTGGGAATCTTGTCGGTACCGTAGCTTCGCGGGTTATTGCCTTGCCACAGGGCATAGCCGAAGGTTGATTTGACGAACACCCACTCGCCGTGCACTTGGCGGTTGCGAACCAGCCAGGGGGTAATGACCAAGAGGGCCACGAGCGGTACGAACAGGGCCCGGCCCAGGGCCGGCCAAAGGGCTTGTCGCGGTCGGGCCGTCGAGGGATCGGCGGCGCGTTCCATGAGCGGTGTCGCCGCCACGGCCAACGCCAGAACGCCGACCACCAGGGCAAAGATCGGCTCGATCAACAGCGCCACGCCAGACGCCGCGCCGATCGCGGCTGCCCCCGCGCCGCTGCGGCGCACCGAGGGCGTTGCCGCCAGCGCCAGGCAGCCCACCAGAGCCCCTGTCGCCCAGGTTGCCACTTGAATGTGGGTGACCATGTACACGTGCGGCGGGTATAGGGCCGCCGCGTAGCCGGCGACCCACATGGCCGCCGGGCAATCGTCGAGCCACTGCCGGGCCAGCCAGGCCACGCCCAGGACCGTGGCGGTTCCGACCAGGCATTGCAGAAGCTGAAATGCCACGAGCGCCGCCGGGCTGCCGGCGCCGGCGAGGGCGTAGCAACCCGCGAGCACCAGCGGTACCCAGGGTGCCTGCTGGCTGGTGGGACCGGTCTGGCCGAGAAATGTGACGGCGAAACCTTCGCCGCGGAGCAACCGAGCGGCGATCTCACCGTGTTCGAAGGTGGCGGCCCGCCCGGGGGCGTCGAGCACCGCCAGGGTCAACAGCCGCAGCCCCAGGGCCACCGCGGCTAGCACGAGCCAGCCCCGGTGCTCCGTTGCTATGGTTCTCCACCAGTTTCCTGGCCCCATCGACACGGCTCCGCCGCCCTTTGCGCGCACCCCTGGTTGGGGGGCGATTCTAGGCCGACTGGGCAGCCGACGACCAGAGCAGTTCGGGGGTCGCCGTGTGGGCCGCGGGAGACCCGGCTTGCAGGGGGGGCCGTTCGCGACCCGCCCGGCGCGTGGCTAGCTCCAGGAGACTTCCAACTCGTTGGAGATCTCGGCAAGCCCCTCCAGGCATCGGAGTGCCTCTTGGGCCATCTGCTTTTGGTAGAACGAGCCCACCGTGCCGCGGAGAACCACCTTGCCTTGAGCCGCCTCGAAACGCAACGTCCGGCGGTTGAGGTGGGGGCTACGGTCCAGGGCTGTCGTGACCATTTCGGCCAAGGGTTGCTCGGCGGAAGCTGTTGGCTGGATCATATTTGCTAAGACGTGTCAGTCGGCCTTCCGACCGTTTGGCGAACCAGGTGCCGAAACGGATCGCCGCGGGCCGCGGCGACGCCTTATCCGTTCGACCCGTCACCTCAAATCGGCAATTTGCGGTGCGCCGGGAGAATAAAATCCCGAGAGAAGCTGAGGAAAGATTGCCGGCCGGCCAGACGCTGCCGATTAGTCAGAAGATTCGGGCAAACCAGGCAAGCGGGCCGCCAGCCTGGCCGCTGCACGTTGCCAGGGCCGCGGCCAACCCGGTTGCCAAAGTGCCCGTGGCCACTGCCCCGATCAGGCGAATCTGCCCCTCCAGGCGCCGGCCGAGCCGGGGGTCGACCTCGATCCGCTCGAGGAAGTCGAGCCGGTCTTGGATCCGTCCGTGCTGCCAGGTCCAGCGATCACGGGCCAGCCCGGCCGCGTCGGCAAGCGACCCCAGGGCCGCGGCATACGAGCCGGGCGGCTGCATGGCCTGCCTCGACCAGCGGACGGCCTGCCAGTCGGCGTCGAGCTCCATGCGCCGCGCCACCCAGCCGAAAACCACCAGCGCATAAGCCGCCCAAACGAGGACGAAAGCCAGCTGGCCCCCGGCGCTGCCGTGGACCCAGGAGGCCCACCGGAGGGCGGCGATCGATTCGGTTCGGCTGGCGGAAAACGAGGCACCAAGGGCTGTGGCCACGAGCCATGGCCCCAGCGGGGCGAGGAGCACTACCAGCCGCAGCCAGGGGTGTCGCCGGCGCAAATGGGCCAACTCGTGGGCCACGATGGCGGTCAGTTCGGCGGCATTGAGCCGAGCCAGCAGCCCATCGGTCAAAACGACCCCGCGAAACCCGGGCACCAGCCCCACGCAGATGGCTCCCACCCGGCGGCCACCGGTTTGCCAAACCCAAATCGGAGGAAGCCATAGGCCCTGGCGGCGAGCCAATTCGTTCCATTCGCCGGGAAGTTCGTCGTCGGCCCAGCGGTGGCTCCGCGTCAACAATCCGAGCAGCGGCGGCAACAACACCACGGCGCCCGCCGCCGTGAGCAGCATGGCCCCCACCTGGGCTGCAGGCGATGGCTGACGGCCGAGCCAGAGCAGTCCGGCGGCGACCAACACCGTGGTAAAAACCAGCAGCCAGCGCACCATCCAACCTGCCATGCCAGCCGAGGACTGAAGATTTACCGAGACGGGGGGACTGGAACGACCGACCGCGAGTTCGGGCTGTTCCCCATGCCTCCAGGCTAATTGGGGATGCCGGAATGCACAAACACGCCCCCTCGACAGAACCCAAGGCGAGCCTGGTCAACGCTATTGCTGCAGCGCGAGTTGCGGTCTCGGCGAGCGCCCGGACCAAGGGAGGTGCCACAGGGCACCCTGGCAAGCTCCGGGCGGGCCGCCGACGAGGCACGCTCGGCCCGCTCTCGTCGCCGACGCCTGGCCAGCCCTTTCCCCTAGGGAGTTGGGCTCTCGGCGGGCTCGCTAGCGGCGGGCGAATCTTCGGCCGGGGCGGCGTCGGCTGACTCTGCCGGGGCTTCAGCTGCCGGAGCTTCGTTCGCTGCGGGCTGGTCCGCGGGGGCGGTTTCGGCGGCGGGCTCACTGGTCTCGGCCGGGGTGCTTTCAGCCGGTTTGGCCGGCTGGCGCATGGCCCCCGTGGCGGCGGACATCAGCGACTGCATCACTCCCTGGGCAGCCCCCGAAATGGGGTCGGTAAGCGCCCGCGGAATCACGCTCGGGCCGGTACCGGTTTTCGCGGCTGCCTCGGCGGCGGTTCCTTCGGGCGAGGCTTCGTCGGTGGCCGGCTCACTGGAGGGCTCGTCGGTCGCAGCTTCACCCTCGCTAGCGCCTTCGGTCGCCTGTTTGGCGGCGATCGAAGCCTCGATCAACGAGCCATCCCCTCCTGAGGTTGGGCCACTGGCCGGCTCGGAAGTGCAGCCAGCGAAAGAAATCAGGCCCAGAATCGCTGCCGGAACGGTCATCCACAGGGAGCGAACCATGAGAACCTCATCAATCCAGAGAAAGCGATCCTGGCCTGCGCCCGGCGGCGATCTCCGCCCGAAGCGGCAAGCCCCAGAGCGGGCCGCCCCCCGCCGGCGGAGAGCCAAGCCGGGGGCCGGTTATCCTAGCATCCACCGCGGGCGCTCGCCAGCAGCCGGCAAACGGATGACCCGCACGCTGTGAATGTCTTTATGGGCCAGCACGTCGTCGAGCGCCGCCACGGGGGGTTCGCCGTCGATGTTCAAAACGCCGATCGACATACCCCCGGGAGCTTCGGTGGCGCGGCCCACGGCCATTTGGGCGATGTTCACCTGGTGCTCGCCGAAAATGGTGCCCACGCGGCCGATAATGCCCGGCACGTCGTTGTGGGTAAAAATCATCAGCACGCCGTCCAGGTAGGCATCGAGCCGGTACTCGGCCAAACGGACCAGCCGGGCTAGCTTGTTGCCAAACAGCGTGGCGGCCGCCGTATAGGTCTTCGAATCGGTGGTTACCTCGGCGGTGACCAACGAGCTGAAATCACCCACGTCGGGCTGCCGCTCTTCCTGCAGGTGAATGCCCCGCTCGGAGAGCAGCAGCGTGGCGTTGACGATATTGATCGGTTCGGCCAGAGCCGCCTCGAGAAAGCCCGCCGCAAAGGCCGAGGTAAGCAGCTTGGTATCCTTGGCGGCGACCTCGCCGCGGTACTGCAGCGTAATCGACTTGGGCGCTCCGCGGTCCATCTGGGCGTGCAGCAGACCCAAGCGGTAGGCAATGTCCAGGTAACCGCGCAGCCCTTCGAGCGTTTGCCGGTCGATGGGGGTCATATTCACCGCGTGGCGAATCAGGCCCGTCGAAAGGAAATCGACCAGCAGCCCCACCCCCTCGACAGCCACCTGGGCCTGGGCCTCTTCGGTGCTGGCGCCCAGGTGGGGCGTGACCACCACGTCTGGGAAATCGAACAGGGGGCTGGCCGTGCACGGCTCTTCAACGAAGACGTCGAGCGCTACCCCGCCGATTTGGCCCGATTTCAACCCGGCCGCCAGCGCGGCTTCGTCGTAAATTCCCCCCCGGGCACAGTTGATCAGCCGCACGCCGGGCCGAAGCAGCCCGAGCTGGGCCTGGCCCACCAGGTGCTTGGTTTCCTCGGTGAGCGGGGTGTGAACGGTGAGGAAATCGACCTGCGGCAAGAGCTCGGCCACGGTCGGCACCAGTTCGATGCCCAATTTGGCGGCTCGTTCGCTGGAAAGAAACGGATCGAATCCCAAGACCCGCATTTCAAAGGCCTTGGCCCGCACGGCCACGGCCTGGCCAATGCGGCCCAGCCCGATGACCCCCAGCGTTTTGTCGGCCAGTTGGGTGCCGGTGAAGCTTTTGCGGTCCCATTTGCCGCCGACCAGCGAGTGATGGGCCTGGGGAATCTTGCGAGCCAGCGCCAGCAACAGGGCCAGCGTGTGTTCGGCCGTGCTCAGGGTGTTGCCCGCCGGGGTGTTCATCACCACCATGCCCAACCGGGTGGCGGCGTCCAGGTCGATGTTGTCGGTTCCCACGCCCGCCCGCACGATGCACTTCAGCCGGCGGTTGCCTTCCAGGGCGGCTGCGTTGAGCTTGACGCCGCTGCGGCAGAGGGCGCCGTCGAACTCGAGCAGGGCGTCGTGTAGCTCGGCCCCCTTGAGCCCGGTGCGCACCTGGTACTCGATGCCCGGCGCGGCGGCCAGCAGTTTCAGCCCCTCGTCGCTCAGCGGGTCCAACACAATCACGCGCGGCATAGCCTGCTTCCTTCCCCCACACGAAATTTCTCAAGCGAGAGCCCGTGGCCCTCCGCCACAGTGCCCCGCAGTGCATGCCCGTGCCCCGCAGTGCACGGCGGTAGCGCCGCTATGCCAAGCTCTTGGCCGAATGGGTCTCGGCAAACACCTGGCTCGCCGCGGCCACGCCCGAGCCGAACTCGACCGGACGGCCCAGCTCGTCCAGCACCAGCTCGATGGCGGCCAGCGTGGCCACGATGTCGAGCTCGTCGACGATGCCCATGTGGGCGATGCGGAAGATCTTGCCCTTGAGGTGCCCTTGGCCGCCGGCCACTTTCACGCCAAACCGCGATTCGAGCCGCTTGGTAAACGCCGAGCCATCGACCCCCTCGGGCAGCCAGGCACTGGTCAGGCCATCGGCCGGACGGTTGGCCAATAGTTCGATCCCCAAGGCGGTCAGGCCCGCGCGGGTGGCTCGGGCCATGCGGTTGGATCGCTGCCAGATCGATTCGATGCCCTGGGCGCGAATCAGCTTCAGCGTTTCGGCCAGCGCGGCGATCAGCGTATGGGCCGGCGTCCAGGGCGTGTCGGGCCCGTCGTGCAGCTTCTTGCGATGCACCTTCAAGTCGAAGTAAAAGGCCTGTGGCTTCACCTGCTCCATCTGCTTCCAGGCGGCTTCGCTCACGGAGACCACGGCCAGCCCCGGCGGCAGCATGAGCGCCTTTTGCGAGCCAACCACCACCACGTCGATGCCCCAGGCATCGGCGCGGCACTCTTGCACGCCCACGCCGCTGATGCCGTCGACCACCAGCAGCGCCGAATGCGGGGCCACGACCTCGGCAATGCCGCGAATGTCGTGGGCCACGCCAGTCGAGCTTTCCTGAAGCGTGCCGAACACCGCGACCGCGTCGGGGTGCTCGGCCAGCAACCGGGCCACGTCGGCCGGTTGCACGGCGTCGCCCCAGGCCACGCTATGGGTTACGACCTGAATGCCAAACGCTTCGCCAATGTCGCGCCACCGCTTGGCGAAAACGCCCGCCTCGAGCACGATCGCCTTGCCGCCGCGGGGCACCAGGTTCACCATGGCCGCTTCCATGGCCCCCGTGCCCGAACTGGCCAAGACCACCACGTCGTTCTTGGTCTGAAGCACGTAGCGCAGCCCGTCGAGCACTTCCTGAAACAGGGCTTTGAACTCAGGGGTCCGGTGATGCCCAACCTGCCGGGCCAAGGCCAAGAGGGCCTCTTCGGGTACCTGGGTGGGGCCGGGGGTCATAAGCCGCTTCTTCGGCATGGCAAACCCTTCGTCGGTTGAAACCGTGGGCGCAAGGCGTGCGGCACCGTTCCCCCGGTCGATGGCGAGTGCCCGGGAAACCGACGCCCGATTGGGGGCGATTTTACCGATCGCGCTCCGGCTTGGCGATGGGGGCTCGGCCGTGCCCGGTGCCCCCAAGGCAACCAAGGTTTGACCAGGATGGCTGGGGCCGTCGTTTGCGCGGCCTGCCGAGCCGTGCGGCGAGGGGCCACGGGGTAGTTGCGGCCGCGGCCCCCCCCAGTTCAACGGGAGGTCGACCAAAAAGATTAGCGCGTTACCGGAGGGGGCGTGTTGACCGTCCGGGTCGCGTCGGGGCTGGTCACCCAATCCGGGCTGGTCGCCGAGCGCAGGGCCGCGACGCGGGCCGCTACCTCGGGCTGCATCCGGTCTTGCCAGAGCGATCGTTCGTAATCGGCCAGTGCCTGGGCGTGGTTGCCCATCAGCTCATGAACCCGCCCGAGCGCGGCCAGCGCTTGAGCGTTGTAGGGGTCGAGCGACACGGCGCTGATCAACTGTTCGCGGGCCGCCTCGCGGTTGCCGAACTCTTCGTACAGCCGGGCCAGCTCGATGTGGGGCAAGGGATCGGATGGGTTCCGGTTGGCCCAGCCTTCGATCAGCTTGAAGGCATCGTTGGAACGCTGCTCCTCGACCAGCATCACGGCCAGCCCGCGATACGCGTCGCGGTGGTCGCCGTCGTGGTCGAGCGCCTGGTTGTAATAGGTTTCGGCCTGGCGGAAGTCTTCGCTGTTGCCCGTCAGCTTAGCCAAGCGATGGTAAGTGGCTCCCAGGTTGTAGTAGGCGTCCGGATTCTGCGGATCGCTCTTGAGCGCGTCCTGAAATTTCTGCAGGGCCGCCTGAAAGTTGCCCTGCTGATACATCCGCACCCCCTCGGCATTGCGGCTCTGCGAGACCACGCCGCAGCCCGAGGCCAATGCCAATAACACGGCCAGCGCGCTCGAGGATGCAACCCGCATGCGGGCCGAGTCGGCCGCGCGCCCCGGCCCGTTTGGTTTGGGGGCGCCGCCCCGGTGTAGCTGCGACACGACTTGCCTCCCTGCATCCGGGCGCAATCTGCGTCCGCGGTTGCTCAGGCCAGCGGAAGAGAAGCGGGCGAATACCAAAAAAATCGCCGGCCGAGCGCCGGTTCCGGGCGGTCCCCGCCACGAAACAAGCACTGGGCCGGCGAACCATATCGCCGCTGGCCGGCCGACGGCAAGATCAGTCGAGCCCAATGGCGTGGGCCAACGACTCGGGCTCGCCGGGCTCGCCGCTGGGCGATTGCCGCACATAGCCCAGGCCCCGTATAACCTCCAGAATCTCGCTGCAGGTGGGGAACATCCGGCCGCTGGTCCGCTTGTAGTCGTCCAGGGCCTTCATGAATTCAACTTCGTCGTCGCTGTAGTCCCGCTCGCAGGTGGTGGGGTCGATTTGGCGGCGGCGAGCTACCTTGGTCCGCCGTTCGAGCTTACGGCGCTCGACGGCGACCGGAACCTGTTGAACGCGGCGGTCGGTCTTGCGGCGGTCCTTGTCTGACTGGGCGCGGCGATCCGTCGTGATCGTGGCTTCCTGCGTCTTGCTCGCAATTTTCGTCACCGAGAGTTCTCCCCCAGCGTGGCCGTGGTTTCCGGTTCCGGTGAGGCTGCCGGTTGCCTGCACCTTGACCGGCTGAGAGAGAGAATCGGGCCAGGGTGCTGTAAAAATGAAACACTCAGGAAAACGGGGAGGTTTTTACCGAGTTTACGGATGAGCGAAGTTTGTCCGATTTGGCAAACCTGACGGTTATGACGGCCCGTACCCCAGCCGCGGGGCTTTTGGCGCGGAACAAGCCTGCGGGTCGGCGGCACTGGCCGACAAGGGCTTTGCCCGGTAGCCCCGAATCGCCCCGGGGGGGTTATTCGGCCGGCAGGGCCTTGGCCAGAGCGGCCTCATTCACTTCGGCACCCACGTGCAGGCTTACGCCCGTTGCATCGCACCGCACCGCCACCAGGACCCGGTCGAGCGAAGTCAGCAGTCCGTGCAGTTGGCCAATGACCCTCAGGGCCGTTGGGTCGTCGAGCCGGCGCTGCTCGACCAGCATTTGCACCAGCGCCTGATGCCGTTCGGCCAACAAGGTGCGAAGCCGGGCACAATCCAGATAGACCCAATGCGTGGGATGCGCCAGCCGGTGGTCGAGCAAGGGCCCCAGCACGGCGCTGGCCGCGAGCGATTGGTCGGGTTTGGCCTGGGCCCCACGAACCACGGTTTCCGGCGAGCTGCCGCCCACGAGGAACTCCTCGCCCAGACAGTAGCAGAAGGAGCCGAGCCGCCGCTCGCCTGCTGAAAGCTCGGCGATTCGCAGGGAGAGGCCGTCGCGCACTTCGCTGCGAAGCGAGATCGGGTTCTCGGCCGCGCCCTTGGCCTGGGCCCTGGCCGACCACTCGAGCAGGGCTTCGAGCCCCTGGTCGAGCAGTTGGCCCACTGTTTCGCCCGTCGGGTCGTCGGCGGTCGGCTCGGGCAGTTCGATCCGAAAACCCCAGTCCAGCGGGCCGATGCTGTCGTCGGCCTCGGCCGGTTCCAGGTACAGCACCATTTGCGGCCGCATTTGCACCAACAGCGGGGCCGTCAGATCCCACCCCCAGAACAGTTCTCGAATTAGCGATTGCACCTGCTGGGTCGAGTCGGAATGGGCGGCCGAGGCCAGTTGTTTCAGGTCCAGGTGGCCCGCCAACGCCAAAACGGCATTGTCGGGAACGCAGTCGAGCGATGCCGAGGGTCCGTCCAAACTGGCCAGCGCGCCCGCCAGGGCCGGCGGTAGCTTCGCCCGCTCGAACTGCCAGCGCGTTTCGATCCTGAGCGGTGGCTCGATGCGAATCGAAGCGGCCCAGTAGTCGGTCGTTCTCCAGATTTCAGAGAGGGCCTGGCGCGCGAACTGGGCCGAGGCGGGCAGTTGCTCGAAGAGCGGCACCGGAGGCGGCGTCATTTGCGAATCCCAGGGGCGCGGGTTCAAAAACACGCGCCAGGGGGCTTCGTCGCTGAGTTGCGATTGGGCATGTCGATAACTGGCCAGCATGGCCAGCGACCCCTCGGGGGCATCGCCGCCGCGGGCCAACTCGAGCACGCGCCGCAACAACGATTCGTTGGCGGTCACAACTCCCACGCGCCCCGCGGCCGCCAGGTAAACCACCACGGTGCGGCCCTCGCGCTGCCCCTCGCGCGACCAGTATTTCGCTCCCGCGTGGGTTCGCTGCTGAATTCGCGTGCCGGTTTCTCCGCTGCGCGGCGCGTAGGCCACGGCGGCCACGAGCTGGGCCAGCATGCGCGGGTCGGCGGCTTCCACCAACAGCAGCCCGGTTTGGCTATCGGGACCAGTGGCCAGTCCCCCCGACCAAACGCCGAACACCACCTGGTCGCCGAATACCTGCTGCCAGAGCACCTGTTCGTCGACCCCCAGCACGTCGCTCATCACGGCCGCGATTTTGCGAATCCGGTCGATATCGGCCGTGCCGGTCAGGTACGACAACGGCGGCATGCCCAGCGCTCCGCGATAGAGCGGGCTATCGAGAATTTGGACCACGCTGCCCGAAAGCCCATCCAGCTCCAGGCACAGGCCCACATCGTCGGGGACGTACCGGGCGAGCGAGCCGGCTCGGGCCACCACGGAAATGGCCAGCAGCGCCCCGAGCAATCCCCAGCAGCAAGCTTGTCGCCAGTCGGCCCGTTTCATGCGTGGACTATCCGGTTCGACAGGTGAGCTGAGGCGTCAGTGCGGCAAACCCGTGGTCGAAGCGCCAGCGTCTTGCATCGTGACCCGTTCCGACACGGCAGCAAGGGCGGGCAACCCCGGAGCATTACAGCGACGATGGTTCGCTGCCCACGGGCAGGGCATCGAACAGGTCGTTCCAGGCCCCGCTGGCCGAAGTGGAAATAGGCCGCAGTCCCTGGTCCAATTGATCGAGCCAGGGAGGCCTGCCGGCGCTTCCGGAACGGTCTTCCGCGGGTACCCCCGGCAACAGCAACACCAACTCGGACCAGCCGGTTCCATCGGCCGGGTTCCAGTTGCCCGGGGCCCCTCTTTCGGGAGCGGGAAGGGCAGCAGGATCGGGGCCGTCCGTCTGCGGCCCACTCGAAGCCAATGCGCCACCGCCGGTGCCGGCGGCTTGTTCCCCGGGTTCGGAAGCTACCTGCGCGGCCGAGTTGCCGGTCGGCGAGCTCCGCCAAAGCGGCATCGCGGCAATGACCAGCGCCGCGGCCAACGCGGCCCAGGCCGCCGCCCACGAGGTCCGGCTCCCGACGCCGCCTGACCCGACTAGCGGGCTCGTGCCGCGCAGCCGCTCGACCACGCACTCGGCCAGGCCCCGCGGCACCACCACTCCGGGCCGCGACGAAACTGCCGCCAGCAGCGCGAATTGGTCCTGGACCCATTGCCGGCAGGCAGCGCAAGCCGAGAGGTGCTCGGCCAACCGCGGCTGGCTGGCTGCGAAGGTCGCCGGCGACGGCAGGGCATGCACCGAGCCAGGCCGCGTGCCAGAACCGGCGGCCCGCTCGGCCTCGGCGTCGCACCAGCAATCAAACTCGTCGTAAAAATCGCGGCATTCCATGGTGATTCCAGTTTCCCGGCCAATCAGGCTCGTAGCTCGTTCCCAAACGCGTTGCCCCGCCTAGCGGCCTGCCTCGGGAGGCTCGGCCAAACCATCGGGCAGCGCCCCGCGCTCGCGCAACAGTCGAATTAATTCCCGGCGCGCCCGATGGACCCAGGTTTTGACCGTTCCCACCGGGCAGTCGAGTGCTTGGCTGATCTCCTCGTAGTTCATTCCTTGTTCGTGCAGCAGCAGAAACGCCTGACGGTATTCGCTGCGAAGCTGCCCCAGCGCGCGATCGACCTCTTCGGCCAGGTGACGTGCCGGGCGCTCGTCGGGCTGGCGATCGGGTAGTTCGTCTCCCAAATCACGCGGTTGCGGTCGCCGGCCCCGGGCAGCCAACATGCTGCGGCAACGGTTGCCGGCAATGGCCAACAGCCAGGGGCGGAAATCCCGCTGCGAATCCCATTGGTGCAGGCTTCGCAGCGTTCGAATAAACGTTTCCTGAGTGGCGTCTTCGGCGTCTTGCGCCTGGCCTAGCATTCGCAGGCAGAGACCGTACACCAACCCTTGGTGCTGCTCGACCAGCTCGACCATGGCCAACTCGTCGCCAGTCAGGCAACGGACCACCAACCGGCGGACGGCATCGCGGTAGTTCTCGCTCAACCGCCGACCCCCGTCGCTGGTTTCCAGCCCGTTCTTGTAAAGGGATACCCGGCTGAGGGGGCTGGGGTTTCAATCGGGCGACCGGCCGCTGAACGAATGTACCGCTCGCGGGGACGGTGTGGCAGGGCCCGGTACCCGTTTTTCGGCCCTAACGGGGGATACCGTGGACCGATCTCGGGCGAGGGCCACCTGCTTAAGCCGCTTCGGCAGGCTGCACCGCCCGGCGGCCGCGCGACTCGGCTGCCGCCGAAACGAACCACCCCCGCGCGTCGTCGCCCCTACAGATCGGACAACAGGTCGCCCAGTTCGCGAGCGGAAACATCTTCCAGCCGCTTGCCGCGCCGCTCGAGCTGCTCGTTCAGCTTGACCGCGGTTTCCTGCATTTGGGCATGGGTCTCGGCCGACCCCCCCAGCAGCACGAAATTCGGGCCCCGGGTAAGCCGCTTCTGGCCGTCGCGGGCATCGAGCCCAATTCCCACCAGGGCCGATTGGCGATTGGAATCCACCGTCGGGCGGCGCGAGGCTTTCAAAGCAGCACCTCTTCCCGCCGGGCTAGGCACACGCGACGTTCCGCTACGTCCGGCGGGCGTGGATGGGAACGATTCAGCCAGGGAGCCTCTGCAGATGGTCGGCCAGGCGCGGCCGATCGCCTCCGCAAAAAACTATAGGCCGCTACGATCGTTAGGGTCAAGTCGCCCGGCGGCCGGCCAGGCGCGGCTCGCTCACTCGCTACGCACGGCCTCGCGCGCTGTCAGCCGGGCTTGGCGAAACGCATTGACCAGGGTTTGAGCCCGCTGACTCATCTGTTCCGTGGTGAAGTTCCGCTGTCCTTCCGCTTGCGAAAGGCCGGCAATGGCGAGCGTCAGCGGCATCAGATCGAGGAATTCGCGGTAACGACGCTTCAAGGCTTCGTCGTCGGTCGACATGGGGGGGGTACCTGTGCTAGACGTGACCCGGGGTGGCGCAAACGGGCGCACGCCGAACCCAAAGCGGCGGCCCCTCGCCCGGGGCACGTTACCGAATTCAGGGCCAGGAAAAAAGCCGCTGCCCCACCGCTTGGTTTAACCGGGGCAGCCACCGGGCTAGCCTGGAGGGGGGCGCCCCGCTGAACTGCCGCCGGCTTCGAGGTGCCGAGTTGCCCGGGCCGGCCCTACTACCTACGGCGGAAGAAGTTCCGCAGGGTGTCGGCCGCCGCTTTTCCCGAGTCGTTCGAGTTCCCTTTGCCCGCGGGCTTGGCCGGCGCTGGCTTGGCGCCGGGCTGCGGACTGCCGCTGGGGGGCGGGCTGGCCGTGGGAGACTCGGGCACGAAAACGCTCGGACCGCGCTGCACAATCGTCTGGGTTACGGCCGGGTTCGGAAGGGTGGTCGCTACCGTTTCCGTCGTGGCGGGCACGACCGGGGCCGGAATTGGCGCCGCCACCTGATTGATGGGGGCCTGAGGCAACTCGAAATCGGTCGACGCGGCCATCGGAAGGCTTACCGTCTGCTGGATGCTTGGCGCCGCTTCCACGGGCCGCGTCTCGCCCGCCGTGGGCGGGTTTTCCCCCAACCACGAGGAGACGTCATCGGAATTCGCCGCCGCCACGCCTGATTGGGCGGTGCGGAGCGCGGCATCGCGAACGCTGGTCACCGGGGGGCGCTTGGCCGCGCCGGTATGCGGCGTGGGGACCGGGCTGGCCTGAACGTGCACTTCGAACTCGAGCGGACCCACCCGCAGGTGATCGCCCTGCTTTAAAGCGCGTTCGCCGACCACGCGTTGGTCGTTGACATAGGTGCCGTTGCGGCTGCCCAGGTCACGAACCGAGACCAAATCTTGATCCACCAGCACGACGCAGTGGTGGCGGCTAATCAGGTCGCTCTTGGGGCGAAGCTGGCAATCCTCCGCCCGGCCGATAAAGAACTTCGACCCCACCGGAACGTCTTGCCCGGCATTCGCACCCACTACGACCTTCAGCTTCACATCCATTGCCTGAACTGCTCCGCAGAGGACGAGCTAATAACGAACGGGAATCATTGCGAACCACGGATTCCTCTGCCAACAGAACATCACCGGCCAGCAGCCTGAGGACAGCCCACGCCAGGAGCAGGCCCAGATACGCCGCCCCCATGCGGCTCCCCATCCATCGACATCGGGAGCCGGCCCGCTTCGCTTGACGAGAAACGTCGACCCCCACCTCGTTCACCTTTCATCCGCGCAGACGCCTTGGGCAACCTAAGCCCCGCGAGCGTGCCGACCGCCACCCCGCGGCCCACGTTCGGGGGCAACGCCTGCTTACCCACCCCGACAACCACCACCCGCCAAACCGCCCCACCGCCTCGCAACGGTGCCAAACGCGCAGCCTACCAGCCCTCCCCAATTCCACTGTAAGCCGACACATAGACCCGGCTCAAGCCTTCCTCCGGGGGGCCATGGTTCGCGCCCTTGGCGAACCCTCCGCCCGGTGGCGGCGCGGCAGTGACGAGGGAATTGGTGCTGGTAACCTACCACACAGCATGGGCACTCGCCGAAGCGCTAAATCGTATCACTACCCCCCTGGGTTGTCCAAGTTTTTTTGTGAGCAGATCGCGTTAAAAATCGGTCACCGCCGATCGTTCCAGCTCGGCTGTCCGAAACGGCTTTCGACCCAGGCCGCGCTAGACACTTGTTCGGCCGACGACAGCCCGGCGGTGGGTTCCGACCGCAGCCCAAGCTCGCCGAGCCGCTGACACCAGCTATCGATAAGCTCGCCTGGCCGAGGTGCCGTGTTCCCTAAATCCTCCAGGCCGGGTAGTTCGGGAGCGGCCGTCGAGCGGGCCAGCAGCACGCTTCCGTGCTGCAACAGCGCGCCTGAGCGGCGCCGCTGCGCACTGCCGGCTACCTTGAATTCGCCCCTCACCAGGTCCCCCTCGGCTCGGCGCTGAAAGCACAGAAATGGCTCGGGCGACGGGCGCTTCGCCTCCGCCGCGGAGCGCAAGCGGGCCGAGATACCCCATTGGCTCAGCACCTCGGCCAGGGTTCCGTGCAGCAGCCGGTACAGCCTGGGGGGATCGACCGCCAGGGGATGATGCACCGGCAGCGCCAGCGCGTAGGTTAGTTCGCGATCGTGAACGATCGCACCACCGCCACTCTCGCGCCGCACGAGCGGGCAGTGCTGGCTGGCCGGATGCAGCAGCCGATCGGCCGCGCGCTGAAAGTAGCCCAGCGAGAGCGTAGCCGGCGTCCACCCGTAGAACCGCAGGCTCGGCTGCCCGGCGGCCGCCGACTCGAGCAGCACTTCGTCGACCGCCATATTCCACGCGCCGGCCGCCGGCGCATCGACCAGCCGCCGCAGCCGAGGGCCGGCTTCGCGAGTCATCCGGCAAGTTCCTTCCCGAAAATCGGCCGCCGGACAGGCCGGGTCAGCCTGTGGCGGGCGCCGTCCAGGCCAACCGCGGCTGGCGCGCGGCCCGAACCTCGTCGGGGCGGCTGATGGGCGTCGTATGGGGGGCCTCGCGCAACAACTCGACCGGTTCTTCGAGCACCCGCTCGAGCACTTTGGCGAAGTGATCGAGGGTTTGCTTACTCTCGGTTTCGGTCGGTTCGATCATCATGGCTTCGCGCACGGTCAGCGGAAAGTACACCGTGGGCGCGTGCACCCCGTAATCCAGCAGCCGCTTGGCAATATCCATGGCGGAAACGCCCCGCTCCTGCTTCACGGTCGCCGCCGATGCGACGAATTCGTGCATGCAGCGATTGCCCTGCGGCACCGGCAGGAAGCGCACGACCCGGGCCAACAGATAGTTGGCGGCCAGCACCGCGTTTTCCGATACCTGGCGCAGCCCCTGCGGACCGTGGGTGCGCAGGTAACAATAGGCCCGCACCAGCACGCCCGTATTGCCGAAGAAAGCCCGCACCCGCCCGATCGAGCGGGGCCGGTCGGTCGCCAGGCGGTAGCCCTCGGCGGTGCGCTCGACCAGGGGCACCGGCAAGTAGGGGGCCAACATGCCCCGCACGGCGATCGGCCCCGCGCCCGGTCCGCCCCCGCCGTGGGGGCCGCTAAAGGTTTTGTGCGGGTTGAAGTGCATCATGTCGGCCCCGAAATCGCCGGGGCGGGCGATCCCCAGAATCGCATTCATGTTGGCGCCATCCAGATACACCAGGCCCCCCGCCTCGTGCACTCGTCGGGCGATCTCGGCGATTTGGGGATCGAACATGCCCAGCGTGTTGGGGTTGGTAATCATCAACACGCCGGTGTTGGGCCCCAGCTTCGAGGTTAGGTCGTCCAGGTCGACCCGCCCCTCGGCAGTGCTGCGGACCGTGACCGTATCGAAGCCGGCCATGACGGCGCTGGCCGGATTGGTGCCATGGGCCGTATCGGGCACCAGCACCTGGGTACGCGCTTCACCCCGCTCGCGAAAGTAAGCCGCCGCCACCATCAGGGCTGCCAACTCGCCCTGGGCCCCCGCCGCCGGTTGCAGCGAAACGGCGTCGAGCCCGGCGATTTCGGCAATCATCTCCTGCAGCTCGTAAAGCAGCTCGAGCAGCCCCTGCAGCGATCGCTCGTCTTGATAGGGATGCAAATCGACCAGCCCTGGCAGGTTCGCCAGCCGCTCGTTCCGCTTGGCGTTGTACTTCATCGTGCACGAGCCGAGCGGATAAAAGTGGGTATCGACCGACATATTCCAGGTCGACAGGTTCAGGAAATGGCGCACCACGTCGGGCTCGCCCAATTCGGGCAGGCCCGGGGCGCTCTCGGCTTGCGCCCCGGCTGGCAGCAGGTCTTCGAGCGGCGTTTCGGGAACGTCGCACTCCGGCCAGGCCGCTCCGCCCAGTCCCGGGCGTGATAAATCAAACAGAAGTTGCGTGGCCTGCTCGTTACGCATGAAACACCTCCTCGGCCAGGCGGGCGCCGTCGAGCGCCTGGGCCCAGCGATCGATCTCGCCTCGGGTGCGTTTTTCGGTGACGCAGACCAGGAAGCAGTCGGCTAAATCGGGATACCAGGTCCCCAGGGCAATGCCGGCCTGTACGCCGGCCCCCTGCGCTTCGTGCAACAGCGATGCCACCTGTCCCTGGCGATCGCGCAGCACAAATTCTTTGAAGAACGGCCGATCCCAGGCGGCCGTGACCCGCTCGCCGGCCAGCGCCCGGGTTTGAGCGTAATGGGCCTTGCGCAGCGAAAGCTCGGCCACCCGCCGCAGCCCCGCGGGGCCCATCAGCGCCAGATACACCGTGGCCCTCAGGGCCAGCAGCCCTTGGTTGGTGCAGATGTTGCTCGTGGCCTTTTCCCGGCGAATGTGTTGCTCACGGGTTTGCAGCGTCAGCACGAAGCAGCGCCGCCCGTGGCGGTCGACCGTTTCCCCGGCCAGCCGGCCCGGCATGCGCCGGACGAATTGCTCGCGGCAGGCCAGCATCCCCAGATAGGGGCCGCCGAACTGCAGCGGGCTACCCAGCGACTGCCCCTCGGCCACCACGATGTCGGCTCCATAATCGCCCGGACGCTTCAGCAGCCCCAGGCTGATCGGGTCGACCGAAACCACCAAGAGCGCGCCGGCGCGGTGCGCGATTTGGGCGGCGGCTTCCACCGGCTCCAGGCACCCGAAAAAATTCGGCTGCTGCACCAGCACGCACGCGGTGTGCTCGTTGACCGCCGCGGCCAACTCCTCGGGGTCGAACACGCCTTCGCGGGCCGGCACGGTGACCAGTTCGCAATCGAGATTGGCCAGGTACGTTGACAGCGTTTGGCGATACTCGGGGTGTACGCTGTCGATGGTGACCACGCGGCGTGGCCGGTCGGTAATGGCCCGGCTCATCAGCACCGCCTCGGCCGCCGCGCTGCCGCCGTCGTACAGGCTGGCATTCGAAACGTCCATGCCGGTCAGTTGGGTCACCAGCGTTTGGTACTCGAACAGCGCTTGCAGGTTGCCCTGGCTGGCCTCGGGCTGGTAGGGGGTGTACGAGGTATAGAACTCGCCCCGGCCGGCTACGTAGTCGACCACCGCCGGAATGAAGTGGTCGTAGGCGCCCCCTCCCAGAAAGCACAATTCCCGGCTCGGCGACCCGTTGCGCGCGGCCAGCGCCGCCAGATGGCTCGATAGCTCCAGTTCGGTCAGGGCAGGGGGCAGGTCCAGCGGGCGACGCATTTGCAGCTCGGCCGGGATCATGCCGAACAGCTCGTCGACCGAGCTAACGCCGATCTCGGCCAGCATCGCTTCGCGATCGGCCTGTGTATGGAGGAAGTACGCCATCCTGAAATCTCCGGGCGAGGCTGTTCTCTCGGTGCAACCTGGCGATGGCCCCTGGCGATGCTCGGGGCCCGTCGGCGGATCGATTCGGGGTGCGGCTTGATGCGGAGCGGGAAACCAGTACCAACCGAGTTCCCCAGCCCGGGGGCTAGTGGGGCTCTTCGGCACATTGCCGCTGGTAGGCGGCGTGGTCCATCAGGTCGCCCAGGCCAGACGTATCCGATACACGCAGCTTTACCATCCAGCCCGCTCCGTACGGGTCGTCTTTGACCAGCTCGAGCTTGTTCTTCAGGGTCGAATTCACCTCGACCACTTCGCCGGCCAGCGGACAGTACAAATCGCTCACCGCTTTGACCGATTCGATTTCGCCCAGCGTTTGCCCGGCGGCCAACTGGGTGCCCACCGCCGGCAGCTCGATGAAAACCAGGTCGGTCAGTGCTTCGACCGCGAATGCCGAGATTCCGATCGTGGCCGTCTGGCTACTCTCGTCCCAGTAAACCCATTCATGCGTCTTGGCGAAACGAAGCTGCTCGGCATTCACGGCTGGTCCTTTCGGGCGGCGCGCCGGTAAAAGGGAAGCGGAACCACGGTGGCGGGCTCGGGCCGGCCACGAAGCGAGATTTCGAGCACCGTGCCCACGGCCTGGCACTCGCGAGCCACGTAGCCCATGGCGATCGGGCGCCCCAGGGTGGGGGAAAAGGTGCCGCTGGTCACCTGGCCCACGGCCTGCCCCTGGCGCGAAATGGGGTATCCCTCGCGCGCGGCTCGCTGCCCATCGAGGGCCAGGCCAACGCGCACCGGGCGGCTCAAATCGGCGGCCAGCCCACGGAGCGCCTCGCGGCCGATAAAGGGGCCCTTGTCCAGCTGCACCGCGCTACCCAGCCCGGCCTGAAAGGGATCGATCGCTTCGCCGAGCTCGTGGCCGTAGAGCGGCATGCCGGCCTCGAGCCGTAGCGTATCGCGGGCTCCCAGGCCAGCCGGCACCACGCCCCGCTCCGCCCCGCGCTCCAGGAGGGTTTGCCAAAGTGGTTCAGCCGAGGCGGCACCCACGATCAACTCGAAGCCGTCTTCGCCGGTGTAGCCGGTCCGGCTGACAATTCCCCCGCGGCCGTGTATCCGGCCCTCGCGAGCCCGGTAATTGCCGAGCTCGGCCAAGGGAAAATCGACCAGCGGCTGGACGAGTTCGGCGGCCCAGGGGCCTTGCACGGCGATCATGGCCCAGGCGCTGGTCAGGTCGGTCCAGGTGGTTCCCTCGAGGCGCGGGGCCCGCTTGTCGAGCCAGGCCAGAATCTTTTCCCGGTTGCTGGCGTTGACCACCAGCAGGTAATAGCTACTGCCGCCGGCATCGCACAGGTGGGTAACGAGCACGTCGTCGAGCACCCCGCCGGCCTCGTTCGAGACCAGCGAGTACGCCACCCGGCCCGGGGCCAAGGGGGCCACATGCCGGGTGAGCACCGCGTCGAGCAGCGTGGCGGCGGCCGGGCCGTCGAATCGAAGCCGGCCCATGTGCGAAACATCGAACAGCGTGGCGGCGCCGCGCGTGGCCTGGTGTTCGGCCGTGATCGAACCGTAGGAAACTGGCATCCACCAGCCGGCGAAGTCGACCATCCGCCCGCCATGGGCCGCATGCCAATCGGCCAACGGAGTTCGCAGGGGTGGGTCCGGCACGGGCTCGCTCCATCGCCCTCGCGCGCACCGACCAACCACCCCCAAAGCGCGATCCGGTCGCGGGGGTGCGTCGCAACGCCGAGATGCCAAACAAACCGCGCCGGCCCCTGGTCCTGCTCGGACGCTCACCAAAGAGGCAGCCGGCGACGTTGCACGATCCAGGGAGCCGTGCCACCGGTCGCCCTTAGGCACTTTGCCCGGCAAGGCGGCCCCCGACCGAGCATTGTACCGCCGCCGGTCGAGCCCGCCAGGGCCCCGGCCGAAGCCGCCGCCCCTATGCGGCGGGTCGGCCCCTAAGGGGGTCGCGCGCCGCCCGCTTTCCCCGGCCGGGCGCGTTTTTCGGTAAACCTACTCGCCGATCACCTTGATCAAGACCCGCTTCGGGCGGCGGCCATCGAACTCGCCGTAAAAGATCTGTTCCCAGGGGCCGAAATCCAGCTCGCCCGCCGTAATGGCCACCACCACCTCGCGCCCCATGATTTGCCGCTTGTGGTGAGCATCGGCGTTGTCTTCGCCAGTGCGATTGTGGGCGTAACGCTTGGGCGAGGGATCAAACGGTGCCAGTTCTTCAAGCCAGCGCCGATAGTCCTCTAGCAGCCCCGGTTCGTCGTCGTTGATGAAAACGCTGGCCGTGATGTGCATGGCGTTGACCAGCACCAACCCCTCTTGCACGCCGCTGTCGGCCACGGCCCGAATCACCTCAGGCGTAATGTTGCGAAATGCCATTCGCTCGGGAAGCTGGAGCGTCAGGTGCTGGGTGAAGGACTTCATTTTTGGGGGGCGATTCGTCGTGTGCCGCGTGGGGACCTGGCAACGGGGCGGCCCTAGCAACGCTCTCGGGCACGGGCCAGACCACAGAATACCAAAACGATGCGGCGCTGAGTCTCGCCGCCGCGCTGGGTTCGCTGCCGCGCTGGGTTCGCTGCCGCGCTGGGGCCTTAAAAAACCAGAAAAAAAAGGGCAGCCGCCCGGCGCTTTCGCCAGACGGCTGCCCTAGGCAGTTCACGATGCTCGGGGGCCGGATTCCCGCGGCCCCGCAGGCGGACGGTAGCTAAGCCGCCCCGCGCTGGGCGGGCAAGCTTAGCGGCGCCGTCGCGCCAAAGCGACCAGGCCCACCAGGCCGAGGCCACCCAGGACGAACGTCGAGGGCTCGGGCACCGGCAGCAGGACAAAGTTGAAGGTAAACGCCGCCACGTCGCCCGGCGTGAGCGTGAAGGTGACCTTGGTGCCGATCGTGCTGTTGGCCGCGGGACCCAGCAGGCTGGGAATCGGCGTTCCAAACTCGATGCCCGGAACACCGACCGAGCCCACGCCCGGGTTCACCACGAAGCTGGTCGGGTCGTTGTACAAGGTCTGGAACAGACCGCCGTCGATCAGCGCCTGGTACAGGGCGGTGCCCGAAGCCGTGGCGAGCGTGGCCCCGTCGATGCCCCCGTCCGACACGCTGCCGGCAATCGACCCGCCAGTGACCGAGGCAACCGGCACGGGCACGATCGGTTGGCTAAACATAGCCGAATAGGTCTGAGTTACGTTCGAAATATTCTCGACCGCGAAAAAGCCCGCGATCGCCGGATCGGCCTTGCCGAAAATGCTCCAGCGAATCGAAAAGGTCTCTTCGTCGGTTGAGTCGCCCGAGTAATTCAGGATCCCGTCGCCCAGATCCTCGATGGTACTGGGGAGCTCGCTGGTATTTCCGTCGACGCCGAACAACAAGTCGGCCTCGTAGGGAAACGTTTCGGCCTGAACAGGAGCGGCCAGCAGGACCAAGAGTCCCGTGGCGGCCAAGGCCGTGAGGAGCCGTGCGTGTCTGTGGTGCATCGTCAAGAACCTCCGTTGTACGTCGAGCATCGTGGAATGAGTTCGCTGATTGGCCTATTGGCAGGTCGATGGTCGGCCCAAGCCGGCCGTCTCAGTTGCCTTCAATTACGGTGAACGGGCGTGTTCGAGCGGGCTGCCGAACGTTGCTCCCGCGAAAACCGTTCCCAAGAAACGAACTCAATCCAACCAGTGCACCAGCGACGTGGAGTTTTCCGAACGGCGCCGGCATGGCGACGCCGGAGGGGGCCAACCAGGTAAGCAACCGGCGAGGAACCGCGCTCCGCAGCAGCGCCTGAAGTTCCGCACCAACGACCCGGCCGACTAGGCTCCAAGCTGATTGACAGGCCCGCCGGCCCACAGGTTTGGGCGGCCAGCCCCACAGTCAGCGGCCGTTCTGCTCAACGCAAAGCGGCCCATCCACCTCGACAAACTAGCTGGAAACAGCGCGCGCCAACCGAAAGCCTCGGCGGCCATTCGCTGCTTGAGATCGTTTCCAGTAGCGTTCCTCGCGAGGTGATAACAAACTACCCGGGCACGGCACTGCGCCGGCCCAGCGATCCTCTGCGGATACCCGTAGAGCTAGTGGATTACACCAACCCACCCCCACGGGTGTCAAGCAGTTTCTTGGTAATTCGCGGTGAAATCCTCAGGTTTCTCGAAATCAGGCACCGGCCCGCTTAGCCCGGCGGCGGCGATAACCGGCCCCGGCCACGCACAGGCCCAATAGGGTCCAGACCACCATGCTGCCGGGTTCCGGCACGATGGCGGCGGGGAGCACGTTGCCCGTGATGGTCAAGGTAATCGAGGTCGAAGTGGCCCCCGGAATGTCTTCGTCCGAGAAGTTCAGCACCCAGCTCGACGAGTAGGTGCCCACCACGCTGGTATCGAGCGACCCCAGGAAGTTCACCGTCGAGGGCGCGGGCAGATTCGTGAAGGGGTTCAGGCCGGAAATAAACACTTCGGCCGAGTTTCCGGAGTCTGGAACGATCGAATCCAGGTCCAACGCGGCGGTGAGCAAAGGCACATTCACCAGGGCGAACAGCGACAAGCCCACCGAATAAATGCCGGTGCCCTCGAAGCGGTTCCCCAGGTTAATCGTGTAGCTGCTCGCCGGGGTGGTTCCAATCGACGGAATCGCGTGCGAGAGCACCTGCCCGGTGAGGGTCAGCTGCAGGGTGTCGCTACCGGCCCCGGGCAAATCCTCGTCCGATACGCCGAACGTTTGCACCGTGCTGAAGTTGCCCACCGTGCCCGCGGTCATCTGCGCGGTGAAGGTCTGGCTGCCGCCGGCGGCCAGGTTGCTGAACGGCGCGGCGTTGGTCGTAATCTCGGGCGCACCGGAGCTGCTCACCGTATCCAGGTCGAGCGAGGCGGTCAGCGACGGGCCATTGACCGAAGCCAAGTTGTAAATCGAGAAATTGGTCGACTGCGTCGGGGCTCCCACGATCACGCGGGCGATGTTCACGATCCGGGTGTCGTTGTCGGTCGGCGAGGTCAGCGAGCCGTTCGACGGATCGATCACGGTACCCGAAATGTTCAAATTCAGGCTGTTGCCCGACGTGGCACCCGGCAGGTTCTGGTCCGAGACCGCAAAGGTCTTGGTGGCCGAGAAGTTGCCGACCTGGGTGGTGTTCATCACCGCGTTGTAGGTCAGGCTGTTGCCGGCGGCCAAATTACTCGAGATCGTAGCATTGGTCGTCAACAGCGGGCTGCCCGAGGACGAAACTGAATCGACGTCCAAACCGGCGGTGAAGGCCGCCCCCGCTCCCGAAGGCAGGTTGTGGATGCTGTAGCTCTGCGACGGTGCCGGCGCGCCCTTGATTACCGTGCCCAGGTTGACCGCCGTGACGTCGGCATCGGTCGGGGTGGAGAACGAAGCCTCGGAGTGATCGAGCACCGTGGCGCTCATGTTCAGCGTTAGGCTGCTGCCACTCGAGGCCCCCGGCAGGTTCTCGTCCGAAACCGCGTAGGTTTGGCTTCCCGAAATGGCGCCGGCCGTGGTGCCGGTCAACATGGCGGTGAACATCTGCGAGGTGCCCGCCATCAGGTTCGAGAAGGGGGCGGCGTTCGTCGTGAAATCGGTCGATCCTGAACTGGTAACGCTGTCCAGATCGAGCTTGGCGGTCAAAGCCGCTCCGTTGGGCGAGGCCAGGTTGAAGATCGAGTAGTTCTGGCTGGTCGAACCGCCGGTGATCACCGTGCCCAGGTTCAGCGAGGAGTTGTCGTTATTGGTCGGCGACGTGAACGAGGCCTCCGAGGGATCGAGCACCGTCCCGGTCAAATTCAACGTCAGGCTGGTCCCGGCCGTCGCACCGGGCAAGTCCTGGTCCGAGACGCCGTAGGTTTGGGTCTTGGCAAAGTTGCCCGCCGTGGCGGTGCTCATCGTGGCGGTGAAGTTCTGCGAGGTGGCGGCGGCCAGGTTCGAGAACGGGGCCGCGTCGGTGCTCAGCGCCGCGCTGCCCGAGTTGCCCACGGTATCCAGGTCCAACCCGGCGGTCAGAGCCGCGCCGAACGATGAGGCAAGGTTATGGATCGAAAAATTTTGGGTGGGGGCCGCGGCACCCTTGATCACCGTGCCCAGGTTAATCGAATCGGAATCGGTATCCGTCGGGGTGGCGAACGAGGCCTGCGAGTGGTCCAGCGCCGTAGCCGACAGGTTGAGCGTCAGGCTGGTTCCGGCGGTCGCGCCAGGCAGGTCGGCGTCCGAGACATCGAACGTTGTCGAGCCGTTGATCGCGCCCACGCTGGTCGCGGTGACCGAGGCGTTAAAGGTTTGCGACGTACCGGCCACCAAGCCGCTAAAGGGAACGGCGTCCGTCGAGAAATCGCTCGAGCCCGATTGGGTTACGTTGTCCAGGTCCAAGCCGACGGTCAGGGCCGCACCATTGACCGAGGCCAGGTTGTGAATGTCGAACGACTGGCTGGTCGAGCCGCCGATGATGACCGGTCCGAGCACCAGCGAATCGGAATCGACGTTGCTGGGCGAGGCGAGCGACGCTTCCGAGTGGTCGAGCACCGTCCCGGTGAAGGTCGCCGTCAAGTCCGCTCCCGAAGTGGCTCCCAACAGATTTTGGTCCGACACCCCGTAGGTTTGGGTCGTGCTGAAGTTTCCGGCCGATGCCGTCGACATCGAGGCGTTAAACGTTTGGCCAGACCCGGCTGCCAGATTGGTAAAGGTGCCGGCCGAAGTCGTAATGGCGCTGCTGCCCGAGGTGTTCACCGAATCCAGGTCCAGGCCGGCGGTCAGCGCCGCGCCATTGGTCGAGGGTACGTTGTAAACGGAAAACGACTGCGAGGGGGTCGGAGCGCCGGTGATCACCGTCCCCAGGTTGATCGCGGTCGAGTCGTCGTTGGTGCCGCCGTCAAACGAACCTTCGGAGTGGTCGAGCACGGTACCGCTCAGGTTCAAGCTGAGCGGATTGCCGTTGGTGGCCCCGGGCAGATCTTCGTCGGAGACGTTGAAAGTGTGCGTGCCCGAGAATGCGCCCGCGGCGCTGGTGTTCATCGAGGCCGTGTAATTGTTCACGTTGCCAGCGGGCAGGTTGCTGAAGGTAGTCGCGTCGGTCGTCAACTCCCCGCTACCGGCCGGAACGATCGAATCCAGGTCCAAGGCGGCCGAGCCCCCGGGTGCCACGTTGGCCACGACGAACCCACTGGTCTGCGTGGGGGCGCCCACGATCACGGTGCCAAAGTTTATGTTCTGGCTGTCGACGTCGCTCGGCGAGGCCAACGACCCTTCCGAGTGCCCAATGACCGTCCCTTGCAGGGTCAGCGTCAGGTCGGGCCGATCATCGGCGCCGGTCGGGTTGGTCACATCGTTCCGCGACTCGATGGTCAGCACCTCGCTAAAAGTGCCCAGCGAGCCCGAGTTCAGTGTGGCCACGTAGTTAAATCCACTCCCCGCGTTGATGGGGCCGGCCGGAGTGCTCAAATCGGTGAACAGCGCGGGCGTGTCGCCCGAGGTGCTGCTGTTGGTCAGGTCCAAGCCCACCGTCAGCGCTGCCCCACCGGCGCCGGCGCGGTTGTTGACCGAGAAATTCGACGTCTGATCGGGCGCTCCGGTAATCACCGTACCCAGGTTCACTACCTGGCTAGTCACCGTCGAACTGGGGCTGAACGAGGGGGTCGCCTCGTCCAACACGCGGAGCTGGAAGGGGAAGGTACGCGAATTCGAGAGGTTGCCCGTGGGCACGTTCGTCGCGTTAAGCGGGTCGAAGCGGTAGTCAAAGCCGGCGGCACTAGTAATGTTTAACTGGGCGGTACCATTCCAAGTGCCGGCAACCGCAGGCGCGGGGAATTCGTTTCGGAGCACGGTCTGGTCGAGCCCGCCCGTGGGGTACACGACCGTCGAAGTGCCGGTCCCAATCGAGGTGAGCGTGCCGCTCGACTTGGTGTACACGAACTGCATCGTGGTCGACGCCGCCGTTTGGTACAGGTCGATATCGAACCGGATCGCCTTACCCACGGTCGTGGTGATCACCGGATTCGAATAGACATTCACCGCGGTTTCTAGCGTCACCGTTTCCAACCTCACGTTGGAAAAGAAGACGGCCTCGGCCCGACCGCAAAAAACGGTCGAAGCCAGCGCCAGGGAACCAAGTACGGTGAAACCAAGCAGTGTTCGACGCATCCGTCTCAACCCTTGTTGGGGCGGCCCCGGAAACAAGCTCTCGCTCGCCCCCAGAATCCGGCCATGCTCGTCGCTGGTAAGCAGTCCGCCAATCTGTAGCGGGCGCGCTCCGGGCGCAACCCTCCGCAGGCTGGGAAAACCACTCATACGAACTAGTTCCGGCTATGATGACCCCACCCCCCAAACATGTCAACAAAATTGTCGGTAAATTCCACCCGACCCGCCTCACTCCACTTCCGATGGCCCGCCGACAAGCGTGCAATCAGGTCCATTTCCGACTGTCTAACCTACTATTTAACAAAAGGTTACCGCGTAGCGGCCCGCTCCCAGAGGGCGGCCGCTCCGGGGTAATTCTGTCCGGGCAAGGCTTATACCCCCCCACGCTTTGCTAGACGCCAAAGGAGCTTTCGCACAGCATGCAGTTGAGTGCTCCGACCGGGCCCCAGGGCCTCCCGCCAACACCAAGGCTTTTGCTCCCCGCCATGCGAATTCTGCTACTTACTTTGGGTGGTTTATCGCTCGCCTGCACGCTGGGGTGCGGTCCCAGCGCCGGTTCGGGCGCTAGCCCCACGCAGAGCCACGACGGTTCGGCCGCCACTGCTGGGCCAGGCGGCCGTTCCGAGGGTCCGGGGGCCAAAGGGGCCGATCCGCTGATCCTCTGGAAGAACAAGCTGGCTTCGCCCGATCCCGACGTACGGTCCGAGGCGGTCGCGTCGCTCGCCGACCTGGCCCGGGGAAGTGAAGCCGATGCCGCCATCAAGCTGCTCATTGCCGCACTGGCCGATCCACAGGCCACGATCGTTCGCCAGGCCAGGGTGGCCCTGACTCTGTTGGGGCCGGTCGTGGTGCCTCCGGTGTCGCAGGTGCTCGAATCCGAATCGAGCGAGCAGCGGCTCCAGGCAGCCACGATCCTTTCCGATCTGGCCGCGCGGGCCCTGCCGGCCGCTCCGGCCCTGATTAAGCATCTGGACGACACCGACCTGAATGTGCGAACGGCCGTGGCGGCCGCCTTGGAGAAAATGGGAGAGCCGGTTGTGTTGCCCTTGGCGGGCGAACTGGCCGCCGAATCCGCCGCGCGACGGTTGCAGGCCGCCCGAGTGCTGCGCAACCTGGGCCCGACTGCCCAGGCCGCGGTGCCGGCCCTGGTCGAGGCCCTCAAGGACGAGGACCCCGATGTCCACGTGGCGGTGGCCAGCGCCTTGTACGTGGTCGATCCCGAGGCTGCTCAAGCCGCCGGCGTACAGTAAAACACCGTCCCCCCCGCCAAACACCGTTCACTCCCCGCGCCGGCACCGCCCAGGCCGGCATTGCGGGGCGCAGGCGCGGTCGAAGTTCCCAGCCGAGCGATCCGCGGTTATGGTGCTGGGCAGCGGGTCCGCAGGCTGCCCAACGGCTGGCGCAGGCCCCTGGCCGGAATTGGCCTGGAAGCTGCCATATGACCCAAGCCTTGGGCCAAATCGCCATTACGGGGGCCCAAGGGCAACTGGGCCGCACGCTGACCCAATTGTTGGGTCCGGCAGCCTGGCCCCTGTCTCACCAGCAGCTCGACATTACTCAAGCCGACCAGGTGGCCCGGGTGCTCGGTCAGCACTCGTTTTCCGCATTGATTAACACGGCGGCTTACACCCAGGTCGATCAGGCCGAACTGGAGCCAGAGCGTGCCCGGCAGCTAAATGCCGAGGCGGTGGGCTACCTGGCCCGGGCTTGCCAGCGTCAGGGGGCGCTGCTGGTGCAAATCAGCACCGATTACGTGTTTGGCGGACCGAACCCGGCGGCGCGGCCCTGGACCGAGCAAGATACGCCGTCGCCCCTGGGGGTGTATGCACAGACCAAGTGGGAGGGCGAGCGCGCGGCCCAGGCCTGCGACCTGCATCTCATCGTGCGAACCTGTGGGCTCTATGGCCACCCTTTGCGGTGGCACCAGGGGCCGAATTTCGTGGACACCATGCTCCGTCTGGCCCGGTCGAGCCAGCGCGTGCGCGTCGTCGACGACCAATGGTGCAGCCCGAGCTGCGCCTACGACGTGGGCCTGGCCATCGTGGGGCTTGTTGCCCGGGAGGCGCGCGGGGTATTCCACGTGGTCAACGGTGGGGCGGCTACTTGGCACACGGTGGCCGAGGCGGTCTTCCGCAGGGCCGCCCCGGGCCGAACGGTCGAGGCCATCAGTTCGAACGAGTACGGTGCCCGGGCACCGCGACCTGGCTATAGCGTGCTCGACGGCTCGCGCTACGCGGCCAGCGGGGCGCCGGCGATGCGTTCCTGGCAGCAGGCGCTGGAAGCCTATCTGGGCGCGGCCGATTTCTCGCAGATGGGCTAGTCAGACCGAAACGCGCTTGCCGCCGGGTGGGGCAGGAGACCGACCCGAAGTGCGACGGGGCCGGCAACCGGCGAAAGCAGGGCAATCAGCCCAGCTTCCTCAGCCCCGGCTTTCGGAGGGTTGGCGCGGCATTTCGGAACATCGCCGAGCGGGCGCGATGCCGCGATCGCGCGGCCGCGACCTCAAACAGCCCGGCCAGCGTTCACCTTCCGCCGGGCGGCTCGTCGCCATGCTCCTGGGCGGCTAGTAGCTGAGCGAGTCGATGCCCAAGCGGAGCTTCAGCTCCTCGAATTGCTGGGCGTAATAATCGCTCGACGAGTGGACGTGTTCGGCCTCGGTAATGAACTTCATCTGGTCGTTGCACGAGACCTGTCGAGAGGAGAAGATCTGCTCGAATTCGCCGAGTTCGGCGCCGTAAACAATCAGCAGTTTGTGTTCGTCGAACTGCACTTCCTGGGGAATCCCGGGGTTCAGTACCGCCAGCCCCGTGCAGCCGTCGTTGAGCAGCAAATCTTCGAAGTCCCAGAGAATGCTTTTCAGGACCGGCATGTCGATGTGTTCGCGATACAGGTCCACATGGCCGCGGTTAGTGCGGTTGTGGCTGGTTTCGAGCACCACGTCGACCACGTTGCCAAGCGGGTCGAGCAGGTCCATAAAGGTTTCGAACAAACGATCGTGCGTGGCGGCGCCCATCAGCACCGGAATCGTGGTCCGGCTTTCCTCGTCACGGTAAATGTCGTGGCGGTAGCCCTGCGCCGGCACGACCTGGAGGTCGTACGAGGGGCGCACGGCGTCGGTCAGCACGAACTCGCCGTACCGCACCACCCCCAGGTGCGCTTCGAGTTCCTCTTCCGAGAGTTGATCGAAGCTGCTGCCCGCGTGCTGCGGAGCACCGTCGCGGAAAACGTTTCGAAACAGTCGCTTCAAGAAGCCCATCGATGATCAGCCTTTGGATCGCGAGCGCTGGCGCCCGGCGGTGGGCCGGGCGAAGTTGGGTTGCACGTCCTCGTAACCAACGCTAGGACACGGAAAGCGTTCGGGGGCCCAAGCCGGCCCCGGGGTAACCCACCCCGACAGGGTTGAGCACCCACACAGCCGGAAAATCCGGACCGCCCGGCCGGTGGTTTCCCAGGGCACCTGCCCGCGGGCCCCTGCCGGCCTTTTTTTAGTCTAGCACCACTCTCGTTCACGGCACGCAGTTCGGCAGGCGTCCGGCACCGCGGGGCTGCCAGCACAGTCGTCTCAGCCGCAATCTCCGGACGAGCCGCGGGCGAGCCGTCCGTTGAAATACGCCGTTGTGGCATATCTCAACCACCGCCAGGCCCTGTTCCAGGCCGCACGCGAAATCACCGAACGTAACGTCTTCGATCCCGGCGTACCGGGTGGCGTCCATGCGGTCCAGGGGCCTGTTGAGTCCTTCAACAGGCTGTCGGTTGGGGCATGCCGGCCCCCGGCGGGGCGAAAACGAGCGCAGCCCCCTCCCGAACGCGCCGGCGAGGTCGGGACCGAGCGGCCGCAGGCCCGCCGCGCCCCAACCAGCGGGGCTCGTTCGGCTGCGGAAACCGACAGTCGTGGACCTGGTCGCCAGCGCCCGGCTTGGTTCCGGCCCCTCCTTGCCCGGGCCAGCAGGGCGCCGAGCAGGGTTCTGCCAAACCGGCCGGCACCGACTGGTGCGCGTCGTGCTCCCGATGAGTCATTTCAGGGAAGAAATCGCGAGTGGTCCATGCTCGCACGACGCAACGGATATACTAAGGTTCTGCTACGCAGGATGATGTCGCAGGGTTTGCCGACCGGGGCCTGAAGTCGTCCGGCCGGCTGCCGCTCGTCCCAGGTCCCCCCAGACGATGCGAAACAACGCCATCCGGGGGGAGCAAAACCGTCGCTCGAACCAGTTGAGAAGCATGATGCCAGCCGACCGGGTAGCGCGCAGGCCAGCCGCGCCGTCGACCGCAGTTTGGGTGGTTTGCGCAGGCTTGGTGGCCGGATCGGTCGCCCCCCAATGGGCCCGCTCGCAGCCCACCGGCCCCCAGCCCGCTCCGGCGGGCGCGTCGCAACTGGCCCGCGAAGTGTGGGACGTCTTCTACGTCCAAGGTGCCCGGGTGGGTTATGCCCAAACCACGGTCCGGCGCCTCACCGTCGAGGGAGAATCGCTCAGCCAAATCGACATGGTTTACCGCCTGAAGCTGAAGCGGTTCGGTCAGGTCAACGAGGAAGAACTGACGCTCAGCAGCTTGGAAACGCCCGAGGGCCAGGTGCGCCAGTTCCAGACGCGGATGACGCTGGGCGCCGCCCCGATGACGGTCCGCGGCACGGTCCAAGACGGGTTCATGAACCTGGAGACCACCACGGCGGGCAAAACGGTCAACAGCCGGCTGCCCTGGACGAGCGAAGTCGGCGGTTTTTACGCCAGCGACCAATCGCTGTTGCGCCGCCCGATGCAGCCCGGCGAAGTACGCAAACTAAAATCGTTCATGCCGCCGCTCAATGTGGTGGCCGAGATTGAAATGCGGGGGGTGCGCTACGAGCGGTCGGAGCTGCTCAACGGCACTTACGAATTGCTCCGCATCGAGAGCGACGCGCATCTGCCCGGGGGAGCCCGGTTGTCGACGGTGCTCTGGGCCAATCGTCGCGGCGAGGTGCTCAAATCGCACAGCGACGCCTTGGGGCAAGATTCCTACCGGGTCTCGAAACAGGTGGCGCTCAACCAGGCCGATACCGAGGCCTTCGACCTGGGCGCCGACAGCATCGTGCGCATAACCCGTCCGCTTCCCCAGGGGCACCAGAGCGCCGAGGCCCGCTATCGGGTGCGCCTGCCGGGAAGCGATCCGGCGGCGGTGTTCGAGGTCGGGCCGACGCAGTCGATCGAGGCGATCGACAACGAATCGGCCTGGCTTACGGTCCGCCGCCTCTCGCTGGCCGACGCCCCGGTGGGCGATCCGCCTCCCGACAGCGGGCCCACGCCTGAAGACCGCCAGCCCAACAGCCTGGTCCAGAGCGATGATCCCACGGTGGTCGCCCTGGCCAAACAGGTCGTTGCCGACGATGACGACCCCCGCCAATTGGCGCTGGCGCTCGAGCAGTTCGTACACGCCAACATTACCCAGAAGAATTTTTCGCAGGCCTTCGCCACGGCCGCCGAGGTGGCCCAGACCCGCGAGGGAGACTGCACCGAACACGCGGTGCTCCTGGCGGCGCTGGCGCGGGCCCGAAACTTGCCCGCCCGGGTGGCGGTAGGCCTGGTCTATATGCCCAACGCCCAGGGCTTCGGCTACCATATGTGGAACGAAGTCTACATCGATTCCCGTTGGTGGCCGCTCGATGCCACGCTGGCCATGGGGGGCATCGGTGCCGGCCACCTGAAGCTGGCCCACAGCAGCCTGGCCGGGGCCAGCGCCTACACGAGCCTGTTGCCGGTGGCCCAGGTGCTCGGGCGGCTTCAGCTCGACCTGGTCGAAAGTCGCTGACCCTGCCGCCGCGCGGGGGCGAGCGGCCACGTTCGAGCGGCCGTTCGAGGGCGACCCAGTGGGGGCGGCTCGGCCGTTTCGCACCCAGTGCGCAGGGGGAACACCGCAAATGTTTGGCATTCGTGGGGCTCGACCGGCGCTGGCCCTGGTGCTTGGCCTGGCCTCGATTTCGACCGCGGCCCGGGCACAGCCCACGGCCGCTCACCTGGCCGAGCTGCGGCTCAACCAGGTACAGGTGGTGGGTACCCACAACAGCTATCACCTTCGCCCGGCACCGGCGATGCTCAAGGCAGCCATCGCCATTCGCAAAGATGCCCGCGAGTGGGACTATTCGCGGCAGCCGCTCAATGAGCAGCTCGATCACGGGGTCCGCAGCTTGGAGCTTGATCTGCATCTTTCGGCCAGCGAGGGCTGGCTCGTAATGCACGTGCCCACGTTCGACCCCGGAACCACGGTCAAAACCCTGCGCCAGGCCCTGCAAGTGGTGCGCGATTGGTCTCAGGCCCATCCTCGCCACGCGCCGGTTTCCCTGCTGCTGGAACTGAAGGAGGAAGGGTTCGCGCTCAGCAAGGCGTTTCGCCGGCCGCAGTTGGTCGACCTGTTGCAGATCGACGCCGAACTTCGGGAGGTGTTTGGCGAGCCGGGGCTGATTACGCCCGACCTGGTTCGCGGCAGCCATGCCACGCTTTTCGAAGCGATCCGCAGCCAGGGTTGGCCTCGCTTGGGCGACGTGGCCGGCCGGACGCTGGCCATCATGCACGAGCGCGGACCACTGCGAAGTGCCTACCTCGAGGGGCATCCGTCTCTGGAAGGTCGGGCCATGTTTGTCGAATCCGACTTGGGGGCGCCGCACGCCGCGGTGCTGGTCCTGAACGACCCGGGCGATCCGGCCATTCACCGAACCGCCACCGAGGGCTACCTGGTTCGTACCCGGGCCGATTCCCAGGGTCAGTTGCCCCCCGAGCGGCGCGCCGCAGCCTTGGCCGGGGCCGCGCATATCCTGAGCACCGATTACCCGCTCGGAGAGATCGAACCCGAGCGGGCGTTTTCGCTGCCGGGGGGCGCCGCGGCGCGAGTGAACCCGGTGACGGGCCCCGCGTCGCTGGCCGGGCAGCCCATTGCCGAACCGATTTTCAGGCTTGCCACCCCGGGGGCGCCCTCGGAAGGGGCGAACGGAAAATGACCTCTGAAAACCTGGAATCGCTCCGCACTTTTTGCGATGCCTGGCTCCGGTCGTGGACCGGCAACCAGCCCGCCCAGCTACTCGGCTTCTACACCGACGACGCCTTCTACCTGGATCCGGCTCGCCCCGGCGGGCTGAGCGGCTATGGCGAGCTGGAACCCTACTTTCGCCGGCTACTGGCGGCCAACCCGGCCTGGGTCTGGCGAGCGCTCGAGGTGATCCCCACCGCCGCGGGCTGCACGCTCAAATGGGAAGCCCGCATCCCGCTCGAGCCCACCGGCGGATCCCCGTCGGTCGGCCAAGAAGCCCGCGAGCTCAAGCTCGTGGGGCTCGACATCGTCGAGCTGCGCGAGGGCAAGATCAGTCGCAACGAGGTGTATTTCGACCGCACCGCCTGGATGGCCGCATTGGCCGGTCGCCCCCTGAAAACCGCGACCTGATCGGCCGTGGCACGCCGGCAAACCTTGGTCGATCCGGGGGCGCCGTCCATCGGCCGGCCGCCGGCTACTCGCGTTCCCAGTTGCGGAAGTGCTCGGCCAACTGTTCGTCGACCGCCGCGATACGCCGCGTGAGCCGCGCGCTCAGTGGCAAGGCGGCCCGCCCGGCGCGCACGTCGGCCAGGTAGGCCCGCAGTTCCTCGCCGCCGGCCGGCGGGCCATGCAGCAGAAAGTGGACCCAAGCCCAGGCGTCGCGGTAATCGCGGCGGCTCATTTCTTCGAGTTGTTGTTTGGCCTCCAACTGGCCAAGGCTTGAAATGCCCAGCCAAAGGTTCCACTGCACGCTCGACAGGTGCGGGTGCCCGTCAACGCGCTGGTCGCGGGGCACCTCGAAGTACTCGGCCAACCCCTCGTCGAGCCAGAGCGGCACCTCGGGTAGCACCGTATGCAGCACGGCATGGGTAGCTTCGTGCCGCAGATCGACTTCGAAATCGCGGCTGTCGTAGGCGTAGACCATGCCTGGCCCGCCCCCCTTGATAAACAGGGCCCGACGCAACGGCACGCTGGGGAAACGCTCTTTCAAATAAGCCCGGTAACTGGATTTGTCGCGGAACAGGTACACTTCAACCGGCTCGGCCGAGAGATTCAGCCCGAGCGAATCCGCCACGTCGCGCCGAAGCTGTTGCAACTCGGGGAGCAGCTTTTCCTGCTCCTCTAGTTCGTAGTTGGCCCGGCAAACGAACGGCCGCGCCTGGCGCTCTTCGACCCAGGCTGGCTGGGGTTCGGCCGCGAAGTGCCCCGCCGGCCAATGCATTGCCACCGCCAGCGTAGCCCACAACGCTAGCGCCCGGAGCAATCTCCGCCGCGCGCCGAGAACTCGATGGGCGTTTCGCATCATGCTGAGCGACCGACGTTGCGAAGTGCGGTAGCGGCGCCTGGAACGAAGACGGGCCGCCGGCGTCAGGCTTTCGCCGATGGGTAAACCAGGCAGACTCCCACGGGGGCGGCAGTATACGAACAACCAAGCGTGGGTCAAGTGAAGCTGGGGCGACTGGGCGGTTGCCCGAGACCTGGGACCGGCCCCGCGATTCGATTACCCCGCGGAACTTTCCAAACTCGGCCAAGTGAACTCGAGCAGCCCGCTGGATTGGCCGATCCTTGCCGGTGTGGTCCGCTCGGCTTTCCCGCTGGGGGGAGATGAGGGGGAATGCGAGGCCAGGTGGGCGCGAGCCTTTCGCGGCGGACCCAAGCCGGGTGAGACTGTCCACCCGCCGAGGTATTGGGGAGTCTTGCAATGTTTGGCCAAGCTGCCTGCCGAATCGGCTGGGCAATTGCGCTCCTGGCGGCCCAGGGGCTTTGCAGCCAGCGGGGTTTCGCGGCCCCGCCTGCAGGAGCTTCTCCCCGGCCGGCCCCGCGCATCGCGGCCGCGCCGCGGCAACCCAAGTCGTGGATCTTCACGGCCGTTCCCGTGCGAGCCCCCATGGTCCGACCAGGCGCGCCCCGGTACTTGTTCGCGCCGACCCCCGAGCCGCGCACCGTGCTCGTTCCCCAGTCGCCCCCGCTGTCGGCACTGCGCTAGCGCCGCGAGAAAGCCCCGGCGGCAGGGCTCGCTGCCCGTCCGCGCAGGCGCCCGTTAGGGCCGGGGCGATGGCACCTCGTTGTCGGGCGGCGTTCGCAACAGCACATGGACCCGGGCCACGTCCCACATATAGTGGTCCACCTGGTGGTCGCGCGCCGCATGGGTGATTAGCTCCAGCGAGCGCTGGGCTTGTCCGGCCGCTTCCAGATAAAGCCCCACGTAAAGCTCGGCATAAAACTGGCGCACGTCGCGCTCGGCTGCCTCGGGCGAACCCTGGTCGACCGCCCCCAGCACGGCCTCGGGCGTGGTACGGCCCGCGAAGAGCTCGTAGATTTCGCGCATTGGCACGCGCCGATCGGGGCCGACCGGCAACAGGGCTTCTCGGGCGGCTTCGAAGCTGGTCTCGCGGGCCTGGCAAAGCATCCGCCAAACCACGTTCTCCACGTCGGCGTCGTCGACGGTTTGATAGCCTTCGAATTGCCGCCGTCCGTCGGCATATCGGCCCGCGTAATACAGCGAGATGCCCCGCATCCAGTGGCCCGGCGCCTGGTCGGGCCGCGCCTCGAGATAGCGATCGAAGTCGGCCACCGACTGGGCGGGGTGGCCCAGTTTGAACTGCGTGATCCCCCGCTGTTGAAAGGCGGCGATCGTGCCCGGCTCGAGTTCGAGTACCCGGTCGTAATCGGCCAGGGCCAGGGCGTGTTGGCCCAACCCGCTGTGCCCGGCGGCCCGGGCCAAGAGCAATTCGACCCGGTCGGGCTGCTCGGCCAGCGCGGCGTTGGCCAGGTCGACGGCCTCTTGCCAGCGGCGAGCCTGAAGCCGGGCGCGAACCTCGCCCGCGGCGCGCTCGGGCGACTGGCCCAGCGCCGAGGCAGCCAGCAGGGCGCCATACGCCGCGCTCAGGCAGGCAAGCCTAAGAGCGCTAACCGGGGCGCCCAGCCGGAGTGAAACCCCGGGGTTTCGCGGGGCCTGAGAAACGCGCCCGGGGGGCCTGGTGGGTTCGCTCGGCGAAAAACGGCATGTTATCATGGCCGGCCTTGGGGGCTTGGGAAATCATGATTTGGCGCGCCGCCCACGTTGGCGAAGCGCCCCTCGAGTGCGGAGGGTCAGCGTTGTCGATCGAATTGCACGGAGCCGGTTGGCTGTTATTGGGCTGCCTGGTCTTGGCCTTGAGCTTCGCGCCCGCGCGGGCCGACGACCCCAAGCCGCTGCGGATCGGCATCATCGGCTGCGATACCTCGCACGTCCCCGCCTTTACCCAGGAGTTTAACCGCCCCGACGCCCCCGACGAACTGCGGGGCCTGCGCGTGGTGGCGGCCTATCCCGGGGGCAGCCCCGACGTGGCTTCGAGCCGCGATCGGGTCGAGGGGTTCACCGAGCAGCTTCGCGGCCAGGGAATTGAAATCGTCGATTCCATCGAATCGTTGCTCGCCAAGTGCGACGCGGTGCTGCTGGAAAGTGTCGATGGCCGCCCCCACCTGGCCCAGGCCCGGCTGGTGTTTCAGGCCAAGAAGCCGATCTTTATCGACAAGCCGGCCGCCGGCAGCCTGGCCGACGTGATCGCCATTTATCGTCTGGCCGAGGAACACGGGATTCCCTGTTTTTCCAGCTCGTCGCTCCGCTTCTCGCCCGGCATTCTTGGCATGCGGTCCAACGACCAGGTGGGCTCGGTGCTGGGGGTCGATGCCTGGAGCCCCTGTTCGCTCGAGGAACACCACCCCGACCTGTTTTGGTACGGCGTGCATGGCGTCGAAATCCTCTTCACCATCATGGGCACTGGCTGCGAGTCGGTCACCCGGGTGCAGACCGAAGGGTGCGAGCTGGTGGTCGGCCGTTGGCGTGACGGGCGAGTGGGAACTTTCCGTGGGCTGCGGGCTGGCACCACGGGTTACGGGGCCACGGTCTTCGGCGCCAAAGGCATTGCCCAGGCGGGGCCCTACGAGGGCTACAAGCCGCTGGTGCTGGAGATCGGCAAGTTCTTTCGCACAGGCCAGCCGCCGGTGAGCGCCGAGGAAACCATCGAGATGTTCGCCTTCATGGAGGCGGCCGACGAAAGCAAGCGCCAAGGGGGCGTTCCGGTCAAACTCGACGAAGTGCTCGCCAAAGCCCGGCTGGAAGCGGCCGCCAAACTCACCGGCGGGAAGTGAGCCTGATTCCCCGATGTTACGTTACGTTCGCCGCGCAATTGCTTGGCTCCTGGCGATTCATGCTTTGGTGGTGCTGCTGCTTGCTTCGTTCGCCGAGAAGCTGCCGGTTTCCGCGGTGATGTTCGTAACGGGCGCCGATTGGTTCTTTGGCCTCGGTTGGCTGACCGCGCCCGTGTTCTTGCTGGCAGCCGCGATGCTCGGCTGGGCGCCGGCCAAACACACACACACACTTGCAGCTGCTGGCCTGCGTTCTTCGCATCAGCGCTGGCTGGTTGCGCTGTTACTCGTAGTGGCTCACGATTGCCTGTACGGCTGGGTCGCGTTGGCTCCGGTCGGCGGTCGCAGCGCCGGTTTCAACGGCTGGTTTGCCTGGAACGATCAGCTTGGGTATCTCGGTTACCCCTTGACCCGTGCCCGCAATTGGAACGCGCCGGATTTCGATGTCACCTATCGCTTTGACGAAGCGGGCTGGCGCCGTACTCCGATCGTCGGCCAATCGCGCGGCGAAGTGCTGGTGCTCGGCTGCTCGTTCACCTTTGGCATCGGATGTGAAGACGAAGAGACCTGGCCCTTCCAGTGCGCCGAGCGGTTCTGGCAAGGGTATCAGGTCCGCAATCGCGCCTGGCCCAGCGCGGGAACGGCGTTCGCCCATCGGGCCTTGGTCGAGCAACTAGATCGGGGGCGAGCCCCCCGCGTGGTTCTCTACGCCATGCTCCAAGACCACCCGCGTCGAAACGCCCTGCGCAAGTCTTGGGCCGACCATCTCTTTGGCAAGGTCTGGCTGCCCAGCTACGGGTTCAAAGACGGTCGGTTGCACTATCTGGGGCTCGTGCCCAAGGAGACAGCGCACGAGGCCGATGGTCCGGAGCTCGACCAGCGAGAGGAAAACCTGGCCGTTGCACAGCTCTACGAGATGCACCGCCTCTGCTCGGCTCGCGAAAGCGACTTCTTCGTAGTGCGTTTGGCCGAACGCCATCGGGCCGACCAGCCGAGTCGCGTGGAAGATCGAGCCCGGCGGCTGGGAGTGCGGTTTATCGACGCGACCGCCGCGACTCCCAGCTATTTTACCGACGACCCGCATCCCACCGCGGCCTGGCAGGCCTCGACCGCGGAAATCGTTGCCCAGCAGCCGGAGCTGGCGTTTCTTTCGGAACCTCTCACCGAGCCCGTGCAGGTGGAGAATCATCGCCTTGCGACGGAGACTTGAAGCGCGGTGAGCTGGCGCAGATCGGCAATACGCACACGGGCTACGCCAGCGCTTCCAAGCCGCGCTTGGCGGCGGCCACCTGCGGAGCGTCGGCCTCGCCGTCGGCCTGGTCGATCACGGCCTGGTACACCACTTGGGCCGCCTCTCTCTGGCCGGCCTTGGCCAGCCGCTCGGCCAGCCGCACCCGGGCACGAACCACTCGGGTACGCGTGCGAGGGGTGGGCGACCCAAACTTGAGCACCGCCGCCAGCAGGGCGTCGCTGGTTCCGTCGGTGAAACGGGCCAGTGCCTCGGCCGCGGCGTTGCGCACTTCGACATCTTCGTCGACCGTGGCCCGCTTCAGCGCCTCGAGACCCGCTTCGGCCTCGCGACGCCCCAGGGCGTTGATCGCCCCCACGCGGAATTCCGGGCCGATGCCGCCGCGAGCCGCCTCGACCAGGGCTGCCGTCGCCCCGGGGGCGACCATTCGGTCGAGCGTCCAACGGGCTTCTTCCCGGAGCTCGAACTCGCCCAGGCACGAAGCGATGGCCGAAACCTCGGATTCGCCGGCCACCAGCGCCAGCACGCGGAGGAGTTTGCGGCGAGCCGAAAGCGGCAGGGCTTGATCGGCTTCGGTGCCGTCGGCTTGCTTCACTTTCCGCGGCGTGGTCAGGGCTTGGGCCAGTTTTTGGGCCAGCTCGGCCCGCTGAGCCTCCTGGCCCGGGGCGCCCGCCGTGGTGGCCAAAACGCCCAATTGGCGCTTGGCCGCGAAGGCGGTGGACTGATCGTCGGAGCCCAGTTGCGTGAGTAGTTCGTCGAGGGAGGCCATGGCGGTAATTCCTTGCAATCAGGACCGCGTGAAACTCGACACGGTCGTTGTGCTGGCGGGCCGTGGTTGGAGTGCCTGGTACGGTTCGCAGGGGGCTTCCCCGATGGTCCGGCCGGCACACGAACCGGCCGGGACAGCGACCGCCGGTTGTGGGGTTAAATGTGCCAGGGAGATCGCATCGGCTTGGAGACCATCAGGTTGGCCTGTTCGTCGCCCACAAACTTCTCGGCGGCCGGATCCCACTGGAGCTCGCGCCCCAGCCGCACGGCAATGTTGCCGAGGTGACAGATCGTGCACGAACGGTGGCCGATCTCCACGTCGCAAATGGGCCGCTCGCGGCTGGCGATGCAGTCGAGCCAGTTGTTGTGGTGGTCGGCGCTGTCGTACAGCCGCACGTCGCCCGAGCCGAATTTCAGCTTGAGCAAGGCTGGGTCCGAGGCCTCGATCGTGCCTCGGCTGACGAAGACCCAGCCGTCGGTTCCGGTGAACTTCACGCCGTTTTCGCCCTGCGAATGGCAGTGCAGTTCCACCCCGTCGGCGTAGTGGTACTCGACGTCGAACTCCAGCGGTACGTCGTGCGGGCCGGTATCGGAGAAGGTGGCGGTGCCGCGCACCTTTACGGGGCCCGTGTCGTCGGTGCCATGCCCCCACTGGGCAATATCGTTGTGGTGGGCGCCCCAGTCGGTGAGCTTGCCCCCCGAGTAATCGGTGAACCAGCGGAACTGATAATGGCAGCGGTTGGGCGAGTACTCGGCCCAAGGGGCGGGGCCCAGCCAGAAATTCCAGTCGAGCTGCGAAGGGGGAGTAGTCACCGGCTGCCAGCCGCCGGCATCGATCCCGCCGATGTAGGTGTCGATACGCTTGAGCTGGCCAATTTTCTGATTGCGGACCAGCTCACAGGCGTGGCGAAACCGCCGATCGGAGCGCTGCTGGCTGCCGGTCTGAAACACGGTGCCATAGCGCCGGGCGGCGTCGACCATGGCCCGCCCCTCGGCAATCGTCAGCGAAAGCGGTTTCTCGCAATACACGTCCTTTCCCGACTCCATCGCGTAAATGGCCGCCAGGGCATGCCAATGGTCGGGCACGGCGATCAACACCGCGTCGATGTCGCTCCGGTCGCAGAGGTCGCGAAAATCTTTATAAACGCCGACCGTTTCGCCCGTCTTGCGGAAGCAGATTTGGGCCGCTTCGTCGCGGTGGCTGCGGTCGACGTCGCACACGGCCGCCACGCGAATTCGGGGGTTGGTCAGCAGCCGGCCTTCCAGATGGTGGCGGCGACCCAAATCGCCCACGCCAATCGAGCCGACCACCACCTGGTCGCTGGGGGCTGGTTTTCCGGGCTGCCCGAAAACGCGGGGCGAAACAATCGTCGGAGCGGCACACGTGGCCGCGGCCCCCGCCGCACCGGCCTGGAGAAACCGTCGGCGCGTGGCCCGCAAACGCTTGGTCATGTTCGAGCTACTCCCGTGCCTGGCCGCCGAGCCTGCGCGGTAGACTACGGCACACCGCCGTCGGCCCCCCGGCTCAAAGCGGCCCTGATTCTGCGCGGCCCGCCGGGGGAATGCAAGCAATCGCCGCCGCCGGCCCCGAGCGGGGGATTGGTCGCCATGAATCAAGCGCTGCACCGCGGCCGAGTTTGGATCGCGGCCCTTGGCTTGGTTGCGGCCAGCCTGGTTGGGGCGATCGCTCGCCAGACCGCCCGCTCGGAGCTGCCGCGAGCCGCATCGCAGCCGACCGAACAAGCGATCGCGCCGCACCGCGGCAGCCGTGCCACGGCCAATGCACAGCCGGCGCCCCCCTGGCCGCAATTGGTTTCCGCGAGCCAGGGCCAGCGCCAAGAGGAGAGCGCGAGAAACATCGCCTGCGACACGCTTTCGATCGTGGCCTTCGATGCTCAAGCCCTGCAGTGCGGCGTGGCGGTGACCAGCCGGGTGCTGCAAGTCGGTCGGTTGGTGCCGTTCGTTCGCGCTGGCGTGGGCGCGGTAGCGACCCAGGCCCTGGTGGAAACCGCGTACGGACCCCGCGGACTCGAACTGTTGGCCGCCGGCCAGTCGCCCGAGGATACGATCCGTCGGCTCATCGAGGGGGACCCGTTGGCCTCGCGGCGGCAACTGGGCATCGTCGATTGGCAGGGCCGCACGGCCTGCTTTACGGGCGCCGAGGTTTCAGCCGCCGCGGCCTCGCGCCAAGGGCCCGGCTATGCGGTGCAGGGCAATTTGCTCACCGGTCCGGGGGTCATCGAAGCCATGGCGGCCGTGCTCGATCAACCCACGCTGCCGGGCGAGCCGCTGGCCGAACGGTTGCTGGCGGCGCTGTTTGCCGGGCAGCGAGCCGGCGGCGACCGCCGCACGGGTCGCAAGCAGTCGGCCGCCCTGGTCGTGGCCGACGCCACCCAGGCTGGCTGGCGCGGCGACCACCTGGTGGTCGACCTGCAAGTGGCCGAACACGAAGAGCCCGTCACGGAACTGGTACGGCTTTACAGGCTAACCCAGCAGCAATTGGGCTTTCGCCAGTTCCACTGGATCGAGGGTGCCGATGTGGCCGAATTGCAGCGAATGCTGACGGCTTTGGGTTACTGCTCGGACGACGAGGCTCCCCCTCGGCAGTTTCAGTACGACCGAGCGACCGCCGACGCGGTCGACCGGTTTCGTGCCGACCAGAACCTGCCCACACCCGCCGATGACCTGGGGCACCCGCGCGGCATGGTCGACGAACCCCTGGTGCGGGCCCTGCGCGCGGCGTACCGGCGGCAGCAGTTGGCCGACGAGCGGCAGGAAACCCCCTGAATCGCCGTGAAGCGGACTCGGCCACCCGAAGATCGGTGCTTGCTCCCCCCGCTCGCGGGTAGCGTGGCACCGTCGTGCGGGCAAGTGGGCCTCCGATTTTCGCTCTGGGACCAAGAGCTGTCGCCGCAAAACGCGGGGCCCGATCCAGCCCGAATTGGCCACGGACCGAAGCCGGTGGCTGAGCGAGTCCGCCCGGGCTGTTACACTTACAGGCGGCCGCGGGACGCCCGTTGAGGGTAGCCGCGAGCGAGGCGTTTTTCAGGCGGCGGCGAACTCGCAGCCCGGCGGCGCCAGCGCGAGCCAGCGTAACACGTCGGTGTTGGCACCGCTGCTGGTAAGCTGCCCCATTGGTTGAAGGCGTTCGCCGGGCTGCTAAAGTGGCGCCCCGCGGCACAGCGGTCGGCGCTGGGGCGGCCAGCCGCGCCGCGGGCACGAATTGCCAGGCAAACAAGGAAATACGAATGCTGATGGAGCATGCCGGGGCTCGCCCGGCGATCGACGAAACGGCGACGATTTCTCCGGCCGCGATTATCTCGGGCGATGTTCGGATTGGCCCGCACACCGTGGTTTTGGCCGGGGCGATCATCACTTCGGAAGGGGCGCCGGTGCGGATCGGGGGGCGGTGCGTGATCATGGAACACACCGTGATTCGTGGAGCGGGAATTCATAAATGCACACTGGGCGACCATGTGCTCGTGGCTCCGAATTGCCATGTCAGCGGGGCCACGATCGGACGCTGTTCGTTCATCGCCACGGGGGCTTCGATTCTCAATGGCGCCGTGGTCGACGAAGGATCGATCGTCGACGTACACGCGGTAGTGCACCTGGCCAGCCACGTAGCGGCTGGCACCCGCGTGCCGCTGGGCCATGTTGCGCTGGGGAACCCGGCGGTGATTTACGCCCCCGGCGCGGCGAACGTGGAAGAGGCGTCGCTCCGTTTCGGCCGCTTTGCCAAAGCGGTATTCGGCATCGACACCACCCGCTTACCCGACAGCGAAGCGACTCGTGAGATTTGCGAGCGGTATACCAGCGCCCTGGCACGCCACCGGACCGACAAGCCGCTCACCGACGACTAGGCGTGCAACCTCGGCGCGCCAGGGCGCCCTGGCGCGACCCGTGGCCGGGAACCCGGGCTCATGATGCGTGCACCTTCGGCGGCCGAATTGCGGCGCACTTTGTGGAACCGCGTCGGGCAGTTGCCCCGCGGGCACATTACCACCTACGGCGCCCTGGCCGAGGCGCTGGGCAGCCCTGCCGCGGCCCGCTGGGTAGGGCAACAGCTGGCCCAGCATACAGACTGCCCGGGAACCTGCTGCCACCGCGTGGTGCGTCACAACGGCGAGCTGGGCAGTTTCGCCCATGGGCCGCCGCAAACCAAGGCGCGGCTGCTGGCCGAGGAAGGACACACGCTGCGCCGCCTGGGGCGCGTCTCGGAAACCCGCTGGACCCTGGTTGGCCCTCCGCCCGTATGGAGCTCGTTTCGAGGCAGCCAACCCTTGGCCCCTCTCCGCGCGGCGCAGGAAACCCTCGCCGAACAAGTGCGGATCGAATCGTTCGGACGCGCGCCGGCCCTGGTGGGCGGGCTCGATGTGTCGTACGCCCGCGACCGCGCCGTGGGGGCCTATGTGCTTTACGAACGGAAGCGCGGTCGGGTCGCCTGGCAAGTCACCCTCGAACAACGGGCGGGCTTTCCCTACATCCCGGGGTTCCTGTCGTTTCGCGAATTGCCCCTCCTCACCGCGCTGGTCGACCGGGCCCGAAAGCATGGTTGCCTGGCCGAGGTGCTGTTGGTCGACGGCAGCGGCGTGCTTCATCCCCGGCGGTTCGGGCTGGCCGCCCACTTGGGTGTGCTTTGCGATTGGCCCACGGTTGGCCTAACCAAGCACTTGCTCTGCGGTCGGTTGGTGGCTGGAGCCAAAGCGGCGGTTCAGCCAATCGAGTTTGACAACGAATTGCTCGGCGCCAGGCTCTCGCGCCCCGGCTTCTCGCGGCCCTGCTATGTCTCGCCGGGGCACCGGGTCGATCTGGCCCTGGCGATCGGGCTGGTCCAGGCGTGCTGGGGCTCGCACCGCTTGCCGGAACCGATTTATTGGGCCGATCGGCTCAGTCGATCGTCGGCCCACGCGGCGCGGGGCGGCAATGCGATGCGGCGCGGGAAACGAGCCGCCGCTCCGGCCATGGTGAAATCATGACCGCTGCCGCGGCGCACGAAAGCGGCACCGGTCTATCGCCCGAGCCGACGGGGGGGATTGTGTTGGGAGGCGGGCTGAGCCGGCGGATGGGTACCTCGAAGCCAGACCTGCCCTTTGGCCCCCACACGATGCTCGAGCGAATGATCGCCCTGGTCGGAGGCGTGGCCGAGCCGGTCGTAGTCGTGGCTGCCCAGGGGCAGTCGCTGCCGCCGCTGTCCGCGGCCACGCAAGTGGCGCGCGACCGCTGGCCCGAGCGCGGTCCCCTGGAGGGGTTGGCGGCGGGGCTTCGCGCTTTGAAGGGCGCCGCCTCGCGGGCCCTGGTTGTCGGCTGCGATCAACCGCTGCTCACAGCGCCGCTCTTGGAAACATTTTTGGCTCAGGCCGGCGGGGCACGGCTGGCCTGGCTGGTCCAGCAGGGCCGGCTCCGCCCGCTCCCCGCCGTGGTGGGTCTGGAACTACTCGGCCCGCTCCAGCGGCTGCTCGACGAAGGGGGGCGCCGCCTGCTCGACCTGGCCCAACTGGCCCCGGTGCTTTCGCTCGAGCATTTGCCCGGCTATTCTGCCGAGCAGCTAGCCGCGGCTTGTCAAAACGTGAATTCCCCGGCCGACTACGAGCAAGCGCTTCGCGCGGCCGGATACGCACCAGCGAAAGATTGGCCCCCGAGCAGCCATGCAAGCGCCCCCTGACTGGAGCGAGACGACCCGCGCGTGGTTGGCCGAGGGCCGCCACTACTCGATCGATGGTCGCCAGGTTTTTTGCGTCGACCGAGGATCGGGCCGCGCGATTTGTTTCTTGCATGGGTTTCCAACGTCGGCTTTCGACTGGCGAGAGATAATCGCGCTGCTTGCCGACGAGTTTCGCTGCCTGGCGCCCGATTTGCCGGGCTACGGGCTCTCCGACAAGCCGGTGGCCTACAGCTATTCCCTTTTCCAGCAGGCCGACACGATCGAAGGGCTTTGGCAAGCGTTGGGGCTGAGCGAGCTGCACCTGGTGAGCCACGACATGGGCACCAGCGTGCATTGCGAGCTTCTGGCCCGGCAACAGGAGGGCCGCCTGGCGGCCCGGATCGTCAGTTCCACACTGCTCAACGGCAGCATGCTGCAGTGGTTGGCGGCGATCACTCCGTTTCAAGAATTGCTGGCCAGCAACGCCACGTTGCCTCAGGCGATCGAGCTTTGCCAAACCGCTCCGCAAGTGTACGTGCCGGGGTTGTTGGCCATCATGCGGCACCCCGAGCGGATCGACCCGGCCATGCAGCAAACCATGGTCGAGCTACTCTGCCACCAAGAGGGGCACATGCGGCTACCGGCTCTGGCGGGCTATATGCGCGAGCGCTACATCGCGCGCGACCGCTGGCTGGGGGCGCTCGGCGCGGCCCAGGGGCCGGTTCAGTTCGTGTGGGCCGATGGCGACCCGATTGCCAACCAGGCCCTGGGGCGCGAGCTTGCCCGGATGTTTCCCAGCCACCGCTACGTGGAATTGGCCGACTTGGGCCACTTCCTACTGATGGAGGATCCGGTCCGGGTGGCGGCCGAGGTACGCCCCTGGGTGCGGCGCCACGGCTAAAGCGCACTGGTGGCCAGCCAGCCGCCGGAACCAGGCGGCTCGCCCGTGCCCGCGTCGGATTGCAAGCTTGCTGCCCGGAATCTGCCAGGCGGCGCGGTTACCGGCTGCGGCGGTGGAACCACCCCAGCAGTTGGCTGATTCGCTCGTCGCTGAATCCCAGCCGTTTTTTTACCGTTGTGTAACCCCGAATGGCCTGGGTGTCGAGCCAGATCAGGGCTCGCTTCATCCCGTCTTGAGGTCGGCCGCGATAGCGCGTGCCCTGGGGCCGAATGTGGTCGGAATCGCCCACGGTGTAGTAGTACAGGGCCAGGCTCTTGCGGGTTGCGTGGACCGGGCAGCGAATCGCGTCGGGGTAGCCATGAAACGATACATCGGTGGTGTTGAAGACCACCGCGTGATTGCCTAGCGGGGCCATTCGGGCCACGCAGCGCTGCACGGCGCGGTCCCAAAGTTCCAGGTCGCCGCCCCACTCGGGCTGCCAGTCGCGGTTCAGGTAAACAATGAGATTGCAGCGGCGCCGCCACTGGGGGTTGTGGTGATGGGCCGTGAAATCGGTATGGATGTTGAGGAACCCCCCGCGCTCGGTCTGGTGCATTCCGCCCCCTTCCAACCGCGGGTCGGCGACCAGGTTGGCGATGCCGGTGAGTTGCGAGAGCCAGGCGACGAATTCGGGCGAGTTTAACTCGTCGATCACGCGGCGAATGGTGGGGGGGAATTCGTCCCGCCGCGACTTGCCCAGTTTGTTCTCATTGAAGTGCTTGTACTGGATCCAGGTCAGGTCGCTGGGCGCCGGGAACTCGCGCTCGAGCTGGTCGGCCAGGTCGGGCTCGAGAAAATCGTTCAGATAAATGTGCGGGAAGGGGCTTGCCGAACGGTACTGCGCGCACAACTCGGGCAGGCGTTGCGACCACCGCTCGTAGGGAAACAAACGTGGCACCGTGGAAGGGCATGTGGCGGACACGGTCATGGAACACTCCGGGTAAGGAGTCTGGCGCGGCTAGGTCAATGGTGTGCGAACAAAACCCGGGCTCATCGTTCCTTGATGACCAACGAAGCTTCCAATTGCTCCAAACGGCGCCGCTCGGCGAGCGGCAGGGTGTAGGGGTCCAGGCCCGCGTCGCGCGCGCGCCGCATGGCAACGCGAGCCTGCGAGCGCGAGTTGGATTGCTGGCAGGCCAGCGCCAGGTGGAAGGCGAAGCGCGGCTCGTCGGGCGCCGATTTGGAGACATCGCGCAGTACCGACACCGCCTCGTCGATTTGGCCCTGGTTGAGCAGAACCATTCCCAGAGCATCGCGCAATTCTTCCCGTTCGCCCGCGATGCCAATCGCCTGGCGGGCTAGTTTCAAGGCCTCGCCCTGGTTCACCGGTTGCTCGGAGAGCAGCAGCGCCAGCCGCACCAGGGCATCGACGTTTTGCGATTCGAGCTCCAGGGCCTGGCGGAACAGCGTAATGGCCTCGGTTGGGCGGTCTTGCATGTAGCGCAGCTCACCCACCTTCAAAAGCAGGTTCAAGTCGTGCGTATGCCGCTCGACGGCCGCCGTCAGAATTGGCTCGGCCGACTGGGCCACGGCCTCGCTCACCGGGGCCAGCCTGAGCACATCGGAAAGCGTGATCGCCACGTCCAGGGCGGGCAGCCGCTGGGCCGCCTCGAGGCAAGCAGCCACCGCCTCTTCCCCTCGATTCTGCCGGGCCAGCCAAAGCGCCAACGGGCGAACGAAGTCGGGATTGCCGGCGTAGGCCTTGCGATACCAGGCTTCCGCCTCGGTCAGCGCCTCGACCGATTCGAATATGCCCGCCAGGTCGGCCGCGATGGCGGCCCGGGCCTCGTCGTCGGTGGCGATCGCCATGCGCCGCTGGCCGGCGGCCTCGACGGCGGGAACCACCTCGGCGAGCCGGCCCGCGGCCTTGAGCCAGCGAGCTCGGGTCGAAATGGCGTCGACCGAATCGGGCGCCAGTTGCTCCAGCCGATCGATCCAGGGCTCGGCTTCGCGGGCGAATTCGTTGCGCAACAGCAAGTCGACGTAGGCCGCCACGTGGGCCGGAGCGGCCAGTTTATTGCTGGCCAGCGAAAGCAATAGCTCGCGCGCGCGTACCATGCGGCCCGCCTGCTCCTGCATGGCGGCCAGGGTCAGAATATCTTCCGGGCGGACCGAAGGCTCGGTTTGCACCAGTTGTTCCATCAACGTAATGGCTTGCTCCCGATCGTCGAGCGCGCCGCGGTTAATCAGCATCTGGGCTCGCAGCCGCAGGTCCTCTCCCTTGACGGTCTGTTGGGCATTGGCCTGGTCGAGCAGCATTTCCACCTCGCGCCAGTCTCGTTCGCCCCCTCGGCGGCGGAGCATGGCGATCAGCCGGCGGCGCACGTCGTCCGCGTCGGGCGAAAGCACCAGCAGCCTGCGCAGTGAGCGCTCGGCAAGCTCGTCGCTCGAGCGCAGGTAGAACTCGGCGGTCCGCTTGAGCAATTCGATCCGGTCGGGCGTTTGGGCTAGGGCCTCGCGGTAAGCCGCGTCGGCGCGAGCCCGGTCGCCGATCATTTCGTATCCTTGGGCCAGCACGAAGGTGCGGTCTTCCGACCTTAGATCGGCCGTGCGGGCCAACTGTTCCAGGGCCTGCCGCGCCAATTCCGACTGGCCCTGCCGGGTGTAGAAACCGACCAGCGCAATCCAGGGGCGCGCGTCGCGCGGAGCCAACTCCACCGCCTGGCGGAAGGCGTTCTCGGCCTCGGCCATGCGGTCGGAAAGTTGCAGGGCCTGGCCCAACCAGATGCGCGAAAGCGGGTCGCTAGGGCGCCGCTCGACCGTTTCCTCGGCGATCCGCACCGCCTGGAGCACCCGCCCCCGCTCGGCCAACAGGTTGATGGCCACCTCGGGCAGTTCAGGGCTGCTGGCGATTACGTCGCGGAGCCGGGTGAGATACAACTCGGCCTCGGCGAAGCGGCTGGTTTCGTACATCAGGCGGATCAAGCGCTCGTAGCAGGTGACCCGCCCTTCGCCTAGGGCCACGGCCGTTTCATACGACTCGATCGCGTCGCGAGGTTTTCCCTCGCGCTCGGCGATTTGGGCGAACAGCAGATGCACGCTCGGCCACGACCCGCGCAGGTCGCCCAGCTCTTTGGCCACGGCCCGGGCCTGAAGAAAGCGGGGGTCTTGCGGCCCTTCCGACTGGGCCAGCAAACGCTCGGCGCGGTAATAGCGCCAGAGCGACCCGGAAAGCCCCTCCAGCGCTCGCAGCCGGGTTTCCCACCGCTCGGCCTCGTCGAAGTCTTGCACGTCCATGGCCATGCGAATGGCCTGTTCCAAGAGCGGAATGTTCTGCGGATTGTTGTCGGCCAACTGGCTCATGAAGTGCCGGGCTTCCTCCAAGTCGCCCGAGCGAAGGTGCACCTGGGCCAACTGGTAGACCAGCGAGGGGCGCTCGTCGGCGGGGGCCTCGTCGATGGCCTGGCGCAGCACCCGGTCGGCCTCGGTCAGTTCGTTGCGCTGCGTGAGCAAGCTGATCCGCAGCCGCTTGGTGGCCAGCGAATCGCCATGTTGTTGGAGATACTCGGCAAAGGCCCGATCGGCGTCGGCATTGCGGTCGAGCCGCTGATAGGCCAGCACCAACGCGCGGCCCAGGGCCTCGGAATCGGGCGTTTCGCGTAGCGCCTCTTCAAGCTGGCTGATCGCCTCGGCCGGTTGCCCCAGCACGGCGGCGAAATCGGCCTCGAGTACCTTGAGCGTGACGTCGTAGGGAGCAGCCCGGCGAGCCTTCTTCAGGGCGTCGCGAAACGATTGCCAATCGCGCTGCTCGACCGGTAGCTGCATCTGTTCGTTGAAATGGGTGCGGGCCAATTGCACCCAGACCTCGGGGGGCGTGCCGCGAAGGGCCAGCGCTTGTTCAAACAGCCGGACCGATTGGTCGAACCGCGACGCCTTTTCCCAGGCATCGGCCGCCGCCAACAGGTATTTGGGATTGGTCGATTCGTATTGGCTGGCCTGTTCATAAGCCTCGGCCGCCTGGTCCCACTGGCGAATGGCCGAGTAACAGATGCCCAGGTAGTACGCGGCCTGCATCCGATGCTGGCCGTCGTGCTGGTCGGAATCGACCGTCTGTTGAACCAGCAGGCACTGTCGCAATAGCTGCAGTGCGCCGAAGACATCGCCCTCGGCCAGTTTGATCCGGGCCTGGAAGAACATCAGCCGGGCATCGAGCTTGAGCCGGACCGGCCGCGGCACCGTGGTCGTCATGCGGCTGATTTCCCGGCCTAGCTGCTCGGCTACGGTCTTCAGTTCGTCCAAGCGGCCGGCCGCAAGCAAACCCTCGGCCAGGCGAAGCTGGAGCGAAATGTAGCTCGGGTCGGTGCTCGGCACCGCTTCCAAACCACGTCGCCAAACTTCGATCGCGCGCTCGTAGGCGCCCCGGGCGGCATAGGTTTCGGCCAAGCCCAGGTAGGGCCGCGGATCGGCCGGTTTAACCTGCATGGCATGCTCGAAATGAGCCCGGGCGTCGTCCATTTGGTTGTTGCCGCCGGCCCGACCGCCTGCCGCCATCAGGGCATCGAGGTGGTCGGGGGCAAGCGTCAGCGCTTGTTTCAAGTCGGTATCGGCATCGGGGTGCTGCTCGAGCAACCGATAGCGGAAGCGAGCCAGGTAGGCCTCGGGGTTTTCGGGGTTGGCCGCGATCAGGTCGTCCATCACCTTGCGGCCCAGGGCCTGGCGTTCGGCCTTCTTGATGCCGGGAAAATCGTTCCGGTACAACATCGCCAGCTGTACCGAGAGCTGCACATTTTGCGGCTGCTGGCGCACGGCATCTTGCAGGGCGGCCCGGGCCAGAACCAGCGTGTCTTTCCGGCCGGCCTGGGCCTGGCCCCAGAGGGCCAAGGCCTTCAAGCGCAGGCCCGAGGCATCGTGGGCCCGCACCTTGAGCAGTTTGTCGGCGTCTTGGCCCACGGCCTGGTAGCGAGTCGGGTCGTAGGCAGCCAACTCCAACAGCCGTTCCGCCCGTTTGCGCAGCAGCTCCAGGTCTTTGGGAGCGAACGACATGGCCAAGGAATACAGCTCGACCGCGCGGGCCAGCGACTCGGGCCCCTGAACGCTCTTGGCGTAATCGTCGGCCAGCCGGATTCGCGCGGGAACATCTTGCGGACGCAGCTTCAAGTACCGGTCCAACATTTGGGCGGCGCGGCGCCACTGGTTGTCGTCTTCAAACACGCGAGCCTGGGCCAGGAATTTGACCGCGCTGGATTGCACCTGGTACCGATGCCAGAAGAACAGGGCGGGGGCCATTAACACCAGGACAACGCCCGTCCAGAAAAGCAGCGGTACGTTAACCACCTCATGGCGCGCGGGCGGACGCCCCTGATCCGGCGACGGCAGATCGGGCCGATGCGTATCCGGCGCGAACATGGCCGGATGAAGTGGATTGAGCTTGGTCATCTAGTGTGACCTGCGACCATCGACCAGAAGCGTGAAGAAAGCCAGGCACCCGCGCTGGCCGGGCAACCGCCAAACCAGTCTGCATGGGCCAGCCCCGAACCCATCCCGCGGCCCAGCACCGCGGGCTGAGCCGCGATAAACCCTCTTTTTACCAGTCCTTAGGCTACTTGACCCCGCGTGGGTGTCAAGCAATTTGCAGCGGAACCAAGCGTCGTAAGTCGATCATTACCATACGGTTCCGAAACGCAGCCTGGTTCCTAGCCAGTGCCCGCCGGGTGTTTCCAACGGTAAAGTTTGAACAACCGGAAAACCTGGCCCGGGTCCGACCGCGGTACGCCGGCTTACCGGCGCCGTCTCGTTGGAATTTGACCTGACCAGACCGTCCCAGGGAAAATAGCACCCATGCCAGTTGTCCAGCAGTCGGATGCCGCCGGAGAACCGCCTTTGCCCGGGCGGGGCGGCCGAGTGCTGCGTGGACTGGCGGTTTGGCTGGGGGTGTGGGGGTTGCTGCTGGTTTGGCGGTGGGAGAGCCTGACCTCGCCCCCCTATTGGGATTCGGCGATGGGCCTCTTTGTCGAGGCCAACTTTCTGGTCGAGTCCAACTTCGACTATCACCGCCTGTGGCACGACGAGCCCCGCTTCAGCGAAGGGGGCGCGGGCATCTACCTGGTCAGCGTGGCGCCTACGCTCGTGGCCCTGGTCCTGCGCATGGCCCCCAGCACCTCGGCGGCACTGGCTATTTGCCACCTGGGTACCCTGGCATTGGCAGCGGCCGCGACCACGCTGCTATTCCAGCTGCTTGCCCCCAGAATTGGCGCCCTGGGCGCCGCCCTGACCGCGGCAGTGGTCTTGACCACCCCCTTGTTCTCGGCCCAGGTCGATTTGATCGGCATGGACCTGCCGCTGGCCACCTGCGGTGTGCTGCTACTGTGGCTGCTCGAGCGCCGCCACTGGGCCTGGGTCGGTCCGCTCACGCTGCTGGCTTTTTTCATCAAGCTCAGTGGAGCCGTCCTCACGTTGGCGGCATTGGGCTACTTTCTGCTGGCCCTGACCGTGCGGCCGTTTCGGGGCGAGCGCCCCACGGTGCGGCGGCTGTGGTGGGGTTTCGGCCTTTCGCTACTGGCAATTTGCGCCGAGTGCCTGACCCTCGACTTTCTGGAAGCGCTGCCCCAGGCGGCCGCCAATCGTTCGCCGGTGCTGCTAACCGCGGGACTGGCCTCGCTGGCCGAGACCCGGCTCTGGTGCCCCGACCTGCTGGCCTGGTTCGCAGTGGCGGTCGTGCTATCGGGCCTGACCAGCACGCGCTGGCTGCTGATGGTCGTGGGGCAAGCCCGCCTGGCCCGCGATTGGTCGCTCGCCGCCGCCCGAGTTCGACAGGTGCTTTGGAATGACCCGGTTCCGGCGGTCTGCTGGGCCCTGGCGCTGGGTTCGCTGGCCTTCCTCGCGCTGTTCTATACCATTCCACGCTACTTGGCGCTGCCGCTCGTGGCGATTTGGGTCGTACTGGCTCGTCAGCTCTTCGCCCGCCCCCACGGACGGGTCGGCGCGATCGGTTTTTTGTCGGTCGTTATCGCCGGAAACTTGTTGAACCAGTACGGGCGGTTCTATCCCTCGCTCGATCAAGGGGGCGCCACGCCCGACGACCTGCGCAACGGCGCTCAGCTCGAGCGAAGCCGCGAGTTCTGGTTCGACCACCGGGCCAACCTGGCCGCGGCGCGGCGGCTGGCCGCAGAGTCGCCCCCCGGCTATGTGGTCACCAGCAGTCCGCTGGTCCATTTTTTGGCGCTGCCCCGGCTGGGCTACGTGGCACGTCCGCTGGCTGGCTATTCGCTTGGCCGGTTTCAACCGCGTGGCTTTCCCGGCATCGAGCGTTTGCGGAGCGACCCACCGCGGCGGCTCGTGTTTGCCACGGTGCGCAATCGCTTCACCCCCCTGGCCGAGGCGGCCTGGCCGCGCCTGCAGCCCGGCGACGAGCTGATTTGGACGGACCAGCTTCGCTCGCCGCTGGAAATCTTTCGTACCCGCCCGAACGACGGCGAGCCTGGCGAAGCGGAAAAGCAAGCCTACCTGAAGCGGCTCTTTCCCTGGGAAGATACCCTGGAGCAAGCCCGCCAATTGCTGGCGGCTGGGCGCTGGCAGGAGGCGGCCGCCGTGTACGAGTCGGTCATCGACATGGCGCCCGAGCGTATCGAATTTCGTTCCGAGCTGGTCGCGGCCTTGCTCGCTGCCGGCCGGGCGGCCGAGGCTGAGCGCGTGGCGGCGATGACCGTGGAACTGCGCCCCAACCATGTGCCCTCGCGCTTGCAGTGGATCGAAACCATGGCGGCCACGGGGAATTCGGCCGGGGTCGAACGCGCGCTCGGCGAACTTGAGCAAGGCGACCCGGACCAGCCCAGCATTTGGCTGACCCGGGCGAAATGGGAAGCCAGCCACGGCGATTGGCCCGCCGCGCGGCAGGCTGGCGAGCGCGCCCACGGCCTGGCGGCGAGCGAGCCGGCCCCTTGCTTGCTCTTGGGCCAGGTTGAAGCCGCCGTCGGCAACCGCGAGGCGGCCCGGCGGTGGCTGGCCCGAGCGATCGAGCTCGACCCGCAATTGGCCATGGCCCACTACGAGTTGGGGCGGCTGCTGATCGGCCCTGATCCGCGCGAGGCGATTGCTCACCTGCGGCAAGCGCTGGCGCTCGACCCCAAGCTGGTCCAGGCGGCCAATGCCCTGGCCTGGATCTGGTCGACTGACCCGGCCGACGAGCTGCGCAACGGCGCGGCCGCCGTGGACCTGATGGAGCCGCTCTGCCGGTCGCCGCAGTCGGCGCCCGCCGCCTGGCTCGATACGCTGGCCGCGGCCTACGCCGAATGCGGCCGCTGGGACCAGGCCAGCCGCGTGGCCGAGCTGGCTCACGAGCGGGCGAACGCCACGGGCGATACGGCCTTGGCCGAGCGAATAGCCGCGCGGCGGAAAAGCTACGCCTCGCGCCAGGTTTACCGCAGGCCCGCAAGCGCGCCCTAGCGATCGACTCGCGCCGCCCACTGCCGACGGCGAACGGCCGCGACTGCTTAGCCCCCCAGCCGTTGCCGGGCGGGGGCGTAGTCGGGGCGCAGCTCGAGCGTGCGGCGAAAATCGCGCTGGGCTTCGTCCGCTTTGCCCAATGCCGACAGGGCCACGCCCCGCTGGTAACAGGCCTCGAAGTTCTCAGGCTCCAGCCGCAGCACCTCGGTAAAGGCAGCGATCGCCTCGGACCAGCGAGCCTGGTGGATGCGAATCGCCCCCAGGTTAAACCAGGCGATGGGCTCGTCGGGAAAGTCGCGCACGACGATTTGGAGCACTTGGGCGGCCGCCTCGGTCTCGCCCCGCTTCAGGTGCACCTCGGATATCTGCAGCAGGGGCTCCGCACGCTCGGGCAAAATCTGTGCGGCGCGGGCCAGGCTCTCGATGGCCGCGAGCGATTCGCCCGAAGCGGCCTGAAGCTGCCCCAGGCGAAGCCAGGCCACTCCGTCGAACCACTGCGTGGGATGCCGCACGGAATCGATCACCGCCGGCATGGTGACCAGCAGCCACAGACCAGCCGGAGCCAGGGCCAGCCACCAACGCCGCCGGGTCACGCTCGCCGCGGGTAACGAGCGGGCCAAACTCTCGGCGGCCAGCAGCGCGTACAGAGTTTCCAACAGAGTTTCCACCGCTTCGCCCGCATCGTGGCCGGCGTAGGCATCGCGTTGGCGGCTCGCCGAGTCGGTTTGCCAGCCATAGAGCAGAAAACCCAACAGCGCCGCCAGGGCAATGCCGCTGCCGGCTACCGGAATTGCAAACCGCTGGCCAATGCGGGCCAAGGGGCGGAACACGCCGGCCGCGATGGGCCACAAACCGAGGTACCCGACACTGACTAAGAGCCACACCAGCTTGAGCCAGTTGGTGGCAATCTGGGGATGAAACAATCGCAAGTTGTGCAGGTTCAACTCGCCTTGCAGGTTGGCGCGGCGAATCCAATCGGGCGTGGCCAGCCCCAGCACACGCTGTCCCCAACTGATCTCCTCGGCGAACATCAGGGCCATGCCGGCGGCCAATGCCAGCGTGGCCCACCCCTGCGACCAGGGTTGCCCCGCGTTTCGGCCGACCAACCAGCGGGCCGCCAGCAGGCCGCTGGCAGCCAGGCAGGCCGCGGCGCCCCAGGTTTCGTACAGCCCGTCCTCGGTTACGAGCGCGATGGCCAGTTCGTGTCGCTCGAGCCGGTGCAGCAGCGGAACCAAGAGCGACAAGCCCAGGGTCAGTGCCAACACGCTGCCCACGCTGAGCAACTGCCGCGACCCGGGCACCAGGCGTGCTTTCGGCGCGGCTACCCGATCGGTACGGTCGGCGCTCGTCACGAGGCGGGTTCCTGAACGGGGAAAGATTGGGTCGCCGAAGCGCGGGCCGAGGTCAGGGTTCCGTATAGGCTAGCCCCTGGCGGTAGCCTTCCAGGCGGCGGGCGATCGCTTCCCGGCGCTGCGGCTGCTGGGCGGCGGCCAACTCCACGGCTCGTTCGGCCCAGGTAACGGCATCCGAAAACCGCCCCAACGCGGCCTGGGCTGCGGCCAGCGTATCGAGATAACCCGGGTTTTGGTAGTTAGTGGCCTGGCAAGCCCCCTCGGCCCAGTCCAGTGCCAAGCGGCGATCGGCCGGCGTGCTGTGGGCATCGGTCGCGAGGTGCCAAGCGGCGGCGTTCTGTGCCAGGGCCGGCGGATTGGGTGCGGCCAGTACCAAGCGGAACTCGGCCAGTGCCCCGGCGCGGTCGCCCAGGGCCTGGTAGGCCTGGGCCTTGAGCAGCCGGATGCCAAGGTCCTGGGAATCGAGTGTTTCGGCGCGCTCGAGCGCAGCGAGTGCCTCGGCTGTCCGGCCGGTGGTGAGCAAAGCCCCGGCAAGCTGCCGCCAGGCCTCGCGATCGTCGGCCCTAAATCGCGTGGTTTCGCGCAAGTGAACGATGGCCTGGGGCCAATGCTTGGCCAAGAGATCGAGCTGGGCCAGGTTGAAATGAGCGTCGGCATCCTGCGGCCAGATTTCCAGCGCCGTTTCAAAGGCACGCCGCGCCTCGTCCGGGTTTCCCGCCTGAAGGTGTTTCACTCCAGCATCGATCCACTGGGCGCTTTGTCGCGCCGGTAGCGCAGACTCGCCGGCTTGCAACAGCAAGGCCACGAGCCCCAGGGGCAGCACCAGGGCCCAGGCGGCCAGGGTGCGGTCGAACACTACCCAACCAGCTTGCGCGCCGCGCTCGCCCGGTCGCAGCGCTAAGGCCAGCCAGCAGAGCGCCGTCTGCAATTCGAGCACCTCGCTGCTCTGCCCGGTGCCCGCGTGGGCCGCGAGCACCCCCCACCACGCGAGCGACATCCCCCGGCTGGCCAACGGTATTCCCCACCGCCGCGCCCAACCGGCGAGCCTCTCCGCGGGCAGCCAGGGCACCAGCCCCAGGCCCACGGTCAGACAGCCAAGCCAGGCCAGTTGCAGCAGGTTGCCTTCGGACGAGGTTTGGAACCAGCGCCAGTTGTGCAAGGTGAGCTCGGCTTGAAAGTTCTCCTGCCGCCAGGCCAGCGGAAGCTGCCAGCCCAGCAGCCGCTGACCCCAACTGATCTCTTCGCCCAACATGACCAGCGACAGCAGCGCCGCCAGGCACCAGCCAAAGCGTCCGGGGTTGCCCGGCCTGCCAGGTTCGGCATTCGACGCTCGATGGCGCGGCGCCAGCCCCCGCGCCGCGAAGGCCAGCGCGGCCGCCAGTCCGAGCAGGGCCTGGGCGGTTTCGTAAGGGCCATCTTCGGCCAAAAGCCGCTCAAGCCACTGGGGCTGGTCTGCCACGCGCAGGCACCACGGAACCGCCCCCGCCGCCAGCAGCAACGCCAAGAAGGCGAACGATAGCCCCCGGCCGGGTTGCCATTGCCAAACGCGGTTGGCGCCGTCCGGGCTGCGCCCCAGGCGCTTGAAGAACTCGTTGAGCGGGTGCTCCACCCCGCGAAACAGCGCCACCGCCAACAGGTTGATGGCCAGGAACAGCCCCAGCACCCTCAGGGCATGGTTCGACAACCAAGGTTCGAGTATCCGGTGGTCGACCCACTGCTGAACCACACCCAGGTGAATCAGGTAGAAGCAGTACGAACTGCGTCCCAAGAGTACCAGCAGGCGGCTGCCCAGCAGCCGAGCCAGGGCGCTCGATTCGCGGAGCAACCCGTAGAACCAGATCGCCACGCAGACCGGGAACAGCGTGAAAATAAGAACCGCGCCCCAAGGGTGATCGGCGCCGCGCGGCACCTTATCGGGCACCGTGGCCGGATCGACCCAGAACCCCAGCCGCGAGACGCCCAGCACCACGGCCACGCTGGCGGCGAAACCCAGATACGTGAACCAGGCCCCCGGCCGCTTGGGCAGTTCGGCCGGCAGCCGTCGCACGGCGCGCGCCAGCGCGATTCCCGCGGCGAAACAACCGATGGCGCCACAAAGTGTGCGGCCAAGAACGTGGCCGGTCAGCCCGTAGTAAGGGCTACCGGGCACGGCCGCGAGCAAGATTCCCAGGCCCCACAGCGCCAGGCAGGGGGCGATCGCGGTGCCTCGGGCCGCCAGCCAGAAGAGCAGGGGGGCGAGCAGGTAAAACGTTTCCTCGATGGTCAGCGTCCAGGCCTGACCGATGCCGGCCTTGGTCAGGTCAGGAAAAAACGACTGGGTCAGCGTAAACGTAACCCAAGTGGTGCGGCCGTCGGGAAACCCCTGGACCAGGTACGTGACGAGCAGCACCAGGAAATACACCGGGTAGATGCGCGCCGCCCGGTTTTGCAAGTACCGGCCCAGCCAGGCCCTTTGGCGGGGGCGAAGATCGTCGGCGTAGCGATAGTGAATCAGAAAGCCGCTGAGCACGTAGAACACGGGTACGCCCACGTGCCACTCGCGGGCGAAACGAAACGCGCTCTCGCCAAACACCTCGGGATAGACCAGGTTGAAATGGCAATTGAAAACCGCGTACATCATCACCGCCCGCACGCCCGTGAGCGGCGCGAAATACTGTTTCGCGGGCGGGGCCGGCATGGCGAGCACCTTGTTCTGAGCCATGGTAGTTGGCCGTCGGTAGTCCGCGTGGCCGGCCTGTGCAGGGGCGCGGCCCCCCGAGGGCCCCCTAGCCCGGCGCGTCGCGGAGCGGTTGTCGCTGGCGATAAAGATTGAGCCGCTGCTGGACCTTGGTGGCCTGGTCGACTTGGCCCGATTCGATGAGCAGGGCCACCGAGCGCTCGGCCGAAGCCACGGCCTGGTCGAACTGGCCTACCTCGGCCTGGGCCGCCGCCAGCGTGTCGAGGTAGCTCGGGTTCTTCGAATCGGTCAGCCGGCAAGCCAACTCGGCCCATTGCACCGCTTCGGCCCCGCTGCGGAGCGAATCTTGAGGGCTCGTGGCCAAGATCCAGGCCAGGTTGTTGGCCGCCGCGACATGCTGCGCATCGAGCCGCAAGCACTCGCGATACTCCTGGACCGCGGCCGTGGGCGATTGGGTTAACTGCAGGTACAACCCCAACTGGAAGCGAGCTTCGGCCATGTCGGGATAAAGTTGGACCACCTCGCGAAAGACCTGCACGGCCTCGTCCGGGCGGCGCAACTGCAAGGCGATTTGGGCCAGGTCGTTGCGCGAAAGCAGGTCGCCCGGATTGTGCTTCATCGTTTCTTTCAGGTGTCGCAGACCCTCGCCGATGCGGCCCAACCGGAAGAGCGATTTGGCCAGATTGTAGTGAGCCTCGGGATGCTTGGGATCGAGCTTGATCACCTGTTGGAAATCGCGAATCGCCTGGCCGAAATCGTCCTGGGCGTAATGAGCCATGCCGCGGCCGAACCAGGAGTCGACGTTCTCCGGATCGATGCGCACCGCCAGATCGAACTCGGCCAGGCTGGCGCGTACCTGGCCGAACTTGAGCAGTATTTGGGCCAGGTACATTCGCGGTAGGACCTCGTTGGGCGCCAGCCGCACCGCTTGTTCCAAGTGGCTCAGCACCTGGCGGTCGATGGCCGCATCGCGCTCGGGAAGCCCGCGGCTTTGATCTTGAATCTCGATGGCTACGTTGAAGTGGGCTTCGGCGCTCTCGGCCCCCACGTCGAGCGCATGCTGGAACAGGGTGAGTTGATCGCGCCAGGTGGTGACCTGCCAGGCCGTGAGCGCGGCGAGCGAGCTGACGATGACCCCCAACCCCGCGGCGCACACCCAGCGGCGAACCTCCCATCGCTCGACGAGGTCCCACAGGCCGAAGGCGAGCATGATGTAGATGCCGATCAGCGGCACATAGGTGAAGCGGTCGGCCGTGGCGTGCCTGCCCGCTTGCAAAATGCCGCTGACGGGCAGCAGCGTACCGAGGTACCAGCACCAACCCATGAGCAGGTAGGCCCGATTCCGCAGCGGCCAAGAAACCGCGACCGAAATGGCTAACAGCACGAGCAGGGCCGCCGTGACTTGCCACCAGGGTGGCCCCGCCAGATCCAAGGGGTAGAAAACCGCCAGGTCGAGCGGCCAGATCGCGCGCTTCAGGTAAGTCACGTAGCCGACCACCATGGTTCCCAGCCTCGCCCCCAGCGGCAGCACCGCCCAGTCGGTGCGGGCCTCGGATTGCGACCAAAGGGTTAGCGCCGAGAACACCGCCGAGAGCAAAAAGAAGGGAATCTTCTCGGCCACGAGCAGCCACCATTGCTCGAAAAAGTCTTCCACTTGCGACCAGCCCGTGGAGAAACCGAGCCAGCCCGAACGCGCCAACGGCCAGAAATCCCAAAGCAAGAGCGTGCAGGGTAGCGTGACCAGCATGGGCTTGGTGAGCAATCCGGCCAGAAACCAGGCGAGCGACGCGGCATACCACTTCCATTGGTTCTGGTCGCAGTAGCGCACATAGGCGGCGGTGGAGAGCAGCCAGAAGGTGGTGCTGAGCACGTTCTTGCGTTCGGCGGCCCAGGCCACGGATTCCACATCCAGGGGATGCAGGGCGAACAACGCCGCCACGAAAAAACTGGGCCAGAGCGATTCGGTGAGTCGAGCGAGCAGCCGCAAGAGCAGGGCCACGTTGGCCAGGTGCAGAAGCAGATTGACGCCGTGGTGCCAGGCCGGACGCAACCCAAAGAGCTGGCAATCGAGCATGTGCGAAAGCCAGGTAACCGGATGCCAGTTGCCCGTTTCGTTTTGCTCGAGACGCCAGGCGAATTTCCAACCCTGCCAGGTCAGCCCCTGGTTTACGTAGGGGTTGTCGACCAGGTAGGCGCTGTCGTCGTATTTGACGAACTGGTTCGCCACCAAGGGGGCGTAGGCCACGAGTGTCAACAGCAACAGGGCCGCCGTAAGGCGACCGACGCTTAGCCAGCGGGACGAAGTCGGGGGCGCGGACGACACAAGTGCCTCGACAGCAGCGGCCAGCAGGTTGAAGGGTGATCGTAGCTGCGCTCACAGCGCCCCGAGCCGTCGGGCAACAACCTGGCGGTGCCGACTCGCGGACGACAGGAGCAGTTCAGTGGCCTAGGCCAAAGCGAGAGGCTAGCGCGACGCAATGCGCCTTCGCCACTGGGCCTTGGCGGCGCGGCCACCACGGGCTGGGCGCTACCCGTGGAAGCGCGCTCGCACACCCACCCTTGGCGCGCCCTTGCCCACACCGGCGCAATGACCCCCGACAGGCTCCACTTGCGGCCCACCGGTAGCCTGCCAGCCCTCGAACTTGCCTGTGAATGGAATATAGAGCATCGCACCGCCGGGCGCGAGTCCCCGGTGCAGGTTTCCCGACGGGGGGAAACTTGGCGGAAGAATTGGTGCGACAAAGCTGGCGGCGCACCCGGCGCAAAACAAAGCCGGCCCCCGAGGGGGGCCGGCCACGAGGCATCCGAATTTTCTAGTCGCGGCGGTTGTACCGATCGCAACACCAGCCGGGCCGAGCCAGCCGCTTGGCTAGCTTTGGCTTGCCTGCCCATCGGCAGCGGGTGGGGTCTCGGCCGGCAAGGCGGCACCACGCCTGCGGCGGCGCCAGGCAGCCGTGCCGCCGATGAGTGAGAGCACAGACCAGAGCACGATGCTGCCCGGTTCGGGCACCACCGCGTTGACGTTGACAAAGAAGCTACCCAGATCCTGGCCGCCATCGCCATCCGTCACACGCACCCGGACGGTGTTGATCGTGTTGTTGGCGAAGTAGAAGCCGGGAATGGTACCCGAGGTGCCGGTGAAATCGTCGAACATTCCATCGTTGTCCCAATCCCACTCATAGGTCAGCACATCGAGCCCAGGATCGGTAGCCGCAACCAAGAACGGCACCGGGTCGCTCTGGTTGATGTTCACGCCGGGCGAAGGGGAGAGGGTAATGATCGTCGGAGCCACGTTCAACACGGTGAGCAACTTGCTCGTGGTCGAAGTGTCGACGTCGTCCTGCACCTGCCCGTTGATCGTGTAAGTCTGCGGAGTCAGCCCCGACTGGTAGAAGGGACCCAATCCGACCGTGTTCGAGGTGCGAGTCGAACCCGGAACGTTGTTGCCCCCATCGTTGCCGGCCGGATTGCCGTCGATATCGAAGGTGAGCACGTCGTTGCCCGGGTCGGTGGCCGTCATCATGGCCGTAATGCTCTGACCCTCGAAGATGGTCATGCTCGAAAGTTGCAAGTTCAGGCTCTGCGGCGCGACGTTGTTGACCGTGATGCTGCTCGACGCGTTGGAGGTGTCGGCATCGTCCACCACCTGGCCATTGACGGCGATCACGTTGGGGTTCACGCCGTTCTGGAACACCTGGCCGAACGCAACCGTGTTCGAGGTGCGGGTGCTGCCAGGCGTATTGCCCCCCACACCCGTGCCGGCATTGCCCAAGGGGCCGTTGATGCCGAAGGTGAGGAAGTCATCGCCCGGGTCCGTGGCGGTCATGTAGCTAGCGACCGTGTCGCCTTCGTTCACCGTAATCGGGCTGGCGGTGTACGAGCCGCCGTTCTGGTTCAAGTTGACCGTTACGCTTTGCGGCGCCACGTTGTTCACCGTGACACTGCCCGAGGTGTTCACCGTGTCGACGTCGTCGGCCACCTGTCCGTTCACCCCGATCACATTGGGGGAACCGCCGTTCTGGAACACCTGGCCCAGGCTGACCACGTTCGAGGTGCGGGTCGAACCCGGAGTGGTGCCGCCGACGCCGGTTCCGGCATTGCCCAAGGGGCCGTTGATGCCGAAGGTGAGGGCGTCGTTGCCGGGATCGGAAGCAGTCAAGCGGCTGCTGACCGTGTCACCTTCGTTCACCGTAATCGCGGTGTTTACAAATGGGCCGCCGGAGGCCAACTGCACCGTGGCCGATTGGGGCGCCACGTTGTTGACCGTAATGCTTTCATTGGTGAACACGCTGCCCACGTCGTCGCGCACCTCGCCGGCCACACCGATCACGTTGGGGTTCACGCCGTTCTGGAATACCTGGCCAAAGCCAAAGGTGTTCGAGGTACGGGTCGAACCCGGGGTGTTGCCCCCGACGCCCGTGCCGGCGTTGCCCAAGGGGCCATTGATGCCGAAGGTGAGGAAATCGTTACCAGGGTCGGTCGCCGAGAGTTGGCTATCGACCGTGTCGCCTTCGTTCACCGTAATGCTGCCACCGCCGTAGGTACCACTATTGATGCTGAAGGCCAGCGCCTGGCTCGACGGAAGCACGTTGTTGACCGTGACCGAGACCGCGTTCGAGCCGGTGCCCGCCACGTCGTCGGTGGCGGTTCCCGTTACGTTGATCACGTTGGGGTTCACGCCGTTCTGAAACACGTTGTTCATCGCCACGATGCTCGAGGTGCGCACCGAGCCTGGCGTGTTGCCGCCCGTACCCAGCGACTGGCTGTTGGCGTCGAAGGTGATGAAGTCGTTGCCGGGGTCGGTGGCCACCATCCGCATGGTGACCGAGTCGCCTTCGTTCACGGTCACGTTGCTCTGCGTGTCGCCCAGGCCGTTGGGGTTGACGAACAGGTTCACCGCCGAGGGGAGCACGTTGTTGATCGTAACCGTGCGGTTGATCAGGCTCGTGTCGACGTCGTCCGTGGCGCTACCCGTTACGGTCCGCACCTCGGGGTTGGTGCCGTTTTGGAATACCTGGCTGTAGATTCCGGTCTGCAGCGTCACGGTGTTCGACACGCGGGTCGAACCCGGTACGGCGTTGCCGCCGTCGTTACCGGCCGCCTGGCCGTCGATGTTGAAGGTGACCACGTCGGCACCCGGATCGACCGCCGTCATGAACGAGGTGACCGAGCCACCTTCGTTGATGGTGATGTTGCCGTTGGTGAAACCCGAACCATTGGGGTTCAAGAACAGCGTCAGCGACGTGGGCGGAGCGTTCGCGACCGTGACGACGCGCCCCACGGAGTTGCTGCCAATCTCGTCGGCCACCGTGAAGGTGTTGTTGTAAACACCCTGCTGGGTGTACGTCGTCGAAAGCGTGTTCGAGGTCCGGCTCGATCCGGCCACGTTGCCCCCCACGCCCGCGCCCGCGTTACTGGCCCCGGCCGGGGTAATGCCCGGGCCGTTAATGCCGAAGGTGAGGAAGTCGGCCCCGGGGTCCGATGCCACGCTGACGAAATTCACCAACGTGCCTTCCACTACGGTAATGTCGCCGTTGACCGAGTTCTGGAACGCTCCGCCAGTAAAGGTGGGCAGCACGTTGTTGACCACCACATTTCGGATGACCGTCGAACTGGTCACGTCGTCGGTCGATCGGAAGGTGATCGGCGTGGTGCCCTGATTGGTAAATTGGCCGATACCGACCGTGGCCGTGTTTCGCACCACGCTCGGCGTGGCGGGTCCGACGCCGCCGCTGACCGTACCCAGCGGGGTGCCTTCAAAGGTGAACGTGATGTTGTCGGTGCCCGGGTCGTTGGCCGACATGGCGGCGGTGACCGAAGAACCTTCGTTGATCGTAATGTCGCCCGAGCCGATGCCGTTGAGCGCGGTGGCGGTGATGTTCGGCGCTACGTTCAGCACCGTGATCCCGCGGTCGACCGTTACGTTGGTGTCGTCGTCAAAGACCCGGAAAGTGACCGTGCTTGTGGCGGGATTCGTTCCGTTTTGATAGTAGGTGCCGATCCCGACCGTGCTCGACGTGCGCGTCGATCCGGCGGTCGCGCCGCCCACGCCCAGCGCAATAACCGGGCCCGCAACGGTGTTCTCGGCCTGGAAGGTCTGGCTGTCGGCCCCGGGGTCGGTCGACGACATGGCCGCCGAGATCGCCGTTCCCTCGTTGACGGTAATACTGCCGTTGGTGCCGTTGAGCGTGGCGCTCACAATCGTCGGCGCCACGTTGGTCACCGTAATCCCGCGGGCGACCGACTGAAAACTTCCCCAAGTGTAGTTGTTCGAGCCTAGGCCGTAGGAGCTGTTCTCCCGGCTGGTCGACAAAATGTTCTGGCCGAAGTCGATCGTGTAGCTGCCGTCCTGATTCCAAGTGCGGTTCACCGTGGCATCGATCTGGGTCGCGCCCGCGCCACCCAACGTTACATTGGTCGAATTGCCGTTTGCCGAGCCGACGTGGTTCAGCGTGAGCGTGTTGCTGGTGAAGCGGTGGGTCGTGGTACCGGCGAAACCACTGGCGTTGGTCTCACCGCTTTGTCGGAACTGGATCTGAACCGGGATCGTCGATCCTTCCGAGATGGTGATGTTGCCGCCGACACCATTGACATTGAAGATGGTCGTCGCGACGCCCGCGCCGTCGACATCGGCCCGCGCCGGCGACGTAGCTACCGCCGCTAGCACCGCGGCCGCGCAGAACCCGACCAGGGCCGCGCGGCCAACTGGCCGCGCGAGGCGGCCCGCGTCTCGCGCCTTGGTTCGCCGCGCGCCGCGCCAAGCCATTGATCCCGCCTGAATCCGTCGGTGCCGTTCAGTCATGATCCCAGTGTCCCCAGAGGGTGCTCCACCCAGTGACCCACCTGCGACCGCCCCACAACCCGCGGGGCAGTACGCCTGTTCCCCACCAGTGTCAGGCTGCCCAAGCCGCAAAACTTACCTGTCCGTCAGGCCTGCTACCTCCCCATAGGGAGGTGGATGATTGCGAGCTTTATAGTAATCCCACTAACAACTAACGCAACGAGATTTTCGGTTTTCGACGAATTTTCTTATTCAGCCAGTCGATCCGGCCTTGCCCCGCTCCCCCGAATCGACCGCTCCAGACACCCGTTTTCTGGGTAGGATGTTGTATTGGAACTGTTTGTGATGTAATGGTTTATGGCCATTTCTTCGAAACTGGGTTTGGCCGGCCGAATCGCCCCCGAGTCGCGTGGCTTCAGGCTAACTTCGCCGGCCGGCGATGGTCCAGGCTGGTGTCGTATTGGAGGTCTCGCCGCGGCTCCTGGCGGGTGCCTATTTCGACCGGTCGAGCAGTACCCCTACCGGGTGATTCAGCTGCCGAGCGGAAATCCTTCGGGGGCGTCGAGCCCTCAAGCTCCACCCTCGGGGTGCAATTCCCCCCACCGGTATGCCCTGAGACGGGCTGGCCCGATAAAGATTTCGGACCGATTCCAGGCTGGTACGATGCCACGCGCGACCGACGTGGGTTCGCCGGCGCCCGCGCGCCGAGCGAAGCTGTCGGCGGCGCAGCGGCCCGGCTCAGCCGACCGCTTCGAGGCCGGCACTGGTGTACCCGGCTGGTTTTCCTCTGGACGCCGCCGGTTGGCCCCCTTGGGGTGCCTGGTGAGCGAGATCGTGTGCCATGACTGAGCGAAGCAAAACGGTCTGGATGCTGCTGCTGTTGGCGGCCTGGATGCTGGCGGCGCTGGGCAGTTCGCTGCGCAACGAGTTTGTGCGCTACGACGACTGGGGCAATATCGCCGGCAATCCGGGCTTGCATCCGGTTACCTGGTCGAACTTGGGGCGTTTTTGGCGCGAGCCGTACCTTAGTCTCTACGCGCCGCTGGCCTATATGCTGCTGGCCGCCCAGGCCGTGGTATCCGATGCGCTGGGGGGAGCGCCGGAATTGGAGGGGGGAATTCGGCCCGACATTTACCATGCCACGAGCCTGGTGCTGCACCTGGTGAATACCGCGCTGGTGTACCGAATTCTTGCTCGCCTGGCCGCGGCGCGCGAGGCCTGGTGGGGCGTGGCCCTGTTTGCCCTTCACCCGCTGCAAGTTGAAAGCGTGTGTTGGGCCACCGAGCAGCGCGGCCTGCTTTCGCACTGCGGTGTGCTTGCGGCCCTGGCGCTGTGGACGGCCGATCGGCCCCCTCCCGCGCGCGATTCGGCGAGCGTTTGGGGAAGCCTGCGCCCGAGGGCCTGGTGGCTGGCGGCGACCGCCTGTTACCTGCTGGCGCTGCTCTCCAAACCCACGGCCGTGGCGCTGCCGCTGATGGCGGGAGTATACGACCTGACCTGGCGCAAACGGGATGCTTGGAGTACCGGCGTGCGGCTCCTGCCCTGGGTGGCCCTGGCCGGCCTGTGGATCCTGCTGACCTCGCGCTTGCAGCCGGCCGAAATCATGACGCTTAATCCCGTGCCGTGGCAGCGGCTGGTCGTCATTGGCGATGCGCTGGGCTTTTACTTGTGGCAGTTTTGTTTCCCGCTGTATTTAACCGTCGAGTACGGACGTAGCCTGGAGGTGGTGCTTGCCAGCACCTGGTCGTACCTGATCGCGGGAGCGGTCTGGCTCGCCGCGGCGCTCGCCCTCCGGCACCTCAAGCCAATTCCCGGTCGGCTCGTGGTGGGCTGGGCACTCGCCGGCCTGGCGCCGGTTTTGGGGCTGGTGCCGTTCGGGTTTCAGGAAACCTCGACGGTGGCCGATCGCTATTTGTACCTGGCGCTGCTGGGCCCGGCGGCCGGAGCGGCTTGGGCAGTGCGGCGCTGGGGGCGAGTCGCCGCCGTACCCCTGCTGGCGGCGCTGGCGGCCTGGACCATGCTCGACATCCGGCAAGTGGGAACCTGGCGAGACACCGGCCACTTGGCCGACCAGGCCCTGCGGGCTAGCCCTCGATCGCCCGGTGCCTGGCATCTGCGGGCGCTGAGCCTGGAGTACGACCAGCACCAATTGAGCCAGGCCGAGCAGGCCTTTCGCCAAGGCTGGGAGGTGCGGCCCAATTCGGGCTGGGCCGCCGGGCGGCTCGCCTACTACCTGGCGCGCTACAACCGGATCGACGAAGCGATCGAAACCTCGCGGCGCGGACTCTGGCTCGACCCGCAGCGGATCGAAATTCGTCGCGGGCTGGCCACGCTCTACGCCGACCGGGGCGAACTAGGCGAGGCCACGGCCCAGATGCGGCGCGTGGTGGAACAACGCCCGAAAGACTTGGGAGATCGGCGCACCTTAGCCAAATTGCTCGCTCGCCAAGGCGAACCTGGCCAGGCGGCCGCCGAGTACGAGCAGATCGTCGGCCAGGCTCCGGACGACCTCGAGGGCTGGCGCGCGCTGGGCGCCGTGCGCGAGCAGCTGGGGCAGCTCGACGCGGCCTACCAGGCCTGGCAAACTGCGGCGCAGCTCGATCCGGGCGATCTTTCAAGTCAGGTGCGTTTGGCCGATTTGGAGTTGCGCCTCGGCCGTGTCGACCAGGGGCGGCAACATTTCGTGCAGTTGCTGCTGAAGCATCCGGACAACGTCGACCTGCGTGCCAGTTGGGGAATTGCCCTGGTCCGGGCCCAGGATCTGCCCCAGGCAGCGCGGGAACTCGCCTGGGTGCTCGAGCGACAGCCCGAACATGCCCGGGCCCTGTACCACTGGGGATTGATCGAGGCGGCCCGGGGCGATCGCGCGGCGGCCGTGGCGGCGTACCGCAAGGCTCTCGAGTCGGACGGATCGCTGAGCGAGGCCTTGGTGGCCCTGGCCGGGGCGTTGGCCGAACAGAGCGACTGGCCCCAAGCCATTGCCGCCTACCGCAAGGCCATCGAGCGGTTGCCACGGCAGCCGGAACTGCGCAACAACCTGGGGGTGATCTTGGCCCAACTGGGCCAGGCGGACCAGGCCCGGCTGTTGTTTCAACAGGCCCTGGCCCTGAACCCCGACTACGAAACCGCGCGCGAGAACCTGAAAGCGGTACGCACGATTGCCCCGAGCGGGGTGAACACGCCCTCGGGCACCGCGCCCTCGGGCACCGCGCCGGCGGGCGAACCACGGCCCTAGCGGGCCAGTAAAAACCGGCCAATTAAAACCAGCCAGTTTGCGGCGCGTTTCGGCCTCGCCCTGCTCGCCGTCCCTCCGGCGATGGGGCCCGGCAATCGGCGATGGGGCGTTACTTGAGAAACCCGCGGCGCTGCTCGCCGGCGGTTAGGGCGGGGCCACTCGACGCGGGAACCGCGGCGCGGGTGGTGGTGGCTTTGTGGTGGCGCGAGCTGCCGTTGGTCGAGCCGAGCGGCGCGGCCGAAACGTTGCCGGCCACCAGGCTCACCAGGTCGGGCGCGGCGTGCTCCGGGCGAACCTCGTGGGGTAGCCGTACCTCGCGATACAGCCCCAGGGCGTGCGAGGGCCAATCGCCATGCACGCTCAAGAGCCGCAGCAGCGTCCGCAAGGCAATGCGAATGTCCATGCCCATCGTGGCCGTGGCGATGTATTCCTTGTCGAGAATCAGCTTCCGCCGCACGCTGTCCAAGTCGGAATCGGGGGGCAGGTTAATCTGGGCCAATCCGGTGATGCCCGGCAACACCGCCAGGCGGTCGTAGTAGTCGGAAATTTCTTCCGCCAACAGGCGGGTGAACTCGGGCCGCTCGGGGCGGGGCCCCATCAAGGCCATTTCGCCCCGCAACACGTTCCACAACTGGGGCAGTTCATCCAGGTGCAAGGCGCGAAAAATACGGCCCAGGAAAGTGACCCGGGAGTCGCCCGGCTGCGACCAGACGGCGCCGGTGCCGACCTCGGCATCGCACCGCATGGTGCGGATTTTGTACATGGTAAACAGTCGGCCATCGCGACCCACGCGCTGTTGGGCAAAGATGCCCGGCCCGCGCGAGGTTAACCGGACCAAAGCCACCAGGCAGGCGATGAGCGGCAGCCCGGGAACCAGCAGGACCGCCGCGGCCAAACGATTGAGCGGCACGTACCAGGAAAAATAGGGAGCGATTTCCAGCCCGGAATCGGTGGTCTGGCGGAAGGCCGTGACCGGTTCGACGGTTACAGTGCGGGCACCAACAGACATAGGAATCGTACTCCAACGACCGTCTAGGTTGTGTCGGCCGGATGTAAAGGTCGTAACGGCGGCGGTCGAGAAACAAAAACGCTTTGGTGATTCAATCGGGTAAAACGCGGACCGGGCCCCGGGGGGCCACCCGTGGGCACTAGGGGCTAGCGGCTACCTTCGGGGCAGGGCGAAACAGCGAATTATCGAGCACGGGCAGGAACTCGTTCAGAAACGATTGGCAGGCGTCGTCCGACTGAGCGGTGGGTTCGGTCTGCGAAGCGCTACCCACTTGCAACTTGTACAGAATCGGCTGGCTGCTGAACGCCACGCGGGGCAGGGTGGGTACATCCCAGGGGCCCTCCTCGCCTCGCCAGGCGTACCACACCCGCAGGTAGTTGGCATCCAACCCGCGGGAGCGAAACATCACCTTGTGAAAGCTCTCGTTCGGTGTGGTGTTGGGGCGGATGGCGGCCTTCTGCTTCGACTCGAATTCGTCGAGCGCCAGTGCCGGGTAGCACACCTCGGGCGTGTGCACCGAGATGGGGCCGGAAGGGCCAGCCAAGAGCGCTACCTGCACCACCTCGGCCGTCTTACGGTTGACGTAGCTGCGGTTGATGTAACCCACGCATTGTAGGGTTTTGATGACCTGGGGGTGAAATTCCTGACTGTCTTTGGTTTCCCAATCGCCAAAGGCAAGCGGAATCGACTCGATGCGGGTTCGAACCTCCTCGGGATTCGCGGGGGTTCCCCAGCGGTTGCTCCAGCGACCGTGCAACGCGCCCACTCCCAAGGTGGTCAGCGCGATGAAGACGGTAGTCAGAATGGGCAGCGCTGGCTTCATAATTGGCTTGTTGATTCGTCGGCTTGGTTACTCGAAGCAAAACCAGGGGTGGTCGCTTGATCGCGGTCGATTGCAAGGAAGAATTCCAGGCGAGCGCCGTCGGAGGCCGGCTACCCACCTTTGGGCGGCCAGCACCTAACAGCACCCATTCGATTGGCCCCGGAACCCCCGATCCGCATGGCCCGCAACCCGCTCTGCTCCCGATGATAGACTGGGTGACCGACCTGTCAAACAATTCTTCGGCTAATCTTTCGCGCCCCTACCCAACCGCTCAAACCGCACAGCACCGCCCACTTGCGACAATCGCGTCCGTAGTTTAGCTCCCCGCGCGATCGTGCTTTCGACCATGTAATTTCGGAGCGGATCGGGTGTTCTTGGGCCCAGGGATTCGACCGCGAGCTGCCCCGCGGCCCAGGCCTGATCGGCCCCCAGGAGAGTCTCGCTGGTTAAGTTTTCTCGCAGGTCAAAACAGCCCCGCAGGTTAAAGTCGCTTCTTTGGCTAACCGGACTAACCTATTTCGCCACCCCGATCCGCGGGGCCTGAGCCGATCCCGCTGGGGGGCCCCAGCTCGATGGCGCTGGCCGCCTGACTGCTGATCTCGGCGGCCAGGGGTTCGCCTGGCAGGCCCTCGCCCTCGTCCGAGGGCTCGCTCTTGGCTTGCATGTTCTTCTTGGCGGTTTCCGACAGGTAACTGGCCAGCGATGGGTACCGGCCATACCCGTACCCGTATCCGTACCCATAGCCGTATCCGTACCCGTAGCCGTACGAACCATAGTTGTAGGCGTAGTTTCGCCAGGGCACGCCGCTGAGCACGGCCCCCAGCAGATTGGCCCCCGCCGCCTTCAGCCGATCGCAGGTGGTGCGCAACTGAGCAGTTCGGCTCACGTTGCGCATGGTGGACAGGAGCGTGCCATCGGCCGCGTTGGCAATGATCAGGGCATCGCTCGTGGGCAGCACCGGCGGTGCGTCGACCACGATGTAACGGTACTGGGGCTTAAGCTGTTGGAGCAGGGCTTTGAACTTGCCGTCGCCCAGAAGCAACTGGGGTGGGCGGTCGAGCTTGCCGGCCGGCAGGAAGAACAAGTTGGGGCACCAGGTCTCGACGATCGCCTGGCTGGCCTGCACCGGCTCGGCCCCCTCGGGCAACATCGGCGCTCCGGGGCCAGTGGTAATGGCGATCAACAGGTCGGACAGACCCGGCTCGATCGACACCCCGAGCCAGTCGTGCAAGTCGGGTGCCCGCAAGTCGGCGTCGATCAGCAGTACAGGCTCCTGGCTGGCCTGGGCCAGGCTCACGGCCAACTGCGAGGCCAGGCTGCTTTTGCCCTCGCGGCTCACGGCGCTGGCTACGGCCAGCACCTGGTGGGCCCCCAGTTTGTCGGACAAAGTCAGCGCCGTGCGGACATAGTCGATCGATTCCTGGAAGGTGTTGCGGTACTGCTCCCACCGCTTGGGCACCTTCTTGTTCGGGTTGGCCAACTGAATCGGCAGCGTGGTCACCTCGCCCAGCACGGGCAAATCGATCTCTTGCATGATTTGCTGCGATTCGGCGATGCGTCGGACCTTGAACTCCCAAAGCACGGCCAGCACGAAGGGGAAGCAGAACGTGGCGAGCCCGGCGGCCGCCATCCGCTTATAGGGCAAGGCCTCCAGCGGCTCCGGCGGAGGCACCGCCCGGCGCAGCTCGCGAACCCGCTCGGGAGCTCGCATTTCGGTTTTGAGCGATTCGGCACGGTCGGCGATCAGCTTGTAAACCTGTTCGGCGCGGGCCAGTTCGTCGCGGGTGAATTCGAGATCGAGCGAGTGGGTGGAGAGCTTTTCCAGTTCTTTTTGCTTCTCGTTGAACTTCAGCTTGAGGGTCTTTTCCAGTTCGGAGTAGCTCTGGATATCGACCAGAAAGTCCTTGATCGTTTCGTCATTCTCGGCCGTGGTTTGCTTGATCCACTTTTTCTCCACTCGCTCGCGGAGGGTCTTCTGGCGCTCGGTGAGCCGTTGCTCCAGTTCGGTGATCGCGCTGCTCAGCTGAGCCAGCTTGGGGTCGTTGGCCCGCAGGACCTGTTCGTTGGCGGCGATCTCCTGCCGAGCGGAGTTGATCGAGTCGAGCAGGCTCCGGCTCTCCAGGTCCTGCTCGAGCGCCTCTTCAAACATTTCCTCCGGCGGTTCGGCCGATTCCGCCTTGGTGTGCTCCTGGAACGCGTGCAGCCGGGTTTCCAGCTCGTTGCGCTTGGTTTCGCACTCCAAGATTCGGGCTTCCAACTCGGTCAGCGGGTTCTGTTGATAGGCCTGCTGATCGCGGGCCGAAAGCGCTAGCCCGGGGTCTTTACCCGTGGCCAATTTATGCAAGGCCCGGACCGAGTTCTTCAGACGCTCCAGGTCGCGCTGGCGGCGGTCCATTTCCTTGTCGAGCAAATCGACGATGTGCTGGGTCTGGTTGGCGGCCGCGTCCGACTGAATCTTCATGTAGGCGTCGAGCACGGCGTTGACCACCGCGGCCGAATTCTTCGCGTCGTGTCCGTTGAACACAATCTGGAAAAGCTCGGAGTTCTGCAGCGATTCGACCTCGATTTCCTGAGCCAGCCAGTCAAGCGGCGAAGTCTGGTCGCGCAGCTCGGGTAGGCGGGCGATTTCCGGGTCGGCCAGCACGCGGTCGAGGACGATCGGGCTTTTGAGCAGTTGCACCTGGGTCCGCACGAACCGATCGAGCTGCCCCCCGCTCATGCCGTTATTGAAGGCAATAAAGGGGGTCTGGTCTTCAATGTGCAACCACGCCCGGGCCTGGTACACCGGCTGGAACAGTACCGCCATGGCGCCACAGACGGCCACGGTCAGGAGCAAGCCCAGCGGGAGGGCCAGTTTCCACCAGCGGCGCAGCACGAACAGCACGAAACCCAGCGTCAGGTTGTTCGTTTGGCGCGGGGCAGGAGCGCTGCGCCCCGGCCCCAGGTACGGAGGCAGCCCCGGGGCGAAGTGGTCGAGCGGGGCGGGAACGTGCGGCGGCAGGGGCCCATGGCCCAGCGGCAGAGCAGGCAGCATTCCGGGGGGAGGCGCGGCGGGCTGATTCATGACTCGTCCTGTCTCCTGTGCGTCCTCGTTCCCAGTCGCCGGTCGCTCGGCCACGGGGAAAATCGGGTGTGGCGGCCTACGCTCGCCGCACCATCGGGGTAGGCGTTAGGCACCCGCTCCCGGTGCCGGCGTGACCTTGCCCCCCACCAATTCCTGAGGTGGCACGGTTTCGACTTCGATCACTAACTTGCCCAAGTACCACAACAACAAACCAAAGAACAGGGCCCCGATGGGAATCATTACCCAGCCGGCCGCATCGTGCGAAAAGCGACGCGCAGCCTCGTCGCCGGCGTACTGAAAGAGCATTCCCGTGGCCGTGATTCGCAACGCATTCGACACCAGGGCGATGGGCAAGATGGCCAGAAAAATGGTCACCTTTTGCCACAAAGGCCGTTTAACCAGCAGGGTATAGGCCACCCCCAGGGCGATAAAGCTGACGAACATCCGCAGCCCGCTACAGGCCTGTTCGACTTCGAGCCGGTAGTCGCCCAGCAGGATGGTGTTTCCTTCGACCAGGGCCGGTTGCCCCAGGCTCTGCAGCATCCAACAGCTCAGCACGCCGGCCAGGTACTGCAGCGGCACGCTCAGGGCCGTTTCGGCCTGGTACGGAAGCGGGATCATGAAGAACAAAAAGCCGATTGAAGGGAGGCACCACCAGAAGAATTCCTGCCCGCAAAGCAGCCAAACGCTGCCGGCCAGCCAGACCAGAATCGACCAGCCGTCGATCGCGTCGACGTAGTAGCGGGCCGCGAAGATCCGCAGCAGGTAGCTGGCCACCAGCAGCGCCAGGCCCCCCCAATGAAATCCCAGCGCGGGGCGCGGCATCGAATCGCGCCGCATGTACATCAGGTAAGCGGCCAACGGAGGCACCAGGTAGCCGTGCGAGTAGTCGGCCTCTTTGTTCCAGGCAGTAACCAGGGCCACCAAGGTGGGCCAGTAAGACCAGAAAAAGGCCGCCCCCAGCAACGCCCCCAGCGGGGCGAACTTCCAGAGCGACGTCTCTGCCTGTGGACGATCCGCGACGGTAGACATTCGGGTGGTTCATGCCCCTGGGTTGGCGGTCGCCGGCAGCCTTGTCCGTGCCCGCTCTGGCCGTATCGAGCTAATCGCGATCGGGCGCAAACACCGCCGCCGACCGACCCAACCGCCGCCCAACCCTGGACAACTCGTCTCGCCAAGCTGCCCCTGGCCGAGACGTTGGGTTTAACTTCAGGGTAACCAGACCTGTGGGGGTGTCAAGCAATTTGCGCGCTAGGGAATTGAACGAAATTTGGCCCGCACGTGTATTTGTAAGGTGTTTTCAGTGCACGATTTGTGAATTATGTTGCAGTTCCTCGCCGGGGGCCCTTGTCGACTCGAAACTCGCTCGGTTTCCGGAACCTACTGGGCGGGTAAATCGCTTAGCGATGCCCCAATCGTGGGTGGCTGCTTGTCAGGGGGAGCGAACGCCCCTGATCGATTAAAAAACCAGCCCCGCGCTAGCTTGAATCGACGGCCCACCAGTGGGCAGCGCGATCGGACACTCCCGTGGTCGTGGGGGCGTCCCGGGCCGCCAAGCCGGCGTCGGGCCGGCCGATTGGCCCCGCGGTCGGCCCATCGGGCCGTGGCAGCCCCCGCGCCCCCCGCGGCGTTGCGCGCCGAATGCGATGGCCCGGATCGGGTCGGCGGTTTAGAATTCCCGCCCGCGTTGTCGGCCCACTCGCACGGGGCTTGAGCCGACCGACGGCGCACTTGTTGGTGGCATGGCAGAGGCTCCGACCGAGCTGATCACGCCGCACCCGCTGGAAGAGCTGGTGGGGCGACTGGAATCGATCGAAGGCTTCGCCAGCGTGGTGGCCGGCTTGCAACGGGGTTACGGCGCCTCGCTCGACGGAGTCTGGGGGTCGAGCTGCGCGCTGGCCGCGGCGGCGCTGCTGAGACATGCTCCCGGCCCGTTGGTGGTGGTGTGCCCCCACCCGGGCGACGTCGATGACCTGGTCGACGATCTGGCGATGTTCGCTCCGGCCGTGCCCGAGCAGTTCGGCGCCTGGCAGCAGTTGGCCAGCGAACGTCTGCTCCGCGAGGAGGCGATCGGAGGGCGGCTACGGCTGCTCAAGCAGCTTGCCCGGGGATCGACTCCGGACGTCATCGTGGCCAGCTTGCCGGCGCTGTTGCAGCCAGTGCCCACGGCCGCTCGGTTGGCCCGCGAATCGCGCCGGCTTCGTCGCGGCGACCTGGTCGACCTGGAGGAACTGTTGGGTTGGCTCGTGGCCCGCGGCTTCGAGCGGTTGAGCGGCGTGGAGTTGCCGGGCGAAGTGGCCCTGCACGGCGGCATTCTCGACGTGTTTGCGCCCGATATGCTCGCGCCGGTGCGCATCGAGCTGTTCGACAACGAAATCGACTCGATCCGCCGCTTCGACCTGGCCACGCAGCGCAGCCTGGAATCGCTGGAGGAAGTGGACCTGACGGCTTGGACCCCCAGTGCCGAGGACCGCGGGCACCTGGCCGACTTTGTTCCCCCCAACACCTGGTGGCTGTTGATCGAACCGTCGGAACTGGAAGACGAGGGGCGCCACTATCTGCAGCGGGCCGAGCGAGCGGAAGATTTTCACACGGTGCGCGAGGTGTTCGAGCGGGCCTACCGTTTTCCCACCGTCACGGCCGAGGGGGTTTCGGCCGCCAGTGGCGAAACGGCCTGTCACCTGCAAATTGAATCGGTCGAGCGATTCAGCGGCGAGGTGTCTAAGGTTCAAGAAGAACTCGACGCTGTGGGGGCGGGCCAACAGGTGCGCGTGATTTGCCAGGCCCGAGCCGAGGTCGAGCGGCTGCGGGAGCTGTTTGCCGACACGGCCCTGGCGCGTCAGGGTCGGCTGCACTTCCACGTGGGACGCCTGCGGAGCGGCTTTCGCCTGGTGCCCGCCCAGACCACGGTGCTCACTACCGCCGAACTGTTTCAGCGTACCGAAACCGTCCGCCCCAGCCAGCGCCGCTGGGGCCGGGTGATCGACACCTTCCTCGACCTGCGCGAGGGGGATTTCGTGGTCCACGTGGGGCACGGAATCGCCCGCTACCTGGGCCTCAAGCTGCTCGAAAAGGGGGGGCACTGCGAAGAACACTTGGAGCTGGAATTTCAGGGTGGCACGCGGCTTTATGTGCCGGCCACGCGGATCGAGCTGGTGCAAAAGTACGTGGGGGGCAGCAAGGCCCGGCCCACGCTGGCGCGGCTGGGGGGGCGCACCTGGACGCGACAGAAGAACCAGGCCGAAGAGGCCGTCCGCGACGTGGCCAGCGAAATGCTCCAGGTTCAGGCGTCGCGGGCCTTGCGGCCGGGGATTGGCTTTCCGCGCGACAGCGCCTGGCAGAACGCCTTCGACTCCTCGTTCCCGTACGAGGAAACGGCCGACCAGATACAAGCCATTGCCGACGTCAAGGCCGACATGCACCGTACCCGGCCCATGGATCGGCTGATCTGTGGCGACGTGGGCTACGGCAAGACCGAGGTGGCCATGCGCGGCGCGTTTAAGGCGATCGATGCCGGCTACCAGGTGGCCGTGTTGGTTCCCACCACGCTCTTGGCCGAGCAGCACCGCCGCACGTTTTCGGGGCGCATGGCGGAGTTTCCCTTCCGCATCGCGGCGCTAAGCCGGTTTCTGACGCGCAAACAACAACACGAAGTGCTCGAGGGGTTGGCCGAGGGGAGCATCGACGTGGTGGTCGGCACCCACCGGCTGGTGCAGTGCGACGTGCAATTCAAGAACCTGGGCTTGGTCATCATCGACGAGGAGCAGCGGTTCGGCGTCGAGGCTAAAGAACGGCTGAAAACCCTCCGGCAAATCGTCGACGTGCTCACGCTCACCGCCACCCCCATTCCGCGCACCCTGCACATGTCGCTCTTGGGCCTGCGCGATATCTCGAACCTGGAGACCCCGCCGGCCGACCGCTTGGCGGTCGAAACCCGGGTCACGCGGTTTTCGGCCGAACTGATTCGGCAGGCGGTGCTCCGCGAATTGAACCGGGGCGGACAGGTTTATTTCGTCCACAACCGGGTGTACGACATCGAGACCCTGGCCCTGCGGCTGCGGCAGATCGTGCCCGAGGCCCGCATCGTGGTTGGCCACGGGCAAATGCCCGAGCATGCCTTGGAAGAGGTGATGTACGACTTCGTCAATCACCGGTTCGATTTGCTGCTCTCGACCACGATTGTCGAAAGCGGCTTGGACATTCCCAATGCGAACACCATCTTTATTGACCAGGCCGACACCTACGGCCTGGCCGACCTGCATCAATTGCGGGGCCGAGTGGGTCGCTACAAACACCGGGCCTATTGCTACTTGCTGGTCGACCCCAACAAGGCGCTCAGTCCCACGGCGGCCAAGCGGCTGAGAGCGATCGAGGAATTCAGCCAGATCGGGGCCGGCTTTGCCATTGCCATGCGCGACTTGGAGATTCGCGGGGCCGGCAACATTTTGGGCACCGAACAAAGCGGCCACATCGCGGCGGTGGGCTACGAACTGTACTGCGAGCTACTGGAGCACGAGGTGCGCCGGCTCCAGAACCTGCCCCCCAGGGAAATCGTCGAGGTGCATTTCGACCTGCCCGTCGAGGCTTACCTGCCCCGCACCTATGTGCCCGATCTGCGGCAAAAAATCGATCTCTATCGCCGCCTGGCCCGATTGACCCAAGAGCAGCAACTCGACGATTTGGCGAGCGAGTTGGAAGACCGGTTCGGCCCCCGGCCGGCGGTGGTCGATCGGTTGCTGGAGACGATGCGAATCCGGCTCTGGGCGCACCAATGGGGGGTGTCGTCGATTCACCTGGAGAACGACTACCTGGTGCTCAAGTCGCCGCAGCCCCGCTCGCTGGAAAAACTGGCCGCGGCCTCCCGGGGCAGCCTCCGCCTGGCCGATCGCGAAGCGGCGTATCTTCCTATCAAGCAAGAAGTTGGGAAAACCGACGCAATTCTCGCTAGGCTGAAAACGCTGTTGCAACGTAGTTAAATTGCCGAATATACTCCCGGCCGATCTCGTCGGAACTCCGTGGCGGGCAATTGGTTCGGTGTGTCGCTCGGCAACTCGGACCCAGTTCACACGCGCCCGCGCCTGAGGGCGCCGCCCGTGTTGGCGCCACGGTCTTAAGCGCGCAGGCAACTCGGACTCTCAGCGGCAAGGAAGCCCCCGTCGTGGATGCACGGATCGAACGGTCCCGGGCGGTGACGAACTTACGGCCCTGGTATTGCACCGCATCGCTGCGCTCCCTGTGGCGCCCGCTGGTGCCAAACGGTGGGGTGGTAAGCGGCGCGCTGGTGGCGGCCGCGGGCCTGCTCGCTGCGCCTGCCGTGGCCCAGGATCCCTACGACCCCGCTTCGGTGTCCGGGGTGCTGGTGCCGGCGATGCCCCAGATTTCGCTGCCCGTGGCGGCCGACGGTTCCGTCGGGCTGCCCGATTGGGTACCGGGCATGCCCAGTCCTCCGGCGCAGCCGCTGGTAACGACTCGGCCAGATCGCTGGCCCGGCGGCGGCGCTGGCCAGTGCGCGGAGTGTTCGACCGCGCACGTGCCGACCAGCGGCGTGCGGGGCGCGGCCACTTTGCTGCCGCCGGCAACGATTCCGACTCCGTACGTAGCGCGGATTCCAGCGAGCGCGGAAGGTGCGGCGCAACTGGTGCAAGCCACCGAGCCGGCTGGGCCGAGTGAGGCCCCCGCCACGCGGCGCCGATGGCCCTGGCTGGGTGGTTCGCTCTGGTCGCGCGGTTCGGGCGCGGCTGGTGGTACGACCGGGGCGCCCGATGCGATGGCCGCTTCGCCGCCGAGCGGCTCGCTCCCCGTGGCACCCAGCGCCGTCCCCGGCGCGGCACCCGCCGGGGTTGTGCCGAGCGCGGTTGCGGTCCCCGTGGCCGCGGCCACCGCGGCGGGCAACGCCGCCGACCCGGATTCGCCCCCACCCTCGCTGATGACGCCCGGATTGCCGCCAACGGTGAGCGAGGCGGCGATGCCGGCCGCCCAGGCGCCGGCCGCGGGCCCGAACCCGGCCGGCGGGGCCGGTTTCCTGGCGATGCCTGGCGCGGCGCCGACGCTGCCCACCACCGAGGTCCGCGACATCGACGCGGCCACGATCATTGCGCGGGTCAACGGCGACGTGATCTTGGCGGCCGAAGTCATGGGCCGGGTCAACGAGATCATCGCCCAAAACGCCGATCGGATCGCGCCGCACGAGGTCGAGACAATTCGTCAGCAGCTGATGCAAAGCCAACTGCAACCGGTGATCGAAACGCGGCTCTTGTTTACCGACGCGGTGCGCAAGATTCCGGCCGAAAACTTTCCCAAAGTACAGGAGAAGATGGGAGAGGAATTCGAAAAAGAGCCGCTCCGGCGGATGATGAAACACGCTGGAGTCGAAACCCGGGCCCAGCTCGATGCCCACCTGCAGAAGTTCGGTTCGTCGGTCGATCGCGAACGCGATCAGTTCGTGACCGAGTCGGTGGCTCGCCAATGGCTGTTCATGCAAGCCCAGATCAATGAAGTGGTCAGTCGGCAGGAAATGCTCGATCTGTACCATGCCAACGCGGCCCAGTACGAACGCCCGGCCCGTGCCCGCTGGCAAGAGCTGTTCCTGCGGTTCGACAAGTTCGAGAGCCGCGCCGCCTGCCAGGCGGCGATTGCCACCTTGGGAAACCAGATCCTGGCGGGGACCCCGTTTGTTGACGTGGCCCGGGCCCACAGCCATGGCCTGGAGGCTCCCGAGGGGGGCCTGCACGACTGGACCACCAAGGGGAGCCTTGTCTCGCAGGAAATGGACCGGGCGCTGTTCGAGCTGCCGCCTGGTCGGCTGAGTCCGATTCTGGAGGATAACCGCGGCCTGCACATTGTCATGGTGCTGGAACGCGAGGAAGCCGGCCGGGTGCCGTTCAGCGAGGCCCAGGAAGAAATCAAGGAAGCCATCCTGGACCAGCGCCGCAAAGTGGCTCGCGAAGAATACATGCAAAAGCTACGCACCGACGCCTATGTCTGGACCATCTTCGATTCACCGCACGATCGCATGGCCCGTCAGCCTGGCGGTCCGCTGCGCTAGCAAGGGGCCGTGTCGGGCGGTTTCGCTCGGCACTGGCTTTGCTCCCCTCTGGCAATGGTCGCCGGGTCCGATTTCAATGGGCACCAGCTTGGGCCGCCCGGCGGCAGCAGCCGGAGAACCGGTGGCGATTCGCCAGCGAGGGAAACGCTCCGGCATCAGTTCGGGCGAGGGGTGTGCGGCTGGCGTGGAGGCGTGCCTGATGGCCAGGCCCCCGGTTTTCCGCGGGGAGGCCGATGCGGGCACTCGCGCGGTGGCGAGACAGGCTTGCTTACGCCCCATATTCGTAATCAACCGGGGGCGGGGCTCTCCGGCCCGAGGCGGGCATGGCTTGTAACGTCGAACTCAAGGCCCGCCTGGCCGATCCCGCGGCGGCCCGCGCCATTGCCGCTGGCCTTACGGGCGGGCTCACGGCGTTGCTCGAGCAGACCGACACCTACTTTCGGGTCCCCCGAGGGCGTCTGAAGCTTCGGGAAACCGCTGGTGCCGAAGCGCAGTTAGTTGCCTATCTGCGGGCCGACGAAGCGGCTGCCCGCACGAGCGACTATTTGCTGACTCCGGTGAGCGAACCGGCCCGATTGAAAGAATCGCTGGCCCGCACCTGCGGGGTGCTGGTGGTGGTTCGCAAGCGGCGCGAGTTGTTTCTGTACCGCAACGTCCGGATTCACCTGGACGAAGTTTTCGATCTGGGGTGGTTTCTCGAGCTAGAGGCGGTGCTTTCCAGCGGAGCAACGGGCGCGGCGATCGACGAGCCCAAGGGGCGGGAACAGGTCCGCTGGCTTTGTGAAGCATTCGGCGTGGTCGGCGACGCAGTCGAGCGAGGTTCGTACGCCGATTTGTTGAATCAGTCCGGCTAATGGACTGGATGACGGAGGCGAATTCGGCGCGGCGATGCGCTGCAATTCGGCGAGCTATCGGGCGATCGTCGTTGGGAGCCGGGTGGGGAGAATTGTCGATCGGCTCGGGGAGGGGTAAACTCACGGGCGGATTTTGTCTGCCGAATCGCCTTTCGCCGCTGAGAAAACAGTCGATGAGCACCGCCACGTCTGGACCTTCCACGGCTCCGTCCGTTTCGTCGCCCACCGCCAAGCTGAGCGTTGGCGAAAAGCAGTATGAATTGAAGATTGTCGAGGGCACGGAACGTGAACGAGCGATCGACATCTCGGCGCTGCGGGCTCAGAGCGGCCTGATCACGCTGGACGAGGGCTACGTCAACACGGGGGCCACGACCAGCGCCATCACGTACCTGGATGGCGAAAAGGGCATCCTGCGGTATCGCGGCTATCCGATCGAAGATCTTTGCCGGCGGTGCAGCTTCCCCGAGGTGTCGTATCTGTTGATCTACGGCGAGCTGCCGACCGAGGAGCAGCTCGACCGGTTCCGCACCTCGCTCCGGCGGCACACCATGCTGCACGAGGACATGCGGTCGTTTTACAACGGCTTCCCGCGCGACGCCCATCCGATGGCCATTCTCAGTTCGGTGGTCGGGGCGCTCTCCACGTTTTATCAGGATTCGCTCGATCCGCGCGATCCGAAGCAGGTCGAGATTTCCATGTTCCGGCTGATGGCCAAGCTGCCCACGATCGCGGCCTTCAGCTACAAGAAGTCGATCGGCCAGCCGTTTATTTACCCGCAAAACGACCTGACCTACGTCGAGAACTTTCTGCAGATGATGTTCGCCGTGCCGAGCGAACCCTACGAGATCAATCCCGATTTCGTCGAGGCCCTGGACCTGTTGCTGATGGTGCACGCCGACCACGAGCAGAACTGCAGCACTTCGACCGTGCGCATGGTCGGCTCCAGCGACGCCAACTTGTTTGCCTCGATCTCGGCCGGCATCTGCGCCCTCTGGGGCCCGCTGCACGGCGGGGCCAACCAGGCCTGTGTGGAAATGCTCGAGCGAATCCGCAACGACGGCGGCAACGTGCGGAAGTACGTCGACCTGGCCAAAGACAAGAACTCGAGCTTCCGGCTAATGGGCTTCGGCCACCGGGTGTACAAGAACTTCGATCCCCGGGCCACGATCATCAAGGAGCAGTGCCACAAGCTGCTCTCGAAAATGGAGCTCAAGGACCCGATCTTCGACATTGCCCAGCAGCTTGAAGAGGTGGCCTTGTCGGATCCCTACTTCGTCGAGCGAAAGCTGTATCCGAACGTGGATTTCTACTCGGGCGTGATCTACCGGGCGATCGGCATTCCCGTGCAGATGTTTACCGTGCTGTTCGCCATTGGCCGGCTGCCGGGATGGATCGCCCACTGGCTGGAAATGCATGGCAGCCCGCAGAAGCGGATTTGCCGCCCGCGGCAGATTTACACCGGCGCCACCGAGCGGCACCCGGGTTGAGCCCTCGGAATCGACTTGGCCGGGCACCGGGCCGGGCTCTCGGCTCGCCGCCGTGCAGACCGCAGCTTGCTCCTCGCTCTACCGCGGGCCCGAGCTTTTGGGTGGGCCGGCGATGATCGCAGTGTGATTTATTCAAGTTAGCCGGCCGGCTCGGCCGGCGTGGAGGCGGATCTTAGCTGCCCGCTTCCAGACAGCTTGCCCGCAAACTCCCCCCAGCTTTCCTCGTCTGTTTCTGCGCACCTCTCTGCGGAAACGTTTGCGGCCGCACCCCGCCCGGGGCCGATAGAAGACTCAGGGTGATCGGCCGGCTGTCGCCGGTTGCGCGCCCAGGGCAGGGGGAACCGCTTCCACGTTCCCCGGCCCGCCGACCTGAGCTTTCGGGCCTTACCAACTTGCGCGAGCCCACTTCCATGCCCCGATTTGTTGCCGAACCCTCCGCCGGGCGCCGCGGGCGAGCCTGGCTGCATGTTGTGCCGGCCTTGGTGCTGTTGGCCTCCAGCCAAGTTGCCGCCCAGGATTCGGAGACGGCCCCAGAACTGCGGGCCAGCCGAATTGTCGACGTCAGCTCGGCGGTGGCGGTCGACCGCCGGCCGGTGATTTCGGCCGTGGCGATCAGTCCCGACGGCACCCAACTGGCCGTGGGCGGCGACGACCACCTGGTACGCATCACCAGTGCCAGCGACGGCCAATTGCTGCGCACGCTCGATGAGCACTTCGACTGGGTTCGGGCCGTGGTTTATCGACCCGACGGGGCGGAACTGGCCACGGCGGGCGACGACCGGCTGATTCATCTCTGGAGCGCGGCGGACGGCACCCTGCTGCGCACCCTACGGCACAGCGGCGACGCGATTCGCACCCTGGCTTTTAGTCCCGACGGAACCATGCTGGCCGCCGCCGGATTCGACGCGCGAATTACCATCTACGATCCGACGACCGGCCGCGTGCGGAAGACACTCGAACCCACTACCGACGACGTCTTCGGTCTGGCGTTCTCGCCCGACAGCACGCGGCTCGCCGCGGCCTGTAGCCAGGGCCGGGTGCGCCTTTGGCACCTGCCCGAGGCGGCATCGGCCCAAGAGCTTTCGGGCGACAGCCACCGCCTGCGGTGCCTGGCGTTCTCGCCCGATGGCTCGCAGTTAGCCGCGGGGGGAGATGGACCGTTGATTTACCTCTGGGGAACCAGCGGGGCGGAGCCAGTTCAGTCGCTGGCCGTACGGCCCGGCAAGGTGCTCTGCCTGAGCTTTTTGGGTGGCGACACGCTGGCGGCCGGGCTGACGAACAACCAGATCAAGCTTTACGCCCTGGCGACCGGCGAGGTGGATTTGCGGATGACGGGCCACACCGGCTCGATTGCCGCGCTGGTCTGGGATCCGACCCGCGACGCGCTGGTTTCGGGCAGTTTCGATACCTCGGTTCGGGTCTGGAACTTTGGCCAGCGCGAGCCGGCCACGGCCCGCGAAGCGGGGGCGCCCGGCGAACTGCGCTAACGCATCGTTCGAGAAACACCGCGGGGGCGGGAAGCGAACGCCCCGCGCGAGCCACATCAGAAAATCGCCGCGTTCCGAAAGCGCCGAGCGCGGTTAGCCGAACACACAGGGAGGTGTTTCGTGGCATTTTGGAATCGCATTTCGTGGCGGTCACCCCGCAGCACCCAGGCCGGCCCGGCGCCGCGTCGCCGCCGCTACAACGTTGAGAAACTGGAACGGCGCCAGCTCATGGCCGCCGACGCATCGCCAATTCAATTGGGCGCCGTGTACTTCGAGGATGGAACCGGTGAAGACCAGGCCGGCGACACGATCGAGATCACCTTTTCCGGCGGCGCCCCGGGAACGCAACTCACCCAGCTCACGATCGACACCGACAAGTTGGGCGACGGGCTGACCATCGGCGACGTGTTCTTCGACACGGCCGAGGGTGGCGACGGAGCCTTTCAGTCGTTTCCGTTCGAACTGGCACAGAACTCGGGCATCGATTCGTTCAGCACCAGCGTCGTCGACGGCGGCACCAAGCTGCTGCTGAACTTCACCGGCTTCGAGGCCGGCGACCGGCTTACTTTTCGCATCGACGTGGACGAAATGGGGTTCCGGTCGGCGAACGCCGTGGCCGAGGGGAACGAGTTTGAAGGCTCGAAGCTGATCGGCACGTTTGCCGCCCCCCATTATTTCGGGACCACGGGCAGCGATATCTTCATCGACGACTACAACGGCAAGTTGAGCGCCTCGGGGCTGTCGCTGCCCCCCGACGACTACGTGCCCCCGGGTTCCACGCCGTTTCCGGTTTACACGGCCGGGGCCATGTTCCCGCTCGAGCAAGTCCCGCTGCCGATTACCCTCTCGGGCCGGGTGTTCGAAGACCCGAACCAGAACCTGCAGCAAGATCCCTCGGAGCCCGGGTTGGCCGGCGTGACGCTCTCGCTCGAGGTCTGGGACGGCACGAGCTACCTTTCGACCGGCCGCACCGCGGTGACCGACGCCGAGGGCGATTACGCCTTCGACGGGCTCGCTCCCGGAACGTACCGGGTACTCGAGACTCAGCCCCCGGGCTACCTGGACGTGGGGGCCACCGCGGGCACCGTCGAAGGCGTTACGCGGGGACAGGTTTCGGGTAGCAACGTCATCACCGAAGTTGAGTTGCTCGGCGGTGAAGACAGCATTCGCAACGACTTTGCCGAAGTGCGCCCGGCGAGCCTGGGGGGCCTGGTCCACGCCGACCTGGATGGCGACTGCCAGCTCGATCCGGGAGAACAGACCCTGGCCGGCGTCACGGTCTGGCTGCTCGACGCCCAGGGAACCCGCCTGCGAAGCACGACGACCGACGCGAGCGGCCAGTACCTGTTCGAAAACCTGGCGCCGGGCACCTACGGCGTGGAAGAGATTCAGCCCGACGGCTATCTAACCCACGGCACCCTACTGGGCACTTCCGGCGGCACCGTAGCCGCCGACGACCGAATCACCGGCATTACGCTGGCTACGGGCACGGCGGCCACGGGTTACGATTTCTGCGAAGTACTGCCGGCCAAACTGAGCGGCTTTGTCTACCTGGACAGCAACAATAACGGCCTCCGCGACACGGGCGAAACCGGCCTGGCCGGGGTGACCGTCGAGTTGTTGGATTCCAACTGCCTTCCCACTGGGCGAACCGCGCTGACCGACGCCACGGGCATGTACATGTTCGGCAACCTGCTGCCGGGCGTCTACGGCGTGCAAGAACTGCATCCCAGCGGCTACCTCGATGGAACCGACACCGCGGGCACGGCCGGAGGCGATCCTGAGAATCCAGGCGACCGAATTTGTTTCGCCAACTTGTCGCCGGGCCAGATTGGCACCGACTACAACTTCGGCGAGTTGCTGGCGGCCTCGCTCGGCGGCCGGGTGTTTGTCGACTTGAACGACGACTGCCTGTACGACCCCGGCGAGGCGGTGCTTCCCGGCGTAACGGTACGGTTGTTCGACGCCGCGGGCACGCTGGTGGCCACCACGACCACCAACGACAGCGGCGAGTACCAGTTCACCCAGTTGCGGCCGGGCACTTACCGGGTTGAAGAAGCCCAGCCCGCTGGGTATCTCGAGGGAGGAGCCATGTCCGGCAACGCCGGCGGCTCGGCCCAGGGCACCAACCAAATCGTGGGCGTAGGGCTGGTCTCGGGGCAAAACGCCACGGAATACAACTTTTGCGAGGTGGCGCCGGCCAGTATCGCGGGCCTGGTGTATTCCGACTTGGATCGCGACTGCATCCACGATCCCGAGGAAAGCCCGCTGACCGGAGTGACGATCGAGTTGCTCGATTCCACAGGTGCCGTGGTCGCCAGCACCACCACGGGGGCCGACGGCCGGTACCTGTTCGACAACCTGCGGCCCGGGGTGTACGGCGTTCGCGAGACCCAGCCGCCGGGCTACTTCCAGGGCGGTCAGGTCGTCGGCAACGCCGGCGGCACGGTGCTGGGCGCCGATACCATTGGGCAAATCACGCTGGCCGCGGGCGCGATTGGACTGAATTACGATTTCTGCGAAGTGTTGCCGGCCTCGCTCTCGGGCTACGTGTTCCAAGACGGACCGACCATCGTCTTCAACAGCGGCGAGCGGCTTCCCAACGGGGCATTCAATCTGGCCGGGCTGCGCGACGGCGTTCGCGATGGCAGCGACCGTCCGCTAGCCGGTGTGCATATGGTGCTGGCCGGGCCCAGCGGGGCGGCCATTCTCGACGCTGAAGGCAACCCGATCGAAACCTATACCGACGCCAACGGCTATTACGAATTCACGAACCTCTTCCCCGGCACCTACTCGGTGCTGCAAGACAACCGCACCGTCGGGGAACTGCTCCCGGGCATCAACACCGCCGGCTCCAAGGGAGGAACCGCGTTCAACTTTGGCAGCGGGCTGCCCCCCAGCCAGGTGCTGGCCGAACTGCCGGCTGGCTACGACCCGATCGCCAACATCGAGCTTGCCCCTGGCGACGTGGCGGTGGACAACAACTTCAGCGAAGTGGCCGTTGCCACGCAGCCCGAGCGGATTCCGTTCTTCGTCAGCAACGATCCATCGGCGCTGCCGGCGCAGTTCGTGCCGAGCACGCCGATTTTCTCGGCGCCGGCGCCAGCGGCCTTCGCGCCCGCGGTTCGCCCGCCCGATTCGCCGCTGCTGTTCGGCGCGGCGGGGGGCACGGGCTACACCTGGCACCTGAGCGTGGTCAACGGCGGCCAGCCCCGTGCCGAGCGGCCGGGTCAGCGGCTGCTGGTGCAAACTTCGCGCTCGCGGTTATACGGCCCCAGTTGGACCGCGGCCCAACTCAAATCGGCCGTTTGGCAGATCGACCTCGACGGCGACGGCCGCGCCGAGCGCGTGGTTTTTGGTTCGGCCGACGCCGTGCCGCTGACCGGCGACTTCAACGGCGACGGGCGCGACGAAGTGGCCGTCTTCCTGGCAGGTCAGTGGTATGTCGACCTCAACGGCGACGGCATCTGGAACGAAGATGATCTCTGGGCCCGCTTGGGTTCGGCGGGCGATCAGCCCGTGGCCGGCGACTGGGACGGCGACGGCAAGACCGACATCGGCATCTTCGGCGCCGAATGGCCCGATGATCCCCGCGCCGTGGCCTCGGAGCCGGGGTTGCCCGACGCCCAGAACGCCTACGCGGGCGATCCCAAGAATCTGCCGCCCGAGCGGGGCCGCGCCACGCTCGGCGAACGACTCCTGCAGCGCACCATTGCCGCCCCCATTCGCAGCGACGTGATCGACCACGTTTTCCAATACGGCCAGGAGGGCGATCTGGCGCTGGTGGGCGATTGGAACGGCGACGGGGTCTCCAGCATCGGCGTGTATCGCCGGGGCCGGTTCGTGCTCGACACCAACGGCAACGGGCGCATCGACGGCGCCGACCGCATGGTTCATCTGGGGGCCACCGGTCGACCCATCGTGGGCGATTTCGACGGCGACGGCCGCGACGAAATCGGTTTGTATCAGGACGGAATCTGGCGGATCGACAGCGACCACAACGGACGCCTGGCCGCCAACGATCGGGTGATCGAACTGGGCGACAGCGCCAGCTTGCCCGTGGTCGGCGATTTCGACGGCGATGGCGCCGACGAGCCAGGGCTGTACCGTCCGGGGCTGGCCCAGTAGCCACCCCTTGCCCAGGTGCCGGGCCGAACTTGGCAGCCCTGCGGGCCTACTGCGCCCGAAGGGTGGCGATTTCCTTTTCCGCCGCGGAGATCTCGCCTTCCAGGCGGGGGATATCGGCGGGGTCGTCGGGTTGCTGGCGAGCGCCGGCCAACTGCTGACGCAGTTTTTGCAGCCGCTGCTGCAAAACGTCGATTCGTTTTTTCGCTTTCTTGTCCATGGCTTCTCGTTCGGGTCCGGCCGATGCCGGGCGGCCACTCTCGTGATTCTCGGAATTCGGAGCCCGCCGTATATCGTCGCCGGCTGCTAGGGCGTTTCGACCGCCTGCGCCGCCGGGGCAGCTTCGGTTTTGGGCTTGGGCTCTTTGGGGGCCATCCGCAGCGCGCCCGAGAGCAACACCACGAGTACGGCCAGGCTCACGTTGATGTTCAGCCAGAAGCGCGCATGTTCGCGAAACCGCTGGGCGTTGGCACTGCGGCCGACCAGCGTCGAGGAGATATAAAACACCCCCAGGGCCAGCAAAAACTTAATCCCAAACACCATGTGGTACCAAGGCGGCACCACCTGGGTCATGGCGGTCATGGCAATGTTGTACAGGCCGCTGGCCAGGAGAAAGGCGATCGAGATCATGACCGGCACCATCCAGCGGGTGCGGACCGCCTCGTCGAGCTTCGTGCGATTAGCCTCGTCCAGCACCAGGCGGGCGGGGGCCAGCGCGACGCGCGAGAAAATCACGCCGCCCACGGCGGTCGTCGCGGCCAGAATGTGCATCCACCGAAGCACCAAGGCGGCAAAGTCGATCGGCACGGCAGGAAGCTCCTCGCTCGAGAGGGGATAACCACAAACCGGTGGCGCCGCCACACACAACCGCGGCGCGAACCGTGGATCGTAGGACGCACCGTGGGGAATGTCTAGCCGCCCGTTTCCCGGAAACCGGGCCTGGCTTGGTTTTCCCCGGGCGGTTCGGCAAGCGGCGCGGTCGGCGGCGGCGGCTCGATCTGCGGCGGCTCGGTCGCAAGCGGCGCGGTCGGCGGCGGCTCGGTCTGCGCGGCATGAGCCACGAGCTGGTCCACCAAGGTCAGGGCCTCGCGCTTGGTTCGAACCCGCTTCTCGAGTTGGGCATCGTACACTTGGTTGAGCAATTCCTGAAATCGCGGGCCGGCCGACACCCCATGACGGATCAAGTCGTGTCCGCTAATCAGCGGCTGGGGGCTCAACTCTTCCACCGGGCGGCGGAGGCACTCGCGGCAGTACGTTACGTGCGAGGTGTCGCCCGACGATGCCAGCGCGTCGGCTTCGTGCAGGGCCAGCAGCTCTTCGATGCCGTGCTGGGTGAGCATGCGCTGGAGCTTGGCCCAGCGCATCTGCCGGGCGAGCCCCAGGTACATATGGTTTTTCACCAGCCAACAGACCCGGCCTTCCTCGCGACGCGAGAGACGCCAGCGGCGGCAAATGACCCCCGCCATCGCGGCGCCCACCGTTTCATGATCGTGGAAGGTGAGCCGCCCCTTGGCCTCGGCCCGGGTGGCCGGCTTGCCCACGTCGTGCAGCAGCGCGCCCAGGGCCAAGGTGAAGCTGGGCTCGCGCAACTGGTCCAGCACCAGCAAGGTATGGTCCCAAAGATCGCCCCCGGGCTGCTGCGGCTTGTGCTGGGGCAGCCCTCGCATCGGCACCAGTTCGGGCAGCAAAGCAGCCACCAGGCCGGTATCCCAGAGCAGTTGCATCCCCCGCGCGCGGCGCGGCAGCACGAGCAGCCCGCGCATTTCCTGAGCGATCCGTTCGGGGCTTACCCGGACTGCCTGGTCGGCCATTTGCCGGATGGCGTCGGCGGTAGGCTCATCGAGTCGAAATTCAAAGGTAGTGGCGAAGCGAACGGCTCGCAGCATCCGCAGCTTGTCTTCGGCCAGCCGGGCCAGCGGATCGCCGATCGCCCGCACCACGCCCCGCTCCAGGTCGGCCTGGCCCCCGACGTAATCAATCACTTGCTCGCCGACCGGGTCGTAAAACAACCCGTTGATGGTGAAATCGCGGCGCTGGGCGTCTTGCTCGGGGGTACTGAAGGTGACCGAGTCGGGGTGGCGGCCGTCGCTGTAGGTGGCATCCTGGCGGAAGGTGGCCACTTCCACCTGGCCGGCCGCGCGGTCGCGGGCCAGTACGCAGACGACGCCGAAGGCCACTCCGATCGGCAGGGTGCGACGGCGTCCGAACAACGTTCGAATTTCGTCGGGCGTGGCGGTGGTGGCCACGTCGAAGTCTTTGGGCGTTCGCCCCAGCAGTTGGTCGCGAACGCAGCCGCCGGCCCAGTAGGCCACGTGGCCGTGATCGCGCAGACGCGAAACCACCTCGACCGCAAACGCGCGTTGTTCGGCCGGTTCCAGCACGGTCACCCGAGGTTTTCCCTCCTCGCCCTGCGATTCAAGCCGACCGCCGCGCGGCGGCCGAGGTCTTTCGATTCGAGTGGCTAGCGCCGTGTCACACCTAGAATCACGGGTGACGCGGCACGACCGCCTTACACGCAAGTGGTTCGGCGGCAAGCAAAACCCTAGTGCTGCTTGATACGCCCGGACCCGAAATTCAAGTTGTGACAGAGCCCTAGTATAGGCCGTTGATCCCAGGTTCAGCGAGGCTGCCGCGGGGCCCCCCGCGCATCGGCCAGGCGAGCATCGATTTGGGCGATGGCCGCGTCTCGAGCCGCGGGATCCGGAGTCCAGCAGTGCTCCGAGCCGGGAACCAAGAAGTGCAGCACCAGGCTCTCGGGTAGGGTGCCCAGAATCTGTTCGACCGCCAAGGCGTAGAGCCAAAGCTGCACCCGATACGATTCGGCCAGGCGGATCGCGCCCGCCTGATTCAGCCGGTTGGTTTTGTAGTCGAGGATGTGCCAGCCGTCGTGCGGGTCTTGATAGAGAACGTCGATTACACCTTCGAACAACAGCGGGTTGGGTTCGCGGGTGCCCGGGGGCCAAGCTAGCAGGAACTCAAGTTCGCGCTCCAGCCGGCGGGCCTGGGCCAATTGCTGCCCGCGCGACGAGCGAGCAAACCGCTCGATCAGTTCGGCAACTTCGTCTCGGCCGGCATCGTCGAGCGTAAGGTCGAGCCGCTGGGCCTCGACGGCCACGAGACGGGCAGCGCCGGTCGCCGCCCCCGGTCGAAAGTCGCAACGAGCCAGCACGGCGTGCACTAGGGTGCCCAGGGCTTGCGGATCGAGTGACGCCGCGGCCACGAGCTCCTGGCGGCCGGCCTGTACGAGGCTTTCACCTGAGGCGAACACTCCCGATTCGGCCTCGGCCGCCGGATGCAGCTCGAGATCGGCCGCCAAGCGCGAAAACGAAAACCGCCGAGCGGCCTGCGCTTGGGCCGCGACCGGAGCGACCGAGGAAGGAATCCGGCCGCGTTCTTGCGAGGCCGCTTCGCGCGCCGCCGCTAGCGCCCGCTCCAGGCCGATTCCCGTCTGGGCCGTCGCTCGCTGGCCGGGCTCGGGTTCGATCTGAGTGACCCGGGCCAGTGTGGGGCCGGTGGTGCCGTCGGCAAGCCGGGCCGCGCCGGTTTCCAGGTCGAACCGGCGGGCCAGAAGCCGGGTCCAGAGCTGCGGTAGTTTCCCTGGGTGCTCCTTCCAGGCTGACGACAAAATCAGGTAATCGGCCGCCCGGGTCGTCGCCACGTAGAGCTGGCGGAGCCGTTCGGCTTCGTCTTCTTGTTTCTCCAGCATCTGGTAACGGACCAGCCCGGTGTGGCGCGGGGCATGGTCGCTGGCCGGAGCCGACAAGAGCGGCCCCCACCGCCGGTCGACGACCAGCCCGCGCGGGTTGCCGAACTGCTGATTGCAATCGGGCACCACCACCACGGGGAATTCGAGCCCCTTGGATTGGTGAATGGTCATCAGCCGCACGACGTCTGCTTTTTCCGCCGCGGTGGCGGCGGGCGCTTCGCGCGGCTGTTCGGCAATCATCGACTCGAGAAGCACCACATAGTCGCCGAGGGTGAACAACCCCGACTGGTCGAAGGCTTGGGCCTGGTCGATCAGTTTTCGCAAGTTGGCCAGCTTACGCGTGCCGAGGAATTCGCCGATCAGGGCCGCGTCGTAGCTGGTAAGCTCTAGCGCCCGCTCCAGTAACTGGGCCACCGACTGGCGGTCTTTCAGCTCGGTCAGTTCGCGCAGCGTGGCGGCGGCCCGCTCGGCCTTCTGCCGCTCGGTGTGCTCGAGCTCGCCCGGCAGGGGGCCGGTGAGCAGCGTGGCCCGCAGCCCCCGCCCGCTGCGGGCCATCCAGAACAGCGTTTCGTCGCTGAGGGCAAACAACGGAGAACGCAGCACGCCAAACAGCGCCAATTCATCGGCCGGGTTGACCAAGGCCCGAAGCAGGTGGGCCAGATCGAAGATTTCCTGCTGGTTGTAAAACGCTTGTCCGCCGACCAGGTAGTAGTCGATGCCCTCCTGGCGCAGGGCGTCTTCGTAGTAGTGCACTTGGGTTAAGCGGCGGAACACCAGGGCAATATCGCCCGGCCGGACGGCGCGGGCCGTGGGCTGGCCGCCTGGCCGGTTAGGTGGTTGCCACACCAGCGGTTCGCCGCGTTTGAGAAGCTCCGCCAGGCGGCGCGCGATCCAGCGCGCCTCGCGGCGCAGCAACTCGGGCTGATTGACCCGCACGGAACCGCTGGACTCGTCGGGCGCGGGTGGCTGGGCTTCGGGATCGCCCTCCTCCGCCTGCTCGGCGCCGACTGCCCAAAGAAACTCCACGCAGGGGCGGGGCGCCACCTGCTGGCGGTGCGCTTGGAGTGGTTCGTAGGGCTGCTCCAGATCGTCGGCGAACAGATGGTTCACAAACTCCAAAATGCCCGGCTGGCTGCGAAAGTTCTGGCTCAGCGGAAGCCGTCCCCGGGCCGGAATGGCCTCGCGCAGGCGGCGAAACACGCCCGGGTCGGCCCCGCGAAAACGATAGATCGACTGCTTCAGATCGCCGACAAAGAACAGCTTCCCTCGACCGAGGCCGGTGCCGCAGAGCGCCTGGACCAGTTCGACCTGCACCGGATCGGTGTCCTGGAATTCGTCGACCAGCACCAGGTCGAGCTGCCGCGAAACCCGCGCTCGCAGTTCACGGTGCCGCTCGTCGCAGAGCAGATCGCGCGATCGCCTGAGCAGGTCCTGAAAATCGAGCACGGCCAACTCGGCCTTTCGCTCGGCGAAGCGCTGATCCAACGGGGCCAAGAGCTGCGCGAAATCCCGCGTGAGCCGGGCGGAATGCCGGGCGTCGTTCTCGTTCCAAGCGAGCTTCTCGCTCAGTTCCCGGGCAGTCTCGCGGACCACCTTGGCCGAATCGCGGAGCGCCACGTATCGCTCGGGGTCTGTCTTCGACATCGAGCGGCTGATCGACTGCACCGTGGCTTGCTCGGCCACCCCCGCAAGCAGCGGGACGAAATCGCTCTCGCGTTCGATCCGGGTCATCGCCTCGAGCACGGCCGCCTGATTGGCCTGCCACTTGGGGTGCAGCGGTTCGCCCGAGACCAGCTCGAAAAGCTGGCCCCACTCTGGCAGGCCGACCAGTTGGGCTCGCGCGGCGGGCAACACCTCGGCCACGGTCCGCTCTCGCCAGTGCTCGATCCAGTCGTCTTCGGTTTTGGTCAGCCAGTCGTTCGGCAGATCGCCAGCCGTTTGGGTCAGGCCGACCAGCAAGTGTTCGGTGAGCGTGTCGAGCTCGAACGACTCGGCCAACCGCATCAGGTGCTGGTTTTGTTCCGTGAGCATCCGCCGCAGTTGATCGTCGACCACCTCGCGGGCCAAGAGCCGGGCCTGCGCCTCGTCGAGCTGAGCGAAGCGGGGGTCCAGGCCGGCCTCGACGGCGTGACGGCGCAAGAGCGAACTGCAAAAGGAGTGAATCGTGCTGATCCGCGCGGCATCGAGCTGGCGCCACAGCCGTAGCCAGTAGCCGGCCTCGGCTTCCGGGGCGGTCTCGAGCCGCTGGCGACAGGCCCGGCGAATCCGGTCGCGCATTTCCCGGGCCGCGCGCTCCGTGAACGTGATGGCCACGACCCGGCTGAGCGCTGGCTCGGCCTCGGCCGTTTTGGGCTGGAGTTGGGCAAGAAATCGCTCGGTGAGCACATGGGTCTTGCCACAGCCGGCGCCGGCCGAAAGTGCCACGGACACGCCGCGCAGCGCTACGGCCGCCGTCTGCTGAGGCGTTAAACCTGGTCGGCCGGGGGTGGTTGCCATTGTTTATCCAGGGCCCGGGTGGCTTGCACCCGGCAAACGTGGTTTAGCGGGCAGCGGGCCGTACAGTCGGGATCGGGGCTGAACATGGGAAACTGAGCGCCGCGAATGCCCGCCAGCAGACGGCTCAACCGCGCGAGCAGCGGCGCGGGATCGGCCGCCCGGCCGGCGCCGGCCTCCAGGGTCCAGGCGGTGAACCCCTTTCCGCCCAGGTACCAATAACCCATTTGCACCAGGCGCGCGGGCTGCTCGGCCAGCAGCAGTTGTTCGACCGCCAGCGCGTACAGCGGCAACTGCAAGCCGCGCTGCGCCAGCGGATCGCTCCGGGAGGCCCCCGCCCCCGATTTATAGTCGATCACGGCGAACCACACTCCTTCGTGCGAGCGGGCCACGTCGATGCGATCGATTCGCCCCGAGAGTTGAATCGTCTCCTGGCCTAGCGACAGGGCAAGCGGCCGGGTAGTGGAAAGCGGGTCGCCTTCCGCCTGGCGCAGCCCGAACGAGACCTCGAAATGGGTCGGCCGCAGGGCCAGGTGCTTGTCGGCCACTTCGCGCGGATACTTCGAGATTTGTTCGAGATAGCGCCTTAGCAGCCGCTGGGTGCGAACCCGTTCGATTTGCCCCACGGCCAGGGCCAGCGGCGTTTGCTCCTCGCCGCCAAGCTCACGCTCGAGCACCTGCTGAGCGACTTGCCAGAACGCTTCCTCGAACTGGGCCAGGTCGGCCGGGTCGCCGGGGTCCTGGCGGTGAATCGCGGCCAGGGCCTCGTGCAATACGGCGCCCCGGCGGGCATGGTCCACGTGCCCCTGGTTGGCCGACCAAGACTGCAAGCCAAGCTGGCCATCGACCAGAAAACGAAACGGGCAGTAGTCGTACGATTCGAGCTGACTGGCCGTCCAGCGATAGTCGGGGCCAAACGTATGGGCGAACCACGACCGGGCCGCGGGGCTGGTGAGCAGCCCTTCGTACCGACCGAACTGGCGGTTGCCGGCGCGGGCGGCGATCATTTCCAGCGAGTCGAAAAGCGGTGCCCCCGCCGACCAGGGCGTAGGCAAGGCCCCGACCGTCGGCGTCGGGCGTGCTCCCCCCGAATTTGCCGGCGATTGCTGCGCGGCGGGGTCGTAGCCCCGCCAGCCCGCCAACAGGGCGACTTTGCTTTCCAGGGCCTCGGCCACGGCCCGCACGCGAAAATCGCGCGCGGTCCAAAGTTCGTCGTCGCCAGGCACCGGCGACAGATCGAGCTGCTCGGGAGCAACATGAGGGGACTGACCGAGCAGGCCGGCCAGATCGCGCACGTAAGAACTGGCCAACAGCGGTTCGGCCTTTTCGTCGAGTGCCGGGTAGCTGAGCACCAGCCGCCGCGTTGCGCGGGTCACCGATTCGTAGAAGAGGAGCATCTCTTCCGACTGGCGTTCTCCGCGAAGCACCAGAGGTAACCCGGCCCGGGCCAGTTCGGCCAATTCGCTTTCGCTGTAAAAGCGGTCGTCGCGATCGCCACGGGGGAAGCTCGATTCGGTCAGCCCAACCAGAAACACGTAGGGCGCCGCGAGCGTGCGGGCGCTGGCCACGGAGACAACCCGGATGGCGCCGGCCGGACCCGCGGGAGCGCGGATTTCTTCCCATCGCGAGAGATCCTCGATCAGTTCAAGGACCTGGGCGGGGGTCAGGTCGCGCGCCCCTTGGTCCAGGCGGCGGTCGAGTTGGGCCAGTTGCTCGAAAACGGCCAGCAGCCGCTGCCAGCTTTCGCGGTCGAGCTGCTGTTCGGCGGCGGTGCCCGCCTGGTCGATGGCTCGCAGCCAACCCAGTTCGCCGGCCGTGTGCTTCAGGCAGTCGGCCCAGGTGGCCGCCGGCGCCGCCAGCGGCCAAACCTCGAGGGCGTCCGAGAGGTGCTTCCAGATGGGCTGAGCCAAGAGGGCTGACTCGCGCTGCTCGGCTTGTCTGGCGCGCGATTCAGGCGATTCGGCCGGCTGCGGCGATCGCTCGATTAGGTTCCGAGTGCGATCCGCCAGCGCCGCGCGCCCCTCGGGTAGCTCGAGCCGACGAAGCAACCGCAGGCAAGCGGGCAAGGTTTGAGGATCGTTCCAGGACGACCAGGCCGGGGCGAAGTAGTTGTTGGTCAACACGGCGACCAGCCGGGCAAGCGGCCAGTCTTCGACATGCAGCCGGAAGACCTCGGCCACGGCACGCACCAGGGGGACTCTCCCCAGCGGGGTGCCGGTCTCCAGGGCCAGCGGAAGCCCTAACCGCGTGAAGCAGTGTTCCAGCGGCGCCGCTATGTCGCTCACGCTCCGCGAGACGACCAGAATCTCGCTCGGTGCGACCGCTTGGCCGGTTTGCGGGTCGCCCTGGTGCAATAACCGCTTAATGCGCCGGCCGACCAGCTCGATTTCCCGGCTAGGGCCCGGCGCGGCCAGCAGTTCGATCCCCTGGCCGTCCGAGGGCTGAGGTTTCCGCCGGGGGTCGCCGAAAAGTTCGGCCTCGAGAAACGCCATGGCTGGCCACGCGCCGCCGCGCCGCGCGAGCCATTGAACCTGCAATCCCGTGAATCGTTCGCCGAGAACGCGGCGCGTGGCGCGGGGCTTGGCAAACAAGTCTCGCCGGTCGTCGCCCGGCTCGTCGGGCAGGGTGAACAACATCGTGCGGGCCCGCGCTGCCAGCAGTTGCAGAATCTCGAGCTGCGTCCGCGTGAAATCGGTGAAACCGTCGACCACCACGGTGTCGAGTTGCTGCCAGCCTGGGGGCCGGCCCTGGCTGAGCAGCGTGCGGGCCGACCAGAGGCGCCCTTCCGTGTCGTAAAGCCCATGGTGCTTAAGCCGGTCCTGGTACTGCTCGTAGAGCCCGGCAAGTTGCCGGTCTTTGGCCGTGGCCGCCCCGCCGCAGGCCCTGAGAAACTGTTCGGGCCAGATCTCGAGCCGTTTTAGCTCGCCGATCCATTCGTCGACCAGTTCAACGAACCCGGTCGTACGGGCAATCGACTCGAAATAAGTGAGCTGGCCTGTGCGCAGGGCCTCGGCAATCACTTGCCTGAGCAGCTCGCGCTTAGTCAGTCGGTCGATCCGAACCGCCGGTTCGGCCGTGGCCAGGACGAACTCGGCCAGTCGCTCGAAGGTGAACACCCCGGGCCGAAAACAGCCCGACAGCTCCGGCCCTAGTAACTGCTCTCGGATGGCCTGGGCTCCCCGCTGATTGGGGGCAATCCACAAGCTGGGGTCGCCGAGCTTAGTGCCCAGGGCCTCGCGATAGCGCGCCAGCGCGGCACTGGTTTTTCCCGAGCGGGCCGGGCCGACCAGCAAGGTAACTGAGCAGCAAGCGGGCCCGGAAGGCCCCGCGGTCGCGTCGGGCGGATATAGTCGTTTGGCTGCCACCGCTGGCGATTTCCCCCCGTCCGTGGTCCGACCGCGCGGCGGGGCGCCGCCCCCCAAGTCGACTCCGCCCCGAAAGCTATGCGGCACCAACGGGGGGGCTGCTGAATATCGGAATCCCCCCGGCGGGCCAGCGGGGGCGATTCCCCAGGCGTCGGCGGGGTGCCGAGCAAGGCGGCTTAGCGACCCCGGCGCGAGGGCATACTAACGCGCCTTCGCGGCGACCCGCAACAATTCGCCCAGGGCGCGGTTGCCCCGGCGGCCAGATCGACGGGTGAGGGGATCGACCGACCCGGCGAGCCGAGGGTGGGTCGTGCGGCAAGTGCCAGTCGGAGCGGAATTTCCACGTTTTTAGTTTGACTGGTTACGTCGGGCTCCGGTAGACTTCCTAGGACGTGTTTCCAGACTCGGCCGATGGTACCCTCAGACCGCGCGGCGAATGTGGCAGTGCGGCGGCGTGGGGGTGCAATTCCGCCAGCGGCGACTAGGTCCGCTCGGCGAGGGGTAGGTGGGTCGTTGTCCGGCCGTTGTTCGCGGGGGCGCGCGCCGTTGCGCGACGGGTCGTAGGTCGATCCGACAAGGCGGCCACGTAGGGTGGCTAGGGCCGCCCGGCCTCGATGGAGCCTGGCGCGATCGATGGAGCCTGGCGCGTTTTGGGGGGAGCCTGGCGCGATCGGGCACTGCGAAATTTCCGGTAAGCGTATTCCAATTAGCGCTCGCGGAACCGTTCCATTTTTCGGAACGAACCACGGTCGTGGCCGCGTGCGGATGGATTGTTCGGTAGCAGTATTTCTGTCTCATATCAGTTGTTCCGTGATTTCTTTATGGAGGAGGCGTTCGAAATGAGTAACCCTCGGAAGCGGATCGGCTTCACGCTGGTGGAGCTGCTGGTGGTGATCGCCATCATCGGCATTTTGATCGCGCTGCTGCTCCCCGCCGTCAATGCGGCGCGCGAGGCAGCCCGGCGGGCCCGCTGCAAGAGCAACATGCGGCAATTGGGCCTGGCCTTGCAGAATTACCACGACACTCAGGCCACGCTGCCGCCGGCCTCGACCGGGCCGCTCTACGGCCCCTACTGCGGCGGTTTCAGCAGCGGTGTCGCCGGCACGTTGCCGGTAGCCGACCCGGCTTTCCCGACCCAGGGTAAGTCGCTGCCGGGCGCCGTCTCGGGTCACTGCTATAGCTGGATCGTGCTGTGCTTGCCGCAGCTCGAGCAGGATTCGATCTACCGCAAGGTCGATTTCCGCCGCCCCACCTTCGGCGACGCCGAGGGGACGGGTTCCACGGGTCTGGTGACGCTGGTTCCCGCTGGCCGCGGCACGCTCGATTCGGCCACGGTCGGTTCGGGGCCCCCGCAGACCAACCACACCAACTTCGGCTCGACGGTCATCTCGTCGCTGCTGTGCCCCTCGTTCTCGGGGAACGACGCCACGAACGCCACCGAGTATGCCTCGGCCGATGGCTGGGGTGGCGCGGCGATCAGCAACTACGTGGGCATGGGCGCCAGCCGGTGGGGCAACTTCCACAGCGGGCTGCCGAATGCTCGGGCCGCCGCCGATGGCACCCTGTATCACCCCTCGGAGCAGCGTACGGCCAATGTGCGGCTTCGCGACATGCTCGACGGCACGGCCAACACCATCGTGGTGACCGAGTCGCGTGAACAGCGCTACGCCGCCTGGTGGGATGGCAACACCTCTGCCGTGGTGGGCATGCACTACCCGAGCGAAGTGCTGATGCTGCCCACGGCCCAGCAGTCGTTGCTGATCCCGGCGCTCAACGCCCAGGTGAAGAACACCACGGTTACCCCGGCGGTGAACTACCCGTACCTGCGCACCGTTGATGCGAACATCAGCCTGTATCCCACTGGCGTCACGCCGACTGTGCCGGGCACCACGATCTTCCAGAACGACTGGACGTGGGGACCCAGCAGCGAGCATCCCAGTGGTGCCAACCACCTGATGGGCGATGCCAGCGTCCAGTTCTTGACCAACACGATCGACGGTCAGGCCTATGTGGCCCTGATCACCAAGGCCGCTCGCGACGTGCCCCCGGGTAGCGCCGCCTCGGACCTGGGTAGCGGCTCGTAGTTTCCACTACGTCCGGCCCGTCGACGATCGCTTCGGCCGCTCGGGAACCCTGGTTCCCGGGCGGCTGTTTTTTTTCAGGTCGGTCTATTTTCGTTGACAGGCCGCACCACCACGGCGCGGCCGACCTTAGTCCGGTGGCCAGCCAGCGCCGCGGGTGGTAATCTGGCCCGTTGTTTTTGGCGGCGGCTGCCGCGGGTCGGCCGCTGGAACGCTCGTTACCGCCCGCGCCGTACGAGGTGTCCTGGCTATGTCCGACTCGGAAGCCACGTTGCCCTGGGAAATCGACTGTCGCTCGCTGCACCAATTGCGCGAGGCGGAAAAGTCTCCTTTGCTGATCGACTGCCGGGAGCCCAACGAGTGGGAACTGGTCCGGATCGAGGGGGCCAAGCTCCTGCCGATGAGCGAGCTTCTGGAGCGCGTGGGCGAGTTGGAGCCCCACCGCGGGCAGCACATCGTCGTGCATTGCCATCATGGGGGGCGGAGCCTGCGCGTGGCCCAGTGGCTGCGGGCCCAGGGCTTCGCGCAGACCCAAAGCCTGGCGGGGGGCATCGACCAATGGGCCGCCGAGATCAGCCCCGGGATGACGCGGTACTAGTGGCCCGTTGAAGGATTCAACCGGCTGCGCGATCGCCGCAGCGCGACCCTAAAATGGCGACGTAAGTCGTTATTTTGCGGGCTCTGCGGAGCTTGGCTCCGCACTTGGCGAGGTTGAAATACGCCACGACGGAATATTTCAACGGTTCGCTCGGCACCGGACAGGCCCTGCCGAGCGGTCGAGAACCAGCGCCGGCTAACCGACCGGTCGTGCCGCTTGAACCGGCGGCCCGGCTGACCTAAACTTTGGGGCTCCCAGACGACGAGAATTCGTGCTGGGGGCGGGCCGCTCAGCGGCCGTCCGACTGGCACCCTGCCCGGGTGGCGGAATTGGCAGACGCGCAAGATTCAGGTTCTTGTCTACGCAAGTAGGTGGAGGTTCAAGTCCTCTCCCGGGCACTACTTATGGCGATGCGTCGGGCTGGGGTAAACCCGGCGGTCTTTCTGCTTTGGGCCGTCGGTTCGCAAACGCGGACTTCGCGGCAGCCTTGGGCGGCCGAGTCTTTCTCTCCCTGCGGCCTTAAGCACTCTTAGCTTGCGCGGCCGCCGATCGACGGTGCGGTGGCCCCGCGCGGCCCCGCCAGCGGACTTTTTTCGCCGGGTGGCGTCGGTAATTCTCGCGGTGCGAGTTTCTGCCGGCCGGCCCCAGCCGAAGGCGGCGAAAACCTCGGGGGGGACTCGCCTTGCCCGCGGGCCGAGTGGGCGGTTAAGCTGCCGCCCCCCAAGCAGTCGAGCCACGAGGGCTCGGCCCAAGGCGCACGAGGCCAAGGGGCGGCCCCCAAAGCGGTTCCGTCTCCGGGCCGAGGCGCACGATCTCGAAGGGAAGGAGCACCTGGGCGATGAGTCGAATGGGCAGCTTTCTGATGGGCTTCGTCGTGGGTGGTTTGGCGGTTTACGGATCGCTGAACTACCACGTGCTGCGAACCAAGGACGGCTTCGAACTGGTTCCCAAGCTCTCGGCCACGTTCAAAGAGTCGTACCTCGACGTTCGCCAGTACACGACTTCCGATTGGAGCCAGCACAAAACCGTGCTTTCGGCTCTGGTGCGGGCCAAGAAAGAGCACCTGATTACCGATTCGGCCTCGCAGCAGCTCACCGAGGGCATCGATAACCTGCTGGGCGATCTGGGGCTGTCGACCGAACGCCGCTAGCAAAGTTTGCCCGGGCCGCATAACCGGGCCCTCGGCCCGCAGGTTCGGTGGTTCGCAAAAGGTTGCGAGCGGCCACCGCGCGCTGGGGGGGAGAGCGACCAGGCGCGTGGGCAGTTTTTTCGGCCCCGCAGGCTGGCCCGGGTTTTCCGCAGGTCGTGGGCGCGGGCGTGGGGGCTGCCTGGTTCAACTGGCAAAGTTCGGCAAACTGCTAACCCATGCGCCGCCGGCACAACTAGGCCGGACCCGTGCCGGACTTGAGTAACGAGGCTCCGCCGTTCGATACCCGTCAGAGAGTCGCGAGGTCAGCGGTTGGCGGCCTTGCGAAGATTCTCTCCTCGGGCGAGCGCAGGGCCAGGCGATGGAGCTGAACCGCAATCAGTTTTTCATGATCGGTTTGGTGATTCTGCTGCTGGGCATTCAGATTCGCCTGGTCGATTCCTACGTGCTCAGCGAGGAAGCCACGCAGTTCCTGGCCGAGCGTGCGGGCAAGCAACAGGCCCTGGCCACCTCGCGACTACTGCCGGCGGCGGGGCCGCTGACTCAAAAAGTGGTCACGCCCCCCGACTGGCTCGGCTGGGCGCTGGTCAGCGTGGGTAGCGTGCTGATTTTGCACAGCCTGGCGATGCCTCGGCCCGCCTAGCCGCCCGGCACGGGGCCTGCCCGGAATCGGCTCACGGTTCGATCGTGGCGCGGCCACGCGCCGTTCGCCGCGAGGACGGCGGCGATTTCGGGTGCCTGGCCCGGCACCGACCTGGCTAGGGCGCTGCGCCGCCGCGGCCGCCGGAAGGTGGGTCGAGTCGATAAATGCCTTGCCCAGTGGCCGAGTGGGTCATCAGGTATGCCTGGCCCGCTTCGTCTTCGCCAAACGACATGATGGGAATGTTGCCGGGCAGGGCGATCTCGCGGTTCTCGGTCACCCGGCCGGCCGCTTCATCGTAGCGCAGGGCCCACATCCGGCCCGAGACATAGTCGGCGTAGAGATACGCTCCGACCAACTCGGCAATGGCCTGACCGCGGTACACCAGGCCGCCGGTGATCGATTTTCCCACGTCGTGGTGGTACTCCCAGATCGGCTCCAGCAGATCGGCTCGGGCCTGGGCGCCGTTCTTGCCGAAGGGGTGCATCCCCTCGCGCAAGTTCCAGCCGTAGTTGCCCCCCGACTCGATCAGGTCGATTTCTTCCCAGGTGTCTTGTCCGACGTCGGCGGCCCAGAGCCGGCCCGTTTTGGAATCGAACGCCATTCGCCACACGTTGCGCAGCCCGTAGGCATAGATCTCGGGTCGGGCCCCTTGTTTGGCTCGAAAGGGGTTGTCGGCGGGAATTCCGTAGGCTTGGCCCTCGGGGGCGTGGTCGACGTCGATCCTCAGGATTTTGCCCAACAGGGTGTCGAGCTTTTGCCCGTTGCCGTAGGGGTCACCGCCGAGCCCGCCATCGCCGGTGGCGATGTACAGGTAGCCGTCCGGGCCAAACACGATCGTTCCGCCGTCGTGATTCCAAAATGGCTTGTCGAGCGTGAGCAGAATCTGCTCCGAGAGTGGATCGGCCCGGTCGGGGTCGGTGGCCGACCGCTTGAAACGAGAAACTACGTTCTGGTGCGGTCGATTGCGGTTGGTGTAGTACACCAGCAGCTCGCCGTTCTCGGCGTACTTCGGATGAAAGGCCAGGCCCAACAGGCCCTCTTCATTGGTCTTGTCGTCGTAGGCAACGCGCGACTCGAGGTCGAGAAACACTTGGGCGTCACCAGCGGCGTTTCCGTCGGGCAAGCGATAAATCGAACCTTGCTGGGCGGCCACGAAAATTCGGCCCGAACCGTCGCCAGCATGAGTCACCAGGATTGGCCGGAACGACCTGGGCACGCCGTCTTCGGTGTGGGGTTGCCAGTTGGGCCAGTGCACTTGGGTAAACACCGGCGTTACCGTCAGGGGCAGGGGGCTGCGGTCGACCTCGTCGGCACCCAAGGGCCCCCGGCCGGCCGCGATCGAAAGCATTACCAAACCAATCACCGCGCCCCGAGCCGGGGTGGCCGCCAAGCCAGTTCGCCGCCGCGCCTTCATCAGAGAACCCTCGTGGTGTGTGGCCGCGCTGCGACCCCTAGCGGGGCGTTTGCGAGCGCCAAGTGGTACCGTTATAAGGGCAAGCCGCAAGCGGCTCTAGCGGCCGCGGAAACTATTGCCCCGGGCACCCCGAGCCGTTGGCCGGTGTGGTGAGCCAAGCGGCGTTGCCGGGTCGCCCCATGGGCCGCGGGGCTGGCGAAACCGCCGTCGAACCGGAAAGCAGATTTTCTTGGTGCCCCCGCCGCGGAGCTAGTACCTTAGCGGCCAAGGGGGGAAGCACACGGTCGCCGGTTGGCCGTACGCAGTAGGCCGCGTAGCGAGCGGCGCTGCCGTCGGTAATCTTACAGGGGAGTACTCGCCGATGTGGTCCGTAGCTGGCCTGCTGCTGCTTTCGCTGGCATCCGCCGAGGCGTCGAGCCATGTCACGGTCTGCGCCGATGGCGGGGCAGGGGCCTATGAAGCCTTTCCCGACGTCTGTCGCCTGGCCGATGGCCGCCTGATGTGCGTGTTCTATGCCTCGTACGCCCACGTTGGCTTGCCCCGGCCCGACCATCCCACCGGGGGCCGGATCGTGGCTTGCGTCTCGGCCGACGAAGGCCGCACCTGGTCACAACCGCGCTTGGTTCACGATGGCCCCAACGACGACCGCGACCCGTCGATCGTGCAACTGGCCGATGGCCGTCTGCTGTGCAACTTTTTCGTACTTCGCCCCGGCACCGACGGGCGCGCCTACGACGGGGCCGGTTCCTGGGTCGTCGAGTCGGCCGATGCCGGCCAAACCTGGTCGGAGCCCAAGCTGTTGGCGGGCGATGCGTATTGCAGCGCGCCCATTCGGGTTCTCTCAACCGGGCGACTCATCGCGGGGCTCTATCGTACCGGCCCGCAGGGGGCCACCGGCTGCGTGGCCACGAGCGACGATAACGGCCGCACTTGGAGCCCCGTCATCGATATTCCCAACGCCGGCCGCCCGCTCGACGCCGAGACCGACATCGTCCAGCGCAGCGATGGCTCGCTCCTGGCGGTTCAGCGGCCCGAGTCGGGCGAGATGGCCTGGTCGGTCTCCAGCGATGGGGGCGAAACCTGGAGCGAAAGCCAGCCGATCGGTTTTCCCGGCCATTGCCCGTATTTGCACTTCGCGCCCGGCGGTGTGTTGCTGCTAGCGCATCGGCTGCCCGATACCAGCCTGCACTGGTCGCTCGACGAAGGGAGAACCTGGAGCGAAAACGTGCTGGTCGATACCAAGCACGGCGCTTACCCCTCGCTGGCGACGCTCCGCGACAACTCGGTGCTCGTGGTCTACTACGAGGAGGGGGAGGGCTCCAACATCCGGGCTCGCCGCCTGCGGGCCAGTTCCGGGGGCGTCGAGTGGCTGCCGCTGGATTGACGACTGGCGACCCAAACCAAGCGCCGCCGCCCGTTCGACCTCTCCTGGCGCCGGCGCGTGGAAGCGGCGGGGGCCTAATAGCCCACGTTGAACGGGCCTTCGCTCGGCAGGTAGCGTCCGCCGGTGGCCTGCTGCAGCTTGTCGCGCAGCGTGCTGAGCGAGCGCACTCGAATCCAGTCGACTGTTGTCGTGAAGGTGCCTTGGCCAGGGATCGAGACCCGGACCAGCAGTAAGGCGAACGTCGACCAGTCGGGGCGAGTGTCGGGGTGCGATCGCTGAAACGCCAGTTCATAGCGGACGCCGCGCAGACCTAACTGATCCGGCCTGAGTTGACGCGACCAATAGCCCATCCGAAAGAATCGCCCCAGGGTGCTCCCCACTTCGGGACGGTAGCCCACAAGTTCACAGGTTACGGTGCCGCGCGCCGGCACCGTTTGCCCGTCGGCGCCGCGCGGCTCGAGGTAGAGCACCAGGCCGTCGGAATGCGGGTCGCGATCCCAGTTGGCCGTAGAGGCGTCGGCCACGATCTGGGCGACGCGCTCGACCCGCGCGGGTTCGGCCGGCACCTCGACCGGTTCGGCGGGCGACACGAAACTCGTGTACCTCGCCGGCGGAGTCGGTGACAGCACTCGCGGTTGCGTATCCCCCTCGATCGCAGCCGAGGCCGCGCTCGCCTCGGCAACCCGGCGGTCGCGCACCACCCGCAGGGCTTTCTCCAGGGCCGCCAGTTCCCAATGCTCGTCGCCGTGGGTTACCTGGGCCACCGAGCGCCAGGCCACTGCCCGGCGGCAACGGAGCCGGGGCAGGTCCCAAACCAGCCAGCAGCGGCTGGGATCGTCGTGGGCCTCGAGGCTGGTCGGCCGCAGGGCCAGGCCCGACTGGAGCCGCACGACCAGGCCCGAGGTTTCCGCGGCGGCGCAGGGGGGGCAGAGCTCGGTCGAGCCAATCAGCATTGCGAGGCCAATGAGCCAGGCACCCGCAGGCCAGGCACCCACAGGCCAGTTCGCACCCGACAGCGGCGAATTCGAACCCAGGTTCGGCATGCCCTGCCCCAGGTGCAATCCAAGTGCCGGGGGGTAGCGGTGCGCCGCGCCCGTGGGAGATAACTGGCTTGCTCCTTTGGGCTTAGCGCGACCTGCCGGGCCACCGGACGGCGTTGCGGCAGGGCAACACTCCGGGGGCGCGGAAGTTCCGCGTTGCCGAAACGCGACACGGCTGCCCCTGCCCAATCCGGCCGTAAGCGTGTGGGGCGGCGAGGCGCCAAGCGTGGCCTAAACTACAGAGATGCCGGTAGGCGGGATCCACGCGCTCGGCGCCACGGTGCCTGGCAAGATCGCTTGTCTTTCACGGACCCGTCTGGTCGATCGACCCTCCGGCGCATCCCAAGTCGGGAGAATTCGACGATGCCACGTGTGGCAAGTTTCGCTGCGCCCCTATTTCGCTGGTCGCACCTGGGTTCGCTGGTGCTCGCCGCGGCGCTGGTCGCCTATTTGCCATTGGCGGCGCGTACGACCGAACGGCCTGATTCCTACCTGGCGGCGCTTCCGGCGGGGGCAACTCAACTGGCGCCGACCGAGGGAGTGCAGATCCAGCGCGAAGGGACTCCGGTGGTGGAACTACTGGGGCATTTCAACGTGCAAGGAGAACGGGTCAGTTTTCAGTCGCACGATCAAAACCTGAGCGTGGTGGCGCTGGAGAACCTGGCCCTGGAACGCATTTCCCGGCAAGTGGCCGAGACTCCCAAGCTGCTGACCTGGGCGGTAACGGGGTCGATCACCGAGTATCGCGGGCAGAATTTCTTGTTAGTGAGCCGGGCTCAACTGAAGCCCACCACGAGCCGCAAGCTTGGCGGCCCCAGCGAGGCAACCGAGCCCTAGGCTGGGGGCGGGGGCCGTGTTGCTTGACACTCGGGCCTGTCGGAATATCATTTCCGAGGCCAAGTTGCGCCGAGTCGACCGGTCCCTTGGGGGTGGCGAGGCGGCGCTGCGCGTCGGTTCGGCCAGGCGATCGGCGGTGCCAGGCCAGAGGGTGGGGCCGCATCGGGGGTCCCTTTCGACGGCGGGCCGGCACCGGGCCGGATCGTCGGGGCTTGGCGTTTTCGCGAGAGTACGACGCCCAGGAGCAGAGTTTCATGGCCGTGCATCGGCGAGTCGAGATTTCCGAAGTGGGCGACGTCACCATCGTTCGCTTCGTCGACCGAAAGATATTGGAAGAGGCGAATATCCAGGAGATGGGGCACGAGTTGTTTCAACTGGTCGAATCCGAGGGACGACGCCAGCTCCTGTTGAACTTCGCCAACGTCGACTTTCTCTCCAGCGCGGCGCTGGGCAAGTTGATTACGCTGGACAAAAAGGTGAAGTCGCACGGCGGCAAGCTCAAGCTGAGCAACATTCGGCCCGAGATTTACGAAGTTTTCCTGATTACCAAGCTGAACAAGCTTTTCGATATCAAGGATGACGAGGCCGACGCACTCGCGGCCTTCTAGCGCCGCGCGGCGCGCAATCGGGTTGGGCCACGCGGAAGCTGAGTTGGATTGGGGCGATCAACGTTAGCGAGATAAGTCTGGGCGCATGCCGGGAAGCCTGGCTTCTCCGGCGAACCCAGCCCGGTGGTGAACCTGATGGCCGACCCCAACTGGCTTTGGACGACCGAGGAGGTGCTCCCCAGCGAGCCCGGTGCCGGACGCCGCGTTTTGGAAGAGCTCGTGGCCCAGCTTCAACATGCCGGCTGGGATCAGCACGGCGTGTTCAGCATCAACCTGGCCGTCGAGGAGGCCCTGGTCAACGCCATTCGTCACGGCAACTGTTGCGACTCCTCGAAGTGCGTCCGCTATTTGTGCAAGCTTTCCAACGAGCGGATCTACGTCGAAATTGCCGATGAAGGGCCCGGCTTCAATCCCGAGGCGGTTCCCGACCCCACCGAGCCCGAAAACCTGGAGATTCCCGGCGGGCGGGGCATTATGCTGATGCGCAATTTCATGACCCGGGTCGAATACAACGAAGCTGGCAACCGGGTGGTGATGGAAAAGGTGCGCCAGCCCTCGGCCCCGTCGCCGTAGCCGCGCGACTGGCATCGCGCCCGGGGCGTTTGGCCCTGGCCCTAGCCGGTTGGCCAAGGTGATTGGCTGCTCGCCAAGATCGTGGTCGTCGCGATTCTGGCCAGCCGGCCCCCCAAGTCTTCGGCCAGTGGACCCTGGCCACCAGCCGCCAAGCGGCGTGTTGCCACCCGGCAGCCCAGCGGTTATTACAACGGGTTCGGGTGGTGCGCTTGCGGTGCCGCGGAACGCGGTTCGCCGGGGGGGCAACCCCCACTGCTTGGATCCCTCCGCGAAACAAGGAATTCCGCATGCCGATCGACGTGCCGCGGGCGCTGTCCTACTCCATTCCCGCCGAGACCACGAGTTGGACCGAGGATCAGGTCATCCTTTATCACCTGGGCCTGGGCGCGGGCAATCCGAGCACGGCGCTGGGGGAACTCGAGTACACCTACGAGGCTCGGCTCAAGGTGCTCCCCTCGTTCGGCGTGATTCCGGCTTCGCGGGCCCTGCTGCAGGTCATGAGCGTGCCGGGGTTGGATTTTAACCCGGCCCTGATGCTGCACGGCGAGCAAGAGATCGAGGTCCGCCGTGCGCTGCCCACTTCGGCCACGGTGACCACCCAGGCCCGCATTGCCGGCATTTACGACAAGGGCAAGGCTGCCCTGCTGGTGCTGGAAGCCGACACCCGCGACGAATCGAACCAATCCCTGTTCATCAACCGCTTCTCGCTCTACTTGCGGGGCGAGGGGGGCTTTGGCGGCGAGTCGGGTTCGCGCACCGTGGTGGAAATGCCCAATCGGGCACCCGATCGGCAGGTCGAGTGCCCGACCCTTGCGCAGCAGGCGCTGATCTATCGCCTGTCGGGCGACAAGAATCCGTTGCACTGCGACCCTGGTTTTGCGCAGCTCGGCGGTTTTGAACGGCCCATTCTGCACGGCCTGTGTACCTACGGAATCGTTTGCCGGGCCGTGGTCGACCACGAACTGGCCGGCGACGTCAGCCGGATCACGCGCTACGGCGCCCGCTTTAAGGGAGTGGTTTATCCGGGGGAAACCATCGTGGTTTCGATGTGGCGCGAGCACGACCGCTGTATCGTTCAGGCCGACGTGAAAGAGCGAGGCACCACGGTGCTCGCCAACGCGGCGATTGGAATTCGCTGAAGCCAGGCACTGGCTTCCTCCCGGCACCCTCCCTCAAGACGCGGCCCGCCGCGCACGAAAGACCCCCACCATGGGACGCAAAACCTTCGTCGTCGGCGTCGGCATGACCAAGTTCGAGAAGCCCGGTGCCCGCGACTGGGACTACCCGCAGATGGCCCAGGAGGCGGCCGGGGCGGCGCTGGCCGACGCGGGCGTGGCCTACGACCAGGTTCAGCAGGCCGTGGCCGGTTACTGTTTTGGCGATTCCACCTGCGGCCAGCGGGCAATCTACGAACTGGGGCTCACCGGCATTCCGGTTTACAACGTGAACAACAATTGTTCGACCGGTTCCACGGCCCTGTTTCTGGCCAAGCAGCTTGTCGAGGGGGGGCTGGCCGACTGCGTGCTGGCCGTGGGTTTTGAGAAAATGGAAAAGGGTTCGCTCGGCGTCAAATACACCGACCGCACCATTCCGCTCGACAAACACTTTGGACTAATGCTCGAACTGCGCGGCATGGCCGACGCTCCGGGCGCGCCGCAAATGTTCGGCAACGCCGGCCGCGAACACATGGAGCGCTACGGAACCCGGGCCGAGCAGTTTGCCAAGATCGGCGAAAAGAACCATCGCCACTCGGTGAACAATCCGCGCTCGCAGTTTCAAGATGCCTACACCCTCGACGATGTGTTGGGGGCCAAGGTGATTTACGACCCGCTCACCAAGCTGCAATGCTGCCCCACTTCCGACGGCGCGGCCGCCGCCGTCGTGGCCAGCGAGGATTTCGTTCGCCGCAACAAACTGGGCGCGAGAGCGGTCGAAATCCTGGGAATGGCCATGGCCACCGACTTGCACACCTCGTTCGCCGAGCGTAGTTGCATCAAGCTGGTCGGCTACGATATGAGTCGCGAGGCGGCCCAAAAGGCCTACGAGCAATCGGGCCAAGGGCCCGAGGATGTCGACGTGATCGAACTGCACGACTGCTTCTCGGTCAACGAGCTGCTGACCTACGAAGCGCTGGGCCTTTGCCCCCAGGGGCAGGGGGGCGAACTAGTCGATTCGGGCGCCGTGACCTACGGTGGCCGCTGGGTCGTGAACCCCTCGGGCGGTTTGATCTCCAAGGGACACCCGCTGGGAGCGACCGGCCTGGCCCAGTGCGCAGAGCTGACCTGGCAACTGCGGGGCGAGGCCGATGCCCGCCAGGTGCCCGATGCCAAGGTGGCGCTGCAGCACAACCTGGGCCTGGGCGGGGCCGCGGTGGTGACCGTGTACCGCCGGGCCGCGGGCTTCTAAGGTCTTCGGTTAGCGCAGCCGGCGTTTACGCGGCTTTGCTTGCTCGCTGTCCTGGGTTCTTTGCGTCTTCGCGCCCTGGCGCGGTTGCGTTGATTCGCCTGCCCTTTTCCCGTCCCAATTCGGCCGAGCGGGAGAGGGGGCATAGCGTGGGCCAAACTGTTTTTGCCCGCGGTGAGTCACCCAAGGCCAAACCTTCCCTCGCTCACCCCGCGGCTAATCCCTAGCGCAGGTCTTCGGTTAGCGCGGCCGGCGTTTACGCGGCTTTGCTTGCTCGCTGTCCTGGGTTCTTTGCGTCTTCGCGCCCTGGCGCCGTTGCGTTGATTCCCCCCCGGCGCGCCCAAGAATCTGGCCCGTGCCCGCTAACGGTTTTGCCCCCTCGGGCCGGCTCGGATAGACTGGCGTCCACTGGTGCTCGTGGCCGCGATGGTTTCCTGCGGGCCTGGCCGATTCGACTTGCCGCCGGCTCGGCTGGCATCGAGGTCGCCTCAGATGCTGCGCATTCTTGGCTCTGCCCGAAAGCTGTGCGACGGACTCTCGCGGCGCGAGTTTCTCGGGGCTGGCAGCCTGGCGGCGCTGGCCGCCGCGGCCGGTCAACCCTTTCCAACAATCGCCGCGGAGCCTGGCTCGAGTCGGTTTGGTCAGGCCAAGCGGTGCATCTTTCTGTATCTCTACGGCGCGGCCAGCCAACTGGAAACCTTCGACCCTAAACCTTCGGCTCCGATCGAGGTTCGCGGCGAGTTGGGCGCGATCGCCAGCCGAGTGCCGGGCCTGGAACTAGGCGAGCTCTTGCCCCGGACGGCCCAGGTGGCCGACCGGCTGACGCTGATCCGCTCGATGACGCACCCCTATCCGCTGCACGCCTCGGCCTACACGCTCACTTCGATTCCCACGATCGACGTGCCGCTGCAGATGAGCCCCCGCGATCCGCGCCATTGGCCGTTTATCGGCTCGGTGGTCGATTACCTGGCCGACCGGCGGGGCGAGCCGGCAGGCAGCATTCCGCGCAGCGTCGGGCTGCCCTGGCGGCTCAGCAGTCGGCGCCCCTACGCCGCCGGAGACAACGCCGGCCCCTACGGCGCCTGGCTCGGCGCCGGTTACGATCCGCTGTGGACCGACTTTGAGGGCCGCGGCACCCGAGAGTCGACCTACACCTTTGGCAACGAAACCATTCGTTGTTTCGACCCCTATGGGCCGCTGGCGCCCGACGGCCGCTTCACGCTCTCGGCCGATGCCCAGTTACAGCCCGGCCTTACGCTCGACCGTCTGAACCATCGCCGCTCGCTGCTCGAACAATTCGACGAGCAGCGCCGCGCGTTTGACCAGCGAGCCGAGCAGCGCGGGTTCGACCAAGCGCGGGCCCAGGCGTTTTCTTACCTTACCACTAGCCAACTGCGCGAAGCGCTCGACGTAGCCCGCGAACCGGCCGCCGTGCGCGAGCAATATGGCCACACCCTGTTTGGCCAGGCCACGCTGGTGGCTCGGCGGCTGCTCGAAGCCGGCTGCCAGTTCACCACGGTAATCTGGGACGAATTCGCGCTGGTCAACAGCGCCTGGGATACGCACTATTACCACTACTCGCTGATGCGCGAGCAGCTTTGTCCGGGGTTCGACCGGGCCCTGAGCGCGCTGGTGCTCGACCTGGAAGCCCGCGGGATGCTGGACGACACGCTCGTGGTGTGCACCACCGAACATGGCCGAACCCCCAAGCTGGAAAACGCCGAGGGGGGTGGCCGTGGTCACTGGGCGGCGGCCTATTCGTCGCTGTTGGCCGGCGGTGGCGCCGCCCGCGGACACATCGTGGGGCGCACCGACCGCATCGCGGGCACGGTGGTCGACGCGCCGGTTTCGCCCAAGGACCTGTTGGCGACGGTGTATTACCTGCTGGGCATTGCCCCAGAGACAACGATTCCGGACCGGCTGGGGCGGCCGGTGGCCGTGGCGGGCGAGGGCCGCGTGGTTTGGGATGCGTTGGGGTGAGCGCGGCCGTGCCGGCGGCGGGCACTGCGACTTGCCCCCCAAGCCGAACGCTCCGGTCGCCTGTATTCAGCGTTTCAGCGGCGCGCGGCATGTGTGCCGCAACCAACCGGCCCAGCCCCACCCCAGAGCCAGGAGCCAGGCCGTCGACGGCTCGGGGACGGGGGTGCTTGGTGGCGGACAGGTTTCGCCGAAGTTTGCGGCCCAGATCGCGTAGTCGGCCGCACCCACCGCCAGGCTGCTATCGAAGTCGGCGGTGAGCCCGGTGCCCGACTGCCCGAATTGGGCGGCCCACAGCGCGTAATCGGCAGCACCCACCAGGCAATCGCCGTTGGCGTCGCCCAACAGCTCGCTGGGCTCAACCGCGGTGAGATACTCGATCTGGTCGATCGCGAAGTAGCCCGGCGTATTGAGCCCGAAGTCGGGATGAACGTCGCTGGAAACCAGGTTGAAGTAGATTCGCGCGGCGGTGGCCAGCGACGACAGGTCCCACGGTGTCCATTCCTCGAGAATGTAATCCTGGTTCGAATCGGCAAAGCGATAGTCGGCCAGGTAAATACTGGGGGCCGAGGGCAACAGTGCCCCGTCCAGGTCGACCCCATAGGCGGTCAGGAGAAACCAATCGGGGTCGTCGCCGGTGGCGCCTCCAAAGGGTTTGGCGAACGAGTCGCCCAGCCGCATGGAAAGCGCCGCGTAGGTGGTGTTGGTCACCAGGGCCCGCTGCAGCTGCGCCCCGGTGGGCAGGTCGAAATAAGGCAACAGGGCGCGTTGGCCGGCGTCGCTAGGATCGAATCCGTCGGCGTAGCCGTACGCCACGGCGTAAACGTCGTCGCCCCCTCCGGCGCCGCTGCCAGTTGCGGCGCTGAATTGATTCGAGTAGCCGGGAGTCGTGGTGTCGGTTCGATTGCTGTAGGCAAATCCGCTCCAACTCCCGTAATTCAGGTTGTAGCGATTGACAAACTCCAGCCCGCCGCTGCTGAAGCTGCCCACTTTAATCGGCAGCGAACCACCGTACGGGTCGGGTTCGTCGTGGGCATTGGAAAACGGCCCAGGCCGATACGATTCGGCCGCCAAGGGTAAGTCTTCGAAGCTGACGATCTCCGCTTCTGCCCCGGCGGCGATCAGAGCCCAGACGACGGTTCCAACGATGCGCAGGGCTGCGCGGGAAAACAACCAGGTGTCATGCATGACCAATCGCCTTGTAGCAGGTGCGAAGAAAAACCGTGGGAAAGACCCCCTTGGCGGCCGATCGAATCTGGGCGGCATCAGCCGTTGCGGCGCCGCCGTCGGACAAGCGCCAGGGCCGCGACGAAGCCCGTTGCGGCCAGAACCAGCGCGCCTGGTTCCGGAACCACGTTGAGCGCGGCGACGGCGTCCAGGTCGAAGCCGGCGCTGCCGGAAGTGGGGTAGGGGTCGTAGATCGGGTTGCCGAGCGAGTCGAGGGCCGTTCCGTCGCCCACGATGTCGCGAATCCGCACATAACCCACGTTGTTCAGATCCAAAAGCAGAGACACGCCGACGAGATCGTTCAGGTCGAAGGGGGTGCCGAAGCCCTGCCGGTATTTACCGGCCAGTCCGTCCAGGTTGGTCGGGTCGACGGCGCCGAACCCCCCCACTGCCGAGGCCGTGAGCGAAACCGAGGGAAAGCGAACGAAGTCAGTGCCGTTCGACGAGACCTCGACGTAACCCAATTCGAGAAAGGTATCGCTAAAGCCATTCTCGAAGACCGCCAGGTCGGGTCCGGGCCCGTTCTTGATGGCATGGGTGAACGTCAGCGTGATTTGGCCGTTGTCGCCCAGGCAAACGATATCGAAGCTATCGCCGACCGCGGCGCCGAGAGCCTTCTGGGGCGTTTGCCATTGGGCCGCCACGTTGGCGCCCACGGAGTAGTTCAGGTATCCGCTGGCCCACTCGGCGATGGACGCATCGGACTTGGAAATCGCGGTGGAGCCCGGCTGACCGGCGGCCGGAGCAAACGGTCCGGCCCAGCCGACTTGGGAAACGCCGCCCAGCAGCGGCACGACGAGCGCGAGCGAGAAACGCATCATTAACCTTTCCTGGCCGGGAACCTGGCTCGAAGGAAAGCGTGCCTGTTGCGGGCCGAACTAAAATCGGCAGTGCGCACGCGGCGGCCGTGACGCGCAGCGCCCAGAGCGCAGCACGCAAGCGACCAAGCACGAAGCCCCAGGGCCAGACCTACGGCACCACGCGTGGCGCACTGCGCCACGAAGCCTAATCACGCGGAGCCCGACCCTCGCGGGCGACCACATAAACCTGCCGAGGTAGGTCTTCTGACTTTGGGCTTGAGCGATTCGCCTTCTCACCGCACCTCGGTTCGAGGCACGGCAATGGCATCGAATGAATCGCCACCAACGCCCATCACAGCGGCGGGGCCGTTCCGGATTCACACCGGATTCCCTGTTTTGTCGACGGTTTCAGCAGGAAACAGTCGACCACCCAGGCAACTGGCCCGATAATAGCCTGGGGATCGTGGCTGTCAACTAGCCGCTTTTGAGATCAGCTTGGCGATGTCCAACCAGCCCTATCGCCATGTGCAGCGCAGCCCGCTCTACCTCATTCTATTGGCGCCGGTGGCCGTGGCCGCCGTGCCAACCGCGATCGCGCTGGCCAACAAGCAGACCTCGATCGCGGCATTCGGAGCTCTTTGGGGAGCCCTGTTCGCCCTGCTCGCCGCAATGTTCAATCGCCTGGTCACCGAAGACCGGGGCGACTACCTGCAAGCCAGCTTTGGCCTCTGCCGCTTTCCACGCCGCAAGATTGCCTACCGCGATATGCGCGCGGTTCAAATCGATCGAACGACCTGGCTTGACGGCTGGGGAATTCACTACAGCCCGCGCGGCGGCTGGGTCTGGAACTTGTGGGGATGGGATTGCGTGCGGATCGAGTTGCAGCGCGGGCGGCTTTGGCTGGGCACCGACGATCCCCAGGGCCTAGGGCAACTACTTCAGGGTAAGCTGGCCGGTTCGTCGGCCGCGCCAGATACTTCAGCCAGGGGCAGTTCGTAGCAGGCCATCTGCAGGTGATTGCGCACCAGGGCCCGGCCGCGGACCAGCACCGGGTTGTTCCAGGTCTTGCCTTCCAAGGCCTGAATCTTGCCCAACTCGCGATACTCCTCGGGCGAAGCCTCGACCAGGGCCAGGTCGCCTTGTTCGGAGAGCACCACGAGCAAGTCGCCCGCCAGCAAAAGCTGGCCATGACCGTAGCGGCCGCGCTTCCAGGCCCGCTTTCCATCGGCGGCGTTTTGGCAAACCAGAATGCCCTCGTCCAACCCGAAGATGTAGCCCTCGTGGAAAACCGGGTTGGCGTAAGCGCACTTCATTTGGTTATTGGTCCAGAGTATTTCGGCCTGAAAGCCCCCCTCGGCGGCGCGAACCTGAACCACTCCGCCACCCTGGTCGGTGGAGAAGTAGAGTTGGTCTTCAGGCAGCACCAGCGGCTGGGCCGCGGCATTGGCGTAGGGCGTTTTCCACTCGGCCCGCCAAAGCTCTTGGCCGTCGGCGGGCAGGTAGCCGCCCAGCCCCTCGGCGTCGAAGATCACGATCTGTTGCTGCCCGGCCAAGGTGGCCAGCATGGGCGAGGCATAGGCTGCCGGCGTCTTGCCGGCCGCCCAGCGGCGCTCGCCGGTTTCGGCGTCGAGCGCGAGCAGCGCTCGGCTCTCGCTGCCCCCTTTCTGCGAGCCCGGGTTAACGATCACCAGTCCGTCGACCACCAGGGGCGAACCGCTCATGCCCCAGGTCAAGTTGGGCACGCCGTTGGTTTCGAGAATATTCGTGGACCATACCTGCTCGCCGGAATCGGCCCGCAGACAGACCAGCACTCCCGTAGCGCCGAGCGAATAAACCTTGTCGCCGACCAAGGTGGGCGTGGCGCGGGGACCATCGCCGCCGAGTGACTCACTGAATAGGGCAGGGTAGCGGTGCTCCCAAAGCTCGGCCCCGCTGGCCAGGTCGTAGGCCACCACGGCTTCGTCGTCGTGGCGCTGCTCGATGGTTATGGCCAGGTCGCCCACTACGGCCAGCGAGGCGTAGCCGCCCCCCACCGGGTGCTTCCACAGCTCGCGCGGCGGCGCGGCCTGCCAGTCGCGGGCCAGCAGGGGGCCTTGCACCACGCCGTCGCGGCGCGCGCCGCGGTATTCGGCCATGTCTTCCGCCGTGGCCACCACGAGTTGAATCTTTGGCGGCTGAGCCGCGTCGGGCACGGACGATTGGGCCAGGTACTGGTCGAGCACCGCCTCGCGCGAGGTGGTCCAGCGCCAGTCGAACTCGGGCCGCATCCCGCCGGTGAACTCCACGCGGCGCACGGCCCCCACGCATCCGGCAGCCAACAAAGCCAGAACGGCCAGCCCGCTGGCTCGCACACGCGCCGAGAACCCAGAGAAGAACAAGAACCACACGATCAGCAGCAGCAAGGCCACCACGGTACCGACCATGGCGTACAGGTTGGCCATGCCCGGATCGAGCGAATCGTCGGGCAGGCTGCTAAGCGTGGCCAGGGCCAGGCCGAGCACCAGCAAGACCCCGGCGGGCAGCCACCAGCGCGAGCGCGACGCGGCGGGCGCCTTCTTTGGCGACGAGGCCGCGGCGGACGAATCGGTCGAGGCAGACTCCATCGTGTCGTCTCCCGAAAAGGCGATTGAGGCGGCCGGCCGCTGGCTGGGTCGGCTTCCCCCAGTGGGGAATCGGGCTCGGCCCCGCTTGGCCGAAGCGCCGTTGGCTCAGCGGCTATCGTAGCCGAATCGCGGCACGCCGAGAAACGCGCGCGGTGATTTGAACCCTACCCAAGTTAGCTTAACAGGCGCCCCGATCCGCCGCTCCGGCGCCGCGCCAGCAGTAACGCCGCCAGCCCCAGGCCAGCCAGAAGCAGGGTTGAGGGTTCGGGCACGGTGAGCCGGACCACGAGCTGCCCGCCGTGTGGCAGCGTCAGCTCGAAGTAGCCCACCTGGTTCACCAGCGGCAACGGGGCGCCGTCGAGCGTGGCCCAGGCCGCCGGGCGAGGACCGAATAGCCGTAGCTGGGTGCCGCCGGAGAGCTGGTCGTCGGAAATCGTTCCCAGAATCTCCGTGGGCGAAACCAACAGCGACAGGGTCAGCGGGCTGCTGGCCTCGAGCCGTGGGCCGCCGACCGCCTCGAGCAGGGTGCCGCCGGCGAGCATTACCTGGCTGACCTGGCCCGCCTCCTCGCGGCACCAGGCATACAGCCCGTCGGTCGTGAGGTTGCCCACGCTCGTGGCCTGGGCGATGCGCTGGGCGACGATGGTGTCTTGCCAGCCGTCGAAGCTGAGCACTTCGATCGCCAACTGATCGGAGGAAGCGGCCAGGGTTTCGAGCGTCAGCCGCGCGGGTTCTCCGGCCGCGCCGGTTTCCAGCACGCTCAGAAACAGCCCGTCGGTCGCGGTCATCTCGCCGAGCATTCGCCGAGTGGGTTCGAACGCGTTGAAGGTGTCGTGCATCCAGCGGCTGTCGGTCGTCAGGGCCAGCGGGCCGGTGCCCACCAGGTGCTCGATTACCTGGGCGCCGTCTTTTTGCCAGGAAACCTCCAGCAGGCCGGGCGTGTCGGTAAGCACGGTCTGCACGCCGCGCCCGATGAGATTGAACCCATAGGTGTGTACGGCGTCGCCGCTGAGGCGGTCGGCCACCACGAAATACTGCTCGCCGGGAAAGGCGATGCTGCGGCTTACCTCGGCGCCGCCGTACGACATTTCCAGGGTGCTGAAATCGCTGACGCCGGCGAACCCACCCAGTTCGCGGCTATCCAGGCGGTGGGTCGCGGTGAAATCCTCGGGCCGGGTGGCCCGGCCCTGCTGGTTCGGCCCCACCGCCCCGTCGACCAGCACCACGTTGTGCCAATCGGGGGCCTTGGGCGCAAAGCCTGGCGGCGAGTTCGACAGGTCGGTGCGTTCGTAGCCGGGCGCCACCAGCAGGTAGGTGCCTTGCGAGGCCAGCAGGATTTCGCCGGTGTCGTGGTGGCTGTGAAAGGCCGGAATCACGATCTGTTGCGGGGGGTCGCCCAGCTGGAAACTTAGGGCGGGGCTGTCGATGCCGGGCGAAAGCATCAAGTAATCGCTCGTCGGGCCCCAGTTCTGGCGGAAGACGCTGAGCTGGCTCTGCCCTGGGGCGAAGTAAGTGGGCGACATGGCCGGTGGCGTGGCCGCCGTGCTGGCCAAATCGGCAAGGGCAAACAGCGTGGCGTAGGTGTTGTCGTTGTTGTCGAAATTGGTGTTCAGCCAAGGGTAGGGCGCGGGCGTGGTGTTCTCCAGGGCCCACCGCATCAAGCCTCGCTCGGCCAGATCGGTGGTCGGCATCAGCGAGGCGGTGGCCACGGGCGAATTCAGCCCGTTGGAAACATTGGGGACCGCGCCGTTGGGCAGCCGCATGCCCAGGCTTTGGTCGAAATACGGCTGCAAGTTGGCGTACAGGTCGACCCCGGAACCCTGCTGATAGGCCCGGGCAAACAGGGCCACGTGGCGCAGGGTGTAGTTCAGGTAATGCCCCTGGCTATCGGTAAACCAGCCGTCGTCGGTGGTGCTGTAACCAAAATGCTGCTCCAGGTCGTCGAGCCCCTGGTCGAGCAAGGCCTGGTTGCCCAGCAGCTCGCCGGCCAGGGCGCGGGTGGCGCCGATTTTGCCCCGGGCATTGCTGAGCGTGTTGTTGCCGTTGTCCAGGCTTTGGGCGATGGCCAACAACCGGGTTTCGATCGAGCCGCGCGTCGTCGCCGGCAGATCGGCCAAGGGGGCTCCGCGGATGAAGTCGTACGCCGAAAGGTAACTGGTGAGCACCTCGGGGCGAATGATGAAGTCGTTGGCCGGCGGAGTCGGAACCTCGGCCACGAGCAGGGCCGAAACGGCTTTCGCCAGATCGGCCGCCTGGCCGGTCATGGCGTAGCGCAGGCCGGCGGCCTGGGCGATACTGGAATCGACCGCCGCCACGTTGAAACTGGGAGGAACCGCCCCCGAGGGAGACTGATTGGCTCGCCCGGCGATATTGTTGATCCAGCCCTGTTGCTCGGCGGTGACCGGGGCAAGCCAGGAAAGTTGGAGCGAACCGAGGGCATCGCCCAGGATAATCGAGCGGTCGAGCGGGGACGCGGGCAGTTGGCCGGTGGTCGACCCGATTGTCATCTGAGCCCGCAGGCTGCCGGGGGCCAGCAGCGGAAAAACCGCTAGGGCCGCGGCCAAACCGATTCGCCAAGCGTGCGAAACGAGGCGTTCGCGGCGGGGGCAGACCCCGGCGAAGTCGATCCGTGCGCCGTCGCGCACGGTTTTGATTGCGTTCACGAGCGTTCCTTTCAGGTGGCCTCACCCCGATTGCTCCCCCCGAGACAATCCCTGTGGGGGGGCCGATCGCCGTTCCAGGGTAATCGAATGGGGGACGGAAATCGAACAAAAACCCGCTGGGCGGCTCCCAAGCCAACGGGCCCGTTTCGGGGAAATTCACAGCCGGCGTTGCGGCGGCGCCTGAACGGATCAGTCCGAAGGCCGCTCGTCGGCAGCGCCCTGGGCCAGCCGGCGCTCCAGGCGTGCCAGCGAACCGGGCCACCAGCGAGAGGCGCGCCACAGCCAGCGCGCGCGGCGCGGTAGGACAATGAGGGGTCGATCGCGAAACACGCCCCGGACGATTTCGCTTGCCGTAGATTGGGCATCGGCCGCGTCGGCCGGAGGCTGCCGGGGTGGGGCTTGGGAGCTCGTGCGAAGGAGCCCCGAGTGGAACCCCGATCGGAACGGCCCAGGGCAAACCACGTTTACCTGCACGCCGGCCAGGGCGGCCTCAGCCCGGAGCGAACGCGAAAGCCCCACCACCGCATGTTTCGCCGCTGCATAGGGCACGGTGCTGGGCACCGCCACCAGACCGGCCAACGAGGAAACGTTGACGATCGCGCCGTAACCCTGACGGAGCATGGGCCCGTAGGCGGCTCGGGTGCCGTGAATCGCTCCCCACAGGTTGACATCGATCAGCTCCCGCCACTGGTCGAGCGAGAACGACTCGGCCGGGCCCCAGCAGCCGCGCCCGGCGTTGTTCACCATCCAATCGAGCCGGCCGTGCTCGGCGATGGTGCCGCGGACCAGTTCCTCGACGGCCGCGGGTTGGGCTACGTCGACTTCGGCCACTTGGCCGGCGGGGGCCGTGGCCGGCCACCCGGCCAAAGTTTCGCGAGCGGCCTCGGCCGAACGGTCGGCAATGGTTACCCGCCAGCCCAGCCTGGCCAGGCACAGGCAAAGCTCGCGACCCAGGCCGGAACCTCCCCCGGTAACGATGGCGACCCCGCCGCCCGGCCCGTCGCGCCAGGGTTGAGTTGGGCGTTTAGCCATGGGGTGGCAGCCTGTGGGTAACCCACCAATCGCGAACGGAACCCGGCAGCCAAGGTAGGAGCGTGTCGCTCAGGGCGTGTTGGCTGACAACATACCTGCGGCGCACTCGCCGGGCGACCAATGCCCTGGCAATCGTTTCCGCAACCCGCTCGGGGGGCAGCCCCTGGGAAGCCTGGCACCACTGGGCCATCCCGTCGTAAAGGGCTTGAAAGCGGACCAACTGCTCGGCGGTTGCGGCGCCCTGCCAGGCCCGAATCTGTTGTGCCGCCTTTTCCCAAATAGGCGTGTCGACGCGGCCCACGGCGACCAGCGTGGTTTCGACTCCGCTGGGGCGCAGTTCCAAGCGCCAGGCATCGGTCAGGTTTTCCAATGCCGCTTTGCTGGCGCCGTAGGCCCCCAGAAAGGGTCTGGCGACCATGCCGGTTACCGATCCGACGTTCAGGATTCGGCCGCGAGCGCGACGCAGCAGAGGAAGCATTGCCTGGGTCACGGCGACGGTTCCAACCAGGTTGACTTCGAAGAGCCGGTTCAGGGCTCCAATCGGGGTTTGCTCAAGCGGCCCCGCCAGCGCAATGCCGGCATTATTGATCAGCCCCGCCAGCCCTCGATCTTCAAGCGCAATTTCCAGTTGCGCTGCCAGGGCTGTTATATCCGCGGCGCACGTGGCATCGAGCTGTACGATTTCGATACCACGGTTCTCCAGCGCCTGACGGGCCGCCGGATGCGATGCGTTGCGAAGCCCTGCAACGACTCGAAAGCCGCGCTGGCTAAGCAGTTTGGCCGTGGCGAGCCCGATTCCCGACGATGCTCCGGTAACCAGGACCGTTGCCGCGTTGGGTGCTGCCATGGCCGGGTTGCGCCTCGAGCAGAAAGAAGTTGCGGCCGCGAGGGGCTCCCGCGAGCGAGCCCGGTCGTGGCGCGCGGAGCGATCGATCCGCAGGAGTGAAGCAGGGCATTCGACGGCGTCATGGTAACGCGCGAGCATGCCCGGCGTAACGTCCCTGGGCGGCACCCTGGTGATTGGGCGCGGCACGAATCCAGTTCGCGGGTCGCCGAACGGTTCTTGGCGCGCCAGGGGAAGGTGGAATGTGGAATGTGGTGGCCTGGGCGAGGATGCCGCGCCGTCGATCGCTGCTGGGGAGAAGCTGACTTACCAAAGCCGGCAGGTATTGCCGCGCGGTGAGTGCTCGTGAGGATTCAACCAAAAAATCTCGAAGCCGATTGGTTTTTCTTGTATCCCCCCCATGGAACCTTTAGAATCTCGCCCCGGACGTTGGGCTAACGTCTTTGTCAGCTTTGATATTTGCCAACTAGGAGGGGAGTCCATCATGTCCATCGAGCGCCCTCGTCGCGCGCACCGCGCGGTAGCTCGGCCCAGGACCCCAGTCGGACTTCATCGGATTCGTCATCTTCTCGGCCTCGAGCGCTTGCCCGACCGGGTCTTGCTCGACGCCGATCCATTCTTCTCGGCCGAGGGCCTGGTGGGCGGCGCCCACCTGCGACTGGCGATCGAGGAAGAGCCCGAGCGGCTTACGGTCTTCGACACCATCAGCCAGGTACCGCTGCGTTCGATTTCGCTGGGCGAGATCGGCGGCCCCCTGCGGCTGATCGGCACGCCGAGCGCCGACCTGATTTATTTGGACATCACGCCCGACGAGCTGATCGCGCGCGTGCCGCACGGCATTTACATCGATGGCTCCGACGGGCTCGACATCCTGGTCGGCGCCAATCGCGATATCGACTGGACGATCGATCAGCCTGGCGGCGGCGCTGCGCCCGGATTGCGCTTTGCGGGCATCGAGCAGCTCAAGGGGGGCAGCGATAACCGCGACACGTTCATCTTCCAACTCGGCGGCAGCCTGGCCCAAGGGGTCGACGGCGGCGACGGCGGGTTCGACACGTTGGTCGTGGCCGATGGCGATTTCAACGAGGTTGTGCACGGTGCCTTTAGCGCGGATTCGGGCTACGTCACCCTCGACGGGCAGCGGATCGACTACCGGGGGCTGGAGCCGATCGTGCTCGGCGGAACGGCCGCCAACGTGGTGCTCGACGCCTCGCTGGGGGTCGACAACCTGGTGCTCGAAGCCAATCCGGGAAACCCCGGCCAGATGCGCTTGCGGGCCACCAACGGTTCGATGGAAACCGTGGTCTTCAACAATCCGGCCAGCTCGCTCACCGTGCGGATGTCGGGCGACGACGACACGCTTTCGCTCGATGCGCTCGACCCAGGTTTCCTGGGCGACTTGACGATCGACGGCCAGGGGGGCAGCGACTCGGTAACGGTCACGGCCAGCCTGACCCTGCCCGGGCAGGATGTGCAGATCATATCCGAGACCATCACGGTCAACCCGGGGGTGACGATCACCACCCGCAGCGCGAGCGCCAACTCGGGCAACGTGCAATTCACGGGGGCCAGCCAGACGTTTTCGGCCGGGTCGGGCATCGACGCCGGGCCGGACGGCGGCTTTCTGGCGGGCGACATCACGCTCGTCGCCAACGCGGCCGGAGCCGCCGGGGTAGCGGCGGTGATTCAGGCAACCGGGGCCACGTTGAGCGGCGGCAATATCTCGGCCACGGCGCTGGCATCGTTGACCAATGCCACGGTGGCCAACCTGAACACCAACTTGAATACCTCGAACACGGCCGAGGTCACGTTCGACGGCACTTCGCAGATTACCGCCACGGGGGCCGTGACCCTGACGGCCAACGCCACTTCGCTGGGCACCAACACGGCCAATTCGCTGATGGTGCCGCTGGTCAATGTCGACGCGGCCTTGGCCCTGTCGGACCTGACGACCACCTCGCGAGTTCGTCTGCTCGGCACGAGTAGCATCGCCGCGGCGGGCGACGTTACGCTTTCGGCGACCAATCAGCACACGCTGACCACGCTAGCCAACGGGCCCGCCGGCGGCGCCAACGCCAACGGCGCTGCGGTGGCCGTGGTTACGTCGAACACCACGACCGAGGCCTATGTCGACGCGGGGGCCTCGGTGACCCAGGCCAACCAGCTCTCGATCGCCGCCAATTCGACGACCAATGTAATGACCACGGCGCTGTCGACGCCCACGGGGGCCAATGCCCTGTTTTTCCCGCTGCCCCCCGGCGGCGGAACCGCGTTCGGCAACCTTTCCGTGGCCGGTGCCGTGGCCATCACGACGGCAACCGACCTGACGCGGGCCTATTCCACTGGCTCGCTCGTTGCCAGCGGCGACGTGAGTGTGCAATCGACCGCCACCAGCCAGGCGGCCACCAACGCCAGCGGCGCGGCGGTGAACAACCCCGTTGGCGTAGGCGTGGCCTTGGCGATCAATACGGCCGACAACCAGAGCCAGGCCTATGTGGGCGGCTCGACCCAGGGGCTATCGCTCTTGATCGCTTCGCAAACCGGAGGCGCGGACAGCGCCTACGGCGCGACCGCCACTTCGGGCGCGGGCGCCACTTCGGTCGGAATTGCCGGCGCCGTGGCGACCAACAACGCCGACTCGCTCTACACCGCCCGGCTGGAACCAGGCACGACCGTGAATTTGGGAGGCGGTAGCGCCTCGATCCTGGCCGACAACCGCTCGGGCAGCACCGCCTCGGCCGCGCCGGTGAATGCCGGCGTGGTGGGGCCGCCGGTGGGTGTGGGCCCCTCGTTCGCGCTGAATCGCGCGGGGCATCAATCGGAGGCGGTTCTCGACCAAAACGCGCAGTTGGCCGGGGCCTCGGACCTGACCGTAGCGGCGGCCGGCGATCACACGGCCACCAGCCAGGCCCAGGCCGGCGTGTCGGGCAATATCACCGTCGCGCCCGCCGTGGCCTTTGGCTTTACCGACAACGACACCACGGCCCGGCTCGACAGCGGAACCCAGATTACGACCACGGGGCCCATCAGCGTTGCGGCCAATCACCAGGCGGTGGAGATTACCACGGCCCGGGGAGACACGGCGGGCGCCACGGTGGCCATTGGCCCCTCGCTGGCCATCGGCGTCTCGAACGACAACGCGGTGGTCACCAGTGACCGGAACCTGTCGGCGGGAACCACGGCCACGTTTAGCGCCACGATGGACGCCAGCGCCGAGACCGATTCGATCGCCAGCGTCCGCGGGGCCGATCCGGCGGGAACCGACGCCAATGCGCTCATCGCCCAGCTACTCAACTTCGCCGATCCCAACGCGGGAACCGGCACCGCCGTGATGGTGCCACCCGCGGCCGCGCCCGACGGTTCGTTCGGCGTGGCGGCGGCGATCGCCGTAGGGGTGGCTACCACGGGCGCCGAGGCGGTGATTTCGGCCACCAGTTCGGTCAGCGCCGGCGGGCTTTTGACGGTCCAGGCCTGGAACGTTACCGATGCTCAGAGCCAGGCTCTGGGGACCACGGTCGATAGCGTCCAGGGGGTCGGCGCCGCCGTGGCGATCAATGTGCCCACCGTCTCGGCCGAAGCCAGCATCGAAGGGGGCGCCAGCGCCAACGGCGTTCTGGTCGAAGCCCGGACTCCCGCCGGTCAGACCAGCCAATGGTTATCGGAAGCCATCTCGGGCGTCGGGGTCACCGGGGTCGGGGTCGCCGGCTCGCTGGCCTTGAACTTGGTGGATAACCGCGCCGAGGCAACCATCGGCGCGGGGGCCGTTGTCGATGGTGGCGGCGGGATCGTCACCGTTTCCGCGGAGCAGGATACCGAGACGGAAACCACGGCGGGCTCGAAGGCTCTGGGCGATCCCGCTGTGGGCGTCGGGGCGTCGGTAGCCGTGGCCACGATCTCGAATCTGACGCGGGCCGAGGTCGAAACGGGCGGGCAGGCCTCCAACGCCTCCAGTTTGAACGTAACGGCCGAGGCCGCCAACAGCACCACCACCCTGGCCGAAGCCGGCGCGGTGGGCGGAACCGCCGTGGCGCCGGCCGTGGCGCTGACGTTCGACGATAACACGGTCACTGCCCGGATTTCGTCCGGGGCGGCCATGGTGCTGGCGGGTTCGCTATTAGTTCGCGCTGCCTACGACGGCGACAGCACCACGCGCGGCCGCGGCGATACAGCGGGCTCGGGGGTCGCCGTCGGGGCCGCCGTGGCCCTGGGATCGCACACCGCGACCGTGCTCGGGCGGGTCGACCGCTTGGTGACCGCCCCCACCTCGGCATCGGTCGAGGCCCAAGGGCTGGTCGACACCGTGGTCGAGTCGATCGGCAGCGCCAAGGGGGCTAGCCCCGTCAGCGCCAACGCTAACACGCTGATCAACAACCTGCTGGCCTTCGCCGATCCGGCTTTCGGCACCCCCGATGCCATTTCGGTGCCGCCGGCAACCACGCCCGATGGCACCTTCGGCGCCGCTGCGGCGATCGCGGTGGGAATTACCGACGCCCGGTCGCAGGCCATCGTTACCGGTGGGATCACAACCGGAGGGCTATTGACGGTCGACACCACCCAAGACGCCGACAGCGATGTCTCGGCCACCGGTGCCGCGGTCAACGTGGCCAACGGCGTGGGGGCTGCGGTCGCCATCAACGTGGCCGACAATGCCGCGCTTGCGCAGCTTGGCGGAGCCGGTTCCGCCAGCGGTATTTCCGTGCGGGCCGATCAACCGCTGGGCCAGTCGAATATTCACCAGGCCGAGGCGACCTCGGGCGCGGGCGCTACAAACGTGGGCGTGGCCGGTAGCCTGGCCCTGAACGTGGTGGGCAACGATTTCACCGCCGAACTAGGCCCCACCGCCAATTACAACGCCGGGGTGGGCGTGGTCACCCTGACCGCGGACCAAACCTCGAACGCGACCACCAACGCCGACTCAATCACGCTCGGCGATCCGGACGTCGGCATCGGCGCCTCGGTGGCGATCGGCATCGCCAGCGATTCCACCACGGCCCAGGTTGCCGCGGGGGGCCAGCTCGCGGGCGCCAATCAACTCAACCTGTTTGCCGACGGCGACTACGTTGCCGATACCAGTGCCGAGGCGGGGGCCCAAGGGGGCACCGCCGTAGCGCCGGCAGTGGCCTTCACCTATACCGATCGGGAAACCGCCGTACGACTGCTGGCCGGATCGCAAGTGACCACGGCCGACCCCCTGTTTGCTCGGGCTCGGCACGACGTTGTCGACGACACCCAAGCCCGGGGAGACGGCGCCGCGGCCGACGTGGCCATCGGGGCGGCGGTGGCAATCAGTATCGCCAACGAGGCGGCCACGGCCACCTCGGCCGGAACGATTAACTCCGGCGGCCCGGTCTCGTTGCTGGCCGAGGCCGATACGCTGGTCTTTGCCAATAGCGTGGGCAGTGCCCGGGGCGCCAACCCCGCCAGCGTGAACGCCAACACGCTGATCGCCAACATCTTGGCCAGTGCCGACCCCAATGCCGGCACGCCGGACGAAATCGTGCCGCCCGAGGCGTCCACGGCCGATGGCACCTTTGGCGTGGGAGCCGCCATTACGGTGGGCGTGACCAACGCCACGGCGCGCGCCGAACAAACCGCCGGAACTATCACGGCCAACGGCCTGACCACGGTCCAGGCCACCCAGCGGGCCTTGGTCGACATGCGGGCCACGGGCGCCACGGTCGACGTCGGAACCGGCGTGGGGGCCGCGCTGGCGATCAACGTCTCGAGCGTCAACACCCAGGCCCGCGTGGCCGGTACCCTGAATTCGCAAGGGGTGCTCATCGAAGCGCGAACCACGGGGGGCCAGTCGGACCAGATCGTAACCCGAGCCACGAGCGGGGCCGGGGCGACCAACGTGGGCGTGGCCGGCTCACTGGCGCTGTCGTTCGCCAGCGGCGCGAACGAAGCGCTCGTCGCCCCCGCGGCGGTGATTAGTAGTCCGGGCAACGCCGTGACGGTTACCGCTACCCAGCGAGCGGTCGTCGATACCGAGGCCGACGCCACCGCGATCGGTGTTCCCGAGGTGGGGGTGGGGGGCTCCGTGGCCGTGGCCATCGTGTCGCTGCCGACGCGGGCCGAGGTACAGTCGGGCGCTGCGATTAACAACGCTACGAACCTGACGATTCAAGCCGACGCCGATCTGGAGACCACCAACGAGGCGGAAGCCGGCGCCAACGGCGGAACGGCCGTCGCGCCCGCCGTGGCCGTGGTCATTACCGATAACGACACCCTGGCCCAACTTTCCAACGGGGCCGCCATCGTGCTCACCGGTTCGCTCTTGGTTCAGGCCACGCACGTGGCCCTGGCCGACAGCAGAACCAAGGGTGAGGCCGCGGGCCTGGGGACCGCCGTGGGAGCCTCGGTGGCGGTAGCGGTGGGGCGCGACGACGTGGCGGGCCGGGTCGATCGAAATGTAAACGCCGGAGCGGCGATTACGATCTCCTCGACCCACACTTCGACCGGCCTGGGCCAAGCCACGGCCAGCGCCAACGGGGCCCCGCTGGGGGCCAACGATGCCCAGCAGGAAATGATTCGCCAGCTCGAGGCCGCCGACCCCAACGCCGGCACGCCCAATGCGGTGCCGATTCCCGCCCTGTCCGATACGCTGGCCGACTCGGCCAACGGCACCGACGTAGCCCTGGCCGGTTTGGGCGTGGGGGCCGCCGTAGGCGTAAACGTGGCGCTGCCGACTTCAACGGCCGAGCTGGCCGCGGGCCGCGCGCTAACCGCCGGGGGCTCGGTGGTGATCTCCAGCGCCCTGTCGGCCGAAGCCACGGCCGAGGCCGATGGCACCTCGGTCCTGAGCGGGGCCGCCATCGCGGCCGGCATCAGCGTGAACTACACCGACCTGGGCAACCTGGCTCAGGCCGGCAACAACTCGTCGATCGATGCCGGTGGGGAAGTTCGCATTCAGGCCACCAACGGCGTTCAGTTCCACACGCTCACTTCGGCCGCCAAGGCGGGGGCCGGTGCCCAGCAGGCCGGCGTCGCCGGCGCCCTGGCGTTCCAGATTTCGAGCGACACGACCCAGGCCCTGGTCGGCTCGGGGGCCATGCTGAATTCCGGCAATGACCTGACCGTGCGCTCATTCTCCAACGCCGTTATTGCCACCACGGCCGGCGGAGCTGCCTCGGGCGATATCGCGGGCGTGGGGGTCTCGATCGCCTTGAACGCGATTCAGAAGCTGACCGAATCCGCCGTAGCCGGCGGCGCTCAGCTCGATGCCTTCGATCGGACCTCGGTCGATGCCACGGCCGGCGAAACCTTTGCCACCTTGGCTGCCGGCGGCGCCCAAAGCGGCGTCGCGGCCATCGCGGCTTCGATCGCCCTCAATGGGCTGGTCAGCACGACCCGGGCCCATATCGACAACGGCGCCCTGGTCAACCAAGGGGCCGACGCCGACGCGGCCAGCCAAACGGTCAACGTGCAAGCGACCGACATCACCAACGTGGTCAGCGGGGGCGGCATCAACACCGACAGCGACCTGGCCGGGTTGGGGGTGGGGGTCGACGTGGGCCTGTTGGTCAAAGAGACCCAAGCCTGGCTGGGCGCGGTGGTCGACGCCGAGCAGGATGTGACCGTCAAGGCCACTTCGAGCGAAACCATCAAGTCGGCCTCGGGCGCCAAGAGCGTCTCCAATGGCGTCAACCTGGCGGGCTCGGGCAGTGTGTACTCGGTGAACGTGAACACCCGGGCGTATATCGACGCGGCCGCGGTGGTGCTGGCCCAGGGCAACGTGGCGGTCACGGCCGACGAGCGCACCGAGCTCGACGCCATTGCCGGAGGGACGAACGAAGCCACGTTTGCCACGATCGGTGCCTCGGCTGCCGCGGCGCTGATCGACAAAGTGACCGAGGCCTTCATCGCGGCGGGTGCCAGCGTGACCGCCCTGGGACTGGGCAACGCCATCAACGCCCCCACCGGGTTGTTCAGCGTTTCCTTCGTACCCCAGGTCGACGGGGCGATCGAAGTGCAGGTGCCCGAGGTAATCGGCCCGATCCTCGACGTCATCTCGTTCATCTTCGACAACCCCTTCCGCGACATTATCGATCCGTTCTCGATTAGCGCCCCCACGGAAGATGCCTCGCTCGACATGCAGCGGACCGCCACTCCGCAAATGCAGTTCCAGCGCGGCGTGATCGTCACCGCCCTTAATCGCGACGATGTGGAAATGCTGGCCGGCGGCACCGCAATCGCCTTCGGGGCGGCGCCGCAACTTTCGGGTTCGGGCAACGTTACGACCAATCGCACCTCGGCCTATGTAGCGCCGGGGGCCACGATCAACGGAAACAACGCGGGGGCCCACACCGATCAAAAGGTTCAGGTCGCCGCCGCCAGCGATTACTACAACCTGGGCGTGGTCGGCGTGGCCTCGGCCGCGCTGGGGGCCGCGGCCGGCGCCGCCGCCAACCTGACGCTGATCGACAACATTACCGAGGCTTCGCTCGGCGGAACGGTCAATGCCGAGGGGGATGTCGTGGTCCAGTCGCGGGCCACGGAAGACATTCTGCTGATCGCCGCCGGCGCCTCGGCCGCGTTGGGAGTCGATGTGGCCGGCTCGTTCTCGGTCACTTCGATCAACAGCCGCACCTGGGCCTCGATCGACAACGGGGCCGTGGTCAACGCCGACGACAACGTGCTGGTTCTGGCCCAAGACGATACCGACGTCGACCTGATCGATGGCGCCGCCGGCGTGGGGCTGATCGGCGGGGTGGGCACTTCGGCCGGCGCGCACCTGGTCGACAAGGAAACCCGGGCCTGGATCGGGCAGAACGCCCAGGTCAGCGCCCAGGCGCAGGGCGCCACGATGACCGTGTTCGCCGGCGACGTCGATTCGATGGGCAATTTCCCCACCGAGCAGATTCGCGGTTTGGCGGTGCGGGCGCACAGTTCCGAGGATTTGTTCACGCTTTCCACCGCGGCCAGCGGGGCCCTGTTCGTGGGCATCGCCGGATCGGTGGCGGCTTCGATCGTCGATAGCGATACTTCGGCGTTCATCGACCAGAACGCCATGATCAACGGCGCCCCGGGGGCGGCCGCCTCGCAAACCGTCAATATTTCGGCCACCAACGACACCAGGCTCTTCGGCATCGCCGTCAACCTGAGTGGGTCGCTCATCAACCTGGCCGGCGGCGTCGACGTGGGCATCGTCCGCAACGACACCCAGGCCTACGTGGCCCCGGGGGCCGTGGTCAACGCCGCTCGCGACGTCGACATTTACGCCTCGGCCGCCCGCGAGGTGGATAGCTTCTTGTCGGGCGTGGGCGCATCGCTGGTGGGAATAACGGGCAGTGTCTCGCTCTACTCGCTGGGGGCCCCGGTCAACAACAACTTCTCGAACCTGCTCAATTCGTTCACCGATGCCGACTCGGTCCAGCAGTATCTCGATACCCAGATTCTGAACCTGGCCAACCAGGCCGGCAACAGCCTGGTGGGCGTGGTCAACCGCTACGCGCAGCTGGTGGGCGGAAACAATGCCGTGGCGGCCAGCTTTCAGAACCCGGCCCTGAACAACCCGGTGTCGGGCGCGGTAAACAACCCCAACACGGCCATCGGCACCCAGGCCTATATTGATGGCGCCACGGTCACCGCGGGGCGCGATCTGAACGTGAAGAGCGACGTCTTCCTCGACGCCGTGCAGGATACCTCGTTCACCTTCGCCTTCGGCACCGTGCTCTCGCTCAATATCGATGCCGCGGTGCTGAACACCACCGAGAATTCGCGCGCCTGGATCGACAACGGCGCGGTCGTAACGACCACCACGGGCGACCTGAACCTGATCGCCCATGCGGAAACGGTGCAAACGCTTTCGGCCACGCTGCCGACCAACAACACGGCCAGCACCGTCTCGGCTTTTGTCGAGAATTCCATGCTCACGATCGGCGACGATGCCCTGATCGATGCCTCGGCCGACAGCCAGGCCCTGTTCTCCAGCCTCTTTCCCGGTTGGTCGGGCTTGAGCAAGAAGATTACGTTCAACGAGATTACCAACACGATCGATGCCCACGTTTCGCAGAATGCCAATCTGGCGGCCGACGGCCGGGTCGATATCAAGGCCACGGACAACGCCACGATCAATACCCGGGCCGTGGCGGCCGTGGTCACCGGCGACGTGGGCGTGGGCGCTTCGCTGGCCTGGAACAAGATTCATTCCACGATTCGGGCCCTGGTCGACAACGCCACGGTCGATTCCGACACCGACCAGGTGTTCATCCAGGCCAGAAGCAACCCGAACATCACCACCATTTCGGTGGCGGGCACGGGGATCAGCGATTTCTCGGTGGCGGGCTCAGTCTCGCTCAACGAGATTGGCAACACGGTCGATGCCCACATCAGCAATACCGCCCTGGTCACGGCCCTGGGCCTGGTCACGGTGCGGGCGGTCGACGTGGGGTCGATCAAGTCGCTCTCGGGGGCAATTCAAATCTTCGCCGAAGTGGCCCTGGGCGCCGCCTTCGCCAAGAACGACATTCAGCACAACATTACAGCCTATATCGACAATGCCACGGTCAGCTCCGAAACCGTGGGGGTCGACGTGCTGGTCGACTCCACGCCGCTGTTGCAGACGATTTCGGCGGGCGGGCAGGGTGCCTCGGACCTGGCGATCGGCGGTGCCGTTTCGCTGAACGAGGTTCGCAATACGCTCGATGCCCACGTCTCGGGCGGGGCCATGGTCAGCAGCCCCGGCCTGATCCGCATTCACGCCACCGACGACACCACGCTCGAGTCGATCGCCGGCAACGCCAACTTTGCCGGCACGGCCGCCATCGGGGCCTCGTTCGCCACGAACGACATTGCCAACACGCTGCGGGCCTTCGTGAACTCGGCCACGGTTACCTCCAGTGCCGACTCGATCGACATTCAAACCCTCACCAGCGGCTCCATCGGCAGCATTGCGGCCGGGGGCGTGGGCGCGGGCACGTTCGCCCTGGGCGGCTCGGTCACGCTGAACAAAATCGCCAACAATCTCGATACCCGCATCTCGGGTTCGTCGACCGTAATGGCCCAGTTGAACGTGGACCTGCTGGCCAAGGATACCTCGGGCATTCAGTCGCTGGCCGGCACCGTGGCCATCTCGGGCACGGTCGGCATCGGGGCCGCCCTGGCCACCAACGAGCTCTCGAACACCGTGCGGGCTCGGATTACCGGCGGCACCGTCACCGCCACCGCGGGCGACGTGCTGGTCAAGGCCAACACCGACAACAGCATCGAATCCATCTCGGCCGGCCTCTCGGGCTCGGGAACCGTGTCGATCACCGGCGCCATTTCGCTGAACAAGATTCTCAACACCCTCCGCTCCGAGGTTTCGGGGGGCTCGACCACGGTAAACGCCGGCGACGACGTTGTGATCTCGTCGGTCGATAGTTCGCTGATCAAGTCGCTGGCCGGCCAGGCGGCCGGCGCGGGGGCCGTCGGCATCGGCGGCGCGGCGGCCTACAACGAAATCCAGAGCACCATTCGCGCCCTGGTCGACGGCGCCTCGCTCAACACCCAGGGCGACGTGCAGGTACTGGCGACCAGCGACGCCACGATTCAGACCATCGCCGCCTCGGGCTCCGGCGGCCTGTACGTGGGTATCGCCGGCTCGGTCTCGATCAACTTGATTCAGAACACGGTCGAGGCCTACATCATCAATTCCCCGATGTCGATCGTGGCCGACGACAACGTTTACGTGTTGGCCGATTCCGATAACTCGATCGAGTCCTACGGCGGTTCGCTGGGGCTGGGCGTGGTGGGTATCGGCGGCAGCGTGGTCGTCAACACCATGGAGAACACGACCCGGGCTTACGTCGACAACGCCTCGGTCACGGCCCGGGGCAACGGCGGCACGCTGGCCGCCAAGGCTTGGAACGCCAACACCGGCGCCGAAACGGTTGAAAACATTCGCGGTTTGGCGGTCGTGGCCAGCGAAACCGACGACGTGAAGGTGATTTCGGTTACCGCCGCCGTGGGCGTGGTGGGGGTAAGCGGCAATGTGATCGTGACGCAGATCGGTAACACCACCGAGGCCTACCTCGACGACGCCAAGATCAATTCCGATGCCGATCACGGCGACGCCGTCCGGGTGCGAGCGCACCAGAGCACGACCACCGATACCGGCGGCGGTGTCATTGGCGGCGGCCTGGTGGGAATCGCCGGCGCCAACGATAGCACTCTGGTCTCCAACGTTACCCGGGCGTTCATTACCGATTCGGACCAGGCCGACCGCACCACGGTGTTCGCCGGCAATGGCGGGGTTGAGGTAAACGCCCTGACCCGCGAGAGCATCACCTCGTTCACGGCGGGTGCGGGAGTGGGGGCCGTGGGCATCGCCGGCAGCGTTTCCGTGGCCGAGACCGAATCGACCACCGAAGCCTATGTGGCCGAGTCGAATGTCAACTCCGACGGCGCCTTGAGGGTGCTGGCCAACAGCGGCACCACGATCGAAGTCCATGCCGGCATCCTGGCCGCCGGGGCGGTAGGGCTGGGAGCCACGGTTTCGGTTACCGAAATCGGCAACACCACCGTTGCCCGCATGACCGGAGCGGAAACCAACGCCCAGGGGCGCACCGAGGTGCACGCCGATTCCCAGGGCGAAATCGAGAACATCCTGGGCACGGGCGGCTTCGGCGTGGCCGGCGTGGCCGGCACCGTGGCCGTAACCAATATCTCGGGATCGAACACGGCCAAGATCGAGTCGGGCAGCCGCATCTCGCGGCTGAATCAGAACGCCGCCTACGACGGAGCCGGGCAAGATGTGTCGGTGGTAGCCACCGATACGGCCTATATCAATGATTTCACCGGCTCGATCGGGGCCGGCCTGGTCGGCGTGGGTGCGGCCGTCGACGTGTCGACGATCAAGAACGCCGTCACAGCGTCGATCGGCGCCAATTCCCAGGTCGATGCCGAGCGCGACATCGAAGTGCGCGCCGATTCCGATTGGTCGGCCGATGTGCTCACCGTGGCGTTTGCCGGCGGCTGGGCTGGTATCAATGCCGCCGTGGCCGTGGCCTCGATCGGTGCCGGGCTCGACAGCCAAGGCGCGGGCGAAGCCAACAACATGCAGAGCGACGTCAACGACCAGATCGACTTGTCGGGTGGCGTGCCGAATTTGAACTCGGGCGATTCAACGGCCCAAAAAGCCAAGGTGAAGACCGCCACGAACCGCTTTTCGGTCAACGACAATCTCAGCACCGCCCCGGCCCCCAACGACACCATGGCCTTCGTCGGCTCGGGTGCCGATCTCAATGCCGGCGACGACATCACGATTCGGGCCGAGCTCGACGTGCAGTTGACCATGAACGTGGGCGGTGCCGCGGTGGGCGTGGTCGGGCTCGGCGGCTCGGTCGGTTTCGCAACGGTCGACACCAACACCGAGGCTTTTGTCCAGTCGGGTGCCACGCTCCGGGCCGGCGACGACGTGGAAGTCTCGTCCGATTCCACCTACGCCAGCTCCGACGTTGATACCTACACCGGTCAAGCCGGCGTGGTCGGCCTGGGGGCGGCGGTCTCGATCTTCAATTCGGATAACGACGCCTCGGCCTACCTGGGCAACAACGTTCAGGTGACCAAGGCCGACGACGTACGCGTTTCCGCCACCACCAATACCACGCTCGACCTGGACGCCAACGGCGTGGCGATCGGTGCCCTGGCCGCCGGGGCCGCCGTGGCCCAGGCCGAGGAAACGGGCACCACCCAGGCCTACGTCGGTTCGGGCGCGGTAATTGGCGCGCCGCTCGATCCGGCCAACAACGTCAACGATCTCATCGTCGAGGCGGTCTCGAACAGCACCGTGCGCAGCGACACGCTCGTGGCCGCCGGCGGCATTGGCGCCGGGGCGGGCAACGATGTCGACGCGGTCGTCACGCCGACCGTCACCGCCTTTGTCGACAACAACGCCAACGTCGTGGTGGAAGACAACGTAACGGTCAGTTCCCAGTCGACCGGCGATGCCGAGGCCAAGCTCTTCGGCCTGAGCGTGGGCGGATTAGCGATTGGCGTCAGCCTGGCCGACGCGGTGGTCAGCCCCACGATTGACACCTATGTCGACAGCGGCGCCGAGGTAACCGCGGGCGGCTCGATTACGCTCCGCTCGCTCCACAATTTCTCCGGCGGCAGCCCCATCGCCGGGAAGGGGGCCTTGGCCCGGGCCGACGCGCCCACCGGGGGTGTCATCGCCGGCAACGGTGCCGCGCCCGAAGCCACGGCCAATGCCAGCACCGATACCTATGTGGCCAGCGGCGCCACGCTCGACGCGGGCGGAAACATTACGATCGAAACCCGCAGCTCGAACGACGCCAATTCCGACGCCAACGCCCTGACCATTGGCGGCCTGGCGATCGGCGTGAGCCTGTCCGACGCCACGGCCAATGGCACCACCCGGGCCTTCCTCAACGGCTCGGTAACCGGCGGCAACGGCCTGACGATCGTGGCCGAAAACTCGGCCCAGGCCAATGCCGATGCCGACGCTTCGGGCGGTGGCATTCTGGCCGGCCTGGGAGCCCACTCCACGGCGATCGCCTCGCCGACCATTCAGGCCAGCGTGGGCAGCAACTCCAACATCGCGATCAGCGGTACGCTGGCCATCACTTCCGATTCGACCGGCAACGCCCAAGCCGACACCTTCGGTCTTTCGATCGGGGTGGCGGCCATCGGCATTATGAAGGCCGACGCCAACGTCAGCCCGACCATCAATACGTTCATCGGCAACGACGCCACGATTAGCTCCGGCGGGGTAAATCTGCAGTCGCTGCACAACACCAGCGGCACACCGGGCGCCCGGGCCAATGCCGAGGCGCCTGGCGGCGGCATCATCGCCGGCACCGGGGCTGATCCGAATGCCACGGCCTCGGCCGACGTGGAAAGCTATGTCGGTTCGGGCACCACGATCAACGCCTCGGGCGGAATCACGATTGCCGCCCAGGCCACGAACCGGGCTATCGGCGATGCCGACTCGTTTGCCATCGGGCTCTTGGGCATCGGCACTACCGACGCCGACGCCACGGCCAGCGGACAGACCCAGGCCCATCTCGACGGCTCGGTGTTGGGCGGTACTTCGCTCACCGTGCAAAGCAGCTCGACCAACATTGCCACCGCCAATGCCGAATCGGCCGGCGGCGGTTTATTGGCCGGCGTGGGGGCCGACGCCGACGCCACGGCCCAGCCCACGGTGCGGGCGTTCGTAAACACCGGTTCCCAGGTCAACATTTCGGGCGCGGCCACCGTGCGGGCCCAGGCAACCACCAATGTCGATGCCGACACCGAGGGGGCCGTGGGAGGCCTGCTGGCAATCGGCAATACGCAATCGACCGCTATTTCCAACCCGACGGTCGATGCCCACCTGTCGAGCGGCAACCTGCTCGAAGTGGGCAGTCTCACGCTCGAAGCCCTGCACAATACCTCGGGCAGCAACCTGGGCGCCGAGGCCACGGCCACGGCCTCGGGGGGTGGGTTGATCGCAGGAAACTTTACCAACCCCAACGCCACGGCTAGCGGCAACGTGGAAGCCGTGGTGCCGGCAGGCGCCACGATCGACGCCACCTCGTTCATCACCATCAACGCCGATGGTCGGCGAACCGCCATCGCCGATGCCTCGGCCAAGACCGGCGGCCTGGCCGGCTTGGGAACCAGCGACCCGGACGCCACCACTAGCGGCGTTACCCGGGCGGCGCTGGAAGGCAATGTGCTGGGCGGCACGGTGCTCACCGTTTCGGCGAATCAGAGCGATTCGACCGATGCCCAGGGCGAAGCCACCACGGGCGGGTTGGTGGGTGGCGTGGGGGTCGATTCCAACGCCAACAGCACGGTCGATGTCGATGCCTACATCGGCAATGTCAATGTGACCACCACCGACGACGTCATCGTTCGCGCCCAGTCGAACAGCACCTCGAACGCCTACGCCGATGGCGTGGTTTTCGGCCTGGTCTCGATCGGCCTGGTGCGCTCCAATGCCCACGTCATGGGCAATGTCGATGCCCGCATTCGCAACGGGGCCGACGTAACCTCGGGCACCAACGGTGTCGGCGGCGACGTAAGCGTGATCGCCCAGGGGGTGAACACGGCCGATGCCCGAAGCGACGGCACCGCGGCTGGGTTCGTGGGGGCGGGGGCCACCTCGGCCAAATCGTCGGTCGCGGTCAGTCACGATGCCTCGATCGGCAATGCCGACGTCGATGCTTCCGACGACATCCTGGTTCAGGTGAACGCCATCGGCGACGCCGACAGTATTGCCGACGGCGCGGCTTATGGCTTTGTGGCCGTGGGCGGCGTCGACTCGGTCAGCACCGTCACCGGCCAGAACCTGGCCCATGTCGATACGGGAGCCGACCTGGAAGCGGGCACCCCCTCGCGAGCAGGCGACGTGAGCGTCGTTTCCCGGGCGTTCAACTATCTCAACAGCACGAACGGCTTCAACGAAGCCAACACCGACAGCGACGCCTCGGGCGGCGGCTTTGTCGGCATTCTGCCCGGCACCGGGGCCACCTCGACGGTCGATGTCGACTACAAGGCCACCACGGGCGACGTAAACATCGACGCCACGAACGACATTACGCTGCGTTCCGATGCCCGCAACCGCGCGGTTGCCAACGCCAATGCCGAGGTGGGCGGGTTCTTCGCGGCGGGCTTTGTCGAAGCGCTCGGCAATCTGAAAACGCTGGAGTCGCTGGCCCTGGTGGGGGCCGGCTCGGTGCTCAGCGCCGGAAACAACCTGACCGTCGAAGGCAAATCGGAAACGGTTTCCAACTTGGATGCCCAGGGCGGCCAGGGCGGTTTCATTGCCGTGGGGGGCGCCTTTGCCCGAACCGACGCCGTCAATCGCACCACGGCCCGAATCGACAATTCCAGTTCGATCACGGCCGGCGGGTTGGTCTCGGTGAATGCCGAAACCCGCGCCAACTTGAATACGCTGGTCGACTCGAATACGCCGGTCGAGTTCGCCGGCACGAACGAAGGCAAGGCGACCAGCAATTTCGACTCGCAGACCCGGGCCGAAGTGGGCAACAACGTGACGATCGTCGCCGGCGAGATCTTCATCTCCTCGCGCGATGTCGACGTTTACGTCGAGGCCCATTCCGACATCGGCACCACCTTTGCCGCGGCCAGTTTCAACGATGCCTTCTCGGTCATCAATGCCAATGTCACCTCGACGACCACCGTGGCCAGCGGTGCCAGCCTGTCGGCCAACGGCCTGGGGGCGAACCCCGGGCTGACCACGATTCAGGCCCGCGAAGACCAGGTGAAGACCTTTACGTTCGCCCATGCTGCCGCCGGAGGCGCCATTGGCAGCGCCACGGCCACTTCGACCAACCTGAAGGTGGCCAAGGCCACGGTCAACGTGGCCCCCGGTTCCACGATCACGACCCATGACCTGGTGGTCGAGGCCTTTGGCAACAAGGCCAACGCCCTCAACAACTACATGGAGGATGTGGAAACCGATCTGGATACGCTGGGCGACGCCCTGCTCACGGCCGCCGAGGGGGCCGTGACCGTGGTGGGTGAGGTGGTCTGCTTGTGGGGGCTGATTTGCGACGCTGAGGGCGCCGTGGACGACGCCTTTGAAGCGGTCCGCGGCTTCACCGGCAACGCCGACACGGTCAAGACCACCGCCGATCAGGGCCTGGCCGGCCCGGTCGACGACGGCTGCGTGAACTTCGACGCCGATGTCAACATTACTGGCGGCGGGGCCCGCGAGCTGGAAATCGACGCCACGGGCAAGGTGCTCAAGGCCGATGGCATCACGGTGCGCGACGGCTTCTTCAACCCGGTGGCCGTGGGGCAAACCATTTCCACGCTCGATATCTACGTCGACGATATCATCAACGACGACCCGATCGGCACCATCAATATCAAGGCCGAGGGCCAGCTCAACGGCCACTCCAACTTCCACTTCAGCAATTCGCTCGATTTGGTCTCGATCAAGAACGATTCGGCTAAGAACCTGTTCCTGAACGATATCGACCTGGTGAACCCCAACCCGGGCATGCCGGCCATTACGATCAACGGCAATCCCAACAACTTCACCTACGATGTCACGACCAATTCCAGCGAGTCCGACGTAATCATCGAACAGAACACCGCGGCCCCCCGCGACGTTACCCTGCTAGGCCACATTGAGAACATCGGCGGCACCACCAACCTCCGCAACCAGGGGGGCAACATCCTCGCCGCCGATCAGTACACGATCTTCCCAACCAAGAAGAACTTCGGCCAAACCGCCAGCTACATTCGCACCCGCGAGCTGATCGTGCTGACCGACCAGGGCAGCATCGGCCGGGTCAACGCGGGCATTACCGAACGGCTGTTTGTGCGGTTAACGGCCAGCATGCTTACGCCCACGCCCTCGATCGATGCCCGGGGCGCCGGCGGCAACTTCCTCGACGTTACCCTGGGCACCGGCGACGGCACGCCGCTGGTGCTCGACGTAGATCGCCTGGAATCGGCCAACGGCCGAATCGATACCCGCTTCAACGGCGGTGTCAGCGTTTACACGCTGGCCGTGTCGACCGTGAATCTCAAGGGAGGTGGCTCGGTCGTCGGCAGCTTCAAGGGTTTCTCGAGCGGAAATATCCTGATCGACGACGGCATGGGCATCCAAGTGATCCCGCTGGCCAACGTCGCTTCGATCAACACGGTTCCCGAAACCCATGTCGACCCGGTCGATACCCTGATCCGCCTGCACCAGGTTTCCGCGGCGCAAGATGCCATCGTGGTGGGCGTGGCGCCTGAGAAACTCGGCGTGAACCTGGCCGACGTCGACTTTCAGCTCGAGGGCAACTACTTCTCGCAAAACGGCACGGCGGCCCTGCTCACCACCTCGGGCGATCTGATCAGCGGCAGCCCCACGCACCTGGTTCGCGGTTTCGACGTGGGCCTGGGGGTCGATGTCGACCTGGTCGGCGGAAACGTGGTCGCCGGACCTGGCAGCCACCGCATCGGCACCCCGGCTAACAACATCCGCGTCGACCTGACCGGCGGCCAGCTCGACGCCTTCTCGGGCGGGAGCAGCTATCTGACCGGCGTGGGCGGGTTGATTACCGTGGGGCAGATGACCTCGACCGGCGCCGACGTGAACCTGGTGGTGCCCGACGCGGCCAACAGCGGCCAACACATTCTGATTCCGTCCGGTTCGAGCGTTTCCACCCCGGTGGGCAATCAGCGATTGCGGGCCGGCGACAACGTTACCTTCGAGGCCGGCGCCAGCCTCACGGCCGGCGGCTCGATCTTCCTCCGTGGCGATTGGGGCAACGCCGATCCGGGCACCGGCGCCAACATGCAGATCCACGGCGCCGTGGCGGCCCCCTACTTCGAAATCGGCACCGAGAGCGACGAAGACACCTTCCTGGTGACCACGGCCGCCCAGAACGGCGTCACGTTTGTGATCGGCGAGGAAGAAGAAGACGACATGACCATCAGCATCGTGTCGCTGGTGGCCGGCGCCGTGGTGGCTGTGTATGGCGATTTCCCGATCGTCGCGGGCGGTCTGGTCGAGTTCAACGACACGATCGACGCCAGCGGCTCGACCTTGGGCATCATCATCGACGGCGGCGATGGCGAAGACACCATTACGGGCGGTACCGGGAACGACTCGGTCTTCGGCGGGGCCGGGCACGACGACATCAACACCGGCGACGGCAATGACCTGGCCTACGGCGATTCCTACGCCTTGGTCAATATCGCCACCAAGGTGCTCACGCCCGTTACCACCAGCGCCCAAATCGGCATGTCGCTGGGCGCGGCGGGGGCCGACAACATCTTCGGCGGCCAGGGCAACGACGAACTGCACGGCGACGGTAATCGTGACAAGGTCTTCGGCGAAAACGGCGACGACAGTCTCTTCGGCGGCTCGGGCAAGGACTTCCTGCTCGGCGACGAAGGAAACGACTCCATCCACGGCGGCTCGGGCGATGACTTCATCTCCGGCGGCATCGATACCGGCCTAAGGCTCACCCACGACCAACTCATTCCCTCGGAATTCGGCGACTATGTCGACGGCGACTCGGGAGACGACATCGTCGTGGGCGGCAAGCCCGTGGGCTACTTCCAACTCGAAAGCCTGATGACCCGCGAGTACAAGAGCCTGTTTACCGAGGCCTCGCCCAATCCGCTCTTGTTCGCTCCCACCGATACCGATGCCGACTTCCTCAGTCTGATCAACTCGCTCACCACGGCGGGCACCGACGGCAGCGACATCGTGCACGGTGGCGCCGATAACGACATGATCATGGGCGACGAGGGGGCCGACAACCTCTACGGCGACTGGGGGAACGACATCGTCTTGGCTTACCGCATCGGTTCCACGGCCGACCCCAGCGACGACTGGCTCGAAGGTGGTCCGGACGACGACCTGCTCTGCGGTTCGCTCGGCAACAACACCATGATCGGCGGCACCTCGGATCAGAATCTCGACTACATCCTCAACGATCCGGGCGCCCCGGCCGGCGGTCCGTTCTACGGCGGGTTCGATATCGTCGAATGCGATTTCCTCGACCCGGTTCCGCTCAAGCCGCTGCCCGTGGCGATTAGCGGGCAGAAGTTCGACGATCTGGACGGCGACGGGGTGAAGGACCCCGGCGAAGTCGGCCTCGACGGCTGGCTCGTCGAACTGTACGACGCCGAGGGCGAACTGATCGCCACGGCCATCACCACCAGCATCGACCTGGATTCCAGCGGCGACATCGATCCCGAAACCGAGTCGGGCTTGTACAGTTTCCGCGACGTGGTCGATGGCGGCACCGTGGTCGATTTAGACCCGGCCGTGTATCGCGTGGCCGAGGTGGGGCAAGACGGTTACACCCAGGCCCGCCCCACCCCGGGCCTGGTCGTGCCCCAGCCCACCGGCGGCATGGTCACCGGCGATACCTTCCTCAATTCCGCGGCCCAGTTGGTCGTGGGTTACACGCTGGCGCTCGATTCCGGGCCGCTACCGGCCGATGTGCAGGCGGGCGAGAATGTCGACTTCGGCAATGCCCGGCTGGCCACGATTCGCGGCGTGAAATGGGAAGACGTGGACGGCGACGGCGTCCGTGAAGCGGGCGAGCCGCTCTTGGGCGGCTGGCAAATGTTCCTGTTCGACACGGGCGGTTTTGTCGGCACCACGGTGACCGATCCGGAAACCGGCGCCTACCAGTTCGACAACCTGGTGCCGGGCCAGTACTTCGTGTTCGAGGATTTCCAGGCGGGTTGGCTGCAGATCACCCCCGCCAGCGGCCACGCGGTAACGCTCGACTACGGCGACGAAGCCAACGACCTGGATTTCGGCAACGCCCGAATTGTCGAGATCCGCGGCGCCAAGTGGGAAGACCTCGATGCCGACGGCATTCGCGACCAGAACGAACCCGGGCTGATCGGCTGGACGATCTACCTGGACCAGAACCAGAACGGCGTGCTCGATCCGGGCGAACAAAGCACCACCACCGGCCCGGCAGGGGCGTATATCTTCACAAACCTCAAGCCCGGCCAATACACCGTGGCCGAGGTGCAGCAGCCCGGTTGGCAGCAGAGCCGGCCCGGCTCGAACGGCGTTGATCTGGCTTACGATCTGACCCTGGAGTCGGGGGACGACGCCGAGGCGATCGTGTTCGCCAACTATCGGGCCGCGTCGATCACCGGCCAGAAGTTCCGCGACCTGAACGTCGATTCGCAGAACGGCGGAGGAGATCAAGACCTCTCTGGCTGGCGCATTTGGCTCGACTTGAACAACGATGGCGATCTCGACCCGGGCGAGCCCTCGCGATTGACCGACGCGGGGGGCAATTACTCGTTCACCGGCCTGGCGCCGGGTATCTATGTGGTTCGCGAGGAGCAGCGCGAAGCGTTCGCGCAGACGATGCCTAGCGGCCGGCGTACTTTCGATTTCGAGGAGCAGGTGCTGGGTGCCCAGTTCCTGGTCAAAGATTCGCCGCTCGACCCGGTCGACGACACCACCACCATCCGCAGCATTAGCGGCATCCTGGGCCAGGCCCGAGCGGTGCCCTATTACTCCACGCCCGTCACGCCTATCTTCACCGGGGCGATGGCCGTTTTGGCCGATCCGGGCGGCCAGGAGTTGTTCGTATCCAATGCCGCCGTCGAGTTTGGTTTCGGCGAAGAGCTGCGCGGTTTCTCGATCGCCTATCGCAAGGCGGGTGGTTCCAACTTTAACCTGACCATCAACGGCGAGCGCCGGGTTACCGCCAACTTTGCCAGCCTCGATAACCAGGTGATCGGCGGGGCCCTGGTGCGGGTGCTCGACTTCCCCACCGGCGGATTCCTCCTGGTCGAAGGCGCGGTAACCACCTTCGCCGTGGGGGGCAATGTGCTGGGGATCGACGACCTGGTGCTCCGTCGGGCTCCCGTGGGCTTCGAGGGCTACGCCTTTACGCTGGCCTCGGGCCAGGCCCGCACCAACATCGACTTCGGCAACGTCGACAGCTATCGCATCTCGGGCACCAAGTGGAACGACCTGAACGCCAACGGCACGCGCGAAGAGGGTGAACCCGGGTTGGCCGGCTGGACGATCTTCGTCGATCTCGACGGCAGCGGCGACATGAACACGGGCGAGCCGTTCGTGGTCACCAGCGAAGACGACCCCAACACGCTCGACATCGACGAAGCGGGCCGGTATACGCTCGCCGGGCTGCCTTCGGGCATGTACTCGCTGGTCGAATTGGCTCAACCCAAGTGGTTGCAGACCTCGCCGGGCACGCCGCAGAATCCGCTACCGCAGTTGGTCTCGGTCATCAATCAAGATGCCACCGGCGTCGATTTCGGCAACGTGCTCACGGCCGATATTTTCGGAACCAAGTTCCAAGACTCCAACGGCAATGGCCAGCGCGACCTGGGCGATGGCACGCCAGGCACCGGCGAACCTGGCTTGCCGCAGTGGGTGGTGTACCTCGACCTGAACAACAACAACCAGCTTGATATCGGCCCCTTGGGCCCGCTGGAACCCTACCGCATTACCGAGGCCGACGATCCCGACACCTTGGAAGTGGACGAATCGGGCCGGTATGTCTTCCAGAACCTGTTGCCCGGCACGTACACGGTGCGCGAATTGCAACAACTGGGTTGGGTGCAAACCTATCCCAAGTCAAGCGACGAGGGGGAACACGTCATTCCCCTGGTCTCGGGCGATTTGGTGAGCGGGAAAGACTTCGGCAACAGCCGTGGCGGCGAGATTCACGGCACGAAGTACTGGGACCTGAACGCCGATGGCAAACGAGCGGAGAACGAGCCTGGTTTGCCCGGCTGGACCATCTATGTCGACCTGAACCATAACGGCGTGTTGGATCTGGATATCGACGGCAAGACGCCGATCGAGCCGTTTGCCGTCACCATGGTCGATAATCCCCAGACCGAGGGAATCAACGAACAGGGTCAGTACTGGATTACCGGTCTCCCGCCGGGCGAGTACACGATTCTGGAAGTGAATCGCGCGGGTTGGCTGCAAACGGGCCCCGGCGGCGACGTGCCGGGTTACACCGTGAAACTGGCCGAGCAGGAGGTGCTGAGCGAGCTGGACTTCGGCAACACCATCTTCGGCGACTGCGATGGCGATCGCGACGTGGACCAGGCCGACGTGGCCGCGTTCCAGATGGCGTTCCACTCCGTTCGCGGAGATGGTCGCTACAACGCCTGTTTCGATTACGACCGCGATGGCGACATCGACTTCGTCGACCTGTACGCCTTCCGCAAGAACGTGGGCGTAGTCGTGCCTCTCGGCCTGACGAGCCCCGCGGGCTTGGGGGCCGATCAGTCCAAGCCGCTCGAAGGCGCCGACGAAACCCGCACTCCCGGTGCGCCAGGCGAAGAGGGCCTGGGTTCGGTCGAGCTCATCGTGGGGCCGGATATCGCGGCGCCCGCTGGTCAAGGCAGCCTGGTAACCGGCGTCAAGTGGCTCGATACCGACGGCGACGGCAAACGGGCCGCCGGCGAACCGCCTCTGGCCGGTTGGGTGATCTACGCCGACCTGAACAACGACGGCCAGCGCCAGGCGACCGAGCCCTTCGATGTAACCGATGCCAACGGCCAGTACGAGCTGAGCAATCTGCCTGACGGCTTCATTACCATCGCCGAGGTGGTGCAGGTTGGTTGGGTGCAGACTTTCCCCTTCCCGCAAGACGATGGCCGGCTGGTGCACCGGGCTCTGATCCGCGGCGCTACGGCCGCCACCGGGCTCGATTTCGGCAACCAGCCCGCCGTGGGCTCCATTCACGGCAGCAAGTGGAACGACATCAACGGCGACGGGAAGCGTCAAACCAACGAGTTCCCGCTCGAAGGTTGGACCATCTACGTCGACCTGGACAACAACGGCAAGCTCGACGAGTCCGAGCCGTTCCAGGTGACCGACGAGGCTGGCAACTACTGGTTCCTGAATCTTCCCGTGGGGGATTACACCATCGGAGAGGTTCCCCAGGCGGGCTGGCAACAGACCTATCCGGCCGGGCAACTCGACGAGGAATGCTTCGGCTTCGAAGACCTGAAGGTCGATACCAGCTACGTGGTGGGTAACAGTTTCGTCACCGTGGGCGACGGCGGAAGCGCGATCTCGGTTTCGGCGTTGCCGTTCCATTTCTTCCAGCCCCCGCCGTATCTCGACGGCGTTGCCTCGGTCGACGAGGGCTTTGTATTCGGCCAGGGCAATTCGCTCCGCCCGACCAACATCAATCTTGAGTTCTCTTTCGATGCCACGGTGACGCAGGTCACGTTGCTGTTCGCCGATTTCGGCGGGAACGAGAACCTGTCGGTCAACGGCGAGTTGCGGGTCGTGCAGAATCTGTCCGACCTCAACGGCCAGTCGGTCGGCGGTGCGGTGGTTAGCGTCTTCGTCAACCCGGCCACGGGGCTGGGGCAGCTGGTCCTCGCGGGGGCGATCGACAAGTTCGCCATCGGCGGCCAGGAATTCAGCATCGACACCCTTTGCATTAGCGAAGGTTTGCTGCTCCCGGGTGTACACGTCCTGGAAGTCGGGGCGGGCGCCGAGTTCCGCGGGATCGACTTCGGCAATCAGCGCACGACCGGCGAGATTCACGGCAGCAAGTGGAACGATCTCAACGGCGATGGCCGCCGCACCACCGACGAGCCCGGGCTGATCGGCTGGACCATCTACCTGGATCTGAATGGCAACGGCCAGCTCGACGAGAACGAGCCCAGCCAGGTCACCGACGAAACGGGTGCTTACTGGTTTACCGACGTTCCCGCGGGCGTCTACACCGTGGCCGAGGTGCTCCAGCAGGGTTGGGAGCAAACGTTCCCGGGACAGCAAACGCTGGAAGAGTGCTTCGGCTTTGAAGACCTGAGCCCGAACCAAACCTTTGGCGTGGGCCAAACTTTCCAGGTCGGGGGTACGCTAGGCAGCTCCCTCCCGGTATCGGCGGGGCCATTCTTCTTCTCCCCCAACGAGCCCTTTACCTCGGGCTCGGCGAGTGTATTTACCGGCGGAAACGCCGGCGATTTTGGGCAAGAATTGTTGGTGGGCAACATCAACTTGCGCTTCTCGCTGGCCGAGGGTACCGAGGGGCTGAGCCTGAAATACGGCGACTACGGCGGCTCGGCCAACCTGGCCGTCAACGGCGACCGGCGCATTGTCAACGACATCACCCAGTTGAACGGCGCCACCATCGGCGGTGCGCTGGTTAGCGTCGTCCCCACGGCGGGTAGCCCGTTCGGTCTCATCGTGGTCAGCGGCCCGGTTACCAGTTTCGAGATCGGCGGGCAAGAGTTCTTCATCGACTTGCTTTGCATCGATCAGGGCACGGTCTCCGGCGCGCACCTGGTCGATCTGGATCCCGGCGAAGTCATCTTGGGCCGCGACTTTGGCAACCGCGAGCTGCCCGGGAGCGAGATCCACGGCACCAAGTACGAAGACCTCAACGGCAACGGAATGCGCGATCCCGAAGAGCCGGGAATCGCCGGTGTGATGATCTTCCTCGACCTGAACGGCAATGGAATTCTCGACGTTGACGCCGAGGGCCGCCCGCTCGAGCCGAAGACCACCACCATGCAAGACAACCCCTCGACTCGCCCCAACGAGTCGGGCATGTATTGGTTCACCAATCTGCCGCCGGGCAAGTACACCGTGAAGGAAATGTCGCCGCCGGGCCTGTTCCCCACGGGGCCGGTGCTTTCGTTCGACGGCCCCACCCTGTACGACGCTCCGCGCAGCCCCTGGCACGTGGCCACCGGCGACATCACCGGAGACCAGATTCCCGACCTGGTCGTGGTCAACCGCGGCAGTGCCCAGGTTTCGCTCTTGCCCGGGCTGGGCGATGGCACCTTTGGCCCGGCCTCGGCATTTAGCGTGCCCAACGGCCCCTCGAGTGTGGCGCTGTTCGACTACGATCGCGACGGCGACCTGGACCTGGCCGTGGGCGCCACCGAGTCTTCCAATGCCGTTACCATCATTCCCAACGAAGAGGGAACGCTGAATCCGGCCAGCGGGTTCGCCGTGGTTTGGGGCACGCCCACCTTCCGCCCCCGCGTGCAAGACCTGGTCGCGGCCGATTTCAACGACGACGGCTGGGTCGACCTGGCCGCGGCCGACTCCGGGCGCGGTGCCATTACCGTGCTGCTCAACACCCAGGAATCGGGCTTCGTGGTCGACGAGCGATTATTTATCGACATTTCGCCCACTTCGATCGCGGCCGGCGACCTGAATAACGACGGCCTGCCCGATTTGGCCGTGGCGGCCTTCAGTTCCGAAGACGTGGTCGTCATGCTCAACGGCGACGACGGGGCCGGAAACTTCTTCGGAGAAGAATACTTCTACGCCGGGGAAACTCCCAGCGACATCGTGGTTGGCGATTTCAACCAAGACGGGAACCTCGACCTGGCCGTAAGCAATACCGGCGAAGGCCGAGTTTCGATCCTGGTGAACGCCGGCAGCTTGTTCGGACTGAACTTCGAGGAAGAGGCCCCCGCCTACGACGCCCCCTTCAGCCCCACGGGGCTGGCCGTGGCCGACTTCGACGGGAACCAGTTCCCCGACCTGGCCGTCACCGACGTCGAGACGGGCGAAGTGCTGGTGCTGTTGTTCCAGCCCCAACTGGCCACTCAGGGGCCGTTCCGCTTCGAGGCCGGGTTCTTCCCGCGCTCGGTGGCCGCCGGCGATCTGAACGGCGACGGCCGGCCCGACCTGGTCACCGGCAATGCCCAGGGCAACGATGTGGCTGTGCTGCTCAACTCGGGCAACATGCACATGGTCACGGTCGACGCGGGCGAGGTGGTAAATGGCGTCGATTTCGGCAATGCCCGGGGTGGCATCATCACCGGCACCAAGTTCAACGACTTGGATTGCGAGGGCGATCGCGACCCGAACGAGCCGGGCCTGGGTGGAGTGACGATCTATGTCGACCTGAACAACAACGGCGAGTTGGACGAAGACGAGCCGCTGGATGTGACCGACGAAGCCGGGCGCTACGTCATTACCGATATTCCGCCGGGCATGTACTTCGTGCGTGAGGTGCCGCCCGAGGGCTTCACTCCCAGCTACCCGCAAGGGGGCGCGCACAAGATCACGATCACGCTCAGCGGCCAGACCCTGGCCGGCCTGGATTTCGGCAACTTCATGTACACCGAGTTGCCCGACGGCCAGGACACCATCTTCGGCATCTTGGGTGACGACACGCTCTACGGCGACAACGTGGTGAGCGATCCCTGCGTGCTCAGCCTGGGCGACGACGACCACCTGCACGGCAACGCCGGCAACGATTTGCTCGTTGGGCAACTGCGCGGCGACACCTATTACTTCGATCCGGCCCCGGCCTTTGGCGCCGGCAACGAAGTGGATACCGTGGTCGAGTTGCCCGGCACCGGCACCGATGCCCGGACCGACGAGGGCATTCGCGACCGGCTCGATTTCAGCTCGCTCAGCGCGATCGAACCAGTGGTGCTCGATCTGTCGGGTTTCCCGCCGGGGTTCTTCTCGCTGCCCAATCAAATTGCCGAGCACTCGCGCACCGACGGCTCGAGCGATTTCCACCAGGTGGTTACGGGCCAGTACGAGCAGTATGCCAACTTCGAGCACCTGATCGGCGGCGCCGGCGACGACGTGCTGATTGGCAACGATGGAGACAACCTGCTCGACGGCCGCTCGGGTTCCGATTACGAGCAGGGGGGCGCCGGCGACGATACCTATGTGTTCGTCCTGGGTAACCCCTCGGACAACGACGAGATCGTCGAAACCATCGGCAGCGATACGCTCGATTTCAGTCTCCTGGACGTGCCGGTCGTGGTCGACCTGTCGACTCCGCCCGTGCTGCTTTCGGCTCCCACCGTGGCCGAGTACGGCGCTCCGCTACGCACCGTCGAGTCGCCGGTTCCGGGGCTGTATGAAAACGTGATCGGCACCAACCAGGCCGACCAGATTCGCGGTAGCGACGAAGACAACTCGCTCTTCGGCGGTGGCGATACCGACGTGCTCACCGGCCTGGGCGGCACCGACCTGTTGGCCGGCGGCGACGCCGACGATGTCTACCTGTTCGAGAACGATTGGGGTACCGACACGGTGGTCGAGCTACCCGGCGAGGGCTCGTCCGATTCGCTCGACTTCTCGGCCGTAACCGTTCCGCTCACGTTTACCGTGGGGCTGGGGCTGGTCGACGTAACCGACGGCACCAATCTGGCCCACCATGCCGGCAACGAGATCGAATGCCTGATCGGCGGCACGGGTGGAAACACCTTGGTGGCGGCCGACACGCCCAACGTGTGGATCATCGACGGTCTGAACTCGGGCACCATCAACGGCGTGAAGTTCTTCGATATCGAGAACCTCAACGGCGGGGCCGATACCGATACCTTCATCTTCCTGCCCGGTGGCCAACTCACCGGCAGCATCTTCGGTGGCGGCGGCAGCGACCTGATCGTCGGGCTCGATGTGGCCACGCTCTGGAACATTACCGGCACCAACGCCGGAAATGCCAGCTACCTGGGCGGCTTTGTCGACGTGGAGGCGATTCAGGCAGGTAGCGACGCCGACAACTTCGTGTTCGCCGACGGGGCAGGGCTCACCGGCCCGATCGACGCGGGCGACGGTAGCGACCAGTTCGACTACTCGGCCTACACCACCCCAGTATTGGTCAACTTGGCCGCCAGCACCGCCACGGGTACGGGCGGCTACACGAGCGTTGAGCAGTTCCAAGGCGGCACCGGCAGCGACACGCTCCGCGGCCGCAACCCGGCCAATGTTTGGAACATCACTGGTACCAATCAGGGCACCGTGGGTGCGATTAGCTTCGCTGGCTTCGAGAACCTGACCGGCGGAAACAACGCCGACCAGTTCCTGGTGGCCGACGGCGCGGGCGTAACCGGCGTGATCGACGGTGGCACCGGTGCCAACACGCTCGATCTGTCGGCCTACCTGTCGGCCGTGGCGGTCGATCTCGAAACCGCCACCGCCACCGGCACGGGCGGAATCGCCAACCTGCAAACCCTGATCGGCGGTACCGCGAGCGACAGCCTTACCGGACCCAACGCGGCCAACGTCTGGAGCCTGACCGGTGCCGACGCCGGCAGCGTAGCCGGGGTTGTCTTCAGCAGCTTCGAGAATTTGACCGGCGGAACGCTCAGCGACAACTTTGTGTTCTCCGACGGCGCCGGCCTAAGCGGCAGCATCGACGGGGCGGGTGATTCCGATACCCTCGATTACTCGGCCTACACCACACCGGTCGATGTGAGCCTGGCGGCCAGCACGGCCCCCGGCACCTCCGGCTTCGCCGGCATCGAAGCGCTCATCGGCGGTCTCGCGACCGATACGCTCACCGGCGAGGATGTGGCCAACGTCTGGAACCTGACCGGGCTCGATCAGGGTTCAGTCGGCGCCCTCAGCTTCTCGCTCATCGAGAACCTGACCGGCGGCTCGGATACCGATGCCTTCGTCTTTGCCGATGGCGCGGGCGTCTCCGGCCAAATCGACGGCGGCGCCGGCACCGACACGCTCGACTACACGGCCTACCTCTCGCCGGTAACGGTCGATCTGGCCGCCGGGGCAGCGACGGGCATTCCGGTCGCGATCAGCATTGAAGACCTGATCGGGTCCGCCGGAATCGACACGCTCACCGGTCCCGAGGTGGCCAACACCTGGAATCTCACCGGGGCCGATACGGGCGACGTGGCCGGCCTAGCTTTTGCCGGTATCGAGAACCTGACCGGCGGCAGTCTCGACGATAGCTTCGTCTTCACCGACGGGGCCTCGGTTGCGGGCCAAATCGACGGCGCTGGCGGCAGCGACACGCTCGACTACGCCGCTTACTCCACGGCGGTGGCGGTCGACCTCGCCGCGGGAACCGCCACGGGCACCGGTGGTGTCGCGGGTATCGAGAACCTGATCGGCGGCTCGGCGAGCGATACCCTTGCCGACACCCTTGGTCCCAACACTTGGAACCTCACCGCTGCCGATCAGGGCACGATCGATACCGTTAGTTTCCAAGGGTTTGAAAACCTGGCGGGTTCGCCCGATGCCGACGACTTCGTCTTCGCCGATGGGGCCTCGCTGACCGGGCAGATCGACGGGGCCGCCGGCGCCAATACGCTCGACTACGTGGCCTACACCACGCCCGTGGCGGTCGACCTGCAGTTGGCCACCGCCACTGGAACCGCCGGCTTCCTGGGAATCACCGGTTTCATCGGGGGTATGGCGAGCGACACAATCACCGGCCCGAACGTGGTCAGCACCTGGTCGCTGAGCGGCACCAATTCGGCGACGGTCGGCGGCGTTAGTGCCGACGGTTTCGAGAACCTGACGGGCGGCACCCTGGCCGACAACTTCGTGTTCGCCGACGCGGCCACGGTCGATGGCATCATCGACGGCGGTATGGGAACCGACACGCTCGACTACACCGCCTATACCACCCCGGCTGAGGTGAATTTGGGCCTGGGCACGGCTACCGGTACCGGTGGCATTGCCAACATCGAATCGGCCCTGGGCGCCGTGGTCATGTTCGGCTTCCTGCCCATGGCTCCCGGCTTCGCGGCGGAGTCGGCTCCCATGGGGCCGCTGGTCTTCGCCTCGGGCATCGCCCCGGGCCCCGTGGTCGGCCCCTTGCCGGCATCGGCCCTGGCGCCGAGGGCTCCTCAGGCCCTCGAGGCTACGGTGGCGATCTCGGCGGTCGACGAGGTGATGGAGGCGCTCGATACCGACTGGCTCACGGACGACAACGATTGGCTTAATGGCTAATCGCGCGGCGTACTCACCCCCGGGCGGGCCAGGCCACGCGAGCGGCAGACTGGGCCCAAGGGCTGGGCTGCCGCGAGCCGGTCGGCGCCGGCCAGGGCGCTGAGCGGTTTTTGAGCCTATCCTAGCGCCGATCGACCGCCCCGCTCAGCACACCAAGTGGTTACCGCTGAGCAGCGCTCCACCGCGCCAACAGGGTCTCGGGCAGCGGCGCGGCGGCGAGCCGCTGCCGAGTCGGCACGATCAGATCGGCGAGCTGCGATGCGGCTTGCGCTTGAATTTCAGCCCGTTCGAGCGGCCGGTCGGGGTCGAGCCGCGGCAGTGGGCGTCCGCCGTAGAAATGCTCCTCGCCCCGGCGTAGCACGCCTGGCAGAACCTGGCCCAAGTGACCCGCGGCGAAGGTGAAGAACGGCTTTTCCCAGACGACCCGCGCCAGAATCGAAGCCGAAAACTGGTTCCAGTAGAACACCGCTTCCGCGGCCGCCAGGCGAGCCAGAAACCCCTGCCAGGGCAGCGCTGCGAATTGCTCCAGTCGCGGGTCCACCGGGCCCAGCGCGGCAAGATCGGTTTGCAGCTCGCGGGGCGCAAGCAGCGTGGCTCCCCCCAGGGCGGTCAGTGCATCGTTCAGGCGGTTTCGGGTTTGTTCCGCGAATCGCCAGCGCCCCAGCCGTCGGGTTTGAACGGCGTAATCCTCCGGCGACAGGATGAACAGCCACCGGCCGGATACCTCGGCCGCTCGATCGGTCGCGCGGTCGGAATCGCCGCTGGTCCGGTCGCTCAAGGGGCCGTTGGTTGCGGCGGTCTCGGGGGGCTGAAACCGTGGATTGAAAAACCATTCGCGGCGCTGTGTGCCCGGCGCGTCGCGGTCGGGCGCCGGCCAGGTGGGGGGCGCCAGGTACAGGTGTGGCAAGTCGGCCAGCCGTTGGACCAGCCAGCGAAAATGCTCGATCAATCGGGCTGCGGCCGGCTGCCGCTGCACAGAAGCCTCGTCGAACTCGGCCAAGATCCCCAGCGCCGGGTCGCTGGTGATCAGCCGGCGCCCCTCGCCCTGCCAGCGGGCCAGAAGCTGGGCCAGCTGGTCGGGCGCAAGCAACTGGTTTACCGTCAGCAGGTAGCCTGAGAAAAGCAGGATCACCTCCGGGTCGAGCTCGTCCATCGCGGCGGCCAGCGCCTCGGGGCCCAGATAGGGGCGAAGCGGCCAGGGCAGGGCGCTTGGGTTCGCACCGGCCAGGCGCGGCGGAGCCAAGAGCGTCGCGGTAACGGGGGTGCCGGCCAGAAAATAGAGCGCGTTGAAAAGCTCGCCGAAATCGTGCGACAAAACCAGCGCCACTCGGGACATACGTCGCCACTCGCTGGGCGCTCGCCGCGAGCGCCCCCAGGGGGGTTCCTATCCGGTCTCCGCCAGCGACCCTTGGATTTCCGCCGCCACGGTTCGCAGCGCCTCGGCCAGCCGCTCTGGGGCGATGGTCGCCGCGGGCAACAACCGTAGCCAGCGGCCCGCGTAACCCACCGCCACGCCCCGGGCATAGATCCGCTCAACCAGTTCGGCCAGGCGCTTTGCGTCGGGTAGCTCCAGCACCCACAGCGCGCCGCGCCCTCGCAGGGGCACGCGGGGCTCCAGCCGAGCTAGCTCGTGCCGAACCACGCGCTCAATTCCCGCCACCCGACCCGGCAGGTCGGCATTGGCCAGCGCCTCAAGTGTGGCCACCACCGCCGCCGCCGCCAAGGCGTTGCCGGAAAAAGTGCTGCCGGGCAGCATCGGGGGCGTCAGCTCCATCCCGGCGCGGCCGACCAGGGCGGCCACCGGGAAACCGCTTCCCAGCCCTTTACCCACCAGCACCAGGTCGGGGGTTATGCCGAGCCCCTCGAAGGCGAACCGCGGACCGGTGCGATAAAGCCCCGTGAGCAATTCGTCGAACACCAGGTAGGTGCCGGTCTGGCGGCAGCAGGTTTCCAGCCGCCGATAGAACTCGTCGCTGGCGCGGTGCCCACCGCCGCTGGCGTGCCAGGGTTCCACGAGCAACGCACCCACCTTACGGTCGGCTAAGAGCCGCGCAACCTGGGCGAGTACCTCGTCCTCTGCCCGTTCGGGCAGAAACGCTAGCCGATGGTAGCCATCGACCCCCGGCGCGCCAGGGTTTTCCCAGCTTAGCACCGAGGGGGCCAGCGTCTTGCCGTGCATGGCCCGATGAAATCCGGCCGCGCCGCCGCGCCCCGTGGCCTGGCGCGCCAGGCGAAGGGCCACTTCGGTAACTTCGGCCCCCGTGCTGTACAACCCCAACGTGGCAAAGCCGGCGGGAAACCAGCCGTCGAGCGCCCGCCGGGCGTCGAGCAACTGCGCCGTGGGCAGGGCACCGGTGGTCCACGCCCGCTGAAGTTGGGCGGTGATTGCCTGGGCCACGGCCGGTGGTGCGTGGCCCAGCCAGGCGGTGCCGTTGGCCGAAAACAAATCGAGGTAGCCGCGCCCCTCAGTGTCCAGCAGCGTGTCGCCGCTCGCCCGCGCGATCGTAACCGAAGGGGGGCCCATATTCACGGCCGCACGCATTTCCAGGGCCGACGCCAAGCTCGCCAAGCATCCAGCCTATTCGAGACGGTCCGTCGGCAGCCCTGCGCCGGCCCTAACCGCCCCGCGGCCTCAGCAATTGGGCCGCACCCGGCAGCCAAGCCTACGTCTGCGAGCCCCTAGCCCAAGCACCGTCAAGCCACCCAAGACCAGACCGATCAAGCTGCTCGGTTCGGGAATGACGAACACCCGGGCCGATCCAAATAACAAGATGTCGTCGAGCACCACGCCGTTGCCGTCGAGAAACAGTTGCTCGGTGGGAAAATGCTGCTTGAGCGCCAACTGCAAGGTATACGAGTCTCCGCGCATCGCGGTGTTGGTTAAATCGATCGTGGCCAAAAGCGATCCGAAATAGGGCGTGAACGCAATCTGGTCGATATTGCCCTCGGCCTCCACCTGTCCGGGTCCCACGCTGGTGTTGGCGCCGGGCAGGAAGCCGAAATAGTCCAGTTCCGGCGCCACGGTCAGCGAGTCGACCAGGGCCTTGGTGCTGTCGAAACTCATTTGCCAGCCGACGCTGAAAAGCCCATCGGGCCAGGGCTGAATTCCCGGCAGGCCCAATTCAGCGTCGAACAGCACTTCGACGCTGAACGATTCGTTGGGCTTTACCTGGTACACCAACTGGCCAGGGGTGACGATCGGTGCGGCCTGGACCAAGCCGCTCGAGAGGGTGAGCAGTGCCCACGCCAGTGCCAGGCTCAGCCCTGAACGCCGGCAACCAAGCGGCCGCGACAAAGGCCGGGCAAACCTACAAAGCGCAATCCAATACATAGGTGCATCCTCAAGGAGAGAAACAGCGCAGCTTCAATCGGGCCGTGGAGAGAAGGCCCGTGAGAAAAACCGATCAGGAAGCTGCTGCTGTCACTAGCAGATGGGTCGCCACGGCTCGCTGGATTGTGCTCGACACATTTTGCCGGTCTTCCACTGCCCTTGGCGAACCAATTGGTGCGGAGTTGGCCGAAGCCCAGTGTGTCGCGTGCATTGTCCCTACGTGCTCGCCGAAACGACTCCGCCGAGGTTGATTCGGTTTCTAGATCGCCGCGCGATAGCCCCGACCAATCGCTGCTGGCTAGGCCCAAAGGGCACACAGCCACATACCTCTGCCGGGTGGATCGCGACCATCGCCGACGATCCAGATAGGATTATCTCCGCCTGTCTACTAAAACGCAAGAATTTTCGCACGAAATTGGCTTTATGGTTGCAACTTGTTTTCCAAAAAAGAGTTAGCCGTCCGGGTCAGTGACCGGTGCCGGGCTTGGGTCGGCCGCCTTCGAACCCGGGCCAAAACAGCCCCGGCAGGGCCCACCAAGTCGCGCGGGTGCCCTTCCGTCGCGGGCCGCGGCCCGGGCCGGACGGCCGTGCCGCTTGGGGGTGCCCGGGGGGCCGCTCCTGCCTTGCGCTGGACGGGCGAGGGCAGCGTTTCAGGACCAGCCAGCAGAAGATTCCCGCTCGAGACTCGCCCGTCTGCCTGCCAGAGGGGGCGATTTTTCCGGCCAGGGGCAGAACCCCGCGGCGCATGCCAGCCCCGCGGGCCGAATCGCCGATCTTGCTTCAAAGCGAGCGCGCTGGTGAGCGGCGGTCGTCGCGCTGCGGCGCTTGTTGCTCCACCGCCCGGGCCGCGGAGACTCTGCCGTGTGCGCAAAGAAATCGGGTGCTAGCGGGAAATCGGCAGCCCGAGCCGAGTCCACCTCGTGGATCGCGTACTGGACCGCCAGTGGCCCGCGCCGCACGTTCTCGATTCTGGTCCTGAGCGTTACGGCGTTGTCGATCGGCGCCGCCGTGCTCTGGAATCAGGTTCGCGATCGGGTATTGGCCCAGGCCGAGTATCGCCTCGACCTAGACGATGTCGAGGTAACTCCGCCCCCCGCCTGGGTTCGCACCGATGTGCGGAGCCAGGTACTCACCGGAATCGGCTGGGATCCGCCCCCCTCGGTTCTCGAGCCAGACCTGGTCGACCAATTCGCGCAGGCATTCTCCTTGCATCCCTGGGTTCGCAAAGTAACCCGGGTAACCAAACACCACCCGGCCCGGGTCGCGGTCGAACTGGAGTATCGCCGCCCGGTGCTCATGGTCGAGGTGCCGGGCGGTTGGCTGCCGGTCGACGCCGAAGGTGTGGTGCTTCCTGCCGCCGACTTTGCCCCGCGCGAGACCGAGGCTTATCCGCGGTTTGTCGGCATTAAATCGGCGCCCCTGGGACCCGAGGGAACCCATTGGGGCGACCCCGTAGTCTCCGAGGCGGCCCTGGTGGGCGAGGTGCTGGCGGCCGATTGGACAGCGCTGGGTCTGGCGGCCCTGCGCCCCGTCGACGTGCCGGTCGGCGTGCCGCACAACACCGAGTTGCATGGCTCGTTCGAGCTTTGGACCCTGGGCCAAACTCGAATCATTTGGGGGCATGCCCCCGGCCAGGAGCTTGCGGGAGAGCCCTCGGGCAGGGAGAAAGTGGCCCGGCTCAAGGCGTTTGCCCTGCAACAAGGGTCACTCGATACGCAGGGTTCGCGGTGGGATCTTGACCTGCGCCCCCCGGCGGGTTTGCAAATCGCCCCCAAGACGGTGCGGCTACCGGCCGAGCTGTTGCAGCGGTAGTAGTACCTCGTGAAAATGCGCGCGGTTTGCCTCGCGGACGGCTCGGCGCGGCGAGTTTGTTCCCGGCGTTCACAGTCGCCGGGCGCGGTTCGACTCGCTAAACCGTGGGCTCCTGCCAGGCGGCGAACTGCCGGCTGCGGAGCGATTGGTTGGCCAGGTGCGCGCCCCACACGGCGGCCACCCCGGCCTCGACCGGCGCGCGCGGATCGCGCTGGGCGCGAATGGCTTCGAGCCAGTCGGCCAGGTGCAGCCGCTCGCCCGGAGGGCTCAGGTAAAAGTCGCTGCCCCGCAGGCCCTGGCCGATCACGTGTTCGGCAGGTTCGTGCTTGGTGGTCGGCTCCGGATGCAGCTCCCAGCGCCCTCGATCCAGGTACAGCGTGGCCTCGCTCCCCATCAGTTCGATCATTGAGGCGTTGCGCGCATTGACGAACGTGCCCTCGAAATACACCTGCAACGGTTTGCCCGGGTACTCGAGCAAGGTCTGCACCGTGTCGGGTGTTTCCCACAGGTCGCGGGTCTGAAACCAATCGCCGATCGACGCGGCTCGCTCGGGCGGGCCCAGTTCGAGCAGCCAATTCACAATATCCAGGTGGTGCACCATCAGATCGGTGAAGATGCCGCCGCCGAAATCCCAGAACCAGCGCCAATTGCGAAACCGGTAGGCGTCGAACGGCTGCGGCCGGGCATGGCCCAAGAAACGGTTCCAGTCGACCGATTTGGGATCGACCTCGCCCGAGAAACGCTGGTGCCGCTTCACGTTGCGATTCCAGGTCAGGTGGGCCTTGGTGATCGTGCCGAGTTTCCCCTCGCCGATCATTTGCTGGGCTTCGAGAAACTGGGGCATGCTGCGCTGCTGCATTCCCACTTGAACGACGCGCCGGTGCTTGCGCACCTCGTCAACCACGCGAGGGCCTTCGCTCAGATCGTGGGTCAGCGGTTTCTCGACGTACACGTGTTTGCCAGCCTGGACCGACTCGATCACCAGGGGCACGTGCCAATGGTCGGGCGTGGCGATCAACACCGCATCCAAGTCGGCCCGATCCAGAAGCTGGCGATAATCCTTCGTGGCCAGCGCTCCTGGTTCGGCCAGGCGCAGGGCGGCCTGTAAGTTCTCATCCCACACATCACACACCGCCGCGAGCCGGGCACCGGGCAATTGGGTCAGGTTGCCGAGCAACTGCCGGCCGCGGCCCCCCGTGCCGATGGCCCCCACGGTGATGGTTTCGTTGGCGGCGAACCCTCGCGCCGTGGCCGTATAACCGGCGGTGACCAGCCCCGCCGAGGTTACGCCCAACCGCTCGAGCAGTTCACGCCGCGAAAGCCCTGTTTGGGTCATAGGGGTTCCTCTCCGTTCGAGCTGCGTTGGGCAACCTCGCCGGCGCCACTTCCCCGTGCGCTTGGCACCAAATGGTGTTTTCCGGGCGCAGTTGTACTGCCGCGCCGCGCTGGGGGCAAACCGCCGTCGGGAGGGACCTCGAAGCGGCGACCTGCCCAACCCCCTGCGCCCCAGTGGGCCCAGGGGCGCCGGCACCAGCACAGCCTCAGGCCCGGGTGCTGGTCGGGCCAGGGGGGCCCGCCTATGCTTAACCTGGGCTGGTCGCACGAGCGTGGCTGGCCCCAGATACCGGGCGAGTCTGGCAACCCGCGCCGGTGGTGCTGAGCTGACCGGAGTAACCGGCGAATGCCGCTCGAATTGTTTCACCCGATCACGGCCGCCTGGTTCGCCGAGCGATTTGGCCAACCCACGCAGCCCCAGGCCGAGGGCTGGCCGGCGATTCGCTCCGGTCAACACACGTTGATCGCCGCGCCGACGGGTTCGGGAAAAACGTTGGCCGCGTTTCTCACGGCGATCGACGACCTGGTTCGCCAGGCCGTGGCAGGCACACTGGCCGACCAGATTCAGGTCGTATACGTCTCACCCCTCAGGGCGTTGTCGAACGACATTCATCGCAACCTTCAGATACCGCTGGCCGAAATCTGTCAGCGCGGCGCCGCGGCGGGTCCGGTGGCCAGCCAACTCGCATCGCTGCGCGTCGCGGTGCGCACGGGCGACACGCCAGCCCGCGAGCGCCAGGCCTTGTTGCGCCGCCCTCCGCATCTTCTGGTCACCACGCCCGAATCGCTCTATTTGCTGCTTACGGCCGAAAAAAGCCGCGAGCAGCTCAGAAGCGTGCGCACGGTCATCGTCGACGAAATTCACGCCCTGGCTCGCGACAAGCGGGGATCGCACCTGGCGCTTTCGTTGGCCCGGCTCGACGCGTTGTGTCCGCGGCCGCCCTTGCGCATCGGGTTGTCGGCCACGCAGCGGCCGCTGGATGAAGTGGCCCGGTTCTTGGTGGGCACGCGCCAGGTGAATGGCCAGGGCGTTCCCAATTGCCGGATCATCGACGTCGGCCATCTGCGCGAGTTGGATCTCGACTTGGAATTGCCCGAGACGCCGCTCTCGGCCGTCTGCAGCCATGAGCAGTGGGGCGAGGTTTACGAACGCCTGGCCCAGTTGATCGGCGCCCATCGCAGTACGCTCATCTTCGTCAACACCCGCCGCTGGGCCGAACGGCTAGCCCATCAGCTTTCCACCCGATTGGGCACCGAGGCCGTGGCCAGCCACCATGGCAGCCTCTCGAAAGAGTTGCGGCATTCCGCCGAGCAGCGGCTCAAGTCGGGGCAGCTCCGAGCCATTGTCGCTACCTCGTCGCTCGAGTTGGGCATCGACGTGGGCTACATCGACCTGGTCTGCCAGGTGGGTTCGCCGCGCTCGATCGCCGCGTTTCTGCAGCGCGTGGGGCGGTCGGGCCATGCCCTGGGATTGGTGCCCAAGGGGCGTTTGATTCCGCTTACCCGCGATGGCCTCGTGGAGTGCCTGGCCCTGATTCGCTCGGTACGGGGCCACCGGCTCGATGCCCTGCGGATGCCGACCGCCCCGCGCGATATTTTGGCCCAACAGATCGTGGCCGCCGTGGCCAGCCAGCCCTGCGGCGAAGACGAACTGTTTCAGCTCTGCCGTTCGGCCTGGCCGTTTCACGATTTCCCCCGGGCCGAGTTCGATCGCTTGCTCGAGTTGCTTAGCGAAGGGGTGGTACCCGGCCAGCGGCGGGGGGCCTACCTGCATCGCGACCGGGTTGCCCGACAGCTACGTCCGCGGCGCATGGCCCGGCTGGCGGCCATTACCTCGGGAGGCGCCATTCCCGACACGGCCGATTTCCGCGTCGTTACCGAAGACGAGCAAACCGTGGTCGGCACGGTCAACGAAGATTTCGCCCTGGAGAGCATGGCGGGCGACATCTTCCTCCTGGGCAACAGTTCGTGGCGCATTCGCCAGGTGCGCGGCGGCGACGTGGTGGTGAGCGACGCCCGGGGAGCCCCGGCGACCGTGCCGTTCTGGCTGGGCGAAGCCCCCGGACGCACGCCGGAATTGTCGTCCGAGGTTTCCAGGCTGCGGGCCGAGGTGGCCGAACGGGTCGCGGCCGCGGCGCCAAAAACCCGTCTGGCTCCGATCGCCGAGTGGTTGGCCGGCGAATGTGGCGTCACGGGCAGCGCGGCCGTACAGGCGGTCGATTACATAGCCGCCCAGCACAATGCCCTAGGGCTGGTGCCCACCCAACAGCAGGTGGTCTTCGAGCGGTTCTTCGACGACTCGGGCGGAATGCAACTGGTCATTCACGCCCCCTTCGGCAGCGAGGTAAATCGGGCCTGGGGCCTGGCCATGCGGAAGCGGTTCTGCCGCAGCTTTAATTTCGAGCTACAGGCGGCGGCCGACGATAACGCGATCATTCTTTCGCTGGGGCCGCAGCACAGCTTTCCGCTCGACGACATGTTTCGCATGATCGGCCCGCAGAACGCCGAGTATCTGTTAGTCCAGGCGCTGCTCGCCGCTCCCATGTTTCTCTTGCGCTGGCGCTGGAACGCGACCCGGGCCTTGGCCGTGCTGCGCTATCACGCGGGCCGCAAGGTGCCTCCGGCCTTGCAACGGTTTCGGGCCGACGACTTGCTTTCCGCCATTTTTCCTGAAACCACCGGCTGCCTGGAAAACCACGTGGGCGATATCGAGTTGCCTCGCCATCCGCTGGTGGAGCAGACCGTTCACGATTGTTTGCACGAGGCGATGGATCTGCCCCGCTGGCTGACCGTGCTCGAGCAGATTGCCGCGGGCCAGATTGCGCTCGTGGCGCGCGATACCCGCGAGCCCTCTCCGTTCGCCCACGAAGTGCTCAACGCCAACCCCTACGCCTTCCTCGACGACGCCCCGCTCGAGGAGCGGCGCGCCCGGGCCGTGGCCACCCGGCGCTCGGTCGCGCCCGAAAGCATCGACGAATTGGCCTGGCTCGATCCCGAGGCCATCGCACTGGTGCGGCGCGAGGCCTGGCCCCTGGTGCGCGACACCGACGACCTGGCCGATCTGCTCCTCTCCACCGGAGTTTGGCCCGAGGAAGACGGGGCGGCCTGGGCCGAACATTTTCAGGCGCTGGTGGCTGCCGGGCGGGCCACCGTACTTACGGCGGCCAGTGGCCAGCGCTACTGGGTACTGGCCGAGCGACTCAGCCTGGCTCAGGCGGCCTATCCCAACGGCGCCTGGGAACCGCTGCTGAAACTTCCCGACGAACTACTCACGGCCAAAGAGCCCCACGAGGCGGTGCTGGCCCTGGTGCGAGGGAGGGTCGAACTGGCGGGCCCGATTCGCGCCGATGAACTCGCCGAGCTTTTGGCCTTGCGCCCTTCGGCCGTTGAAGCCTCGCTCGAGGCCCTGGAAGGGCAGGGCCTGGTGCTGAGAGGGCAGTTCACCCGCCGGCCCTCGACCGCCGTGGCGCTCGAAACAAAGGCACAGGCGGCCAGTGCGATGGCCGTTAACGATGGGCCGGCGGCCAACGAGGGGCAGGCGGCTTCCGACGACGTGGCCTCGCGGGCAGCGGCCACCCCGGCGGCGCGCCACTCGGGCCCAGCCGCGGCCGAACGAAATTGCCCCCCGGAAGGCCAGTCGCCCAGCGAGGGGGCCATGGAATGGTGCGACCGCCGCCTGCTGGCTCGGATTCATCGTTTAACCCTGAGCGGCGCCCGGCGGCTGGTGGAGCCCGTTCCGCGCGAGGTGTTCTGGCAGTTCCTCTGCGAATACCAACACGCGCTGCCTGGCACCCGGCTAACCGGCCCGGGTGGGTTGGCCACGGTGCTGGGGCAGTTGGGGGGCTGCGAATTGCCGGCCGGGGCCTGGGAAGTGGATGTACTACCCCAGCGCTTGGCCGACTACGACCCGGCCTGGCTCGACGACCTGGCCCTTTCGGGCCGAGCCGCCTGGGGCCGATTGGCCCCGCCGCGACGAGCGGTCGACGCGGCCCCGAGCACGCTGGCGCTGAACCGTTCGCTTCCCATCGGGATCGCGCTGCGCGGCGATTTGCCCTGGCTGCTCGCGCCCGATCGTCCGGCCGATGTGGGGCAGGCCCGGGCCGCCGCCCAAGCGGTGTACGAAGCGCTGACCCGGCATGGCGCCCTGTTTGGCGAAGAACTGGTTTGGGCCAGTGAACTGCTGCCTGCGCAGGTGGAAGACGCGCTGGGCGAATTGGTGGCGCTCGGGCTGGCTACGTGCGATGGTTTTGCGCCACTCCGGCGGCTCGCGGCCGATCATCGCCGCGCCGGGGGCCGCAGCCGCCGGGCGGTTCGCAGCCCCCGCACCGGCCGATGGCTCAAGTTTCCGCCGCTGGGCCCCCCCACGACCGAAAGCGATCGGATCGAGCGATGGGCCGAAGTTTTGCTCGACCGCTGGGGCGTGGTCTGCCGCGACCTGGTTGAGCGCGAACCGCTGGCGCCCCCCTGGTGGCAATGTGTACGCGTTTTTCGCCGGCGCGAAATGCGGGGAGAAATACGCGGCGGGCGATTCGTGGCCGACCTGGCCGGCGAGCAGTTTGCCCGGCCGGGGGTCATCGCACCCCTGCGGGCACTGCGCACCAGCCCGCCCAGGCAGCAGATGGTGGTGCTTTCCGGAGTCGACCCGCTGAACCTCACCGGCGTGTTAACCGATGGTGGCCGGGTACCGGCTCAGCGGACCGCCACGTTAGCGCTTTGCGACGGCCGCCTGATGGCAACCCAGGTCGGGGGTGAAGTGCGGTTGCTCGCCGCGCTGCCCGATGAGACGGCCGTTTCCCTGACGCGGTCGCTGCGTCAAAACGGTCTCGCCCGGCTGCGTTGGGAGCAACTCGGCCAGCCAGCGGCGGCTTCACCCGGCTCGCTGGTCGGGTAGTCCAGGCGTCGAGCCGATGGCGGCGTCGGCGGCAACCCCGATCGAGCGGATCGCGCCGCGAAGCTTTCCTGGCTCGCCCCCCCGGGCCTTTACAGCGTCTTCAAATACTCCATGACCGCGGTCTTCTCGTCCTCGGAGAGCTGTTCGGGGAACAGGTGCCCCGCGGCGGTCTTGCCGAATAGCCGGGTATCGAAGTAGGTTCGCTTCGCTTTCGGTGATTTCACGCCCTCGGGCAGGTCGTCCAGCTCGACCACCTCAAGTCCCACTCGTTCCGAGTCGTAGCCGTCTTCGGTGCGCTGCCACACCACGGGCCGGCTCTCGGCGTGAAAAAGGTGCCAGAGCGTGGGTACCGAGCCGTTGTGCAGGTACGGCGCGGTGGCCCATATCCCGTCGAGCGGCTGAGCGACGTATCCGCCCGGGTCGGTTATCGACTTCTTCTCGCCGTAGTTCGAGAACCAACTCACCTCGTACGACGCCCGCATTTCGGGTGTCAACGAATCGAGCCGGGCTCGATCGGTCTGGACCACGTCGATCGGCACGATCTTCTGCGGGAAGGCCGAACCATCGCCATAGGTGCCATGGCATTCGGCACAAGTTTGGTTGAACAGTGCGCGGCCCCGCTCGGCCAATTGGGCGTCGATAGCGTGCGGGTACTTGGGGGCTTCGAGCGACTGGATCCAGGAGTAAATCTCTTGGTAATCGGCTTCGGCGTTGTGGAAGACCTCGGGCCCGTTTTCGGGCGACATCATGAACTGCATCAGGGCCCGGTGCCCCTTGCCGGCGAAACCGTCGGCGTACAGGTGGCTCTTGCGCTTCACGTGCCACCAGGGAGGAGCGTCGTGATCGTTGTGGACCAGCTTGGGCATCGGTGCATCTTCATGCACGTTCAGATCGGGATCGCGCAGGGCGCCCAACACCACGCCGAAGATGATCGCGTTCGTCGTGCCGTTGGAGCCCCCCAACGGTACGACCAGCGCGCCCGCTTCGGTGAGCGGCACGATCCGGCCCAGCAGTCGCTTGGTCTGCACAATCTCTTGCAGCAGCGTTTGCAGGGCGATGTGCGAATTCGGCAGCCCGGGCATCACCCGGCCCTCGACCTTGCCACCGTGACAGGTGAAGCAATTCAGAGCCCAGCTCCCTTTACCGTCGTGGGCAAATTGGAGGGGAATGCCCCCTTCGCGACCGGGCGCTTCGGTCAGCCCGTAGCGGTTCAGCGTCATGCGGCGGCGCGCTTCGTAAGAGGCGGCCTCGGCCTGGCTCTTGAGCGGTTCCTCCCACACGCGATACAGGTTGTCCCAAACCTCTTGGTCGAGCGAGGTGGGAACATAGGCCCGGTCGATCAGCAACTCGTAGCCACGGGGCAGGCGGCCCCCCTCGAAGGGCTCACTCACGTCGCCCCCCCGTCCCCCCGCGGGCAGCAGCGACACCAAACCGGCGATGCACAGAAGGCCCGACAGCCCGCGCCAAGAACGAGAGATCGCTAGTTTGCTCATCGCACGCCTTTGCTTTGACCTGGGAATGGCCGAGTGGGGGAGTGATTTCGGAGGGCAAGTTGTGTGAAGGATGCGTGAACCTGACCGCTTTTGGCAGCCGGCAAATTCCCCTAGTATTAGGGGGTATGTCGGCACTTCTTCTCGAGAAAAAAAGATGTTTCGTTTATGCTGCTAATGCTTAGCCACCTAACCTATCGGCAGAGTTTAACCCTGAACTGGGGTGCTTGGCAAGCATTTTTCCCGGCCGGGGGCCGAACAAGCGATTCCGAGGTGGCTTGCTCCTCAGATTCCGCCCGGAATCGGAGGAGAAACGGGGCGCCCCGGGGCCACACCAAAGAAGGTGGGCCGCCTTTCGCGGGTCGAGGTAGGGGGGGCGGCGGGCCGTAAGTTCCAAACAGGCTACTGAAACCGCCAGGCGCTGGCGCAACGCCGCCGCCACGCCGGCCTGCACCGCGCGACTGATGGCATCAGCGCAACCGCTGCATGGCCTTGCGCAGTTCCTGGTCCAAGGCGTCTAGATCGCCAAACACGTCGATAAACTCGTCGAGCCGCTGGCTGGGTTCATCCCAAATCAGCAATTCCTTCTTGGCCAGCCGCCGCAGGTATTCGTGAAACGCGGCCGATTTCTTCTGCAGCAGGAAATAGGTCAGGGCCCAGGCCTCGGCGTAGGCCTCGTCGGCTTGCCGCGGATCGCGAAACCGGTCGTCGTTGGCCAGCAGCGATCGAAGCGACCCCGGCGGGCGCTCGGGCAGAAAGCGGCGAAAGGTATCCAGTCGGCGGTAGTTCACCGCCCCGATATTGCGCCAACCCTTTTGGCTCGTCAGGTCGGGCGTTTCGAAATACACCGCGATCCCCTCGCTTACCCAGAGCGGGATGTCGGTGTAACGGGTTTGCAGACCCTCGTTGAACGCCAATTGATGCGTGGCCTCGTGCACGATGGTTGCCACGGCCTGCTCGGCCGCGGGGCGCCTCAGCATCTGATTGATTCCGGCGGCCGAGGAACTGCGGTCGCCGGGCTGGCGGTACATCTCCACGCCCGTCAGGTCAAACGTGGTCACTCGATTGGTTCGCAGGCTGTAGTAGCCAATGATTTGCTCAATGTTGGGGCCCACCTCGTTCTGGCCGTAGTGGACGTAGGCCCGCCGGTCGGCAAACACCACGGCCACGAGCGGGAACTCGGGCTCGTGAGTATCGAACCCGCGGCGCTTCCAATAATTGGTAAAGGCTAGGTAGAGCCGCTCGAACAAACTGCCGCACCACTGGGAATAGGCCCGCGACGTGTCGGACACGATCAGGTAGTGAGCCGTCGGGTGGATCTGAAACCCAGCGGGCAGAGTGCGCAGCACCTGGGCGCCCAGCTCGTCGGCCGAAAGGGGTTCAAAGGCCGTATCGTCGCTGGTGTGCGAAACGAGTTCGTCCGGGGTAACGGCCCAGAGCTGACCATCGCGGGTTTTCAGCAACAGGCCGCCGTCGGCCGCGGTCACCAGAAGCTGGCCGGAAATCTCGTAGGTTTGGTCGTTGCGCTTCAGCGTTACCCGGTCGACCGCGCGCGCTTGGCCGGTCGCAAGCATCGCCGCCGCAAGCCCGATCGCGGCCGCGATTGCCCGGGCGGTTCGCCGCCGGCGGCGCGGAGCCGCGCTAGCCGATCGCGGCGCGCGACCGCCTTCAGAGTGGGAAGCTCGAGCCGGCACCGGTTGCCTCACGTTCCCACCTTAATAACCTGAGCGGCTGGCCGCAGACCGGACAGGGGCGTTTTGCTACCCAGGCCCCCCGCCCGCCGCACCCGCGGCGCGATGACCTGCTGGCCGCTTTGGGTGAGCGGGAATACCTGTCGGGCAGCTTGAGGTTGGCTTGGCCCCCGCCTTCTATTCTAGGCCGGCGCCAGCACCTGTAGCTGGGTTCCGCGGACCAGGTCTTTCACCCGCTGGCGGTATTCGGCCATGTGCGGGGCCGCCAAATGGGCCTGCAGGGCGGGCAAATTGGCCCATTTTTCGATCACCATCACCACTTCGGGCCGGACCGGAAGCTGGGCCGAAAGCCCGCTGGCCAGGTCGACGGCGGGGCCGTATTCCACGCACCCCTCTTCGGCGTGAACCAGCGGCATCAACCGGTGAAACTCGGCCAGAAACTCTTCGCGTTTGCCGGGTACCAATTCGATCGTAGCCAAAACGTGAATCATGCGACCCTGGGGCCTGTTCTGGGAATCGTTGCATCGAGCGGCGGCCGCGGAACCATCCGCTGCCCAGGTACCCCGACAACATACCGCCTGGCCCAGGGGATTTCGAGCCAAGCCCGCCGGGGCTCTCAGGTCGGGCCCAGTTTTCGAGCCGCGGGCTAGCCTTGGGCGGCCCTCCCTAGTCGCCGCTCGGCTGCGCCCCAGGCCAGGCAAACAGCTCGGCCACCCGCCGCACGATGGCATCGCAAATCAACATGCCCCGGTCGTGGTTAGTCATGATCACCACGCCTTGGCCGGTCGACTGCGTCGCGACGAGCAAACAATTGAAACCTTGGTTGCCGCCACTGTGCAGGAAACGGGCAGCTTGCCCCTGGCCTCGCAGGAAAACGCCCAGCCCGATGTTGGCCGACACCTGGGGGCGAAACATCTCTTGGGCCGTTTCCGTTTCGAGCAATCGAGGCATTTGGTCGGCACCCGCGCGGCCGAGCTCGATCGCGAAACGCGCCAAATCAGTAGGCGTGGTCCACAGCCCCGCGGCGGCCAGTTCGGGGTACACATGCCACCGCCCCGCGACTGGTGTGCCGTTGGCCAGGTGGCCGCTGGCGTAATTGTCGAGATCGCCGGAAGGAGGTTGCTCGAAGGCAGATTCTTTCATCTCCAGCGGGTCGAAGACAAGTTCGTCCAAAACCCGAGCAAACGGCTGCTCGAGTTGGTCTTCGATCAGTTGCTGTAGCACCGTGTAGCCGCCGCCTGAGTAGCGAAATTGGGTGCCGGGAGCCAGATCGACTTGAATGGCCGGCGTGTTGGCAGGCGGCTTTCCCTCTAGGATTTCAAGCAGCGTGGGGCGGGGGGCATCGACCGTGTAGCCGGGAAAGCCCGATACGGTCAATCCCGCGCCGTGGCAAAGCAACTGGCGGAGCGTAACCGGCGTGGCACGGGTGAGATCGTTTTCGGGAATCTTCCACGACTGGAGCACCTCGTTCACCGGCTGGTCGAGGTCGAGTCGCTTGCTCTGGACCCAGCGCATTACGGCTAGGGCCGTGACCGGCTTGGAAATCGAGGCCGCCTGAAAGCGCGTGTGCTCGGTAACGGGGCGTGGGCTGCCGGCCTCGCAGACTCCGAACCCTTCGGACCAGACCAGCTGGAAGTCATCGACCACGGCGACGCTAAGGCCCGGAATGTGAGCCCGCCGCTGGGAATCGCGGATGTGGGCGCGGAGCTGGTCCAGGCGCGGGTCTCGGCCCGACCGCTCGTCTGCTGCAACACCCGAGCTGCCTACGACGCCGATGAGCGCCAGCCAGAATGCCAAGGCCAATACCGTTACCGGCCTTCGCCAGGCCCCGGTTAGCTTAGCTCGGGGCGGCCGACTTGAATCATCGAATGAATCCGTTGCGGCGGAAGGTGCCCGTTTCATTTCGCACTTTCCTCGGACGCAAAGGTGTGGTGCCGAGCGAAAGCGTCTGCATGATCTTCGACAGTCATCGCTCGGCCGGCGAGCGAATTGCCGCCTCATCTTCCAGCGCCGGCGGAGTGAACTGAAAGTTCCGGCTCTGGCGAAAGAACTCCAGCGGGTTGTGGTACACCACCCGGCGAATCAGCGCCTCGCTATGCCCGCGCTTTCGCATTGCCAGAATGAAGTCGGGCACCGCCGTCGGCTTTGAGGGGCCCCAATCGCCAGCCGAATTCACCAGCAGTCGTTCGGGACCATACATCTCCACCATGTCACAGGCCCGCTCCGGCGTGCACTTCGAGGTGGGGTAAAGCGTCATGCCGGCCCAGTAGCCCGCCTCGAGCACGGGCCGAATCGTGTGCTCCTCCACGTGGTCGACGCATACCCGGTGACGGTCGACCGTCGAAAAATCGCGGAGCATGTCCAGGATCATCCGCGTTCCCTGGAACTTGTCTTCCAGGTGCGGGGTGTGGATCAATATTTGTTCGTCGAGCCGGGCGGCCAGGTCGACATGTTCCAGAAAGATGACTGCCTCGTTCCGGGTATTCTTGTTGAGCCCGATCTCGCCGATCCCCAACACGCCGGGGCGGTCGAGATACTCGGGAATCATGGCGATTACTTCCCGCGAGAGCTTGACGTTTTCCGCCTCTTTGGCGTTGATGCAGATCCAGGTAAAGTGGGCCAGGCCGTACCAACTGGCCCGCTTCTGCTCGAACTCGGTGAGCTGCCGAAAGTAGTCGCGAAATCCCTCGGCGCTGCCCCGATCGAACCCGGCCCAAAACGCCGGCTCGCTCACCCCCAGGCAGCCCATCTTGGCCAGGGTTTCGTAGTCGTCGGTGACACGCGAAACCATGTGAATGTGTGGGTCGAAATAATACATTCGTCGTCCTGGGTGCGAAATGTTGGGGTCGCCAGTTCGAGCGGGTCGGTCCACGGGGGGCCACCCGCGAGCTTGGCCTACGGCGCCGCGGCTGGGAGCCGCCCGCCCCCCTGGGCCGAGCCGCGCGGGCCGGCGGCTAGGTGCGTCCGGTGCGAGCCTGGTCCATGTCCAGCGCCGACCACCAGTTGGAATCATACGGGCGGGAAAAAACCAGTTGAACCGATTCCGCTCGATCGCCCAGGTGGCCGTCGTCGAGCACCGCCAGCGCCTGGCGCACTTGTTCGCGACGCGGGTCCACGGCCGCTCCAGGGTTCGAGCGGTCGAGCCGATCGAGTATCGCGGCGATCTCCAAGATGCGGGCGCGAAGACCGGGGAATTCGCGTTCCCAAACGGCCTGGTAAGTGTCGTGTTCGGTCATAGCGACTGCTGCTGCCAATTTGCTTCGGCTCCGCCCGCAGCTCCCCACCGGCCGGGTAGCCAGTACGAAGCTCGCCCCTAAGCGGCGCTCTGATTCGTAGTGTCCAAGGTCACTCCGGCGAAATCAAGCAAACCGTCGGCCGGGTGGTTCGCTCAGGGGGGGCGAATGCCGACCCAAGCTGCCCCTTCGGGCCGGCCGCCGACAACGGGCGGTCGCCGGCCGCGAATTACCGCTTCGAAGGCCCCCGGGCCGACTTAAGTGCGGGTTGCAGCGACTTTTCCGGTCAATCAAACCGCCGAAAACCGGTAGACGGCGCAAAACAGGGAATTCTTATCGATTGAATTGAAGTTTCCGAACCTGCCCGCCGAATGCCAATAACAGTGGGTCGCGCTGGGGGGGCAACCGGCCGGCGCGATGCGCCGTCGCTTGCGGTTTTGAAACACCAGGGCCGGCACCGCGCGGCGTCGAGCCGGTGGCTTACCAGGTTTCGCCGAAGAGAGCCGCGCCACCGGGCTGTTGTCCAGACGGGGCGAGGGAAATACCAAAGGGCGCAGGGAACATCGAATCGTGAGCCACGGATTCGCGGCAACTTTTCAGGTGCTGACCAAGTCGCCCAACGAGGCGTCGGCGGGAGTGCTCTTGCCGCTGCTGGACGCCGCCGACCCGGCCGTGGCCGAGGCGGCCCTGGCCGCGCTGCTCGACCGGCGAAGCGTGGCCGGGCAGCACGCCATTGTGAAACGGTTGCACCAGATCGACGATCGCTGGCGGGCCATTATCGATGGCCGCCGCGGCCGTTTGTCGCAGGCTCTGCGCGATGCGGTTGTCAGCACCGATCCGGCGCTTTGCCGCAACGGCTGCCAGGCCATTTTGTGGTTCAAGGAATACGACCTGGTTCCGGCCCTGGTCAACGCCTTGGAGGACGAGGCCAACCCCAATTGCGACCTGGTGGCGCAAACCCTGTTGCAGCTGGCCGAACTGCTCTATGCCGACCTGGCCGGGCCCCGCGATTATCGCGACCGCCGCGACCCGCAATTGGTGCGCAGGCACGTGACCACGAGCCTGGAGAACTCGGTGAAGCGCTTCGGCAAGCACCGGCGGTTGGAAGTGATCGAATCGTTTCTGTTGCTGGCGGCTCGCGACAACGTGACCTTGCGCAAGGTGCTGGCCGACCCGCTCGACCCTGCCTATAAGCCGCTGATGCAAGTGATGTCGACCAGCGGCCGGGCCGGAATCATTCGCCTGCTGCTAAGCGGCCTGGACGATGCACAGCCGCCGGCGGCGCTGCTGCAACTGATTGGGCAGCGCGGCGATCTGAAGTTCGTGGGTTATTTGCTTTCGCGAGTCGGGCACGCCCCCGGGCAAACCGTGGCCCACAACCTCAAGCGAATTACGTCGATCGGCTGGCTGCGGCCCGACCATGACTGGAGCCTGGACCAGCTCGATGGCCCCGGTCAGCACGCGGCCGTGCGCCTGGTGGTGGCTTCCGGGCTGAAGCGCCAGAGCGCCTTCGAGTTTCTCGAACGGGTTCTCGACCGAGGGCACGTGGCCGGCCGCCGCGCCGCCGTGAGCGCGCTGGCACAGTTCAACGGAGCCGATGCCGCCGCCCTGGTGCAACGGGCGCTGGACGACCCCGACCCGCTCGTTCAGGCGGCCGCCCTGGGCCAGATTCGTCACCGCGGCGTGCCCGGCGCCCTGGGCCGATTGATCGATGCCCTCGATAGTTCGCACGAAGCCATTCGCCAGGCGGCCCGGGCCAGTCTGAACGAGTTTACCCTGGCCCGCTTCCTGGCGGCGTTTGAAACTTTGGACGACGAGGTCCGCCACAGCACGGGCCGGCTCGTGGCCAAGGTAGACCTGGACGCCGAGGCCCGGCTGATCGAGGAGATGCAGTCGCAGTCCCGCACCCGCCGGCTCCGCGCGGTCGAGGTGGCCCGCTACGTGAAAATGCTCGATCGACTCGAGGCGGCGCTGATTCGCCTCCTGGAAGAAGACGAAGACCATCTGGTGCGGCGCGAAGCGGCCCGCAGCCTGGCGGGTAGCCGTTCGGCCGAGTCGCGAGCCGCGCTGGTTCGCGCGGCCCGCGAGGACCGCAACGTTCCCGTGCAGGAAGCGGCCCGCGAAAGTCTCGAGCTCCAGGCCGCCCTGGCCCGCGAGCCGGGCCCCGCCGCGCCGCCGCTTGAAACCCCCTGGCCGGGCGAACCGGGAATCTCGCTGCCAGGAGCCACCCCATGAACGTGCCGCGAATTGCCACCGGGCTCTTGGCCGAGGTGCTGACTCCGGGCGACGTGTTCGACGCCCTGGGCAGTGGCTTTCGCGGCGACCGGGCCCGGTTCGATACGAGCGAGCAATTGCAGCTACTGGGGTTGCTGGTCGTAGTCGTGGTTGGCGGCTGGGTGTTGTCGCGGCTCTTGGCGCGGCAGGAAACGCTGCGCCGGACCAATAGCCCGCGCGGACTATTTCAAGAACTTTGCCAGGCCCACCACCTCGGTTGGCGCGATCGCCTGCTGCTGAGCCGGCTGGCCCAGGCCCGCGGCGCCACCCAGGCGGCCGAGGTGTTTGTGCGCCCCGCCTTGTTCGCCGGCGATTTGCCGGCGTCGCTCCAGCGCCATCGGGCGCGGCTTGAAGAACTGGCCGCCGTACTCTTTACTTGGCCCGATGCCCCCGAGGAGCACTCCGAGGGCCCGCCGAGCCGCGCCGAGGCAGTCTCGATCAGCTTGAAATCGTCGAGCGACTCGGGCGACGAATACTGGCTGCCCCCGGTGGCCCCGCCCGGTCCAACCGGGTAAGGGCTCCTTTGGCCGGTTCAGCCGGCGATCGCCACGGCGCAAGGCTCGCCCCGCGCGGCGGCGTGCTCGAACGCGCCAAGCCCCGTCGGGCGCGGGGGGGCCTGGCGGCCGACTGCCGCAGCCGGTGAGTCTACGGCGACCGTCGCCAACGCCCGGAATCACCGCGATCCCCTGCGCAAACCTAGCGCTCGCATCGCCAAATTGGCGCAGGTTGTCGAATCGCTCGTCCGCGGGCTAAACCGCTCGCGTTACCCCCGGCACGGCGACCGCGGGCACCGGCGGCGTGGCGTTCCAAGCGTATTCGGTGGGTGCCAGGTTAATCTGCGAGTTGAGCGCGTCGTTCCATTGCACCATCTTGCCCGAATAGGTGGCCATCCGCCCCATGATGGCCGTCAGGCTCGAGTAGGCGCCGATCTCGCCTTCGTTCAGCGGTTTGCCGGCGCGGATGCTGGCGAAGAGATCGTCGTGCTCGGTCTGATAGGGGTTGTTCCGTTTGCCGCGATACTTCCAGGGATCTTCCCCGGCGACCCGGATGATGCCCCCCGAGATGTCGGCCGAGCCCTTGGACCCCTGGGCGTGCTCGCTCACGGAATCCCAGCAGTTGGGAATGTGGCGGCAGTAGCTGAACACCCGCGAGCCATCGGCGAACTCGAACTCCACGGCGTGGTGATCGTAGATTTCGCCGGTGTCGGGGCCGCGGCGCACTTCGCGCCCGCCCATGCCCTGGCAGCGCACCGGGTACGCTCCCTTGAGCCAATTGCAGACATCCAGGTTGTGAATGTGCTGTTCGACGATGTGGTCGCCGCTCAGCCAGTTGAAGTAGTACCAGTTGCGCATCTGGTATTCCATCTCGGTCTGCTCGGGCTTGCGGTCGCGAACCCAAACGCCCGCGCCGTTCCAATAGGCCCGCATGGTGTGGATGTCGCCGATGGCGCCATCCTGCAGCCGTTTGATGGTTTCCAGGTAGTCGTTTTGGTGATGGCGCTGCAGGCCGATGCCCAACCCCAGGCCCTTGGCCTTGGCGGCGGCGGCGCTTTCCAGCACCGAGCGCACGCCGGGGGCGTCGACCGCTACCGGCTTCTCGGCAAAGACGTGTTTGCCGGCGGCCACGCAAGCCGCCAGGTGCAGGGGGCGAAATCCCGGCGGGGTGGCCAGAATCACCAGGTCGACCCCCGCATCGATCACCTTCTGGTACGCGTCGAACCCGGCGAACCGGCGTTCCTGCGGAACGTCGATCTTGTCTTTGATCTGAGGGTCTTGGAGCAGGTTGGCCAGGCTGCTTTCCACCTGGTCGGCGAACGCATCGCCCATGGCCACGAGCTTGACCGAGTCGGGCACGTGCAGCGCCTGGTTGGCCGCGCCGGTACCCCGGCCGCCGCAACCGACCAGCCCCACGCGGATGGTTTCATCGGCCCCGGCGTGCGCCCCGCGCGCCCAGCCCAGCGTGCCGGCCATGCCCAGGGCCGAGGCGGCCGCCGACGACGTTTTCAGAAACTGGCGCCGCGAGGGAAGCGGCTGCTCGCTCGAGCGGGGCGTTTGGCTCATGGCAAACTTCTCCTGGAAAATCGACCCCAGCGGCGCGCCGGGGTCTGGTTTGGTTTTGGGCTCGCGGGCTTGGCTTACTCGTCGCCGGCCGCGCCGCGGATGGCCACTTGTTGCTCGGCCGTGGGCACCGTCAGCGGACGCACGACGCGAAAGCCCACGAACAGCGCGTCGGTATGGTACCACTTGCTCTGGGGAATCTGCGGATCCTGAATCTTCCAATCCTTGCTCGACGCCCGCCGAGCGGCGCTGCGCAGGGCCGGAGGGTCGTCGTCCCACGAACCGCCGCGGGCGACCTGCGGATAGGGCTTCACTGGGGGAAAGTAAGGGTTCTTGACCACCTCGCCGGCCGGATGCCGGGAGTAGGCATCGGGGTAGTAATGATCCAAGCACCACTCGGCCACGTTGCCGTGCATATCGTGCAGCCCCCAGGGATTGGGTTCTTTCTCTCCCACGGGATGATAGGCATCGTCCGAGTTCTCGTACGACCAGGCGTAGTCGTCCAACTCGGCCGGGTCGTCGCCAAACGAATAGGCCGTGGTCGTGCCGGCCCGGCAGGCGTATTCCCACTCGGCCTCGGTCGGCAGGCGGTAGTAGCGGCCTGTCTTGGTGGTCAGCCACTCGCAAAACATTTTAGCCGCCAACTGGGTCATACAGATGGCCGGGTAACCCTCTTTGCCCATGCCAAAGGTCATGTCGGTATAGGGCTTGGTCGGCCGGGTAACGGCGTCTGCCAGCAGGTCGCGCTCGGTGGGCTCGATCCCCAAGACCGGCCGCCGCTGAATGTCTAAGTTGAACATCCAGATTTCGTAGGCGTCCCAAGTCAGTTCGCACTTGGCCATCCAGAACGCATCCAGCTCGACTTCGACCTGCGGGCCTTCGTCGTCCGAGCGGCCTTCCTCGTCGGCGGGGCTCCCCATCAGGAACTTTCCCGGTGGAATGGGTAGCATGTCGAGGGTGACCGTCGTGCCCGCGATGATTTCGGTGTAGGGTTTCATGGCGTCGGCGGTGGCCGCTAGGGCGTCGGCCACCTCGACCGGGGGCGGCTCCACCTCAGGCGCCGTCGCGGTTTGGGCGTGCGAAGTCAGCGGTACCGCAACCACGCACCATGCGGCCAGGGCCGCCTTCCACTGTCGGCGAAGCGAGCCTCGGCGCCCGCGGAGAATCTCACGTTGCATCCCACTCACCGGCTGCTCTCCGAAAAACCGCTTGTGGTGCCCCGCGGCCGCGGCAAACCTCGCCCCCTGTGGCCGGCCGCTTGGGCGGCCACGAGGGCGAATCGGCATTGGGCCCCGCTGCTGGTCGTGTTGCTGTTGCTGGGGGGCCGGCCGCTGGCGGCCCAGCCCTCGCCCGCCTGGGAGCGGTACGAATTTACCCAGGTTCATATGGGCACGGAATTTAAGCTCGTATTCTATGCCCCCGACGAAAGGGCCGCAAATCGAGCGTCCGAGGCCGCCTTTGCCCGCATCGCGGCGCTCGATGCCCGCTTCAGCGATTACCGGCCCGACAGCGAGCTCTCGCAACTGAGCGATACCGCAGGTTCGGGCCGAGCGGTGCCGGTCAGCGACGAGCTGTGGTCCATCCTGTCCACCTCGCAGGATTTTGCCCACCGGACCGGCGGGGCCTTCGACGTCACCTGCGGCCAGGTCGTACGGCAATGGCGGAGGGCCCGACGCCAGAAAACCCTACCCAGCGACCGCCAAATCGAGTCGGCCCGGCAAACCGTGGGCTACGCCGACCTAGTGCTCGACCCGGCCGCGCACTCCGCCACCTTGCATCGCCCGGGAACGCGGCTCGACCTGGGGGGCATTGCCCAGGGCTACGCTGCCGACCAGGCGCTGTCCGTGTTGGCCGCCAGCGGCTGCCCCCAGGCCCTGGTCGACGCCAGCGGCGACGTCGCCCTGGGTCAGCCTCCGCCGGGCCAGGCCCACTGGCTGGTTGCCCTGAGCCAGTTCGATGCCGCTCGGCCCCCCGATGGCTCCGGCGACTTCGCCCCGCTGCCGCCCGCAGAATCGCTACAGCTCGCGCGCCAAGCGGTGTCGACCTCGGGCGACTTATACCAACACGTCGTGCTGGGCGGTCGACGGTTCTCGCACATTGTCGATCCGCGATCGGGCTGGGCGCTGGAGCACTCGCCTCTGGTGACGGTCGTAGCCCCCGACGCGGTGACGGCCGATGCGCTGGCCACGGCGGTAAGCGTCTTGGATTGGGAGGCGTGTTTGCGGCTAGCCGCCAACTTTCCCGGGACCGAGTTGTTGCGATGGGAGCTCGACGGCGAACAGGTGATTCGCCGTGCCACGCCGGGGTGGGCGGCCCTGCGGGGGGCTGAAAAATAGCCCAAAATGGAAAGTTGATCGCCCGGACCGTGACGATCTCTGCCTGCGCGGCAACGCACTAGGTAGAAGGCCGAACCGGGGTTCGGTCTGCGAGGCTGGCGCGATGGCGGTGACGCCTGTAAGGAAGGTAGCGAGATCGTGAAGGATTTCTCGAACTTCCTTCGCGCACCGCGCAGCGCGCCAGAGAGAGGTCGGCTGCCAGCACTGGCGGGCATTGCACGTCAGCGGCAAATCGGGTGATGACTGAAAACCTCACCGCGAAAAATTTGCCGCCCGCGCAAACTCAGCGATAATTGAGGGTAGCACTCCTCTCGCCCCTCTCGTCTTGCTTCTCTCGTCTGCAGGAGTCCGGAACATGAAGAGGTATCTGGTTCCCCTATCGCTTGCGTTGGTCTTGGTCTCGGTGACCTACGCCGTCACCGAGCGCGTCGTGGAGATGCGGAAACCCGAAGTCGTCGTCACCGAGCCGGTGGTGGCGGTTGATCCGACCGCCACGCTGACCGAGGTCGACGTACGCACGGGCGACCAGTTCTGGGGCTTGCACCTGGACGGCGTCATTCCTTGCGCTTCGATGCTCGTCAAGGGAGGCGGTCACCTGGTGATCATCTCTCCGCAGGGCAATCACGAGGCACGCTGCTACTTCCACGTCAAAGACGCCAAGACCGTGCAGTTGGGCAAGGTCCACTTCCGTCTCCAGGTGGTGGGCCCCGATCAAATCCATGTGATCCGCGAGCCGGCCGAACAAGTCGCCGTGGCAAGCCGCTAGCCCCTGGGGGGCCTGCGGCGCTGCCGGGGCGGCTGGTTTCCAGCCGGTCACTCGCCAAGCCCAGGGAAGGCCGACCCTGGGCTTTCGGATACCGCGCGGCCCGCGGGGAGAGTTCTCTGCCGCGGGCCGTTGCTTTTTCGGTCAGGCTCCGCGCCGTGGTCCACACCGCGGCGCGAATCCGGGGCGCCCGCCCGCGAGCAGCCTGGTGAAGAATTCCCCGGGCGGCGTCATCGCAGGGATGCGATGCCAAAATAACGACGTAAGTCGTTATTTTGCGAGCCGCGACGAGCTTGGCTCGGCGGTTGGCGAGGTTGAAAAATGCAACCAGGGCTTTTTTTCAACGGACAGTTAGCGCCAGAGCCGGCTGCTGGGTACCCGCGACACCTCGCTGGCCACACCCTTGAGCACGGCGTAGTCGGGCGTATCTTTCATCACCAGCGCGCCGGCGCCGATGAGGCTGCTGCGGCCCAACTTCAAGCCCGGTGCCACCGTGGCGTTGAGCCCCACGAACGAGTAGGGGCCCACCTCGACCCCCTCGCCGAAAATGGCGCACACCACCCAACAGTGATCGCCGATCGCGGTGCGAAAGCCCAGTCGGGTCGTGCTCCAAAGCATGCAGTTCTTGCCCACGCGCACCTGGGGCTGCAAGACCGAACCCTCCATGATCATCGTGTTGGGCTTCAACTCCAAGTCGGGCGGCACCAGGGCCCGGCTCGAGACGAAGCTCGCCAGGCGGTAGCCGGCCGCTTCGGCAGCGGCCACCTTGGCTGCCCGCAGCTCGTTCACCTCGGCGATGCCGACCGCCACGAACATCTGGCAATCGCTGGCCGGGTAGCGGGCCGGCAGCTCTTCAAACGGCACCACGGGTAGGCCACAGTAGCTGGGCCGAGTGAGGTACGCGCCGTCGACGGAGAAGGCCACGACCCGGTGCGGGCTGTCGTGGGTGAAATAGTAGTGAGCCACTTCGGCAAAGTTCTGATCGCCGAAAATTACCAGGTCGGCCATGATCGAGCGTGCTCGCCAGGTGGTTGCGTACACCGCGAATCGGGTGGATCTTTTTCAGAACCACCTGATTTTACCGGCGGCCGGGCGGAGTCGCGAGCCGAGCGGTTCCCGGTAGGCGGCGCTGCCATACCGGCGCTGGGCCAAGGCGCGCCCCCGACAGGTCCCAGGCGGGCCGCCCGGGGCCGGGCCCGCTATAATCGCGGCCTTCACCGGCGACGACTACGGCAACCCCTCGAGGAACCAACGCCCCATGCCCGATATCGTGGTGCTGCTTTCCGTGCCGGCCTTGCGGCGCGGCGACCTGGCCCAGATGCCCCGGTTGGGCCGCATGGCCGCCGAGGGAGACCTGGCCACCCTGGTGCCCAGCTTTCCCGCCGTAACCTGCCCGGTTCAGGCCAACATGACCACGGGCCGGCTGCCCATGGACCACGGCGTCGTCGCCAACGGCTTCTATTGGCGTGAGCGGCACGAAGTGGAGATGTGGACCGCCTGGAACGACTGCATCCTAGAGCCCCAGATCTGGGACATCTTGCACGAGAAGCGGCCGGGGACCACGTCGGCCGTTTGGTTTGCTCTGCACTCCAAGGGGTGCGGCGCCGACTACCTTTGCACGCCCGCCCCCATCCACCAGCCCGACGGCAGCGAAGCCCTCTGGTGCCTGACCAAGCCCGAAGGCTTGTACCAGGAGCTCGTGGCTCGCTGGGACCATTTCCCGCTGCAGCATTTTTGGGGGCCGCTGGCCAATATTCACTCGACGGCCTGGATCGTCGATTCGGCTGTTCAGGCGGCCGCCCAGCTCCGGCCCGAGTTCTGGTACCTCTACCTGCCGCACCTAGATTACGCCGCGCAGAAATTCGGGCCCGAGAGCGACTGGGCTCGGGCGGCGCTGGAGGCGCTGGACGAGCAACTTGGGCGTTTGCAAGCAGGCTTCGCGGCGGCCTATCCCGATTCGCGCATCCTGTGGATCGTGGCCAGCGAATACACCATCGTGCCGGTCCGCCACGCGTTATTCCCCAATCGCCTGTTGCGCGAGGCGGGACTGCTGGCGGTTCGCGACCAAGCAGGTCGAGAGCACCTGGACCTGGCCGGCAGCGCGGCTTGGGCCCTGGTCGATCACCAACTAGCCCACGTCTTCGTGCGGGGCGCCGACCAGTCGGTTACCAATCGCGTGGTCGACCTGTTTCGCGGGCGGCGCGGCGTGGCCGAGGTGCTGGCCGGCGACGAGCGCCGCCGTTACGACCTCGATCATCCCCGCTCGGGCGAGGTGGTGCTGGTCTCCGAGCCCGATAGTTGGCAGGCCTATTACTGGTGGTTCGACAACCAACGGGCCCCCGAATTCGCCCGCCGGGTCGATATTCACAACAAACCGGGCTACGACCCGCTGGAGATGCACCTCGACCTGGAGGCGATGGGCATTTCGCTCGACACCAGCCTGGCGGCGGGTTCGCACGGTGCGCCGGCCCGAGAGTCGAGCCAGCGGGGCATTATCGTGGCCTCCGAGCGGGGCGTGTTCGCCGGCCCGACGATGGCCGACATCGACGTGTGCGAACTAGTGCTGCGCCAGTTTGGGGTGTGAGAAGGGTGGAACAGGAATTCGGTGCCTTGGCCCATCTCTCACGCACCGCGAAACGGTTAGGCGCCGTCATGCCTGGCGAACCGAAGTACGCTGCGTGCGGCATAGGGCAGGGGAGTGGGACACGGCCCCTCACGGATTGCCGTGACCAGGCAGTGACCAGCTCGGCGTCAGCCCCCCGTCGATGACGGGGGGGGCTGCTGCAGCTCGGCTCGCCGATTCGCACGGCAAGCGGATTCTGTAATAGCGCGCTACGCCTGGCTCGGCGGAGGCGGGTCGTCGCGGCGGCTGGGCGCAAGGTTGTCGGGCCACCAGCTTTCCAGCGGCAATGGCGCCTCGCCCCGCAGGACCCGGCTCAGCCGGTTTTTCGGAGCCGCCGAATCGGTCGTGGGAGGCAACAACCGTCCCCTGCGTCCGACCAGCTCGACAATCCGCGCAATGCACGGGTCGCTCTGTGGCCGAACTTCACGGGGCGACGCCTGCCCACGGGCGAGCAGTTGGTCCGGGGGCATTTCCACTACCACGCTGCTGACGTGCACGCTTGCCATGGCGAAGACCTCCGCCTGTCGAGAAAAGAGAAGGGACGGCAGCTCCGTAGGCGCCTAGGCCCGCCCGGCAGGGGCGGCCCAGGCAACGGTCGCAAGCGGCGGTCCCAAGGGGTCGCAAGCGATCTGGCCTGCGTCCCGGTCCGCCACCGGCTGCCTGAGATCCCCTGGTGCTGCAACTTTTACGCCGAAGCCGTAAGTGCACCTGGCTGGGGCCCGGCTGCTCGCTCGCTGCGCTTGTCGCAGCAACAACTTAGGCGGCGGGCAGCAAGCGCCAGCCAAGGACCGGTGCCGGGGCGCTTTGCTCAATTTCGCGGCAAAGTTTGCAATCTGCTGCAATCCGACCGCGGGCCTTAGGGTGCCTGGCCGCACGCTGCCCGAGGGCTCGCCGGGGCTCTCTCCGCCGGGGTGCTGGCCAAAGCCCCAGCGCTGGGCTTAAAGTGTTGGCTTTTGCGACGTTGCATGGCTGCGGCGGATGGGCCCATGGCACATATTCTGATTACCTCGGGCCCCACGCGGCAGTATCTCGACCCGGTTCGTTACCTCACCAACGCCTCGAGCGGGCGCATGGGATGCTGCCTGGCCGAAGCCGCCCTGAATTTGGGGCATCGCGTGACCGTGGTCAGCGGGCCGGTCGAGGTGCATTACCCGTCGCAAGTCGAGCTGATCCCAGTGGTTTCGACCGAGGAAATGCTCGACGCGGCCCTCTCGGTCTTCCCGCGGTGCGATGGGGCCATCGGCGCGGCCGCGCCCTGCGACTATCGGCCACAGCAGGTGGCGACCGGCAAGATTGCCAAGACCGGCGACCCACTGCGTCTGGAGCTGATCGAAACGCCCGACGTAGTCGCTTCCCTGGGGGCCCAGAAAACCGGTCAGTGGCTGGTGGGGTTTGCCCTGGAGACCGAGGACCACCGGTTTCGGGCCCTGGTGAAGTTGGAAAAGAAGAGCTGCGACCTGATCGTATCCAATGGCCCCGAGGCGATGAACGCCGAGGAGAACCAGGTGGAAATCATCGATCGCGCCGGAGCGGTCGTCGCCTCGCTGGCTGGGCCAAAGCCGAAGGTGGCACAAGGTATTTTACAAATCATACAGGCCCGGCTGATCGCTCCGCCGGCCGCTTCGAGCGCCTGACAAGCGCCGGGAACCCAGATGGCCTACGACTGTCTAAGCGTCGGTGTGTTGGTGGCCGACCACCTGTGCGCGCCGATTTCACATCTGCCGCGGGCAGGCGAGCTGGTGCTGTCCGACGAACTGCCGCTGGCCATCGGCGGCTGTGCCGCCAACGCGGCGATCGACCTGGCCCGCCTGGGTGTTTCGGTCGGGGTCGTCGGCTGCGTGGGCGACGATGCTTTCGGCAGCTTCATTCGGCAGACCCTCGGTCGGCACGGCGTGGGGGTGGAAGGTTTGCGCCAAATCGAGGGGGTGGGCACCTCGGGAACCTTGATCATCAACGTGCGGGGGGAAGACCGCCGGTTCATTCATACGCTGGGGGCCAACGCCCGTTTGCTCGTCGAACATATCGACTGGTCCAGCGTTTCTCAGGCCCGCGTGTTGTACCTGGGGGGCTACCTGCTGATGCCGGCGCTCGAGCCGGCGCCACTGGCCGAACTGTTTCGGCGGGCCCGGGCTCACGGCGTGCGAACCGTGCTCGACGTGGTCCTGCCCGGCCCGGGCGACCACTGGCCCAAGTTGGCGCCGCTGTTGCCGCATACCGACGTGTTTCTGCCGAACAACGACGAAGCCGAAGTGCTCACAGGGCTGGCCGACCCCGTGGACCAGGCCCGGTATTTCGCCGAACATGGGGTCGCCACTTCGGTGATCACCTGTGGCCATGCCGGCACCGTGCTCTGGTCCGAAGCGGTCAAGGCTCGCGCCGGAACCTACCCGGTCGAATTCGTCGGCGGCACCGGCGCGGGCGACGCCTTCGACGCCGGCTACATCGCGGCGCTGCTCCAAGGGCACGGGCCGCTGGATTGCCTCCGCTGGGGAAGTGCGCTGGGCGCGAGCTGTGTCCGCGCCATCGGAGCCACCGAAGGGGTGTTTTCCGCCGCCGAGGCGGCCGCGTTTCTCCGTCAGCACGATCTGCCGATCGAGCGGTTGTAGGATCGGTTCCTGGTTTCGTTGCCGGGTGCGCAGCCCCCGAGCCTGGGCTTGAGCGTATCGGGCCGGGCCGGGAGCGGGTAACCCAAAGGGAGAACCGTCTGCGATGAGCGATTCAATCGAAACCCACCCCGCGCGACCGCTGCCGCGCAGCCCCGAGCTGATGTCGCGCGACGACACGGCCCTGCTGGTGATCGACGTGCAAGGCAAGTTAATCAAGCTGGTGCCCGGGTTCCGCCGCCTGGTCTGGAACATCCGCCGGCTGATCGACGGCGCCGAACTGCTGGGGGTGGCCAAGGCCGCCACCGAGCAATATCCCCAAGGGCTCGGTCCCACCGTGCCCGAGTTGGCCGAGCGGTTTGTCGGCATGTCGAGCAAGGTTACTTTTAGTTGCGGTAGTTGCGGCGAAGTTTTTGCCGACTTCGAGCGCCGGGGTATTCAGCGGGTCTTGCTCACCGGCATCGAGGCGCATGTGTGCGTGCAACAGACCGCGCTCGATTTGTTGGCCGCGGGCTACCGGGTGTACCTGGCGGTCGACGCCTTGGGATCGCGCTACGAGATCGACTATCAGACCGCCTTGCGGCGCATGGAGTCGGCCGGCGCCACGCTGACCACCACCGAGGCGGCGCTGTTCGAATGGTGTCAGCAGGCCGCCACGCCCGAGTTCAAACAGCTCAGCCGTTTGATTCAAGAGACTCCGCCGGAATCGACTACGTAGCGCGGCCGACGCACCTGGCACCTTGGCTGGGCCCCACGCGGCCGGCGGCGGTGCGATTCGCCGCGGTGCTGTTTACGGCGAAGCCGCGGTGCTGTTTACGGCGAAAGGGTCGCGCCACGGCTTCCGTCCAGGTGGTACTTGCCGGACCAGCCGCCTGGGTAATTCAGGTTGGCGGAAGCAAAAACGAGGGTGGCCGGGGGACCCGCGCCAGCCTGGGCAAAGGGGCCGAATTGTTGATCTTGCGCTGTGTGCGGGCTAGGATCGGGGCGTTGGAGTGGCCGCCCACCGCCAACCGAATCTCCCTGTGGGCTGCCCTCTTCAGCCGGTGCGACACGGTGCGACGCTCGTGCCCGGCACGAGCCACAGACTTTGCCTAGTTGGCAGCCTCTTCCCCGGGGGAAAGAACATGCTTCGTTTGATCGGCAGCGGCAGCGCGCAAACCTGCGACGGAGTCACCCGGCGCGATTTTCTCCAGGCGGGTACCCTGGGGGCGGTCGGCCTGTCGCTGGTCGACCTGATGCGGCTCGAGGCGGCCGGCGCGGTCGATCCGCAGCGCCGCCGCAGCGCGATCATGATTTTCAACCTGGGCGCGCCCAGCCAACTCGACACCTGGGACATGAAGCCCGAGGCCCCGGCCGAAGTGCGCGGTCCGTTTCAGCCCATCGCCACCGCGGCCGACGGAGTGCAGATTTCCGAAATCTTCCCGCTCATGGCCCAGCAGGCCGACAAGTTCTCGCTGGTGCGGAGCTGCTATCACACGGCCGCCGCGGTACACGACACCGGCCACCAAATGATGCAAACCGGCCGGCTCTTCACCGGTGGTATCAACACCCCCCATGCCGGCTGCGCCGTGGCCTATTTGCTCGGGCGGCGCGGCGATTTGCCCGCCCACGTTGTTTTGCCGGAACCCATGGGGCGGACCGGCGGCAATTTGCCGCATGGGCAGGACGCCGGTTTTCTGGGCAAGGCCTATGACCCGTTCGTGCTCATGGCCGATCCCTCCGAGGCTAACTTCCAGGTTCCCGACTTGTTGCCGCCGGCCACGATCGGCGATGCCCGGCTCGACCGTCGGCGAAAGATGCGGGCCGTGGTCGATCAGACGGTGAAAGACTTCGAATCGAGCCCCAACGCGCAATTGCTCGACTCAAACTTTCAGGCCGCCTTCCGGCTGATGACCAGCACCGAGGCTCGCGACGCTTTCGACTTGAGCCGCGAGCCGCAAGAGGTGCGCGAGCGCTACGGGATGAACCGCTTTGGCCAGTGCTGCTTGCTCTCGCGCCGGCTCGTGGAAGCGGGCGTGCGATTCGTGACGCTCAATACCTTCCTCACCGTGTTCGACGAAATCACCTGGGACATCCACGGTTCGAAGCCGTTCACTTCGATCGAGGGCATGCGCAAGATCGTGGCCCCCATGTACGACCAGGCCTATAGCGCCCTGATCGAAGACCTGTATCAGCGGGGCCTGTTGGAAGACACGCTGGTTTGCAATCTGGCCGAGTTCGGCCGCACCCCGAAGGTGAACCCCGCCGGTGGCCGCGATCACTGGCCCCAGTGCTGGACCATTCACATGGCCGGCGGCGGAGTGCAGGGCGGCCGCGTGGTGGGGCGTAGCGATGCGGTGGGGGGCGTGCCCGCCGAGCGGCCCGTCGAGCCGGCCGAGGTGGTGGCCACTATTTACCACAGCCTGGGCTTGGACCTGGAAACGAAGCTGCCCGGCCCGCAGAACCGCCCCTTCCCGCTGGTCGATTTCGGCGTGCGGGAAGTTCACGAGTTGTTCTAGAGGCCGCCCTACCGGCGGAGTGGCTCTTCCTGGCCGATCAGTTCGATCTGGCCGCGGTAATAGTCGATCGCCTCGACCGGGTTCAGGTTGAACACCGTCCGGCCCTCGGTGTACCACCCCTCGCGCCCGCAGCGAAACACCGCCGTGGCGGCCCGCAGATTGCCCACCGCTTCGACCTCCTCCATCCCGCCCCCCTCGATCGCCTCGAAGGCGATCGTGACCGCGACAAAGGCCGATAGCTCGCCCGTCTTGCGGTCGCGGGCGTAGGAAACGCCGTCGGCAAACTCGCAATCGCTCCAGTTCAGTCCGCGCGGCTTACCGCTGCGGCGGGCCAGTTCGACAAAGCGGGCCTCGAGCCATTCGCGGCGCTGATGGAACAACCGCCGTGCCCGGGCCAGGCGATTCTCGCGCCAGGCCTGTAGCACCGGTCCCCAGAGCACCAAACCGGCCAAGGTGCCCAATACCAGAAACGATGTCACCATCCAACCGAGCGGCGTCATGCGGCTCCGTACCTTTCGCCCAGCGCCAAACGGGCAGAAACGACCGAGGGCAAACAGAAGTGGAAATCCGCGGAACTGCGCCGGGCCGCGCCATCGTGCCGCCACGCACCGACGCAAGGGCCGCGCGATTCCGGGTTGCCCGAGAACCTAATTCTAGGGAGGCGTTTGGGAAACTTACAAGATTCCCAGCTTGCGCCTGGCGGAGACCCGCCGAAACGGCCCCGCCGGGCGCGGGTTTCCGTGGTCGGTGCGGTCGCGGAGACGCCGTCGCCGCCCCCAGTTCCCAGATTCCCAGGCCAGAAAAAACGAAGCGCGCCGCTTGGCCGCGAGCCCGCCCCTTGGTGAAATACGCCCCGACCGACAGCGTACTTCGGCCGATCGGGCCATCGAGCCGCCGTCGACCGCGGGCCTCGGCGGGGTAGGGGCCCCACCGAATCGCTTGCGGCGGCTGGCCACCAATGCCAACAGGAGGGCCATGATGGCCATTTTGGGCGCCCACATGTCGATTGCCGGCGGCTACTACCGGGCCGTCGAGGCGGCCCACGCGGCCGGTTGCGACTGCGTGCAAATCTTCACCAAGAACAACAACCAATGGCGGGCCAAACCGCTCAGCCGCGACGACATTACCCGCTTTCGCGACGCGCTGGAGCGGCTCGAAATCGGCCACCCCATTTCCCACGATTCCTACCTGATTAACCTGGCCAGTCCCGACGAGGCGCTTTGGAAACGCTCGGTCGAAGCCTTTCGCGTCGAACTGGAGCGGGCCGAGCAGCTGGGCATCCCGTATGTGGTTACCCACCCGGGCAGCTACACCGTTTCGACCGAGGCCGAGGGGCTGGCTCGGGTGGCCCTGGCGCTCAACCAGGTGCACCGCGAGCTGCCGCGGATCAAGGCCCAGTGCTTGCTGGAAATCACGGCCGGTCAGGGCACCAACCTGGGCTGGCGATTCGAGCACCTGGCGGAAATTCTTCGGCAGGTTGATCGGCAGGAGCGGGTCGGCGTTTGTTTCGACACCTGTCACGCCTTTGCCGCCGGCTACGATCTGCGCACCCGGGCCGGCTATCGCGCCGCGATGCGCGAGCTGGACGGGCTGGTGGGGCTCGAACGGATCAAGGCCTTTCACCTGAACGACAGCGTCCGCGAGTTGGGGTCGCGCGTCGACCGCCATGCGGCCATCGGGCTGGGCAAACTGGGAACCGAGGCCTTTGGCCTGCTGCTGGCCGACCGCCGCTTTGGCCAGGTGCCCATGTACCTGGAAACCCCCAAGGGCACCCACGACGGCGAAGACTGGGACGTGACCAACCTGCGGGTCCTGCGCAATCTGATTCCCCAGCGGGCGGGGGCCGTGCGCCGCCCGGCCACGGCACGCCCCCCCGCCACCGGCGAGCGACGCGCTACCGTTCGGGAATCTCGCGGCCGTGGGGGTCGCTAGCAGCGCTGCCCAGGTCGGCGGCAATTTGCTGCTGAAGCTCCTCGCTCAGGTAATGCTCCATCCGTTCGGCTGGGTCGTGCACGTGGTCGGCTGGCAACCCCAGGTGGGCCACGAGGTACGATTCCCAAAGCCGGTGGGCCCGCACCAGCGACGAGGCCTGAGTTCGCCCCGGCGGCGTCAGCTCCAGCCCGTCGGGCGTATGGCGCAGTTTGCCCTGGCGCTCCAGCCACAGCAGGGCGGCGTAGCTGCCGGGCCCGCCCCCCAGGGCATTGCGGGCCTCGACCGGCGTGAGCCGTTTGCCGACGGCCAGCTCCTCGACGCGGAAAAGCATGGCCAGCAGGTCGTCGCACAGAATGTGCCAGCGAAGCAGGGCCGCTTGCCAAAGCCGGCTCAGTAGCCCGTAGCGCGGCGCCGCCACCGCGGCCGTGGCGTAAACCGCTCCGGCTACCACGCCGATCATCCCCGCGGTGTTGGTATCCCAGTGGCGGGCCAGCCCATAACCGGCGGTAGCCGAGAAGACGGCGATGGTCACGGCCAGGGCCATCAGCCGGCCCAGCCGATCGGTGAGCAAGTGGGCCGCCGCGGCGGGCGCCACGAGCATGGCGATGACCACGATTGAGCCCACCGCCTCGAAGCTGGCCACGGTGGTGGTCGCCACCAGAGCCATGAGCAGATAGTGCAACAGCCGGGCTGAGAACCCGCTGGCCGTGGCCAGGGCCGGGTCGAACGCCAGTAGCTTCCATTCCTTCCACAAGAGCACCACGCAAAGCGCATCGAGCACCAGCACCGGCGCCATGCTCACCGCCGCCCGAGGTACTTGCCAGGGGCCCACCGCGACAGTGCTCAGCGGCACGAATTCCAAAAGCCCGAACAGCACGCAATCGGCATCCAGGTCGACGGCGTCGGCGTAGCGATCGATCAGCAAGACCCCGACGGCGAACAAGCCCGTGAAAACGATTCCCAGGCCGGCATCGGACGAAACGCCCAGGTAGCGTTCGAGCACCTCGATCAGGGCCGTGGTAAGCAGCCCCACCACCAGCGCCCCGAGCAGCATGGTGCCGATGTTCACCTGGCCGCCGAGTAGGAATGCCAGCACCAGGCCCGGCAACACCGCATGGGAAAGGGCATCGCCCAACAGGCTCAGCCGCCGTAGGACCAGGTACGAACCAACCAAGGCACAGGCCGCCCCGCTCATGCTGCCCACGGCGACGATCCACAGGGCATCGGCCAGCTCGATGCTCATGGCCAACAGAGGGCTCATCGCTTTTCCCCCGGTTGGTTGCCTGCCTGCCTGGGCTGGGTCTGGTCGACCTGGTGCGGCGAGGGAGGCACACGGGCGGTAACGACGACCGCCGGGTTGCGATCGACGAGCTCCTGTTGCAGTTGCGTCACCAGGTCGTCGCTTAACCAGTGCTCGAGTTGATCGGCCTGCCGGTCCACGTCGCCCGAAGCTACTTGGGCGCCCTCGATCAGGTACAGCTCCCACAGCCGGTGGCGGCGGGTCCATTCGGCGGCCTGGGCCAGGCCCTGGGGGGTCAATCGCACCTGGCCGGCCTGGCGCTCGATCCAGCCGGCCCGACAGGCCACGCGCTCCGAACGGGCCAGCTCGGCGCCGGTCCAAGAGCGTTGGGCGGCCAACTGGGGCCGGCTGATCAGCGGCCGCTCGGGCAAGTGGGGCTCGCCAATTTCGTACATCGCCCGCAGCAGGTGCTCGGCCGCCACGCGGCGGCGCAACTGGTAGGCCACCCACCAGCGGGCGATGGCCCCGCGCTGGGGGGCCAAGAGGGCCGAGACCAAGAACAGGGCCACGGCCGCCAGCACAATCAGCGGCCCCGTGGGCAGTCCGGCCTGTGGCGCGGCCTCTGCGCCAGCGCCCCACCATCCCCGATGCCAGCCCGCGGAAATCGCCGTGCCCAGGGCGCAAGCCGTCGCCCCCAGTCCGCCGGCCAGGAGCAGCACATAGCCGAAACGGTCCGACCAGAACCGGGCCGCGGCCCCGGGAATGATGAGCAGGGCCGCCATCAGCACCACCCCCACGGCCGGCAACCCGGCCACGGTTACCACGGCCAGCGTGCCCATCATCGCGAAATCGAGCCAGCGCCGGGGCCACCCCTGCGACTGGGCGAAATCGGGATCGAACCCGAGCAGTTGAAACTCTTTGAACAAGAGCAGCGTGATGGCCAGCGCGGCGGCGGAAACCAGGGCCAGGAGCTGGACGTCGGACTGAGTGAGGGCGGCCGCCTGGCCGAAGATGTACGATGCCAGGCCGGCCTGGTTGGCCCCGCCCGGTCGGCGCTGAATGACCGACAATAGCACCACGCCAAACGCGCAAAAGGTGGAGAGCACGACCGCCAGCGCGGCATCGGGCTTGGTGCGGGTTGCTTCGCTCACCAGGTTCATCACGACGAGCGCCACCAGCCCGGCCAGCAGACCACCCAAGAGCAGGCCCGCCACTTGGCGTTGGCCCAAGAACAAAAAGGCCAGGCAAATGCCGGGGAGCGCGGCATGGGCCAGCACGTCGCCCACCAGGGCCCGGCGGCGCAACACCGCCAGGCACCCCACCACCCCGGCCGATAGGCCCAGCAGCGTGGTGCCCAACAGGACCTTGAGGGCCGCCGGCATCATCGCCCGGGTTCTCCCAGGCGGACCGCCTCGGCGGCGGCGTCGAGAATGACCAGCCGGCCGCCATAGGTTTGCTGCAAGTTGGCCGTTGTGAACGTGGTTTCCGTCGGCCCCTGAGCAATGAGCCTGAGATTGACCAGGATCACGTGGTCGAAATAGTCGCGCACGGTTTGCAGGTCGTGGTGCACGACCAAGACGGTTCGCCCTTGGCTGCGCAGTTGCCTGAGCAACTGCACGATGGTTTGCTCGGTCAGGGCGTCGACTCCCGCAAACGGCTCGTCCATAAGGTACAGCCGAGCCTGTTGAACCAGGGCCCGGGCCAGAAAGACCCGCTGCTGCTGCCCGCCCGAGAGCTGGCGAATCTGTCGCTCGCCCAGCCCGGCCAGGCCCACCTGTTCCAGGGCCTCGCGGGCTTGCTTGCGCTCGGCCGCGCCCGGCCGGCGAAACCAACCCAGCCGCCCGTAGGTGCCCATCAGCACAACATCTTCGGCCGTAACGGGAAAATCCCAGTCGACCGTTTCGCGCTGTGGAACATAGCCGACCAGGTGCCGCTGGCGCCGGTAGGGTTGGCCAAAGATTTCCACCCGGCCGCTGGCCAGGGGAACGATGCCCAGCGCGGCCTTGATCAAGGTGGACTTGCCCGCCCCGTTCGGGCCGATGATGCCGACCAGGCGGCCCTCGGGTACGGTCAGGTCGACGTCCCAAAGCACGGGCCGCCGATGATAGGCCACGGTCAGGTCGTGAATCTCCAGGGGCGGAGCGGGCATGAGAGGGAAACGGTCCTTCCGCTGAACGGGAAACCTCGTAGCTACCGCAAAGCCTCGGCGATCGTGCGAACGTTGTGCTGCATCATGCCCGAGAGCGTGTCGGCGCCCGACCCCTGCGGGCCGAGGGCATCGGAGTACAACTCGCCGCCGATCTCGACGGTGTGCCCTCGCGAGCGACAGGCCTCGACCAGGGCTTCGATGAACTTGGGCGGTACGCTCGACTCGACAAACACGGCCTTGACCCCCCGCGAAGTGAGCAGCCCGGTCAACCGGCTCAGGGTGGCCAGATCGGCCTCGTCGGCGGTGCTGATCCCCTGCAATCCGTGCACTTCAATCTCGTAGGCGCGACCGAAATACGCGAACGCATCGTGGGCCGTGACCAGCACCCGGCGCTCGGGCGGAATCGTGGCCAATTCAGTTCGGCACTGGTCGGCCAGGTGGTGTAGCTCGTCGACATAGGCGCTCGCCCGGGCGCGAAACGTGTCGGCCTGCTGCGGCCGCAATTCAGCCAACCGCTTGGCAACGAAGGGGGCCGCCCGGGACCAGAGCTTCAAATCGAACCAAACGTGGGGGTCGTAGCGGCCGCCGAATTGTCCCGCTTCGAGCAACTGGTCGGCGGCCTCGCGCTCAAGAATTTGGCCGACCGCGACCGTGGGCTTGCTCGCCCCCAGCTTTTCGAGTACCTCGACCAGCCGCCCCTCGAGGTGCAGCCCACTGTAGAACACCGCTTCGGCACGCCGCAGTCGACGCAAGTCGCCGTGCGAGGGCTTGTACAGGTGCGGGTCGACGCCGTAGCCCATCAGCGTTTCCACCTGCACCAGATCGCCGCCGATTCGCGTCACCATCTCGGCCACCTGGCCGGTGGTGCAAACCACGGCCAGACGACCCGCCGCGGTACCGGTCGAGTCCTGCTCCGATTCGACCTCGGGGAAACAGCCGGCCGAAAGCAACAGGGCCAGCCAGGCGGGCCATAGGCTCAAGGAGCGGCGGGCATTCATGGGCGGGTGGTACCTCGTCGCTGCAAAGAAAGCGTTTCCCGAGGGGGGCCCCCGGCAATGCTTCGGACGACGCACTTGAAAGTATCGCACGGAGGAGCAGGTATTCAATAGCAATAAATAATTTTTTTGACTATTCAAAATCTGAGGGTTGGACTCCGAGGGCCAAGTTTCGCCCGGCCCGATGCGCCGGTTGCAGGTGTTCGGCGAGCGCTGCGGGTCTTGTCGGCAATGCGCCGGCCCGGAGAAAGGGGCTGGCCCGGCCAGCGGCCGAACCGATGAAATCGGTCGCCGGCCGACGGCAAAAGGCTCGATCTGGCACTCGCCGCGTTGACCGGGGCTCGTCACGGGGGATACATTTGCGAGGGTCCACTGCCAGACTCGCCCGCCCCGAGCGGCCGCCTCGGGGGAATCGATCGGGAGAGCTTCTTCGATGGCCGCTCGCATGAGCCTCACTTACTTCAAGCGCTATCGCATGGAGATCGAGTTGTCTGGGGCGGCGCTGCCGCGGCCCGGCCTGCCCGAGGGTTACCGGCTGGTGCCCTGGGATTACTCACTGTTGGAAACCCACGCCAATACGAAGTACTTGAGCTTTCGTGAAGAGATCGACGCCAACGTGTTTCCCTGTTTGGGCGACGCGGACGGTTGCCGCCGGCTCATGCTGGAGATCTCGCGGAAGGAGGGGTTCCTGCCCGGTGCCACCTGGCTCGTGGCCTACGACTGGCGCGCCGGGGTACCCCCCGAGTATTGCGGCACCATTCAGGGTATTCGCGACCGGAGCGGCTATGGGGCGGTGCAAAACCTGGGTGTGGTGCCCGAGCATCGCAGCCGGGGGTTGGGCGAGAGCCTGCTACTGGCGGCCCTGGCCGGTTTTCAGCACGAAGGGTTAGAGCGCGCCTTCCTGGAAGTCACGGCGCAGAATACTGGGGCCATCCGCTTGTACCACCGGCTGGGGTTCGCCCGCGCGCGAACGGTGTACAAGGCGGTGGAGGTGGCCTACACCTAGTTCGACCCCCTTGGCCGCCGCGCTTACGGCTGACTTGCCCGCGGCAGTTCCCGGGCGAAGGCCGCGCCGCTGGAAGGAAGCCCTGTGCAGCAGCAAATTCGTTCCCATACGTTCTCCAACGGCCTGGTGCTCGTGGCCGAGCCCATGGCCGGTGTCGAGTCGGCCGCCTTTACCTGGATCGTCCCCGCCGGATCGGTTCACGACCCCACCGGCCGGGAAGGCCTGGCGACGGTGACCAACGAGTTGGTGATGCGCGGTGCGGGAAAGCGCGACAGCCGCCAACTGGTCGAGGCCCTGGACAACCTGGGGGTCGAGCGGAGCGAGGCCGTGGGCGATGCTCACGCCAGCTTCAGCGGCGCTACGCTGGCCAAGAACCTGTCGGCGGCCCTGGGCATTTACGCCGACGTGCTTCGCCGCCCGCACCTGCCCTCCGATCAGCTCGACCCGGCCCGGGCCGTGGCCCTGCAAGAGCTGCAGGCCATCGAAGACGAACCGGGGCATAAGGTGATGCTCGAGTTGCGGCGGCGGCACTACCCCAGCCCCTGGGGGCGGCCGAGCCAGGGCACCGAAGCGGGCCTCGAGGCGCTGACTCTGGCCGATGTCGAGCGCCATCACCAGACGCACTATCAGCCGCGGGGCGCCATTCTCGGCGTCGCCGGGCGGATCGAATGGTCGTCGCTGTTGGACGAAGTGGGCCGGCTCTACGGAGATTGGCAACCGCAAGACGCGCTGCCCCCGGCCGAGGGCCCGCGCGGCGAGCGGCGTGCCCACCTGCATCACGAGGCCAACCAAACGCAAATCGCCATCTCGTATCCCAGCGTCGCCTACCGGGATCCGGATTATTTCCAGGCCTGGGGAGCGGTCGGCGCGCTCAGCGGCGGCATGAGCTCGCGGCTGTTCACCGAAGTGCGCGAGAAGCGCGGCTTGTGCTACAGCGTGTATGCCACCTACCACACCCTGCGCGACCGCGGCGCCGTGCTCAGCTATGCCGGCACTTCGGCCGAGCGGGCCCAGGAAACGCTCGATGTGCTCTTGGGCGAACTCGTGCGACTGGCCGACGGCATCGAGCAGCAGGAGATCGACCGCCTCAAGGCCCGCATCAAGAGCAGCCTGATCATGCAGCAGGAATCCAGCTCGGCCCGCAGTTCGGCGATTGCCCGCGATTGGTACCACCTGGGCCGGGTACGTACGCTGGACGAGGTGGGCCGGCTGGTCGATCAGCTTACCTGCGAGTCGATCAATCGCTATCTCAAGGCCAATCCCCCCGGCGAGTTCACCGTGGTGACGCTGGGCCCCAAGCCGCTGGAGCTGCCCCGTGGAATTTCGTAGTCATACGCTGCCCAACGGGCTCGAGATCGTGGCCGAGGTGAACCCCGAGGCGCATTCGAGCGCGCTGGGGTTCTTCGTTCAAACCGGGGCCCGCGACGAAACGGCCGAGTTGGCCGGCGTCAGCCATTTTCTCGAGCACATGGTGTTCAAGGGAACCCCCTCGCGATCGGCCGAAGACGTGAACCGCGAGTTCGACGAGATGGGGGCGCACTACAACGCCTTTACCAGCGAAGAGAACACGGTGTACTACGCGGCGGTGCTGCCCGAGTTTCAAACCCGCACCGTCGAGCTTTGGTCGGACGTAATGCGCCCCTCGCTGCGCGAGGGGGACTTCGATACCGAAAAACAGGTGATTATCGAAGAAATTCGCATGTACGACGATCAGCCCCCCTTCGGTGCCGACGATAAGTGCCGAGCCCTGTTTTTCGGAGCCCATCCGCTGGGGCACAGCGTGTTGGGCACCGCCCAAACCGTGGGCGGCCTGTTGGTCGACCAGATGCGCGATTACTTTCGCCGAAGGTACAGCCCCGGCAACATGGCCCTGGTCGGATCGGGGAAGATCGATTTCGACCTGCTGGTGCGCGATGCCGAGGCCTGTTGCGGCCAATGGCAGCCCGCCGAGAGCGGGCGCCCGGTGGCGGCCGCGCGGCCCCAGACCGGCTTTCAAACCGTGCACAAGCCCCAGGCCACGCAGCAATACGCCGTCGAGTTCGCCGCCGGCCCCGCCGCCACCGACGCCGACCGCTACGCCGCCAAGATTCTGGCCACGGTCATCGGCGACGATTCGGGCAGCCGGTTTTACTGGGATTTGATCGATCCGGGCCGGGCCGAACAGGCCAGCCTGGGGCATCAAGATTACCTCGGCACCGGCGTGTTTCTCACCTACCTTTGTTCGCCCCCCGAGTTGGCCGCCGAGAACCTGGCCCGCATTCGCGCCATCTTCCGCCAGGTGGAAGCCGAGGGCATTACGGCCGAGGAACTCGCGTTGGCCAAGAACAAAGTGCAAAGCCGAGTGGTGCTGGGCAGCGAGCGGCCGCGGGGGCGTTTGTTTACCGTGGGGGCCAATTGGACCCAGCGCCGCGAGTATCGCACCGTGGCCGACGACCTGCGGGCCGTCGAAGCCATTACGCTCGACGAAATCGCCGCCGTGCTGCGCAAGTACCCCCTTTCGGCCTCGGCCACCGTGGCCATCGGTCCTTTGACCGAGTTGGCCTGCGAGAACTAACCGGGCGCCTGGCCGCCGCCGGCCCCCGCCGCGAAGGGTGCCCATGAGCGCCAGCCCGCTTTCGCCCGCCGAGCTAACCCAGCGGCTGCGAACTCGGGCGCTGGAATTGGGCTTTGCTCGGGCCGCGGCGTGCCCCGCCGTCGAACCCCCAGGCTGGCAACGTTTCCGCGACTGGCTCGAAGCCGGCTACGCGGGCGAAATGCGATACCTGGCCGACCGCCGCGATGCCTACGGCCACCCGCGCCACGTGCTCGACGGAGCCCAGAGCCTGCTGATGCTGGCGTTTCCCTATCGCACCAGCGAGCCCAACCCAGCGGCCGACGGACGGGGCCGGGTGGCCCGCTACGCTTGGAACGCCGACTACCATGAACTGATCCACGACCGGCTGCACCGGCTGGCCGATGCCTATCGGGCCTGGGTACCCGGCGGCCGGGCGCGGGGTGTGGTCGATACCGCCCCCTTGCTTGAGCGCGAGTTCGCCCAGCTGGCCGGGCTCGGTTGGATCGGCAAGAACACGCTGCTTTTGAGCCGCGAACTGGGGAGCTGGTTCTTTCTGGCCGCGCTGCTGGTCGACGGGCCGCTGGAGTGCGATACACCCCCGGTGGCCGACCACTGTGGCACCTGCACGGCGTGTCTCGATGCCTGCCCGACGGGGGCCTTTGTCGCGCCCTATCAACTCGACAGCCGGCGCTGCATTAGTTACCTGACGATCGAGCTCGCGGCTCCCATTCCCGGAGAGCTTCGCCCGGGGCTGGGCAATTGGGTGTTCGGTTGCGACGTGTGCCAGGAGGTGTGCCCCTGGAATCGCAAGGCGCCGACTAGCTCGGTGGCCGAGTTGGAACCGGCGGCCGACCGCGACCCGCTCGCGCTGGCCGAACTGTTTTGGCTGGACGAGGCCGGTTTTCGCCAGCGGTTTCGCCACACGCCGCTGTGGCGCCCCAAGCGTCGCGGCCTGTTGCGCAGCGCCGCGGTGGTGCTGGGCAACCAGCGCTCGCGCCAGGCGGCCCCGGCCCTGCGGCGCGGGCTGGACGACCCCGAACCGCTCGTGCGAGGCGCCTGTGCCTGGGCCCTGGGCCAATTGGCTCCTTGGCCCGACCCGCGAGCTTGGCTCCACGAGCGGCTGGCGAGCGAGCCCGACCCGGTGGTTCGCGGCGAATTGCAAGCGGCGCTGACAGGGTTTGGCGACTGACCTCGCCGGCGGTGGGACCGGAAGCTTTGCTGGGCATTCATGCCCGATTAGCCCCCAATGACTCACCGGGGGTTAAGCAGATGCCGGTGCTGACACACGCTACCGGGGGCTGAGCCGATGCCAGGGAGGATGCGTTGCCGGGGGAGCCGCGACGTCGCCCCGGGGCGCTCATGAATCATCGTCCCGCTGTTTGGCGACCCGCGACCCGGGAATCGGCCCCCGGGCCCGAGCGCGGATCGACTGCGCTTGGTTCACTCCCGCACATAGATTGGGTTGGAAAGAATCCAGGGCCGCCGCTCGCCCGCCACGTTGAGCCACACCTCGGCCCGGTAAATACCCGGAGCGTCGATGGCCTGGCTGAGCTGCCGGCCCAGGCCCGTGGCCAGCTCTTGGCCGCTCTTGAGCAGCCGGATGAAGCCCGGCAACGTGGCTTCCACTTCCAGCGACATGCCGGGAGACCATTTCACCTCGCTCCCCACCGGCCAGCGCTGGTTGTCCTTAACCAGCTCGTAGCGAAAGCCGCTGGGGTCGGCCAGCCAATCGAACGACACATAGGCCCGGCTTTGGCGCAGCGCCTCGTCGACCTGCTCGGGCGTTAGTTCGCTGAGCAGCAGGTGGGTGCTCACATGGCGCAGGCTTCGCTCGTAGGGGTCCAGGTCGAGCGAGACGACCACGTCGCCCGGCTTTTTCCCCTGCACGAGCCCTTTGACCAGCGGCACCTTTTCCGGATCGATCACGGTCAGCGGCTGCTTGATGCGATCGAGAATGTGCAGTTTGCCGTCGTCGCCCACTTGGGCAATCAGCCCCGTATTGTGGTGCGAATCGTTGCCGGCCACCCCGGTGTGCCGCGCGGTTTGGCAAAGCTGGTCCCAGCGGGCCAGGTAATCGGCCGGGTAATCGAGCAGGGCCCCGAACGATTCCTGCGGATACTTGTCGATGGCCCCCACCAGGCCCAGCAGCTTCAGCGGCTGACCGAACGAAGCCAGCAAGCCGGCATCGTTCTTCAGATCGGCATGGGTGTTGTAGATTTCGTTGCCGGTGATGCCGTGGATGTCCCAATCCATCCGCTCTTCCAGGTGGCAAAGAAAGATCATGCCACCGGTGCCCAAGACCAGGTCGGCGAACGCTTGAGGCGAATCGCTCTTGGCTCCCTTGAGGCTCGAGCGCGGGTAGGCCAGATAGCCTTCGGTTTCGGCGCCGGGCAGCACCAGAATGCCGTCGTAAAGGCCGCGGTGCCCGTCGCTGACATAGTCGTAGTGGTCGGCCGGGTGCTCGTTGAACATGACTACGCGCACGCCGGCGGCCCGAGCGCCTTCGAGCACCTCTTCGAGCGTCGAGCGGCTATCGTGCGACAACAGCGAATGCACGTGCAGGGCCGCGCGAACGTCGTCGAACCCGGTGGGCCGGCTCACCGGCTGCCGCTCGGTGGCCAGGGCTTCGATCGCCGCCCGAGTAGCCTGCAAGTTGGGGATCTTCAGGCGATCCAGGGCATCGGCCGAGGCGATTGGGCTGCCGCCCAAGCCGCCGAGAAGTGCGCCGCAGACCACCGCCGCCAGCCATCGCTTGCCGATCACAGAGACGCTCCTCGAATTTCAACAGGTTGCTACGTCCAGCGGAACCAGCGAAACGCCAGCACGAAGCTCGCCACCGACCAGGCCGCCAAGATCAGTGCGTCGCTCGCCACCCCGCCGGGGCCGGCCCCTTCGAGCATCACCGCCCGCAGCGAGTCGATCAAGGCCGTCAGCGGCAAGATTTGGATGATCGGCTGCACGAGATCGGGAAAGCGGTCGGCCGAAAAGAAGATGCCCGAGGCCACCCACATGGGCAGCATGATCAGGTTGATCAGTCCCGAGGCGGTTTCCAGCGTGCGGGCCCGGCTGGCCACGAGCAGCCCCACGCCGGCAAAGGTCCACGCCCCCAGGCAGACCAGGCCGAACAACAACAGCCAACTTCCCGCGATGCTTACGCCGAAGATGAGCCAGGCAAAAACCAAGAGCAGGCAAACTTCGGTCACCATGAAAAAGAACCGGCTCAGCATCAGCCCGCCGAAGAAATGACTGGGCCGCATCGGCGTGGTCACCAGCCGCTTGAGCAGGTTGCGCACCCGCAGGTCGACGGTGACGAAGCCCACGCCCATCAGCCCGCCCCCCATTAGGCTCGCCCCGATCAGGCCGGGCACCAGGAAGTCGATGTAGCGCCCCCCGGGTTCGGTTAGGTGCTGCTGGCGGCTGGCCACCAGGTCGCGCCGCCCGGCAGCCCGCTCCAGCGCGTCGGCCGTGGCGGCTTGGGCCGAGACGCTTTCCGGCCGGGTCGGATCGTAGAGGTAGTCGATCTCCAGGTCGGCGAGCAACCTGGGCCGGGGCTGGCTGGGCGTTAGCGGCGCGGGCCGCAGCACCAAGGCCACCTGGCCGACCCGCAGTTTCCGCCGGCAGGTTGCCTCGTCGAGCACCTCGACAACAAACCGCCGCGCGGGGCCGCCGGCCGGCTGGGAAACGGTCGCCGGTTCGCGGCTGGTGGCTTCCCCCGTCCGCGGCGGAGCATCGCCCATGCCCGGGGCGGCCCGTGCGGAAACGGCCGGTGCGGGTTCCCCCGCGGACCCAAGCGCCTGTGCGAGGAGCGAGGCCCCGGGGCCGTCGATCACCGCCAGGCGTACTTCTTCCACGGGTTGATTGCGAAACGCGATGCCTAGGGCCAGCGACATGAGCAGCGGAAAGCCATACACCCAGAAGATTGCCTCGGGCTCGCGAAAGAACTCGATCAGCCGCGCCCGGGTCATTTCCCAAAGCGGATGCAGCGGCACATAGCCGCGGTCGGGCAGGGGGGCCGCCGAGGCAGAGTTGGCAGCCGGCGGCGGCTCGGTTTCGGTGGCCATGGGGTGCATTCCGCTCGCTAGGCGGCCAGGGTGGTTTCGCCCGATTCGGTGAGGTGCCGGCCGGTGAGCGTGACGAATACGTCTTCCAGGCTGGCGTGGCGCGTGGCCAGCGAGGTCAGCTCGGTCTGGCGCTCGGCCAGGCGGTTGAGCAGGGCCGGTAGCGCCCGGTGCAGTTCGCCCACCGTCAGGCTCCAGTGGTCGCTCTCGCGGCGCACGCTGCGCACACTGGGCAGATCGATCAAGTCGCCATCGGCCAGCCGCTCGGGCGAACCAACCGAAAGCTCGACCACGTGTTCGCCCCCCAGGTCGGAAATCAGCCGCCGTGGGGTGCCCAGGGCGATGACCCGCCCCTGATCGACAATGGCCACGCGGTCGCAGAGCCGCTCGGCCTCGTCCATGTAATGGGTGGTCAAGAGCACCGTGCGGCCCTGGTGCCCGAACTGGCGAATCAGTTCCCACAATTGCCGGCGCGACTGCGGGTCGAGCCCGGTGGTCGGTTCATCGAGAAACAGCAACTCGGGGTCGCCCGCCAAGGCGCAGGCCACGCCCAGCCGCTGCCGCTGGCCGCCGGAAAGGCTCTTGACCCAAGCCCCGGCTTTTTCTTCCAGGCTGACCTGGGCCATCAACTGTTGGGGTGAGGGCCCCTGGGCGTAAAAACTGCGAAACAGCCGCAGCACCTCGAGCACCGAGAGCTTTTCGGGCAGTTTGGTTTCTTGAAGGGCAATTCCCAGGCGTTGTTTGAGTGCCTGATCGCCGCGGCCCCAGCGTTGGCCCAAAACTTCGACCGAACCACTGGTGGGGGGCAACAGGCCCTCGAGGATCTCGATCGTGGTGGTCTTCCCCGCCCCGTTGGGCCCGAGCAGCCCGAAGCACTCGCCTTGCTCGATTTCCAGGTCGAGTCCGCGCACGGCTTCGACGGCCGGGCGGCCGGGGTAGGTTTTTCGCAGGTTGCGGCAAACGATCGCTGGCGGCAAGGCGGGAGCTTTCTAGCCCCGGGGGGGCGTATTTCAGCTTCCCCCCGGGGGGCGGGCGCGGAAGCCGAATTCAGGGGCGCCAACCGGGCCGACTTCGATGGCGGCGGCGAAGGTCCAGGCTCAGGCACGGTTATACCGCAAACGGCGCGTCGGAGTATGCTAGCCCCTGGACAGGCGACCCTGGCCGCGGCGATCGGGCCGTCGCTGGCCCGGAATTGGCAACGACGAAATAACGCGGTTGTTGCGGCCTGCGGAACCACCAACTAACTCGAGGGGATCGCATTCGATGGCCACGACCCGCACCGGATTTCAGACGACTGGCGCGCGAGGCTTGGACTGGAACTCGCCTCCGATGCGTCTCTGGCAAAAATCCAAGAAGCTAGGAATTTGGGATCCGCAAGACATCGACCTCACCACCGACGCCGCCGATTACCAGCGGCTTTCCGACGACGAGCGCGACGTTCTGCTCCGGCTCACCTCGTTGTTTCAGGCCGGGGAAGAGGCCGTTACGCTCGACCTGTTGCCGCTGATTGGTGTGATCGCGGCCGAGGGACGGTTGGAGGAAGAACTGTATCTGACGTCGTTTCTTTGGGAAGAAGCCAAACATGTGGAGGCCTTTCGCCGGTTTACCGACGAAGTAGCGCACCACACGCTGGATATGAGCCATTTCCATGGCCCCCTCTATCGGCGGCTATTCTACGAAGAACTGCCCCAGGCGCTGGGGCGCCTGCAGGTCGATCCATCGCCCGTGGCCCAGGCCCAGGCTTCGGTTACCTACAACCTGATTGTCGAAGGGGTATTGGCCGAAACCGGCTATCACGCCTACTTCAAGGTGCTCGACGAACAGCGGATCTTGCCGGGCATGCGGAAAATCGTCGAGCATCTCAAGTGCGACGAATCGCGCCATCTGGCCTACGGGGTGTACCTGCTCTCCAGGCTCGTAGCTCAGCATGGCGACCCCGTTTGGGAGGCCATCCAGGCCCGAATGGCGGCACTGGCCGAACCGGCCATCGGGCTGGTCTACGAGATCTTTTCGTCGTACGAAGTAATGCCCTTCGACCTGAAGCTGGACGAGTTCGTCGGCTTTGCAACCGCTCCATTCCAGCGGCGCCTCGAGCGCATCGACCTGGCCCGCCAGGCGGGCATGACCAACGATTGGCAGTTCGACGAACTGGTCCCCCACCATTCGTCGTTCTGAAGCCTTCGTCGATCGCCTGCCCTGTTCGCGCGGCGAAAATCGTGGCGCCGTGGGTGGGTGCGGCGCCCGGCCACGGGCGGCGGTCGATCGGAGTCGCTCGTGCAACGGACCGCTTTTGCGCAGGGCCTGAAAGTGGGGGGCCGGGGTCTCTGCACCCCCCCTCATTAAGCCCGCTGGTGCGCCGTGGATGATTCGGCCAGGCCCTTCAGAAATAACCAAGGCGGGGGAGTACCGCTTCCCCCAGAGTTTGACGAATCGAAAAAAATCTTTTGCCAACGCGTCCGATTTGGTCGCGAGTCGCGATTAGTGAGGCAGAGTGCGGCGCGGTCAGTTGCGCGGGTGCACAGGCGTTGGCTGGCAAGCTGTTCCCTCCCCTCGCACGGAGTGGCGAATACATGGCGATTCGACTGTTGATCGTCGAAGCTCACGAGATGGTCCGCTCGGGTCTGGCGCGGATGGTTGAGGGAACGGATATCGAAGTCGTGGGTCAAGCTTCGGATTTGGCCGAAGCCGTGGCGTGCGCGACCCATCACCAACCCGACGTCGTGCTGATCGATTCCCGGCTGCACAACATCGACGGTCGAACGGTGCTTTCGGCCATGCGTCGCTGCCGGCCCGAGGCGGCCGTAGTGGTGCTCACCACGTACGACGCGCCGAACGCGGCGCGGCGTTTTCGGGCGATGGGGGCGTCGGGGGCCTATCTGAAGGGGGCCGACCGTGCCGAATTGCTTTCGAGCCTGAGGGCTGCCGCCAACGACCGCAAGGTAGCTGCCGTCGAGGCGGTCCGCTGGCCGGGCGCTCCTCCCGAGCTGCTGTAGTGTTCGTAACTGCTTATTCATAAGCATGTTACTGGAATACTATTCGCAACCCGCCCGGCCCCGTCTTGTGATAATGGGTGCTCTGTGGCGAGTTCTCCGGTTGCTGGTGACTAGCGAAATTCGGGGCATTCGGAAGATTGATCGGATTTTTCAGATTTTTTGCTTGCTAGCACGGAGGATGATTCGCTAGCATTGCCGACTACCAACCTAGATGGGCGGGGCTCTGTAGAGGTACAGGTTTGCCCGCGCGTACCTGGGGGGAGTCCGGTTCGGCCTGCCGAGCGTGTCAACAATCGGTCCGGCCTGGCGGTTAACGGTTCAGACGACAAACTCCTGCATCGATATTGCTGACGAGATTCGAGGAAAGGGAGCTCATGAGTCGGAAGTTAGGATGGTTTCTCTCCACCTGTGCGGTGGTGTTTCTCTCGGCCGGTTCGGCCCTTGCTGGGCCCATTCAAATTGCCGGCCCCGTCACGGTCTCGCTGAAGGCCGTGGGTTCAAGCGGATCCGAAACCTCGACCGTTGGTGTCGACATCGACGAGTCCGACGGCTCGTTTGAAGGGTCCGGTGAAAGCACCTCGACCCTCTGGGATGCCGACTGGCGCATCGAAGGCAACGCCGATCCGGTGGTGTTCGCGTTCCTGTCGATTCGCAACACCTCGGCCACGACCCAAACGTACACGTTCAATGTCACGGTGCCGGTGGCGCCGGCCATTACGGGGCCGACCAAGACCAGCGGCATCGTCGAAGCCACGCTCGTAAGCGATGGGACTGCGGGCACGCTGTCGAGCAGCGGCGCGAACCCGATCTACCAGGCTTCGATCGACGGCGTTCCTTTCATGTCGCTGCTCAATGCACCGTTCTCCCTCGGAGCAGGCGCGTTCGGCGCTGCTGCGACCTCGGCCAGCTTCGGCCTGCCCGGGCAGACGATGGTTGGCCCGCCGGCCCTGGCGACCATTTCGATCGACTACGTGTTCCGGCTCACCCGGGGCGACTCGGTAACCCTCAACGGCAACTTCGTCGTGATTCCCGAACCGGCTAGCTGCGTGCTGGCGGGCTTGGGTGTGCTCGGCCTGGCGCTGTTGGCTCGCCGTCGCCGCTAGGCTTCGGCGTCGGTTCGCGGCAAGGTAGCCGTGGCGAACCTTCGACCGTAAGAATCCGTCAGCAAATCGCACGGCCGCTCTGGTTCCCTGCCAGGGCGGCCGTTATTTTTTGCGCATTGCCATCGTGGGCCCGCGTACAGGGCCGGCGGCCCGCGGTGTTCTTTCCGAAGTAGCCGACAGAGCCGTGCGCGTGTCGCCAGGAGCGTGGACCCCGGAGGATTGGCGCTGTGAATACGGTGAGTCGTCGGGGGTCGGTTCGAATTCAGCACGGGTTGGCCAGCGCTGCGAGGCTATGCGCGGCTTGGGCGGTGCCGAGCATCGCTGCGGCCCTGCTCAGTCCGGTCGCGGCGGCCGACGGCCCACCCCGAGTTCTGGTCGACGATCTGCGACTGGTGCTCTTCGCCGAGGCCCCCCAAATCGTAACCCCTACGGCCCTGGTCGTACTGGACGACGACACGGTGGCGGTGATCGAGTGCCACACCCATTTCCGGCCGGCCGATTACCAGGGCCCGCCGGCGGATCGAATCCAGCTTTTGCGCGATACCGATGGCGACGGCGCGGCCGATCAGGTGAAAACTCTCTACCAAGGGTCGCAGGCCACGATGGGCCTGGCCTGGGACCCGACGAGTCGGCAGTTGTTCGTGGCGACTCGAAACGACGTTTTTCGCCTCGACGATCGCGACGCCGATGGTCTGCCCGATAGCCGGACCGATTTGTTGGCTCTCATCACCGAGGGCAACTATCCGCACAACGGCCTGAGCGGGCTGGCGCTCGACCACCAGGGCGGGTTGCTGGTGGGGTTGGGTGAAAACCTGGGCGCGCCTTACGAGCTGGTCGCCGCCGACCAGAGTCGGCTGGCCGGCGGTGGGGAAGGGGGGCGGATCGTGCGAATCTCGCGCGAGGGAGCCCAGCTAAGCGCCGTGGCGACCGGGTTCTGGAATCCCTTCGCGCTGGTCGTCGACCCGCTGGGCCGGCTCTTCGCCGTGGATAACGACCCCGATTCCCGGCCCCCCTGTCGCTTGCTGCATGTCGTCATGGGGGGCGACTACGGCTACCGCTATCGTTACGGCCGCAAGGGGCTGCATCCCTTCAACGCCTGGAACGGCGAGCTGCCAGGAACCCTGCCCATGATCGCCGGCACGGGCGAGGCCCCCTCGGGCCTGGTCTCGCTTAACTCACCGTTCGTGCCCGGCGAGCAGCGTCACAACCTGGTGGTTACTTCGTGGGGCGATCACCGCCTGGAACGCTACCCTCTGGCCCCCTGGGGGGCATCGTACCGCAGCGACGCGGAAATCATCGTCCAGGGGGGTGAAGAATTTCGTCCGGTCGGGCTGGCGGAAACTCGGCAGGGCGATCTTTTTTTCAGTGACTGGGTCGACAAGTCTTACGAGCTGCACGGGCGCGGCCGGGTTTGGAAGCTGGTCCGCCAAGGGGCCGACACTTTGGCTCCGTCGTCGGCCACCGCGGCCTCGGGCGCGGCGGCCGCCGACGCGCTGCCCTTGAATCCCCCGTCACTGCCGGCCGAGTCCGGCGAAGCCTCTTCGGATGTCCGGTGGGCTCGCACCACAATTGCGGCCAGCGACACCACCGACCTGATGCCCTCCGCCTGGCGGCGCCTGTTGGTCGAGGGGGTCGGCGAAGATGACCTTACCGCTGCTTGGAAATCGCCTTTGGCCGAATTTCGCGCGCTGGTGGCAGCCACCGCGCCGCTGGAGGTGCTCCGCCCCGCCGAGCGGCTCGCCGACGAGACTAGCCCGCTGGTTCGAGCTGAACTGTTAAGGCGATTGAGCCGGGAAGATTTCGAAGCCCTGCGGGGCGGGCTGAGCGATGCCGACCGATTCGTCCAAACGGCCGCTCGCTGGCGCTTGGCTCAAGTGGCCAGCGCTGAGCAACTCGCCCGGCTGGCCCAATCGCCCAGCCCGGCCGAGCGCTGGGCCGCGCTGGCCCTGGAGCGCGACTCGGGCACTGAATCGGTCCGCGCGCGGTGGGGCCGCTGGCTGGACGACCCAGACCCCTCGGTCGTTTTCTCGGCGCTCGAGGTGGTGGCGGCTCGCCAGTGGACCGAGTATCGCCCTCAACTCTTGGCCGGGCTCAACCATCCGCAGCGAACGCACGAGCTGGTCGGCGGCTACCTGGCCGCGCTCGACTGGCTCGACCACCCCGAACGGCGCTGGACGCACGACGTTTCGGGCGAAACGTTTCTGGCCGAGTTGGTTGCCAGCCCCGATGCGGCGGCCCCGGTGGCCATCTATGCCCTGCGGGTCTTACCCGCCAATCACCCGGCGCTGCAAGCGGCCGTTTGGCAGCGCCTGGTCGATCACGAGGACCAGCGCGTACAACTCGAGGCCGTGCGCAGTTTACGCGAGCGGTTGGAGCCCGATCCGGCCGCCTGGCTTCGCGCCCTGGCCACCGACTCGGGTCGAGCATCGCTGGTGCGTAGCGAGGCGGTTGTGGGGCTATCGCCGAACGTGCCGGAAAACGTGACCCTGTTACTCCAACTGGCCAGCGACGGCGATGCGTCGGTTGCCCGCGAGGCCTGTCGCCGCCTGCGGGGGGCCGAACTCGCCGACACCGATCGCGCGCAGTTGGCCGCCCTTTCCAAGCGCGTGCCGGCCCTTGCCGAAGAAGTTGCCCGTACCCTGGGCGCGCACTCGTCGGGCGGCGCGAGTGGCGCCACTGGCGAATCGCCGCGCAGCTTGCCCGTGCCAGGTGAAGCTTCCGCGTCCGGCGACCCGACTGGCCAACTGCGATCCGTACGCCGCGATCCGGCCGGCTGGTGGCAACAGTTCTCGCAGCGGGCCGATGCCGCCGCGGGCGAGCGCTGGTTCTATCATCCGGCCGGCCCGGGCTGTTTTCGTTGTCATCGGCACGCCGGGCGGGGGGGCGTTGTCGGCCCCGACCTGACGGCCCAGGCCCAGTTGGGAACCGGGCCGAAGCTGCTCGAGTCGCTCTTGTACCCCAGCCGAGAGATCGCACCGCAGTTCGTGACCTGGTCGATTCTGACGCACGACGGCCGATCGCTCAGCGGCGTGCTGGTGGCCGAAGGTGCCGCGGGCGAGCGCTGGTTCGCGGCGGCCAGCGGCGAGATCTTTCGGTTGGCCGCCGACGAAATCGAGTCGTTCACGGCGCAGCCCACCTCGCTTATGCCCGAGAACCTGGTCGACCAAATGTCGGATCAGGAACTGGCCGATTTGCTTGCTTACCTGCAATCGCCAGGGCGATAATCACGCCCGAACCAACGGCCGACGGAACCGTCGCAAACGGGGAGTGATTGCGCATGGTCAGCGGGGGTGAGCAGCGGGAACCGAAAACCACGGGGTGCAAGCCGGGCCGTTTCCTGGTCCGTCTGGCCTGGTTCGGCGTGGTTTGGGTATCAAGCGTCGCGGGGGCCCAGGCTCAATTGGCTCCCGAGCAGTCGCTTTCCAAGCTTCGTCCGGCCGAGGGCATTCGGGTCGAGCTATTCGCCGCCGAGCCAATGGTCGAGAACCCGGCGGCGATCGATGTGGATACCCAGGGCCGGGTTTGGGTGGCCGAGATCACCCGCTACCGCAAGTTTGCCGAGGAGCCGCCGGCCGACCGGATCAAGGTGCTTGAGGATACCGACGGCGATGGCCGAGCCGACCGGGTTACCGTGTTCGCCGAGGGCGTTTACTGTCCCATGAGCATCTGCGTGGCTGGTTCGCGCGTGCTGGTGGCCACGAGCCCCGACCTGTGGCTGTATGAAGACCGCGACGGCGACCTGCGGGCCGACGGGCCCCCCACCAAGCTGCTCACCGGTTTTGGCGGCTTTAACCACGACCATGGTGCCCATAGCCTGGTGTTGGGCCCCGACCACAAGTGGTGGATGTCGCACGGCGACGGCGGGTTCGACGTGACGGGACCCGACGGCTCAGGGGCTCGTTTCCGCTGGGGTGGGGTGCTGCGCGGCGAGCTCGACGGAACGCAACTGGAACTGGTGTGCCAGAATTTTCGCAACCCCTACGAAGTGGCGATCAGCTCGCTCGGCGAAGCGTATCTGAGCGACAACGACAACGACGGCAACCAAAGCGCCCGAATCTGTTGGCTGCTCGACGGTGGCGATTATGGCTGGTTTGGCGGTCCGCCCGGCCGCGTGGCGCCCGAGATTCCCTACGCCGAGGGCTGGCACTTTCGGGCCCACCTTCCGGGCTTCGTTCCCGGCACGCTCGTCACCGGTTTTGGTTCGCCGGCCGGCATGTGTTTTTACGAAGGCGATGCCTTTGGGCCCCAGCGGCGCAACCAGCCCTGGCATTGCGATCCGGGGCCGCGCGAAGTACGGATGTATCCACACGAGCCGCGGGGCTACGGCCGCCGGGCCGAAATTCGCACCGCGCTCACCGTATCGGGCGACGACTTCGTGCGGCCGGTCGATATTTGTGCCGCGCCCGACGGAACCTTGCTCGTGGCCGATTGGTACGACGGCGGCGTGGGAGGGCATGCCTACAACAATCCTAACCAGGGCCGCATATACCGGCTGGTGCCCGCCGCGGGGCGCCCCAAGCGCCGGGAACCGCCGGGGCCCTATGCCAATGTGGAAACGGCCGCGCTGGCCCTGGGAAGCCCAAACCTGGCTACCCAGTTCTTGGCCCGCGAGGCCTTGCTGAGCCAGGCCGAGGCAGCCGCCGGGGCACTGGCGCCGCTGGTCGAGGCCGACGACACGAACGAGCGTGCCCGGGCCTTGTGGGTGCTCGACCGGCTGGGGCCGCCGCATCGCGAGGCGGTGGTGAAAACCCTGTCGCATCCGGATGAGACCCTGCGGGCCCTGGCCGTGCGCATTCTGCGCCGCCACGGCACGGAATACCTCGAGCAACTGGCCGCGCTGGCCCCGGATGGCTCGCTCGAGGTGCGCCGCGAGTTGCTGCTGGCCATGCGCCACTGGCCGGCCGCGCGGGCGGTTCCCCTTTGGCTGCGGCTGGCTCAAAGCTACGACGGCACCGACCGCTACCAGCTCGAGGCACTCAACCTGGCCGCCGCCGACCGGCGCCAGGAATTCTTTGCCGCCCTGACGGCCGGGGGTGAGCTTGGCCCTCGGCAGATCGCCCTGGGCCAATTGCTCGATGCAGGCCAAACCACCGCGCTGCTTGCAGGCCGGCTGGCCGATCCCGCCCGCGATGCCGCGGAGAAGCGGACTTATTTGTTGGCGCTCGCGAGCGAGCCCGGCGACGATGCGGCCAAGGCCGTGTTTGCTCTGGCGTCCGACGCGACGGCCCGCGGCGAGCTGCGGCGCCTGGCGATGGAACTGCTGGCGACCAATCTATCGGGCATTTGGCGATCGTTCGGCGATCGGACCGAACTGGCCGCGGCGCTGCCCCAATGGGTGGCTGTTCCCGACCTGCAGGCCCAGGCGATTGCCTTGGCGGTGGCGGCCGGTTCGACCGAGCTGGTTCAACCGCTGGCCGCGTTGGCCGAATCGGCCCAGGCTCGGCCCGAGATTCGCGCCGCGGCCCTGGGGGCGCTGGCCAGTTTGGCAGCCAGCGACGAGGCCGCGCGAGTAGCCCGGCTGGTTGCCGACCCCGCGCCGGAAGTGCGCCAGGCGGCGCTCAAGGCCTTGTCCACGCTTCAAACCTGGGGACCGGTCGGAGAGCTGCTGGCGAGTCCCGGGCTGCCGGCCCAGGTGCGCGAGGCGGTGTTCGACGAATTGATTTCGACCACGGCTGGCTCGCTCTGGCTGCTGCGCAGCTGGCCTCCTCCGCACTTGGACGGGGCGGGCCAGCGGCGCGTTCTGGAGCGCGCGGCGCGGCACCCCGATGCCCACGTGCGGGGCCTGTTCGAGCGTTTTTTGCCGGAAGGAGACCGGCCCCGGCGGCTGGGCGCCGAGTTTTCGGCGGCGCAGCTTCTCGCGCAAACCGGCGACCCGGCCCGCGGCGAACAGATCTTCTTTGAGAGCACCGCGGCCCAGTGTCATCAGTGTCACCGCGTGCGAGGTCGTGGCGGGGCGCTGGGGCCCGACCTGAGCCAGGTCGGCCGCAAGTATGAGCGTGCCGCGCTGTTGGAGACGATTCTGGACCCGTCGCGGGCCATGGCACCCGAGTACGTGCCACACCTGGCCGAGACCGAGCGCGGCCAGGTTTACCTGGGCTTTGTGGTCGATCGAGATGAAACGCATGTCACGCTGCGCGACGCGCAGGGGCTAGCGGTGCGATTGCCGCTTAGCGATGTGGTGGCGCTCGACCCCCAGCCCAAGTCGCTGATGCCCGAACTGGTGCTTCGCGACGTAACCGCGCAAGACGCGGCCGATTTGCTGGCGTTTCTCAGCAGCCTGCGCGAGGCCGTGCAGCCGGTGGTGCGGTGGCGCATCGCTGGCCCGTTCGACAACGGGCGACAATCGGGCCTGGCCGCCAGCTTTGTCGCCGAGCTGAACCCCGGCCAGCCCGATTTTGCCGCCGAGCTGACGGGGTTGGCGGGGCCGCCGGGCCATTGGGAGCTGGTGGCCGCCGAGCCGCTGGAGCAGGTTTGGGCGGTCGACACCGTGGCTTGGGACCAGGCTCACGGCATTCGCGGCGACCGAGTTACGCATTACTTTTTTACCTGGATCGAAAGTCCCGCCGAGCAGCCTGCCCGCCTTGGGTTGCGCAGCGACGACGGCGTGAAGCTCTGGCACGACGGGGCACTGGTTCACGAGAACGACACCCAGCGGGCTTTGCTCAGCCAGCGCGACGAGATTCCGTTGGTGCTTCGCACGGGCCGCAACGCCCTGCTGATCAAGGTGGAGAACCGTTCCGGGCCGGGCGGATTGTCGCTTGAGATCGAGACCGAGCAGGGGGTTCAATTGCGAACCGAGTAGCCATTTCCGCGCCGGGTTTGCCGTTGGCGAGCCGCGCACATTCTTCTTTGGGTACGGCGAACGAAGGATTGGGGGGGAACCGCCATGAATGCACCGTCGCGACGCGAATTCTTGGGCTCCGCGGCTCTGGGAGTGCTGGCGGCAAGCGCCGCGCCGACCAGTTCGGCGGCCCGGGCGGCCGGCGAGCAGTTGACCCTGGCCACGATCGGCTGCGGCGGGCAAGGCCGCGCGCTGACCCGATCGTTTGCCGCGATCGAAGGCGTTCGATTGGCGGCGGTGTGCGACGTCGACCCGCAGCGCTCGGCGGAGGCGGCCCGGGAAGTCAGCGAGATCGCCGGCGCGGCGCCGCGCATTGAGAAGGATTTGCGGCGCATTCTCGACGACCCGGCGATCGACGCCGTGCTGGTCGCCACGCCCGACCATTGGCACGGTCCGGCGACGCTATTGGCCCTGGCGGCTGGCAAGCACGTGTATGTCGAAAAGCCGTGCGCACACAATGTGCGCGAAGGACGGCTGATGGTCGAAGCGGCCCGGCGGGCCAAGCGGGTGGTGCAGGTGGGCACCCAATCGCGGAGCGGGCCCCACTTGTTGGCCGCCATCGACCTTCTGCGTCAAGGGGCCATCGGCGAAGTGCTCGTGGCCAAGGCCTGGAACTGCCAGCGGCGCGGCAATATCGGCCATGCCCAGCCGAGCGATCCGCCGGAGGGCGTGGACTACGATCTTTGGTTGGGCCCGGCACCGCACGTTCCGTTTCAGGCCAACCGGTTTCACTACAACTGGCATTGGTGGTATGCCTTTGGCACCGGCGACCTGGGCAACGATGGCGTGCACGAGGTAGACATTGCCCGCTGGGGCCTGGGCGTAACCACGCACCCCTCGCGCATCACGGCCAGCGGCACCAAACTTTATTTCGACGACGACCAGCAGTTCCCCGACACGCAGCTTGCCGTGTTCGATTACGCGGCCGAGAACGGAGGGCGGCCCAAGCAACTCATTTACGAGATGCGAATCTGGACCCCCTACCTGCTCGAAGGCCATGAAAACGGCAACGCCTTCTACGGCACCGACGGCTACCTGGTGCTCGGCAAGCGGAACGGCTGGCAGCTCTTCGGCCCTAAGAGCGAACCTCGGCAATCGATGGCAGGTTTGCCGCTGGGGCCCGAACACCATCGCAATTTCCTGGCCTCGATCCGGAGCGGCGAGCTGCCCCTGGCCGATATCGAGATCGGCCATCTCTCGGCGGCGCTCTGCCATTTGGGAAATATCGCCAGCCGTCTAGGCCGCGTGCTGCACTTCGATCCGGCCAGCGAGCAAATGCTGGGGGACGAAGAGGCTGGAAAGCTTCTCGGGCGCGACTACCAAGGGGGCCACTGGGCAGTGCCCTCGGCGGTTTGACGCGGTGCGCTGGTAAGGTCAATCGATAACGGCGGCGATCCGAGCGAGGCCGGCATGCAGACCGTGCTGTTCACCGACAACCTGGCCGATCTGTCGATCGAAGATGCCTGTGCCGGCGCGCGCCAGGCTGGGTTCGATGGTTTAGACCTGACCCTCCGGCCCGGTGGCCATGTCTTGCCCGAGCAGGCCGAAATGGGGTTGGCCCAAGCCGCGCAAACGGCCCGGGCCGCGGGGCTTTCGATTCCCATGGTGTCGACCGCCCTCAGTTCGGTCGAGAGCCCCGAGGCGGAATCGATCTTCGCAGCCGCCGCGCATTACGGCGCTCGCAAGCTCAAGCTGGGTTACTGGGACTACCAGCCGTTTGGTTCGCTCGCTGCCCAGGTCGACAGCGCGCGCCGGCAACTCCAGGGGCTGATCGCTCTGGGGCGACGCTACCAGGTACTGCCCTGCGTTCATTGTCATAGCGGCCGGTACGTGGCCTCGGGCGGTCCGCTGCTGTACCTGGTGCTCAAGGATTTCGATCCCGGCGACGTGGGGGCGTATGTCGACCCCATGCACATGACGATCGAAGGGGGACGCAACGGCTGGGAACTCGGGCTCGATCTGTTAGCTCCCTGGCTTGCCCTGGTGGGGGTGAAGAACTTTCGTTGGCTGCCGGCCGAGCGCGACACCCGCGGGCAGCAGCGCTACCGCTGGGAGTACTGCCCCCTGGCCGACGGCCAGGCGCCGCTACCCGAGTTCGTGGGCTACCTGCGCCAGCTTGGCTACGACGGCCTGGTTTCGCTGCATAGCGAATACAAGGGAGAGAGCAGCTTTCGCCGTCTCAGCACGCCCGAATTGCTCGAGCAGTCGGCCGAGGACTTGCGCTACTGGAAGCGCCTGTGGGAATAACTCGCACCGGCGCGCGGTTGCCTGGAGCCGGGCTGCGGCGGCCCTGGATGAGAGCGAGCCGGCCAGCGGGCCTCGGCGGCGGGGTGCCCCGGCTTAGAACGCGCCCAGCGTGAGCCAAGCGCCCAAGCCGCAAATGGCGCCGCCCGCCAGTTGCACGCTCCATTGCGAGAGCCAACGGCAAAGCAATAGCCCCGCGGCAATCGCGCTGGCGTGCAACACTGCCGTGGCCGCCAGAAAGCCCGCCGCGTATCCGCTCAGCGAGCCCCCCGCAACCATTTCGGCGGCGTGGGCGTAGCCATGCAGCAGGGCGAACGCAGCGACAATTCCCACCGCCGCTGGCAGCCGCACGATCCAGGTCGAGGCCACCAACAGCCCCAGCACCACGACCGAAGCCAGGATGCCGATCTCCACGCCGGGCAGCGCCAGCCCAGCCGCGGCCAGCAGCCCTCCGGCGAGCATGCTCACGAGGAAAGTCGCCGGTAGCATCCACAGCGCACGGCCACCCAGCCGTACGCCCAAGAGCCCCACCGCAACCATGGCCAGCAGGTGATCCCAGCCCGATAGTGGGTGCAGCCAGCCGCTGGCGAAGTCGTGCCCCGGATGGCCTGGGTGGGCCCATGCGGCGGTCGGCGCCAGCGTCAAGCCGCCGACGAAAAGGGCCAGAGAAAACCAGCGTTTGCCGTGCGACATCAGGTGCTCTCCCGGACTGCGTTCCACGGGGAAACAAGGGCGATACCCGCGGCGAGATTTCCGCGCGAGCCCTATCGTAACAAAGCCGCCGGGGGGCTGCCATCCTGACCGTGGCGGCGAGCCAGTCTCAATCGCCGGCCGGAGGCGTCGGGAAGCGCTGATCCGGCGGTTTCACGGCGGCCAAACCACCAAGCCGGGGTAAGCGCTTGCCCGAACTGCCCGTGGACCGGGCCTCGGTCCGCCTGCGGCTCGCCACCGGCGGGCGGGGCCGCAACGGGTTTCGCTTTGGTCCGCGAGACCAGAGTGGGGGGCTCCGCTTAACGACGTGGGGCCCGGCTCTTGGGCAGCGCCTGCCACGCCTCCGGGCAAGGTCGCCGCGGAACGGCGGAGAGTCGGGCGATCTTCCCCTCGCCTAACTGTTTTCAGAAACGGTAGTTAGAGGCAATCCGATGAGCGCCCGCGCGACACTTGGCACGCAACTGGCATGGGACGTTCTCCCGGTAGGGCGGTGCCTATCGCGAGCCGCCCCCTTTCCAGGTGGATGGATGCCATGCGAACAGGTCTCTTGCGCGGGTTCTTGGTCCTTGTGGTTCTCCGCTTGAGCCAGTCCTGGGTTCCGGCGGCCGACGACTGGGAAGAAATCCGCGGCTGGCGGGTCTATCGGTCTCAAAATTTCCGCGTGTGCTGCCAGTCCCCGCGGCGTCCACGCGACATTGCCGAGGAGTGCGAGCGGCTGCGCCGGGTGCTCTGCGAGCATTGGTTGGGCGCGAATCTGGACCCCTGGCCCGAACCGTGCCACGTGGTGTTCCACGCCCGGCCAGGTAGCTACTTCCAAGCGGTCGGGCGTGGTGGCGAGCAAACCCTGGGCTGTGCCACGGTCAGCTATGGCGACCAGGGCATCAGCCTGCGGCGGCTCGACCTGCGCGGCGACGTGCCCGATCCTTTGCGGCACACCGTTCCTCACGAGCTGACGCACGTGGTGGTGGCCGAACGATTTGTCGAGGCCGATCCGCCGCGCTGGGCCGACGAGGGCCTGGCCGTATTGGCCGACCCTCCGGAAAAGCAAAGCGAGTACCGCCGCCACCTGGAACGGGCCCTGACTTCCGGCAGCGCAACCCGATTGAGCGACCTGCTGGGGCGCGACGAGTTGGCCTTCGGCAATCAGCGCGGTCTGTTCTATGGCCAGTCGGCCTCGCTGGTCAGCTTTCTGATGGCCGAGGGAACGCCGCGACAGCTACTCGATTTCCTGGTCGATGCGAACCGTTTGGGCTATACCGAATCGCTCCGCGCCCACTATCGGATCAGCGATTCCGCCGAACTGGAGCGCCGCTGGCGCCGATCGCTCGAAACTGGCCCCACGCTCTCGCGCATCGCAGGTGTGCACCTGACCGGCGCGGTGTACCCCGACTGAGCCGCCCCACCGCGACCAGGGCGATTTGGGCCAGCGGTAGCGACGAGCCGGGCGCCGCGGTGCTCTGGCCGTTGGCTTGGGGCTGTAACACGCTTCACGTACGATGTGCGTGTGCTCGACCGCGGTTTGGCTATCTTGACCGACTTAGCGGCGGCACGCCCCCGGTGGCGGTGCCTTCTTCAACCGGCTGCCCGTCGAAGGGTGCTGGCGGTTACTTAATCGACAGTTACCAATCGATTTCGGGTTGGCGGACGTAGATTACTGGGGAGGGGGCGGTTCCGGTTGGGTTTACTTCCGTGGCGCAACGACCGCCACCGAAGAACCGGGGGAGGCTTTCCCAAGGTTTTCGCGGGGGGCTCGATGGCGCGTGCGCCAAAAGGCGGCTATTGGGGGCCGCTGGATGGGCGCCCGCTTCCGATCGTACTTGAGGAGGAGTCAGCCATGTCTCGCTGGTTGGTGTTGAGCATTGCACTTTTGGGGTTGGGGCTGCTGACCGATCTGGGTCGGGCGGCGCCGGCGGGCAACGGTGTGCAAACCCGGCCCGTTTCCACGACCGCGGCGCCTCGCCGCACGCGGCGCAGCTATTCGTACTCGGGCTCGTCGAATTTCAACTATGGGTTTGGCGGACCGTATTTGTACCGAGGAGGCAACTGGCGGATGCCCAACTACATGTATCCCAAGGGGGATCCGCGCCGGTACCGCAACTAGCCCGCCGGTCGTCGCGCGTAGGCTGGTCTGAGCCGGCATGGCCTCGGCATGGTTGACCTTGCATGGCCCAGATCAGGCAAGCGTCGGCACAGGGCTCCCGCCCGTCGGTAGCCAGGTGCCGACGCTCTATTTTTTGCCTTTACCCGAGGTTTTTTCGGGCGTCAGGCGTGCTTCGATAACCAAGAAAAGCCAATCGGCCGAGTTGAAGCCATCTGGCCGCGGTTAATCTCCGGCCGCCGGGCTCGGTTCTTCTGGTGCGCCCAACTCTGCGAGCGCGCCCAAGGCGCTGCCGCGGCACTTGGTGGCCGGGAGGCTTCTGGTATCATGGCCAGCTTGTCGGCCACCCCCCCTGGTGGCCATCTGCAAGCGTGGCGTCAGCGAGGCCCGTTTTGGCGACTTCAGGAACCACCCTGCGTGACGGCGAGCGGGCTTCCCCCGTCGTTGGGGTTTCCGAGCGGCTCGTCGCGGCTGTTCGGCAGGGCAACACCGCGGCGATCAAACAAATTCCGCATAATCGCATGGTGCGCGAGCTGATCCGCGCCCAAGCCCGCGAGGCGGCGGCGACCCTGCCGACCGCCGACCCGCCAGCCCCCGCCCAACTCGAAGCGCTGGCCCGGGGAATTCTCGCTCGCCTCAAGCAGCCAACGGGCCTGTTGGGATGGACGATGGTTGAGCTGGCCAGCGGTTTCTGGGCCAGCCAGGTGGCCTCGGTCGCTTTTTCGCGGCGGCTGTTCCTGGTGCCCGAGTCGCTGGTGGGGCTGGAGAAAGCCAGCCCGGGCGGGGGTTCGCAGGCAGGCCTGTCGGCCGCGGCCGCGACGGGTGCCGGGGGGGCGAGCCATTTGGCGCGGCTGGGCGATTGCCAGCGTTTGGCCGAGCAGTTGGGCTACCAGGTATTGGCCAGCGAAAGCTCGTCGCGGATTCTCGAAGTGATGCTTTCGGGCTCGGTCGATGCGATCGTGGGCCTGGGCACGCTCGACGATTTGGAAAAAGCCCTCGAGCGCATCTTGCCCGCGGGAATCCCGGCGCTGGCGCTGCCGCTGTTGTCGGCGCGCGACGAAATGCCCCGGCTCGACGGCGACTGGGCGGCCGAACTGATTACCTGCCAGCGCGACGCGCCGCCGCAGCGAACCCGCACCTACGTGCACCTGATGCGGCGGGCCAAGCACATGTTTGAGCCCGAAGAGCTGGCCCGCCTGGCCCCGCGGTTGGCCCCCGGGCCGACGGGCTCGGTGGACGATATCGACCCGCTGTTGGGTACCGAAGCGATTGCCTTCGATTTTCTGGCCAAGGGAGGCAAGCACTCCCGGCCGTTTATCACGTTGGCGGTGTACGACGCCCTGAGCGGTGGCTTGGGGGCCACCTCCGAGGGCCCGCGGCACTTGGCTGGCCTTTCGCCCGCGGTGTTGCGAACCGCGATGTCGATCGAGACCTTTCACAAGGCCTCGCTGGTTCACGACGACATCGAAGACGACGATGCCTACCGTTACGGCGAGGAAACGCTGCATCGCCGCCACGGTACGCCCACCGCGATCAACATTGGCGATTATCTGATTGGGTTGGGTTACCGCCTGGTGAGCCGCGGGGCAGGGGAGCTGGGCAGCCCCGTGGTGTCGGACATTCTCGACCGGCTGGCGCTAGCCCACATGCAACTGGCGCAGGGGCAAGGGGCCGAGCTGCTTTGGCGCGATGCCGCCGACAAGCGGCTCTCGGTCGACGATGCCTTGCACATTTACGCCCTCAAGACCGCGCCGGCATTCGAAGCGGCGCTGTACGCCGGAGTGCGTCTGGCCGGTTCGGCCGACGAGTATCTGGAGCCCCTTAGCCATTTCGCCCGGCATTTGGGGGTCGCGTTTCAAATTCAGAACGACCTGGACGATTGGGACGGCGACGAGAAGAACAAGATCGCGGTGGGGGGGGACCTGGTCGGTGGCCGCCCCACCGTGCTTTGGGCGCTCGCCCTGGCGGGGCATACCCCGGCCCGCCGCGCCGAACTCGAGGCCCTGGTTTCGCAATCGCTTTCGGCCGCGGTGCTCATGGCCCGAGTGCGCGAGTTCTACCAGGCCGCCGAAGTGTTTGCGCGGGCTCGGCAGTTCGTCGACCGCCACGCCGCGGCGGCGCTCGAGGTGGCGCGCTCCATTGAGCCAGAGCCCTTGCGACGGCTATTCTATTACCTGATCGATATGGTATTGGACCGGCCGGGTCGCAGCGCCACGGCCGAAGCCGAACAGACCGCGTAACGCGGCCGGCGCAAGGCGGCGGTCGCTCGGGAGGCCCCCCACCTTGGCGACTTCCGCTCCTTTGTCCGATCCCCTCCAGAAGCTGATCGGCCTGTTTCATCCGGAACCCGCCGAGCTAGGCCGTTTCGAACCGGTGAACGCCGATGAATTGCCGCTGGCCTACCAACAGCTTCTGGCCCATCAGCACCACATGACCGTTACGGTCGAGGCCTTTCATCAGTCGCCGGTCGATGTCCAGGTATTGGCCCGCCGCAATTCCCCCGGCTCGTATGCGCGAGAAATTCTGCTGCTGCGGCGCAGCGACGGACAGGTCGTGCAGTTTGGAATTATGCGGCTTTATACCGAGTCGCTGGCTCCCCAAGTTCGGGCCGAGGTCCAGCGCGAGGCCTCGCCGCTGGGCCACATCCTGATTCGCAACGACGTGCTCCGCAGCATTCAGCTGCAGCAACTTTTTCGCGTAACGCCCGGGCCGCTCCTTTGCTCGTGGTTTGGCCTGGAGCAGCCGCGAATAACCTACGGCCGCACCGCGCTGATCCGGGCCGACGGGTATCCGAGCGTGGAATTGGTCGAAATCGTGGCACCCGTATGACCTCGTCCGTCCCGCATTCGCGCTCCCCGGCTGCGGTGCCCGCGCCGGCCGGGGCTGCGCGGCGGCTGAAGATCGTGTACCTGGCTGCCGGCGCCGGGGGCATGGTCTGCGGAAGCTGTTTGCACGACAACACCCTGGCCACGGCCCTCTTGGCCGGGGGAGACGAGGTGTTGCTGGTGCCGACCTACACGCCGCTTCGTACCGACGAGCTCAACGTGAGCCAGTCGCGGCTGTTCTTCGGTGGAATCAACGTTTACCTGCAACAGCAGTTGGCCCTGTTTCGCCACACGCCCTGGTTTCTCGACCGGCTGCTCGATCAACCCCGGTTGGTGTCGTGGTTGGCCTCGCGGGCCGGCAGCACCCGGGCGGAAGACCTGGGCCCGCTCACCGTGTCGATGCTGGCCGGCGAACACGGCCACCAGCGCAAGGAGCTGGAGAAACTCCTCGACTGGCTCGAGCACGAAGCCCGGCCCGAGGTGGTTCACCTTTCCAATGCCATGCTCTCGGCCTGGGCTGGCCCCATCACTCGGCGGCTGGGCGTTCCGGTGCTGGGAACCTTGTCGGGCGAAGATATTTTTCTCGAGAAGCTGCCCGAGCCCTGGTATGGGCAGTGCCGCGAGCTGCTTCGCCAGCACGCCGGCAAGCTGGCCGGCTGGGTAGCGCTGAACGGCTACTACGCCGACCTGATGGCGGGGTACCTGGCGGTACCGCGCGAGCGGATCGAAGTGATTCCCCACGGCTTGAATCTGGCGGGCTACGGCCTGCGCCGCGCGGAGGCGGCCGGCCCGCCGCGCAGCATCGGCTACCTGGCGCGCATCTGTCCGGAAAAGGGTTTGCACCTGCTGGTCGAATCGTTTTTGCGGCTGGCCGAGCGAAGCGACTTGCCCCCGTTTCGGCTTGAAGTGGCCGGCTACCTGGGGGAAGCCGATCGCCCCTACCTGGAAGAACTCCAGCGGCGCATCGCCGAGCGGGGCCTGAGCGACCGCTATCGCTACCATGGGGAACTCTCGCACGACCAGAAGCTGCGCTTTTTTGAGAGGCTGTACCTGATGTGCGTACCGACCGTGTACCGGGAAAGCAAAGGCATCTCGATTCTCGAGGCATTGGCCTCGGGCGTGCCGATGGTGCTGCCCCACCATGGGGCATTTCCCGAGATCGTGGCCGACACGCGTGGCGGGCTGACTTATCCGGCCGACCAACCGCAAGCGCTGGACCAATCGCTGGTTGAACTCTTGTGCGACCCCGCCCGCGCGGAACAATTGGGCCAACAGGGGCGGCAAGCCATCTGGGCGCGATACACTGCCGAACACATGGCGCGGCAGACCCGGGCCCTGTACCAGCGAGTACTTCGACCATGAGCGCGAGCTACCACACCCAGCGGCGCATTCAATGGGCCGACACCGACGCGGCCGGCATTGCTCACTTCACGGCGTTTTTCCGCTACATGGAAGAGGTGGAGCACGAATTCCTGCGCGCCCAGGGACTGAGCGTGGTGGGGGGCGACGGCGAGCGCGCCTGGAGCTGGCCGCGCGTTTCGGTGCGCTGCGATTATCATGGCCCGGTGCGTTTCGAGGATGTGCTCGAGATCGAGCTGGCGGTTACCCGGGTCGGCGAGAAGAGCGTGACGTACGAATTCTCATTTTCCCACGACGGGCGGCACGTGGCCGCCGGGGCGACCACCGCGGTTTGCTGCCGCATCGAGTCGGGCCGGCCCCCCGTGTCGGTGGCCATTCCGGAAGCGTTTCTGGCCCGCCTGCGGGCCGCCGGGGCCTAGCAGCCGGCACGCGCGGCAGCGAGGAGTCGGGCACCAGGACACGAGGGCACCATGGCCGAACTGCGGGTTCAGCAGGTCACCAAGGAATATCCCACGCGCGGCGAACCACTCGTGGTGCTGCGCGGGGTTTCGCTCGGATTGCGTTCGGGCGAAAGCCTGGCCGTGGTCGGGCCGAGCGGCTCCGGCAAAAGTACGCTGCTTCACGTACTGGGTACGCTCGAGTCGCCCAGCAGCGGCCGGGTGGAGCTAGACGGAGTCGATCCGTTTCAGTTGGCCGAGAGGGAACTGGCCGCGTTTCGCAACCACCGGATCGGCTTCGTTTTTCAGGATCATCACCTGCTGCCGCAGTGCAGCGTGTTGGAGAACGTGTTGATACCCGCCGTGGCCGGCGGCCGCGCCACCCCCGCGCACCTGGACCGTGCCCGCGGGCTGCTGGAGCGGGTCGGTTTGGCCCAGCGGCTCGAGCATCGGCCCGCCGAACTCTCGGGGGGGGAACGCCAGCGGGCCGCCATTGCCCGGGCCCTATTGCTCGAGCCCGCGCTGTTGTTGGCCGACGAGCCCACGGGAAACCTCGATCAAACCACGGCCGAGGGGGTGGCAAACCTGCTGCTCGAACTGGCCGCCGGGCAGCAGACCGTGTTGGTGGTGGTGACCCACAGCATGGCCCTGGCGGGGCGACTTAGTCGCGCCAGCCGCCTCGACGATGGCCGGCTGGTCGCGCTATAGGGCCGAGGAAGCCTCTTCCTCGGCGGGCGCCGCGGCACCGCCTGGGCGCGCGGCTGGCGAAGGCGCGGCGCTGGGCCGCGGGGCCTGCGCCGGAGCCACGTGACCACGCCAGTGCTGCATCGAGGTGGTGATGCCGAACCAGCGGCCCACCGCGTCGAACCAGCGAACCGGCAAAACGCCGCGCAAGAATGGCGAGATGCGAACCACCGACTTGGGCGCCAGCACCAGGGGCTGATCGGCCAGCACACCTTGAACCACCTGTTCGGCCAGCCGCTCGGGCGTCAGGAACTGGGTCAGCCGCGGCGCTTTGGCGCCCTCGAACAGGCCCGTGGCCACGTAGGCCGGGTTCACCGTGGTAACCTTGACGTGCCCCTGGCCCAGCTCAGCCAGTTCGAGCCGGAGCCCCTCGGAAAAGCCCATTGCGGCCCACTTGCTCGAGGCATAGGTGGTGCCAAACGGCAGGCCCACATACGCGCTGGCGCTAGCGATATTAACCAGGTGTGCCTCGGGCCGGGCAATCAGGTCGGGCAGGAACACGTGAGTGACCGCAACCAGCCCCAGCGTATTGATCTGGTAGGTCTGCCAGTGTTTTTCCAGCGGCACATCCAGGAAGGCCCCGCCGAATACGGTGCCCGCGTTGTTGACCAGCACGTCGATCGGGCCCACCTCGTCGGCGATGGCGCGGCGCACCTGGGCAATGCCGGCGCGGTCGGTCACGTCGAGCCGATAGGTCCAAGCTACCCGCCCCAGTGCTTGCACCTCGGCTTGCGCGGCCGGCAACGCGGCCTCGTTCCAATCGGTCAGCACCAGGTCGGCCCCGGCCTGCGCCATGCGCAGGGCAATGGCCCGCCCGATTCCCTGGGCCGCCCCGGTCACCACGACACGTTTGCCAGCTAGCGTGCGCATGGCTAAACCTCCCCGACTTGGGTCGAAACCAATTACTGACCGGAAAAGGCCCCCGCTGCCCGAATTGTAGCGACCCGGGAGCTTCGCCGCAGCCACCTTCCCATCGATTCAGCCCAGGGCATGATTGCGGGGCCAGCCACCGGGGTTGAGACCCATGGCCGCCTCCGCCGTGGGCGGCGCCTGGCCTGGAACGGGGCAAGGCGCTCGGCCGCGCGGGTCGAAAGCCGAGACGAGCAGCGCGGGGCCCAATTACACGGGCCCAATCACACGGGCCCAATCACAAGGGCCCGGTCAGAGCGGCGCTTCAACCCAGGCTCGCCGGGTCGAACAGCAGCGGGAAGAACTGCCCCGCCACGGGCATTCCGTTGGCGACCGGGGGAACTCCCGCTAGCAGCGGCTCGTCGGTGACCGAACACACCCCGTCGCGCATCAGGTTGACCACCGCCGCTCGGCGCGGGCCCGCCGTGCGGTTTTCCCGAGAACCATGAACCAACAGCGGGTGGTGGAAAGCACACTCACCCGCCCGCAACTCGATAGCCACGGGGTGGTGGAATTGCTGAAGCTGCTGGGCCGTAAGCACCTCGGCAATGGCGTCCATATCGCCGGCCAGCCCGGTAATGGGAAGCAAGTTCCACTGGTGACTGCCCGGTATGTATTGCAGGCAGCCGTTGTCGGCCGTGGCGTCGTCCAACCCTACCCAACAGGTGAGGTGGGCCATGGGCTGGGTCCGCGTCCAGTAGCTGTAGTCTTGGTGCCAGGCGACCACTCCGCCGTGCCGAGCCGGTTTACAAAAGAGTTGGTCGTGCCAGAACCGAACCGATCCCCCCAAGAGCTGAGAGGCCGGCACCAGCATCGCGGGGTTCCAAAGCAGATCGTGAAATCCCGGGGCGATGCGCCAACCCCCCAGGGCGTGAAACAATACCCGGCTCGGGTCGGTCGATTCGTTCGAGTGAAATTCGTAGAACAGCGCTCGGCTAGCCGGGTCGGGGTTGACCAGCCGGGTGAGTTCCTGGCGAAGCTGGGCCAGTTGCTTCTCGTCGAGCAATCGGATGCCGGCGACATAGCCCTGTTCGTGAAACTGGGCTAGTTGCTCGTCGCTCAGGCGGTAGCGTTGCCACTCGGCCGCGGAGCTGGGCTGAGGAAAAAGCGACGTCACCGGAACGTGTTGGGTCGCCAGGTCGGCTACCATTTGCGGGCATCTCACAACCGAGAAAATGCTGCCGGGTAGCCGACTTTTTTGGGCCCTAACCCTGTATCGGCGGGGCAGCGACCGAGCTAGCTTAGCCGGCCGGTTCGGCCCTGGCCAGCAGTCTGCCGTGGGCCGCGCCGAGGGGAGGCGCCCTTGCGGTCTTCCCCCCGGGTTGACCGGCCGGCCGGCCGCTCCTGAGAATGCCAGCTATGAGCCATTTCACCTCCGCCGAAGTGCCCTGGAAGCCGCTTAGCATCGGAAACGTCGAAATCGGTTTCCCCGTGGTTCAGGCTGCCCTCTCGGGCTACAGCGACTGGGCGATGCGGGTTGTTGCCCGGCGGCTGGGCGCGCCCTACACGCTTTGCGAGGTGTTGCTCGACCAAATTGTGCTCCGGCTGAGCAAGCGCAACCGGCGGTTGGTACGCGTAAGCGAGGAGGAATTCCCGGTCGGCGGCCAGCTCATGGGCGCCCAGCCCGAAGATTTCGCCCCCGCCGCGATCGAACTGGTTCAAGCGGGCTTTCACGTCATCGATATCAACTTCGGTTGCCCGGTGAAGAAGGTGGTCCGTCGCAACGGCGGCTCCGGGTGCCTCAAGGACCTCGGGCTCGTGCAGGAGATCATCCGCGCCGTGATCAGCGGCACGCACCTCCCCGTCACCTGCAAGGTCCGCAGCGGGTGGAGCGAGGAGATGCGTGACCCCGTCACCATCGGTCTGCGCTGCCAGGACGCGGGCGTGAAGGCCATCGCACTCCACCCGCGCACCCGCACGCAGATGTACACGGGCCACGCCCACTGGGACGAGATCGCGGCGATGAAGCAGGCGCTCGAGATCCCGGTGATCGGCAACGGCGACATCAAGACGGCCGAGGACGCGCTGCGGATGCGCCGCGAGACGAACTGCGACGGTGTGATGATCGCGCGCGGTTCATTCGGCCAGCCGTGGATCTTCAAGCAGGCTCGGGCGCTGCTCGACGGCGAGCCCATGCCGGCGACGCCTGGCGTCGAGGAGCGCTTCCGGATCGCGCTCGACCACGCTCGCATGGTGCAGTCCTATGAACCGGACCTCGTCGGCGCGGCGCTCGAGTTCCGCAAGCATCTCGGCTGGTA
>CAYNRE010000027.1:0-279438 GCA_964399535.1 uncultured Pirellulales bacterium | reverse complement strand
CTTTGCCAGCGCCGTGGGCGGTATCGTGGGCTTCGACCCGGCGGCGTTCCTCTTGGACCTCTCGGGCTTCACGAACCCCTACACGGGCACGTTTTCGGTAGCCCAGATGGGGAGCAACCTGAACCTGCTCTACACGCCGCCTCCGGCCGCCGTGCCCGAACCGGCCACGCTGGTGATTTGGCTGGGGCTGGGGCTCGCGCTGGGCGGCCTTGGCCATGCCCGTCGCAGACGCCGTCGGCCCGGCGAGCGATAAACATCCCCATTGCCAGCACGCGCCGGCTGGCTAGCGCTTTCGCGCGCTAATTCGCCCCGAACTTCGCACCTGCCAGGGGCAGGCCCCATCGCGCGCAGGCTTGCCCAAGATTTCGCTTCGGCAACGCACTGGCCGAGACGGGCTTGCCGAATCGCCGCCCCTGGCATGGCCCCTCGCCCGATTGCCCCCGGCAATTTGGACGAACCGCGCCGCACAGTGAAGTACCGCTACCTTCAGAGCCGCTGGTATAGGAATTTGTCGCTGGTCACTCGCTCATCGCGCGCGAGTCGGCTCGGCCAACTCCGAGCCGCCGGGTGCTCGGGCGATCCGCGCCCGCTTGGCTACGCAGGCCGTGCCCGGCGGCGCCGGCGGTGGTAGGCCGCCGTGCTCCCCAGGAGGGCCAGGGCAGTGATCAACTGCCCTGTGGTCCCCGGTTCGGGCACGGCGGTCACCTTGACGGGAAAGGTGTGGCCGCCGATCAAGCGGGCCTCACCGAGAACCAGGTTGGGGTCCCCCACCGGTAGCCGTGACGACACGAAGACTCCGGGGAGGTCGACCATCGGCGGCCCGTCGAGCGTGGGCAGCGGCGTTTCGAAATGGATATTGAATTCGGTCCCGCCCAGGGTGTCGAAGGCGAAGCCCGGCGGTGCGGGAAACATCGTATCATCGAAGATCATCGGGTCGCCCCCCAGCTCGGCCAAGGCTCCTGGCCCCGGGAACAACCGCAGGTCGGTCAAGCAGACATCATCCACACCCTGCTTGCTGTCATCGAAGGTGATCCCTGAGTTCTGGTACTCGGTCGGCAGGTCTCCCAGTCCTGTAGTAAAGCAGAGCTGGCTCCGATAATGATTGAACGACGATCCAAACAGCGACCAGGAGCCCGTTTTGATCTGCTTAACCTCGATCACAATCCAGAGCGCAGACGCCGACCGCGGTGGCAACGCGAAGACAAAAGCCGCCACGATCACGGCGAGTCGGGCACGGTGGCAGTACGGCGACATGAGAGGCCCTCCTGGTTGGACTTTCGAAACCGCGAAATCCAAGACCTGGCGACAGCCGGAATGGACAAGGGGCGATGGCCCTAAGGCAACCTCCATCAGGCTAGGCCTGCGGAGGGGTGAGCGTCCAGGGAATTCGGCGCGGAATCCGAAGCCTCGTGGCGCCGACACCGGCTCGGCGATCGGTCCCGCTGAGCGCCGTCTGCGCCTTCCTGAGGGCGGGCTGGGATGCGATTCCGCCGCGTACCCGGCTTGGTCGCCGTGAGAGACGATTGGGCCAGCCGAGCCGGCAAATCGTTGGCCCAACCTCGAGCAGGGCTGGCCCCCTGGGCCTGAGACGGGACGGAAACGAACGGCCGCGTCCGACTGCCCCTCGACACCCGATAGGAGATCGCATAAAAAAACCCCTGGTTTTCAGGGGTTTTCCGCACCGTGCCAGGCGGTGCCCTTCGTCTTAGTGCCCCCCCTGGGACTCGAACCCAGAACCCTCTGATTAAGAGTCAGATGCTCTAACCGATTGAGCTAAGGAGGCGATCGAGGTTTCGGGTGGGTCCGATTGGCTCGTACCGACCGGCTCCCGTCGGAAGCTGCGTCGCCGGCAGGCCGCCGTCTGATCGAGCCTGCCGGGTTGCCCCAGAAGCGCTCGCGCAAACTGCCGGCCCAGCACCCCAAACCAGCCGCCATGGTAACGAAAACCGGCCAGGGGGCAAGAGGCGGGGCCCTCCGCCCGGCGGCCCGGCTGTTCCAAACGATCTCGATTGGCTGAAAGCTCGAACCCCATGGCCAGCACATAGCTTACGCCACGCGCAGCGGACCAGAATCCAGCGGGTTGGTGGGCGGTGATCCGGTCCGCTAGAGCGAATCGGTGGGCATGCCCAACTGCCGCATCTTGCGGTACAGGTTCGAGCGGTGCAGCCCCAAACGCTGGGCAGCCGTGGTCATGCTGCCGCCGGCCTGGCGAATGGCGCGCCGAATGTGCTGAATTTGAAACTGGTCCGTGGCTTCGGCCAGCGGCAACTCGACCAGCAGCCCCTCCGCGTCGCTAGCCCCGTCGCCGTACGGAGAAACGCTGCTCGCGGTGGCAAAGACCAGGTCGCCCGCGTCGATCACGTCGCCCGGCAGCAAGTAGGCCAGCCGTTCGATCAGGTTGCGCAGCTCGCGAACATTGCCCGGCCAGGAGTGCGCTGCCAGGCGGGACCGGGCGGCGGCGGTCAAGGTGAGCGTGGAACGGCGGGCACGCCGGCTGAACTCCTCGAGAAAGAATCGGGCCAACTCGGCCACGTCTTCGGGGCGCTCGCGCAGCGGGGGCAGGTCGAGTGTCACAACCGAAAGACGATAGAACAGGTCCTGCCGAAACTTGCGTTGCCGCACCAGTTCGGCCAGCGGTTGATTGGTGGCGGCAATCACTCGTACGTCGCAGTGAATGGGCCGCGACCCTCCGACCCGGACCACCATTTTTTCCTCCAGCGCGCGGAGCAGTTTCGCCTGGCCGGCGGCGCTCAGGTCGCCGATTTCGTCGAGGAACAGCGTACCGCCGGCCGCGGCCTCGAACTTGCCGGCCCGGGCCTCGTGGGCATCGGTGAAGGCCCCCTTCTCATGGCCAAACAGCTCGCTCTCCAGCAGCGTCTCGCTGATCGCGGCGCAGTTCACGGCCACCAGCGGGTGCTCACGGCGCGGGCTTTGGTAGTGAATGGCCCGGCTCACCACCTCCTTGCCGGTGCCGTTTTCGCCCAGCACCAACACCGCCAGGTCGGTTTGCGCGACGCGGCCAATGGTCGATCGCAGGGCTTCAATCGCCGGGCTACTTCCCACCAATTGCACCCGCTCGGCGGCCTGGTCGACCAGTTGGGTCCGCTGCCGCAGCAATTGCTCGCGCTCGCCAGTGTTTTCCAGGGCCACCGCGGCGTGCCGGGCCAACTCGGTCAGTAGCACTTCGTCGTCGGAGTGAAAGTTCCCCTGATGCTTGTTAAGCACCTGGAACGCGCCCTGCGGCCGGCCGTCGGCACCCAGCAGCGGAACGCAGAGCAAGGTGCGAGTCTGGTAGCCCTGCTCGCGATCGACCTGCGGATCGACCTGGTCGGCGGCGTGCCCCAACTCGACTCGCTCGGGTTTGCCGGTGCGCACCACTCGCCCCACCACGCCCGTGTCGTCGGGGATCCGCAGCTCTTCACCGGCAACGCCCAGCGCCGGTCGGCCGACCAGGGTGCGGGTGGCGCGGTCCCAGAAGAAGATGGTTGCCCGATCGGCGGTCAGCAGCCGGGCCGCCTCGGCGGCAATGTCGTGCAAGAGGGCCCGCATTTCGCGGCGCGCGGACCACACGCGGGCCAACTCCAAGACTTCGGCGAGTTGCGTAGCCCGGCGGCGGTTTTCGGCCGCCTGGTTGCCACGGCAGAGGGCTTCCGCCAGGACCCGGGCTACAACCGGCCAGGCCTCTTCCCAACCGCGAGCGCGAACTTCCGAGGGCCCTTCGACGCAAAGCACCGCGGCCGGAAACTGCGGGCAAGAAACCGGCGCGGCAAGCCAGCATTGGCTGCGAACCACGCCGGCTTGGTCAAGCGCCTCGCTGGCCAGCTCCAGGGGCCAAGCGCTCGCCGCTCCGGCCGCCGCTACCACAATCGCGCCGTCGGCCCTCCGCGCCAGCAGCCCGATCGGTGCCCCCAACCGCTCTGCGAGCAGCCCCACCGCCAGGGCAGCCAGGCTGTCGTCGGGCCGACCGGGTACCAGCGACCCAACTTCCAACAGTTCGGCCAACAGCCGGGCCCAAAGCGGCTGGTTCCACAGCGCGGGAGGAATCATGGCCGCAATACGAATGTCCATTGACGCAATTCCGACACAGCTAGATAAATCACCCTGACTACACACTGTTTTCTATGTCGTCATTGCGATCACTGCAACCAAGTTGGGCTGAAAGGGCAAGGGTCGCGCCCAACGTGAGTCCTTGGGGGGGCGAATTCTGGACCGGTCGCGGCGTCGTCGAGTAACCGAGACGAATGGAACCGAAGTAACAATGCCCGCCGGCCGGCGCTGGAGAGGAATCGACCGGGTGCGAATTCCGTTCGAGCCGCGCAGGGCTCGGCGAGGGTGCATGAGCGTTGAGGGGCGGGCGGCCACAGGCTATGTTGCGGCGCCGCCGGGGGAGCGTTGGTCGGCCCCGCGAGCCGATCGGCGGCCCCCCCTGGTGCGAGTTCCTTATTGATTGGCGTGAGGGAGAGCCGGAAATGGGTTTGTTTGAAGGCAAGCGAGGGTTGATCCTGGGCGTAGCGAACGAGCACTCGATCGCCTGGGCGATCGCCCAATTCATACTGAACGAAGGTGGCCAGTGCGGCTTTACCCACCTGCCCGACCGGCCCGACGACGAACGGCAGCGCAATCGCCGCCGGGTGGCGCTGCTTACCGACCCGCAGCCGGGGGCCAAGTTCCTGATGCCGCTCGACGTGAACCGCGATGAAGACATCGCGGCCGTGATGGCCAAGGCCAAGGAAACTTTTGGCACGATCGACTTCCTGCTGCATTCGATCGCGTTCGCGCCGCTGGAAGATTTGAAGTGCGACACCTATCGGGCCAGCCGGGCAGGCTTCAAGTTGGCCATGGAGATCAGCGCCTACAGTTTCCTGGCGGTTACGGGCGCCGCGGTCGATATTTTGGCCCCGGGCTCGAGCGTGTTGACCATGACCTATTTCGGCGGAGAACGCTGCGTACCGGGTTACAACCTGATGGGCGTTTGCAAGGCGGCCCTCGACTCGATCGTCAAGTACCTGGCCTATGAGCTCGGGCCGAAAAACATTCGCGTCAACGCCGTCAGCGCGGGGCCGCTGCGCACCTTGGCCGGGCGCGGGGCCGGGGTCGACGACATGCTCACGCTGTACGAGAAAATGGCGCCGCTCGGCCGAAACATTACCCACGAGGAAGTGGGGCGCTCGGGCGGGTTTTTGCTTTCGCCCATGTCCGAGGGCATCACGGGCGAAATCCTGCACGTCGACGCCGGCTACAACATCATGGGTTCGCCGGGGCGGCTGGTCGAAGGCTACCGACCCAACGGCAGCTAAGCCCCGCGCGCCACACCGCGGTCGAGGCCCCCCGCTTGAGCGAACTACAGTCGATCGCGATCGCCGTCGTCGTCCGCCGGGGCGAGGTGCTCATTGGCCAGCGGCCCGAGCACTCCGTGCTGGGGGGCTATTGGGAATTCCCCGGCGGCAAACTATTGCCCGACGAATCGTGGCAGGCCGCGGCCGAGCGGGAGTGCTGGGAGGAAACGGGCCTGCGGGTCCATGCCGGGCGCCGATTGGCGGTGGTCGACCACGAGTACGACCACGGAACCCTACGACTCACCTTTCTGGTCTGCGAGTTGGCCGACGACGAAGTGTACGCTGCCCGGGCACCGTTTCGCTGGGTGAACCTGGGCGAGTTGCCACAGTACCGCTTTCCGCCGGCGAACGAGCCGGTGCTGGCGCTGCTAGCAAACGGCTGATCGAGCGAACCCGGTTCTTGTGCCGCCAGGGCTTGCGCCCTCTGAGCTCGCTTGCCGACGTCGGCCTTGCTGGCGCCAGCGCTGCATGCGCCGGCGGGTCAAACCGGTCTAGGTGTTTCCGCCCTCGGTCGATACGCTTGGCAAACTTTACAAAAACCTCGCGGGGCGGCGCCCTGCGCGGTGCGCTCGTCCGGCAAATCGTTCGAGCGTTTGCCTGCGAGAGTTGCGCTCTTCTGAGAGGTCAAGCAGCCCAAGAAACCGAGCGACTGGCGCGGCGATTGCGTACGCCGCGAGGGCCAAGATCGGTGCCGTGTCCACAAGGAGGTGGGCGGCCGCTTGGCCGAGCTCTTCGACAGCAAGGAATGGGTTTAGAGCATGGACGCTCGAGCACTGCGGATCGTGGTGGTTTCCTCGGCGTTGGCCCTGCTAGGGGCCAGCCACCGCACGGCCAACTTCGTGGTCAAGGCCCCCACCCAGGCCCTGGCCGCCGAAGTGGGTGACACAGCCGAATCGCTGCGCCAGAGCCTGGCGCTGCTTTGGCTCGGCCAGACGCTGCCCAACTGGGCCCGGCCCTGTCCGATTCGCGTCTCCGAGGGCGAGCACCTCGGAGCGGGCGGCGCCACCAGCTTCGTCTTTCATCAAGGCGAGGTCTTCGACTGGGACATGGAAATCCAGGGCTCGCGCGAGCGCATCCTGGATTCGGTGCTGCCGCACGAGGTAACCCATACGATTTTCGCCAGCCACTTTCGTCAACCGCTGCCCCGCTGGGCCGACGAGGGAGCCTGCACCACGGTCGAACATGAAAGCGAGCGGGCCAAGCAAGAGCGCATGCTGATCGACTTTCTGCAGACCGGCCGGGGCATTCCCTTCAGCCAGATGTTTGCCATGAAGGATTACCCGCCCGACATCCTGCCGCTGTATGCCCAAGGGTTTTCGCTGGCCCGGTACCTGATCGAACAGGGGGGCCGCGAGAAGTACATCGCCTTCATTAGCGAGGGGCTGAAATCGGGCCATTGGGTGCCGGTAACCCGCACGTACTATGGGTACCCGAGCCTGGCGGCCCTGCAAGATTCCTGGTTGGGTTGGGTGCGGCAGGGAAGCCCTCCATTGCCGCCTGCCAGCAGCCCCACGCCCGCGCCGACCCAGTTGGCCGGGCTCGATCGCCGGCCGCGGCCGGAACCGAACCTGATTTATCGCGGGCAACGTCAAGGCTTTCTGGCCGAGCAATTGGGCCGTTTGCGGCCACCTTGGCGCTCGAGCCGGCAAGACCAGCCACCCGCCGACGCGCGGGTGGGCGTGCCGGCGGGGGCCCAGCACGCGGCGCCGTTTGAGAATCCGCCGCTGACCACGCCGCCCACCGCCGAATTGCCCTCGGCAACCGGCCAAGCCCAGTTGATTCCGATCACGTCGGGCCCGGCACCCGGCGCGATTGCCTCGCTGCCAGCGGCATCGCCCGGGGCGGCAAGGCCCGTTTCGTCCGCGGCCCCGGCAGCGCCCCCGCTCCCGGGTTCCGCAGCCCCAGGTTTTTCAGCACCGAGTGCCGCGCCGGTCCAGCTACCCTCGACCAGGCAGACCCCTCACCGCCAGGTCATCGTGGAGTGGAGCCGGGCCGCGCCCGAGGCAGCGGTGCACACGGCCACGGCGCCGCAATACGATCGCGTTCGCCGGCCAGTGACGACCTTGCCCCGACTGCGGCAGTTGCCTCCGGTGGAGCCCGCGCGGCCGCTCCGCGAGCCCGTGCTGTTCGACGCCCCCCCGCGACGCCCGACCACGGTGCTTCGTTAACGCCGCCCGATGACCGCGGCGCGAGCTACGGCTCGCCCGCCGCCCGGCTGGCGCGATAAACGCGCGAGGCCTCGTAACCGGCGTGGCCGGGCGCGGCAATCAAGGTGGCCAGGACGGCCACGGCCACCAGCACGGCCAGCGCCAGCCACCATCGCCGGTGGCGCGGCGCGAACGCGGCCAGGCCGATCAGCCCACCTTGCACCAGGCCGCCGAAATGGGCCGCATTGGCGATGGGCATAATTTCGAGCCAGGTTGCCACCTGGCAGAAGATGAGCCAGCCGATCATCAGCCGCACGGTGTCGCGCGGGCAGACCTCGCTCCAGCCCGGCACTTTCCGCCGCCCGGCCCAGACCAGGCCAAACAGCCCGTAGACCACCCCCGAAAGGCCGACCAGCCCACCCTGGCGCTGGTAGTCGGCCTGCCAGTAATCGGCCAGCACATACTGATCGAGCGAAGAAACCATGGCCAACAGCACCACCAGGGGGGCCGTACGCCAGGGACCCCAGCGATCTTCGATGGCGGTGCCGAAAACCAGGAGCCAGTAGGTGTTGAAGGCCGCGTGGAGCAGATTGGCGTGCAGCAGCGTGGTGGTGAACGGCCGCCAGATTTCTCCCAGCCAAATGGGCCAGAAGATGCCCAGCCGTACATCGTTGTAATAGTAGTCTCGGCGCGACGGCTCCAGCTGACAAACCACTTCCAAGGCCACCACCGTGGCGGCCAAGAGCAGCGTGAACGGGGTGCGCTCGAAGGAAATGCGAGGCGAGGAAATCACGATCGCCCGAGTCCTTTCACCGCCGCATCGTCGCGCTTGAGCCCAGCGGCCATCAACGGCGCCCCGCCGCGGAACCCTGGCCCGCTTGCAGCAGCGACTGGGCCCGCTCCACTTCGCGGTAGTAGTCGCGCCGCTCGAGCAGTCGGGCAGCTTCGGGGTCCAGAATCGCGATCACGTCGCGATGCAACTGCAGGGCCGAGGCCGTTACCTGGGCCGTGACGGGGCCTTCGACAGTGTCGCGAATCGCGCGGGCCTTGGCCGGCCCGCAGGCCAGAAGCAAGCACTGTCGCGATTCCAGGATGGTCCCCACGCCCATCGTCACCGCCAGGCGAGGGACCTCTTCCAGATTGCGAAAGAACCGGGCATTGTCTCGGCGGGTTTCCTCGGTCAGCGTTTTGAGCCGGGTACGGCTACCCAGCGACGAGCCCGGCTCGTTAAAGGCGATATGCCCGTCCCCCCCGATTCCCAACACCTGTAGGTCGATGCCCCCCGCGTCCTGAATGGCTCGCTCGAACTGTTGGCAATAGGCTTCGAAATCCAGCGCCCGGCCGTCGGGCACGTGGGTGCGGCGAATGTCGACGTCGATCTGGTCGAAAAAGTTCGTCTGCATGAAGTAGCGGTAGCTTTGCGGGTGGGTCGGCGGCAACCCCACGTACTCGTCGAGATTGAAGGTGGTGACGCGGGAAAAGTCGAGTCCCTCGTCGCGGTGCAGCCGGATCAGTTCGGCGTACATGCCCAGCACGGTGCCGCCCGTGGCCAGCCCCAGCACGCAATCGGGCTTGCGCCGGACGAGCGCGGCGGCGAACCCGGCCGCGCGGCGCCCGACCGAGTCCACATTGTCTTCCACGATGACCCGCATGATGTCGCTCTGGTGTTTTCGGCGCTACGCCCTACCCGCTTCAGCAACCTGCCCCGGGGTGGTCCCGTGGCGAATCGCCGGGGTTGGGCTGGGCGTATTCTGACTTGGCGCGTGGCGGCAGATCAATCGGCCCCCGGGTCGGTCTAGGTAACTAACCGCCGACTGCCTTATACTTCCCGCAGCCCGGGGCCCCCGGGGCAGGCCACGCCTGGGGCCGGTCCGCGGGGCCGAGCGAGGCCGCGGCTCGCCGGGAAAAGGAGTTCCAATGCGCAAGATCGCCGTGCTCAATCAAAAAGGGGGCGTGGGAAAGACCACCACCTCGGTCAATACCAGCGCCGCGCTGGCCGCCACGGGCCAACGGGTTTGCCTGATCGACCTCGACCCCCAGGCCCACGCCACCTTGCACCTGGGGCTAACCCCCGAGCGGCCGCGCTCGCAGCAACCAACGGCGACCCGCTCGATTTACGATGTGCTGACCGGAAACCTGCCCCTGGCCGCGGCCCGAACCCAGATCGACGAAAACCTTTGGCTCGTGGGGAGCCATATCGACCTGGCGGCGGCCGAGGTCGAATTGGCCGGGGTCGTTGGCCGGGAACTGATCCTGCGCGACAAGTTGGATCAGGATTCCGGCGAGTTCGATTTCTGCCTGATCGACTGCCCCCCCTCGCTGGGCGTGTTAACGCTCAACGCGCTGGCCGCCGTGGACGAGGTGTTCATTCCCCTGCAGCCACACTTCCTGGCCCTGCACGGACTGAGCAAGTTGCTCCAGACGATCGACCTGGTGGCGCGCCGACTAAATGCCCGGCTCAAGGTCGGCGGGGTCATCATCTGCATGTTCGAGGCCTCGACACGCCTGGCGGCCGAAGTAACCCGCGACGTCGACGAGTTCTTCACCCAGCAGCAAACTCGGGCAACGGCCTGGAGCGGGGCGAAGACCTTTTCGACCCGCATTCGCCGCAACATCCGCCTGGCCGAGGCCCCCAGCTTTGGCCAGTCGATTTTTCAGTACGCCCCCGACAGTCATGGGGCGGTCGACTACCAGCAGCTGGCCGGCGAGATTCTCGATCATCTGGCGACCCGATCGGTGGCCGCCACTTCTTAATCGCGCTTGGCTGGCGAACTCCTCCCCACGCGCTCGCCGGGGCCGCGCAGCTTCATCCCCCGCCCCCAAGGCCCCTTTCGTCTAACCCCCGGGCGTTGCCGCGCGCCGGCGCGAGATTCTTGTGAACTGTAAATTGGTAGCGGTCGCGCAAGCTTGGCGCCGCGGTCGTAAGCCCCCCCACTGGACGCAGGCCCAAGGCCGGTCAGCTTGCCGATTGCCCGCGACCGGCACGACTGGGGAAACCCTGCCGCGCCCCACGAGCGGGTGAGTGGTCCGGTCGTACCAGTTGTGTGTGGCGCCTGCCAAGGCGGGCTGCCGCGCGGGGACGGATCAATCGGGAATTGCCTTGTTTCCCGGCATTTCGGCGCCGATGGTACAGGTGTGCGAAACGGAGTTCTCGCCCCGGGGAGCGCGCCGCCAGTTCGACGGCGGCGAATTCCCTGCGCCGACCAAGCCGGACGGGTCCGTGGTTGGGTCGAGCACGCGCTGGGGTGACCGAGTTCCCAATAGGAGTGGGATGCGATGCGCGTTGCAGTCACTGTCCTGATGGTTCTAGGTGGTGTCGGCGGACTTCCGCTGGCGGGCGCCCAGCAATGGGCCGGTGCGCGGTATCCGCAATACCAGCCGATGCCCCAGTACCAGCCGGTCGCAACTCCGCCTGGGTACACACCGGTCGCCCAGATCCCCTACGCCGGACAGCCCACGGGCTATCCAGGACAGGCCGCGATGGCTCCCGGGATGGCCATGCCGGTCCAGCAGCAGGGGATTTACGGGCCGCAGCAACCCGCGGCAACGCCCAACTGGGCCTACCACCCTGGCGCCGCCCCACCGCAGCCGGTGGCGCGCGGATACGCCCCGCAGCCGGGCATGGCGGCGCAGCCGATGTACCGCCAGCCGGGCCCACCGGCGGGTTATGCGCCCCAGGCTCAGCTAATCAGGGGCATGCCGTACGCGGGCCAGCCGCAGTATGGCCCTCAGCCTCAATACGCCCCGCAACAATCCTACGCACCCCAACCGCAATTGAGCTACCCGCAGCCTCGCGCCACGGCCACTCCGCGAACGGCGGCCCGCGTTCCCGCCTGGAGCTATGCCGACGAAGGGGCGGCGCCGACGCCAGCCCAGCCGTCGATCGGTCCCGACCCGGCACTGGGTGGGCAGCCGACGCTGGAAGGCCCGGGAACCGAAGAGACGACCGAGACCATGGTTGCCGGTCCGGAAATGGTGGGACCGGGGACCGACCCCACGATGATGGAGCCGGGCGCGGCCTGCTGCGGTGACATGGGCTATGGCGACCCGACCGGGGCCTGCGGTGCTCCTCCCTGTCAACAGGGTGGTCACGGCTGCTGCCCGCTGCGAGGTCACGGCTGTGGTGGCTGTGGTGGTGGCGGTTGCGGCATGGCCGGCTTCGGCGGCGGGGGCATCGGCGTCGGAGTCGGTGGCGCGGGTTACGGCATGGGTGGCGTCGCAGGCGGCTACGGCATGGGCGCCGGTGGCTACGGCATGGGCGGTGGCTATGGCATGGGCGGTGGCTACGGAATGGGCGCCGGCGGCTATGGCATGGGCGGCGGTGGCTACGGCATGGGCGGCTCGGGCTGCGGTGCCGACCCCTGCGGAGCGGTCCCATGTTGCCGACCCCAACTCGGCTGGTTCGGGAGCATCGGCGCGGTCGTGATGGGGCGGGACAGGCCCAACCGAGTTTACTTCAGTGCCGATGCCAACAACCTGGCCAACCAGAACCAAAGCGGCGAAGACGTGGTCGGTGACTGGAATGTCGGTCCCGAAGTGAATTTCGGCCAGCAGTTTTGCAGCGGCTGCGCCTGGGGTGTCAGCTTCTGGATGATCGATTCGCTGCAAAACTCGTCGAACGTGACCGGAACGCTGGTAACGCCGATCAACCTGAACTACCTGCCGCCGCTCAACGGCCAGCCGGTGGCCTACTACTTCGACGGCTCGCCGGAACACCGGCTCTACCGCAACGATGCGTTCTACAACCTGGAATTGAACGTGTTTAGTGCCCCGGCCGGAAACCCTTGCGGTTGCTTCGCCTTCCGCTGGCTGGCCGGCGTCCGCTGGCTGCGGTTCGACGAATCGCTGGTCTTCGGCGGCGTGGCGGGCGGCTCGTACTTCGGTGCCAACGGCGGCAACGACGAAGCCTATTACGACGTCAGCGTGGTCTCGAACCTGATCGGACCCCAAATCGGCGGCGTCGGCCGGTGGCAAATCTGCAACCGCCTGGCTGCCTACATCTCGCCCAAGGTGGGCCTGATGGTGAACTACATGGAGCAGCGGTCGGCCCTGTATACCGGAAGCGGCGTCTACGGGTTCGACATCGGCTCGACCAAGACCGACCTCAGCCTGCTGTCGTCGATCGACGTGGGCATGAGTGTCCAGGTCACCCGGTGCTGGTACCTCTACGGCGGCTACCGCGTGGTCGGGCTGACCGGGGTCGGGTTGGCCGACGAGCAGGTGCCCTTCTACCTGAACGACTATCCCGAAATTAACCGGGTCGACTCCAACGGCAGCCTGATTCTGCACGGGGCCATGTTCGGAGCCGGGTTCTGCTTCTAATCGCCCGGACACGCCGGTTGCCGGGCCAAGCCCGATAGCCCGACGCCGAGGGAAATACTGGGGTGATCGACAACCACCACGGGGGTGCCGGCCAACCAATGGCTTGCGACCCCCGTGTGGTTTTTTTCAGCGGGCGAAAGCCACTGCACAACGCGGCTGGCCCAGGGGCCGCGTCGGGGTGGCCTCGGACGTCGTTGGTGGTGCCCCGGGGGGGTCGCGGCAGCGCGCCGGCTTTCTGCCTGGCGCGCCCTTTTCCGCCGGGATAGTTTCTCGTTGCTCAACAACCCCCGGGGAAATCGGCTAAACTCGGGCCGTTGTCGTTCACCGCGCGCCGCGAGGCCCGCTCCCCGGTGTGCCGGTTTCGACGAGCGGCCCACTCCCCGGTAAGTGCTATCTCCCGCAATGACAGCCGACTCAGCTCACGGTCCCAAATCACCCAGGCATGAACCGAGCAAGCTCGAGGCGCGGGAGCCGTTACGCGAACGGCTCGACTACCTGGGCTGGGGTCCCAACGACGAGCGCTACGTGCGGGAAGTGGCACCGCGGTTACAAAAAGACCTCGATGCCTGGGTCGAGCGGTTCTACGCCCACCTGATGTCGTTCCCCCGAACGGCCGCCTTCCTGCAAAACCCCGAGCAGGTTGCCCGGCTGAAACTAAAGCAGCGCGACCATTTTCTTTCGCTGATCCAGGCCCGGTTCGACGAATCGTTCATGGCGGGACGCCGCCGCGTGGGGCTGGCCCATGCCACCGAGAACATCGATCCCGAGATTTTTCTAGGCGCTTACCGGCTGTACGTCGACTACTGCCTGGAGACCATCGCCCAGGATGCCGACAACCCGCTAGCGGACGAACTGGCCCGGGCGTCGTCGGTCATGAAGGCCATCTTTCTCGACATCGGCCTGACGCTCGAGTCGTACTTTCTCGAGTCGTCGCGACAAGTTCAATCGGCGCTTTCGCTGCTGTGGCGGGCCAACAACGAGCTGCGCCGTTTCGCCCAACTCACATCGCACGACTTGAAGACTCCGCTGGCCACGGTCGCGAATTTTTGCGACGAGGTACTCGACGAATTCGGCGAAGCGATCCCGGACGAGGCCCGCGCGCTGGTTTATTCGGCCCGGCAAACGCTGTACCGGCTCAGCTCGCTGATCGACGAATTGCTCGAGGCCACGATTGCGCCGCACTCGCCCGACGCCATCGACCCGGTCTCGAGCCGCGAGGCCCTGTTGGAAGCGGTCGAACGGGTTCGGCCGGTGCTGCACCAGAAGTCGATCGAGCTGGTTTTGCCCGAGCACCTGCCCTTGGTCTGGAGCAATAAGGTGCGCCTCCGCGAGGCCTTCTACAACGTGCTGGCCAACGCGGCAAAGTTCATTCACCAGGACCCGGGCCGGATTCGCGTCGAGGTCAGCGACAACGACCGCGAGGCGGTCTTCGCCTTTATCGACAACGGGCCGGGAATTCCGCCCGAGGAGTTGCAGCGGGTCTTTGCGCCGTTTCACCGGTCGTCGATGCACCGCGACCGGCCTGGCACCGGACTGGGGCTGTACTTTACCAAGAGCATCGTGGAAGAGACCGGGGGCCACGTCTGGGCAGAATCGCAACTCGGCCGCGGCACCACCATCTTCCTGGCCATTCCCAGGCGACCCCCGCAGCGCGATCGGGCGGGCAACCGCGAACCAGCGAGCGAGTAACGCGGGAACCGGCGCCGCGGGGGGCGTGGTCCCCGGGGCCGGTACGGTTTCGCTGTTCGCTACGTTCGGCCGACTCGCCCGGCGACCAGGCTACTCACCCCCCAACGACCGTAGTGTCGGCTTGACAATCGGCCGAAACGAAGGATATCACAATACCTATCAAGCCTGGTTGATGCGTGACCCGAGGGCCTGGGTCAACTCTCTCGGTCGTCGCCAGTTACCGTGCCGCCGAAACACCTTCGGTCCCGCGGTGGAGGTCGCCAGTATGCTGACGCTTTTCGGCCAGCGCCATGGTGGGTATTGCGACGGAATCGACCGCCGCAGCTTCCTGCGAATCGGAGCGCTCGGCGTCGGAGCCGGCGCGCTCTCGCTGGCCGATCTGTACCGGGCCGAGGCGGCCACGACCAGTTCGCCTGCAGCGCCGGGACGCGGCTCGCACAAGGCGGTGATCAACATCTTCCTTGGCGGCGGTCCCCCGCATCAAGATATGTGGGAGATCAAGACCGAAGCCCCCTCGGAAATCCGCGGCGAGTTCCAGCCGATCGACACCGCCGTACCTGGCATTCAGATTTGCGAGGTCTTCCCGCGACTGGCCGCCATGATGGACAAGTGCGCGGTGATTCGCTCGGTGGTCGGCGCCGAGGACCGGCACGACAGTTTCCAGTGCCTTACGGGCTGGCGGTTCAACGAACTGCGGGCACTTGGGGGGCACCCCTGTCTAGGGTCGGCGGTCTCCAAGTTGCAGGGCCCCACCGATCTTTCGGTTCCCCCCTTCGTCGGCCTGGCCAACGTGGGCGTATGGAAACACCCTGGCGGCCCCGGCTTTCTCGGCGCCGCCTATGGGCCGTTTCAGCCGGATGGGCCCGGCATGGCCAACATGACGCTCAGCGGCGTCTCGCTCGAGCGGCTGCGCGACCGGCGGTCGCTGCTCACTTCGATCGATCGCTTTCGCCGCGAGGCCGACGCGAGCGGAAAGATGGTCGGGATGGACGCCTTCGGCGAGCGAGCGCTCGATGTTCTTACCTCGAGCAAGCTGGTCGAGGCGCTCGATTTAAGCCTGGAAGACCCTCGCGTCGTCGAGCGCTACGGCGATGGCAAGCCCTACCAGTTCCAATACGACGGCGCCCCCACCGTCAACGACCACTTGCTACTGGCCCGCCGGTTGGTCGAGGCGGGCGTTCGCGTGGTTACGCTCACCTACGGCCGGTGGGACAGCCATGGCGATAACTTCGGCCTGGTCCGCGACCACGGCTCCAAGCTCGACCAGGGGCTCAGCGCGCTGATCGAGGACCTGGACCAGCGCGGCATGCTCGACGACGTAACCGTCATCGCCTGGGGCGAGTTCGGGCGCACCCCCCGCATCAACACCTCGGCCGGCCGCGACCACTGGCCCCAAGTGAGCTGCGCCCTGTTGGCCGGTGGCGGCATGCGAACTGGCCAGGCCATCGGGGCCACCAACCGCCTGGGCGAGTACGCCAAAGATCGCCCGGTCCACTTCCAAGAGATCTTTGCCACTCTGTACCGCAACCTGGGTATCGACGTCCAGCACACGACCATCGCGGACCCCACCGGACGCCCGCAGTACCTGGTCCAGGCCCCCGTGATTGGCGAGCTGGTGTAGGGCGTGCCCTTAGCGGCGGAGCGGCTCCGCTTGCCGCGCTCGGCCCAGCCGGGCTCGTAGCGGCGACGCCGTGGCCGCGGGCTGCCCGGCTACTTCCCCCAGGCGATCGCGAATCGCCGAAATCGCATCGCGGCTGGGAAGCTGGGCCGATGGCGCGCTCGGATGCCGCAAGAGGGGCCCTTCGTCCACCGCGCGCCCTCGTCCAGGCGGCGGAGCGGGGGGCGCCGCTGGGTACTCCGGAGGTGCCGGAGTAAGCAGCGAGCCCCCGTCCGGAACGATCCGGGGTTCTTCCCGCTCATCGCTTGACGAGCTGGTCAGGGAATCCCATTCGGCCGGCCCGAGGGGCTCTCCAGCGGCCATTGCTTCCCGGGAGCGATTCGCCGGCGCAAACTTCAATCGGCTCCGCTGGCGCCAACGATCGGGGGCCGCGACACCCCCGGGGCCCAAACCACGCCCGTTGCCGGCCCCGTCTGGCAACAGGCCCGTTTCCGGTTCTTCGGGAAGTTCGGCGCCGGGAAGCTGCCAGGGCGTGGGCGCCGGGAGGGAACCCGGTCTGGATTCGGGCGCCCCATCGGGGGGCTCCGTCGGAGCCGGCAGCGACTCCATCTCCGGAAGCGGCCGGAACGACGGTTGTCCCGCGTTTGGCGCGGAACCGTCGACCGCTGTCGGCCGCTCGCCGGCGCGCGATCGCGACGAATCGCGACGCGACGATTTCTTGGCGGCGGTCTCGGCGGCCGTGGAAACTTCGCGGAAGATGATGCCCAGCCGCCCCCCCAGGTCGGCATCGCCCAACGACTCGGCCATCGGCAGACAAAGCTCGATCACCAACAGGGCGTCGACCCAGGCATCTCGGGCATAGAGCATGCGGGCCGTGCGCAGGTAGCGATCGATGGCCAGGGGAGCCATGCCGGCCGATTCGTAGGCCTCGCCCGCGTCGTAGAACGCGAAGGCCACTTCCCGATAATGGCCCGCGCGTCGAAAACGTTCGGCCTCGCGGTCGAAGGCCCGGCCCGCCTCGGCGGGCTGGAAAGTGAGTAGCGCGATCCGGCCGGAAACCCGCTCGATCTCGGCCATTTCCGCCTGGTCGCCGTGCCGGTGAGCGCGTCGCACCTGGTCCAGTGCCGCCTGGGCGCCAGGCACATCGCCCCGATCGCAAGCCAAATTGGCTTCGAAAACCCAGAGCGCCCGGCGCGCTTCGCGGTTGTCGTCGCGGCAGTCGGCGCGCTCGACCACGGCCGCGGGCTGGGGCAGCTTCTCGCAAACCGCCGACCATTTGCTCGTCGGCACGTCGAACTCCTCGCCGCACCGCGCATCGGGCGGCGCCACGGGAATTCCCCCCAGATGCCAGTCGTCGCCCGGTTGGTTGCCTCGCTGGAGCCGGGCGGCCACCGCCTGGCGAATGGCTTCGGCCTCGGCCCAGCGTCCTTGCTGGCGGGCCACCTTGGCTTCGAGCAGCCAGGCCTCGGCCGAACTGCGACCCGTGCGGGCCAACTCGACCCGGGATTCGGCCAGCCAACCGCGGGCTTCGTCGTACCGGCCCACGCTGGTCAGACAGGCGGCCAGGTTATACGAGCAGCGGGCAATTTCCACCGGGTCGTCGAGGGCCCAAGCTCGCTTCACCGCCTGGCGATAGCGGGCCAGGGCCGTGGCGTCGACGCCCAGGGCGAAAGCCTCGCGGGCATCGGAGGCGAGCCGCATGAGCTGAGCATCGGGCTTGGCCTTCTTGGCCCCTTGCCGGCATCCCGCCAGCGCGCAGACAAGCATCAGCACCCACGGCACCGCGGGCACCCGGCGTGCTCGTACTGATCGGGCCGCGGAGGGCCGTCGGATCATGGCCACACGTCGCCTCGTCCCACTTCAGCGGTCGGAATCGTTTGGCTTTCGTCGCTCTGATCGATGTAGCGCCGCAGCAGCCAATGGCTGCGCAGCCCATCGAGCACGTCCTGGGCAGTCGAGAGGTTGCCCTGCAACTGATCGACCGTGCCGGGCAATTGGTCGGTTTCCGAGCGAATCGAGTCGACCACCTCCTGGCTCGATTCGAGCACCGCCCGGGTCTGTTCGGCCAGGGGAGCCAGGCGGGGGGAAAAATCCTGGAAATCGCGCACGACCCGGCTCAACTCGGTGTTGGTCTGGTCCAGGTTCTGGCTCGTCTCGTTGAATTGTTCGAAGGCCGGCACCATGGACTGCCGCACCTTGTCGAAGTCGCCCCGGATTTGTTCGATCATCTCGACCACGCGATCGAGCCGGTCGGTAGGCGCCGGATCCAAAAGAATCGCAATGAAATCGCCATCTTGCATTTCGGCGTGCTGCCGCTCGGGGCGTTGGATCTCCAGGTAGGCTTCTCCCGCTCCGGCCAGGTGGCGTTTGATCCGAGCGACCGAGCCGGTGTAGATGGGCCAGTTGGGGTCCTGGCGTATCGCCAATCGCAGCAGAAGCCCCGTGGCCTGCGGATCGATCACCGGGGCGTATTCAATGGCCCGTAGCGAGCCGATCACCTTGCCAAGCATGATCACCTGGCTCCCCTGGTGCAGGCCGTCGAGGTCTTTTTCCGCCAGCGCGGCCCGCAGCTCGAAGCGCTGCTCGAACCATTCCTGCCGGCGACCGACCAGAACCAGGCCCACGACCAGCAACAGGGCCACGGCCAGAACCAGCCCGCCGACCAATTGGTTTACATAGCGGAGTTTGAGCGACTTGTTCATGGGCTGCCTCCCGGCCAGGGCACGAGTTGTTGAGCCCGGAGCCGCCAGCAATTCGTCGGCGCCAGACCAGGCAGGCCGGCCTGCTCGGGCCGATCGGTAAGCCAGAGCACGGCGGCCCCGCGGCGCCGCGCCTCGGAGATTTGGCGAATCAGGCCGGAGTGCCACTCGTCGGGCACCTCGGCCAGGGGGTCTTCGAGCAAGACCAGCTCCGGGCGCCCCAGCAGGGCGCGAACCCATTGGCTGCGCGCGGCCACATCACCCGCTACGTGTGCCGGGCGTCCGCGGGGCACCTGGGGTAGCCCGAACCCGCGGGCCAGGTCGTCGGCGTCTTGTTCCAATTCAGCATCCGTGCGATGGCTGTGGTGCCGGCAGGCCAGAAGCACATTTTCCAGCACGCTCAGGTTGCTAATCCAACTGGCGCCGTTGAATACGCGGCCGATTTGGCCCCGCAGCTTTCCTTCCAGCCGCACGGCGCGATCGTTCCAGGCATGGCCGCGGAACAGCACTCGGCCCGACTGGGCCAGGGCCAGCCCCAGAACGGCCGCCGTCAGCGGTGCCGCCTCGGGCCAGGAATCGACCAGCACCAGCGCCAATTGCCCGGCGTCGAGCCGCAGCTTGGCTTCGCGCAGCGTATTCCAATACGGCGTCTCGGTGCTCACCGTGGCGTCGCGCAGCTCGAGGATGGGTGCAAGTTCACTGACGGCGCTGGCCAAACTGCGTCTCTCCTGAAACGCCGCGGCGGCGAACATCAACCGGCGGGTTCAGACGCTGAAGCGCCGAGCCCGTGGCACAACTCGGCCGCCTACGACACCTCGAAAATCAGAATCCGCCCGTAGATCAACAGCGACAACAGGGCCGAAACCAGAAACGCGGCGCTGAGCGAGCGAACGGCGGCCCGGCTGGCCGCCTGGGGAATCTCGGTTCGATCGCGTCGCACGCCCAGCCCCTCGATACAGCTAATGGCCCCGATGAAGCTGCCGGCGGCCAGGGTCTTGGGCAGAAAGAACCAAAGGTCCTCCCAGCTCGCTTGGGCCAGCAGCTCGTCGAGAAAAACAACGACCCCTTCGCCGAACACACCCATGAACGCGCCGACCAGGTAGCCGCCGAAAAACGTGGCCGCCACGAACCACACGGCCAGGCAAAACGTGGAGATGGCAACCCCGTAGACCCGGGGAACCACCAGGTACAACATGGGGTCGATTCCCTGGGAGTCGAGCACGTCGATCTCCCCCGCCAGCCGCATCGTGCCCAGCTCGGTGGCGATGGCGGTGCTGGAACGGACAATGACCACCAGCGTAACCACTAGCGGAGACAATTCCCGAATCACCAGGCTCCACAAGAGCGGCTCGACCAGGCCGGAGCCGGTGCCCACCTGTTGCAGCCAAAGCTCGACCTGGACCACCAACAGAATGCCCACCGCCAGCGCCACGCGAATCGCCAGCCAAACCCCTTCGACCGCCGTGAACAGCAGTTGCCGAGCTAGCACGTCGCGAATGGTGCGCGGCCAGTTCCTCGGCCAAAGCCCCAGCCAGAGCGACGAACCGACCACGGCCACCAGGTACGTGGCGTACTGCCAGGCCGAGAGCCAACCGACCCCGACGCTTTCCAGCGCCGGCCCTAGCAGGTCGGTCCAGCGAGCCTTGCGGGTAGACGTGGTCGCGGTGTCTGCCATGGGGGCCCCGATCCGTGCGCGCAGCGTTAGCCTCTTCCCCTTCGTTCGACTAAGCCCAATCGAAATCATCAGGCGGAATCGTTATAGGCCGCAAACTTTCGCCAGCTTGCGCCAACCTCCAACTCACGGTTTCTGCCTCGGTTGCAAGCTTTCGCCAGCCCGCGATACCAGCGTCGCCGGGGGGCGCGGTCCGCGGGTAGCCCGCCCCCCAGGTGCCACTGAGTCAGCCGATTGAAACTGGTTCCCTCGCGGGGGGCGTGTGTGTTAATCTGCTACGGTCGCGGGGGCCTGGTAATTCCAGCAGGGTTTTTTCGCCCGGTGGTTCGCCAGGGCCAAGGCACCGCGCCAGGCGGCCTCGCCCTGGCCAGCTTGGTTGTTCGCCGGCCCGGCGCCGACAGGCGGGCACCTTGGCCCGCTTCGGCGGTGCCCCGTCCCCCGCCGCCCCTCCTACCCCGAAAAGAAAGCAAACCGCATGAACCGCTTGCGCGTGCTGCTCTTGTCTGTGTTTGCGATTCTGCCCGCCGCGGCCGCGGCCGAGCCCTACCGCGTCGGACGGGCCTCGGCCGATATCACGTTGCCGGTCTGGGGCATTCAAATGCTGGGCTACGTTCACCCGCAACAGGTGGGCGAGGGCCTGCGGCAGCGGCAATTCGCCCGGGCCTTTGTGGTGGCCGACGCCCAGGACCAGACCCGGTTAGCCTACGTGACCTGTGAGGTGGCGTTCGTCACCCACACGGTCAAGCTGGCGGTGCTGGAGCGGCTGGCCGAAAAGCTGCCCGATCGCTACACCCAGGCCAACCTGATCCTGGCCGGCACCCATACCCATGGCGTACCGGGCGGTTACCACCACCACATGTCGATGAGCATGTTGGGGGGCGACTTCTTCACCCAGGCCTTCGACGCCCTGGCCGACGGCATTGCCGAGGCGGTGGTGCGGGCCGACGCCGATCTGAAGCCGGGCCGGATTCTATTCGCCCAGGGCGAGGTAATCGACGCCAGCGCCAACCGCTCGGCCATCGCCTATCGCAACAATCCGCCCGAGGAACAGGCACAATACAAGCACCCGGTCGACGTGACGATGACGATGCTCAAGTTCGAGCGCGGCAGCCGGGCCGTGGGGCTACTGAACTGGTTCGCGGTGCACCCCACTTCGGTCAACTTTCACTACAAGTTGACCACTTCCGATAACAAGGGGTACGCGGCCTACCTGGTTGAGCAAGCCCACGGCGCGCGCCAGGAAGGGGGGGACGAGTTCGTGGCCGCGTTCGCCAACTCGAATTGCGGCGATGTGACCCCGAATTTGAATCTCGACGCCACTGGGCCGGGCGCCACGGACCTGGAAAGCTGCGCGATCATCGGTCGGCGCCAGGCCGAGGTGGCATTGAAACTGTTGGAAACCGCCGACGAGGAGCTCAGCGGCCCGATCCAGTTCGTTCACGCTTACTTAGACTTTTCGCAAATCGCCGTGAGCGAGGAATTCACCGGGGCCGGCCCGCAACACACCTGCCCTTCGGCCTGGGGCTATGCGTTCGCCGCCGGCTCCGACGCGGAAGGCGGAGGACATGCCCTGTTCAAAGAAGGCATGACCAAGAACGAGCCTTCGATCGATGCCCTGATCAAAGTCGCCGTGCCCAATGCTCAGCCGACCCCCGAGTTCCTGGAGTGCCAAAAGCCCAAGGCGGTGCTCATCGCCAGCGGACTGGCCCGGCCTCCGATGCATGAACAAGTGCTGCCCCTGGGCCTGGCCCGGATCGGGCAGCTCGTGCTGGTGATTGGACCGGCTGAGTTCACCACCATGACTGGGCGCCGGTTCCGCACGGCGGTTGGCCGCGAATTGGGAGTCGACCCGCGCTACGTGGTGGTCGCCGGCTATTCGAACGATTTCGCCGGCTACGTAACCACCTGGCACGAATACCAGCTTCAGCAATACGAAGGGGGCCATACCTTGTTCGGCCCTTGGTCCGAGGCAGCCTACCGGCAGGAATTCGTGCGGCTGGCCCGGGCCTTACGTCAGGGCGAGGCGGTAACCAGCAGCGTGGCTCCGACCGATATGCGTACCCGGCCGGTGCGGGAAACGAAACTCGACGGTCCCGATGAATTGTCGCCCCCCGATGCCCAGTTTGGCGACGTGGCGACTCCGCCCGAGCCAACCTACGCCGCCGGCCAGACGGCCCGCGCCGTGTTTTGGACCGGCAGCCCTGTGAACGAGTACGATCGACACGACCAGTTTCTGGCGGTGGAGCGGCAGACCCCGCAAGGAGATTCCTGGGAGGTCGTTCGGCGAGACTTGGACTGGGACACGACGGCCCAGTGGCAGCGCATTCTGGCCAATCCGCCGAAGCGCCCCCCGCCGGCGCGGACGGGAATTTTTGACCTGGCCCCGCCGCGCTACAGCGCCAAGCCCGATCCCTTCCAGGTGACCGTTGCCTGGGAGATTCCGGCCGATGCGCCGCCGGGTACCTATCGCCTGGTGCACTACGGGCGGTTTCGGCGCGAGGGCAAGGTCGAAAGGTTTACGGCCCACTCACCGCCGTTCCAGGTGACGGCGCCGTAAGGGGCTGGAGTACTCAACCCGTGGTCCCCTTGGCGAGTCGGGCGAATGGAAAGCGCGAGAGCGGCCAGGAGAAGGTCGATGCCGGTCTTGCCGCCGGAGACTCACCGGGGGCAAGGCTAGCGTACGTGCGCCAGAGCGACCTGGCGCCTTGGCGTTTCTTCCCGACCCTCGCCCGGCTTGCGGCGCGAGAGTGGCCGCCGCCGGCAGCAGTCGCGCGATCTGCCGGTCTAGCTGCCGGCGACGGGTGAGTCGGCAGGCAGCGTGTCGTGATCGAACCGGTCGGCATCGATCGCGCGGCCGCCGAAATGAAATTGCCAGGTCAGCCCGCTGTAGGAAGCCGTCTGGTGCAGGTTGTCGTAGAACTCGGGGGCCAGCCGCCGCACGTCGGGCAGCCGGCTCCAGGGCACCTTGGGCAGGTCGTGGTGCTCGGTGTGCAGTCCAAAGTTAAGCGTCAGCCGGTTGAGCCAGCCGTAGTACGAGGCGGTGGGCTGGTAGCACTGGTGTCCGTAGAAGTGGGCATTGCTCAAAATCAGCCCGAACATGGTCGGATGAGCAAACCCGGTGAGGAAGCCGGCGGAAGCCACCAGGTAAATCACGGGCGACCAACCGCCCCAGGCGTAGAGCCCGCCCAGCAGCCCCAGCACCAGCACCGAGTAAACCACGGCCCAGCGCCCCAGGTCTTTGCGGCGGTAGCCCGAAATCAGGTGGGGCTCGGCCAACAGGCTCAGCGATAGCTGGCCGGGGTCGATCCGGCCGCGGAGCAAATCGACGACTGCGTACACCACCAGTCCCAGCGCCGCGCGCGCCACCTGGGCCACGATCATGGCCGGGCCAAAGGGAACCAGCAGGGGGCTGCAGTATTTCCGGGCCGAAAGGAAGAACAGCCGGCGGCGCTTCACGAAATCTTTATCCGCCCCCAGATCGTTGTGATGCACCGGGTGATCCACCCACCAGGTGTGGTGCCCTGCGAAGAGCATCGGCACCGTGGTCAGGGTGTACATCAACCGGTTCGCGCGCGAGCGACGGAAGACCAGCCCGTGGTTGCACTCGTGCCCCAGCATGAACAGGTTGGTGTTGATCCAGGGGCCAAGCAGGTAGGCCGCCAACAGGGCCAGCCAGGGCGATTGCCCGGCCAGGGCGGCGGCGATCGCCACCTGGAGCACGGCAAACCCCACGCACCAGAGGGCCGTCGAGGGCGTGGGGTGCATCAGGTCGCGAATTTCGGGATGGGCCTCGCAGATGGCCTTGCCTCGCTCGCGGTGCCAGACGGCGTCGGGTTTGTCTTCGTCGTCGACCCGGGCGGAAATGTCCATATCGAAGCCGGCCAGCATGGGCGCGGCCACCCCCAGCATGCGTACGTGCCAGGGTCCTGCCGACGGAGCCGATGCATCGACTTCAGGGGCGGCGCGGCGAATCATCGCTGGTTTTCCCCCTGGGGAATGGGCAGAATCGGGTTCGTGGTAGTCTGGCCAATATACTCGGCAGCGACCGCGCAGACGACGATCAAATTTGCCGTTTTCGAGCGAAAAAACACGACCCGGTGTTCCGCCGCCGGCCGAGCGATTGCGCAGTTTACGCGGCAGGCACGAACCCCCTGGCTCGCCTCGACCGCCGATCGGCCGCGAGGCGGGGGGGGCTACACCCCTTTCTTGGGATGCGGAACGCGTCCGGACCCGCGGCCGCGGCGCCCCTTGGTGGGCGAGCCCTTGCCCACCTTCACGGCCGCCTCGCGGAGCGGTTTGCCAAGTTGGCTCTTGAGTTGTTCGATCCGGTCGCGGAGTTGGGCCGCCCGCTCGAATTCGAGTGATTCGGCCGCGGCCATCATTTCGGTCTGTAGTTCGGCCAGGTACTCTTGCGTGATGTATTGAGTGTCGTCCCCCATGCCCACCGCGGCGTTGGCCTGCATGTGGGCAGCCGCCTCGGCCTCGATGCCGGCGCGAATCGCCTTCCGCACCGATTCCGGCGTAATGCCGTGGCGGCGGTTGTAGTCTTCCTGCAGTTTGCGGCGACGCCCCGTTTCATCCATGGCCCGCTGCATCGACTCGGTAACCGTGTCGGCGTAGAGCAGCACCCGGGCATTCACGTTTCGGGCCGCGCGGCCGATGGTTTGAATGAGCGACGTTTCGCTCCGCAAGAACCCCTCTTTGTCGGCATCCAGGATGGCCACGGTCGATACCTCGGGCAGGTCGAGCCCTTCGCGCAACAGGTTCACGCCCACCAGCGCGTCGAAATGCCCGGCCCGCAAATCGCGCAGCAGCTCGACCCGCTCGAAGGCGTCGAGCTCGCTGTGAAGCCATTTGCAGCTTACGCCCTGGTCGACCAGGTAGGCCGAAAGGTCTTCGGCCAGGCGCTTGGTAAGCGCGGTCACCAGCACCCGGTGGCCGAGCTCGGCCTGCCTGCGAATCTCGGTCAGCAGGTGCGGTACCTGCCCGCGGGCCGGGTGGACCTCGATCTGGGGATCCAGCAGCCCGGTAGGGCGAATCACCTGTTCGACCACTTCGCCGCCGGTTTGCTGCAGTTCGTAGTTGCCCGGCGTGGCCGAGACAAACACCACCTGGTTGATCCGCTGCTCCCATTCGTCGAACTTCAGCGGACGGTTGTCGAGCGCGCTGGGTAGGCGAAAACCGTGCTCGACCAGGGTCTCTTTCCGACTGCGGTCGCCGGCGTACATGGCCCGCACCTGGGGCACGGTCACGTGCGACTCGTCAATAAACAGCAGGTAATCGCTGGGGAAAAAGTCGTACAGCGTGCTGGGCATCGAGCCGGCGGGCCGGCCGCTCAAGTGCCGGCTGTAGTTTTCGATGCCGGGGCAATAGCCCACTTCTTCGATCATTTCCACGTCGAAACGGGTGCGGGCGCTTAAGCGCTGGGCCTCGAGCAACTTGCCCGAGGTTTGCAACTGCTCGAGCCGCTCGGCCAGTTCGGCGCGAATCGAGCGCACCGCCGCTTCGATGCGCTCCTCGGGCAAGACGAAGTGCTTGGCCGGATAGATAAACATTTCGCGGCGGGTTTCGATGACTTCACCCGTGGTGGGATTGATGATCGAAAGCTGCTCGACCTCGTCCCCCCAGAACTCGATCCGCACGCCGAATTCCTCGTAAGCGGGCCACAACTCAACGCAATCGCCCCGCACCCGGAACTTGCCCCGCGAGAAGTCGACGTCGTTGCGGTCGTATTGAATGTCGATCAGTCGCCGCAGCATCTGGTCGCGGTCGGTCGTGCCGCCCACGATCAGGGGAACCATCATGGCCTTGTAGTCGTCGGGAGAACCCAAGCCGTAAATGCACGACACGCTGGCCACGATGATCACATCCGGACGGCTCACCAGCGCGCTGGTGGCCGCCAGCCGCAAACGATCGATCTCCTCGTTGATCGAGGCATCTTTCTCGATGTAGATATCACGCTGGGGAATGTAAGCCTCGGGCTGGTAGTAGTCGTAGTAGCTGACAAAGTAGTGCACGGCGTTGCGGGGGAAGAACTCCTTGAACTCGGAATACAACTGGGCCGCCAGGGTTTTGTTGTGCGAAAGGACCAGCGCGGGCCGCTGCACTCGCTGAATCAGGTTGGCCATGGTGAAAGTCTTGCCCGACCCGGTTACCCCCATCAGCACCTGTTGCTTGCGCCCCGCGCGCAGCCCGGCTTCCAGGGCCGCGATCGCCTGGGGCTGGTCTCCGGCAGGCTGGTACGGCGCGTCGAGTTCAAAGGGCATGGTGCTCGCGGGGGGCTAAAGGGGGGCCTGCGGAAAAAAACAACCTCGCGTGGGGCGCGAGCGGGCCAACCCCACAGCCTACGGCATGGCTGCCCGCCCTGGCTAGTGAACCCGCCGGCCTCTGGGTCGCGCTGCGACACGCGGCCGGGTTTCCCCTGCCCAACCCGCTCCGAGGGCCCACCCCATCCCGGTTGGGAAAGCTCAACGAGCGGGCACGGCGGGGGCCTCGCCCGCATGGTCCGAGGGAATCGCAGCCAGGTGCGGCCGCATTCGCCGGAGCGTGGCCGGGCCAATGCCGTCGACCTGTTGCAGGTCGTCGACCGATTGGAACGGACCATGCGTTTCCCGGTGGCGGACGATCGCCTGGGCCAACGTGACGCCGATTTCCGGCAGCAGGGCCAGTTCGGGCCAGTCGGCCTGGTTGACGTCGACTTCAAATACGTAAGACTGCGGCGGTGCCCGGTCGATGTCGATCAGCCGGCCCGACGCCCCCCCCTGGGCAACCCACCAAAGCGCGATGGCCGCCAGGCAAACCATAAGTAGTCCCGCCACCACCAGTTGGTCGCGGGGGCGAAGCAAAACTCGGGAGCTGGGTCGCGGCGAGCGGTTCATGTTGCCAAACTCAGCAACGCCCGGCCGGGCGCTGGAACTCGGTTTCCGGAGCCGCGCCGCAACCGGACCGAAGCCGCGGCGGCGGGCCAGCTCACCAGTCTGGGCTCCCGAGCCATCGCGAGACCGGCCCGGTCAGCCTGAAACAAACATGAAGACTGCGACATGACTAAAGACTTTGCCGAAATCTCCTGGGATGAACGCACGCGGCAGTCGCTGTCGGCGCTGTTGCCGCTGGCGATTCGCGAAGACCTCGACCGTTGGTACGACTGGACCACCGTGGCCCTCGTGGCCGAGGGCACCATCGGCCAGGCGAGGCTCGTCTGCCGCCAGGCGGGCACCCTCGCCGGGCTGAGCGCCCTGGACCAGGTTTGGGGGCAGTATAGCAGCGAGCTGCGTTGGCAGCCCGCCGCGGCCGATGGCCAGGGGGTTGCGCCGGGCCAGGTCTTGGGCACCATCCAGGGGCCAGCCCGCAGCCTGTTGGCCGCCGAACGGGTGGCGCTAAACCTGGTGGGGCATCTTTCCGGAATCGCCACGCAAACGCGGCGGTTTGTCGATGCCGTCGCGGGAACCCAGGCGCGCATCTACGACACCCGAAAAACCCTGCCCGGCTATCGCCTGTTGGAAAAGTACGCCGTGCGATGCGGCGGCGGATTCAACCACCGCGCGGGCCTGTATGCCTCGGTGCTGATTAAAGACAACCACCTGGCGCTCGGCCAGCAGCAGCACGGCGCGGGCCGATTCTCGCCGGCTCAGGCGGTCGAGCGGGCTCGGGCCCTGGTCGAACGCACCCTGCCGAAGGAGGCCCGCGCCAACTTTCTGATCGAAGTCGAAGTCGACACGCTCGACCAGTTGGCCGAGGTACTGCCCACCCAGCCCGACCTGGTGCTGGTCGACAACCTGGGCCCCGCCGGGCTGAGCCAGGCCGTGGCCATGCGCGATGCGGTAGCGCCGGGGGTAGGGCTGGAGGCCTCGGGCGGGGTGCGGCTCGAAACCGTGGCGGCCCTAGCCCGCAGCGGTGTCGACCGCATCAGCGTGGGCGCGCTGACGCATTCGGCCACCTGGCTGGATCTTGCGCTCGACTGGGAATAGCCCCCCCGGGGTGGCCTCGCGGCCGGGCTGGGCCCGTTGCTCGGTCCCGGCCGAATCTAGGGGTCATATCTGCCGGCCCGGATCGTCCGGATTTGACCCCGGCCCAGGGCGACCTAGAGTTGCGCAGCGATCGTGGTGCTGGCGCGCCCGGGCTGGCCGTTGCGCCGTGCCTGGCACCGGGATACGGCGGCCGGTCTGAGGCGGTGTGCGAGCATCGATCGATACCATGCCCCGGGGGGCAGTAGTGCCATGCCAGGCCGCGGTCGAACCACAGACGGTTTCACCCTGATCGAGGCGATGCTCGCCGTATCGCTCACCTCGGTGGCGGGGCTGGCGGTTCTGATGGGGCTGGCCAGCGCGCTCGACGCCTCGGATGCGTCGATCGAGCAACTGAACGCCGCCGGGTTGGCACAGCTTTACCTCGACGAGTTGAGCGGCAAGCGCTACTGCGAACCGGGGGCCAACCCCCGCAGTTCCTCCCTGGGGCCGGGCAGCGTCGAAATCTCGGGCCAGAGCCGGCTGCTGTTCGATGATATGGACGACTTTCACGGGGTCTCGAACCAGCCCCCGCGCGATCCGGCCGGAGTGGTCTACGGCCAGGACGACGGCGCCGGCGGCACGCGGCACCCGAACTTTATCCTTCCGAGCTCCTATTTCAACCGCTATCGGGTGGAATGCCAGATGTACTACGTGAGCGCCAGCGACCTGACCACCCGGCTTTCGAGCGGCCAATCGAGCAGCTACCGCGCCGTGCATGTGCGGGCGTACGTGAGCCAGCCGGGGCGCGGCGAACGGAAACTGATCGACCTCCGTCGCGTGGTGGGCTATGTACCCTCGCTCTAATGCGCCAACCGCGCACCGCCTCCGTCGGGGCCCTGCCTGGCTTTTGGCCTGGCCAGACCGCACCGGCCCGGCCAGCCCGGTCCCCGTTCAAAACCAACGGCGACGGCCCAACGGTTTGACGTTAACCGAATTGCTGATGGCCACGGCGGTGATGAGCATCGTGATCGGCGTGGCCGGCACATTGGCGGCCACGGTGCGCCAGGGATGGGAGTACAGCCAGAACCAGTCCGACATCGCCCAGCAGGCTCGGGTCATCCTGGAACGGATCAACCGCCGAGTTACCTCGGCCTACGCAACCGTCGATCACCCTGGCTTCGGCGTGGTCACGGCGCAAGCCGGGAGCTACACCTTTCCCGACACGCTGGTGGTTTGGTCTCCCACGGGCCCGCCAGCCAACGCCAGCGGCCCCCCCCTGGTGCGCGAGTGCGTATTCTTTTGTCCGGACCCGGCGAACCCTGCGGATTTCGTGGAACTTTCGGCCCCCGGCGACAGCCGCAGCCTGCCGCTGGACAGCTCGCTAAACGATGCCGCCCAGGTGAACCTGGTCGAGTCGATCAAGGTGGCCAACAGCACGCGCAAGGTGGTGCTTTCGTCGCTCTTGCGGCGGGCGAGCACCGATTTGCAAGCCGCGATCGGAGTGGGTGGCACGAGCGGGGGTCGCACCAGTTCGACCAACTTGCGCGGCGCCGCACGCTTTGTGCGGACCCTGACGCCGTCGGCAACCGCCTGGTCGCAGTACCAGGCCGGCACGCGCACCTGGAGCAACCTGGGTTGGCCCCAAGACTGGCAGGGAACCAATTACGGCACCCGCCAGGCCTGGCTGCGAATCGAACTGCAGTTCGTCGAGCCCGCTAGCAACGCGATCACGATCGGCAGCGATTCTCAGGCCGTTGGCGTGTTGGGTTCGGTGTCCTTGTACTATCAGGTGAAGCCATGACGCCCGCCAGATTCGCCCCGACAAGTCGGCGACGCTACCTGGCGCGTCCGCGCCGTCGCCCCGCCATGGCGATCCTGGTCTTGCTGGGCCTGCTGGCCATTTCGCTGAGCCTGTCGTACGCCACGCTCCGTTCGCAGGCCACGACGCAACAGATTCAGTCGAACAGCGGCCACCGCCAGCAAGCCCGCGTCGCCGCCACGGCGGGGCTTTCGACCGGCCTGGCTCGCATGCACGAGAGCACCTGGGCCGGTGTCGGCACCACGCTCAGCGGCTCGTTGAGCGGCACGGAATCGTACTCGGTCGAGTACCAGGCCGGCGATCCGCGGCTCACCCCCAGCTCAGCCGATTACGCCGCCTGGCCGCGACGGGTAACCCTGACCGTTACCGGCACCTCGGTCGACCCCTCGCAACCCAGCTTGCAGAGTACCAGGCAGATTCGGGCGATTGTGGAACTGGTTCCCCGGGCACTTGCCAGCGTGGTTTCCTCGTGGGAAGCCGTGTCTCCCTACACCGTGTACCAGTTCGGCACGCAGAGCTTCGAGCTGCAGCTTCCCTGCCACATCGAAGGACCGATTCGCGCCCAGGGGAGTGTCTCGCTGGCCAGCTCGGCGCCCAGTACCACTGCCTCGCGGCAGCGCTATTTGTCGGACCTGAACAGCATGCGCGCCGCGGGGCTGGGCGATTACAGGCCGGTGAGCGGCCCGCTGCTCTTGCCGTACTCGGCCACGAGCTCGTCGACGCGCGACCTGTTTACCCAGCAACTCGGCGTAACCATCGGAAACATTAGCCAGGACAACAGCCAGTCGATGTCCATCTCGGCCAATGGTGGCAGCTATCGGCTCTATCCGGGCAGTCCGCTGTTTCAGATGACCGCGCTCAGTAGTTCGCTCAGCGGAGTTACTCTGGCGCCTGACCCGGTGACCAACCCCTTGGGCATCTTCTACCGCAACGGGTCGCTAACGCTAGGCGACAACGTCACGATTCAGGGAACGTTGCTGGTGACCGGCACGCTCCAAGTCTCCGGACAGAACGTACAGCTCCAGCCGGCCAGCCTGGTCAACGTGCAGGGCAATTCCACGGCGGTGGAAATGCCGGTCGCGATTGCCGATACCGTGCGGCTGAACTCGCCCGCCACGGGCCAGGCTCGGGGCAACGTGGTCTGTTGGTCCGAGTTTCGGACTGCTTCGGGCAGCCAATCGCTGCAATACACGATCAATGGCCGAGTCGTCACGAACCGCTTTCGCTACGAAGCCCGTGAGGAATTCAGCTCGCAACCCTGGAGTCTGGTGTACTTTTTTTTCCAATACTCGAACGACGACCATCCGTACTTCCCCAACTATGCCGCCGCGTTCGGAGCCAACCCGGTTCCGGATTTGACGATTCAACCGGATACTACCATCCGGCAGGATCAATACTTTAGTTTCACCAATCCGTTTTATGCCGTCGGCAGCGGCGATGCTGGTTTGTACTGGAACGTCTTGGAGATCGCGGAACTGCCGTAGCGGCATCCCTCGGCAAACCATTAACCCGGGCACGCGCCGAGCAGCCCGCGCGGGGCGACCAGCCCCCCCTGCCCTCCGAACTCGCCGTTCCCCCGCTTGTTTTTCGCATTCTTGGCAAGGAGCCGAATCCCATGGGTCAATCGAACACCTCCCGCTGGACCGTACTGGTAGTGCTGAATTTGCTAGCCATTTGCGTGCTAGGCTTTCTCCAGAGCACCCAGGCTCAACCCCAGGGCAACCTACCGTTTGCCAACGCGGTTGAGCAGCGCAATGAAATGATCGTGCAACTGCGGGAAATCAATGCCCAGCTCAAGGAACAAAACGCGCTGCTACGTTCCGGCAAGCTGCAAGTGGTCAGCGCGCCGAAAAGCCGCTGACCGCGCGCGGTCTGCAGGGGGGCCGACTCACGGGCGAGCGGGGCAAGCAGGCTGGGCCCCCCGGCGGGGTCTGACGCTGATCGAGATGCTCTTGGTCGTGGCGATCATCGGCATTCTGACCGCGGTGGCGATCCCCGCCCTGGAGCCCTCGCTGCACGACCGGCTCCAAGCCGCGGCCCGGGTGCTGGTAACCGATCTGAATGCCTGCCGCGAACTGTCGATCGGCCGGGGAAGCCCTCACCAGATCGCGTTCGATCTGGGGGCCAACCGCTACACGCTTACTCATAGCGGCACGAATCCGGCGCTGAACACGCTGCCCTCAACCTCGTTTCGATCGCCGCACGACACCGCCACCGCTTGGGTCACCGATCTGGACGAACTGCCCGGTTTCTCCCCTGGCGCCGTGCGGATGCTTACCGTGCGCCGCGAGGGGACCAGCCCGAGCGCGGTGAGCAGCGTGGAATTCGACGTTTACGGCCAAACCACGATCGGCGACGAAACCGTGGTTTGGCTCCAGGCGGGCGCGGGTAGCGGACGGCGCTATGTGAGCGTGCGGGTGAACCCCACCACGGGGTTGGCAACGGTCGGATCCTTCACGGCGGCGGCACCCACGTACTGACCCCCCAGAGAACTCGGCAAGCGCGCGAGAATCGATTAGGCGCAACTCATGATTGCCTGGTGGCCGAAAACCAAGAACCATCCGATCGGCGTCGACATCGGCGGCCACTCGATCAAGCTCTTGCAGTTCAACGCCGCCCGGACCGCCGTGCTGGAAACGGGCCGCTGGGAGCTGGGCGGAGAGGACCCGCCGCCGGCAACGGAGCGCCGACGCGAGTGGATCGATTCGCTCCGCCAACTGCGCAAGGGGCGCGACTTTCGCGGCCGGGAAGCCGTGGTTTGCCTGGGGGCCGGGCAGCTCTTCGTGCAAAACATCCGCGTGGCCAAGGCCACGGGCGACGAGCTGGAGAAGCTGGTCCGCCGCGAGGCTGAGTCCCGGCTGCCGTTTCCCCTGGACGAGGCCGAACTGCGCTTTCTCGAGGCGGCCGACGTGCGCCAGGGAGAAAGCACCCGCCGCGAGGTGATCCTCATGGCCTGTCATCGCCCCGTGCTGGACGAAATCCTCACGGCGGTAACCGAGAGCGGGCTGCGGCCGATCGCGGTCGACGTCGAGCCCTTGGCCATGCTCCGCTCGTATACCAAACAGTATCGCCGCGACGAAGACCAGCAGCAGCGGGTGCTGTACGTGCGGCTTGGGGCCGGCGGCACGCTGGTGCTGATCGCCCGCGGCCCCGACCCGCTGTTCGTCAAATATATCGACATCAGCGGCCGGCACATGGACGAAGCGGTTGCCCGGCATTTGAGCATGGACCTGGCCGATGCCAGCACGCTGCGGCGCAACAACGGCGACCGCCGCGCCGACCAGCAAGACGCCGAGGTTGCACGGAGCGTGCAGGAAGCGATTCGACCGGTCGTCGAGCAACTGGCCGATGAACTGTCGATGTGCATTCGCTACCACAGCGTCACCTTTCGAGGCCAGCCCTTGGCGCGGGCCGTGGTCACCGGTGGCGAGGCCTGGCCCGCCCTGGTCGAAGCGCTGGCGAGGCGCATCGATTTGAAGACCGAACTGGGCGACCCGCTGCGGGTGTACGACGTGGTTTCCATCCCCGGCCGCAAGTCCCAGTGGGACGTGGCCGCCGGTCTGGCCCTACGAGACTAGGCGGCACCCGGCCATGGCCAAAAACACTTCCGCAGAGCCCCGCCCCGCGGCACCAAGCGTCATCGACTTTCTGCCGCAGAGCTACCGCGAGCAACACGCCGAGCGGGCCAGCTACGGCTGGCGATTCGTGGTGGTGCTGGTATTCGCGCTGGTCATCGCCAGCGTTTCGACCCAGCAGCGCCGCAGCCGGCGCTCGCTCGAAGCGGCGCTGGCCATGGCCCGCCATCAGCAGGTCAAATCGTCCGAAGTATTGATGCGGCTCCGGCAGTTGGAAGCCGAACTTGGTTCCAGGCGCACCCGGGCCGAAGTACTTACCTGCTTGCGGCAGCCCTGGCTGCGCAGCCTGGTATTGTCGGCGGTCATCGCGCCCCTGCCTCGGCAGATCACCCTGACACGGTTAGAGATCGTGCGGGTGATGCCCGAAGGGGGAAACGGCTCGCCCGGCGACGCGGCACCCCCCCCGACCGACGCGGCGCTGCCCACGGCCCCTCCGTCGCTCGACGAGGCGGCGCTGGCCCACCTGCGCGATCACCACCTGAAGGCCCACTTGCACGTAAGCCTGGCCGGCACGGTTGCCGACCCGCTCGACCTGCACGGCTACCTGGCCGAGCTGGAACAGTCGCCGCTGCTCGACTCCCCCCGGATTCAGTCTCTCCAGCGCGAAACGGGCGACCGGCCCTCGGTGCGCTTCGTGGTGCTGGTGCGCGTGCAGCCGGGTTTCCACGGGGTGCCCGCACCGAACGACCCCGCGCCGGGCTCCGCAGCGGCATCCGTGGCGCTTCGCCCCCTCGCTCGGGAGCTCGCCCCATGAAGTTGACCCTGCCCCGCGGAAGCCTGTATGTGACGCTGCCCTTGGTGGCCCTGGGAATCGCCTATTACTTCGGCATCTTCCGGCCCAACCGCTCCCACATGGAGCGCCTGCGGGTCGAGTTGCGAGCCATCGGAAAATCGGCCGGCGACGCCCAGCAGCTTTCCGCCAAACTCGGGCCGCTCAGCGACGAGAACGAGGCCCTGACCCGGTATCTGGAAACCTGGGAAGCCCGGCTCGCCGAGCCGGAACAACTCAGTCAGGCCCTAGGACGAATTAGCCAGTTGGCCAAACGATCGGGCGTGTCGACCACTCGGCTCGAGCCGGCCGCGGTTGAGCCCGTTGGTTCGCTGCAGAAGCTGCCGCTCGAGATCCAGCTCGAAGGCTCGTTCCAACAGGTGTACGACTTCCTCAAACAGCTCGAAGAGTCAAATCAGGCAATCTGGGTCGAGAAGATGGAGATGTCTCGCCCCGGAAACCCCGACGAACCGCTGGAGTGCGAGCTGAGTTTGGTGGTCTTTGCGGGTTAGCGAGGATTTTCCGATCAGTCAGACCTGCGAACCGTCCGATACACAGAGAGCCCGGGCAAAGGGTTTGAAGCTGCGCGGTCGCGCAGCTCGCCCGGCCGGCAACCGGGCCGCCGAGTAGGACCGAATCCGTGGCAAAGTCGAAATCGCTCAAAGCCCAGTTCCTCAAGGAGCTCAAGGCCAGCCCTAAGAAAGCGGCTGCGCTCGGCCTGTTGCTCTTGGTGGGGCTGTACTTTTGGGTTCCGCTGGCCAAGAAGAGCCTCTCGGGCAAGTCGAAGCCTTTGCCGCCGACCCCCGTGGGGGCGGCCGCCGCCGGCACGCCGCTGGCAGGTGCGGGCACTTCGGCGGCGACAACCCCGGCGGGAGCAGCACCGAGCGCCTCGCTCGACTGGCAAACCCGCGCTCGCTGGCTCGATGAAAATGTCGTTCCATCCGGCGGGCCGGGCTGGGCTGGGCTGAATACCGATCGGCTACCCCTGGCCTTTGGCCCGTTGACCTGGGTTGCCATTCCGGGGCGCGATCCGTTTCGCGAGGTGCGGCTTGCCTCGGCGACGCTCCCGGCCGACGAAACGGCTGCCGAGCCGACCGTGACGACCCCCAAGCTCACGGCACAATCGCTGGGGCTGCACCTGACCAGCACCGTAGTCGGACCGAGGCAGCGGTCGGCCTTAATCAACGGCCGGGTCTACCGCGAGGGAAGCGAGGTTCCCTGCGAGGCAGGCCTGACCCTGGTGCTGGCCCAGATCGGCCCACGACGAGCGTTACTTGAGTACCAAGATCAAGCCATCGAGCTGACGATCGAGCGCTCGGCGCTGGCCAGCCCGGTTGTCACCGGCAGTGGCAACGCCCTGGGACGATCGGGCCAATTCGACGATCTCAGCGAGAGCGACGAGGACGAGTAAGCACGGCGAAAGCAACCGGGGCCACTTAGCCCGGTCGACGGATCGAAACCACAACCCGGCACTGGTCACGGAAGACACATGTCGCGCTGGTTCCTGCGAAGCAGTTTGCTGCTGAGCGCCGCCTTGGGCGTAACGCTCGCCGTGGGGCTTGCGCGGCGCCCCGGTCCGGAATCGTCGCAGGCGCCCGCCGCGCCGCCGGCGCCCGTGGTCGCGATGTCCGCTTCGCCGTTTTCCTCGCCCACCGCCGACTCCGTGGCCCCGGCCTGGCCCGCGGTACCGGGCGTGCCATCGGTTCCGGCGGCTCACTCGCCTGATCCGGGCTTAGCGGCCCCGCCCGCGCGGCAGGCCGCCGACGGGCTCGCCCAAGCGGTTGCATCTTCGGACGCGACGGGCAGTTCCGCTTTGAGCGATTCGCTCGCCGGCCGGCCGCCGACCACGGCCGGCTCGCACCAGGTTACGGCAATCGAACCTGAAACCCCGACCGCAACGGCGCGCCAGCGCGAAAGCGAACCGTTGCTCGAGCCGGCCCCCCCTCCCCCGCCGCTACGTCAACCGCGGCTGGCAGCGCGACCACCCTTGCCGGGACGACGGGGCCCTCGAATCTATCCGCACCCTGCGATGCCTGCCCCCCGGCCCGCCTTACGGCAGCCCGAGCGCGAAACGACGCTCGTGGCGGCGGCGCCCAAGAGAAGGCCCGTGGACGAGCTCGCCGACCGCGACAGCCCGCCGCTCCCCCGTTCGGTCGAACCGGCTCCGCCGCTGGCCGATGGCCCGGCCGGCGCCGACCTGGGCAACTCGCTCGGCCAGATGATGCAGCTCCTGGAGCAGGCCTCGGGATCGGGCACCGGGGGAGAATCAAGCTCGGGCACACCCTCGGTGTCCGATGTGCTCAAGATTGTTGAGACCCTGACCGCCAACCAAGAGGCGACTCGCAAGGCGGCCGAAGCGGCGGGCATTGCAATCACGCCCCGCCCCAGCCGAGCCGCGCCCACCGCCGACGCAGCGGATCAAGCGGAGCCCGACGAGGAGCTTCCTCCGGTCCAAACGCTGCCCAGCACCGCCCAAATCGAGGCCGGCGAAGATGGCCTGACCATCCATGTGCAGAACGCCGATCTGCGGGCCGTGCTGGAGCTGCTGAGCGAACAGGGAGGGCTGAACATACTGGCCTCGAAGAGCGTGCAGGGCACGGTCTCGGCCTCGATGAACGGTGTCGACGTCGATGAGGCCCTCGACGCCATCCTGCGCACGGTGGGCTACGTGGCTCGCCGAGAAGGGCCGTTTGTTTACGTGGGGACCCCGCAAGACTTTGACGACGCGGATCGCGCCATCGACCGGATCAACACGCGAATCTATCGGCCCAATTACACCCCGGCCGCGGAATTGAACTCGCTGCTCACGCCTTTGATTACCCCCGACGTGGGTAAGATCAGCGTGACGACGGCGGCCGAGGTGGGCATCGGCGCCGGGGGGGGCGGCGGGGCCTCGGCCTCGTCGTCGGGCGGAGGCGGCTCGACCGGTGGCGACTCGTTCGCCTCGAGCGAGGCCGTGGTCGTGCAAGACTACGAACGGGTGCTCAAACAAATCGACCAGGTCGTGGCCGAAATCGACAAGCGCCCTCTCCAGGTGGCGATCGAGGCCATGATTCTCTCCGTGCGTTTGAACGACAACCTTCAGGCCGGTGTCGACTGGGAACTGCTGCGCAGCCAGGAGAATCTTCGCTTGGGGTTGGGCCAGCCCCGCCAGGCCCCCATCGAAGGTGGCGGCGGAATCGACGCCACCACGGGCGGCGCCGTGGGCGCGTTTCAGTATGGCCAGGCCGGTCTGACCTTCGCGTTCATGGACGCCAGTTTGAGCAACTTCATCACCTTTCTGGAAACCATCGGCGACACCAACGTGATCGCCACGCCGCGGCTAATGTGCCTGAACAAGCAGCGGGCCGAAATTCTGATCGGGGCCCAACTGGGCTACATTAGCACCACGATCACCGAAACCAGCACCGCTCAAAACGTGCAGTTTCTCGAAGTGGGGGCCCAGCTCAAGCTGCGGCCGTTCATTTCCAGCGACGGCCTGATTCGCATGGAGGTGCACCCCGAGCTTTCCACCGGGTCGGTCCGCACCGCCGGGGGATTCACCCTGCCCGACAAGGAAGTTACCCAAGTCACCACCAACATTATGACCCGCGACGGCTGCACCGTGATCATCGGCGGCCTGATGCGCGAAGACCTGAATACCACCAGTTCGCAGATTCCCTTCCTGGGCGATCTGCCCGGGGTGGGCTTCTTCTTCCGCAAGAAATCGGAAACCATCGAACGCCGCGAATTGCTGGTGCTGGTCACGCCCCACATCGTCTACGACGATGAAGCCGCTTGCGAAGGCGACCAGGGAGCCATGGAGTTCCATCGCCGCCACCAGGTGCGAGCCGACAAGATGAGCCCCGCCGGCAAGCGACTCTTGGGCCGCAAGTACTTCCGGGCCGCCCAGGCCGCCTGGGAAGCGGGCGATGCGCGGGCCGCCTCACGCTACATTCGCTGGTCGATCCAGTTCGACCCCGAGAATCGCGCCGCGATCGACCTCCGAGCCGATATCACCCAAGGCCGGCACAACGGCCCCCATTCGGGCGGCGAATGGCTTGTCGATCCCCACCTGGGGCTCGATGCCGAACCGCTCCCCGAGTGGATGCTCGACGAGTTGGGCGAAGAATCGCCTTCGGCCGAACCGCTGCACCCCATCGACCCGGGCACGCCGGGGCCGGTGCGGCACATCGAGATTCCCCCGGTTGGCAGCGCGTTGGAATAGCCTATGTCCGGGCGGTGGCTCCAGCTTGGTCTGCCGATCGTGCTCGTCTGGGCCAGCGGCTGCGCGTGGTGGCCACGCCCAGACACGCTCGATCTGGGCCAGGAGCGGCACGATCGCAAGCGCGAGGCAATCGAAGAGTTCGAATCGCGCCGTAACGAGGCCCAACTGCTCGCGGCGCGCCACGCCTGGGACCAGGGCGACGCCGAACACTGCCGCGAATCGCTGGAGTCGCTGCTGGGGCGCGATCCCCAGCACCGTGAGGCCGGCCTGCTCCAGGTCGAGCTCGAATTGCTCGAGGGAAACCTGGCTCACGCCCAGGCCGCGGTCGAGCGGCTCGCGACGGCTTACCCCGGCGACCCCGAGGTGCTTCTGGCCAATGAGTCGGTTCGCCTGGCCGCCCAACAGCCGGCACATCCCCCGGGGCTCGGCGAGGCCATCGAGCTCGACCGGCCACCCGTGCCGGGCGATTTGGTAGGCGACGAGCCAGAGATCTTCCTGGCCTCGCAGGCCGAGCTCACTGAAATGGAGCCCGGACCCCCGTCGCCCCGCGACTCGGGCGTCCGGCACGCCTCCTCCTACGAGGGCGATTCTCCCCGGGTCACGGTCGTCGGCGGCACCGAGCGGCTGCCCGCCCCACGGCGTTCCCAGAGCGGTACCGGGGCCGCTCACCCCGGGCGCAGCGACGGCGCGGCCGCGCGTGCAACTGCCCGGCACTCGCTCACCGATGAGCAGGCCCGAATCCTGGAACAAGCCCATCTCCAATGGGAACAAGGGAATCCCGACGCGGCCCGGGAGCAGATCGAACGGATCTTGACGGATCACCCGGATGATCTGGCTGTGACGATGGCCGCAGGGGTGTGGGCCTTACGACACGAACAACCCGAGTGGGCCATCGCCTGGATGGCCCCCCGCCGGGCGGTGGGGGCACGTTCGGCGGCGTTTCAGCGGGTTCTGGGGACGGCCTATCTACGGGCCGACCAGGCGGCCCAGGCCGAAGAATACTTGCGACGCTCTCTGCGTTTGGACAGCTCGGCAGGGCTGACCTACTTTTTACTGGGTTCCTGCCTAGAGCGGTTGGGAAAGACGGAAGCGGCCGAGCGTCATTTCGCTCAGGCCGCGCGGCTCGAGCCACGGCTCACCGTCCGTCGCTAACCCTTGGGGACCGGAACCTGGCCCCCGCGCGCCACCGGCCAGGCACTGGCCGCGGCGCGTGTGTCTCTCGGGTCGGCTAATGAATCGAGTTGGCACGTGCCGGGGCGCGCAGCGCGCTCTGGTGAGGTCGACTTGGGCCGCAACGGTCGGCAACCTTGGCCGGCTGGGTTCGTGTTTCTGGTTCAGGCGGATCGAATGGAAGTATTCCTTACCCATCTGGCCACGGTTGTGACGCCAACGGCGCTGACCGCGCTTGGCCTGGCATTGCTCGGCGCTGCGCCTTGGGTGCCCCTGGCCACCCCTGTGCGAATGCTGCTCTTGGTTTTGGGAGTCGCCTTTTGCATCGCGGCCCAGGTGCTGGCCATCGTCAGCGCCTCGCGCCGCGCGGGTCTGGTGCGGCGCTGGCTGAACCATCTGGAACGGATTGGTCGCGACGGGCTGTCGCCCGATGAAACCCCCGAACTGCCTAGCTACCTGGCCGGCCATCCCTGGCGCAGCCTGCTCCAGCGCATCCAACGCACCGTGCTCGATCAACAAGAGCGCTCGCGAACGGCCGAGCTGGCCCGGGCAGCCCTGGAAGTTCGGGTCCGCCGCCAGCAAGCCCAACAAAAACGCGTCAGCTCGGTCCTGGCCACGCTCAGCGATCCGGTCGTGGCGATCGACGCCCTGAACCAGGTGGTGCTGGCCAACAGCAGCGCCGAACAGCTCTTTGGCCTTACTGCCGGTGGCACCGAAGAGCGCGTCGCGCACGAACTTCTCCGTTGCGAGCAATTGGTCGAGCTATTGCAAGATACCGGTCGGCGCGCGGGCTCGGGGCGCCGCAGTTTGGAACTGGACATTTGCGACGCCCAGGGGCAACCGCGCCCCTACCGGGTCACGGCCACCAGCATTGCCGCCCCGGCGACGGGCGACCGGCGATCGGCCCCGCCCGGCGAACCACAGGGGGCCGTGGCGGTGCTCCACGATCTGACGGCCGAGCGCGAGGCTCAGCGCCGGCATGCCGAGTTCGTCTCGGCCGTGAGCCATGAAATGAAGACCCCGCTGGCCAGCATCAAGGCCTATGTCGAGCTGCTGGTCGACGGCGACGCCGAAGATGAAGCCACGCAGGAAGAATTCCTCGACGTGATCAACAGCCAGGCCGACCGGCTGCAGCGGCTGATCGACAACCTGCTCAACCTGGCCCGCATCGAAGCCGGCGTGACGCGGGTCGACAAGCAAGAGCGTTCGCTCAATGAACTGCTCGAAGAGGCGGCCCGCGTCATTCAGCCGGCGGCCGAACGGCGGGGCCAGCAATTCAGCGTCGAACTGAGCCCGCTGTACCTGGGGGTTTATGCCGACCGCGACACCCTGTTGCAGGCCGCCATCAACCTGCTTTCCAACGCGGTGAAATACACGCCCGAGGGGGGCGCCCTCACGCTCCGCAGCCGGCTCGACGGCGACGAGGCCAGCTTCGAAGTGAGCGACACCGGCGTCGGCCTCTCGGCCGAGGATTGCCAGAAAGTGTTCGAGAAGTTCTACCGCGTGAAAAAAGACTCGCAGATGGCCTCGGGCACGGGTCTGGGGCTGCCTTTGGTGAAGCATATCGTCGAAGACATCCACGGCGGTCGCATCGTCCTGGAGAGCCAGCCAGGTCAGGGGAGCACCTTCCGCGTCGTGCTCCCCGTGGCCGGGCAGCTGGTCGAACGGTAGCGGCCCGGCAATCGCCGTGGCCCGCGGAAGCGAACGCGGAGAGCTAGTGAGGCAACTGCATGGCACGCCGAATTCTGCTCTGCGACGACGAATCGCACATCCTCCGGGCCGCCGAATTCAAACTCCGTCGGGCTGGCCTGGATGTTTGCTGCGCCGGCGACGGCGAAGAGGCCTGGCAATTGATTCAGGCCGCCCCGCCCGAACTACTGGTCACCGATCTGCAAATGCCCCGGCTGAGCGGGCTGGATCTGTGCCGGCGGATTCGGGCCGACGAGCGCTTGGCCTGTTTGCCGATCATCTTGCTCACGGCCAAGGGGTTCGAACTGGCTGAATCGCAGTTGCAAACCGAACTAGGACTGGCCGCCGTGGTCTGTAAGCCGTTCAGCCCGCGCGAGTTGCTGGGGTTGGTGCAGCAACTGCTGCCGCCGGCGGCGCCCCCCGCGCCCGGCCCGCTGCCCTCGGCCGACTGCCCGCTGGGGACCCCGACGTGAACTTGCCCACCGAGATCTTTGGCCGGGTCGTGGTGGTCCACGCTCCCGACGAACTGACGGCCGACCAGAGCGAGCGGTTTGCCAGCTTCTGCCATGCCCTGCCGCAACGGCTGGTGGTGCTGGACCTGGACGGCACCGAGTCGCTCGACAGCGGCGGGCTGACCGCGCTCTTGGACTGGCAAGACCACCTCCTGGGCCAGCAGGGCGACCTGAAGATTTCCACCTCGAACCCGACCAACCGCAAGATTCTCGAGCTGACGCGGCTGGACCGCCAATTGAGCGTGTTCGACAGCGTGCTCGACGCCGTGAAAAGCTTCCCCTGAACGAAACGCCCCCCCCGCTCATGAAAACGCTGACCGAACGCCGCCGACGCCTGGGCGACTTGCTGGTCGAAAAGGATTACCTTTCGGCCGAGCAGCTCGCCGACGTGCTGGCTCGCCAGCGCCAGGGGGACCACACCCAGCTCTTGGGCGAGCTGTTGGTGGGCGAGGGGCTGTGCACCGAGGAACAGGTGCTCGAGTGCTTGGCCCTTGAATACGGCATGCCCTTTGCCCGGCTCGAGCCGCGGATGTGCGACCCGCGCGTGGTCGACGTCCTGCCGCGCGACTTCATCGAGAAGAACCTGCTGCTGCCGCTGTTCCTGGTTCGCGACACGCTCACGGTCGCCATTCCCGAACCGTCGAACCTGTTTCTGGTGGACGAAATCCGGGCCCTGACCAGCCACCAGGTTCAGTTGGTGGCCGCCACGGCCAAAGATATTCGCCGGCTGGTGCAGACGAGCTTGCCCGATTCGAAGGTGTTCGTCATCGACGACATCATCGAAGACAGCGATACGGCCGACGTAACGCTGATCGAAGAGGCGATCGACGACATCGGCAACCTGGAAGAAGTGGCCGACCAATCGCCCGTGATCCGGCTGGTGAATTACGTGCTCTTCAATGCCGTGAAAGAGGGGGCCAGCGATATCCACATCGAGCCGGGCGACCGCTGCACCCGGGTTCGCTATCGCATCGACGGCCGGCTGTACAAGTCGCTGGAGGTACCCCAGCACTTGCTGGGAGCCATGACCAGCCGCATCAAGATCATGGCCTCGCTCGACATCAGCGAGCGCCGCCTGCCGCAAGACGGCCGGGTCCACGTGTTGCTTCAGGGGCGACCCATCGACTTGCGCGTCAGCACCTTTCCGATGAGCCGGGGCGAAAAAACCGTCATCCGCGTGCTCGACACCAAGAGCACCTCGCTCAAGCTGGAAGACCTGGGCTTCGCCGAAGACATTCTCCTACCGCTCAAACAAAACCTGCTCGCCCCCAACGGCATCGCCCTGGTGACGGGCCCCACCGGCAGCGGTAAATCGACCACGCTCTACAGCATGCTCAATGCCGTAAGCTCGATGGAGAACAATGTCTGCACGGTCGAGGATCCGATCGAGTACCAGTTGCCCCTGATCAACCAGTTTCAGGTGCAGGAGCGCATCGGCCTGACCTTTCCCAAGGCCCTCAGAACCCTGCTGCGGCAAGACCCCGACGTGATCATGGTGGGCGAAATTCGCGACGAGGAAACCGCCCGCACGGCGATTCAAGCCGCCCTGACGGGCCACCTGGTGTTCAGCACGCTGCACACCAACGACGCCTGCTCGGCCGTGACCCGGCTCATCAACATGGGTTTGGAACCCTACCTGCTCGGCGCCGCGCTGAACATGGTTTTGGCCCAGCGGCTGGTGCGCCGGATTTGCTCGAAATGCCGGCAGACCTACGAGCCGCCCCGCCCGCTGCGCAAGGCGATCGAACGGATGGGATACGAAATTCCCGAGTTCTACCGGGGCGTGGGCTGCCGCAAGTGCCGCAACACCGGCTATAGCGGCCGGCTGGGCATCCACGAGCTGTTCATTTTGAACGACGAAATCCGCGACCTGGTCGTCGCCAACGCCTCGCTGGCCCAGATTCGCCAGGCCGGCCTGCGCGGCGGCATGGTCACCCTGCGGCAAGACGGGTTCCGTAAGGTGCGCGAAGGAATGACGACGATCGAGGAAGTGATGCAAGCCGCCGGCGAGGGGCGCGACGGCGAACCGCCCGAACCCCGCTCGGCCTGAGTTTCACGCTAGGCAGCCCCCATGCAATACACCTACCGCGCACGCGATCCCCAGGGCAAGCTCGTGCAGGGCTCGCTGGGCGCCCGCAACGCCGACGACGCCAACGCCCAGTTGCGCCGTCAAGGGTTTTCGCCGCTGCAAGTGCGGCCTTCGGGCGATTACGAGCTCGACGACGAAGACGACGAGGAATCCGACGGCGACGACGAACCAGGCTTTTTCAGCCGGCGGGTCTCGCGCGATCAATTGATTTACGTGACCAACCAGCTGGCCATTATGTCGGAGACCGGCATCACGCTCTCGACCGCGCTGGGGTCGATCGTGGCCCAGGAAGCGCACCCGGGCCTGCGTTACGTGCTCAACGATTTGAAAGCGGTGGTCGAGGCGGGCGGCGACTTTTCCGAGGCCCTGGCCCGCCACCCCCGCGTGTTCGACAAAACCTATGTGGCCCTGGTCCGCGCCAGCGAGCAAACCGGCGGACTGGCCGAAATGCTGACCCGGATTGCCAACTACCAGCGCAAAGAGCTCGAAACCCGCAACAAGGTCCGCTCCGCGATGGCCTACCCGGCCGTCATGGGCCTGGTGGCCGTGGCGGTGAGCGTGTTTCTGCTGACCTACATTTTCCCCAAGTTCACCCCGCTGTTCGAGCGCAAGGGCATGGATTTGCCGGCCCCCACGCTGGTGATGATGACCATTTCCAACACCATGACGAACTACTGGTGGGGTTGGCTCATCGGCATCGCGCTGGCGGTGGTCGGGCTGATTGCTTCGCTGCGAACCGAGCAGGGACGCCTGGGGTGGGATTGGCTGAAGATCCAGGCCCCGCTCTTGGGACCCATGTTCCGCAAGGTGATCATCAGTCGCGGCATTCGCACCCTGGGCACCATGCTGGCCAGCGGCGTGCCGACGCTCGAGGCCCTGCGGCTCTGCGCCGAGATTTCGGCCAACCGCTTTTACGAGCGGCTCTGGCTGCACGTCGAAAGCCGGGTGACCGAAGGCAGCGCCATCTGCAGCGCGCTGGCCGGCTCGCCGCTCTTGCCCCCCACGCTGATCCAGATGATTTCCGCCGGGGAAGACACCGGCAAGCTCGACATCGTGCTCGAGCACGTCAGCGGCTACTACGACAAGGAGGTCGAAAACTCGATCAAGGCCGCCACCTCGATGATCGAGCCGATCATGATGACCATCATGGGCGTAGTCGTGGGGGGCATCGCCCTGGCCCTGATGCTGCCGATCTTTTCGCTCACCAAGAACCCGGGTTAACCGCCGGCGGTGGGGCGCGGCGAGGCATCGCTTCGAGACCTGGTTTAGTTGACCCGGGCCGGGGCCCGCGGTTAGAGTCGCCCCCAGCGGTTGCTCGCTTGTTGGCTCGAAGTCGCCCCGCCTTTTTGGGGTTCGTCTGGTCCGGGGCGCTGGCAACTCGCAGTGCGCCCTGATCTTGCTCCCCTTGGCCCCTTGGAATCGGTCGCCCCATGATTGGTCGCCCCTGGAACGTTGCCCGGCTGCTGCTCGCTTGCTGTTTCGCCTTCACCACGCCGCTGGCCCCGGGTCAGGAGCCGGTTGCGGGCAAGGGGGTCGCCATCGAGCGCATCTTCGGTCCGGAGTTGCCTGGACCCTACAAGCACCCGGCTTGCTTTACCGATTTGGCCAACGGCGACCTGTTCCTGGTGTATTACGCGGGCACCGGCGAGTACGCCGACGACACCGCGGTTTGGGGTGCCCGGCTGCGTGCCGGCGCCGCCCAGTGGGAGCGGCCCTCGATCATTGCCGACGCCCCCGGGCGCAGCGAAGGCAATGCCGTAATCTGGCAGGCCGCCGATGGCACGGTCTGGCTCTACTACGTGGTGCGCTACGGACCGACCTGGGCGAACTCGCGAATCCTGGCCAAACTATCGCGCGACGGAGCCCAAACCTGGAGCGACCCGATCATCGTCGCCTTTGACGAAGGCATGATGGTGCGGAGCCGCCCGCTGGCCCTCGCAGGGGGTGGCCACCTGCTGCCCATTTATCACGAGGTGGGCGACGACATCGAAGCGGTCGGCACCGGCAGTTCGTCGCTGTTCCTCCGCTACGACCCCAAGCTGCACCAGTGGCAGGAAACCAATCGTGTTTTCGCCCGCCGCGGCTGCATTCAGCCCGCCGTGGCCCGGGTCGAGGGCGACTACCTCGTGGCCTACTGCCGGCGAGGCGGCGACTACGGCCCCACCACCGATGGTTGGCTGGTCCGCACCGAATCGCGCGACGACGGACGCACCTGGTCGCCGGGCGAGGAAAGCAAGTTTCCCAACCCCAACGCGGCCGTCGATTTCATCCGTCTGGCCAATGGCCACTTGCTGCTGGTCTACAACGACAGCATGACCGAGCGGACCCCGCTTACCGTGGCCCTTTCGACCGACGGCGACCGCACCTACCCCATTCGGCAAAACATCGCCGAAGGAGACGGCGACTTCGGCTACCCCACGGCGCTGCAAACGGCCGATGGGCGAATCCACGTCCTGTTTACGTCGAACGAGCGGTCGGTTATTCGCCGGGCCAGCTTCGGCGAAGCCGATCTAATCGCCGCGGCCAAACAAGAATAGGCGGCAACGACGGCCGCATCACCACGGCGCCGGTTGCCCAGGGAGCGGCGGCCCAGTGAGCGGCGGCTCAGTGAGCCGCAGGCAACTACGGCCGGGAAGCCAGCGCCGGCAAACAATCGCCCAAGGGCGCTAGCGGCGCTAGAAGCAGGGAGCTCCGAACCGGCTCCCAAGAGGCTCCACCTCGGCCGGGCGGGGAACTACCGGGCCCCGGGCCCGATTCCCAGCCGTGTCCGCCGCGCACGCCGCTCGGCACGCAACCGGGCACGGCGCCGAGTGTCGCTCGGCTTCTCGTAATACTCTTTGCGGCGCATTTCCTTCTTGATTCCGCTGCGCTCGACCAGCTTGCGAAACCGGCGCACCGCTTCTTGAATCGACTCGCTCTCGCGTACCTTCAGCTTGACCACACGAAAATCCTACTGGTCCAACTGGCTTCTCGCCGACAACTCGCCCGGGACCGATCCCCCCCGCTGAGGGAACCCCGGCGAAACTTGAACCCGTGAGTGTACCGGGTGGCCGCCGGGCGTGTCTAGCGGCAATGGGGCATCATTTTCGGCTTGGGCTGATTCTGCGTACGGCGTTCGCCCGAGCGTCCGGCCTTGGTCGGGTCGCCAAGGCCGGGACGAACTATTCGCTGCTTCGATCTCCGCTGGTGAAACGCATCACGTAGTAGAGCAGCGTCAGCACCGACTGCAGGGTGCCGGCCACATAGGTCATGGCAGCCGCGTTCAGCACCGCGTTGACGTAACCCATTTCGCCGGCCGGCACGACGCCCAGGGCCACGAGCTGCTGCTTGGCCCGCCGGCTGGCATCGAACTCCACCGGCAGGTTCACCACCTGGAAGAAAACCACGGCCCCGAAGAGCAAGATGCCCAGCCAAACCACTTGCTGCAGCCCCAGCCCCAGGCCGGCCAGAATCACCAGAAAGGAAGCGCTGCCGCCGAAACTGGCGACCGGCACCGCGGCATTACGTATTACCAAAGGCGCGTAGTGCTTGGCATCTTGAATCGCGTGGCCTGCTTCATGAGCGGCAATGCCCACGGCGGCCATTGACCGCGCGCGGTACACGTCGGTCGAGAGACGCAGCACCTTGCTGCGGGGATCGTAATGGTCGGTCAGGTGGCCCGGAATCTGCTCGATTGCCACGTTTTGCAGCCCCGCCGAATCGAGCACGTAGCGCGCGGCGGCCGCCCCGCTCAACGGCGCAGGCTCGCGCTGGCCGCGGGCATAGGCCGAACTGACCCGCGCTTGGGCCCACAACGCCAACAGAAACGCGGGGGCAATGAAGACGAAATACATCGGATCGAACGGCATGAACATCGCTTTTCTCGATCTCCTTGTTGACCTCGCCACGCCGAACCGGAGCGTTTCCCCCTCAGAGGAATGCCCCGCGGGCTGGGCGTTGGCTGCTGCAAGCATTTCGCCGGGCCAAGCCCAACCTGGCAGAACACGGCCACCGTAGCCGTTGATTACTACGTACGCAGGCCCGGCTGAGTTGTCCCCTTTTCACAGGCAAGGTAAACCCACCCAATTGGGGAACCACGAGCCCTTTCTGATTCGAACTGGCCGGTGCGCCAACGCTGGAATGCGATTTTCTTCGCGTTGTAGGGAAAACTTCGCGGGTGTCGAATGGGAGACTGGGTCGGCGGCAGGTCAACCGACCGGTGTGTGCGGTCGAAGATAGCTGGGATCGCCGCGCAGGCGACAACCGCCCCCCCCCCACGCACGAAGCAGGCACGGATTGCCGTCCAGCCCGTCCGGCAATTCTCGCCACCCCCACCAACCACCCCTGGGATGCCGACGGCGTCTCACTTTACGCAAATTCACCAGACCGCGCGACCAGCCAAGGCTAGCATACCCCCAGTTGTGTTGTTAAAGTCCGGTGGTGGCGAGCTTTGCACGACGTGCCAAGCCCTCCACGATCTCACCGGGCAGGGTGCCAGCCCGCTGGTTGTTCTTGCCATACGCCGCAGATTTCATCGCGGGAAACCGCCACATTGAACCGCAGGGAGACGCCTCGGCCATGAAGAAAACCGCGAACGCCTCACTGGTTGCCTGCCTGGGTAGCCTGGTCGGTTGCTCCGCCCTGCTGCTGGCGTCGGCAGGCTGCAGCTCGTCCAGCTCAACCGGGGGCAGTACTGCGACGGCTTCCGCCCAAGCGAAACCGGCACCGCTTCCCAGCGACGAAGAATTGCGCGACCGGCTCGATCGAGTGCTCTCGACCACGCTGGCGCGGCAGATGAACGTGCAAGACCACGCCGCCTGGCAAATCGTGCACGGCATTCTGGCTTTCGGCCGCGACCTGCAAATCAAAACCGCGCGCGACGGCCAGAGCGTGCCGGCCTTGCAATACATTCTCGACGGCGGATTCGTCAACGGCTGGACCATGCGACCCGGCTCCAACGGCCTGGAAGCGGTGCTCGAAGCCGGCAGCAAGACTGGCCAAGGCCACCCCGACCAGTGGTTGGGCTATCTCTCGCAGATCGGCCTTAAGCCAGAAGATAAGCTGGTGGCGGGCGGCAAGGACTACACCGTGGCCGACCTGATCCGTCAGGCGCAGGCTGACATTTACGAAGGGAAAGAGGCCATCTGGACGCTGATGGCCTTCAGCTCGTACCTGCCGATCGACGCCGAATGGACCGCCAAAGATGGCCAGGTCTGGAACCTGGAACGGATTCTGGCGATGGAAGCCAAGATTCCGCTGGCCACCCCACCCTGCGGCGGAGCACACCGCTGCTACGGGCTGACCACGGCCGTAAACCGGTACCTGGCCGAAGGTCGTGAGTTGACCGGCGCTTGGAAGCTGGCCGACGAGCGGATTCAAGAAGGGATTACCGCGGCCCACCAGTTCCAGCAGCCCGACGGCATGCTTTCGTCGCGGTACTTCGAGCGGCCTGCCCGCGCCGCCGACGTCGGCGAGCAGATGGGAAGCGCCGGGCACGTGCTGGAGTTCCTGGTCCTGGCGGTCAGCAACGAGCAACTGCGCGAGCCCTGGATCACCCGGGCCGTGGTTCGGCTCTGCGACCTGTTCGAGAAGACCCGCGACCTGGACATGGAATGTGGTGCCCTGTACCACGCGGCCCATGGGCTGTCGCTGTACCGGACGCGGCGTTTCGGGGCCCCGTTCGAGGCTAGCCCCACCGTCGACCAGTCGGCGGCTGAAACCGCGGCCATCGAGCCTAAGGCTCAAGAGGGTTCGGCCGCGCGGTAAGCACGGCCCACCGCCACGGCAAGCACTACTCGGGCGATTCGTCGGGAGCGGACAAGGGCTGCTCGACGGAGCCGGCCGGGGGCTCGGGCTGCTGGGTGTCCGTGGGCTCCTCGACCGGGGCCGTCGTGGCTGGCTCCGCGCCGGTGCCCTCGTGCGTGGCCGCTGCTTCCGGGTCGCGGGGGTCTTCCGACTCCCTGGGCGCTTGCTCAGGGCTCTCCGCGGCCCCCTCGGCCGGCGCAGTCACGGTGGGCGCAGTCACGGTGGGCGCAGTCGCGGCGGGCCCCCCGCTGTTTGGACTCGCCCCCGGGGGGATGACTCGGGTAATGCGCAGAGTCGCCAGCGGGTGGGGCTGGGCGTGATCGTCGAACACCAACCCGGCACCCCAGTGATTCTGCTCGGTATAGAGCAAGACCTTACAGGTCTGCGACGGATCGCCCGGGGCATTTCGCTGCGAAAAGAGCATGAACCTGCCGGTGTTGTCGTTGCTGTCGAGCACCGCCAAGGGTTGATCCTGCGAGACAAAGGTGCCCAGTGCGCCCGCACCGTTGAGCTTGTCGGCCCCCAGGGTTACGAGCAGGCGGCCGTCGGGAGCGTGCAACTCGATTCGGCCGCCGAGCGGATCGACGCCAATCAGGTGAACCAGTTCCTTTCCCTCGCCGTCGACCACGGTCAGATCGCGCGATTTGAGCTGCACCACGTCGTGCTGCTGGGCAACCAGTTTCTTGAGATTGGCATCGTCGGCCACCAACACCCGGCTAGCCACCGAAGTGGTTTGAATTCGCTGTGCGTCGAGCGAGGTGCAAACGATTTGCTCGGCTTGCAGTTGCTCGTAGGTCGGCGGCACCACCTTGTCCTTGCAAACCAGCGCCAGGGTAAACAGCAGCAGCGGGTACACGGTCCAGCGTTCGCGCTCGCTCATAATCGGAGGCTCTCAGAGGAAAAAGCGTCGCCACGCGCGGGGCCAGAGAGGCCGCGCAGCTAGGGCGCGGGCGATTGTCGGCCCGGGCGGGCCAACCCGTCAAGGCGCGGGTGCGCGCCGATCGACCAGGCATTGGCCCCCGGCGCGGGCGAACCAAATACCTTTTCCCGCGACGCCGGCCGGTTGGCTTTGGCGCGTCGCGGGGGTTCGTTCGGCGGCTCAATGGGCCAGTGGCCTATTTCTTGTCCGACGGCGGCTTCTCTTCGCTTGCGCCGTTCCACTCGCCGAACAGCCGGTCGACCGAGGCCAATCGCTGGGCCAAGGACCAGTGGGTTTGGTTTTCGGCCTGCGGCGGCAATTGCACCTGGGCCAGGGCTCGCACCGCCTCGTGGGCCCGATGCACCTGGCGCTCCAGCGCGCCCGCACCGGAAACCGCCGGCCGGGCCACGGGCAGATGAGGGCCTGCTGGCGCTATGGGCACCGCGGGAACCGACGAACTCGATGCGGGGGGCGGCGTGACTGTATCCATGGCGACACCTCGGCTTACGAAACTACGGTTAGCGCTTCCAATCCGCCGTCGGACCAGCCATCGGCGGCGGCCAGCAACGAGAACTCGGGCGTCGGGGCAGCCGCGGCCGAAGGGGCCCCGGGCGGCGCAACCTCGGGCTGCGAGGCCTCTGGCGGCGCAGCAGCAGGGGGCGCCGCTAGCGCCCGCTCGAGCCAGGCCAGGCCGGCCAGGGCACCGCGACCCTGCCACTCCAGGTGAAACGCAAGTTCAGGCCGCTGAGGTAGCGGCCAGTCGAGCTGCGGATCGGCCCAGGCGGCGCCAATCTGGTCGATCAACTCCACGGTCTCCTCGGCAGTCCGCGGAACCAACAGCCACCAGCGGCCGGCGGCGGCCTGCCAGCTCCAGCCCTGCCTGCGCAGGCTGCGCTGCAGAAATTCGTCGACGGCGGGGGCCATCCAGGCGTCGTCGGGCGCAAGCGCCAGCGACAAACCGCTGAGCGGAGCCTCTTGCGAATGTCCGCCCGGAACCAACGCCAAAAAGCGTTCGGCCAGGGCCAGCGGCTGAGCCAGGGGCAGACGGATCCGAAAAACCGTGGGCCCGCTCGCCGGGTGCTCGACTGTGAATGAGGCCAGGTTCAGCTCACTCAGCAGCCGAATCAGCCGCCAGGTCGGCCGATCGATCGATTCGAGCCAGTTGCTGGTTGGCGCGTCGCCGCCGGCCGGCGCCTGGCCGTACTCTGCGTACAAGTCGTCGCCGGCCCCGAACACGGTCAGGCGCATTTCCAACAGCCCGGCCGGCTCGTCCCATTGACACGCAAACGCGACCCGCCCGCCCGGCGCGGCGCTGCTCACAGCTCCACCGGCTAGCCGGGCCAGCGCCAGGCGCAGGTGGTCGGCGTCGACCACCACGGCCGGCATATTAGCGATCGCGGGGGCGCTCCAATCCACCTGTTTCAGGGCCGCCTTTTGCGGCACCAGGGCAAGCGATTCGGCCAAGAGCCGGGCGGTGTCGACCGGGCGGCGCCAGGCCGACAACAGCCCCAGCCGGTGTCGCTGCAATACCAGCAGATCGCCGACGAGCAAGTCCATTTCGTGGGCCCGGTCGGCAACCAGGTCGAGCGCTCGCCGATCCTCCGGGGCCAGCACGGCGGTCGATGACGTGCGGAGCACCGCGAGATATTGTGCGACAACCGCCAGCGGCGTGCGCAGCTCGTGCGACCAACCGTCGAACAGGTGCTGCGCGGCGCTTTCCAATTCGGCCACTCGACGACTTCGTTCGGCGGCCCGCTGTTGCCAGGTTCGTTGTTGTTCGGCCGCTTGCCGGCGGGAATCGATTCGCTGCCAGCAGGCCTCGAGCACCCTGTGGTCGAAGGTCGAGCGCGGCCACACCTGGAGCCGCCCCGACCAACGAGCCAGCAGCTCCGGCAGTTGCCCCAGCCCGGCATCGCTCGACTCGAACAGCAATAGGGTCTCAGTGGTCGCGGCCACTCTCGTCCATTGGGACCAGGTCGGCTGATCCGCGGCGGCCGCCCTCCAGTCGACAACGACCAGATCGAACGCTTCTCCCCGGGCCAGCGCTAGCGCAGCCGAGAGGCTGGCCGTACCCACGCACTGCACATTGGGACACAGCAGACAACCGAGGCGTTCCGCGGCCGACGGTACGGAGTTGTTGCTGTCCGAGGCCTCGACGAGCAGCACACGGCGGAGCGTTTCAGGGCGCATCGCGACAACGTTCCTTGCAGGTGGGTAAGCAGGCGGGGGCGGGGGGCCGTCTGGGCCGGGGCAGAACCATGGCCGGTTCGACCCTTAGCGCAACTGGTGCCCATGCCAGGTGGGGGCCGAGCGGCAAAGTCCGGCTGCGGGCGCCCCCAGGGGCGTGCTCAAGTGTAGCTCACGCTTGGCGAGCGCAAGGCTAAGGCAGCTTAGTAGTTGCTGCCGCTTTTTGGGGGCCCCGTCACCTTCCGCACGACTTGCGCCAGGCGCCTAGCGCGCTAGCGAAAATCGGCCTCGCCGACACCCACACCACCCGCATAGCGCGAACGGCTCCGAAGGAACCGCCCGATCTCCCAGGCCGTCCGGTCGGGGCGTTTACGGCCTACGAGTTCCTGCCAACGCCGCCAAGACCAGATCGATCGCGCTGGGGCGACCGCGGGTTGCCCGTGCGGTGTCCCAGGTAGAATTACGGGTGGCACAGCACAACCGGCGAACACGCCAGTGGTTCGGTGGCGAGCAAAACCCTAGTGCTCCGCCAGGCGCCCGGGCCCGAAACCCAAGTTGCGACAGAGCACTAGTCGGCCACACCGGGATAATTGAAGTAATGCGAATAGTTGAAAAAGCTGGTCCCGTGGCCCGTCTGGCGAATGGCCCCAGGCTGGTCATCGGGGCGGCGGCGGTTCCGCATTTCGCTTTCCAGACCGCGAATTTCAGCCCCCTGCCGCAGATAGGCATTGCGGGCCTCGATTTGGGGGCGCACCAGGGTTTGGTAGTTCAGTGGCCCCAGCCCGTCGTTGCGGAGGATGTTCAAGTAGGGGCTCACCGCCGGACGGCCGATTCCAAGCGATGCCGCTCCGTACGACCTTCCGCCCGCCGAGGGCGCCGCACCAAACCGGCTGGCCGGTGCGAATTGGCCGGGGGTCGCTGCTTGAACCTGCGCGGCCAGGCCAATTGCGAACGCAGCCGCCCAAACGCTCGCTCGCACTGGCCGGAATCGGGCTGGTGGACATTTCACGAGGGGTAACCTCTCCGCGGTTGGCCCAGGGGGATTCGAGTTTGGCGAATCGTACTGGTTAACCCAGCCGACAAACTCCACCACCACTCAGCCGCGCCTGAAAGTTGGTAGCCGCCACTTGGTGCATCGGCCGGCAAACCGGGCAAGATTGATTTTACCGGATCAAACCACCCCGCAGAAGCCGGCCGGGGGCCTTGGCAGCCGCTCGGCAGGCCCCCTCCGCGCGGCGCCACGCGAACGCCAGCTAACCGCTACGATCGCCAAACCTTGCCGGCGCCGAGGGCTAGTACCGCGGCGGTTCCTCGGAAAACCCACACAGCCGGTACAACCCGACCTCCGGTGGCAGCGATTTTGCTCATCGCACCGTTTCGTCCCGATGCACGGTAAAGGGCGGTCGTCTGGCCTGCCGAACCTTTGGATGCGACCCCTGGTTGGCCGGGGAGTCGTCGGCGTGCAACACGGGTTGGAGCGCGCGGGCCAACGGCCCGAGGCGCGCGGCGACGTAGGGTCGGTGTTCCGGGGTTTGGGAATTACGAAGGGTCGCGGGTTATGGCAGGACGGCCTCGGCAGCAAGCCATCGTTGCCTGCCTCGTGCTGGCCATGGTCGGTTGCCGCACTCCGCTGCGCAACCAGGAAATCGTCCACCAGATGCCCCCCCCGCCGGTCGACGTTCCGCGCGAATTGACCAAGACTTCACTGCCGGCTTACACGCTCGAGCCACCCGATATCCTGCTGATCGATGCGATCCGGGTCGTCCCCAAGGAGCCGTACCGCTTGTCGGCGCTGGATGCGCTGTTGATCAACGTCGAGGGCACCTACCCCGACCAGCCCATTCAGGGCATATTCACCGTGCTGGCCGGTGGTGCGGTTGAGCTGGGGTTCACCTATGGGGCCGTCCCCCTGGCCGGGCTCACGGTCACTCAGGCCCGCGAGGCAATCGAAGCGCACTTGCGCCGCTTTCTGCAAGCGCCACGGGCCACGGTCACGCTGGCCGAGGCGGCCGCCAAGCAGCAGATCGCCGGTGAGCACCTGGTGTGCCCCGACGGCACCGTGAACCTGGGTACCTACGGACTGGTGTACGTCGCCGGCCAGACGATTGACCAGGCCACGTGCACGATCGAAAACCATCTGGCGCAGTTTCTCGAAGCGCCCGACGTGGCGGTCGACGTGTTCGCCTACAACAGCAAGGTCTATTACGTCATCACCGAGGGGGGCGGGTACGGCGACTCGGTCACCCGCATTCCGATCAGCGGTAACGAAACCGTGCTCGACGCCATTTCGCAGGTGAGCGGCCTGCAGGCCGTATCCTCGAAGAAGATCTGGGTCGCCCGCCCCGGACCCGGCAACGCCGATTGCTACACCGTGATGCCCGTGGACTGGCGCGGAATCACCAAGGGAGCCGACACCACGACGAACTATCAGATTCTACCGGGCGACCGCGTATTCATCGCGGAGGATCGCTGGGTGGCTTTCGACACCGTGGTGGGCAAGCTGGTCTCGCCGTTCGAGCGCATGTTCGGCTTCACCTTGCTGGGCACCGCGACGATTCAGCAAATCAACCGCTTTCCCCAAGGGGGCGGCGCCGGCGGGTTTGGCGGAGGCTTCTTCTAACGCCCGGGGTCGTCGCAAGCCGGCCCCGCCAACGGATCATTCATGGCCATGTGTCGAACCACCTTCGTCGCGCTCGGTCGCCGCCTGGTGCTGACCGCCGCCGGTTGCCTGCTGCTGGCCGTGCCCGCGGCGGCGCAGCTTTATCGGCCCTGTACCGACCGACCGGCCGTCAAGCCGCCGACCGGTCCGTGCTACGGCTACCACCACACCCAGTGGAAGCCCTGGCCCGCCGAGTGCCCGCCGGGCTGCCCCACTTGTTGGCCGACCGAATCGGCGATTCCGAGCGAGGTCATCCCCGGAGAAGCGGGCTATCCGGAATCGGTCGAAGGGGAGATGCAGCTTCCCCCGCCCCCCAGCCACCCGACCCCCGCGGCAGTCACGCCTCTCCCGCCGACCGGGCCCGCGGCAGACGAACCGGCGGCAGACGAGCCCCCCGCGGCCGCGCCCGCCCCGCCGGAGACGTTGCTCGATCCGCTGCCGCCGGCGGCCCCGTACCTCGACGAACCGGCAACTCCCCCGGCCCCGGACGCCAATTGGCCGATGCCCCCGGTTCCGGGAACGGCGCCTCCACTTCCCGATTTGCCAGACCCGGACGCTCCGGCCGACTCGACCCTGCCCGATGATTCGCCTGCCGAATCGCTGTTTCCGGAGAGTTCGCCCACGACACCCCCCGCCGACGATTCGGCGGGGCTGGAATCGCGTTTGCAGCGACTGCCGCAGCTGTCGCTGCTGGCGGAGCGAGCGCCGCTGTTCAACTCCCGCGCGGCTGCCGACGTGCACCCTTCGCTCTGGTCCCAGCTTCCCGCGCTGGGGGCGGCGAGTGTGGCAGCACGGCCAGACTCGGCACCCCTGGGGGCAGTTGGGCAGCAACAAGTGCCCCAGCGGCGGCCGGGCGATATCGCACCCCCGGGGTCGGAACCGCGCAACGCTCCCTTGAAAACCGCCGCCCACGGCGACGGCACCCGGACGGAGTAGCGCGCCCCTGATTTGCCCGGATTGATAGACGCTCGCGCACAACGAGCTATCCTAGGGGTGGGGGCAATCCCAGAGGTTCACGGTCGACCGGACGCGCGTGGCCGCTCCGGGGGGCGAGTCGATCGAGCAGCGGCTCGCGAACCTGGCTCTTCGGCACTCGGATGGGGCGTCCGCGCCGGGCAGTCGCTTGGATGCGCCGATGATCGAAATCGTCCATCGACGTGCGCAGAATTGCTTGCTGCGAGTGCCGGCCGACTCGTTGGAACGCGCCGATCTGCGCCGAGCCCGGTTGAGCGGCGCTCGGCTTGCCGGCCTGCTGCTCAATAAAGCCGATCTGGAGCGGGCCGACCTGCGCGACGCCGACCTGCGCGAGACGCAACTGCACCACGCGCATTTGGTCAACGCCGATCTGCGCGGGGCCGATCTGACCAGCGCGCAACTGGTGGGCGCCGAGCTCACTTCGGCCGATTTGCGCCAGGCCGTGGGGCCCGGGGCGCAGTTTACCCGGGCCGTCATGCTTCAAGCTCGCCTGAGTGGCGCGCACCTGGCGGGCTCGGACCTGACCGACTGCCGAATGGTCGGCAGCGACCTGGTAGAGATCGACCTGGCCGGCGCGCGGCTCGACAACGCCGACCTGCGCGAGACTGCGCTACGCGGCGCGCGGCTCAACCAGGCAAGCTTGCGGCAAGCGCGACTGCCGCTGGCCATCCTCGACGGGGTCGACTTGACCGAAGCGATTCTGGACGAAGCCGATTTGACCGGGGTCGACGGCTCGGGCAAGACGGCTAGCTGGTGGCAGCGAGCCTGCCCCCCCGTTCGACTGGCACGCGCTTCGCTACGGGGGGCACGGCTCGGGGGCGCCCGGCTCGTGAGGGTCGACCTCAGCGGGGCCCAATTCTGCGAAGCCGACCTGAGCGGCGCCAATCTCTCGGGCGCCAACCTGCTCGACGTGGACCTGACCGGGGCTTTGCTGGCGGGGGCCAACTTGCTGGGGGCGAAAAACTTGGGGCGAGCCCGCCTCCAAGGAGCCATCTTCGACCGCCGCACGCGGTGGGAAGGCTGGTTCGACCTGCGCGATCGCGGGGTCGTGCTACGCGGTTAGCGGCCGCTGCGCCGGGTGGGTCGATTGCCGGTTAAAGCGAAACGAACGATTCTATAGGCAGTGCTCGCTTACCAATAGCAAGCAAACGATCCCCCAATCGTTAAAATGCCTCAATTCCTTGCGTTTCAGGCACTTCGACTATAATGGCGGGAACCCGCTGACTGCGATCGAGCCCTGCCTGAAACGGAACACGGGACAACTGTTTTGGGTCGGGGGGTAGGTAGCGGTCGGCGACCCAAACGCCAAACGGCCCTTCAGCAGCGAACTGGTGGCATAGCGTCGCTGATTGTGGTCGTTGGTCCCGCCTGTCGCATCGAGATCGCCTTGGCGACCCGCCGAGGGATCGCATCCCACCTAAGGGCGACCTCGGAATATCTAGCCACCGAGTCCCAGCTACCTGAGCAAAGCATCGCGGAACAGCATCAAGCGGCGAAGGAGAGGCAGACCGTCAGGAGGTTGGTGCCGAGAGACGTGGCGCTGAAGGGGGACGACCAACCCCGCGCGTCGCGGATGCATCGGCTGCCAACCCAATTGGGAAGGGACTCCTACAGCGAGCGTTGCGCCGGCCGCCATGGCGGCCTGAGCCCTGTACGCTGCGGCGCTTGCGTCTGGTACATCGAACACCCGGAAGGTTCACGGTTCTGCCGACGGTGAACCCAGAAGAACGGAGTGCGCGCGGACCCGCCCCTCCGCCGTAGGGCGCGTCCTCGAAACGGAGTCCTTGGCCGACCGCCCCGGTTCCAACTCCTGAAGCTCACACTGACCGGTACGCCACGCGTTATGAATTCGCACACTGAGTCCCAATCGTTGATTCCCGTGCTGGATGGTTCCTCCAACGGGCACGCGCTTGTCACGCGCGCCGCGCTGCCAGGGCCACCGGCCGGCCTGTTACCGCCCGACCCCGATGGCCAGGAGAACTCGCTCACGCTGGGCAGCCTGTTGGCCGCCCAGCGGCGCTGGTGGCGGGTGACGGTGCCGACTGGCCTGATCCTTAGCGCGCTGGCGGGGGCCGCGGTCTGGTACCAGTTCGTGCCGACCTATCGGGCCGAGGCCTGGCTACGCATCGAAGCCCACGTGCCGCATCTGGCGTTTCCTCAAGAGCGGCAGTACGGTGCCACGCCGGCCGTGGCCACGCAGCTCGAGTTGATCCATAGTCCGCTCGTGTTGCAGCAAGTGGTGCGGCGGCCCGAATTGGCGAACTTGCCGCAATTCAGCGATCCCAGCTTGGGGGCCCAGGCCCTCGACAAAAAGCTAGTAATCGAGCCGGTGGGCATGTCGGAACTGTTCCGCGTGGCCTACGAAAGCCCCGACGCCGAGCTTTCGGCCCGGGTCGTCAACGCCGTGCTCGACACCTATACCGACTTTCAAACTCAGGTCACCGGCAATCGCAACGATCGGATCATCGAGCTGTTGGACCAGGAGCGGGACCGGCGGGCGGCGGAACTCGATGAACGCCGCGACGAATTGAAGCAGATGGCCAGCGATCTCGGCCAGGACCTGATCGTTTCGGTCGACAATCGCGACCTCAAACTGGGAGGCGGATCGCAAGCGGCGCTTCGCGAGCGGCTGACCACGGTCGAAGTCGAGCAGGAACTGCTCAAGGCCCAGCTCCGAGCCGCCCAGGAAATTGCCGCCCAGGGCGACGTCGACGTTCCCGCCCAGATGGTCGAGGAGACGCTTGACGAGCACCCGCAACTGAAGCGCGTGGAAGAGCTGCTGGCCGACAAGCGCTCGCAACGAATGTCGGCCGAGTTGGTGGCGGTCGACCACGCCAACGACCCCGTGCTGGCCCGGCTGCAACGCGAAATCGAGCAGCACGAGCGCTACCTGGAGAACCTTCGCTCGCAACTGCGGCCCAAGGTTTTGTCCGAAGTCGAACAGGCGCAGCTCGAGCGGCAGCAGCTCGAGATCAAGCAACTGGAGACACGGATCGAGGCCAGCGAAATGCTGGCTTCGCACCTCCGCGAGCAATTGGGGGGTGGCCCCGGCCCAAGCGAGACGGACGAAGACGACCCCGGTTCGGCCGCGCTCGACCTGGAGTTTGCCCGGGTCGATCTAGCCCAGGCCGAGAGCGTGTTCGAGCGAATTTCGGCCCGGGCCGAGGCCCTGCGCACCGAGAGCAAGGCACCCAGCCAGGTCTCGGTCCTGCACCGCGCCGAGCCGCCGCGCCGCCCCGTGCAGGAGGTGCCAACCATGAAGCTGGCCGGGGCCTGCTTGGCCGGGTTCGGCATTCCGTTCATGCTGGCCCTGGTTTGGGAACGGCTCGCCCGCCGCATCGCCGAGGCCGACCAGATCGTGAGCGACGTGCGGCTCTCGGTGCTGGGCGAGGTGGCCGCCATGCCGCAGCGCAAACTCCTGGCGAGCGAGCGCGGCGGACGCCTGAACCGCAGCCTGAGCCGGTTCCAGGAGAGCATCGAATACGTCCGCACCAACCTGCTCGTGGCCGACCACCTGAACGAAGTGCAGGTTCTGCTCGTGGCCAGCGCCGTCGCCCAGGAGGGAAAGACCAGCCTGGCCTCGAACCTGGCCTTGAGCTTGAGCCGGGTCAGCCAAGGTCGGGTCCTGCTGATCGACTCCGACCTGCGCAGCCCCGATCTGCATACGCTGTTCGAGGTACCCCTGGGCCCGGGCCTGGCCGAGGTGCTCGAGGGGCAGGCCGAGCTAGCCGATGCCCTGGTGACTCACTGGAGCCGGCAGCTCCACTTCCTGCCGGCCGGCCACCTGCGGGTCAGCCCGCACCTGCTGTTGAGCACGCGCGCCTGGCCGGACCTGATCGCCAAGCTGCGAACGGAATACCAATACATCGTGGTCGATGCCCCGCCGGTCCTGCCGGTAAGCGATAGCCTGCTGCTGGCCAAGTCGGTCGACGCCGCGCTGATTTCGGTCCTCCGCAACGTGAGCCGCAGCCCCCAGGTGCGCTTGGCGACCCAGCGCCTGGCCGGGGGAGGCGTGCGCGTCTTGGGTGCCGTGCTCAGCGGGGTTCCCTCGGGAGGATACCACTACGGGTACGGCCCGACTCAGCCGGCCCTGACCAACTAGCCCGATCGGCCGCGCAGGCCGCATGCCCACCCTGAACTGCCCGATGCTACTTACCTTGACTTTGCAACTTCGAGAAATCGCCGCTAACCAGGGAAGTGTTCACCAATGAGCGTTTCTCCCCTTTCCGCCCGGACGCGCCCCCATCCTGGCGAAGCCGCCAACGTCGAGCGCCCCTTTGTGAGCGTGATTGTGCCGATCCGCAACGAAGAAGGGTTCATCGGCGCCACCCTCTCGGAACTGGTTGCCCAGGACTACGATCCCAACCGCTACGAGATCATCGTGGTCGACGGAAACTCGACCGATCAGACCGTGGCGGTGGTCGAGGATTTCGCCGCCCGCCACCCTCAGGTGCGTTTGCTTCACAACCCGCGGCGGTGGTCGAGCGCCGCCCGGAACCTGGGCGTGCTCGCGGCCCGGGGCAAGTACTTGCTGGTGGTCGATGCCCACTGCGAGCTGCGAAACCCCCACTACCTGGACGAACTGGTCGACGCCTTCGAGCGCTGCCAGGCCGATTGCATCGGCCGGCCACAGCCGCTCGACGTGGCCGGCGCCAGCCGGCTGCAGCAAGCCATCGCGGCGGCCCGCTCTTCGTTCCTGGGGCATCACCCGGCTTCGTTCATCTATTCGGCCGTCGACCGGATGGTGCCCGCCCATAGCGTGGGCGTGGCCTATCGCCACGACGTGTTCGACCGGCTCGGCCTGTTCGACGAGCGGTTCGACGCCTGTGAAGACGTGGAGTTCAATCACCGCGTGGACCAGGCCGGGCTGAGGTGCTTCCTGGCCTCGAACCTGCGGGTGAAATACCACCCCCGCTCGTCGCTCAAAGAGCTGGTCCGCCAGATGTTTCGCTATGGGCGCGGCCGCGGACGACTCTTCCGCAAACACCCCGGCACCTTCTCTTGGGGTAGCTTTCTGCCGGCCGCGTTCGTGGCGGGACTGGTACTGGGGCCGCTGCTAACCCTCTGGGCCCCGTGGCTGGGCTGGGTCTATTTGGCCGGCATCTCGCTTTATGTGGCAATCGTGCTGACCGTTTCGCTTTTTATCGCCCTGGGCCATCCGCAGGGAGCCGCCCTGGCAGGCCGACTCCCCTTGGTCTTCGCGGCCATTCACCTGGGCGCGGGGGCAGGCGTGGTCGAGGAACTCTGCTGCGGCCCGTTCCGGCAACCCGCTTGGGCCCGTTGGGAAGCCGAGGCACGGGCCTCGGAACAAGCCCTGGCCAACGAAACCGCCTCGGCAACGGCCCACCGTTAGGCCCGGCCGTTTTCCCGGCCCAATGAACTCGAAGTACGTTGCATGTCGTTGAGCACCTCGGCAACCGAACCCCTTCCCGCGGCACCGGCCAGCGCCGGCCGGCGCCGGCTGCGCGTGGCGGTCCTCAACGAGGAGATTCCTTACCCGCCCACCTCGGGCGGCCGCATCCGCAATTACAACCTGCTGAGCCGCCTGGCGGCGCGACACGATCTGACCTATCTGTGCCACCGCCATGCCGACCTTGAAGAAGGCCGCGCGGCCGAGCAATGGCTCTCGGCGCTGGGAGTCCGCAGTGTCATCGTCGATCGTCCGCTGCCGGGCAAATCGGGGCTGGGTTTTTATGCCCGGCTGGCCGCTAACCTGCTGGATCGCCGCCCCTACTCGGTCGCCTCGCACAGCAGCCGCCAGCTGCGGGCGGCGGTTGCCCGGTTCGCTCGCTCGCAACCGGTCGATCTCTGGCAATGCGATTGGGGCCCTTACTACGACGTGCTCCGCGCCGTGCCCGATACCCACGGAGTGGTCATGGCGGCCAACGTGGAATCGCTGATATGGCAGCGTTATTACGAACACGAGTCGCACCCGCTCAAGCGCTGGTACATCCGCGGCCAGTGGCGCAAGTTTGTGCGCTTCGAGCGCGATACCTTTCGCCACTCGCTTTGCACGGTGACCGTGAGCGAGGAAGACGCCCAGCTGGCCCGCCAAGCGTTCGCCGCGCCGCGGCTGGCCGTGGTCGATAACGGCGTCGATACCGCCTTTTTTCAACCGCAAGGCCTGGCTCGCGAGCGCGACGTACTGCTGTTCCTGGGCAGCCTGGACTGGCGGCCCAATCAAGATGCCCTGCGAGTGATGCTCGACCAGGTGTTCCCACAGGTGCGCGCCCAACGGCCGGGGGCCCGGCTCTGGGTGGTGGGCCGCACGCCGCCCGCCTGGCTGAGCGAGGCGGCCGGTCGAACCCCCGGTCTGGAACTGTACGCCAATGTGCCCGACGTGCGGCCGTACCTGGCCCGCGCCTCGGTCATGGCGGTGCCGCTGCGGATCGGCGGCGGGTCGCGGATCAAGATTCTGGAAGCCCTGGCCATGGCAACGCCGGTGGTATCGACCGCTGTTGGTGCCGAGGGGCTGGAACTGGAGCACGAGCGGCACCTGATCCGCGTCGAGGGGATCGAACCCCTGGCCGACGCCCTAGTCGCGGCCCTGGACCAGCCCCAGCGGGAACAGGCCCGGGCCGAGCAAGGCCGGGCAGCCGTGCTGGCCCGCTACGACTGGGGCCCGCTCGCCCAGCGTTTGGAAGATATCTGGTTCGAGTGCCTGGCCCGATGAGCGTTTCGCACCAACCATCCGACCCTGAGCTGAGCGGCCGCGGCGCGCCGGTCTCGCTGGCCGAGTTGGCCCAGCCGCGCGATGGCTCGTCGGCTGCCGTTCGCCCGATTCGCGTGGCGCAGCTCACCGCCAGTCGCTCGTTGGGGGGCAAGGAACGGCAAATCATCGAGCTCTCGGCCACGCTCCCCTCGACCTACGAGTCGCTGCTCGTGGCGTTTCACGAAGATGGCCATGCCTCGGCGGTGCTCGAGGCGGCCCAGCTTCGTGGGCTGCCGGGCGTGGCGCTTGCCCACGACATTCCCCAGGTGCTACCCACGCTGCGAGAGCTGGTTCGAGTGCTTCGCGATTGGGATGCCGACATCCTTTGCTGCCACGGCTACAAAGCCAAGATCCTGGGCACGTTGGCGGGCCGCTGGCTCGGCCGCACCGTGGTGGCCGTTTCCCACGGCTGGACGGGCGAGTCGTGGAAGGTGCGACTCTACGAACGGCTGAGCCGCTGGTCGCTGGCCGGAGCCGACCACGTAGTCTGCGTCTCCGAGGCCCAGGCCCAGCGCGTCCTGCGGCGAGCCCCCGTGCGGCGCAGAAACGTAAGCGCGATCCCCGACGCGGTGCAGGTCGATCGCTTCGACCGGGCCGACGACGCCGTACGCCGCGAATTGGAAAACTACTTCACCTCGCCACCCCGGCACTTGATCGGCGCCGCCGGCCGGTTGAGCCCGGAAAAAGGCTTCTCCGTGCTGGTCGAGGCCGCCGCGCGCATCTGCGGCCAGCGCGACGACGTGGGCTTCTTGCTCTGCGGCGATGGCCCCTTGCGGCAATCGCTCGAGGAACAGGTCGCCGCCCTGGGGCTCGAGGGGCGATTTTGCCTGGCCGGCCACCGCAAGGATCTCGATCGCTGGCTGCCTCACTGGGATCTCTTGGTGCTACCGTCGTACACCGAGGGGCTCCCCAACGTGGTGCTCGAGGCCTTTGCCGCCTGCGTGCCGGTGGTGGCCACGGCCGTCGGGGGCACGCCCGAATTGATCGAAGACGGCGTGAGCGGCTACCTGGTGCCCCCCGGCAAACCCCTGGCCCTGGCCGAGCGGATCGAAATGGCCCTGGCCTGCGCCGACCGCCGCCGCGCCATGGGGCTCGAAGGCCATGACCGGGTCAGCCGACAATTCACCTTTGAATTGCAAGCCGCCCAGTACGACGAACTGTTTCAGCGGCTCTTGGCTTCCCGGCGGAAAACGGGCGCGGCCGCGCCCCGGGGGCGCCGATGAGCCGCCCGCTGCCCGTGGCGTTTGTCATCGACCGCTTGGCGGCGGCCGGCACCGAGCGGCAGCTCGTCGCGCTGATCGACCAGCTCGACCGCCGCGCGGTGACCCCGCACCTGGTGCTGCTCGACGGCCAGGACCCCGAGTCGCGCCGTCTCGAACCGAAGCACTGCCCGGTGCTACGGCTGGGGATTTCGTCGTTCAAACGTCCGCGAGCCTGGTCGGGGGCCTTGCGCTTCGTTCGCTATTTGCGACAACACCGGATCGCGGTGGTTCAGCTTCAGTTCCCCGACAGCACCTACTTCGGGGCCCCCCTGGGCTGGCTTGCCGGAGCCCGCGTGGTACGCACCCGGCGCGACCTGGGCTACTGGGCCAGCGGCCGCGATCGCTGGCTGGGGTGGCTCTGGAACCGGCTCTTTGTCAGCGCCACGGTGGCCAATTGCCGCGCCGCTCGGGAAGCCTATTTGCAAGACGAGCGCCCCCGGCCCCAGAGCGTGTGCGTCATTGAAAACGGCGTCGATCTGACGCGGTTCGAAACCCAGCGGGGCCAACGAGGCGCGGGCACGCCCCCCTCGCGAGTCGTGCTCGTGGCCAACCTGCGCCCGGTCAAATCGCCCGAGCTGTTCGTCCGCAGCGCGATTGCCTTGGCCGCCCGGCACCCGGGCGTGTCCTTCGAGCTGGCGGGAGAAGGGCCGCTCGGCGACGCGCTGGCCCGACAAGTTGCCGAGGCCGGACTGGCGGAGCGGATTCGCCTGCGAGGCAGTGTAAACGACATCCCCGGTTTTCTGGCCGATCGCCCGGTGGTGGTGCTCTGCTCGCAAAGCGAAGGTATGTCGAACGCCCTGATCGAAGCCATGGCCGCCGGTTGCCCCATTGTGGCCACGCGGGTCGGGGGCACCCCCGAGCTCATCGACGAGGACCGCACCGGGCTACTGGTTCCGCCCCACGATGCGTCGGCTCTGACCCGGGCAATCGACCGGCTGCTCGTCGATCCGGCGCTGGCCGACCGCCTGGCGAGCCAGGCTCGGCGCGAGGCTCGCGGTCGCTTCGCCTGGCCCGTGGTGGCCGGCCGCTATCTATCGCTGTACGGAAACCTGGTGGGGCGCGACCTTACGGTTGCTGGCGACACGTCTCCGGCTGAAGTGCCGCTAGGTTCGCCCGCCGCGATCGAGATTTCCGCCGCCCCCCCCTCGGGCAGCATGGAGCCCCTGGTTTCATGAGCCGAGCCTTGGTTCCAACCTCGGGAGCGCCGCAGTTGCCAGGTAGCGGTGGTCGGAGCCGTTCGGCCCGCCGGCGTCCGGTGCCGGCCTTGGTCGACAAGCCGGGGCAGCTGCGCAGTGGTATCTGGCCGCGTTCGCTGGCCGTATGGATGGCCGCGTTCTACGTGGCGCTGTTTATCATTCGCCCCTGGGAAAAAATGTGGCCTGCCCTGGCCGAGGTCCGGTTCGAGCGGGTCTATGCCCTGTGCATGATTGCGGCCGTAACGGTCGAAGGGTGGCGCGTTCGGTTCGATCGCCAAACGGTGAGTGTGCTGGCGTTTTTCGCGGCCATCGCCATTGCCTGTCTGACGGCCTGGAAGACCGAGCTCGCGGTCGATCGCCTTTATAAGTACCTCACCTTGCTGGTGTTCTATTTCGTGCTGTTATCGGTGGTGCGGGGGGCCTATTCGCTGGTTTTCCTGGTCGCCTGCTACGGCGTGGCGATGGGGCTGTACCTGAGCAAGGCCTTCTGGGAGTACGCGGTGCACGGCGCGCACCACTACACGATGGGCGTACACCGCATGATCGGCATCGAGTGGACCTTCGGAGGGCCCAACGACCTGGCCACCTCGATCGTGCTTTCGATGCCCATGCTGCTGTTTGTGTTCCGCGCGCGCAAGGCATTTACCGCCACCTGGCCCAAGCTTTATCGCTGGCTGCTCGACTGGGCCATGGCAGGCTACCTGGTGCTGGCCCTGACCTGTTTGGTGCTCACCAACAGCCGTGCCGGCATGGTCTGCTTCATCTTCTGGTTGTTCGTGGTGGTGATGAGCGGCCAGGGCCTGACCCGGAAACTGCTCTCGCTGGTCGGCGGCGTGGTGCTGCTGGGGCTGATTTGGCTGATGATGCCCGAGGAGTCTCAAAACCGGCTGCGCACGGTCTGGGACCCCGAGGCGGGGCCCAGCGGGGCCCAGGTCTCGGCCATGGGGCGCATCGAGGGCATGCTGGCCGGCTGGCGGATGTTCGTCGATTCGCCGTTAACCGGCGTGGGTCCAGGCAACTTCATTCCCTACCGCGTCCGCTTTGTCGACGGCGTGCCGGCCGACCCCCACAACCTGGTCGGTCAGACCCTGGGCGAAACCGGGCTGATCGGCACCATCGCCTTCCTGGCCATGGTGGGCATAACGCTGGGGCAATGTCATCGCACGATGCGACTGGCCCAGCGCACCGGCGACGGACGGATCGAAACCATGGCCCTGCTCTCGGCCGCCTGCCGGGAAACCGTGTTGATCCTGCTCTTCGACGGCTTGTTCGGCCACAACCAGCTTCGCTTCAGTTGGCTGTGGGCGGCCGCCTTCAGCAGCCTGGCCTGGCAACAGGCGATCCTCTTGCGGCGGAGCGCCCGGCCGGTCCCCGCGGCCGCGTCTTCGGCCGCCGCCAGGGCGGCTTCTCCCACGGCGACACGCACCGGGTGGGTTCCCGCATGAGCGATTGGCTTTCACCCATCATTCGCGCACTGATCGCACCGGCCTGGGCGCGGTGGGAACGCAGCGATTATCTGCGCCACCAGAAGCTGCTTGCACGAACCGAGTGGGATTCGCCCGAAACAATCGCCGAGCGCCAGCGGCGGGCCCTTCGCGCGCTGGCAACGCACGCCTACCGAACGACGCGGTTCTGGCGCGAGCGGTTCGACGCCGCCGAGCTGCATCCCGACGACCTGACCGATTTCGAAGCGTTTCGAGCCCTGCCCCCGCTCACCAAGCACGATCTGCGAACCCGCCGCGACGAGCTGGTTTCCCACCAGTTCGACCGCGCCCGCTTGCACTACCACACCACCAGCGGTTCGACCGGCATTTCGGTCGGCGTGTACGTCGACGACCCCGCCCAGCAATGGCGCCGGGCCACCACGCTGCGCAGCGACCAGTGGACCGGTTGGCGGCTGGGCGAGCCGGCGGCCCTGGTCTGGGGTAACCCGGAATACCTTAAGCGTGGCTGGCGGGGCCGGCTGCGCAATGCCCTGTTGGAGCGAGCCTCGTATCTGGACACGCTCAGAATGGACGCGGGGGCCATGGACCGTTTCCTGGCCGAGCAGCGGCGGCGGCGCCCCACGCTGATGATGGGCCACGCCCACTCGCTGTACCTGCTGGCCCAGTTTGCCCGCTCGCGGGGTGGGGCCGGTTTTCGCCCCCGGGGCATCATCTCGACCGCCATGGCGCTGCACGATTTCCAGCGCCGCGAGATTGAAGCAGTGTTCGCGGCCCCCGTCACCAACCGTTACGGCTGCGAGGAAGTGGCCCTGATCGCCTGCGAGTGCCCGGCCCACGAGGGGCTGCATGTCAACTGCGACGGGGTCTACGTCGAGCTGGTCCGTCCCGATGGCCAGCCGGCTGCCCCCGGCGAGCCCGGCTCGGTCTTGGTCACCGATTTGTCGAACCGGGCCATGCCGCTGTTCCGCTACCAGGTGGGAGACGTGGCCTGCTGGGCCACCGAGCCTTGTGCCTGCGGCCGAGGGCTGCCCCGCCTGGCCCGCATCGAAGGGCGCGAGGCCGATTACGTGCTCACCCCCGCCGGCGAGCTGGTCTCGGGGATCTCGCTCACCGAAAATTTCGCGATGCACATATCGGGGCTGGCCCAACTCCAGATCGTGCAAGAGGCGCTCGACCAGTTCCGGTTCCGCATCGTCCGCGGGGACGATTTCGGCGCAGGCAGCCTGGAACAGATCGAGCGGCTCGTGGCCGAGCGCTTTGGCGAGTCGGTCCGCTACCAGTGCGAATTCGTCGAGCGGATTGCGCCCGAGCCCTCGGGCAAGTACCGCTTCTGCATTTCCAAGGTCGAAAACCCTTACCTGCGGCCGGTCGCCGCCGCGGCCTCGTGAACCACAACTCCCCGACCGCTAACAACGCTCCGCCGCGCGTCGGCGTGATCGTCACCTCGTACAACTACGGGCGTTACCTGGGCCAGGCCCTGGATTCGCTGGTCGCGCAGACCTGGACCGATTTCGAGGTCTTGATCATCGACGATGGCTCGACCGACGACACGCCAGAAGTGGCCCAGGCCTACTTGGGCGATACGCGCTTCCGCTACCTGCGCACCGATCACGTGGGCCAGCCGGCGGCGAAGAACCTGGGAATTGCCGCCACCCGGGCCCCGCTGCTGGGCTTTCTCGATGCCGACGACCGCTGGCACCCCACGAAGCTGGCCCTGCAAATGGCCCTCTTCGAAGCCGACCCCGAACTGGGCGTGGCCTATTGCCTGCCGCGGGTGATCGACGACGCGGGGCGGGCCATCGACTACCTTCCCCCACGGCCGGCGCGGGGCTGGGTCCTGCCTCAAATGCTCGTGCAGAACTTCGTTTGCTTTTCCTCGGTGATGGTTCGGCGCGATGTTTTCGACCGTGTCGGCGTGTTTAACGAACAGATCCCGCTGGCCATCGATTACGAGCTATGGTTGCGGGTAGCCGCCCGGACGCGCTTCGACTACGTGGACCAGGCGTTGGTCGATTACCGCACCGGACACGCCAACCTGTCCTCGCGCACGGAAGAGCGGCTCCAGATCGTCCTGGGAATCATGGACCGCTTTCTTTCCGACCCCGAACATCGCCGGTCGATCGACCCCGCCGTGATCCGTCGAGCCTACCTGGACACCTACGGAAACCTGGCCCTGGCCCAGCGGAGCCGATCGACTCGGGCCGCGCTGGCCACCTACGCCAAGGGGCTGCGGCAAGCCCCCTGGGATTGGGGAACCTGGCGCGGGATTTTGTCAGCCTTCCTGCCCGAAACCGCCCGGGGGTGGCTCCGACGGATGCTGGGCAAGCCCGACTGGCGCATCCGCGCCGCGGCGCCGGCCTCGTCGACCCCTGGCCCGCAATGGAACCGGAGCACGCTGTGAGTACCGTCGTGGACCATACCGGGTCCGAGCTTGCGTCGGCCGAACTGCCGGTGCTGGTCATTGGCCCGCGCGCCGGCTGGAAGACGCTCGCCCTGGACGAGCTGTGGAAATACCGCGAGCTGCTGTTTTTCCTCACCTGGCGCGACGTCAAGGTGCGCTATAAACAAACGCTGCTCGGTGCCGCTTGGGCCGTGTTGCAGCCGCTGATGATGATGATCGTGTTCACGGTGTTCTTGGGCCGGCTGGCGGGCGTTTCCTCGGGAGAGTTTCCCTACCCGCTCTTCGTCTTCGCGGGCCTGTTGCCCTGGAGTTTTTTCTCCACCGCCATTGCCAACGCCGGCAACAGCGTGGTGGGGGCCGAGCGCCTGATTACCAAGGTTTATTTCCCCCGGCTGGCCGTGCCCTTTGCCGCCGTGGCCGCCGCGCTGCTCGACTTTCTGATCGCCCTGGGCATGTTGCTGGCGATGATGCTCTGGTACGGCGTGCGGCCGGGACCGCAATTGGTTTGGATGCCCCTGGCCCTGGCCCTGATCAGCCTGGCGGCGTTGGGAACCGGCAGTTTGCTGGCCGCGCTGAACGTGGCCTATCGCGATTTCCGCTACGTCATTCCATTCCTGGTGCAAGTTTGGATGTTCGCGACACCGACCATATACCTGGAATCCACCCCCGGCCCGTCGGCCAGGCCAAGCGCGGCGGATCGCGAGGCCACCACCGGCCCGAGCGCGGGGGCATCCGCGGGGGCCAAGGCGGGGCAAACCCCAAGCGCGGAAACGCCGCCCGCCACCGACCGTGCCCGCGAGGCTTGGGGACCCGTGGCGGGGGCCCTCTTGGGCCTCAACCCGCTCACGGGGCTGATCGCGTTTTTTCGGGCTTCGGTCCTGGGGGGCCCACTGCCCTGGGGCCGGCTGGCCAGCTCGGGCCTACTGGCCGGGGCAATGTTTGCCGTGGGCTGCCTGTATTTCCGCCGCGTGGAAGACACCTTTGCCGACGTGATTTAGCGCACCGAGCGAAACCGCCTTCTGGCCGGGCCCGTGCCGGCCAGCCCGAACAAGCATTTCCCAAACCGCCCCAAACGAATGCCACCGGCCCTGGAAATTCGTGATTTGTCGAAGCGTTACCTGGTCAGCCACAGCGGGCTGCGCAGCGAGTACCAGACCCTGCGCGAATCGCTGATGGAGTTGGCCAGCGCCCCCTGGCGGCGGCTCACGGGCAGCGCTCCGCGCTCAAGCGTGGAAGAGTTCTGGGCCCTCCGCGACATCAACCTCGAAATTCAGCAGGGCGAAGTCGTAGGCATCATCGGCCGCAACGGGGCGGGCAAATCCACGCTACTCAAAATCCTGAGCCGGATCACGCCCCCCACCACGGGCGAGGTCCGCCTGCGGGGGCGCATCGGCAGCCTGCTGGAAGTGGGCACGGGCTTTCATCCCGAGCTGACCGGCCGCGAGAATATCTTTCTGAACGGCGCTGTGTTGGGCATGTCGCGCCGCGAGATTGTACGGCATTTCGACGCCATCGTGGCCTTTTCCGAGGTCGAGCAGTTCCTCGATACGCCGGTCAAGCGCTACTCGAGCGGGATGTACATTCGTCTGGCCTTCGCCGTGGCCGCGCACCTCGACGCCGAAATCCTGATCGTCGACGAAGTGCTGGCCGTCGGCGACGCCGAGTTTCAGAAAAAATGCCTCGGCAAGATGCGCGACGTGGCCACCAGCGGACGAACGGTGCTCTTCGTCAGCCACAACATGAACGCCGTCCAGCGGCTCTGCACCCGCGCCGTGCTGCTCGACCGCGGCCAGGTCGCCTGCCAAGGCTCGGTCGGCTCCGTGGTCGAGCAATACTTCGCCACCAACGCCGGGCCCGCGCCCCCCGACCGCTGGATCGACATCGGCCAGTGCTCGCGCCGTGGCTCGGGCGAGGCCCGCTTCACCGCCCTGCGCTACTCGACCGGCTACCCCACGGCCGGAGGCAAGGCTTTTCCGGGCGGCCCGTTCGATATCGAGCTGGCCATCCAGTGCCCCCAGCCGCTGGCGGCCCGCAGCCTGGCCGTCACGTTTTACGACGCCTATGGCACCAAACTGGTCAACGCGGACACCATCGCCCTGGGCAAGGTGGTCGAATTGGCCCAGGGAACCAATCACGTTCGCCTGCGGATTGACGAGCTGTATTTGAACCCTGGCATGTACCTCTTGGGGCTCTGGCTCGCCGACCAGAACGGCCGCGCCTACGACCACACCGACGCGGCCTGCGAAATTGAAATCGTCGATCGGCAGCGCTCGGGTTTCGGACAGCGCCCCAATTGCGACGGGCTAGTCCCCTGCGAATTCGACTTATTGCCGCCGACGCCCCCCTTGCCCACGCCCTTGGAACCCAGCACGCACCCGGGTTAAGCCCCGCTTGCCGATGAAGATTACCGTTGCCATCTGTACCTGGAACCGCTCAGCGCTGCTCGACCAGACGCTCGAGCAGTTGACTCGCCTCGAAATTCCCAGCGGCGTGACCTGGGAATTGGTGGTGGTGAACAACCGCTCGACCGACTCGACGCCCGCGGTGCTTGAGCGCTACCAGTCGCGGCTACCCTTGGTCGCGATCGATGAGCCGATCCCCGGGCACTGCCAGGCCCGCAACACGGCCCTGAATCACGCCCAGGGCGAACTGGTGGTGTGGACCGACGACGACGTGCTGGTCGAGCCCGATTGGCTAGCCCACTACGCCGCGGCCGCCCAGCGCTGGCCCGACGCCGCCTTTTTGGGCGGAACGGTCGATCCGCTGTTCGCCACCCCACCCCCGGCGTGGGTGCTGGCCAACCTGCCGCTGCTGCGGGGTGCTTATGCCCTGGCGCAACTCGGCCCGGAAGAGCGCCGCCTGGAGCCGGGCGAATTGCCGTTTGGCGCCAATATGGCCCTTCGGCCCGAGCGGCTGGGAACGGAGCGGTTCGACACGCGAATCGGACTAAAGCAGAACGACCAGGTGCGCGGCGACGAAACCGATTTGTTTCGCCGGTTGATTCGCCGAGGCGAGTACGGCGTTTGGGTCGCCCAGGCTCGGGTGCGCCACTACGTGCCCGCCGAGCGGCTCAGGCCGCGGTTTGTCTGGGATTACAACGTCGGCTTTGGCCGGGGCGCGGCGCGGCTCGAAGCCTGGCCGCCGGGCCGGGTGGTCTTGGGTGCCCCGCTGTGGATGCAGCGCAAGCGGTTGACCGGCCAACTCCGGGCTTGGCGCCGCTGGGCGGGGGGCCGCCACGACTGGCTGTTGCCGTACATGGAAGCCGCCCGGCTCACGGGTCAACTTCAAGAGCTGCGAAGCCGTCGCGCGGCCGCTCCCAGCCAGGCCGTGCCCGCGGGCGAACCTTGCGAGGCCGTATGTCGGTAAGCGTCATCATTTGCACCTGGAACCGGGCCAGGCTCCTGGCGCAAACGCTCGAGGCCTTCGACCGGCTCGTGGTGCCGCCGGGCTGCGAGTGGGAACTGCTGGTCGTCAACAACGCGTCGACCGACGACACCGACGACGTACTGGCCTCGTTCGCCAACCGTTTGCCGCTCCGCCGCTTGTTCGAGGCACAGCCCGGCAAAGCCCACGCGGCCAACCTGGCGCTCTGCCAGGCGCGCCACGAGCTGACGCTGTGGACCGACGACGACGTGCTGGTCGACCCCCACTGGCTGATCGCGTATTGGGACGCCGCCGAAGACTATCCCGAGGCGGCCTACTTCGGCGGGCCGGTCGATCCGCTGTTCTCGGTGCAACCGCCGGCTTGGATCAGCCGGCACATGGACTATTGGGGCGTGGCCTATGCCATGATCGATCTGGGGCCCGCCACCCGTCGCATGACCCCGCGCGAGCTGCCCTTCGGCGCCAATCTGGCCTTTCGCCGCTCGGCACTCGACGCGGTGGGCGGATTCGACCCCCGCTTGGGCCCCACCGAGAATAACCAGATTCGTGGCGAGGAAAGCGCCCTGGTCAGCGCGCTTTGTCGCGCCGGCTACGACGGCGTGTGGGTCGGCGATGCCCGGGTGCAGCACTTCATTCCGCCCGACCGCCTGGGGCGCAAGTTCCTCTCCGATTATTTCCGCGGCCTGGGGCGCACCGAGGCCCGCCGTTGGGGAGGCCGGCTGCCGGGTCGCGACTGGCGGGGGGCGCCTCTCTGGGCAGTTCGCGAACATTGGTGGTGCCGCCTGGAATCGTTGGCCTGGCGGTGGGTCGGTAGCAGCCACTGGGCCCAGCGCCAACGGCGCGCCTGGATTACCGAGGGAATCATCGACGAATGCCGCCGCGCCGGCTGGCGCGGGGGTGCTCCGGCAATCAGCCCGGCCACCGAGGCCCGGGTCACGACGTGTTAAACCAACCAACCCCATCGTCCCCCGCCGCGCGGCCGCTCGTGGTGGGGCTGTTTTGCGATTCCGACAGCCGCGGAGGCGTGTACGCCTATACCCGGCAGTTGGCCGCCGCGCTAGTTGGGCAGGGAGCCGTTGTCGAGGTCCTGACCATCGCCCCCGGTTCGGCCACGGCCGAGGAAAACGTCCGCGCGCTGGGCCAGGCCGCCAGCCGGGTCCAGTGTTTGCCGCACCGCGCCACCAGCACCGAACGGTCCCGCCAAATCTTCGAGCGCATCGAGGCTTCCGACTGGCAGGTCTTCGTGCCCAACTACCGCCATACCACCTATGCCGCGTGTGCCCGGTTGGGCCGGCGCAGTTCGGTGAAAACGGTCGGCGTTTGCCACAACGATCACGAAAGCTACTACTCGCTCCTCAGCTACTACGCCAGCACGCTCGACGGCCTGGTCGGCCCCTCGCGAAAAACCTGCGAAGCGCTGGCCAACTGCCTGAGCCAGCGCGCGGCCGACGTGGTTTATTTGCCGCACGGCGTCGACGTGCCGGCCGGGCCGCGACCGGTCTACTCCGGCGGACCGTTACGATTGGTCTATCACGGGCGACTGGTCGAGGAGCAAAAATGCGTTTCGGCGCTCGTCGAACTGGCCGTCGCGCTTCGCCAACTGGGCGTGCCCCATGAGCTAACCTTGGTGGGCGAGCGGTCGGGTGGACCCGATTATGCCGAGCTGGCCCGCCAGCGTGGCGTGGCCGACTCGGTTCGCGTACGGAACTCGCTGCCGCGGCGCGAGCTGTTCGCGCTGCTGGCCGAGCAACACGTGGCCGTGCTGACCTCGAAGTACGAAGGGTTTTGCCTCAGCCTGGCCGAAGCCCAGGCCGTCGGCCTGCCGGCCGCCGCGTTCGCCTCGGGCGGAGTGATTGAAGAGTACCTGACCGACGGAGAGAACGCGCTCTTGGTCCCCTGGGGAAATACCGACGAGTTGGCCCGGCGAATTGCCCGCTGGGTCGCCGAACCAGGACTGTGGCAGCGGATGAGCGACAGCGCTTACCAGTCGGCGGCCGATCGCTTCTCGCTGACCGCGTTTGGAAGGCGTTACTACGAATACTTTCGTCAGTTGGTAGGCCAGCGCCGGCTGGTTCGCTGGCCAAGGCTCCGGCCCGTTCTGGCGGAACCACACCAGGCCGGTTGGGCCCGCATGGTCGATCGCGCGGGAAGCAAATTGAAGTTATGGGCCTAGGTCGCACCAACACCACCCTCGCCGAGGCCACCCGGCCCGGGCAGCCCCGGCGAGTTCTGGCCGTCGTGCGCTGGCCGGTGGGCGGCATCCGCACCCACCTGCTCTACACCTATCCCCGGCTGTTCGACGCCGGCTACCGCTTCAGCTTCGTCGGTCCGGCCGACGAAGGGTTTCGCTCGTTCGCCCGCGAGGTGTCTGACTGGCCCGAGATCGAGTGTTTCGAAGCCCCCGTCTCGGGCGATCACTGCCAGTTTCGCCCGCTGGTGCGGCAACTGCTGGCCACGGGCCGGTACCAGATCGTGCATTCCCACGGCCTGCTGGCCGCCGGCCAGGTGGCGTTGGCCGATTGGCGCGTCCGGGTGCCGCACGTGGTGACCTCGCAGGATGTTTTCCGTCCCGAGCAAGTCACCTCCTGGAAGGGGAGACTGAAGCGGTGGGGGGTCGATCAACTGCTTAGCCGCAGCACGGCCCTGGTGGCGGTAAGCGAGGACGTGCGCCAAAACCACCTCGACTGGCTTCCCCGGCTGGCTCGCAGCCGGTGCCGCGTCGTGACCATCCCTAACGGCATCGATCTGGCGCGGTTCGAGCCCGGCGAATCGGGCGGCTCTGGCTCGTTGGTACGCGGCGGACTGAAGCTGGCCCCGGGTCAGCAACTGTGGGGGTTCCTCGGACGGTTCATGGAGCAAAAGGGCTTCCTCACGCTGGTCGGGGCGATCGACCGCCTGGCCCGACAAGGCAAAGGCGGCGACTTCCACCTGCTGGCGGTCGGGTCGGGCGACTTCGAGCGCGAATACCAAACCGAAGTGAACCGGCGGGGGCTGGGCCACTTGATCACCTTTCGCCAATTCGTGCCGCACGTGAATCGGATTCTCCGCGAGCTCGACCTGCTGGTGATGCCGTCGCTTTGGGAGGCTTGCCCCCTCTTGCCGATGGAGGCCATGATCGCCGGCACCCCCGTGCTGGGAACCGATTGCCTGGGGCTCCGCGAGGTGCTCGAGGGGACCCCCTCGGTCATGGTTCCACACGGCCAGGAGCAACCGCTGGCCGAGGCCCTGGCCCGGTCGCTCGACCGGCCCTGGACCAGCGCCGCCCAGGCCTATGCCGGCGCGGCGCGCGAGCGGTTTCACATCGATCACTGCGCGCGTCAGTTGACCTGGCTTTTCGACGAACTGACCGGCGGCTGGACCGGTTCGGCCGCTTCGTCTCCAGAGACCATGGTGACAAGCTCGCCCGCCGGCGGATTGTCGCCCCCCGACCCGACCCCTTCGACTGAGCCCCTGCTCAGCGCAACTCCTGCCGACGGGGTGAGCACCACGTGAGTACCTTAATCTTGAGCACGGCCACCGAGCGGGAGACCGAATACGCCCCGCGCGGCGAGGGCCCCGGCCATGCCGGCGAGCAGCGCGCGCCGTTGGCTCAGGGAGGCGTGTCGAGCTGGTTGGCCCGTTACTGGCTGCCCCTGGTGTTGGCCGTGGAGCTCGTGGGGCTGACTGCCCTGGCGGCGACGCTCAACATCTGGCAGGACGAAGCCTTCACGCTGCATTCCACGGCCCAGGGGCCACGATTCGCCCTGCGATCGGCGATTTATTTCGAATGCCAGCCCCCGACCTACTTTGTCGTGCTTTCGCTCTGGCGGCTGGTAAACCATTCGCTGGTCTGGGCCCGGCTATTTTCGATCGGCTGCATCTTGCTGGCCATGGCGCAGGGGGCCCGGATTTCGCGTCGCGTGCTGCCCGAGACGCACCCCGCCTTGCTTACGCTGTTGGTGGGCTTGAACCCGATCTCGGTCTGGTCGGCAACCGAGGCCCGCTGCTACGCCATGGTGATCGCGCTCTCGGCCTGGATGCTGGTCGAGTTTCTCGACGGTTACTTCCTCGGCGACGAGAAGCCCGGCGCGCGTCGCCGGTATCTGGTGCTGGCTCTGGTGGCCCTGACCACCCAGTACTACCTGGGCTTCCTGCTCGTGGCCAACGCCGCGGCGTTGCTGGTGGGGCGCCGCTGGCGCCCCCTGGTGCGATACATCTCGGGCATGGCCCTGGTGGGCGGGCTGTTTACGCCCATGCTTTGGCCGCTGGCGGGGCAGTTTCGGACCCATACCGGTACGGCCCCGAGTTCCAACCACGGGGCGCCGCTGGAAGCCCTGAGCGAAACCTATTGGCGGCTTCAAGACTACGCGGTGCCCCTACCCTGGCAGAATGCGGAAGCGTTTTCGCGGTGGGTGGTGCTGCGCGATTGGCTTTGCCGCGGGGCATTCCTGGTCGGAGTGGTAACGCTGCTGGCCCGCCGCTGGAACGAGCGGCAGCTGGCCATGGTGAGCATCCTGGCGACCCAGAGCGCGTTTTTTCTAGCCCTGCGGTGGGGGCTGGGGCCCGATTTTTTCATCCCTCGTTACACCGTCTCGCTGCTTTTGCCGCTGCTGCTGGTGATTCTGAGCTGGGCGGTCGCCCTCCGCTGGCGCCCGGCCGTGTGGCTCACCGTGCTGGTGCTTTGGGGGTTCGATGTGCCCAGGCTCTATGCCCAGCACTCCCGGCTCGCCAAGGAAGGCGACTGGAACCGGGTGGCCCGGTACCTGGAGGCCGAAGCGGGGCCGGATGAGCCGATTCTGACGTTTATCAACCACATCGAACTGCCGGTAGAAGCTACCTACCAGGGAAACAATTTGGTAATTCCGCTTCCCCGGCCTTTACCTTTAGATCATTATGTACCTAACGCCTGCGTAATCTTCGATGAGTCAGAGGTACGCGACGTTCTCCGCCAAACGGTCCGGCCCGGGCAGCGCTTTTGGCTTGTGACCGCCTGCACCCGCAAGTTCCAGGGGATCGAGCCTCGCTCGGACCTGCTGGAAAACGTCCTCCGCCAGCAGTCCCGCCTCGAGAGTGAGCGTCCGTTTTGGGGCACGTTGGTTCGCTCGTTCGTTTACCATGATTAGCCACTTGGAAACCGCCGCCTCGCTTTCGGCCGCACCCGCCACGCCGCGGGCCGGTGGCCGCCAGCGCCAACATATTCTCACGGTGGCCCTGGAAGATTATTTCCAGGTGGGGGCTCTGCGCGGGTTGATCCAGCGCGAGCACTGGGATCGGCTCGAACCCCGGCTCGACACCAGCACGCACCGGGCGCTCGACCTGCTGGACCGCTTTCAAACTCGGGCCACCTTCTTCGTCTCGGGCTGGGTTGCCCAGCGCTGCCCGGCGCTGGTGGCGGAAGTTGCCGAGCGTGGCCATGAAGTGGCCGCCAGCGGCTTCGAGCATCGCCGCATCGGCGAGTTGGGGCGCGAGCAGTTTCGCGACGACGCCCTGCGAAGCCGCGACGCCGTGGAGCAGGCCACGGGCCGCCGGGTGTGGGGCTACCGCATTGCCGACCAATGGCTCGGTCCCGACGATCTGTGGGCCCTGGACGAGCTGGCCCAGTTGGGCTTTCGCTACGATTCCAGCCTGGCTCCTTGGCTCGGCCGTCGCCGGCTGGATGCCCAGCGGCGTTTCGCCCACGAACACGAAACCGCCGGCGGACTGCGCCTCTGGGAACTTCCGCCGGCTACCTGGGAAAAGGCCGGGCGGCTTTGGCCCATCGCTGGAGGAAACTATTTCCGCCAGTTGCCCCATCGCCTCTTGCGACACGGCTTGTCGGCGTGGGACGCCAACTACACGGCGCCGCTGGTGGTGTACTTCCATGTCTGGGAGCTCGATCCCGAACAACCTCGGCTTTCGGGCGTGGGCTTCTGGTCGCGGATTCGCCACTACCGCAATCTGGCCAAGATGAACTGGGTGCTGGCCGAGTACTTGGAACGGTACTCGTTCGGCGCGGTGGCCGATTACCTGAATTTGCCGTCGGAGCCCAGCCGCGCGGTGGCCGACGAACCGATCGCAAGCGCAACCGGCGACCCCCTGGGCGCGGCGGCCTGCGCGGCCTCGCCCCTGGCCACGCCAGTCACCATCGTTATTCCCTGCTTCAACGAAGAGTCGACCACGGCCTACCTGGCCAATACGCTTCGCTCGCTGCGGCGCGAACTGGCCGGCGAGTACCAGCTTGCGTTCGTGCTGGTCGACGACGGCAGCCAAGACCAAACCTGGGAGCGTTTGCAGCAACACTTCGGCTCCTGGCCACAGGTGCAACTGGTGCGGCACCCGCGGAATCGCGGCGTGTCGGCAGCCATCCTGACCGGCATTCGCCAGGCACAAACCGAAATCGTTTGCTCGATCGACGGCGACTGCAGCTACGATCCGCTGGAACTGCGGCGCATGATTCCGCGGTTGGTGCCCGGGGTCGACCTGGTCACCGCTTCGCCCTACCACCCGCTGGGCTCGGTGCGCAACGTGCCCTCCTGGCGGCTCGGCCTGTCGCGAGGAGCCAGTTGGCTCTATCGCCGGGCGCTACGGCATTCGCTGTCGACCTATACGAGTTGCTTCCGCGTGTATCGCCGTTCGGCCGTGGCGCCGCTCGATCTCAAGGAAGACGGCTTCCTCGGCATCGTCGAACTGTTGACCCGGCTCGACGATCGCCCCGGGGCCATTGCCGAGCATCCGGCCACGCTCGACGTGCGGCTTTTCGGCCAATCGAAAATGCGCGTCGCGCGCACCGTCGGCGGCCACCTCCGGTTCCTGTCCGCCCTGGCCTGGTCTCGCCTGAAGTCGCCCCTGGGCGATTCTCCGGCGAGCCCAGCGCCGACCGGCACTTCGACCCCCGGGTCGGCGGCTCCGCCGGTTTCCACCATGGCTCCGCACCCACCCCTGACCGCGTCTGGAAAATCTGCCGGTTAACGTCTGTCGCGTTCCCTCCCGAGGCTCACCATGCATTCCCATCTGGATACCGTCTCGCGCGTCGTTACGCTTCCCTCCGACCAAGATGCCTCGGGACGAACCCTGGGCGACGAAGAACTGGAACTGCTGAGCGAAGCCATTCGCTCGGGCACGCTGACCAGCACCAAGGGGCGCTTCGTCAAGGAACTGGAGACGCGGTTCGCCTCGCTGGTGGGCGCTGCCTCGGCCGTGGCCTGCGCCTCGGGCTCGGCCGCGGTTCATACGGCCGTCGCCGCGCTCGACCTGGAACCGGGCGATGAAATCATCACCACTTCAATTACCGACATGGGGGCGCTGACCCCCATTTTGTACCAGGGCGCCATTCCGGTCTTCGCCGACGTGGATCCGCGCACCTGCAACGTCACCGCGGGGACCATCGCCGAGCGCATCTCGAACCGCACCCGGGCCATCGTGGTCACCCACCTGTTCGGCCTGCCCTGCGACATGCCCTCGATCATGGCCTTGGCAAACCAGCACGGGTTGCCCGTGGTGGAAGACTGTGCCCAGGCCTTTGGGGCCAAGGTACAGGGCCGCCCGGTGGGGGCCTGGGGCAGCATCGGCTGCTTCAGCCTGCAACAGGGTAAACACATCACCACGGGCGAAGGGGGGCTGGTCGTAACGGCCGATTCGAACCTGGCGCGCCGGATGTTCCTGTTCGTCAACAAGGCCTGGGGCTACGGCGATGCCCAGCCCGACCATTACTTCCTGGCGCTGAACTACCGGCTCAGCGAACTGCAAGGGGCCGTGGCCGTGGCCCAGCTCGACAAGCTGGCCTGGTCGGTCGAGCGGCGTCAGGCGGCGGCCGCGCAGCTCAACGAGTTGTTGGCCGACCTGCCGGGCATCGAGCTACCCGTGGCCCCGGCCGATTGCGAGCACACCTACTGGAAGTATTGCCTGCGCGTTGATGGCCGCGTGGTGCCCGGCGGCGCGGTGGGCCTGGCCGCCCGGTTGAAGAAGCTGGGGATTGCGTCGGCCCCGCGCTATATCCAGAAGCCGGCCTTCCGCTGCCAGGTATTTCAAGAACAGCGGACCTTCGGACAAAGCCGCTGGCCGTTCACGCTGGCGCGGCCCGAGGCGGTCGACTACTCCAAGGACCGGTTCCCCGGCACCTGGGATGCCCTGGAGGGGATCCTGGTGCTGCCCTGGAACGAGCGTTACCAGGCCGAGCACGTGCATTTCCTGGCCGAGTCGATTCGCGACTCGCTGACCGACCTCTCGACGAAAGGCGAGCCCCGATGAACGATCGACCCGTTCGTTTCGGCTTGATCGGCGCCGGCGGCATCGCCCAAAGCTACCTGCATGCCTTTGGCGCCGCCCAGCGAGCGCAGCTCATTGCCATCGCCGACGTGCGCCCCGAGGCGGCTGCCGCGCTGGCCGAGCCGCTGGGTATTCCCAGTTACGGCTCGCACACCGAACTGCTTAAGAAAGAGCTGCTGCACGCGGTGGTCGTCTGCACGCCGCCGGCCTCGCACGAAATGATCTGCCGCGATGCCCTGGCGGCCCGGGTCAACGTGCTCTGTGAAAAACCCTTGGCGATCGACAGCGACAGCGCCCGGCGCATGCTGGCGGCCGCCAAGCGCACCGGCTGCACGCTGACCATGGCCTCGAAGTTCCGCTACGTAGCCGACGTGGCCGAAGCCAAGCGCTTGGTCGACTCGGGCGCCATTGGCCAGGTGGTGCTCTTTGAAAACGCCTTCACCTCGAAGGTCGACATGCGCAACCGCTGGAACTCGCGGGCCGAGATTTCCGGGGGGGGCGTGCTCATCGACAACGGCACACACTCGGTCGACATCATGCGCTTTTTCCTGGGTCCTTTGGCCGAATTGCAGGTAATCGAGGGGCAGCGCACCCAGGGGTTGGCCGTCGAGGAAACCGTCCGCATCATGGTGGTCAGCACCAGCGGAGTCATGGGCAGCATCGACCTTTCCTGGAGCATCAACAAGGAGCTGCCTAGCTACATCAACATCTACGGCTCCGAGGGCACCATCTCGGTGGGGTGGCGCCAGTCGCAGTACCGCCCCAGCGGCCAAGACTGGGTCACTTTCGGCTCCGGCTACGACAAACTGCAGGCCTTCCGCGCGCAGCTCGATAACTTCGCCGCCCATCTCCGCGGCGACGAGCCGCTGGTGATTTCGCCCGACGACGCCCTGGCCAGCGTGGAAGTGGTGGAAACGGCCTACCAGGCCCTGCACCGCAGCCAGTGGACCTCGATTTTCCCCGGCCTGGCCGAGGGAGAAACCACCGGCAGCGATGCCGAGGTGGCCCGTAAATGACCTCCGCCCCGGCCCGCCAGGTCGCTCCCCTGCCCCCGGCACGCGTGCACCCCACGGCCATCATCGAGCCGCGCGTCGAGCTCGGGCCAGGGACCGCGGTCTGGGACAACGTCCACATCCGCCACGATACCCGCATCGGCGCCGAGTGCATCGTCGGCGAGAAAACCTACATCGCCTACGGCGTCACGATCGGCGACCGGGTCAAAATCAACGCCATGGTCTATATCTGCACCGCGGTGACCATTGAAGACGGAGTGATGATCAGCGCCGGCACCATCTTTACCAACGACCGCTTTCCCCGGGCCACCACCCCCGACCTGAAATCGCTCCGCGGATCGGACCCCGACGAACATACGCAAACCACCCGGGTCGCGGCCGGAGCCACGATCGGGGCGGGCTGCCGGATCGGCAGCAACCTGGTCATTGGCCGCTTTGCCATGGTCGGCATGGGCTCGGTGGTGACCCGAAGCGTGCCCGATTTCCACCTGGTGTTCGGCCAGCCGGCCCGGTCGGTGGGCCTGGTTTGTCGCTGCGGCGAACCGCTGGTGCGCTTCGCCCCCGGCGAGCGTCCGCCCGACGGCCCTCTCCGCTGCTCGGCTTGCTCGCTGCCCTACGAGGTCGTCGACGGCCAGTTGACCGAGCTTGCTCCGCCCGACTTAGGCGAAAGCCACCCTGGAGGCTGTGGCACCAGCCTGCCGGAGGTCCGGTCGTGAGCGCCAGCGACTCCAGCCGCGACCCCGCCGCCAACCCCGCCGCCAACCCCGCTGCCGACCCCGCTGCCGAATCGTGGGCCATCGTGGGGGGTGGTTTTCTGGGCCTCACCTTGGCCCTGCGGCTAGCCCAAGCCGGCAAGTCGGTCACCCTGTTCGAGGCCGCGCCCGAATTGGGCGGATTGGCCTCGGCCTGGCAACTGGGCGACGTGGTGTGGGATCGCCACTACCATGTGACGCTACTTTCGGACCAACACCTGCGCAACCTGCTCCGCGAACTGAACCTGGACGAGTGCATTCGTTGGGTGGAAACCAAGACGGGCTTCTACACCGACGGCCGCTGGTACTCGCTCTCCAGCAGTTGGGAGTTTCTCCGCTTTCCGCCGCTCGGTCTGGTCGACAAGCTGCGGCTGGGCGCCACCATCGCCTATGCCGCGCGAATCACCGATTGGCGGCGGCTGGAACAAATTCCCGTGGCCGACTGGCTGCGAAAGCTTTCGGGCGCCCGTACCTTTGAAAAGATTTGGCTGCCGCTGTTGCGGGCCAAGCTGGGGGAAAACTATCGACGTACCTCGGCCGCGTTTATTTGGGCCACGATCAACCGCCTGTACGCGGCCCGGCGCACCGGGCTCAAGAAAGAAATGTTTGGCTACGTGCCGGGGGGCTATGCCACGGTGCTGGCGCGGCTGGCCGAGCATTTGCGGGGCCAGGGCGTGGAACTGGTTACCGGCCAGGCCGTGCAGCGAGTCACCCACGGCCGGGGAACGGTACAGCTGCGGCTGGCCGACGGTAGCGAGCGCGGCTTCGACCGCGTGGTGATTACCTCGCCCGCGCCGCTGGCCGCGGGGCTTTGCCCTCAGCTCTCCTCCGGCGAGCGATCGCGGCTCGAGGGAATCCAGTACCAGGGCATCGTCTGTGCCTCGCTGCTGGTGCGCAATCCGCTGCAAGGCTACTACGTCACCAACATCACCGATTCCTGGGTCCCGTTCACGGCGGTGATCGAGATGACCACCCTGGTCGACCCGGCCGAGTTGGGCGGCCGGCACCTGGTGTACCTGCCCAAGTATGTCGATGCGGCCGACCCGCTGCTCGAGGCGCCCGACGACGAGCTGCGCGAGCGGTTCGTGTCGGCCCTGGAGCGAATGATTCCCCAGTTCCGCCGCGACGACGTACAGGCCTTCCGCGTTTCGCGGGTGCGGCGGGTGCTGGCCCTCTCGACGCTGGGCTACTCGGATCGCTGCCCGGGCCATGTCACCTCGCTGCCGGGCGTGTATCTGGCGGGCTCGTACCAAATTGCCAGCGGGACCCTCAACGTGAACGAAACCGTCAAGCTGGCAGAAGAAACAGCGGCCCTGCTGCTGACTCAGCCGGCCCCCACCCCCTGCTCTGCCCCGGTTGCCGCCGATGCACCACTCGCGCCCGCTTGCTAGCGTCTCGCTCGACCTGGACAACAAGTGGTCTTACCTCAAGACCCACGGCGATGCCGCCTGGCAATCGCTGCCCAGCTATTTGCCGCTGGTGGTGCCTCGGGTGCTCGAGTTTCTCGCGGAGCGGAAGTTGCCGATCACCTTTTTCATCGTCGGTCAGGACGCTGCCCAGCCGGCCGATGCGCCGGTGCTGGCCGAGATACCCCGGGCCGGCCACGAGGTGGGAAACCACTCGTTTCACCACGAACCCTGGCTGCATCTTTATCGGCGCGACCAACTTGAAGCCGAACTGGCCCGGGCCGAAGACGCCATCGCCGCGGCCACGGGCGCGCGGCCCCGTGGTTTCCGCGGACCAGGGTTCAGCGTTTCGCGCAATACGCTTGAAGTGCTGCACCAGCGGGGCTACCGCTACGACGCCTCGACCTTCCCCACGTTTCTGGGCCCCCTGGCCCGGGCCTATTACTTTTTCTCCTCGCGACTAACTCGCGAAGAGCGCCGGCAGCGGGCTCGGCTGTTCGGCACCTGGCGCGAGGGGCTGCGACGGCTCAAGCCCTACCAGTGGTCGCTCGACCGCGCGGCGCTGCTCGAGATTCCGGTGACCACCTTTCCGCTGTTGCGCTCGCCGATTCACGCCAGCTACCTGTTGTATCTCGGCGGGTACTCCACCGCCGCGGCCCTGGCCTACTGGCGCTGCGCCCTGGCGGCCTGCCGCGCGGGCGGGGTCGAGCCCTCGCTGCTGTTGCACCCGCTCGATTTTCTGGGGGCCGACGACGACGCCGACCTGGCCTTCTTCCCGGCGATGAATCAACCCGCCGAGCGCAAGCTGGAGCTGATGAGCGACATCCTGGCCGAGTTGACCCGCTGGTTTGAACCCGTGCCCATGGGCCGGCACGCCGACGCGATCCTGGCACGTGGGGGGCTTCCCCGCCGGCGTCCGCGGTTCGGCGACGAATCGACCGTGGAGCCCCCTCCCGCGGCGAGTCCCCCCGCCGCTTTGGCCGGCCACGGCTCGACAACCGCCGCGGCCCCACCCAACGAGCTGGCCGCGGCCAGCTTCGAGAGCCAACGATGACCCCCGCGCCCACGCCTGAGCCACCCGCCGCCGCCGAAGCGGTCCGGCCTGCCGGCGCCGCGCTCGCCTCGCGCGCGGCGGCGCTGGTGCGGGCTGTGCGCCCAGAGCAGTGGGTCAAGAACCTGTTGGTCTTCGCCGCGCTGATCTTCTCGCGCTCGCTGGGCAATCCGCGGGCCATGCTGGCGAGCCTGGGGGCCTTCGTCGTTTTCTGCCTGGCCGCCAGCGCCACGTACCTGTTCAACGATTTGGGCGACCGGGCGCAAGACCGTTTGCACCCCGCCAAGCGGCGCCGTCCGTTGGCCTCGGGCGAGTTGCCCGTTTCCTGGGCCTGGACGGCGCTGGTGGTCTTGGCCGCCGCGGCCTTGGCCGGGGGCACGGCCCTGCACCCGGGCATGGGCCTGATCGTGGCCAGCTATTTGCTGCTCAACCTGGCCTACTCTCGGGTGCTCAAGCACGAGGTGATTTTAGATGTGATGGCCATTGCCCTGGGCTACGTGCTGCGGGCCGTGGCGGGGGGCGTGGTGATCGGCGTTACGGTCACCCCCTGGCTGCTGCTTTGCACGCTGATGCTGGCCCTGTTCTTGGGGTTCGGCAAACGCCGTCACGAACTGGTGCTGCTCGAGCAATCGGCCCAAATGCACCGGGCGGCGTTGGGGCATTACTCGATCTACTACCTCGACGTCATGATGACCATCTCGGCCGCCGTGGTGGTCATGACCTATGCCCTCTACACGCTGGCCCCGGAAACCGTGGCCCGCTTTCAAACCAGCTCGCTGATCTTCACCTCGCCTTGCGTTGTTTACGGCGTGTACCGCTACCTGTACCTGGTTCACGAACGCCGCGAGGGGGGGGATCCGTCGCGCTTGCTTCTGGGCGACCCGCTCACGCTTGTCAACGTGATCGTCTGGGTGCTTCTGGTCACGCTCATCATCTACGGCCCCAGTAGCTGGCTCCCCTGGTGAGCGACCAGGGCCCTCCTTCGGCTCCCGGCCACCGGCCGTACTGGGTGCGTCGCTGCGTGCTTGGAATTCTGGTGCTGGGCGCGGTGCTGCGCGCCCGCGACCTGGTTCGGCCGCTGGATCAGCCTTCCTGGCGCGAGTGCGACGTGGCGGCCGTAGCCCGCAACTTCTACCAGGAGGGGATGAACCTAGCCTATCCGCGCATCGACTGGCGCAAGGACGGGCCAGGCTATGCCGAGATGGAATTCCCGCTCTATCCCTGGCTGATGGCCTGCGGATACCACCTGACCGGCGTTTCGGTGATTTGGGGCCGGGCCATCGCCTGGGCCCTTTCGCTCGTCACGCTGGCCGTGTTCGCGGCCCTCTCGCTACGGTTGCTCGACTGGCTTTCGGCATTAGCCGCCCAGCTTAGTTTCGCGGTCGCCCCGCTGGTGCTGAGCACCGCCACCTCGCTCCAGCCCGAGGGGCTGATGCTCGCCTGTTACGTGGCCTCGCCCTGGGCCCTGCTTCGCTGGATCGAGCGGCCCAGCCTGGGGCGCTGGCTCGCGGTGGCCGCGATCACCGCGCTGGCCCTCTTGGCCAAGCTGCCCGCGGCCCACCTGGGGTTGTTGTTCGCGGCGGTGATCTTGGGCGAGTGGGGGTGGGCCGCCCTGCGCCGCATCGACGTCTGGCTCTTGGCCCTGGTGGCCGTCGTGCCGGCGGCCATTTGGTACAGCCACGCCCATCGGCTCTGGCTTATCTACGGCAATTCGCTGGGGGTCTCGAACGAAACCCACTGGGCCGGCCTCGACCTGCTTCGGCACCCGCATTTTCTGGCCGGCATCGCCCGGCTCGAGTTGTACCGCGTTTGGACCATGCCCGGCGTGGTACTTGGCGCTTACGGGCTTCTGCTCGGCCGCCCGCGCCGCAGCGCCCGTCTCGTGGCCCTCTGGCTGGCCGCGATCGCCCTGTTTTACCTGGTGGCAGGCCGCACCACGGGCGACGACTGGGCCGCCTACTACCACATCGTGGCCGCGCCCCCCGCGGCCCTGGCGATCGGCCTGGGCTCGCAGCTCTTGGTGGCGGCGGCGATCGGAGCCCGGCAGGCTCCTTGGGCCTCGGCCGTGGTGGCCGGGGCTCCGCTGGCCGCGGCGCTGGCCGGCCAGCAGGGACGCTATCTGCCGTTGGTGGTGGCCCTGGCTCTGCCGACGGCGGTTTGGCTGATGCGGACCATGCAGGCAGGCCGCTTCCAGGTAATCGGCGACGCTCGACTACGGCCCCCCGGCTGGTCGGCACTAGTCGCCTTGGCCGCGGGGCTTTCGCTGCTGGCGGTGGTGGGCAGTCAATGGCGCACCGCCGCGGGTTTGCTCACGCCCCCCACTGCCGACCCGCTCTACGCGGCCGCCGACCAGTTTCGCCCGTTGCTCGAGGGGCCCGGCCGGTTGGTAGTGTCGGGCGGCGCTGGTTTCGACGAAACGGGCCGCCCCGTAGCCTACGACGCTTCGTATTTTCTCTACTGGCTTGAGCGCTTCGGCTGGACCATTCCACTCGAGCAGCAATCGCTCGAAACGCTCGAAACGCTCCGCGAACGCGGGGCGCGGTGGTTCATCGCCGAACAGGCCGCGGTCCGTCAAGCGCCGGGCTTCGCCGAGGCGCTCGAGGCCCGGTTCACTCGGCTCAGCGCCACCCCCCAGGCAACGCTGTACGACCTGGGTAGCCCGCCCTCGGGCCGCTAAGGCCCCCATCCGCGGCCGCCGCGGGCCGGTACTGCTTCGCGCCGCCCTTGGGGTGGGGCTCGTTTCCTCACTTTCTCCGGCGGAGGAGGAAATCTATTTGCCCCCCCGCCATGCGGCGCGGCACAATCCCGGTCCGTGGTGGGGTTCCAGAATCGTCGCTTGTGCGGGGGGAGATGGTTGCATGCAGCGCAGCCTGTGGCGTGAATTGGGGGCCGAATTCCTGGGCACGTTCGTGCTGATCGCTTTTGGCGTGGCCGTGGTGGCCCAGGTGGTGCTCAGCGGCGAGCAGAACGGCCAGTATCTTTCCATCAATCTGGGTTGGGCCCTGGGCGTGGTGCTGGGCGTGTACGTGGCCGGCGGCGTTTCCGGCGGGCACCTGAACCCCGCCGTAACCCTGGCCCTGGCCGTGCACCGGGGTTTTCCTTGGGGCAGGGTGATTCCGTTTTGCATCGCCCAGGTGGCCGGCGCGTTTGTCGCCTCGGCCCTGGTGTACGGCGTGTATTACGACGCGCTGAATCACTACGACGGCGGGGTGCGCCAGGTCACCGGGCCCCAGGCCACCGCGGGAATCTGGGCCACTTACCCGCAGCCTTGGCTCGAGCCGGTGCGCGGCGGCCTGGTCGACCAGATCGTCGGCACGGGGCTGCTCGTTCTGTGTGTGCTGGCGCTGACCGACTCGCGCAATCAAGCCCCCGCGGCCAACCTGGGGCCCGTTCTGGTGGGCCTGACGGTGCTGGCCATCGGCATGACCCTGGGGCTCAATTGCGGCTACGCCATCAACCCGGCCCGCGACTTCGGTCCGCGGCTGTTTACCTATTTGGCGGGTTGGGGTGGCGAGGTTTTTCGCGCCGGCGACGGCTGGTGGTGGATTCCCATCGTGGGGCCCCTGCTGGGTGGCATCTTGGGGGGCCTGGTTTACGATCTGCTGGTGGGCTGGTGGTTCCCCAGCCAATCGCCCCCCTCCTGAACCGAGGCCGGCGAATTTCGTCTTTTTTTCGCGGCCAGACCCCGGCGGGGCTGGACCGGTCGTTTTCGTTCGATCGCCGTTAGCGAGCGAGGATTCAGGCAATGTCGAAATTCGTGTTGTCGCTCGATCAGGGAACCACCTCCAGCCGGGCCATCGTGTTCGGTCGCGATGGCCGAATCGTGGCTATGGCCCAGCAAGAGTTCGAACAAATCCTGCCGACCCCGGGGCACGTGGAACATGACCCGGAAGCCATTTGGATTTCGCAATTGGCCGTGGCTCGCCAGGCGCTGGCCACGGCGGGGCTGGCCGCCGCGGACCTGGCGGCCCTGGGAATTACCAACCAGCGCGAAACCACCATTCTCTGGGATCGCCACACTGGCCGCCCCGTGGCGAACGCCATCGTCTGGCAAAGCCGGGTCTCGGCCCCCATCTGCGATCGGCTCAAGGCCGACGGCTGTGAACCCGCCTTTCGCCAGAAAACCGGCCTGGTGGTCGACGCCTATTTCTCGGGTACCAAGATCAAGCACCTGCTCGATACCATCGACGGCCTGCGGGCCCGCGCCCAGCGCGGCGACGTGCTCTTTGGCACGGTCGATACCTGGCTCGTCTGGCGCTTGACCGGCGGCAAGCTGCACCTGACCGATTACTCCAACGCCAGCCGCACGTTGCTCTTCAATATTCACACCCTCGACTGGGACGACGAACTGCTGGCGATTCTGGGAATTCCGCGGGCCATGTTGCCCGAGGTGCGCCCCTCGAGCCAGGTGTATGGCACGGCCAACGAAGAGTGGCTCGGCGGCCCGGTGCCCATTGCGGGCATCGCCGGCGATCAGCAGGCGGCCACCTTCGGCCAGGCTTGCTTCGAGCCAGGCACCGCCAAGAACACCTACGGCACCGGCTGCTTCATGCTGATGAACACCGGAACCAAGCCCATGGCCAGCCAAAACAACCTGCTGACCACGATCGGCTGGGGGCTAAACGGCGAAGTGGTTTATTGCCTGGAGGGGGCCGTGTTCATCGCGGGCGCCGTGGTGCAGTGGCTGCGCGACGGGCTCAAGGCCATTCGCTCGTCGACCGAAATCGAGGCCCTGGCCGCCAGCGTGCCCGACGCCGACGGAGTGTATTTCGTGCCCGCGTTTGTCGGGCTGGGCGCGCCCCACTGGGATCCCTACGCCCGCGGCACCATCGTCGGCCTGACGCGCGGCACCCAATTGGGCCATATCGCCCGCGCCGCCGTCGAGTCGATGGCCTTTCAATCGCGCGATTTGCTCGAAGCCATGCAGCGCGACGCCGGCATTAAGCTTCAGGAATTGCGCGTCGACGGCGGGGCGAGCGTGAACGATGCCTTGATGCAGTTTCAATCCGACCTGCTCGGAACTCGGGTCTGCCGACCCGTGGTGGCCGAAACCACGGCCCTGGGGGCCGCCTACCTGGCCGGGCTGGCCGTGGGCTACTGGGAATCGCTCGGCGACGTCACGCGTAACTGGGCCCTGGATCGAGCTTTCCAGCCCGCCCTGGCCGAGGCCGACCGCGAGCGACTTTGCCGCGGCTGGGCCAAGGCGGTAACTCGCTCGCTGGATTGGGCCGAGCACTAAGAGCGCCGGTTGATTGATTCCGCCGTTAAGGGTGGGGATACTGATTGGTAGCGAGGTGTCGGGCGGTCGCTATGATCCGGCAGCGAGCCTGGCGGTCTGCCGAGGCGCTGCGCCGCAGCCGTCGTATCGGTGGTTGGTGGATGCACTGCGGTCGGTCGAATTTGGGGGCCAATTCATGCGTTTTCACCTCGCCCTGACCTGCTGGGTTGTCGGGTGCGCCGCGCTTTCCGCGCAAGCCGCAACGGTACAGTTTCAAGTCGACCCGGCTCGCAGCCACATCGATTTCGCCGATTTGTGGGGCGAGTTTCCCGGCCTGCGGTTTTATATTGGCGAACTGTATGGTTGGGGTCCCCAGGCCACGGGAAGTCTTTCGACCAGCCTCAGCGGTACGCTGCCCGTCGATCTGAACCTGGCTGGACACACGATTCAGTTTCTTTCAGGCAGCCTGCTCGATCTCGCTCCGCAGCCAACCCCGTTTTTTCCCACCGCCGCGGGCGTGTCGGGCACCGTCGACCTGGCGGGTATCGGCGGTATCGACGCTCTTCCGCCGGGCAGTTGGAGCTATTGGTCGGTCACCAACCTGGGATTGCAGGTCACCTCGACACTCAGTTCGCTGGCTGCGGCATCGGCGAATACCTATACGTTCGGGAACCCGCAAACCTGGTCGATTCCCCACGGAGAATTGAACGCCTCTCAGGGCGGCCCGCCCACGCCGTTCCTATTCCAAAGTAGTGCCCTGCTCGGTCGTGCCGTTACCAATTCGATCGGGCCCGGAACGATTACCGACCTGGGAGCCGGTACGTTTGAATTGCAGCTACCGTTTCACCTGGAACCGGTCTACGACGAGACCCTGTATACCGATCCCTTTCCCTACATTGGCTATTCGGGGCTGGTCCTCGAAGGGCTCCTCGTCGCCGTGGCCCATACCCAGCGAGTGGGCGACGCCAATGGCGACGGCCAGGTGGGTGCTGCGGACTACGCCCTGTGGGCCGCGCAATTCGGTCAAACAGGGGGCGGGCTTACAGCCGACTTCGACGGCAACGGCAGCGTCGGCGCCGCCGACTACGCGCTCTGGGCCGCGAACTTCGACACGGGCGGACCGGGCGCTGGCGAGCCCGTACCCGAACCGAGCACCTGTGTCTTGGCGCTCGTGGGTTGGTTGGCCATCGGCAGTTGGCTGGCGCGGCGCCGGCTGATGGGCCATGCCTAGCCACCCACCGGGCGAAGCATTCCCCAAATTCGCACCGGTCGCCCGCGCAGCTCGCGCATTTCCGTAACGCGAAATCCGTAGTGTTCGTAGCGCGGCACATTGGCCGGGTCGTGGGTTTCCAGATAACAGGGAAGCCCCTCGGCGTCGGCCCGAATCCAAACCGGTTCCAGTACTCCTCGGGCCAGTCCGCGACCCTGGTGTTTCGGGGCGACGCCAACCACGGCCAAGTACCAGTGTGCCATCGGCGCTCCGCGGTGGTGCAACACCTGGCCCACCCGGTCGTAGGCCATCAATCGCTCGAGCCCGCGCGGCCCCGGCCAGAGCGCCAAACGCAGCATGCCGGCCCGGGCTTGGCGCCAGGTGCTGGCGTGGCAGGTGGCCGGCGGTAGCCAACAGGCAATGGCCGTTCGCTCGGCCGTGGTCCAAATCTCTCCATAGCGCAGCGCGTCGCGCAGGATGGCCCCATACAGCACCTGACAGGCCGCCAGTCGCCGGCTCTCGCGCGGCTGCGCGTATTGCATGAGCGGGTAGCCCAAAAACGCCTCGGCAAGAACTTGCCGCGCGGCGGACAGCTCCGACGGGTGCAGCCGTCTGGCCCGTTCGCCCGCTTCGCGCTGCGATTGAGTCACGTGGGCCTTCTTTGTCTTGGTGTAATGACGGCGGTAGTGGCGGATTGCGTTCTCGCCCAGGAGACCTTACTGGTACGACACTGCCCGAAAACCGCACTGGCTGGGGGCACCTGGCCGCAAATCTGCTAGAATCCGCCACCGATCCTGGCGTGCCCAGGCGGACCGCCGAGAAAACTTTCCGGAAAACTCTTGCGAGCGATACTGAACGTCGATACACTATTCAGACGTACAGTACTCAAGGACCTGGCCGCGCCCCCACCGCCGGCCCCAGGCTGACAACCGCAAGTCTTTTCCAAATAGGGGTTTTCCTCCAATGGTCGCCACCGCCAAATCGTCGAACCACCGCCCCACCGAACCCAAGAGCGAATCTCGATCCGAGTCACGTATGGCCAAGAAAGACGCCAAAACCTCAAAGGCCGCCGACACGAAAACCCTTTCGAAGTCGCCCTTGGATCGCGACCCGAATCTCAAGAGCACCCTAGCCCAAATCGAGAAGGAGTTCGGCGAGGGGGCCATCATGCCCCTGGGGGCCGATGCCGGCACGGCGCGAATCGAGGCCATTCCCACCGGTAGCCTGTCGCTGGACCTGGCGCTGGGGGGTGGCGGGCTGCCCAAGGGGCGAATCATCGAGGTTTTTGGCCCGGAATCGAGCGGTAAAACCACCCTGGCCCTGCACGTGGTTGCCAATGCGCAGCGGGGGGGCGGCATCGCGGCGTTTATCGACGCCGAGCACGCCCTGGATCCTAGCTGGGCCAAAAAGCTCGGAGTGGAGCTCGAGAACCTGTTGGTCAGCCAGCCGAGCAACGGCGAAGAGGCCATGCACATTACCGAAATGCTGATCCGCTCCAACGCGGTCGACATCATCGTGATCGACTCGGTCGCCGCTCTCGTACCGCGCAAGGAGCTCGAAGGGGAAATGGGGGATTCCCACGTGGGTCTTCAGGCCCGGCTGATGAGCCAGGCCCTGAGAAAGCTGACCGGTACCATTAACCGCAGCAAGACCTGCGTGGTGTTTATCAACCAGATTCGCGAAAAAATCGGGGTCATGTTCGGCAGCCCGGAAACCACGCCGGGCGGCCGGGCCCTGAAGTTCTACTCCTCGTGCCGGATCGACGTGCGGCGGATCGGCCAGCTCAAGGAGGGGGAAGACGTCATTGGCCAGCGGGTGCGGGCCAAAGTGGTCAAGAACAAGGTGGCACCTCCCTTCCGAGTCGCCGAGTTTGATATGATGCATACCAACGGCATCAGCTATGCCGGCGACGTGTTGGATCTGGCCTTGCTGCAGAAGCTGGTAGTCCGCTCGGGAACCTGGTTCCGGTACGGCGACCTGCAACTGGGTCAGGGCCGTGAGAAGACGCGGCAATACCTAGAGCAAAACCCGGCCCTGTTGGCCGAGCTGCGCGAGAAGATCCTGTTGGCCGGTTTGCCGGGAAGCACGCCTGTTCCAAGCTCCGGTTCCGACAAAGATTCGGCCGAGGAAGATTCGGCCGACGAATAAGTCGCCCGAGCGCGAGCCTCGGCCGGGCCGGGCGACCACGGGCGAATTCATTCGATCGAGGGTCGCACATGACGCATGGGCCGTTCCGCGGGGGATTTCGCGCAAGGTGGCTCGAGGCGTGCCTGGTTTGGGTCGGCGCCCTGGCGGGCTGCGGTGCTACCTGCTCGTGGGCTCAGGGGGTGGCCGGACCGGCTCCCTCCGGCGGAATGCCCGCTGTGGTCGCCGATCTCGAGCGGCTGACGGTTTCCGCCATTGAGCGCGCCGGGGCCTCGGTGGTGGCGATCGCTCGCGTGCGATTAGGCACCAGCCGCTCGGCCCTGCCGGGCGACGCCTTCGATGCGTTCTCGCTGAGCGGGCCCCCCCGCGAGGTGACCGATTCCGATTTCATCCCCAGCGACTACGGCTCCGGCGTGGTGGTCGACGCAAGCGGGCTGATCCTGACCAACTTCCACGTTGTCGACGACCCGGAGAGCCGGTACTTCGTCACGACGCACCAACGCCGCAGCTTCGAGGCCCGGGTCAAGGCCGGCGATCCGCGAAGCGATCTGGCGATTTTGGAGATTCGAACCGAGGGCTCCGAGCCGCTCGATCTTGAGCCCATCGCGCTGGGCGATGGTGGCGCAGCGCGGAAGGGTCAGTTTGTCATCGCCCTGGGGAACCCCTACGCCATCGCCCGCGACGGACAGGCCAGCGCCAGTTGGGGCATCGTGGCCAACTTGGGCCGCAAGGCGGGCCCACCCACCAGCGAACAGGGGGCGCCGCTCAAACAGGGGGAATCGCGCTACCTGGGGTCGCTCATTCAGACCGACGCCCGGCTGAACCTGGGCACCTCGGGCGGGGCGCTCGTCAATCTCGCGGGTGAAATGATCGGCCTGACCACCTCGCAAGCCGCCCTGGCCGGCTACGAGCAGTCGGCCGGGTTCGCGATTGCGGTCGATGCCACCTTTCGCCAGGTGCTCGAAGTGCTCAAACAAGGGCGCGAGGTTGAGTACGGGTTTCTGGGGGTTCAACCACAGGATCTAACCTTTGCCGAGCGCTCCCACGGCCGGGCCGGTGCCCGAATCTATGGCATTGTGCGCCACTCGCCCGCCGCGCGGGCCGGGCTACGGCTGGGCGACGTGGTTACGGCCATCAACGGCAAGTCGATCTTCGACAAAGACGGCCTGTTCCTGGAAATCGGCAGCCAGCCGGTCGAGGCCGTCGTTCAGCTAACCGTCGAGCGCGACGGCCAATCCGTCGGCCCGCTCATTGCCGAACTAACCAAAGCCGACGTGCCTGGCCGAAAAGTGGCTACAGCCCCCCGGCCCGTGTGGCGGGGGCTGAGGCTCGACTACGCGCTTTTACAGCGGGTCGTCGATCTGGCCGACCGACTGCCCGGGGGCGAAGGCGAAGAGCCCGACCTGTACGAGCCGGGGGTGCGCGTCATCGGGGTCGAACCGGGCAGCCCGGCCGAGGCAGCCGGGTTACAGGAAAACCAGCTCATTACCCACGTTGCCGGAGTGGCGATCGATTCGCCGCGCGAATTCTTCGAGGCGGTCGCCGACCAACAAGGGGCCGAGATTTCCGTTCGCCTCGGCGAGAAGGCCGAGCCCGCCGTGCGAACCGTTGGCGTCGAGCCCTAGCCGCCGGCTGCCGCGCTTCGGCGTTCAGCCGCGGCTTGAACCCGGGGGTTAGCCGACGGTTTGCGGCCTGAGCTTAGCGGCAGGCTGCCAGGCTTTTTGCCGCCACGCCGACACCGCAGCCTGGCCTACTCCCGCATTTCTTTACAGCATTCCCCCGGCCCGATACGCTGGGCGGCTTACTGGCCGGGCGGAGCAGGCTTGCAGAGCGCGGCTTGCAATCTGAAACGGGCGATGGCAGCGATACTGGTTGCCGCTCGGAACGGGGGCCGTGGGGCGTACGGGGGCGATCTTTCGTTCACACGAACCAGCGCCCCCCTGCTCGGTCGGACTGATTTGCTTTGGGGGGGCGACTCGCTCGCTCGGCGTCCGCATTAGCTCCTTGCAAACTCCGGCCCCGGGGGCAGGCCCTCTGCAGTCTGCCCGGGCAAACGTACAACCCATCACTCTCAGGCGGGAGAGGTCGTCATGACAGCCCCTTGGTCGTCTCTGGGAAACCGCGGCCGGTTTTGGCTCGGCCCGATTCTGTGTACCGCATGGCTGTGTATCGGCGTGCCGGCGGCGCAGGGACAAGAAGCCGACGGTAGCATCGTCATTGCCGAGGTGGAATCGGATTCGGCCACGGGCGATGCGGTCGCGGTGCCGATCGATACCGGAGACCATGCCTGGATGCTGGTTTCCTCCGCGCTGGTGCTGATGATGACCGGCCCCGGGCTGGCGCTGTTCTATTGCGGACTGGTTCGCAAGAAGAACGTGCTGAGCGTGATGATGCAGTGTTTGTTTCTCATGGGGCTGATGTCGGTGCTGTGGGCCCTCTATGGCTACTCGCTCTCGTTCGGCGGGGTGCCTGGCGAACCGGGTTATAGCCCCTGGATCGGCAATCTGGATTACGTACTGATGCGCGACGTGCAGCCCAGGTGGAACGAATCGAGCGGCAGCGTGGTGTATCCCACCGAGGGGAGCGAGCCGCACGTCATTCCCCGGCTGACTCACATGCTGTTTCAGGGCATGTTCTTCATCATCACCCCGGCGCTCATCTGCGGCGCCCTGGCCGAACGGATGAAATTCAGCACCCTGGTGGTATTCATGGCCCTCTGGGGAACGCTGGTCTACTGCCCACTTTGCCATTGGGTGTGGGATGGCGGTCCATTGGCCTACGGCGCCGCCGCGGCCAAGCCCCTGGCGGGCGGGGCTCTCGATTTCGCCGGTGGTACCGTGGTGCATATCAGTTCGGGCGTTTCGGCGCTGGTGGCCGCGCTGGTCATGGGCCGGCGGCTCGGTTTTGGCCACGAGCCGATGCCACCCCACAACCTTACCTACACCACGATCGGCGCCGCCATGCTCTGGGTGGGCTGGTTTGGCTTTAATGCCGGCAGCGCGCTGGCTGCCACGGAACTGGCCGCCTCGGCATTCGCGGCCACCCATTTCGCCGCCGCTGCCGGGGCCCTGGGCTGGGCCGGCATGGAGTGGATTGCTCGCGGCAAACCCTCGGTGCTGGGCACCTGCTCGGGCGCGGTCGCCGGCCTGGTCTGCATCACCCCGGCTTCTGGCTATGTGCTGGTCGTGCCGGCCCTGTTCATGGGGCTGCTGGCCGGGGTGGTATGCTACCTGGCCTGCACCACGCTCAAAGGGCGATTTCAGTACGACGACTCGCTCGACGCGTTCGGCGTCCACGGGGTGGGGGGCACCCTGGGGGCGGTGCTTACCGGGGTGTTCGCCACCCGGGCCACCGGCGCTTTGGCGGGCGGCGAGCGGCTTGGGCTGCTGGAAAACGGCGGTCTGCTCACCGGCCAGGTGCTGGCGGCGGCGGCCACCTGGGGGTTCGCGGCGGTCGTCACCTTTATCCTGCTCAAGGTTCTCGACCTGACCATGGGGCTTCGGGTAACGCAACAACAGGAAATTCAGGGCTTGGACTACAGCCAGCATGGCGAGGAAGGTTACATTTTCCTCTGAGCCAGGGTCTCCGGATTCGTCGCGCCTTGCGTCGGCCCCCAAGGCAGGGGCCGGCGCAAGGCGGGCCATTCCAGGCTAGAATCGCCCCTATCGCCCAGCCGGCTCGTCAGGCCGCCCTTTACTCTCCAGAGGTCAGGACATGAAGAAGGTCGAGGCGATTATTCGCCATTTCAAGCTCGAAGACGTGAAGAACGCGCTCAGCGAGCGCGGAATTCAGGGCATGACCATTACCGAGGTGCGCGGGTTCGGTCGTCAAAAGGGCCACACCGAAATGTACCGTGGCACCGAATACGCGGTCGATTTCGTGCCCAAGGTCAAGCTGGAAGTCGTCGTGGCCGACGGCCAGATGAAACCCGTGGTCGACTGTATCTTGCGAACCGCCCAGACGGGCCAGATCGGAGACGGCAAGATTTTCGTCACGGATCTGGTCGAGTCGATCCGCATTCGCACCGGCGAAACCGGCGAGGAAGCGCTGTAGCCGGCCGGTTGCCCCGGATCGTGCCGCGGAGAGGCGATCTCCCCCGCGCGGGCCCGCCGCCGGGCACCTCGAGCTTCCCTCTCGAGTCGCTGTGCTTGTCGATTCATTTTCATCGGGCGATGGATTCATGTCGGTGGTTGCCCACTTGCGGCCGAGCGTGCTGGCGGCCAAGCAGAAACTGGCCGACGGCCGCGCGCGAATCGCCCAGCGCCACGAAAAGGGGTCACCGGGCATCCAGGTTTCAGGCGCGCTGGCCGATCTGCTCGACACGGTCATGCTGGGGCTGGTGGAATCGGCCCTGGAGGATTTGGGGGAAGCGGGCCCCCAGGGCTTGGCCCAGCACCTTTGCCTGGTCGCCCACAGCGGCTATGGCCGGCGCGACGTGGCTCCCTACTCCGACGTCGACCTGATGCTGCTCTACGCGCCCCAGGCCCGCAGCCGCGTGGTTAGCGTCGCCGAACGGCTGATGCGCGACGTGTTCGATGCCGGGCTTGTGCTGGGGCACAGCGTGCGCACCATCGGCGAAGCGTGTCAGCAGGCAGCGGCCGACCCCACGATTTGGACCGGCCTGGTCGAATCCCGCCGGCTTTACGGCAGTTCCCCGCTGTTCGAGCGATTGCAGTCGCAGTTTCACTACCGCACCCGGCGCCTGGCCCGCCGCATTTTGCCGGCGGTGCTTAAAGCCCGCGACGAGGAGCGAACGCAGTACGGCGAAACCGTTTACCTGCTCGAGCCCAACGTGAAGCGCTCGCGCGGGGGCCTGCGCGACTTGCAACTCTTGCGTTGGGTGGGGTACTGCTGCTACGAAACCACGGAGATCGACGGCTTGCAGCTACGCGGCCTGCTTTCGCCCGCCGATCAGCGGCGGCTCCGCGACGCCACCGAACTGTTGCTGCGAATTCGCAACGAGTTGCATTTTCACGCCGGCAAAGCGGCCGACGTGTTTACCCGCAGCGAACAGGTTCGCCTGGCCGAACTGTACAAGTACCAGGGCCAGGCGGGGCTGTTGCCGGTCGAACAATTCATGCGCGACTACTTCCGCGCCAGTGACGACGTGAGCCGGATTGTCATGCGGCTCGTCGAAAACGCCACCAGCGGGCCGCGGTGGTGGGAGTGGTTCGGCCCCCTGGTCAGCCACCAGGTCGAGGGCGATTTTTGGGTCGGCCCGCGCGAGATCGTGGCCACGCGGCGGGGGCTGCTCAAGCTAAGGAGCAACGCCAACGAAATTCTCCGCCTGGTCGACCTGGCCAACTTGTACGATAAGCGCATCGCCCAATCCACGCGCGAGGCCATTCGCGCCGCGGCCCCGCAAATGTCGAGCGAACTGGGGCGCGAGGCGGCCAGCCGCTTCCTGTCGCTCTTGGGACAGCCGGCCCGGTTGGGCGAATTGTTGCGGTTTCTCCACGAAACCGCCGTGCTGGAAAAAATCATTCCCGGCTTCGCCCATGCCCGCTCGCTGCTTCAGTTCAACGAATACCACAAATACACGGTCGATGAACACTGCCTGCGGGCGGTGGAGCGCTGCACCGAGTTCGCGGCCGATCGCGGCCCGCTGGGACGCACCTATGGCCGGGTCCGCCGCAAGGCAATTCTGCACCTGGCCCTGCTGATCCACGATCTGGGTAAAGGCCTGCCGGGCGACCATAGCGATGTGGGCCGCGAAATTGCCGCCGAGGTGGCCAGCCGGCTTTATTTGAACCCGACCGACACCGAGGATCTGAAATTCCTGGTGCACAAGCACCTGCTGATGTCGCATTTGGCCTTCCGCCGTGATACGAGCGACGAGCAGCTCGTGGTGCGGCTAGCCGTCGAGGTTGGCTCTCCGGAACTGCTCCGCATGCTCTACCTGCTTACCGCGGCCGATTTCGCGGCGGTCGGCCCCGGAGTTTGGAACGATTGGAAGGCCGAGGTGCTGACCGATCTGTATCGCCGCGGCATGGCCCGGCTGGGAGACGAAACAGCCACCGCCCGGGCCGCCGCGCGACTCGAAGGCCGCCGCAGCCAGGTGCTGGCCGCCCTGGCCGGCGAAGCCGACGCCCCGTGGTTCCAGCGGCAAATCGCCAGCCTGCCCGAGACCTATTTGCAGGCCACCCCGCCCACGCAATTGGCGGTCGACTTACAGCGGCTGCACACGCTGCGCCCGGGCGATGTCTGGGCCCAGGGGCGCTACTCGGCCGAAACCCACGTGCTGGAATACACCGTGGCCACGCACGAGGACATTACTCCCGGCGTGTTTCACCGCCTGGCCGGAGCACTCGCGGCCCGGGGGCTGCAGGTTTTGGGGGCCGATATCAATACGCTGGCCGATGGGCTGGTGCTCGACCGCTTCTTCGTGCAAGACACCGACTACTCCGACGAGCCGCCGGCGAGCCGCCTTAGGGAAGTGGAAGCGAGCCTGCGCCTGAGCCTGCAGCAGCCCGACGACGCGGTGCCCGCCTTTCGACGGGTTTGGCGGCCTAGCTCCGCCGCGCCGATCGAGCTGCCGGCGCCGCCGACCCGAGTGCAGGTAGACAACACCAGTTCCGACCGGTACACCATCATCGACGTGTTCACCGCCGACCGCACCGGGCTGCTCTACGGCATCAGCCGGGCACTGTTCGAACTGGGGCTGTCGGTATCCGTGGCCAAGATTGCCACTTACCAGGATCAGGTCGTCGACGTCTTCTACGTGGCCGATGTGGCCGGCGCCAAGCTAACCGACCAAGAACGGCTCGATCGGATTCGTCACAAGCTGATCACGACGATCGAGAGCCTCGACCGTGCCCTGGGCGACCGAGCCACGGTGGGCTAAGCCCAGCCCCTGGGGGCGCCGATCCGATCGATCAGCCACCCCTGCCGAGCGCGGCCCGGCTCGGCGGCGCTCGGCCAGCTTCGTCGAGCCCCTGGCTCAGGCGATTTCGTTGAGCAAGCCTTCCAGGGCTCCATCGAGCTTGTCAGCCGTTTCGTAGGTGCCATTGGCCAGGGCAGCGCGAATCTCGCGAACCCGGTCCTGACGAATATCGGGCAGTTCGCGGACCCGATCGATCAACTGCGCCGGAGTGGAAAGGGTGAGCTCGTCGGTCGGCGCCGCGGAAGCGGCAGCCTGGGGTCCGGCCAGGTTGCGCACCGAGTGGGGCGCCCGCAGGGGTTGAGCGGCGTGAAGTTGCGTGGGTCCGAATACCTGCATGACGATGCTCCTGCCGAGACTCCGCGGATCGATTCGGTAAGCCTGCCCAGCCAGTAGCCGAGCCGTGCTCGAACGCGACGCGAAGCGCTCTCCTAAGTGATGAGAAACCAATGCGAAGAAGTAGATTCGATCGATCTTGGACAAGCAACCGCGGTACGAACCGGCGACCACCCCGCAACCGTCAACACCTGTTTCGCCCGAACGGGCCATGAAACCGACCAGGCTGTCGACCGTTGGTTCGAGGCTGAAATCCGCCCTTGGTACTCGGCGGCGGCTGGCCGGCAACCCGTGGGCAACTCTCGCTGCTTCACGCGATCACCGCTGCCAACACTCGTTTCATCGTCTCGCTTACCAAGGGCGATTCAGCGATTTTCGCGACGTCCCTCCGATGCCTCTGACTGGTATCCTCGCCACGACTGCCACCGCTGGGCGTCGTGGTTTTTCGACCTGAAGTTCATCGATCTCAACCGTGTCTCCCGCGCACCACTACGGTTCGCTGCTCGCTGCCGCCAAGGCACCACACGTTGTGTTCCGGCAACGCGGCCGACCCTTCGATCACGACGCTCGTTACGGTTCTCCGCAAGTCAGCCACCGCGCCGACCGCCCAGCGGGTTGCTTCGACCGGGTCGGCGGTTGCTCGATCTCCTCGAACGGGCCACGACCCGAACCCCTTGGGGCGCGATCCGGCCAATTGGTTCGCGCGTTACAACCATTTTACGTGCACCAGCGGCGATTGGTTCCTGGCGATTTTTCCGCCGCTGGGTCCGAAAAAACCCCTCTCCACCAGCGGGGCAAATCGCGGGGATTATAGAAAACCTGGGCTCCGGGGGGCAAGATCGACGTAACCCACGGTTCAGTAATCTTTTATGAAAAAGGCGTTGCCTCCGGGACGAGCCCAGGGGTGCCAGCAACCGGTGTTCGAAGTTCGCCAACGTCCGGGGGCAATTCGCGGCGGTTTCCTCGAAACCTCGCTTCACTCCCCCGGTTCAATCTCCCAGAGAATCGGGGGAGCCCCGGAAAATCGGCGCGCCCTGTGGCACTTAGGCGGGGCCGCACTGGCGCGCCCCCGGCACCGGCCGGCCGATCGCTGCGCAGAGCTGCCCGGCCAAACCCGGTACTCCAGCTGCCGACCAACAACGACCATTCACTTCTTGATGGAGAGCCCCTACATGGCGATCAAGCATTTCCTTTGGCTAGCGGGCGGACTGCTGGCGAGCCTGGTGCTGGCTGGCCCGGCCCGCGCTCAAGATGGCGATGGCAATTCGCTATTTGCCACGCTCGACGCAAACGGCGACGGCCAGCTTTCGGCCGACGAAGTTCCGGCCGACCGCCAGCGGCTGCTGGCCCGGCTGCTGCGCACCAGCGACGCCGACGGCAACGGCACGCTCTCGGCCGAAGAGTTTGCCTCCGGTGTGGCCAGCCGCCCGGGTGCGGGTGGCGGCGCGGCGGCGGCCGAGCCCGGCGACAAGCGCCGATTCGACCCGGCCCGGCTCGAGCAGCGTTTCCAGGGCCTGGATCAAAACGGCGACGGCAAGGTGAGCCTGGACGAAGTACCCGAACAAGCTAAGAAGTTCGTCGAGCGGATGCTCGATATGTTCGATGCCGACGATGACGATCACCTGTCGCTGGACGAGATGCGCGCCGGGGCCCGGAAAATGGCCGCCCGATTCGCGGGCGGAGCAGCCGGCCGAGAGGGCGCTCCGGCCCGCCCGCTCCTGGCCGTGCTCGATTCCAACGGCGACGGCAGCCTTTCCGCCGAGGAAATCGCGGCCGCGGCCGACTCGCTCAAGCGTCTCGATCGCAACGCCGACGGTTCAGTCGATGCCACCGAAATCGCCTCGACCGAGCCCCCGGTCGCCGTCGCATCGGCCGAGGCCACCCCGGAAAAAGGCAAGGCCAAAGCCAAGAAGAAGAACGTCGCGGGCAAGGGGGCCCGAAAGCTGCTCGAGCGAGTCAAAGCAGCCGACGCCGACGGAGATGGCAAGCTGAGCCGCGACGAGGCCCCCGGGCGGCTCGCCGAGCGGTTCGACGAAATCGACTCGAACGGCGATGGGCTGCTGGACGAGGCCGAGATTCGTCAGGGAATCAAGGCCCGTGCCAAGGACAAGTCGAACTAATCCGTCGGCGGCTCCGCCCGCCTGCTGGGGCCAGCCGGCGGCGCGGTGCCCGGCCCAGGCTTTTGATCGCCCGAGTGGCTAACCGGGGGCTCCATGCCGCCGGCGAGCGAGCAGGGCTTCGAACCCTAATTACGGCCGAGGGGGTGGCTGGCTGAAAACCACCTCCCGGCCGTTTTTTTTGGGGCCTGCATCCTAGGACCGGTGCGGATGTTACGGCTGCGGTAAGCCGCAAGTCCGCCGGGGGGAATGAACCTTTTTTCTTCTCCTGCGTCCGTAACATTGGGCCGCGCGTCACGAATGGCTGGGTAGAAGGTGACGCAATCGCCGCCACCCTGGGCCGGTGAGTCCGACAGACCCGAACCGTACCAGAACCAGGGCGCGGCGCTGCTCAGGCACTAACCCGGCAACCCATCTCTCTTCGGAACGGGATCCAGTGGCCATGGCAAACAACGACCCACAGGGCAACCAGCCCGAATCGAACCAGGGCGCCCCCTTGGGGAGCCGCGTTCCCAGCGGGCCCGTCGCCTCGAGCGTGCCCGAGTTGCAAACCGTGGCCCAGTTCGCCGAGTGGCTCGAAGTGCAACTGGTCGATCTGGAAAAGCGCTTTGCCGGGCACCAGCGGCGCCCCAGCTTTCTCGACCGGGCCCAATGGCGGGCCCCGCGGCATCCGCGCTAGCTTGCAATGTGGCCTACCTGGCCTGGGCGGCCACTTGCGCGGCAAGGCAGCGCCGGGCCGTTTTCGCCCGGAGCCCAAAGCGGAGAAACTTGCCGCGCGGCTGGCCCCGCCCCGGCCGCTTCAGCGTTCGAGCCGGGCATCGAGCCAGTCGGCGTGATCTTGCTGATCGCCCCGGTCGGCGGAATCGACCACCAGGCTAATCGTTCGAGCACTTCCCAACGGAACGTCGACCTCGACCGGCGAGTCGCCGCCTCGAATCACGGGGCTGGTGAACGCCAACTCGCTATCGAGGAACACCCGGCCCACCACGCTCCCGCCCTGGCCGGCTTCGTCGTCGATGGCGAGCCGGGCACGAAACCGGCGCCAGCCGCCTGGGGGCGTGTCGAGGGCGCCCAGCGCTTGCGCCGCGGCGTCGTCGAGCCTCCAGGTTAACCGGCTGGTGCTGTGCATCCCCACACCTTTGGGAAACAGCCGTCCCCCCACTCGCATTCGCTGGCCGGTCACGGTGCGATCGAGCCGGTAAGGCCACTGCAGATCGAGAAACGGAATGTGGCGATAACTGGCCGGCGGCAGGTCGGACAAGAAACGGAATCGGCCCCCCAACATCTCCAGCCCGCACACCGGCTGCTCGTCGCTCGGCTCGGTTCGCCAGACCACGCCGGGGCGAATCTCGAACGTCCAAGCTCGATCTTGGAGACGAACTTGCGCCGCACCGATCAGGCTTCCATCGTCCAGCGCTACCAAGAATGCGGGCGCGGGCGGTTCCCCCCGGACCTGGCCGAACGCCACGGCCTGGATCGATCCACGATCGAGCTCGAGCGGACCGGCCGCGCTTTGCACGCGAATCGACTGTTCGTCGATGGCGATTACCTGCCCCGCCAGGCGGTCGCCGTTGTCGAGCCACAGCCGGCCTCCGCCCGGTGCGTCGCCGGGGGCCGGCGGTTGTAGGCCCCCCTTACCTTCGGCTGGCACCAGCTCGGAGGGTTCGCGGAACTGGTTCAGGAGCGCGTCGCGACGGGCCGGGTCGTGCGAGAATTCAAAGGCGATCCCCTGAACGATCTCCAGCGGAATCGCCAGTAGGCCCAACCGGTGGGAACGGATCTGGAGGGTATCGGAATCGGCCGAGATTACGTCGGCCACCAGCCATCCGTCGCCAGCCAACACGACCAGGGGGCCATGGCGTGGCGCTTCGGGTTGGCCCCACCGAAACAATTCATCGGCCGGGAGCGTGCCCTCCTCAGTTCCCACGCGAAAGACAAGCTTGCCCCCGGGATCGTACGAAATCAGTTGGGCTGGAAATCGGCGTCCATCCAGGGCCGCCAGTTGCCTCTCGGTTTCGGCCAAGGCGGTTGCGCTGGCCGCCCACCAAAAGGCCAATGCCGCGGCGGCGATGGGCCAAGCCGTCGGCCGCTCCGTGGAACGACTGGCGGGCCGCGGCGATGGAAGCGATACGGCGAACACGGTCTGGTTCCTACGGACCGGCAACTAGCGCTGAAAAATCGGCAGCGCGTTGTTGGGCATTTGCAAAATGATCGTGGCCATGGCCGTGCCATACTCGCGCGAAATAGTGTCGTCCCAACTTCCGTCGGGGCGCTGGCGGGCCAGCAACTCGTCGCGAATCGCCGGAAACCAACTCGACCAGTGCTCGCCGCCGGCGTGCCACATGGCTTGGACTGCGTAGTAGTGGCCGTAGAAATAATGGCTTTCGCGGTTGAATCCGCCGCCGCGCGGTAATTGGGCCGCCAGGTATTGCAGGCCCTTTTCGATCTCGGGCCCAGCGTATACGCCCGAGCTGTACAAGGCCACCACGCCGGCGGCCGACCTGGGAAAGGCGCTCGCCCCGCCCTGAATCATATACATGAATCCGCCGTCGGCGTTCTGGCTTCGTTTGACGTACTCGATACAGCGATCGATCGTTTCATGGGGCACATGAATGCCGGCATTGCGGGCGGCTCGCAGGGCCATCACCTGGCAAATCGTGACTGATATGTCGGCGTCGCGCCGCACCGGCTGATATCGCCACCCGCCGTCGCGATTCTGGGTCTGCACGATAAGCTGCACGGCCCGGGCCAGCTTGTCGCGCAGCTCTTCGCGGGGCGACATGCCGTAGGCTTCCGCTAGAAAGAGCGTGGCAAACCCATGACCGTACATGGGCCCATGACTGGTCGAGCCGGGCACACTGATGAAGCCGCTGTCTTGGGTGTTGGCCAGCACGAAATCGAGGCAGCGGGCTACCGGAGTGCCGAAGGGCCCTCGTTCGGCGCTGCTGCCCGCCGACATAAAGGCCATGCCCGCCAGGGCGCTCACCGCCACGTTGCGGCCGTAGCTGCCGCTGCCGAGCGAACCGTCGTCTTGCTGCTGGGTGGCCAGGAATGTCAGGCCCCGGTCGATCGCCTCTCGGGCCGGCGTAGTCAATAACTGCTGGGCCGATTGTTCAGGGTCGATATCTTCCGCGGCATGCGCGCAATTTTCCGTGTACAACAGGCCACCGGCCGCCAGCACGGCGATCACACCCGCCAGACAGCCGCGGCGCAACCGCATCGATCGATGCCCACCAGAATCCCGGCCAGGGGCAACCGTCTGCAGCAATAAGCCATCGCGGCCAATTTCAACCCGGCCAAGCCCCGAGCGGAGCTGCTCGCGGCTCGCCGAATAACGCCTTAGGTCGTTATTACTCTGGGACCGCGTCCTTGCGATCACGCAGCCTGCTGACACCTTGGGCAGCCTGCTAATCATCGCTGCCTCGTCGGCTGCGCACCAACCGTTTGAAGTATTCCTCCAACAACAGTTGGTACTTGGGCAGGAACTGATCCATCGACGCTTGCAACATCTGTTCGCGGACCCGCTCGGGCAGATGCCCCCACAGGTCTTTGAGCAATTCCTGGCGTTCGGCGGCGGCCTGCTCCGGCGTTTGCTGGCGCAGCTGGTCGGTTGAATCGCGGGCAGGCCCTGAGTCCGCGGCACCCTGGCCGTTGCCACCTGGCTGTCCGCCTGAGTTTGGCTGAGTTTGGCTGCGCCGCGAGGCCTGTTGCTCGGGCGACTCTTGCGACGACGATCCCCCCCCCTGCTTGCGGCGGTTCATCTGCCGCAGCAACTGTTCCAGGTCGGCAACGATCCGCTGCTGGATCGCCTGGGTCGCTTCACCAACCTGCCGCTGGCCCAACTGGTGTTGCGCTTGCCGCATCCGCTGACCCACCTGGGCCAGCGGATGGGTCGCTTCGTCTGGGTCGGCGGCGGGGCTTTCCGCGTCCGGTTCGGCCGGAGTGTCCTCGGGCATCTGGCCTGCCGGCGCGGCAGCCGGCAGGTCGCGTTCTAAATCGCGCTGCAAATCCTCAAATAGTTCGGCATCGAGCTGGTCGAACCCCTGGGAATCGGAGGCCGGCGGAACCTGGGCCGGTTGGTCGTCGGCCCATAAACGCGCGGCTCCACCAAGTCCGGCGGCCAGCGCCAGCATCCAGGCCATCTCGCGGGTCGAGCCAAGGCGTACGTCGATCATGGCTCTGCTCCGGTTTGCTCGGGCTCGGTCGGCTGGGAATCAGGAACCTCTGGCGAGGGCTCACCGGTCGCAGGCTCGGGCCCGGAATCGGCTCCGTCGGTCGCCGAGTCGGCGGGCTCATCCAAGGCTTCGAGCGGGGGAGGCGCCTCTGGGTCGGCCGCATCCTGCTCCGCGGCGGGAGGAATCAGGTTGCGGATCAGGTCGGCCAATTGCCCCTGCTCGGCACTCAGAGCGGCGTACTCGGCCGCCGCGGCGGGCGAGGGGCGCGGCTGGCCGGCCAATTGCTCGGCCAGCCGAGCGGTCCGCTCGTTGAGTTCGACTTGCCAGAGTTTAATCATCCGCACTTGGGCCACGGCCAGTCCGGCGTCCGCGCCCTGCTGCTCACCGCCGCCCGACTGATCACCCCCCGGGTTTGCTTCCTCTTCCTCGGGCTCGGCGTCGTCGCTGGCCAATGCCTGAAGGAGCTGGCGCAGGCGGCGCTGGGCGCTTTCCGCGGCGGCCAGGGTCTCACCACCAAGCCGCTGATGGGCTAGTTGGTCGGCGGCGCGGCGCATGTCGCGCCCGGCCCCTTCGAGCACCAAGGCGAACACCTCGGCCTGGGTCAACTGCTGGCCGAGCGCCTCGGATTCGTCGGCCAGGCTCGCTTGTTGCCGGCTGAGCTGTGCTACGCTCCCCCACTGACCCGGGGTGAGCGATCCGCCCGTCTCCAGTTCCTTCAGCCGGCCGGTCTCGGCGACCAACTCGGTCTGCCGGGCCTCCATGCCGCGCAGTTGGTCCTCCCAGCGGGCAAGCTGTTGCGTCGCCAAATCCTGTTCGGCCTGGCGGCGGCGTTCGGCCAATTGCTGAGCTGCTTCGGCCAGATCTTGTTCGGCCTGGCGGGCCTGCTCGGCCGCTTCGCCGGCCTGGTCCTGGTTGCCCGCCTGCCCGGCCTGGCTCATCCGCTGGCCGGCGTCGGCCTGGGAACGGGCCGCGGCTTCGGCCTGGAGCCGTTCAAGCCGCCGCGCCAAGCGCTCGGCTTCCTCCTGAAGCTGGGCTTGCTCCTCGGCCAGCCGCGACAAGTCTTCACGCCGCGTTGTCGGATCGCTCTCGGCGGCCGCCTGGTCGAACTGCCGCCGCAGCCCTTCTTCGCGAGCCTGTTGATCGCCGAGTTGCGCCTCGGCTTCGCGGAGTTTCTCGACCAATCGCGCCAGCTCGTGTTCGCGGCGGTTGGCCAGAATATCGATCATTTCCTCAAGCGCCGATTCGGCTTGGGCCTGGTTCTCCAGAGCCTGGCCCAACTGGTTCTGTTCGACCTGGCCGGCGGCCTGGCGCAAGCGGCTAGCGGCGGCCGACTGCTGGCCCTGCTCGACCGCGTCGTCGAGCGTGGCGGCGGCCAGGGGATCGGTGCCCTCCAGTTCGTCGCGGCTGGCCGCCATCCGCTCTTGAACGCGCGCCAACTGGCGCGACAACTCGCCCTGGGCGCGGCCCAACTTCTGCAAGTCGGCTTGTTGCTGCGGCGAGAGCGCACCGCGGTCGCGGGCCAAGGTTTCGCGTCCCAGCTCGCGCGTCTGCTCGGTCAACTCTTGCTGCCGCGTGCGCAATTGCGCCAGCTCGCGCTGAAAGCGGCGGTAGTTATCCCATTGGCCCAGTTCGGCAACCAGGCTTTCGAGTTGGGCTATGGTTTCATCTTGACTGGCCTCGGCCTCGGCCAGGGGTTTCCGCAGTTCGGCCGACGAAGCGGTCGTGGCCGAGGGATCGCCCAGCTGAATCTTGGCCGCTTTCACCGCCTGGACCAGCGCCTGTTCGGCGCGGGGCAGTTGATTCTGTTCCAGCTCGCCAAGGGTTTGACCCACCCGCTCCATTTGCCGGGCAAAGTCGGGGCTGTCGACCTGGTTGTTGCGCAGCTCGTTCTGAATATCGGCAATCTGGGCCAGCAGCCCCTCGCCCTCGCCGGTCAGGCCGCGGGCGACCTGACGCTGAGTGAGCTCAGCCCCGTGAAGCTGGTCGACGTCTTGCTTGCGTAATTCTCCCACGGCGGAAGCCTGTTGCGAAACCGCCGCCAATTGGGCCCGAGCGTCGCGCTCCAGTTGCAGCAGCCGCCCCAGTTCGCTGAGCAAAAAACCCTGGCGTTCGGCCAGCCGGTTCTGCAAATCCTCGGGCGAAACCACGGTCACTCGGCGCGGAGGGCACTGGCCTTCGCGCGGCTGAAAATCGGCGGCCACGACCCGAAAGCTGAGCTGATCGCCCGGTGCCAGGCTGAGCGTGGAAATGGCCCAGCGGTGTTCGATGGGGAGGCTGACCGCGGCCGCGGCCAGCCGTTCTGCCAGCCCGCGCCCGTCGGGGCTGGCCGGCGGCGGAGGCAGATCCTGGGTGAACAGGCGCAGCGATTCCTCCGACCCGCCGCTCGATTTGGTCCATCGCAGCTCGACCTGCTGAATCGCCAGATCGTCGCGCACCGTCAGCACCAGTGGTAGTTCGGCCTGGGGAGTGAGAAACACGTTTCCGGGTGGGTCATCGACCGTAACGCTGGGGGCCAGGTCGGTTACGGCCCGCGCCTGGTAGCGCATCTCCCGGCCGCCGACCAGGCCCACCTCGTCTTCCAGTTCGATCGAGTAGCTCTCGGTTTTTTCCACCACCCAGGGTGCGTCGGCCTGGCTCGTCAGGGCAAACCCGCGCCGGTCGTCGTCGAGCGCCAATTCCAGGTTGGGCCGGCCATCGCGCACCAGGCGGGCTTGCCGGAGCGGCTTGCTGGCCCGGCCGCGAAGTTCAACGCGCGATCCGACCAGGGCGGTGAAATCTTTGGGGGCGGGCTCGCTCGGCCAGCCGGTATAGGCGGGCAGGTGCAGCTCGACGCTCAACTCGCTCAGAACGGGCGGCTCGACCACCTCGACCCCAATCCACTTCATTCGGTCGTCGTCGCCCCCCACGGCCCGATACGCCAGGGGCTCGGTAACCGCCTCTTTGCGCACCGTGGCTCGCTCGCCGGCGAACTGCATCCGGAGCCGTTCGATCTCGGTCGAACCATCGGCACGTTGGTAGCGCAGCACGAGCCAAACCTCGCTCGGCAACGCCCGCCCGCGAGCATCGGCCACTTCCACTTCGAGCGCGCCCCCCTGGGGAACTGCCCGGACCGGGTCGCGCACGATCAACTCGTTTTGGCGCGGCCATTGCGCCGCTCCCCAGGGTTTGATCAGCCGGACCAAGGCCAGCCGGGTCGACTGGGGATCGGCCAGGACGGCCCCCAGGCCAATTCCCAGCACCAGGGCGGCCCAAATCGACGCGCGGCGCGCCGGTCGCGAATTGACCGCTTGCTTGAAATCGACGGCGGCGGCCCGCTGGGCGACACGCTCGACCACGGCCGAACGAAGCTGAGGGGAACCGCCGTAGGGATCGTCAGGAGCCTGGCCCAAAAAATCGATCGCCGAGGCCAATTGCGAAGCCAGCTCGGGAAAGTGGCTCTCCAGCCGTTGCGCCAGCCCCACCGAGCTGCGAGGACGGCGCCACTGCCGAACCAGGTAGCGACGCACCGCCCAAACCAGCACGCCGGCCAGCGCCGCGAAGCAAAGCAGCCGCAAACCGGGATCGCGAAACCGAAAAGCGTAATCGGCGCCGCCCAGCAGCAGCACCACCGCCCCCACCAGGGTTACGACCCGCGCAATGCCATGCAGCCACAGCAGCCGAGCCACGCGCCGCTCGACCGCCTGAAGCTGGCTAGCCAGGGGATGGTTCACTTCCCGCTCCTACGAGCCATGCCGTCCGCGGGCGCGGCGGCGGATGCCGTGTGGGGGGCAAGGGCAAAGCAGACTTCAATTATAACATTCCGCGCCATTTGCGCAGGGTCCACTCGGCCGCCAGCAGCAGCACGAACGCCAGCAGTAACGGCCAGCGATTCCAAAGCACCAGCGGCGGCAGCGATTCGATCGGCACCTGCCGACCGGGGGGCAGATCGTCCAGCAGGTTCCGAGCCTGATGCAAACGGTAGAAGTGCCCCTGGGTTAGCTCCGCCGCGCGGCTCAACTCGGCCACGTCGAGCTGGGTTCGGCTCAGCTCGCCGGGCGGCGCCACCACGGAAAAATCGGCCGTGGCGGGCCGCCCCTTGGTGACCGGCGTGGCCATCCAGGCGTGAAACGCTCCCAGCGACGGGGGCGTGGTCTCTCCCTCGAACACGCCGCGGTGATCGGGATGGCGTACCAGGCTCAAACGCTGTTCGGGCATGCCCGGCGTTTCCAGAACCACGGTCACGCCGTCGTCGGCGCCGGGAGCCTCCCGCTCGTCGGAAAACCGTACCCGCAGCCGCACCGGATCGCCCCGGCGATACTCGCGGCGATCGGCCGTGAGCTCGGCGGGCCGGTCTTGGCCGAGCAGTTTGAGCCGGCTTAGGTAGCGAATCGTCTGCACCCAGTAACGGGCGAAGTACACATCGCCCATGCGAAAACGCCAGCGCCAGGTTTCGTCGGTGGCGTGAAAGACCACCTTGCCTGGCCCCACGTACGAAAGGGTAATCACCGGCAGCGCCTGGCCGTCGGCTCCCTGGCGCGCGGCGTGCTCGGCCAATACCATGGTTCCCGGCTTCAACCGCGGGGTTTCGAGCAGCCAGTACAAAGGGGGCAGTTGATCCCAGATGGCCAGGGTCTCCTCGGGCGTGCTTCCTAGTTCCAGCGGGCCGGTGACCAACCCCAACTCGGTGGGCCGCACTTGAAACGATTCGTCGCCCGCTGCGGGGGGCGAGAGCGAGCCGCCGCCGCCCAAGTCGATGGGTAGGATTTCGGCCAGCGGCGTGCCCGAAAAGGCCTGGGGCATGTAGCGCGGGCCGGCCATGACGATCAGCCCGCCCCCCTTCTCCTCGACGAATTGGGTCAGGTACTCGAGCGTGGTGCCGCTGAAGAAGGCGGGATTCACGTCGCCGAGAATGATGACGTCGTATTCCATCAGCGCCTCGCGGCGGCTGGGAAAAACGCGCAGAGCCGTTTTGTCGCTTTCGGCATACTCCGGATCGGCCTCTTGCAGAACCGTTCTCAGTTCGATGGTCTGGTCGCGTTCGAGCAGGTTCTTGAGGAAGCGGAATTCGTAGTTGGGATAGGCTTGAACCAGCAGCACCCGCACCTTTTCCCGGCGCACGCTCACCACCGCGGTTTGGCGGTTGTTGGCCGTTTCGATCTCGTCGCTGCGGGGCGTGGCCTCGACGATGAGCGAAAGTTCTCCCACCTCGGTGGGCCGGTACGACAATCGCACCACCTGGGGCTGGCCGTCGCCGGCCGCGACCACTTGGGTGCGGGCCAGCACCTGGTCGCTTCCCGAGGAGCGCAGTACCACTTCGATCCGCTGGCCGGGGTAACCGCCTGCCGAGAGCTTGGCCTGAAAATTGACGATGTCGTCGACAAACACCACCTCGTCGACCAGCAGGTCGGTCAGTTTCAGATCGCGGACCGGTTGCTCGCTCCCCACGCCCACGGTAAACAACGGCACCCCCTTGCGCTGGGCGACCACCGCCACGCTTGAAAGGCTCTCTCCCTCGGTGGTGATCCCGTCGCTGAGAATCACAACGGCCGAAGGTGGTGTTCCGCGCAACTCATTGAGCACGCCACGGAGCGAGTCGCCCAACCGAGAAGCGGAGCCGTTCGGCTCGGCCTGCCGCAAGGCCGCGACCAGGTCCGAACCTTGCTGGCCGAGCGCCTCGGCCGACTCGGCCATGCGAAATACCTGCAAACGGTACTCGCGCTCGAGCCGCTTGAGCCGCGCCCCGTCGTCGGCCAGGAGCCAGGCCCGGGCCAGATTGAACCGCGAAGGTCCGCTGAGCCCCTCGGCTTCGACCTGGCTCGTCTGATCGTCGCGCTCGGTCGTGTCTTCGCTACGATCCTCGATACTCATACTGGCCGAGTCGTCGAGCAACACGACCAAGGGAGGGAGCCCCGTGCGCTCGAAGGTAAGCACTACCTCGGCCAGCATGAACAGCGCGATCGCCAGCGCCCCCAGGCGCAGGCTGGCCAAAAGCAGCCGCAGCGGCGAGCGAGAATCGCCGCGCTCGCGGGTGTAGAGCCACAGCACGAGCCCCACGGCAAGCCCCGCCAGCACCAGCGTCAGCCCGGGGGCCCAGGGCCAGGCATAGCTCAGGCTCCAGACCGTGCCCTCGCCGGCTCCCGCCGGGTCGAGCCCCAGCCAATCGCGCAACCAGTTGGGTAGTGGGCTTTTCATCCGCGGGCCCGCCCGAAGTACCAACTGATCAGAGTATCGGCCAAGAGCAGCACTACCATTGCCAGCAGCACCGGCCGATGCAGACTCCCTTGCCCGCGCAACTGGGCGGCACTGCGCTGGGAACCCTCCTCCCAGCGCGTGCGGTACAGCACGGGCAACTCGGGCCAGATCTTTTCCTTAAGTTCCTCGAAGTCGAGCGGGGTCAAGTCGCTTTCCGCCGTGTCGACGTTGACCGCCACCAACTCGCTCGTGGCCAGGGGCGGGCCCAGCCGGGCCGTATACACGCCGCTCAGGTCGGTGTCGCCGTAGCTCCACTGCCCCACGCCTCCGGCCGAGCGCCCCTCGGTAACCGCGGTGCGCCCGTCGGGCCGTTCGATCTGCACGCTGACGGCCGCATTGACCATCGGATAGGCACCACCCAGGCTGTTGCCGACCATCCGATTCCGATCGTCCCAGCGGCCTCGCACGGCCAGGGCCAGTATCTCTTGCACGATCGGCAGATAGCTGGGCCCCATCACCCAGGCGTTCCACGAGGCATCGGCCGAGGTGGCCACGACGAACACCCGGCCCCGCTCAAACATGTGCTCGACCACCGCCGGATCGCCCGTCTCTTGAAACCGCAGCGCCACCCGGGCCGAGGAATTCTCCGGCAGCGTCAATCGCTGATACTGGTATACCAGCGCGCCCAACAGGCCGGCTCTCTCCTGGTTCTGAAAATCGTCGACGATGGGATGCCGGTAGTCGCCCGGGTCGAAGTGATAGAGCGAGCGCTCGACCGGTTCCCCCACCGCGATGGGCAGCACCGCCGAGGCCGACGAATCGCCCAAGGGGGTTCCCAGGTAGCGCTGATAGCCCTCGGGTCGGACCTGGTCTCCCAGGAAAATCACGAGCCCGCCCCCCTGCCGCAGATAGGCCGCCAGGGTCTGGGCCTCGTCGGCCGTGAATTGCGCCACGTTGGCCAGAAAGACACAGTCGAAGTCGGCCAGGCTCGACTCGGAAAGTACGTTTTCGCTGGCCACTTCCACTTCCACGCCCGAGCGTTGGTTTCCACGGCCCAGGGGGGCCAAGGCCACGGTCAAATAATCGGTGGCGCCGCCGAAAGCCTCGCCCGAGGGCTTGCCGTTGACGCAAAGCACCCGCAGCCGCTCTCGAACTGGCACCGAGAGCCAGCGGTGATTGTCGACCGGCAGCGGATCGTCGGGAAGCCGCAATTCGAGCATGTGGGCTCCCGGAACGTCGAACCGGTGGCGCACCATCACCGCCCCTTCCCCGCCCGAGGGAAGCTCCAGGCTGGTTTCGCCTACCCGGGTTCCGTCGGCCAGGATTTCCAGCGTAATCGGCTCGGCGGGGGCCCGGCCGTAATGGCGCACCCGGGCTTCGGCAACCACCTCCCGGCCCGTGGTGGCCCAGGCTTCGGTGGCTTTCCAATCGGCGATGGCCCATTGATCGGACGGCTTCTGCCCCACGTCGACCAGGGTTAGTCCGCCCAGGCGAGCCAGCCGTTGACTGCGGGCGCGAACCTCGGCCAGACGCTCGGCTCCGCGGTTTTCCGAAAGCCAGCCCGCGCGGGTCAGGTCGGAGAGGAAGTAAAGCTCTTGCCGGCTGAGCCGGGGGTAGTCGCGGCGGGCCCGTTCGACCAGCTCTTCGACTCGGGCCAGGGTGGCCGCCAGATCGAATCCGCCATGGGTAAGCGCGAGGCCATCGATTTCGCGCAGCACGTCTGGGCGATCGAAACCCGGGTTGCCGATCACAACCCGCGGCGGCTCGGCCATCAGCACCAAACTGAAGGCATCTCCCTGAGGGCTGTCTTCCACGATCCGGGCGGCGATCGCCCGAGCCTGGCTGAAGCGGTCCTGGTCTCCCGGGCGATAGCTCATCGAGTACGAGCCGTCGACCACCAACACCCGATGCACCGGTTGCCCGGAAAGCCAGGGGGAACCGCTCTGCTGCAAAAAGGGTTCGGCCACGGCCAGGGCCAACAGCGCGAGAATGCCCATGCGAATGGCCAGCAGAATCCATTCCTCGAGCTGCATCCGGCGCGAGTTCTTCCGCATGGCGGCCAGCAGGAATTGCATGGCCGCCCAGGGCACCTCGCGATAGCGGCGGCGATTCCAGAGGTGAATCACCAGCGGCACACCGGCGGCCGCCAACCAGCCGAGCATGGCCAGGTTGCCGAATCCGAATGCCAGAAGTGCCAGGTGGGCTTGGTCCATGGTGCTCGTGGGTCTCGGGCCGTCGCGGGGCGCCCCCCCGGGGCGGTCGAAAAGGCCGGGCCTAGTTGCGCCCCTTGATGCGGCTCCGCCGTGCGGCCAGGTAGCTGCTCAGCGCCACGTCGAGCCGCTGATCGGTACGCAGACGCACGTAGTCGATCCGCTCGCCGCGGCAACCCCGCTCGGTCCGCCGCAAAAAATCTCCGAACTCGTTCAAATACGCTTTGCGCAGCGAGCGCGGGTCGGTCAACAGGTCGGGCCAGGCCTCTAGCCCGCGAAACATCGTGGTGCGCTCGAACGGGAAATCGACTTCGGCCGGGTCGAGCACGTGAAACACCACCACCTCGTGCCGGCGATGGCGCAGGTGTTTCAAACCGGCCAACAAACTCTCCAGGTCGTCGAACAGATCGCTCAAGAGCACTACGATTCCCCGCTTGGTAAACCGCTCGGCCAGCTCGTGCAAAATGGCTCCCATGGCGGTTTTTCGTTCGGGCACCGTCTCCTGCATGACCTGGACCAGTTGCTTCCAGTGGGCGGGGCTGCTTCCGGGACGCAGCAAGTGGCGAATCTCTCGATCGAACGTAACCAGCCCCACGTTGTCGTGCTGCTGGGTAACCAGGTAACTGAGCGCGGCCGAAATGCTTTGGGCATAGGCCAACTTGGAAAGCGGAGCCCAGGTGCTCTGGTACTGCATGCTCTCGCTCACGTCGAGCAGCAGGTAGCTCACCAGGTTGGTCTCGGCCTCGTACTGCTTGAGATAGAACTTGTCGGTCTTGCCGAACACCTTCCAATCCAGATAGCGCAAGTCGTCGCCCGGCACATACTCGCGGTGCTCGGCAAACTCGATCGAGAAGCCATGGTCGGGGCTGCGATGCATGCCCGCCACGAAGCCCTCGACAATTTGCCGGGCGCGCAGCTCCAGCCCCTGGAGCCGGGCCAGCACCTGTGGATCAAAGCACGGGGGCAAGTTTTCCACGGCCGGCACCGCTGGCTTCGGGGGAAGGAATCTCTTCCAGCAATCGACGCACGATCTGGTCGGGGCGAATCCCCTCGGCTTCGGCATTGAAATTCGTCAGAATCCGGTGCCTGAGCACCGGCAGCGCCACGGCCCGCACGTCCTCGGGCGTAACGTGCAGACGCCCCTGCAGGGCGGCCCGGGCTTTGGCTCCCAGCACCAAAAACTGGCTCGCCCGCGGCCCCGCCCCCCAGGTAACGTAGTCGCGCACGAAGGCCGGGACCGGCCCCTGGTCTTTGCGCGTCAGTCGGGTGAACTGCACCGCATACTGCATTACATGTTCGGCGATCGGCACTCGCCTCACGATATGCTGCAGCGCCAGAATATCGGCGGTTCCCAAGGCGGGCTCCACCTCGACCCGGGCATCGGTGGTCGTCCGCCGCACGATCTCCAGCTCCTCGGTTTCGTCGGGGTAGTCGACGAATACATTGAACATGAAGCGATCGAGTTGGGCCTCGGGCAGCGGATACGTCCCCTCCTGCTCGATCGGGTTCTGCGTGGCCAACACGAAGAACGGTTCGGCCAAGGTGTGGCGCTTGCCCCCCACCGTGACCTGGTGCTCTTGCATCGCCTCGAGCAGGGCCGCCTGGGTCTTGGGGGGCGTACGATTGATCTCGTCGGCCAGAATTACGTTGGCAAAAATTGGACCCTCGAGAAACCTTAGCACCCGCGTGCCGCTGGACCGGTCTTCTTGGATTACTTCGGTGCCGGTAATGTCGCCAGGCATCAGGTCGGGGGTGAATTGAATCCGATTGAACTTCAGCGAAAGCGTCTGGGCCAGGGTGCGAATCAAAAGCGTTTTGGCCAGCCCCGGCACGCCCACCAGCAAGCAGTGGCCGCGCGCAAACAGGCTCACCAGCAGCTCCTCGATGACCTGCTGCTGGCCCACGATGACCTTGCCGATCTCTTCGCTCAGGCGGCGGTAGGCGGCGCTCAATTGCTCGATCGCCGCGATGTCGTCCGATTCTTTCATCAGGTGTTCTCGCACAAGGTTTACTGAGCGGCCTTCGCCGGCCGCGGGCCTGCCCGCAAGCTGGTCGAAGCAAACGCCGGTCGGGGAGCCGTTTCCCGGCGCATTTGCACGATCGGTTCCGCGGTCTCGGGACGCACCGCCGACAACGGGCTGAACGCCACGAGCTGATGCCCGGCCTGCTTCGACGCCGTGGCCATGAGCATGAGCGAACCAGCCACCACCAGGTTGCCGCCCGGCAGATCGGGAAATCGGGCCAACAACGGCAGCGTGCGAACCAGATTGCCCTGGACCGCATCGAACACGTAAATCGACTCGCGGGTCGGCCAGTACACAAACTGGCCCGCCACGGTGCCGCGCCCCCGACCGAGCGGCGAGGGCCCATCGGGCCAATGGCGCCGCGGACGGCCCGTGGCCAGGTCGATCCACCAGAGCCGATCGCCGCTGGCAATGAGCTGCCCCGCTTCGATTCCCAGCAAGTGCACCACGTCTTCGGCGTAGCGAGCCTCCCAGAGAATCTGGCCCGTCGCCGCGTCGAGCGCCAGGATCGCCGGGCTGTCGGAAGGCGCCACGATCACGCGCCCCTCGGTTAACAGGCATGGGTTCAGGTCGCGGTACCAATGGGCGGCCGGCCGCGAAATGTCGTTGCCCGACGAGCGGCGATAAGTCGTCAGCCAGCCAATGGCGCCGTCGGCCGTGTTGATCGCCGCCACCGCTCCCAGGTTGGTGTTGAAGTACAAGGTTTCCCCGGCCAGCGTAAGCTGGTTGTGGGTGCATTGATCGACCAGGTCGCCGGTGGGAGTTTGCGCGGCACAAACCAGCCGCGACCAGCGCTGCCGCCCGGTTGCCAAATCGTAGCAGGCCACGTGGGCCTGGGGTCGAACTTCGCTCCGCCGCAGCGCCACGTAAAGCCGGTCGCTATCGCAAACCGGCGGCCCTTCAAAGGCCCAGCCCTCGGGCGGAGGGCGAATCGGATCCCAAAGCGTGCTCCCCTGCCGGGAAAGATCGAGCCCGGCCAAATAGCCGGGCACCCGCTGAAACGCGAAATCGCTCGACCATACGGTTACCGGCGACCCCAACCGGGCCAGCAGCCGATCGCCCGAGGTCTCCAAGGTGTACCGCGGAGGGTCGATGCAGCCGCGCGTTCCGCGACGGCCAAAGAAGGCCGATCCCTCGCTGTCAGCGAATACGGGGTTCTTGCCCCAAGCCGGCTTGCCCGTGGCCAACTCAAAGGCCCAGATGCCGCTGGGCATGGCCAGAAACACGTTCTCGCCCCGCACCAGCGGGTGATAGCTCAGGCACAGGTCGGGTTCTTCACCTACCCGGCGGGGGCGGTAGCCGAAAGCCCGCACCGCCAGGGGGTCGGCAACCGGCGCTCGCTCGAGCGCGACCCGCCAGGCCAGCGAGCCCAGGTCGAGCGGCCGTTTGCGGGCCGACCGGTCGGCCGCGGCCGGAGCTTCGGCGGCCAATGCCGGCCAGGCGCGGCTTTGCTCGAGCAGCGCCGCCAACAGGTCGGTGTAGACGCCGGTGCGGCCCGCCATCCGTCCGGTTGCCCCGGGGTGAAGCTGCGCAAACGCCGCCAACTCGCGCTCGGCCCGCGGCACGTCGCCGGTCAGGATCGAAACCCAGACCAGGCGTGCTCGTACGTCGGCCAGGTCCAGCGCGGTATCGGGGTAAAACTTGCGCAGCGGCAACTCAAGGCCCGGACCGGGTGGCCGCTTCCCATCGCCAGCCTCGCCCTCGACGATCGGCCGGGCCCCGGCGCCTTCGCCGGAATCGGCCGCCGGCGAGGGCGCCGCCGCGGGCGACTCGGGCGGCGAGGGAATCAACTGTTCCCAGCGCGAGCGGGCCAGAGCCACGTCTCCCTTCTCGAGCGCTAACTCGCCTAAGAGCCAGAGGGCATCGTCTCCCCAGGAACTGGCATACGCTTCGCTGAGCACCCGCTCGAGCAGGTCTTCCCTGTGGCCATCGCGCCCCAGCTCATACCAGCGGCCTGCCTCGGCATCGACCCGGGCACGGTACTGGGCCAGCGGCTGCGGCCCTAGTTGCGCGAATACCCGCTGGCAGAACTCGCGGGCACTTACGTACCGCCCGGGCCCCAACTCGACCAACCGGGCCGCTTGGGTCTGGCCCAGGTCGGCCAGCACATCGAGCGCTTCGGTCCACTGTTCCTCGGCCAGGTAGTTTCGCGCCAGTTCCAACTGGGTTCGCGCGGCGCTATCAAGCTGGTCGACATAGACCGAGGGGGAAAGCTCCCACTCCACCCCGCCGAACGGCTGGGCGCGCGCCATCGGGCACACTAGCCAAAGCCCCACCGTCAGCCCGACAACGGTAGCCACCGAACCACCGACTACCGGGCCGGGTCGAGTCGGGATTCGGCCCATCTGCGAGCACCTTTCTCGACGAGCCCTAACGCAAGAGGCGGGGAACCGGCAGAACCGCGCGCCGTACGCCGACCACCGCATAAAGGTGCGTGCGAGTACCGGGAGCCGGCCTGGCAGAGCCCGAAACCGGTGACCGGCCTGAAAAGGACCAGCCACCTAAGCTGCAGTATAGAAGCTTGGGGTGAGGCGGGGAAGTTTCCGGTACCGGCCGCGGGGTGCCGACCTGGGGCATCGGCAAACCTGGCCAGTGGTTAGGAGCCCGCGTAACCCTCGACGATTCGCCCGACACCGAAGGCCGCGGCACCGAAGATCATCATGATCAGCATCTGGCCCAGCGAAACGGCATGAAACAACTCGAGAACGATGGCGATCGGCAGCAGAATCAATGCCAAACGCTGAAGCTCCCGACCCAACAATCGCACGCGGCCAATCCTTTTCGCTGAGAGGCGATCAGGCCCAACTGCCCCTTTTTTTGGGACGCCGAAAGGACAGGTTGCCACGGGCCAGGCATCTTGAGACCGGCCCAATTGGTCGCCTGGGGCCGATATGGTATCGTGAATGCCACAGTGAAGCTATCGTCCCCAGGGCGGTCCACTGCCCGTTTGCCAACAGCGAGCCCAAGGGGCATGAGTTTCTCGAACATTTTGGCGCGCAGCCTGCGGCTGCGCTGTCCGCAGTGCGGTCAGGGACCGCTCTTTGCCGGCTGGCTGCGCATGCACCCGCGGTGCGAGCACTGCGGCTTGGCCTTTCAGCGGGAGCCAGGCTTCTTTCTCGGAGCGATTTACTTCAATTACGGCCTGACGGCCCTGATAATTACCGCGTCGTTCTTCGGGCTGTATCTGGGCGCGGGTATTCAGCCCAACGTGTTGCTCTGGCCGCTGACGGCCTTTTGCGTGCTCTTTCCGCTTTGGTTCTTTCGCTATGCCCGGGCGCTCTGGCTGGGCTTCGATCAGTACTGGGATCCGCGCGAGAGCGCGGCACACCCTGATCCGCCCGGCAAATGACCGATTGGTCCGGCGGTTGCTGGGGCGGGGCGCCCCCTGCATCGACTGGCCAAGCGATGCGATCGCGGGAAACCGCCAGACCGGTCTTGCTTCGAACTAGAATCGCCCCAACCGGCACACGGCAGATTCAGTTCAAGGTGGTCGAACTCTCCTGCGAGTCGGCTCCCTCGTCGCCGCCGTCGTGCGGCTGCCGGCTGGCCGCCTCGTGTGCGCGGGCCCGGCGAACCAGCACATACATATAGGTGCTGAACCCGGTGACGCAAGCGAACGGCATGGAGAGCATGAACAGAATGCTCCACATGAAGCCACCGACGATGTCGCCCTGACGCCCATCGTCCGTGGCCAGGGCCGTCTTGCACGAGGGACAGGCCTCGGCCGCTGCCGAGGCCAGCACCAACACCGCGAGCACCGCCAGGCTGGCGACCAAGCGCGTCAGCCGCGCGCGAGCGCCAATCGATCGAAGGATAGCCATCATCAGTGGAAAGCTCCGCGGCTGGCCCGGCACTGGCCGGCGGAAAACTCGCTGGCGCCGGCCCGCCAGGCCCAGCAATTATAGGACCCTACCCGGCGCTGGGGTAGAGATGGTACAGCATCGCGTAAATCACTACCCCGGTAACGGATACGTAAAGCCAGATCGGCAGCGTCCAGCGGGCCAACCGCCGGTGAGCGGCCCGCCGCTCGCGCAGCGCCAGGTAAATCGTGGCCACGGCCAGGGCCGGCACCGTTGCCGCCAGCACCACATGGGTCAGCAGCAACCCCAGGTACAAGGTGCGTACCCCTGGGGGGCCCTGAAATTTCACGCTGCCGACCTGCAAGTGATACACCACGTAGCAGGCCAGGAAGGCGATCGAAACCCCCAGCGCCGAAATCATCACCCACTTATGGGCGGTTTCGCGTCGCTGCTTGATCAGCACCCAGCCCAGCACCAGCAGCAGGGCCGCCAGGGCATTGAGCCCCGCGTTTACCGTGGGCAGGCTGCGTACCGACCAGGTCGCCAGAAGCGGTGCCAGGACCATCCGGGAAATTCCTCGCGAGCGGCCGCTGGTCAGGAGGGCTGCGGACACAGTTCGTTGAGCCGGCGCTTGAGCAACTCGACCTGCTGATCCTCGGTTCCCCGGTAGGTGCCCAGCACCCGGCCGTCGCGGTCTACCAGAATCAATCGGTCGGAGTGCGTCACGCGTTCGACCGAAACCTGGAAACTATTCTCGGCCAGGGCGCGAATTTCATCCAGGCTGCCGGTCAGAAAGAGCCAGTGCTCGGGATCGGCGTTGTAGTGTTCCGCGTACTTGCGCAGCGTCTCGGGCGTATCGGTTTCCGGGTCGACCGTAATGCTGACAAACGTCACCGGCAAGTCTTTCAACTGCTCGCGCAGGCTCGCGATCGAACTGTTCAGGCGCAGGCACGCTCCGGGGCACTTGGTAAAGAAGAAGCTGGCCACCCAAACCTGGCCCTTCAGGCTTTCGGATTGAAAGGTCTGGCCCGAGCGCTCCGTCAGCGAGAAGGGCGATACCTGAATGCCCGGCGGCGGCTCGCTACGATCGACCACCAGCTTGGCCGGGGCCGGACCGCGCTGCCCCTGTTGATACAGCCGCAGGCCGAACAACAGGGCCATGCCCACCATAACCAGCGCCCAGAACACTAGTGGCCAGCGGCTCATGCGTGATCTCCCCGACCGGTGCGGGCCACGCTGGCGACCGCTCCGAAAAATGTCAGCCCTGCAAACACCACCAGCACGCTCACGATCAGCCCCCAACCGGGCAAGACTTCGAGCACGGCCGCGGGCAAATTGGGGGTCAGCAACCGCCGCAACCCCGCCACGCCGTAGCTCATGGGGTTCGCCGCGGCGATGGCCCGCAACCAACCCTGCTGCGCCGGAAAAAACGCCCCGGAGAGCAGCCACATGGGCAGCAGCAATACGCTCATCACCGCGTGAAACCCTTGAGTCGAATTCATCCGCCAAGCCAACACGAAACCCAGCCCCGCCAGGCCCCAACCGATCAGCAGCAGCAATAGGGCCGTGGCAACGAGCCGGGCCACGCCCAACTCCAGGCCAATCGTCAGCCCGAGCACCAAGAACACCAGGGCCTGAACCGTCGCGATCACGGTGCCACCGCCAATTTTACCCAGCGCCACCGACCAGGCAGGGGCCGGCGAAACCAGCACCCCCTGCAGGAACCCCTCGCGGCGGTCCTCGATGATGGAAATCGTGGTGAAAATCGCGGTAAACAGCAGGATCAAGGCCAGCGTGCCGGGAAAGAAATACTCGCGGTAGCTGATCGCCCCTTGGGGATCCCCCGGCAGGCGGAAGGTGGGCCCCAGCCCCGCGCCGAACAACAGCCAGAACACCACCGGCTGCCCGATCGCACCGAATACGCGGTTGCGCTGCCGAATAAATCGCACCCATTCGCGCCGGCCCAGCGACCAGGCCGCCAGCCAGCCGTGCCCTCCCGATCCTGGGCGCGGCGCTGGGCCGCCCGCTGGCGCGGCAGACACTTGCGCCGCCGACGGGGTAAGCATGCTAGCCATGGGCCGCCTCGGCCTCGGGTTCGGCCGCAAACCTTTGGCCGGTGCGCTGCAAGAACACATCTTCCAGCGAAGGCTTGGCCAAGGTGACCGAGCGAAACTGTCCGGGAAACGCCTCGACCAGTCGGGCGATCCACTGATGACCGTCGGCCAGCTCCAGCCGGACCGCGCCGTCGACCACCTGGGCGGCCAGCCCGAAACGCTCTTCGATCGCCGACACCAACCGCGGCGCATCGGCCGTGGTGAGCGTGATCGAGTCTCCCCCCACCTCGCTCCGCAGTCTGGCCGGCGTGTCGCAGGCCACCAGCCGGCCCCGGCTGAGAATGGCGATCCGGTCCGCCGACTCGGCCTCTTCCAGCAGGTGGGTCGTCAGGGCCACGGTGACCCCCGCGGCGCACAGCTCGCGCAGGTACTCCCCGAGCTGGCGCCGCGCGGCCGGGTCGAGCCCCGTGCTGGGTTCATCGAGCAGAAGCACCTTCGGCTCGTGCAGCAGCGCTTTGGCCAACTCCACCCGGCGCCGCAGTCCGCCCGAGAGCTGCCGGCAGCGTTCGCCCGCGCGATCGGCCAACTGAAAGCGGGCCAACTGGGCGTCGATTCGCTCCTCGAGCCAGTGGCCCGAAAGACCATACAAGTGGCCTTGATGCCACAGATTCTCGCGCACGGTGAGCTGTGCGTCGAGGCTGGGCGACTGGAACACCACGCCCAGGCATTGCCGCACGCTATGGGCTTCGCGCTGGATATCGAAACCGGCGATGGTGATCCGGCCCGACTGCACGGCCGTAAGGGTCGAAGCCAGGCGGAAGAGCGTGGTTTTTCCGCCGCCGTTGGGGCCGAGCACGGCAAACAGCTCGCCGGATGCAATGGACAGGTCGAGCTGGTCCAGCGCCAGCCGAGCGCCGTAGCGATGGCTGACTCCGTGGACTTCAATGGCCGGCAAGGCATTCATGCAAAATCGCTCGCTCGTCGACCTGGCCGGCTCCGAACCGGGGCCGACGCATTTCAGGCGGCGCCGCGGGCAATCTTCGGGGCCAGCCCCTTGCCCACGCCTTAGTGGTGCGCCGCATCCTGCTGGTCGTGCTCGCCCTCGACCGCATGCTCGCCCTCGACCGCATGCTCGACCTCGACCGCGTGTTCGGCGGCGACCAGTTCGGCCTCGGTGCTAGGCGAAGCTGCCCGGGCCGTGCGTTCCTCAGAGTACTTGCGCGTCCGCAAACCAATATCGGGCACCAGCGCCAGGAGCAGGAAAATGGACATGAACGTGGCGGGAATCGTCAGCACGTATTTCCAGTTGGCTTCCCAGCGCAGGTGCATGAAAAACAAGATCACCAGCAGTGCCTTGGTGCAGGAGACGGCCATCATAAAGGTCCAGCCCACGGCCGGCGTATCGTGAAAGGGCCAGGCGCTCGAGTAGGTGAAGAACGACGCGCTGGTCAGCACGCAAAGCGCTACAAACACGGCCAGGTATTTGCCCACGCCGGCCGGCGCGTGATGTTCTTCCGCGGCATGGCCGTGATCGGTCGTCATCGCCAAACTCCTCGCCCAGGTCCCCGCGCCAGACGGCGGCCCCCCGTCGGGCCAACCGTGCCGACCGTAAGACGGCTCTAGAACAGGTACAACAGAGGGAACAAGAAGATCCACACCAGGTCGACAAAGTGCCAATACAGCCCGATGTTTTCCAGCAGCCCGGCCTGTGAGGGGCCCAACTGCCGCATCAGCGGGAAAGCAAACGCGATCAGCCCCACCAACACGTGGATGGCGTGAAAGCCCGTGAGCAAGAAGTAGGTGCTGGCCCACATATTGCCACCCGGAATCACAATCGGCAGCCGCAGCCAGGGGTGTTCATCGTTAAGCCCCGAAGCGTGCCCCTCGGCGCCGTGGCCGCCCGGTCCGCCGTGTGCCGCGATCGGCATCACCTTTTCGGCGAACTCGGCCAGGTTCACGCTGGGGTTGTTGGTTTCAACCAGCAAGGCGTTGCAAAGCTCGAGCTGCGATTTCTCCCCATCGGAGCGGTCTTTTTCCTCTTTGACGGCGATCGGCTCGACCAACTCGCGCAGCCGCGCTCGTACCGCCGACCCGTAATACAAGTCGGGCCGCTCATGAATCATGCTCCGCGGCTGACGCGGGTAAATTCCGTGCGAGAACTTGGCGTTGTATTCGTACATCTTCACGCCCAGAAACACGCAGCCCAGCAGCATGGTCACCCACATCCAGAGCTTGGCGGTTGCCGGCTTGTTGCCCCGGGCACTCTCCAGCGCCAGCACGATCGACACGCTGGAGCAGATCAGCACAAAGGTATTGAAGGCCCCGATCGGCTCACTCAGGTGCACCTCGTGCGGCTTAGGCCAGGTGGGCGCGCCGAAGCGTAGCACGATATAGGTGCCGATCAGCGCGGCGAAAAACATGATCTCGGTCGACAGGAACAGCCAGAGAAACAGCTTGCCGTTGGGAAGCGGCAAAGCCGGCTGGTACTCGAGCTTGATGTGACCGTGATCGCCGTGACCCGAGCTATCGTGATGCGCGTGTTCAGCCGTCATGTGCTACTCCGCCGCCGCCGGCGGCCCCTGCTGGCGAGAACCCCTTGGGCGCCTCGCTGGTCAAGCGTGCCTGGCCCGTAGCGCCGGCACGTCTGGTTCTCGTTCTTGGCAACTATTGATTTCCAAACCCTCGTCGTTCGCCTCAGCAAGCCCAGTCGTTCGCCTCGGCAAGCCCACCTGCCCCCCTGGGGTTAACTTACCCGGCCCGATACACCCTAGCGCCCCCCAGTCAGGAAGGCCAACGGGGCTAACAAGCACGGCAGGTGCAGCAGCGAGTACCTCATCAGCAACCGGGCGCTTGAGTTGTCGGGCCGGCGAGCAAACTGAGCCGAAACGGCTACATAGCCCAGGCCCCACACCAGGCTCCACACCAGGTAACCCAGCCCGGCCTCGAGCAGCGTGGCGGGAAGCACCCCCACGGGCAACAAGGCCAGCGAAGCCACCACGGCCTGGGCTCCGGCACGGCGACCGCTGGGGTCGACCACCGTTAACATCTGTAAACCGCCGTCGCGGTAATCGTCGCGATAGAGCCAGGCAATCGCCATGAAGTGTGGAAATTGCCAAAGGTACAGCACCGTGAACAGCACCGCCGCCCCAAGGTCCCAGGGGGCCCCGGTGGCCGACCAGCCGATCAACACGGGCAGCGCGCCGCCCACGGCGCCGATGGCCGTGTTTTGGGGCGTGCGCCGCTTGAGCGGCGTGTACACCACCAGGTACAGCACCCAGGTCAAAAGGGCTAGCGCCGCCGTCAGCGGCCGCACCATCCAGGCCAGGTACACCACGCCCAAAACAATGGTCACCAGCCCCAGCGCCATGGCCTGGGCCGGAACGATCCGTCCCGCGGGCAGGGGGCGGGCGGCGGTACGCCGCATCCGGGCATCGCAGTCGGTCTCGAGCCATTGGTTCAAGATGCCGGCGCTGGCAGCCACGGCCGCGGTTCCCAGCAGCGTATGCCAGAGCAACGATGCCGGCGGCGCGCCCCAGGCCGAAACCGAGGCCGCCACGGCCACGGTCACCAGCACCATGAAACCGATCCGCGGCTTGGTTAGCTCGGCCCAGTCGGCCACGCGGCTCAAAAGGCCTTCGCGGCGCTCGGCAACGGTAACGATTCCACTGGCCATCAGGCCGCCTCCACCCAGTTGCGAGTCGTCCGGCCCGATCGCGAGTGACCGGGCTCGGCCTTCAGCCACCGCAGCGAGGCCAAGGCCAGGGCCAAGGCCCAAACCAGAATCAACGAGCCGTTGGCCACGTGGGCCGTGGTAATCCAGGCCTGCGAAGCCCCTTCGGCCGTAACGACATAGGCCTCGGTCAAGAGGGCCGCCGGACCCCGCCCGCGAGCCCAGGCGGGCCAACCGTAGTTGGCCACCCAGGTCGCCGCGCCCAAGATCACCTGGCCAACCAGCAGCGCCCCAAGCAACCAGGCCCGCCTCCGCAGCCAACTGAGCGAGCCGGGAAGCCGCCGCATTCGCACCGCCAGGCTCAGGGCATGCCCCAGCAGCGCCGCGGCGACCAATAAATGGCCCAGCAACACGATCTGAAACACGGCCGAGGGCCAGCGATCGGACAGATGCCGCAGGTACGAGCCCAGCACCAGTTGCAGGTAAACCAGGCCCGTGGTCCCCAGCGCCAATCGCTGCAGCCGCGCCGCATCGGTAACGCCCGCGGGCCCCTCATCACTGACCCAGGCTCGCGAGGTAAAAATGGCCAGCGACACGGCCAGGGCAAGAAAGGCCGGGCCAGTGCAGCCGTGGATTTGAGCCACGAGCCGCTGGTCGGCCAATACCCTCAGGCCCCCCAGGCCCCCTTGCAGGATCACTCCCGCCACGGCCGCCAGGCCAAGCCGGCGAACCCAGGGGCGCGGCTCTTGCCAGGCGAGCAGGCCGGCGGTGGCGAGCGTTAGCATCCCGACGGCCGCCCCCAACAAGCGATGGCCATGCTCGATCAACAGATCAAAGGGGCCAAAGATCCAGGTCGACCAGGGATAGAGCAGCAAGTTGTAGCCGTAAGTGTTGGGCCAGTCGGGAACCGCCATTCCGGCGTCGTACGTGGTGACCAGGCCCCCCAGCCAAATCAGCGGAAACGTGGCGCAGACCAGTGCCCAGGCCAACCGGTGAGGCCAGGGGCGATACGCCGGAAAATCCACTGCCAGGGGGGCCAAGGTTCCAGTCCTCTCCAAGCGTGCGATTCGTGCCAAGTGCCCGCGGCGGGCCAAGGGCCTGGCCTTTCGCGTTCGCGCCACCCCCCTGGGCCCTACGCTCAGAGCCGGGCAGTGGCGCCCCAAACGCTAATGGTGACCCGCGGCCGAAGGCACCACTCCCTCGGGCGGCGGCTGGGTCTGCGGGTAGTAATCTTCGTCGATCTCGGGTGAGTTGAATTCGTAGGGACCGCGGTAAACCACGGGCTGGAAGTCGAAATTGCCATGGCCAGGCGGGCTGGGGGCCATCCACTCGAGCGTGTTGGCGCGCCAGGGATTGCGGCCGCACTTGGGGCCGAACATCAGGCTGTAGATGATGTTGGCGGCGAAGATGAGCTGGGCCGCCCCCATGCCGAGGGCACAAATCGTCATGAATTGGTTGATCGGCTGCAGGTGGGCAAAGGTGCCGTAAGGGTACGGATCGGCCAACCGCCGGGGAAAACCGCCCGCGCCCAGAATGTGCATCGGAAAGAAGGTGCCGTTGAAGAAGATGAACGACAGGAAGAAGTGCACCTTCCCCCAGAACTCGTTCATCATCCGGCCGAACATTTTGGGGAACCAGAAATAGATTCCTCCGAACACCGCGAAGGCCGTGCCGCCGAAAAGCACGTAGTGAATGTGGCCAACGATGAAGTAGGTGTCGTGAATGTAAATATCGACCGGGGTGGCCGCCATGAAGATACCCGACAAACCGCCGATGATGAACATCGACACGAAGGCCAGCGAGAACAACATGGCGGTGGTGTAGTGGATGCGGCCTCCCCAAACGGTGCCCAGCCAGTTGAACACCTTAATCGCGCTGGGCAGCGCGATCATCATGGTCGAAACCATAAAGCCCATGCCCAGCCAGGGATTCATCCCCGACATGAACATGTGGTGCCCCCAGACGATGAAGCCCAGTCCGGCGATGCCGGAAATGGAGTACACCATCGGCTTGTAGCCAAAGAGCGGCTTGCGGGCAAAAACGGTGATGATGTCGCTCACCATGCCCATCGCCGGCAGAATCATGATGTACACGGCCGGGTGCGAGTAGAACCAGAACAGGTGCTGCCAAAGCAGCGGCTGGCCACCCCCCGCGCCCGCGGGACTGCCGTTGACGATCAGCCCCTCGGGAATGAAGAACCCGGTGCCCAAAACACGGTCCATCAACTGCATGAAGCCGGCCGCCGTCAGTACCGGCAGGGCAAACGCTTGCAGCACGGCCGTGATGAACATGGCCCAAATGGTCATCGGCAGGCGGAACATGGTCATGCCGGGGGCCCGCATCTGGATGATCGTGGTCATGTAATTGACCGAGCCCATCATCGAGCTGACGCCCACGAAGGTGAGCCCCATGAGCCAAAGGGTTTGGCCTGTGCCGCTGCCGGGCGCGGCGCTCAGCACCGACGAGAGCGGCGGGTAACTGGTCCAGCCGGCCGCGCCGGCCCCTCCTTCCACGAAGAAGCTCAGCGTCATGCAGATAAAGGCCGGCCACATGAACCAGTAGCTGAGCATATTCAGCGTGGGGAAGGCCATGTCGTCGGCCCCGATCATCAGCGGGATCAGGAAGTTGCCGAACGCCCCCGCCAAGATCGGGATGATCACGAAGAAGATCATCACCGTGGCGTGCATGGTGAAGAGCATGGTGTAGAACTCGGGAGCGATTTGCCCCCCTTGGGCGCCGTACACCAACTTGCCCACCAGCGGCATCGTCGACCAGGGCCAGGCCAACTGCCAGCGCACCCCCAGGGCCAACAGCCCACCGACCACGAACCAGAGGAGGGTGGAAAACAGGAACTGGATGCCGATCACCTTGTGATCGAGCGAAAACACGTAAGTCCGCAGGATGTGTCCCAACGACATCCCGCCGGCCGAGCCGGCGTGGCCGTGAGCGTGCGATCCCGCGACAGTGGTACTCATTGGGTGGCTCCCTGTTCGGCTTCCAGCTTGGCCAGCCAGGCTTCGTAGTCGGCCCGGGGCTCGACGGTGACGCGGCCGCGCATCTTGTAGTGCCCCCAGCCACACAGTTCGGCGCAGACCAGGTCGTAGGAACCGGTTTCCTTCGGGCGGAACCAAACCGGTATCTTCATACCCGGCACCGCGTCTTGCTTGATGCGCAGGTTGGGCAGGAAAAAATCGTGCAAAACGTCGTCGCTCTTCAGGTGAATCAAGACATCGCTATCCACGGGCACGTGCAGATCGTTTACGTCGTACAGGTCGTCGGCGGTGCCGAGGTGGCCGTCGGGGCCGGGATAACGGATGCGCCACTCGAATTGCCGAGCCACGACCTCTGCCATGGGCGGAACGTCAGGCACGTTGATCTTTACTTCGGCCCAGGCGTTCATCTGGTAAATCGCGATAAACAGCAGCGTGGCCGCCGGCACAATCGTCCACACGATTTCCAGGTTGTGGCTACCGTGGGTGTACTTGACCGGTTCGGCATTGGCCGGGGCGTAATACTTCCAGAGAAACCAGAACAAGATCAGCTCGGTGATGACGAAGACCACGCCCGTCAGAATCAGACAGAACAGGAACAAATGGTCGATCGTGTGGCCGTGCTCGGAAATATCGCGCGGCAGCCAGTGCTGGTTGAAGGGCGCCCAAACGAAGCAGGCGACCCCCAAAATGGGCACCAGTAAGAACAGCAAGCTCCAAAGTCTTCCCACGATCGCTACTCCGCACGAGGCCTGGGGGGCCGTTCACCGCGTTTGAATTGGACCGCTCTCCGCCGACCGAACCTAGGGAATTGCCCCGTCTGGGCCGCCGCGCTACTGGGCCAAGCGCCGAGCCGCTACCGACGCCGCCGCGCCGGTCTCGGCCAGCCCCGTCTCGCTGCTCGGCTCCAGCGGCAGCGACAACACATAGTCCACCACGTACCAGATCTGCTCGGGCGTGAGCGGCGCCTTGGTGGCGCCGGGTGCCGGCCCCGAAGCGGGCATCGGCGTGCCATTGATCCCCGCGAAGATCCGTCGATACAAGTCGACCGGCCGCCGGCCGCCGCGATAAACGCCGAGCCGCAAATTCCGCGGATCCAACGGTTGCAGCGGCAAGGCATATAAATGGTAGTTCTCGGGCTTCTTATCCTTGTTCCAATCGTCGAACACTTTCTCGCCGCCATCGCCCAGACCGGTGGGGCCATGGCACTTGGTGCACTGAGCATCCGCACCCAGGAACAGCTTGCGCCCCTCTTCGATGTTGGGGGAGGGCTTTTCGGGCGGGATGATGACCTGGTTCTCGGCGTCTTGCCAACTGGCGGCCACGCCGGCCACTTGCTCCACCACCAGGTCGCGCGACAGCGGCAGTTCCTCCTCCTCATCCACCACCAGGGCGAAGATGAACTGCTCGGTTTCGCCCCGCATGCTCAAATACTTGACGTATTCGACCAGGGCGTCGAGCTCGGCGTCGGGCAGCAATCGAAACGAGGGCATCGCCGTGCCGGGAATCCCCTCGACCAGAATCCGCTTCAGATCCGCCGTCGTCGGCCGCGCGCTGCGCTCGGTGCTCTTGAACTTGAACACCCCGCGGCGATAGTCACGCGGATAGGGGTTCAGGAACCGGGCCGTGGGGCCGTCGCCGTCGCCGCTGATGCCGTGACAGTGCATGCAGTGTTGGCGGTACAGGCCGCGCTGGTTGCCCGCCGCGTCGCTACCGACCGGCCCGGCCGCGACCTTGATCTTGGTGATGTCCAGACCGGTTTCGGGCAGCACATAGGGTTCGTCGGGCTCGCCGAACGACGCCACCATGGTTGTGACGATCCCTTTGAGCTTGGTCTGCGGATCGTCGATTTGAGAAACGTCGCGCCCTTCCAGATTGAGCCGAAACCGGGGCGCCTCGGCGGCGCCGCAGCCAGCCAGCACCAGCAGCGCCAGGCTAAGCCAGGCACCACTTTGAACCCCCCTTTGGCCCGAGCGGCGGTTGGCTACCGCGGCGGATTGCATCGAATTGGTCATCTTGCTTCGCATGATTGAAAGTAAGCCAGCTGGGTTCCCGCCGCGAAAACGCGCCGGCGGACGCCCCGCGCCCCGCTGGGCGAATCGGCCCCGCTCATTCGACCAGGTTGGCCGCCACGGCAATCGTTCCCAGGTCCACCACTTGATCCGGTTCGAGCTTCAACTTGAATCGCCCCTTGGCCCAATCGGCCTTGGCCGCCAGGCCGGTCGTGGCCCGCTCATGCCAAACTTGAAACTCCAATTCTTCGCCGGCGGGCAAGTTGCTGATCTCGAACGCGCCGGAAGCATCGGTCACGGCCACGTAGGGGTCGGTCCGCGGGATCACAAAAGCCTTCATCCAAGGATGAATGTTGCAGGCCACGGGAACCGGCTCGTTCTGAGCCCGCTTGAACTGGTAAATCGCCGAATCGCCGCCGGCAATCGATTGATTAAATCCGGCTTCGAGCGGCGGGCTGATGTTCGTGTTGTGGCCGATCGGGTCGCTGTTGACGATCCGCATGGGCTGGGTCGTCCGAATCGGCATTACATGACTAAGAAACACACAGAACTTCTGGTCGAAGACCACTTCCTGGTCGGCCGTGGCCTCGTACGATTCGTGAACGCGCGACACCTTGCGGGCAAAGACCACAATGTTCTTGATGCCCTTGCTCGCGGCGTCGATCACGAGCCCCTCGTCGGGAATGGGCTGCTGATCGCAAACCTGGCCGTCCTTGCCCCCGGTGGAGAGGTTCTTCACGGCCGGCACCGCGCCGTCCAGCACGAACAGACCCTTGAGTGAGCCCCAGCCCGTGCCGGCGACCACTTCGGCCTCGCCGCCTTCCGACGCGCTGCCGCCCCCGCCGGCGCGAAACTCTTTGACGACGGTCAGATCGGGTTCCGGAAGCCAATCTTGCGATTGGCCGCAACCGGTCAGGGCCGCCAGCGCACAGCAGCCCCAAATGATCCGCCCAGCGCGGCGGCGCTCGTTCACTAGTTCTGGCATGCCGACCTCTGAACCTCTCTCCGCTGGTTCTGCGTTGCTTCAGCCGCGGTACCCGGCGAGCCCACCCCGGCAGGGCCCGGACACTGGGTCCGGGTAGCCGGAAAAAGGCCTGGCCCCGACCGGGCGCCGCGCCGGGTTTACTTCTGGAACAGCTTCAGCGGCAACTTGATTTCGCCCAGATCGCTGCCGCCCGCGGCGACCTTCATTTCAAACCGCCCCTTTTTCCACTTGGCGGTTTCCACATAGCCCGACTTCTCCTGCCAAACCTGGAACTCGAGCATCTCGCCGGCGGGCAGGTTCTTGAGGGTAAAGGTTCCGTCGGCGGCAGAAATGGCGATGTAGGGGTTGTCGCGCACCACGACGTAGCCCGACATCCACGAGTGCACATTGCAGGCCACCTTGACCGGTACCCGCTCGGCCTTGCTGAACTTGTAGTCGGCCTCGCCGCCGGTGGGAATCAACTGGTTGAAGGCCGGGTTCAACAGCGGCGTCAGGTTCGAGTTGTGCCCCACCGGATCCGAGTTGGTGAACACCAGCGTCTGGGTTAGCCACATCGCCGTGATGTGCGGCTCGAAGCGGCAATCCTTGTTGTCGCACTTGACCCGGGCACTGTCCTCGGCGGCATAGTCGGGATGCACCTTCACCTTCTTGGTCGACACGTAGATCACCACGTTGGCGATGCCCCCGCTGGAATCGACAACCAGCGACTCGTCGTACAAGGGCATCTTGCCACAGACGGCCTGATCCTTGTCGGGGTTGATCTTTTTCTGCGCGGGGGCTGCGCCGTCCAGCACGAATCGGCCCGTCAAGTCGGCCCAGGCATCGGCGGCGCGGGCCGTTGTGCCGATTACAGCCATGGCATAGGTCATGATCACACAGGTGGAAACGATCAATCGTCGCATCGTTCGACTCCTTCTGCCGCTCGTCCGGGGGCGGTATGCCCACTCAAGCAGATCTCATTCGCACGAATCGAATTGGGGGCTCGCGGCGCGACCGATTCGCACCGCAGACCCCGTAGACCGCTCGCCAAAAAGCTTGGCGAACGCCGCTAGTTCGTCACTTCGCCGCCGCTGGTCATTTCGACCTCCGGCACGGGCGACTCGGCCTCTTGCGCGCCGGGCGGAGGCGACGCGGCTTCCCCCGCGCAGCCCACCAGCGCCGCCGTCAAACAGACCAACCACAGCCAACTATAGGAAACTCGCTTCTGCATGACTATTGCCTCCCCCGTAGGTACGTAGTCGGCCGCCGGCGTTCGAGGCGCGCGGCACCGCACAGGGCCGAAATCCACAACAAACACCACCACTGCCGCTCCGCGCGGGCGCTGAGCCCCCGCGGCGCGTCAAGAAGACTCCTCGCTCGTGCTCGACTCCGCTGGTTCGGTTTCCTCGGCCCCGGCCGCGTCGGCCGCCGGTTCAGTCGCCGCCCCGCCCTCGGCACCGCCCGTGCTGGGCGGCGGCACCTTGTCCTTAATGGAAATCTGTCGCTTGCTGTACAAATCCCAGTTCAGCAGCAAGTCGGTCACCGCGTCGACCTGTTCCACCGAGGTACCGTGGTACAACTCGGCCGAGGCCGGCTTGTTCACCGGAAAATTCACCGGCATGCCCGTGTAAGGCAGCAACCGCTTGGGGTTGGCGATCCAGGCCCGCAGGAACTCGGGCCGCAGGCGGCGATACACCCGGTCCAACTGCGGCGCCTGGGCCTTGATGCTTCCCTCGGGCACGAAATCGCCCACCTGGTGGCACTGCACGCAGTAGTTGCGGTTGGTCACCAGTTTCAGCGCGTCGTCCAGCCGATGGGGATGCCGGGCCTCTTCGGCCGCCAGGTGCTCGCTCGCCGTCCGTGGGTCGTAGGCATAGGGATACTCGACCGAATCCATCGCCGCGAAGTAATCCACCAGCTTGGCCGCTTCCTCCGACGACATATTGAACCTGGGCATCCGCAAAACCACGGCCGGACGGATCGGATACGGATCGAGCAGGAACGAGTGCAACCAGTCGGTCTGCACCTTCCTGCCTTCGTTCAACAGCGGCGGAGGCACCCAGCCCCAGGCATCGCCATCCTTGACGTTGGGGTTGATCTCCTTCTCGGCCGCCAAAACCGCGGGATAAATCAGCTTGGCCAGATCCCCCCCCACGCCCGGATAGCGCTTCACCACCTGGGTATCTGAGAGCAGCAAGTCGGTTACGCCCACCAGCCAGGGCTGGCCGTTGATGGGCAGCGACCGCCAGAGATTAAACAACCAGGCCGGGTTGCCGTCGTCATCCTCGGTCTCCAGCGGGTTTCCTTCCGCGTCGCGGACCGGCCAACCCACCACCCGGGCACGCCCGTAGCCGCGCCGGTCGACTTGTCGCGACTCGGCCAATTGCTTGGGCGAAAAGTGGGGAATGGTGAAGTCGTAATCTTCCACCGGCGGCGGATCGCCAAACAACGTGGGATCGTAGTCGAACTCCCAGGTCTCCATGGACAGCACGTGGCAGCCGCCGCAGTTGTACTTATCCAGAACCTGGCGGCCGTCGACGATCGCCTGCTGCCGCGGATCGGCCTGATAAACGTATTGGTCCTTGGGTGGCTCGGACACCAATCCCAGCACGAAGGTAATGACCGATTCGATCTGCTTCTCGCTGAACGGGAACTTGGGCATCCGCAGCCGCTCGTTGTAGGTCTTGTTCTCCGTTTTCAGGTAGTCGTAGCTGCGCGGAGCGTGCAGTTTCTGCCAGATGAAGCCCTCGCGATGACCACCCAGCAGGGCCTGAACGAAATACCCCTCGTCGGGCGGAAGATTCTGGACCTCGATCTGGTGGCCGTGCCCGGCCTCGCTATGCTTGGCATCGCCGTGGCCCTCGCCGCCAGCGGCCGCGGCGCCCCGGCCGTGTGAATCGCTCAGGTACCGAGCGATCTGCTCGAAGGCCAGCTTTGAGGGGTCTTTGCGGCCCCAATCGGCCAGGGCCGTACCGATCGGCTTGGCGTCCTCGAATCCTGGCACATCGTGGCAGCCGGTGCAGCCCAGCTTGCTGATGGACCGCCGGCCCACGTAGCTCAATTTCTTTTCCAAGCTCATCGGGCCAACCAGCACTACCTCATCCCCCTTGAGCTCGCCGGCCATCGACTCGGGAATACCCTCGCTGAGGTATTCCTTCGATTGCCGCGCGGTGAAGGTGGCGCTGAGGTACTCCAGGGCCAACTCGTCCAGGTCTTTCTCGTTCAACTCGGGTACAGGCGGAACTTCCCAACCCTGCGAACTGACCAGGTACTCGACCACGTCGGCCGCGGGGTCGGTCACCTTGCCCTCGGCGTCGGTGACCGACTCCAGGAACAAGTCCGGCATCACCGTTCGCGCGTGGTAGCGGTTCGGCTGGCGAATCCAGCTATACAGCCACTTCCGGCCCGTCTCGCTCCCCAGCTTCGATCCCAATCGCGACAGGTCGGGGCCCTGGGTAGCCTGGGCCTCGGGGAAATCGGAGTGCTGATGGCAAGCCAGGCAGCCCCGGAGTTGGAAGGCTTGCTTGCCCCGCTCGGCGCTGGCCGGCTCGGTCACCCCCTCGGGCGGCGCGAGATACTCGAACGGCTGGCTCGAAGAGAGCAGGTAGTGCGTGGTCGCGTGAATCTCGACCGGCTCGAACCGCTCGGCGTCGTCGAGCCCGCCGGCTTCGATCGCCCCCTCTTCTTCCACGGCCAGGGTCAGGTGATCCCAAAGCCCGAAGAACTGGGGCATCTTGGTCGTCGGCCGGAAGCTCTTGGGCTCCTTGATCCACTGATACACGAAGGCGAAATCGGCCTTGCTGGCCAGGTGGCGCAGGCTGGGGCCCACCTTGCGGTAGGTGCCCGGCGTTTCGTAGTCGGCCCCCAGCATCTCACCCATTTTGTGCGTTACGGCCGACAGCACCGGCTTCTCGTCCGATTCGTAGGCCTTGCCCCGGGCGGCGTCGTCGGCGATCAGCTCGGCCAGCAGCCGCCGAGCCGCGTTGTCTTCCGGATGCGCCACGACGTGCTGGGCCATTTCGCGGAGCGACGGGGTCAGGTTGGCGTCGGCCAGCACCTGCTCGGCGGCGGCGTAAATGGGCGGCTCGGTCCGCAGGTCGGGTCCGACCCGCTTGTCGGGCCCGTTGTAGCCGCTGATTTCGTGGCAGCCGAAGCAGCCGAAATCTTGCACCAGCTTGAAGCCTTCGACCAGATTCGGCGCCGGCGGATCGAGGAACTGCTCGCTGGCCTCGAGCTCGGTCACCTGGTGATGGCACTTCAAGCAGCTCGACTCGGCGAACCGCTCGGGATTCATCGGGAAGATCCAGTGGTGGTTCTCGTACCAGCCGTACTTGCTCCCCCACTCCTCGCGCTGCTTAGGGTCGTTGGGCGTGTGCGAAGCCCACATAAACGAGGTGGCGCTCCCCTGTCCGTCGTGACAGATCGTGCAACCCACCTGGCCCATCGGGTGTGGGCTGAGCGGCCCCACGAACAAATCCAGCCGCGGGTGCGAACTGAACGGGTGAGGCACGCCGCGCCGCACGGTCAGCTTGACGGGCTGGCCCCAGCTCACCTCGTCGATCAGGTACCGCACCACCTCCTGGTGATTGAGCTGGCGATCGAGCAGGTTGGCCGAGGCGTCGCCCACCGCTACGATCACGTCGCCCATCTCCAGGCCGGCCTTGGCGGCCGGGCTCTCCGGCCAAACGATGGCCAGGGCCACATCGGTCGGCTCGATGCCCTGGTCGGCCAGGCGAATGCCGTAGATCTTCTCGATCCAGTAATTCTTGCTGTCTTGCGCCGGCGGGGCGTCGGGTTTGACGGCGTCGGCCTCGGCGGTCTCTTCCTCTTCCTTGACCAACTCCTCGGGCTCGCGGTCGCGCTCGGTGCTCTCGGGCAGCTCGTCTCCTTCTTGGAGATAGCTCACCTGGGTCAACTCGACCGTTTCCTCGCCGGACTCTTCGCTCCCCTGCTCCAGGCGCGGATCGGTGTCTGGCGTGGGGAGCTCGATCACCTCCACTTCTTCGTGGGCGTAGCCCGGAATTACCCCCGAGCCGGGGGCGGTCTTGTCCATCGCCCGGTGACAGGTGGTGCAGCGGTCGAACCGGGCCACGTCGCGAAAGTTGTTGTTAATCGTCAGGTTGGGCAGCCAGATTTGGTCGATCGACAAGGGGCGCCCAAAGGCGTCCAGGATCGGCATGGTCAGCAGCTGTTCCAGCGGGCTGAGCCGGCTCTCTTCCATGGCCACGTCGAGCCGCGCCAAGCCGGCATTCAGATCCTCGATTTCCTTGAGGGTCGCCATCTCCTGGGCGGTCGCCTCGGCCAGGATCGCCTCGACCTCAAGGCGATAGGTGCGAGCATCTTGCACCTCGAGCGACAAACGGTTTACGTCGGCCTGGGTCGCATCGACCTTGGCCTGCAACGCATCGACCACCGCTTGCGGTTGCGATTCGCCCACGGCGCGGTCGAACGCGCTCTTGTCCACATCCAGGTCGGCCCGGCGGAACTTCATGGCCCGGCTGAGATTGTTCTCCTGGCGCTTGGCCTCCTGCAGTTCGCCGCGCATCACCTTCAACAGGCGGTCGCGGGCCGACCGGCTGGGGTCGTCGCTCAGGCTCTGATAGGCCGATTCCAGGGCGGAATTGTCGTAGTTCTCGCGGTGCGTTTTGATCAGGGCAGTCAGCCGATCGACAAGCGCCTTGTCGGGCACCGCCTGGCGGTCGGCGTTCAGCTTTGCCTGGAGCTCTTTTTCGCGCTGCGAGTGCTGCGTGGTGCGCTCTTCGGCCATGCGGGCCTGAGTGGTCCAAGTCTCGATCTTGCGAAACTTGCGCTGGTATTCCTTCCACTCGCGCCGATGGTCGTCGGCAAACATCCAGACCGTGCCCAAGAGCATCACGAGCGCCGTGACGCCGAACACAAGGTGCATCAGCTTCTGATTACGCCAAGTATCTTCAGTGGCTGGCATCGTGCGCCTTTCCCACTCGCCTGATGGTCCCGGCCCAGTCGGACGGGTGCAGCGCTCGCCCGGCGAATCGCCGAGGGCCTGCCAGGTCTCTGCATGGCAGCGGGGTCAAAAGTTAAGGAAGTATTCCGGAATGCTGATCAGGTATTTCAGGTTCACGGTCCAACGCAGGATCATCTTCAGCGGCAGCGAAGCCATGAACAGCAGCAAATTGCTCATCAACATGTAGCGCAGAAAGCCCATCTTGACGAACATCTTGCGGAACACCGTCGCGGCCATCACCGGCGGAAGCAATACGAAATACGCCCCCACCAGGATCAAACCCGGCAATTCGCGGTAAATGATCCAGCCAAACTCAATCAGTTTGCCGGTGCCCGGCGGGGCCTTGGGCATGCTCATGCCCAGCCAGCTCAGCCAGAAGTATTCCGACAAATCGACGTTGTTCAGGGCCAACACCTTGTGCGGATCCCAGAACTCGTAGGGCCCGAAGAAGTTCCAGTTCGGACCGCGCAGAAAGGTGCCCAGAATAATCAGCGTGATCCAAAGCTCCAGAAACCCGATCTGGAAAATGATGTAGCTGAACGGCCGCTGGGCGATCGTGTAGTAGCCGTTCCCCTGTTTGTTGTAGTCCAGGTACGGAATGGCCATCAGGCCGAAGATCACCAGGCTCGGCAGCACCACGCCCGCCATCCAGGGGTCGTAGTAGACGAGCATTTCCTGCAGCCCCAGAAAGTACCAGGGAGCTTTCGAGGGGTTCGGCGTTTTCACCGCCGAGGCCGGCTCTTCCAGCGGCGCCTTGAGCCCTATGGCCCAGAAAAGCAACACCGCCGTCAGAGCAATCATGCAAATCAGCTCGGTGTAGACCAGGTCGGGCCAGACCAGCACCTTTTCCGAGTCTTCCTTCTCCAGCGAGGGCAGCCCCGCCTTGGCCCGCTCGTCGTTGGCCACGGCCCGGGCCGTGGCCAGCCAGGTGAAAAACGACAACAGAAAGACCAGCCCCACGATCGGCACGTTGTCGGGCTTGGTCACGATGGCGGCGAAGTTCGGGTCGCGCATCGACAGACCCATCAGCACCAAACTGGCGTTCAGGCCGACCCAGGCCACGTCTTCGCGCACGAAGAACTTGCGAAACACGAACAGTACCACCAGGCCCACGGTGGTAATCAGCGTGTAGGTAACGGCGTTGGAAAACAGGTTGACCGTTTCGCGAATCGCCGCCGGCAGCCCCGGAGGCCCCCCGCCGAACGAAGCGGCCGAGAGCAGCACCAGCGGAAAGGCCACCAGGAAGACCATCCCGGCGGCCAGCAACCCGCGGTCGCGCTTTTGCCAGAGATAAAGCGCCATCACCGCGTTGAGCAGCGCCAGCGCCAGGTAATACCAGCCAAGAAACGGGGAAATGGACTGGAGGAACTCGGCCTCGTTGACACCGTGCATAGCTCGAAATCTCGCATCCAGCGCCCGCCGCCCGGGCGAGCAAGCTTGGGCCGGCCGCGCGCCGCTACCCGCTCCTTGGTTTCATGCCCGGGGCCGGGCTACTCCGCGGCCCCGCCGCGCTACAGCGGCCCGCTGATACCACCATCTTTTCGCACCCGCCAGAAGTGAATCGCCAACAAGAGCGATACCGCCAGCGGAATTCCAATGCAGTGCAATACGTAAAACCGGTTCAGCGTCTCTTCGCCGACGAACCGGGCACCGAGCAAACCGAACCGGGCATCCGAGCCGCTGGTAATCATATCGATGTTGCCAATGGTCAAAAGCTGCTGCAGCGGGCCTTCGTGCCCCAGCACGGGCGTGGCCCGGGCCATGTTCGATCCGACCGTAATGGCCCAGATGGCCAACTGGTCCCAAGGCAACAAGTAGCCGGTGAACGACAGCAGCAGCGTGAGCAACAGCAGCAACACGCCCACCACCCAATTGAACTCGCGCGGCGGCTTGTAGCTGCCCGTGAGAAACACGCGGTACATGTGCAGCCAGACGGTAATCACCATGGCATGGGCCCCCCAGCGGTGCAATTCGCGGAGGATGCCCAGCGAGGTGACGTCGCGCAGGGCCAAGATGTCGTTGTAGGCCCATTCCAGCGTGGGCCGGTAATAGAACATCAGCAACACGCCGGTGATCGTTTCCACCAGGAACAGAAAGAAAGTGACCCCGCCCATGCACCAGGTGTAGCTCAGGGCGATTCCCTGCTTCTTGATCGAGACCGGATGCAGGTGCAGGAAGAAGTTCGTCAGCATCACCACGATGCGGTTGCGCCGATCGACCGGCGCCGGATGACGAAAAACACTCTTCCAAACCTGGGAATTGCGAATCGTATCGCCGATGGAAGCCATGGAACTCTGAATAACTCGCCTGATGAAAACATGAGCGCGATCCGGCCGCCCATCCCCCGCGGCCGGCCAGCCGGCCCCACGGGTCGGCTAAGCAGCTAGACCGCGACGAACGACGCCGCGTTGGCCCACTGGCCCATTTCTTCCTGGAAGGTCTTGCTCTTGTCGATCTCAATCTGGCCGTCGTCGGCCAGCTTTATCGCGTACCGCTCCAGCGGACGCGGCGCGGGACCCTCGAAATTGATCCCGTCTTTGTAGAACCCGCTGCCGTGGCAAGGGCACTTAAACTTTTGTTCCGCCTCGAGCCAGTTGGGCGTGCAACCCAGGTGGGTGCAGACGGTCTTGAGGGCGTAGATCATCGGTTGCCCCTGATACTCGCCGTTGACGACCCAGACGCCGTACTGAGCCACAAACTTGGTCGAGACCGCGCCCGGGGCAAAGTCGGCCGGGAAGCCCACCTTAAAGCGGCTCGGCGGCTCCGTCAGGATATTCGGGAAAAGGAACCGAGCAGTGCCCAGGGTCCACAGGGCCGACGTGAGCGCCACCGACGTGAAGCCCAACCCCAGGAACGAACCTAGCGCCAAATCGAAGAAACCGCGCCGAGTGGTGCCGGCAGCCGGCTGCGGAGCCTTCTTCTGAGCGTACTGCGGCTTGGCCGGCATCGGCGGCACAGTGCCCTTAGCAGGCTTCGCCTCCGGCGCCGGGCTCGCCTTGGCCTCGAGCTCGGCCTTGGAAATCGGGCCAGGCTTCGAGCCACCCCGCGCGGCCGCCAAAATGCTGGCCGTATTTCGGGCTCCACCAGACGCCGCGACCTCGGCGGCCGGCTTCGCAGCGGCGGGCTTCGCCGCGGCCGGCTTGGGCGCGGGCTTCGCGTCTGGTTTCGCGGCAGCCGCCGGTTTCTCGGCGACGGCCGGCTTTTCGGCAGCCGGAGCCCCGGCCCCCGACCGTGCCGCGGCCAAAATATCTTTCACGCTCGGCCGTGCCCCCCCAGCCGCGGCCGGCTTGGGCGCGGCCGGCTTGGGCGATTCGGACCCCGCCCTGGGCTGAGTTGCTTCAGTCGCCGCCACTTCAGACGACGCAGCTTCAGACGACACGGCCTCGGCCGGAGCCGCCTCAGGGGCAGCCGAGCTGGCCGCCGGAGTCGATCCTCCGGCCGCTTCCGTACCAGCGGGAGCGTTTTTCCGAGCCGCGGCCAGAATCTCAGCGACCGAAGGACGCTTCTTCTCTGTCATGACCGTTCACACCCTAGGACCCCGCCAAAATCGGCCGGGTACGCAGTACTTGCCCGGCAATTCGCGAAACCGCAGCCGATAAACCAACCGCCATCGCAGGGGCGATCGCGTTGGGACCGCAGTTTGGCTCGCCGACGAAACGTGTTTTGCAGTATCGACTTACAGCAGAAAAAACGGACTAGCTGAGAAACTGTGACTTTTTTCACGAACTGGGCTACCGTTGTAGCCTTTCAAGTGCGAATGTCAACGCCCAACGATGGGGGAATTCATGTGCCGGGCAGCCCGATCCGCTAGGGTCGCACCGTCGCGATCGGTTCGCCCTCGCGCGACCAGCTCCCGATCACCCTCCCCGCCGAGCAAAACCCGGCTGTCGGCGATCCGGGCCAATGCCGACCTCGCCAAGGGGCATCCAGACGGTCCTCGCCTGGGGTCCCGATCATGAGTCCCTTCCTCGTCCGATGGGAAGCTGCTTCCCTACAGAAAACTTCCGCAGCGATTTGTCGATGCTAACGGCCAATCGTCATCTTCGCGCACAATTCTCTGAACTGAACCACCCCCAAGGCAACCCCACTCCCCCATCCGAGATAGCCCAGGTTTACTGGCTCCCTCCCAACGGGGCGGTAGTGGCGAGGCCCGCTGCTCGCCGCGAGGCTCGCCAAGTTTACGGGGAATCAAACTCCGGTGTCGCTGCTTTCCGACGAAGACTGGGCTCGGCTCGAGGGAATCGTTCACCAAGACCCGGGACGAAGGGGGCTGGCGGCCTATCGCTCCGCGGGCCGGTCGCTCGATGCGGGCCAACTGGCGATCGCCGCGAATAGCCTGGCCACCCAGGCACGCCGGGTTGGAATTCTGACCGGCTTCTATCTGGAGATCGACGGTCGGCTTGCGCCGGAAACCGATGGCCCAACCGGTGCGCTCATGTTGGCCGAGTGTTTAGGTTCGCTGGGGGTGGCGGTCGACTTTCTGGCCGAGCCGCCCTGCCTTGAACTGCTGCAAACCTCAGCGGCCTGGCTCCCCTTGACGGCCGCCGGTTGGTTCGACCAGCAAACTGGTTGGGCCGATTTGCCCGATTGGACGCATCTGATCGCGATCGAGCGGGTGGGCCGCAGCCACGACGAGCAAAGCTGGGCCGCACAGGCACCCGACCGCAGCGCGGCGGCAGCCGCGCGCTTTCAGGCCCTGGTGCCGCGCGAGCACCAGGGGCGTTGCCACAACATGCGCGGCGAACTGCTCAGCGATCGCCGCTGTCCGGCCTGGGACCGGTGGCTCGGCGAGCTACGCCTGCGTCGTCCGGGGATCGTTACCGTGGCTATCGGCGATGGCGGAAATGAACTCGGTATGGGGCGCTACGACTGGCAGACGCTCGACGAAGCCATAAGCGGAGGCGTCGGGGGGCGGATCGCCTGCCGCACGCCGGCCGATCAGACCCTCATCGCCGGGGTCAGCAATTGGGGCGCCTGGGCCTTGGGCCTGGCCGTGCTGGCATTAAGGGGAATGCGCCATTGCCCCTGGACCGTCCCGCGCGAACGGGCCCTGCTGGCCCGATTGGTCGAGGCCGGCGCGGTCGACGGCGTCACCGGACGCTCGGAGCCAACCGTCGACGGACTGCCTGCGCCGGTCTACTTAGCCGTGCTGAACCAGTTGCGCTCGACCCTGGGCTTTGCGGACTAACTCAAGCGGCGCTTTGCCGGCGGACCGCGGTGCGGCATTCTTCGGCCTCAAGGTCCATTGGTTTCTTTGGCAAGCTGCCGGCCCTGAGGGGGGCGCCTTCTATTGGTGGTTCTCCGGGACGCCGCCGCTGTTGAGCGCGGCTCGGCGTTCCGTTAACTGAGCCCGCTGGGCGAATGCGCCTCCTCCCAAACTTTCGGTTTGCCGGCTCTTTAATTCACTAATGAACAGTGTTAGACTCGGCGTTTTAATGCACACGTCGCAATCGACGGTAGACAGTCTTATTGGTTCCAGTTGGTGGATTGATGTTCTCGGCGCAAAGTGTGCCGAACCCGTGGCTCCGAGGGGGAAGCTGAAGTGGCAAAGGCTTGCTATCGGATTCGTGTTATTCGTCCCGCGAAACGCCGCCGTTCCGCGATCACACTCCGCCAATTGTTCTCCAGGTCGCTAACGATCTCGGGCGAGAAAGTGGCTCGTACGTCGCTTCAGTCCGTGCAATTCCGCACCGGCCGCGTCGAAGTACCTCGGCCGGGAACCTGGTTTCTGATCGGAGCCAGTCCTGACATTTCCTCCAAGATCCGCAGCTTGGGTACCCTGGTCGAGGCGCGGCTCGAATCCGCCGGTGAACCTCGGGCTGCCGAGATCCCACCTTCAACCGGCCGCTCGACTGCCAAACGGCCAACGGCCGCGGTACCGCGCTATAAGGTTCGCTTTCCGGATCAGCCGGCCATGAAGGCGGCACTCAGCACCGAAGCGCCGCTCGATACACCGGTGGTCAATTACAAGCGGCGCCTGGCGTCCATTCGGCTGCCGGGCAGAATGGGCGGCGAATCCAGGGTGGTTGCCGCGAACACGGCGGGACTGATGAGGCGATGGGAGAAGCAGTTCCACGTAGAGATTACCGAAGAGGTGCCGTTTGACTGCGAAGAGATATCGGTGCGCCCCGATGTCATCGAGTTCGCGGCCCAGTCAACCGCGCAAGCTGGCCTGGCAGACGTGCACTCCCTGACGGGTGTTGAACAGGTTCGCGCGCTTTCGCGCGGAGCGAACACGGTCCTTGCCTTTGTCGATACCGGCGTGAACGGCTCGCGCCCGGAGTTTCCTGGGCATCGCCGCGTCGGGGGCATTGCCTTCGACGGGGCCGATCCGTGGACCGATTACGACGGTCACGGCACGATGGTGGCCTGCATTGCCGCGGCCAGTAAACCCGCCAACGGCGAGTTTGAAGGAGTTGCCCCCGAGGCAAAACTCATCTCCTGCCGCACCCATTTCTATCCGCTGGAGCTGGTCGATATTTACGACTACCTGATCGAGCAAAGCAGCCGGCTCGAGTTGCCCATCATCGTCAACAATAGCTGGGGTACGCGCTCCGGTAGCGCGCCGGCAGGGGACCCAGACGTTCAGCGAGCGATCGACGACTCTCTCGCCGCGGGCCTGATCCTGTTCTTTTCAGCCGGGAATTACCACGCCCTGGTCCCCAGCCCGGCGGATTGCAGCCCTACTTCGATCTGGTTGCATAAATCTCGAGCCGATGTCTTAACGGTCGGCACCTGCAAGCTCGATTTGTCGATGTGGCACTACTCCAGCCGCGGCCCAGGGCAGCACTTCGGCGACTCAAACACGAATCAAAAGCCCGACGTAGTCGCGCCGACCCCGGCCAACGGACGCATCCTGTACGGCGATACGCCCCAGGTGCTGGTCGATGGCTGGGGTACTTCCGGAGCCTGCCCGCAGGCAGCCGGCCTAGCTTCACTTTGGCTGTCATTAAACCCGCATGGCACGCGGGCCGAGTTATTTGATAGAATCCGGGCCACGGCTGTGAGCCTTGGGCACCCCCCCAATTGCCAGGGGGCGGGCCGAATCGACTGCCGGAACATGCTGAGCACGACCTGAAACCGGGCCTCGGGGCGGTTGCCCGCCAACGGCTCGACTTCGCTGCCGACCGAGCTAGGATGGTAATATAGGCAAGCTCTGCTGATTCAGAGGATTGATTGGCCATGCGTTACAAGATTCGTGCGACGGAGAACCCCAGCCTGTACACCGAGGTCATGAACCTCCTGCAGGAGAGACAGGTGGTCATCCGCAACCGCAACGAGAAACGCGGCCTCGTCGCGGTCGAAGATCCTTCGGACGAAGTCCAAGGGGAAATTGCCAGGCTGGGCGCCTCGATCGAGCCTGAACTGCCCTACGCCCTCGAGTAAGAAAAGCTCGCCGCGCCCCCTGCGCAGGGCAGACCGCGATCGGACCAGGGCTGTCGTTGGGGAAAACCGGGGCCATGGTGAAAACCGCGGCGCCCTGCCACCCGGTGTCGGTCGAAACCCGCCGATCCGCCCCCTCAGCCAATTCTTCTACGGGCCCCAGGTTCTTCCACGGGCCCCTGGCTTCACCGCTGCCGGCTTGTCAGCCGGTCACTCCGTTTTCGTCTTAGCGGCCGGGCGGGGCTTCAATCTCAATTGCACCCGGGTGTCCAGCGGCGGAATCCGATCGGTAAACGCTTCGAACAGGAGCGCTTCGTTGGCCTGCGAGCTCTCGATCGGCACATCGAGCGTGGCGCTGGGGAAGTTCGAGACACAGATCAAATCCCCGTCTTCGGCCAGGTAGTAGCGCTCGCGCGTATCCGGGTTTTCCCAAAACCCACTGCCGGCAAACACCCAGCTCGTCGCCATGGCCTGGCCGGTCTTCACGTCGCGAATCCACTGCTGGGCCGGTAGCGACTGGGTCTTCCCCTGCGAGTCGACCCAGCGCACCTCAACGTCGATCGGCGTGCCGCTGGCGGGCCGATACTCGGGGTCGTACTGTACGGCCGCGCCCACCTCGGCTCCCACGGCCAGCAGGGCCGTATGCACCACAAAGGCCTTGGTCTTCAGCGCCACGATCGCTTCGTGCTCTTTGGTTTGTTCGGGGCAAGCCAGAAGCTCCAGCGGACCGGCTCGCAAGACCACCCGCCCCTCGAGCACCACCTGCTTACCAGCTCGGTCGATCCAAACGTCGGCCTCGGGCGAGAGCCTCACGCAATCCTTGGGCAGCTCGGGGGCGGGCCCCGGCGCCGGTCGCGGTTCGTCGGCCCGGGCGAGGGGTGCTTCGCCCCGCAACAGGGTGCCGAGCGCCACGAGCAACAGCACCACCATTGGTGCGGTTGGCCGGCGACAAGCGTACCCGGCGGGGGCACCCCCCGGCGCGGCCCGCCGCGTGCCACAAGCAAGTCCGGGCAGTAGCCCGAGGGGCCGGGGTTCGGCTTCGCCGGGCTGGCGACCCAACGGGTCGCGGCTTGCGCCAGCACCCGTTGGGGCGCGATCCTGAAATCGCCCCCCCACCCATTCGCGGGCTGTTGCGTGTCTCGCCCGGCCATAGGGGTGAGCTGCCCGCATTGTGTCGAGCTCCCGAGTTTCCGCTTCGTTCTGGCGTACGTTGTCGCACCGCTGACGGTTGCTAAGATACTGCCGACGCTGGTGACGGTCTATTGCTCGCCCCGAGCCGCAGCGGGCGCCAAGCGGCGCCCGCCGGCCAGGCCTGCCCTGCCCCGCCGCCGCACTTGCCGGATCGAGCGCGCCGTCGGCGGAAGCAGCCAACCGCGTGGCGTCACCCGCTACTTTCCCTGGACCCGCCTGGCACACCATGTCTTCGACCCGCGCATTGCCCCGCCCGAGCCTGTTCCCAGAGTTCGATCTGCTGCGATTGGCGCAAGCCCCCGCCTGGCACGACTCGGTCCCCTCGGCGGTGCGCGAGGCAGCGGGCTGGTCGGATGGCAGCCGCGGGTGGCGCCAATGGCAAAAGCATCTGGCCCGCCGCCGCAAGCCGCGGGGGCTGGCCGAGCGATTGGCGCGGTTTCCGCTGCGCCAGGCCCCCTGGCGCTGGGGATTGGACGACGCCGCCGACTGCCAGGCTGCCGCCGAGGTGCTGGGGCCGCTCGACCGCGTGCGGCGAGGCAAACCTATCGAGCCCGAGGCGCTGGAAGCCCTGGTCCGCGAGTTGTTAGCCGAGGATCAGCCAGGGCTGCCTGGCTACAGCGACTCGCTCGAACTGGTGGGCTGGGCCTCGGCGCTTCCGGCGCTGGCCCAGTGGCTGTCGGCAACCCGCTGGTGGGAGCTGCTCGCCCACCTGCTGCAAGCGGTCAACGCGGCCAAACTTGCGCCCGCCCCGGCCGATCCGCGTGTCGAACTGGTGCTGGTCGGCGAACTTCCCTTGAGCCTGGCCTGCGTCTTACCCGAGCTTTGGCCCTGCCGGTCGCTGGCGGGCGAGGCTCGCAGCGTGATCCGGGAGAGTTGGGAACAACTGCTCGATGAAGCGGGCCAGATTCGCGCGGCGCAGGAAGTTCACCTCCGGCCCCTGTTGGCCTCTTGGACGCGCTGTTGGCATCTGGCCCGGGCTCTCGACAAACAGCCCTGGCCGGAAAGCTCGGTCGAGCGCTTTCTGCGGGCCTGGCAGCATGCACTGCGGCTTACGCGGCGCGACGGTTCCCAGGCCCTGCAGGTCGAGCCGGCCCTGCTCGGCCAAACCGATTCCGCCCGGCGAGGGCGCTGGCTCCGAGAGGCCGCGACCACGCTGAACCGACCCGGCAAGGCCCTGGCCGACGGCAAGTCGCGCAAGCGTTCGCCTGCCGACGACAAGCTGCCGGGCTGGATCACCTCCGCGCCCGCTTCGAGCCAATCGGGCTGGGCGCAAGCGGCGGTGTTGCGTAGCGATTGGAGCCGCCGGGCCAATCTGGTGGCGGTCGACCACCACGGCCCCAACTCAAAGATCGAGCTGCTTAGCCAAGGCCAACCCTGGTTCTCGGGCGCCTGGTCGTGCCAGGTGCGGCAAAACGACCAAACGCTCACGGTGAGCGAGCCTTGGGCGCAGATTTGTTGGACCTCGGACGAAGACCTGGATTACCTCGAACTCGAGGCCGATCTCTCGCCCAGCGTGCGCATTCAGCGGCAAGTCCTTCTGGCCCGCGCCGATCGGTTTCTGCTGCTGATCGATTCCGTGCTGGCGGAAGACGCGGCACCGCTGAGCTACACGGGCCGTTTGCCCCTGGCGGCCCAGGTTGCCTGCTCACCCGCGGAGCAGACCCGCGAATTACGGCTTGAGGCGCCGCGGGGAGGGGGCTGGGTGTTGCCGCTCGCGCTGCCCGAGTGGCAGTGCGACCACCGGGTGGGAAGCCTGACGGTCGACGGCCAACACCTGACGCTCGAGCAGCAAGCAAGCGGGCCGGCCCTGGCGGCAGCGCTGTGGATCGATCTGGAGCCGCGGCGCCGGAACGAACCGCTCACCTGGCGCCAGCTCACCGTGGCCGAGCAGCGATCGGTGGTCCCCTCGAACGCTGCCGCCGCGTTTCGCGTGCAGTTCGGCGGTCGGCAGTGGCTGATCTATCGTTCCTTCGATGGCCCGGCCAACCGCACCGTGCTCGGCAAGAACCTGGTTACCGAGTTCTTCGTGGGCCGCTTCCGCGGCGACGGCAACGCGGAAACCTTGCTGGAATTGGAAGCCGAACTCGAGTAAACCCAGGGGGCCATGAATCCGCGATTGGCCGAGAATCTGGCCGAAGTCCGGGCCCGCATCGCCGCGGCCGCCCAGCGCAGCGGCCGGCCCGTCGACGCGGTACGCCTGGTCGGCGTGACGAAATACGTGTCGCTCGAGGTCTCGGCCGACCTGGCCCGATGCGGCCTCGTCGATCTGGGCGAGAGCCGGCCCCAGCAGTTGGTTCGCAAGGCCGAAGCCTGGCAGCAACTCGCTTCGCATCCCGGTCCGGTTCACTGGCACCTGGTAGGCCATTTGCAGCGCAACAAGCTGGCCCGCACCCTGCCGCTGGTAGGCCTTTGGCACTCGGCCGACAGCCGCCGCGTGCTCCAGGCCGCATCGGCCTGGGCCGTTCAGGCGGGCCGGCAAGTGCCAACCCTGATCGAAGTGCATCTCGCGCCCGATGCCACCAAGGGGGGCTTTCCCGCCGAGGAACTTGCGAGCCTGGGCGACTGGTTGGCCCAGTTGCCTGGCATCACGGTCCGCGGGCTGATGACCATGGCGCGGCTCGAGGGGGGCCCCGCCACGGCCCGGATCGATTTCGCCCGGCTCCGCCAGGTGCGTGATTCGCTCCGGGGCGTTTGGCCTGAATCGCTGGGCCTAGACGAACTGTCGATGGGCATGAGCGACGATTTCGAGGTCGCAATCGAAGAGGGTTCGACGATCGTGCGGCTGGGTTCGGTGCTCTTTGCGGGCATCGACCCAGAGCCGTCCCGCCAGGAGCACTCGCCATGAGCCGCCGTGGCCGCAAGAGCACCGGTCCGAGGCCCTCGGCCGTGCCAGCAGCCCCGACGAACCATGACGCCGCAGCGCCTGGCCCCGTGGCGGCGCACCCTGCCGGCGCGCTGTTGACGATTCGCGCTCAGCCTGGGGCGCGCTCGACTGGCCTGAGTGTCGAGCGCGATGGGCGACTCAAAGTGTCGGTGACCGCGGCCCCCGAACAGGGCCGCGCCAACGAAGCAATTCGCCTGCTGCTGGCTGCCAGTTTGGACTTGCGCCGCGGCCAACTCGAACTGGTAAGCGGCCCCACAGCCAGAACCAAGCAGTGGCTTGTCCAGGGCCTAACCGCCGCCGAGCTCGAGTCGCGCTTGCGCCGTGCGCTGGCAAGCGCCGGTCGCTAGCCCCCCGGCGTTTTCAGGAACTTCGCCTACCGCTTGGCTGGCCGGCCGGCGGCTACCACAGCCGGCCCTGGAACCCGCTCGAACGCGGAACCACCGTTACGCTTTGCGTGCCGACCCCGCGCCACTGCTCGGGGCGATAGCTGTTGGCGGTCCAGCCGGGCGAGTACGGGGTCATGGTCGGGGTCACGGTCACCGTGGGTCGCGCGTTCGAGTAGCCGAACCACTTCTGTGCCGCGAGGCGTCGCTGACGCTGTGCCGCGGCGTATTCGGCCTTTGCCCGAACCGCGACTTTCGGATCGTTGTATCGCCGCAGGGCCTGTTCGTAGAACCACATCTCGACCGTCGGAGTCACCGAGCCGGTTGAAATCATCGGTTCTTCCACGCTCGCATCGGCGGCAGGCTCCTGGCGAAACCGCACGTCTTGCGCCTGCGCGGCCGCCACGCCGGTCACACCAATCAGCGACAACATAAGCACCCACTTCATCGTTCGTTCCCCCCTCAATGGCTTTGTTCGGACGAGCAGCCTGGGCGGCAAGCGCCTGGGCCAGGCGATGCGGGTCGCCGGTCCAAGCCTGGCGGGTGCGCCGCGCTGGCGCGTCGCCCCCATCCTGGGTCCCTGCCGATCGCGCCCCGCCAGGTGGCGTGCCGCGGGGCGCGGCGCATCCCAGCGAGGGCGACGTTGGATGACTTCGGCTCGCTGAAACGATGGGGTTGAGAAAGATCTGCCGATTGTTCGGCCTGGCACCACCACACCGGGTGGAAGCCTGGGACAAGCCTGAACCAGCCTGGAAAACTAGGTTGACTTTGCGGGCAATCGCCCGCCGCCTACCCGGGCAACCGCCGATGGCGGCGCGACAAACTGCCGGTAGCTGCGCTCCGTTCCACGAATCACCAGCAAGTAGGCCAGCGGGCCCTCGCGCCAGACGCTGGTCACCAGCCCGCCGGTAAATAACGGGCGTTCGGGCGGTTGGGTGGGCAACAAGCCACGCAGCTCCGGGTCGCCCAACGAGGCTTTGAGCGGCACCACGTACAGCGTGGCAGCGATGCCCTCGGGCGATTGCAGCTCGTAGGCCAGACCGCGGCGCCCCAGCAGCCGCTCGACCGGTCGCCACGCCACGTGCGGGCCCTCGACCCAGAGCACGAACCGGCTCGCGGGTAAGGTCGCGGGGGGCGCGTGATCGATCAGCAGCCGGGCCTCGCCGCCGGCATCCTGCTCGTAAAATTGCCGCAGCGCCAAGTCCAACTGTTCCGCACCAAATGGCTTTTCCGCGGGCCAGTACCAAACCGCCCCGGCGACGATGGCCAGGGCCGCCGCCGTCGCGGTCAATTGCCAAATGACCCTGCGGCTAAGCACCCCCCGGGCGCCGGCAGACTGCGGGCGGGGGGTGGCCAGGTCGCTGGGCGTGAGCCGGCCCTCGCAGGAGTCGGTCCCTAAAGCGGAAGCCACCGGTGGACCGCCCGGAACTTCAGCGGTTTGGCTCGCCGGCGGCGACCAGTCGGCAGACATCGCGCCGAGCAACTCGGCCGCTCGCTGCCGCTCGGCGTCGGCTGCCTCGGCCAGGTGAGCCAGTAGCCGGGCGGCCAGGTCTGGGGGCACGGCCAAGTTTTCCAGGGCACTGGCAACCCGACCGTCGATCGCCTGGACCCGCGCAAACAAGGCGGCCGCCTGAGGATCTTCCGCTAGCTGAGCGGCCAAGTTCACAAAGCCCGCGTCGCCCAGCGCGGGGTCGTGATGATCGGCGCTTGCCGGGCGGCAGGCGTCGATTCGCTCGATGAGGTGCTTGTCGAACATGAACGAGGGCTGATTACTCATGGATTGGTCGGCTCCTGAAGACGTCCGTTTCCTCAGGCGGGTATCGCAGGCCGTGCTCTGAGCGGCCCGCCTTCCCCACTACGGCGCTTGGCCCTAGTGGGCCGTTCGGTGCAGCGACTTTTCGAGCAGCCGGACTCGCAAGTGCCCCTTGGCCCGCGACAACCGGCTCATGACGGTGCCCAGCGGCAACCGCAGCCGCTCGGCAATTTCCTGGTACGAACACTGTTCGAAGTAGAACAACAACAAGACCAGCTTGAATTCGTCGGGCAGTTCGTCGAGCGCCGCTTGCAGCCGCTCGAAATCCCATTCCGAATCGGCCGGCATCTGGGCCGGGATCGAATCGGGATCGACTTCCAGCGCCGTCAGCGGCACCGGCCGCTTGGCGCGGCGCCCCTTGAGATACGCATGCCGCAAGATGGTCAGTAACCAAGCCCGCGGACTGCGCACCTCGGACAACTGAGCCGCCTGAGCCTGGACCGCCAGAAACACCTGTTGGGTCAGGTCTTCGGCGTCGGCCGCCGAGCCGGTCAGCCGCCAGGCGTATCGGTACACCGCTTCGTGGTGTTCGACTACCCAGGCCGACACCGAGCCGGCAGCCGGACCGTCGGCGGAATCACCAGCCATTGGGGCGTTCACTCCCTGAGAGTCAGCAAACGGCCGAAATATTCCCGCGAACCCTGCGCGACCCCGCCCTGCACGCCAAGACTCCCCCGCGAGAAGGGGGATCTGGCCGGCGCAACTGGCCCGCCTCGGACCGACGCCCGAATCGGGCAAGGGTCGCGGTTCGGGGCGAATGGCTGCGAGCCGGCCCAACCTTATGGTGAATGCGGCCCGGCGACCCCCGCAGGTCGAATCGAGCCGGCTGCCGCAATCTTGGAAAAATTCTACCGTGGCGGGAATAAAACCCCTAGGCCACGGAACAACCGTGATAGAGGAGGGCCCGGGCATGCCGCCCGCCGCCCCCGGTCAAGTTAGGTCGCATACCTTGAAGGAAGTACTGCAATGAAGAAGTTGGCTACGCTCGCCCTGTTGCTGAGCCTGGGTACCTTTGCCGTTGGCTGCGCCAAGACCGAAGAGTCGGCCGCTCCGACGACGACTGAAGCTCCGGCCGAAACTCCGGCCGAGACCCCGGCTGAGACCCCCGCCGAGTAGTTGCGGAGAGCCGGCCGGACCGCGTCGCGATCGCGCTGGGATGGGGTGCGCCGCCAGGTTGCGGTGCCGACTCGCCCGGCAAGCGACACCCGGTTGGGGTCGCGTACTCCAACAGGCCGCCCAAGGCGGCCGCCGGCCAAGGCACAGCATGCCGGGTCGAACTCGGTGAGCCAGGTCGAACTCGGTTCGATCCCAAGGGCCCGTTCCCAACGGAACGGGCCCTGTTTTTTTGTGACCGGGGCGACCGCGACCAGGTGCCCCAACCAGCCCTCCCCCGAAGCCAAAGGGGTGGTGCCTCGGGTCCTAAGTGCCCACTAGGGAAGACGGCCAAGCCCAGAGTAGCGCGACCACCCTGTGAGGGTGAAAGCGGGGGGCTCGGTCCGCAGGGCCAGCGCTCGATACCAGCAGGTTCCAGGTAGGCGCGCGACGTAACCCCGGGGCCCTCTCAAGCGGCCGGATGCAAGCGGCCCAAACTGCGCGGCCGATCGCACTTGCTGGTCGATTCCAGCAGGGGGCTAGTCCATCGACTGCACACCGCTGATCAAGTTGACGAACTCGCGGTTCGACTTGAACTTGGCCAGCTTGCTGGTGAGCTGCTCCATGGCGTCGACGTGGTGCATCTGCGAAAGCGTGCGGCGCAGCATGGTGGTGGCGTGGAGCACGTCGGGCGGAAGCAGCTTCTCTTCGCGACGCGTGCCCGACTGGCTGATGTCGATGGCCGGCCACACGCGCCGGTCAGCCAGCTTGCGATCGAGCACCAACTCCATGTTGCCGGTGCCCTTGAACTCTTGAAATATCAACTCGTCCATTCGGCTGCCGGTGTCGACCAGGGCCGTGGCCACGATCGTGAGCGACCCCCCTTCCTCGAATACCCGGGCCGTGGCAAACAACTTCTTGGGAATATCGAGCGCCTTGATGTCGACGCCGCCCGACATGGTCCGGCCGGTGTTGCCCACCCACTTGTTAAAGGCCCGGGCCATGCGGGTAATCGAGTCCATCAGCAGGAACACGTCTTTGCCCAGCTCGACGAGCCGCTTGCAGCGCTCCAGCACAAGCTGCGAGAGCCGCACGTGGCTTTCCACGTCGCGATCCAGGCTCGAGGCCAATACCTCGCCCCGGGTGATCCGGCGCATCTCAGTCACTTCCTCGGGCCGTTCGTCGACCAGCAGCATCATCAGATACAGCTCGGGAAAGTTCGTGGCGATCGCCTGGCTGATGTGCTGCAAGAGCATTGTTTTGCCCGTGCGCGGCGGAGCCACGATCAAGGCCCGCTGCCCTTTGCCCAACGGCGTCAGCAGGTCCATCACCCGGGTCGACAGGGGCTGCGCGCCGGTTTCCAGCCGCAACCAGCTTTCCGGGTTGATCGGCGTAAGCGAGTCGAACGATTTGACGGTGGGGTAGTCGGCCGGCGGAGTACCATCCAGGTCGATGATTTCCTTGAGCCGCGGACCTTGCAGCTTGCGGTTCTGCTGCACCAGGCCGTTGATCTTCAGCCCCTCGCGAAGGCGAAATTTTTCGATCAGCGTGCCAGGCACGAACGGGTCGGTTCGCTCGCGCTGGTAGTTGTTGCCCGGATCACGAAGAAACCCGTAACCATTGGGGTGCAATTCGAGAACGCCGCTGGCGGGCTCCAAGGGGAGCGGTTCGCCGTTTTCGGTAACCGGCTCGCTGTCGAGCACCTGCGGCGAAGGTTGGTTGCGGGGCTGGCCTTCGCGGTAATGGCGCGGGTGCGGATGCCGACCTCGCCCGCGACCGCCGCCGTAGCCGCCACCTCCGTATCCACCGCCCCCTGGTCCGCCGGGGCCCCCACGCCCACGGGAACGTCCGCCGCCACCGCCGCCACCACCACCGCCACCACCACGACGCTTCGTATTCATTTCCAGTTCGATCCAGGCCTTCCAAAGAGGCGCGCAATCACCCAGTGGGGCGCTTGTGCGCCAAAAATAACAGCGACACACGGCAGTCTGCTCGGCCACGGGCCGAGGACCGTAACATCTCAGGGCAAATGCCCTAGTTGGCACGCAGGCCGATGACCTACTTGCACGGTCGGACCCATCGACCGGCCGATCCTCGACCGATTGGGCCACCACGAGCACGATTTCGCGAACGACTGAAGCCGGGCCTCGGAAACGCAGATCGACTGCGAACCGAACCCACGTTCGTCAGCCCTACGCCGCGAACTTCCCCCTGCGGGGAGCAGAGGGTCCGCAACACTCCTTGCCCAAGGGCTTCCTACGCTGACTGAGACCGACCACCCCGCAAATCCGGGCTGTCATCTCAGCACGGCGAAACACCGACGCGGTTCTCGACTCCGGTTCGGTGAACCTCTTCTCACCCCTTACCGAGGGAAACTCAGCCGTTCCCCGTTCGTCCTTGGGAACAAACTCCCCTCGGTCGTGCGAATTCTCGCAAGCCCCCCGGGCAAATACCTGGCTCTCGCCGAGCCGACGCGTTGTCGTCGAGCAGATCGCTCCACCCGACTTACGCCCTCAGGCCCCCAACGAGCCCGGTAGCAAACAGGGCTGGCCCAAAGAACTTAACCACGGGCCAAAAGCACACACTGTTTCGCAGAGCTAAAGCTACGGAAATGATAATCGCGCCGACAAGCGTGTCAAGCTGGATTGTACCGGCCGCCGCTGGGCCCCCTCGCCAACCCCGAATCGAACCCCGGACAACGATCCATAAATGGCTACTGGGAAAAACCTTATCGCTTACTGAACCTGCCCGGTCCAGACTCTGCCCGTTACCGTCGACTCCGGGGGCTACCGGGTTGTCCCGCAGGTGATTGCCAGAGCGCTTCTGGCCCTCGGCCCGGGGCGGCTAAACCAACACCTTCCTAGAACCTAACGGCAGTTTGCTAAATCACTTACGTTCACCCTGCCCGGTTCCAGACGACCTTGTCTGCCGGGTAGCGCGCGGCCAACGGGTTGGGCGGCGACCGAGAGGCCTAGCCGTGCCCGGCTCCGGGGAGGCTGAAAAATCGGTGTTATCCGCCCCTTTTCTCCAAGCGGATCGCTCCGGGCAGCCGATACAACCCGAGCAGGCCCACTTCTCGCGGTGCCGAACTGCGATGCGCTCAATCCTGGAACCGATCATGGTTAGCTTTCGATTGGTGGTGGGAACCACGATCGTGGGAACGATCCTGGGCATGTCGGTCAAAGCCGACGATCGGGTGACATTCCAGCCCGATTTCGCTTCGGCCCAGGCCCTGGCCACGCAAACCAACCGGTTGCTGGTGGTGCATTTCTGGGCTCCCTGGTGCGAGCCGTGTTTGCGAATGGAGCACGACGTGCTCAGCGCTCCCGGCTTGGGGGCCGCGCTCGAAAAACGATTCGTGCTCGTTAAGGTCAATCGCGATCGCGACCCCGAGCTGGCCGAACAGCTCGGCGTGCGTTACCTGCCGACCGACGTGGTGTTATCGCCCGATGGCAAAGTGGTGGGCCGCCTCCCGGCTTCGCTCACACCGCAAGACTATCTGACGCGACTCCATCAAATGGCGGCGGGCGGTGGCGAATCGGCCGCGGCCTCGGCGCCGGTGGGCGTTGCCGATCCGGCGGCGCCCGGATACGCCGAGTCGCCCGTCACTCCGGGCACCACGGCCCCCGCCCCCAGCGGCGAGACTGCCGCGTCGCCGCGAACGCCGCCCCCCAACGATGAATACCTGAGCCTGCAAGCTCAGCGCTCGCGCAGGCAGGCCACCTTGCCCTACGATCAGGCCGCACCGCCGGCCGCGGCACCGCTCGGCCCGATTGCCGGGCTGCCGGCCGACGCTACGGCCGCCGCCGCGCAGCCGCCGGCAGGTTGGGCGCCCGAAGCCCCGCGGCCTGCCGCCACCGATCCGTCCTACGCACCCGCGACCGGCGCGCTGGCCGTTCCGGCCACTCCGGCGCACCAGCCCTGGCCAGAAAACTCCAGCGGGCTGGCATCGAGCAGCCCGGCCTCTCAGGCTCCGCCCCCGGTGGCCGCGGGCCTTACGCCGACATCGACCGCGGCTCCTCAACCAGCTACCGCGTTGGGGCTCGATGGCTACTGCCCCGTGCAACTCTATGACCACTACCGCTGGGTTCCTGGCCGGCCTCAATGGGGCGCCGTTTATGAAGGTCGCACTTACCTATTCGCCGGTCCGGAGGAACAGCGAATGTTTCTAGCCGACCCGGCTCGCTACAGCCCGGTCGCGGCCGGCATCGACCCGGTGATCGCCCTGGACCAGGGGCAAGCGATTGAAGGGCGCCGCGAATTCGGCGTGGTGTGCGACGGCCGCATCTTCCTGTTCGCCAACGAAGCCTCGCTGCACCAGTTCGAGCAAAACCCGGACCGGTACACGGGCGCCTTGCTGCAGGCTCGTCGTCCGACCACGGTGCGGTAAATCGGGCAAACCGCTCGCGGCGGAACCCCCGCCCCCGGCCGGGCACTCTGCCGGGCCCGTCGGTTCGGTTATAACCAGATCCGTGGCGTGCTGCCCCCTGTGGGGCAAGTCGCCGGAGAGGCCCGCCGGGCTCCCTGGTACCGACCGTTTGGGGAATCGCGATCTTGCTGGTTGGCCCCGTCTTTACCCGCGAACTGATCACGGCTCCACGCCGTCCACGCTTCTACATCGCGCGGGCCGTCTATGCCGCGATCTTGCTCTTGGTGCTCACCACCGCCTGGCTCGTGCTGGCCGGCACCCAGGTGGTGCGCAATGTGGGCGACCTGGCTCGTTTCGGCGGGTTGGTATTTCAAATCCTGGGGCCGCTTCAGCTGGCGCTAGCGGTGTTTTTTGCCGCGCTTTCGGCGGCCAGTGGCGTGGCTCAGGAGAAGGACCGCAAGACCATCTTGCTGCTGTTGCTCAGCCGGCTAACCGATAGCGAGCTGGTTCTCGGCAAACTTTTGGCCAGCATCCTGGGGGTCGGCGTGCTGCTGGCCGCCGCGGCGCCGGTCTTCGCGCTCTTGATGCTCTTTGGCGGCGTGGCCTGGGACCAGGTTGCCCGAACCTTTGCCGTAACCGCCGTTGCCGCCCTGGGGGCCGGCAGCCTGGGCTCGACGATTGCGCTGTGGCGAGAGAAAACCTTTCAGGCCCTGGCCCTGACCACACTGGTGCTCGTGGCTTGGATCGGTATCTGGGAGGCCGTGCAGCTCGGTTGGCTGGGCAGCGGTTGGGCTGGCCTGGATTGCCGCGCTTGGGCCATCGTGTTCAGCCCCTGGCAGGCCGTTTTGCAGGCCACGCGCCCCTACGCTCAGGCCGATCCCCGGTTCGGCCTGCTGGCCAGCCCGGTGTATGCCTTTCTCGTGGCGGGTTCGATCGGGGCCGCGGTCTTGAATCTGGTCGCCATCGTCGGAGTGCGCCGCTGGAATCCCTCGCGCGAGGCGCAGCCCGTTGCCGAAGATGCGGGGAACGAGGCCGCCAGCCGGCCGGAAACAAGCACCCCCGCGAACGAAATTCGGGCCGCGGCGGACCCCGCGAAAACGGCAGAGAAAGCGGCCCGGGGGCCTCGCCTCAGCCGGCCGATCTGGTCGAACCCCATCCTTTGGCGGGAAGTGCGGACGGCCGCCTACGGCCGACGGACCATTCTGATTCGGCTGGCCTACTGGCTCCTCTCCGCCGTAGTCGCCCTGGCGCTTTACCGCGCCTTGGAAACCGAATCTGGCCTCGATCGAGCCACGGCGAGCCTGTTGCTGGTGCCGCTGACGGTGCTCAGCCTGGTGCTCGTCAACGCCCAGGCCGTCACGGCAATAACTTCCGAGCGCGATGCCAAGGCGCTCGACCTGTTGCTGGTAACCGACCTGACACCGGGCGAGTTCGTCTTCGGAAAACTCGGGGGCGCGCTCTACAACGCCAAGGAGTGCGTGCTGCTGCCGATGGCGCTGTGCGGTTACCTTTGGTGGCGCGGCTCGGTCTCGACCGAGAACCTGGTTTACTTGCTGCTGGGAATGTCGGTGCTCGACACGTTCGTGGCGACGCTTGGAATTCACACCGGCCTGACCTACGAAAACTCCCGTCAGGCCGTGGCCACCAGCCTGGGAACCGTGTTCTTTCTGTTCCTGGGAATCGCCACTTGCGTGCGCATGCTCGTTGCGTTTAGCGGGTCGTTTCAAACCCAGCTACAGCCGTTTCTGGCCTTCATGCTCGGCGGCGGCGTGGGGCTCTACGCGGCGCTTGGCGCCCGAAATCCCTCGCCCGCCATCGCCGTGGCCTCGCTGCTCTGCCCGTTCGCCACCTTTTACGCCATCACCAGCTATCTGTTGGGCTACACGCTGGCGGTTTTTCTGGTCGTGGCCTTCATGTACGGTTTCACCACGGCGGCCATGCTGATTCCGGCCATCTACGAATTCGACGTGGCCACCGGACGAACCACCCTGGGCGAAGAATAGCACCGCGCCGAGAGCCGGCTGCCCGAAACCGGGCCAGCGCGCGGGCCGGTTCCTCGACCGGCAACGTCGGCCAGCGCTCGAGGGCAGGGGGCCGATCGCCGCCTGGCGGCGGCCCCGCCGGGGTCAGTCGAGCTTGCGATAGCCCAAGGTCAGCATCACGTCGAGCATTTCCTGATACGTGATGAATCGGCGGCGGTGAAGCAGTTTGTATTGGTCGATGGCGTCGGCCAGCTCGCGAGCCTCGGCCGAGAGCGTTTCGTGGCTGTCGCCAAATTGGCGGCGCTCACGGTTGGGGCGAACACCCAGCGGTTCACTGCGGCGGCGATCGACAAACGGTTCGGCCAATTCCAAATCGGCGATCGGCGACTCGAGTACCTGGCTCATCTTGGGCACCTCCAGGCAAGAATTTCAAAACGCAGTCTGAGTCCGGCGGGCAGTTCGACCGGTGCCGTGAACCAAGTCAAACGCGCAGGCGACCTAACTCGATGCTCAGGGAAACATAGGTCGTGCCGCGCCAGCGGTCAAAATGGCTCGGGCCAGGCGATTGGCCCCGGCCCGGTGGCCGCTCGACCCCGTGGCCACAAATCCGTTGCGACCGTCGGCCCCTGTGCCGCGGCGGTAGCTGGCTCGGCGGAGTAATCGCTGCCAGGGGCGCATTTCCAACCGCCAGCGCGGGGGGGCCGGTCAGCGGCGAACGCTGGCCGTCGCCCGCGGACCTGCCTGATCGATCCGCGCCAGTAGCGCCCGGCTCGCGGGGTGCGCTGGATCCAGCGCAAGAGCGGCATGGATACTGGCCCGGGCATCGTCGATTCGCCCGGCCGAGAGTTGGGCCCCGGCCAACTGCTGGAAGGTGGCCGGCGTGTTTCCGCCTCGCTGGGCGGCCGCCTGGTAATAGCGAGCCGCGTCGTCATGGCGTCCCAGGTCGCCCGCGGCCCGACCCAACAGGGCCAACAGCTCCGGCGTTTCCTCGCCAGGCGAGCAGCGATCCGAAAGCGCCAGCAGGTTCGACCAGGCGCGCCGCGGTTCTCCCAGGTCGAGATAAACCATCGCTAGCCGGTAAAGCAGCTCGGGGTCGTTGGGCCGGTACGACAGGGCTCGGTGATAGTCGGCCAGGGCTTGCCGCGGTTGTCCCTCGCGAACCAAGACGTCGCCCCGCAGCCGCAGCACCTCGGGATTGAGCCCTTCGAGCCGAATCGCCTCTTCCACGTGCTTGTGCGCCAGGTTCAGGTTGCCCAGCACCAGTTGGTATTCGGCCAGTTGCCGGTGGGCGTCGGCCTGCTCGGGCGCTAAGCGTACCGCTTCGCCCAATTGCGCCACGGCGCCTTCCCGATCACCCCGGTGCCACAGCGTCTGGGCATAGTGGACCCGGGCCACGCAATCCTCGGGGGCGGTCCGCACCGCTTCGGCCAGCAAGCGTTCGCCAGCCGGCCAATCGCCACCTTGCATGGCTGAGAGCCCCTGCTGCGAGAGCTCGCGGCATTTCAGCAGCGACTCGGGACACGGCCCGCGTCGCATCCAACACCAACCGGGGCGCTGTTGGCCGGCGGTCGTGCAACCGGCAAGGAGCAACCCCAGCAGAAGGCCCAGGCCGGTCCGCGCCGCATGGGCAGATGAGTGGGCCGTGAACGGGCCGCAGTGCGCGTGCGCGGCGTCGGCGAGACAGGCGGTGTGCCAGGTCATCGACCACTTGCCCTGGGACCAGAAAAGAGGACGGGCCGCGCCGGCCACGGCAGCACACGCTTCCCCCCTGACAAGTTTCGTCGAACCGGCGCGGGCGGAAATGCTAGTCGGACGGGTGCCAGGCCACAAGATCAGCCCGGGCTTCCCCCCCTTCCCACTCGAGCGCCGCCAATGCTAGCTTGGAGCGCACGGACCGGGGCGGGCCGGGCCTTGAGCCGGCCGGCCCGGGCGACTGCCGTCGCAATTTGACCAGCTTGCCCGCTCGCCGGTCGGCTTGTGCAATCGATCGCTCCGGCCAAGTGCCCCAGGTTCACCATGCCCGCCCTGTACGACCGACTTGGAATTCGCTTTCAGTACCCCGAGAATTGGTCGCTCGACGACGGCGAGACCGCCTCGGGCGGCCCCGACGTAACGGTCAGCAGCCCCAGCGGTTCGTTTTGGTCGGTCGCTGTTCACCCGGCCGAGGCCGACCTGGCCCAGCTGCTGGGCGAAACGGTCTCGGCCATGCGCGAGGTGTACAACGAGCTGGATCTGGAGCCCCTCGAAGAAACCGTTGCGGGCGAACCGATGCAGGGCCTGGAGATGAACTTCTACTGTCTGGACCTGACCAGCTCGGCTTGGGTGCGGGTCTTTCGCCGGCCGGGGGCGACCTACCTGGTGTTTTGCCAGGCCGAAGACCGAGACCTGCCCGTGGCGCAGCCCGTATTCTTGGCCATGATTCACAGCCTGCTGGGGTCGCTTCCTCCGGCACCTGCGCCGGCTCGCTAGCCGGAGGGCCATGTCGAATGCTCAACCTGGCTTGCGATACGCCCTCGCGCTGGCTACAGGCGGTGACGCCCCACCTGGACGAGCTGCTGATCGACCACGCCCACTGCGAAAAAAAAGCCGCCGGCGTGGCGATGAATCTGATCTTCGCTTATGTCGACGCTGAACCGTTTGCCCGGGCATTGACCGAGATAGTCAGCGAGGAGCTCGAGCACTTCAAAATGGTGCTCGACCTCTTGGCCGCGCGGGGCATTGCGTTTCGCCGCCTGCGCCCCAGCCGCTACGGCCAACGGCTGCACGAACTGATTCGCCCCAGCGAGCCGCACCGGGCGGTCGATCGCTGCCTGGTGGCGGCCTTGATCGAAGCCCGCAGTTGCGAGCGGTTCGCCCTATTGCGCGACGGGCTGGCCGACGCCGAGCTGGCTCGGTTCTATGGCGGCCTGTTCGAGAGCGAAGCCCGGCATCACGCCACGTATGTTCAGTTCGCCAAGCTGTTTGCCCCGGCCGAAGTGGTCCAAGTCCGGCTGCACGAGCTGGCCGCGGCCGAAGCGGCCCTGGTGGCCGAAGGGGAAGACCTGCCGCGGATGCACAGTTAGGCCGATGCACAGTTAGGCCGATGCACAGTTAGGCCGATGCACAGTTAGGCCGATGCACAGTTAGGCCGATGCACAGTTAGGCCGATGCACAGTTAGGCCGATGCACAGTTAGGCCGATGCGCGGCTAGGCAAATGCGCGGCTAGGCAGATGCGCGGCTGGCTGAGCGCCGCGAACAAGGTCACCGCGAACAAGGTCGCCGCGACGCGACCCGCGCAAAGTTCTTACCCGGCGCTCAAGACTCGGGCCACCCTTCCAATTGGCTTTGCACTTCGCTCCGGCTCAACCGCCAGGCGGGAATAAGCAGCCCCGCCTCGGTGCCGTCGGTGCCGGCATCTCCGCCGGAACGCACCTGTTCCACTTCCAGCTCGAGGGCCAAGAGCCAGCCTGGCAGATCCAATCCCGAGCCGGTCGGTTGCCGCGAGAATTCGGCAATTTTCTGTTCCAGCTGCGAAAACGATTCCCCGGCCTGTCCCTGGCTCTGTTCTTCGATGGCTGGGCGCACCAAGGCGCGAATGCAATCCAACTCCAAGGGGCGCGTGAATCGCTCGGCCAGGCGGTCGGAGATCGTGGGCAACTTCATGCCATACTTTTGCTGCAGTTCTTCGAGCCGCTGCCAATGCCAGTCGGCCGCTTCGGCGGTGCGCTCGGCCACGATGCGCCGCCAATGCTGGGCGGCGGCCGAACGCCCGCGCCGTTCGAGCACCTGGTGCGCCAACACCACGGGTTTGAGATTCCAGCTCACCCGGTCGTAGCGGCTTTTGAGCCTCAGAAAATCGAGAAACGAGTAAAGCAGCTCGCCGCGGTCCGACTGGGTGGTGGTGCTGTTGAAATCGCGGTACTCGGCGTAATTCTCCAGCACGGCCGAAATCACGATGTCCAGTTGCCGCGCCGCATCCTCCAGCGAAATCTGGGTTCCCAACTCGTCGAGCAAACGCGGGGGGTCGTCGGGCGGGTTGCGCTCGAGCTGCGCTAACCAGCCCGCGGTGCCCGTATCGGTAATCGCGCGCAGATTGCCCACCCCCAGGAAGCGGGCCGTGAACAGGTCGTGGCCGTAGCGCTCCACAAAGCCGACCAGCGTTTGCCAGCGGGCCTGGCCCGCCACGCGCTCGAGCACCGAGAGCCGGAGCGAGCGGCTATGGTCGAGCCAGAGCACCAGCAGCGACTCGGTGGCGGCCTGCAAAAAGCTGACCAGGTCCTCGTCGGCCGCGCACCAACTCGACGGATCGCGGTCGCGCGGCGCGGGCCAGTCGCGCGACGATTCGACCAGGCTTTCCACCAACCCGCGATAGGCCAGATGAAACAAGCGGTCGAACTCGGTTACCGCACCCTCCCCCACCGGGTTGATGCGTTCGGCCTGCTGGGCAGTTACCAGCAGCTCCCGGGTTTCGCTCAACAGCCCCAGCCGGGGCAGCCCCACCGCCAACTCGCGGAGCAACTGCAGCCGGCTTTGAGTGGCGGCCAGTTCCTGCGGATCGCCCCCTTTGCCCAGCGGCAAATAGAGCAGCCGCTGCTGCGAAATGGCCTGTAGCAACTCGGGCAACTGTTGCCGCAAACCGGCCCGATCTCCGCCGAACAGCCGGCGGATTAACTCGACCCCCAGCTTGTCTTCGGCGCCGGCGGACCGCTGGGGCTGGGCGTCGGGCAAGGCCGCCGCCAGAAACCGCTGAGCCTGCACGGTTTCGACCATGCCGGCCACGGTCCGCTCGAGCAAGGTTTGTTTAATCCCCCGGCGACGATCATATTCGATCAGCGCTTCGCGGGTACCCAGCGGGGCGGACAAGCCCTGGCGATGGATCGCCTCGAGCAAGCGGAGCCAATCTTGCAGGTTGCGCTCGGCCAGGCGTCCCCAGGCCCCGAGCGACTCGACCCGCTCGCTGCTGGCGGCCGCGGCCGGATCGTGCGGGGCTTCCTCCAGGTTCCAGGCAGCCAGGGTCTTCCAGACCTGTGCCACGGTGGTCAGCAGGGCCAACCAGGGCTCCAGCCGGCGCCCCTCGTAATCCCAAAGGTCGTCGGGCACGCCCGCGCTGCCGTCGTCGAGCACGTCTCCCTCGACCCCGTCTTGGGTGCTGTCGCGGTAGACCACATTCTCGTAGGCGGCCCGGTACAGGTGCTCGCCCGGCTCGTCATCCTCGTCGTCCCCCTCCTCGTCCTCGTCGTCGCTCTCGAACCCTTCCGGGTCAGACGGGTCGGCATCGAACTCGAGATCGTCGTTCCGCTCGGAATCGTCTCCCAAGGTGTCGTCGTCTGCTCCCAAGAGTTCGTCGGTTTCCAGCTCATCGGCCAGCGAGGGGGCATCGGCCGCCGCACCCGAGGGGCCCGAACGAGCGATGCCCAATCCTTCGGGAAACTGGGGAACATGCCAGAACTGTTCGGCATTGGCTTCGATATAGTCGAGCAGCTTGCGCACCAGCCCCCAGCGGCGCTGCGAGGCGGCGGCCGAGGCCTCGCCCGGTAGCTGCTCGGCCGTGGCCCGCCCTACCCGCCGCACCCATCGCAACACGAGCGAGTGCCACGAGTGCTCGCTGTCGGCCAGCTCGATTTCGTCGGCGCGGCACAACCATTGAACCAGCAGCGCGAGCGAGGCGACAAAGTCGTTCTTTTCGAGCAGGGCATTGATTACCAGGGCATACGACTTGGGGGATCCGAAAGCGGCAACATGCTGCCGCCAGAACGCCAAATCGCCGGCGGCGGCGCCGGCCCGATGCCAGGCCCCCAGGGCCTGGGCGACCTGAATCGCGGCCTGGCTCAGTTCGGCGCCCGAAAGCCGCCGAACGCCGCTTACCTGGCTCGTGGCGAACTGGTCCCACCAGCCGGCCAAGGCGACCAGCGATCGCTCGAGCCGGGTGGCCAACCCCTCGTCGCCCGCGGCGGCCGAGTCTTCCATGAGCCGCGCGTAAAGGCCAAAGATTCGCTCGACCAGGGCGATCAGCTCGTCGACCCGGTGGTCGCGCACCGAATTCTCGAGCGCCGTGAAAATGGGAAACTGCCCTTGAAAGCCCAGGATGTTCCAGGGATCGACCAGCGCCCCGCAGCCGATGGCGCGATCGAGCAGGTCCTGAATCTGCGGTACCAGGGCCGCGGCCGACGGCAATTGGCCGCGCTCCGCAGCGTGATGGGCCGCCACAATCCGGCAATCGATCTCGGCGGTCATCCGGGCCGATGCCGCCGGCACCACCGCCGCCTGGCGCAGACTGGCCTGCGGATAACCCATCCGGGCGAACATGCGCGCCAGGTGAACGTGTTGTTGCTGCCGTGCCCGGAGCCGGGCCAGGGCATGATTCAGGAACTGTCGCGCGCCGCCAAACGGCTGCCGCAACAGCCCCGCTTCCTCCCGCAAGGCCACTCCATGCGAGCCACCGACGCGGGTCATCCAGAATTCGTAGAACCGGTCGCGCAGCCGCGCGATGCGCGGCAGCAGGTTGGCCAGGCTCACCGTCGAATCGTGGGTCTCCGGGCTGCGGCCGCCCATTAACGACGACATCAACATCGTGCCCGCCAACACGGCCGCCGATTCCCAAACCAGTTGGTCGCGGCATCGCACACCGGGCGACTGAAACCGGCTGACCAGCACGTCGAGCGTTACCTGAACCAGCACAAAGCGGCGGTAGCGCCCCTGAGAATCGAGCAAATGCGGGTCCCACTGGCCGAAATGATAGTTGGGCCGCTTGTTGACCGGGTGCTCGAAGTCGTAGGCCCGGGGGTCGACGGCCAACTCGTCGAGCAGGTCCAGGTCCAAGCAGCCTTCGTCGAGTAGCTCACGATCGGTAGCGCGAAGGATGTCGAGAGCCGCCGTGAGCAGTTCCTCGTACGGCCCGCGGCCCACCCCCACCTCGCGCAGGTATACGGGCACCGGGCGAACCCGCTCGTGCGCGTAGGGCTCCATCCGCTGGTCGTTGTGCAAAACGGCCACAGGGCGGTGCCCCAGGAAATCGTTGAGCGAACCAATCACCTGCTCGACGACGGCCGCCTGGTCGGTCCCCAACGGGTGCGCGGCCAACACCGCCTCGAAAACCCGGGCCAAGAACAGCGGCTGAAAGAGAAACTCGGCCGTCTGGTGAAATAACAGGTCGCGATGATGCTCCAGGTACGCCGGCAGGACGACGTCGAAGCTGAGCGCGAGCACTCCCCGGGCCTGGGAAACGTCGGACCAGGGCCCCCCCGTGCCGGCGAGCCGCTCGAGCTCGGCCGAAAGCACCTGCCCCACCATTCGCCAGGGCGCTTCGTCGGCGTCCTCGCGCTGGGCCAGTGCGGCAAACAGTTCGTTCAGCCGGGCCTGAAATCGGGGATCGGGCGTGCCGCTGGACAGGTTCAGGTAGGCCAACAGCTCCGCCAAATGAGGCAAACCGTCGGGCGCGGGTCGCGTCGGGGATGCACTCATGGGGGGGTCCGATTCCGGGCTCCGCCGCTCAGACACGGCCACCGACGGCGCGTCACCTGCAGAGCCGCGCCATGTTAGAGAGTCGCGGTCGGCATGGTCCAGGGGCCTAGCCTGAAACTAGCCAACCGCCTCGGGCCGCATCTAAGCCGTTTTTGGGAAATGAGTTGGAACCGAGACGCGGAAACCGCGTCCCCCCTACCCGGCCCCCGACTGGTCGGTTGACCGGCGGCATTCTCGCCGCCAGCACCCGGTGAGAAGTCGAAAAACTTGCCGCTCGTTTGGCTCGGCGGCCAATTATCATGGAGCTGGCACGAATTCGATTCCCCTCACCCGTGGGCCCCCGTTTCGCTCGGGGCCAAGCGCATCGGGAAGGGGTTCTGGAGGCTGGAGCCGACGATGCTGCGCACGCCTGGTAGGTCGCCGTGGAAATCTTGGGCCCTCGTCGTCCTGGTGCTTTCCAGCGCCGGGCCCGCGAGCCTGGCGCGGGGCCAAGCCAGCGCCAGTGGGCTGATTCGCCGCGAAGAGGCCCTGGCCCATGGGCTGCACCGCGCATGGGCACAGCAAGTATCGCTCGACGGCCGGAGCGACGCCCTGGCTAGTCTAACCTTGGCCGGCGACATGCTCTTTGCCCAGTCGGACGGCGGATTAATTCACGCCCTCGATGCGGAAACCGGGCGAACCCTCTGGTCGACCCGGTTAGGCGACCGGCGGTTCCCCACTACCGCGCCGGCGCGATTCCAGAACTATGTCGCGGCGGCCAACGGCGACGACTTGTACATGCTCGACGCCAAGTCGGGCCGAATCTGGTGGCAGCGGCGATTGCCGTTCCAGCCGATCGCCCCGGCGGCCCTCGACGACCGCCGTGTGATCGTCCCGCTTTTGGACGGAACGCTGATCAGCTACCGAGTCGATCTGCACGAACTGGCCGACGTTGTCGATCCGATCGCCAAATCGAAGGCGATCCTCGAATCGCAGCCCATCTCCTATCGTGCCAAGGGGCAACCCGCGGCTCGACCGCTGATTCTGGGGGAGCTGTTCGCCTGGACCACGCTGAACGGCCGTCTGTATGTGGCCCGAATGCACGAGCCGGGCACGAATTTCGAGTTCCGGCTGAACGAGTCGTGCGCGGCGCCGCCGACGTATCGCAAACCGTTGCTGTATCTCACCTCGGTCGATCGCTCGGTTTACGCCCTGGAGGATCAGCACGGCGTCGAACGGTGGCGCTACTTCACGGGAGCCCCGATTTACGAACCCGCCGCGGTGGTGGGCGATAGCGTGGTGGTCACCACACGCGGGGCCGGCGCGTTCTGTCTCGACGCCGCTTCGGGCAATTTGCGATGGTCCTATCCCCAGGGCCGACAATTCATCGCCGCCAGCCCGGACCGAATCTATCTGTCGGATGGGCTGCAACAGATGCTGATCTTGGACCGGGCTACCGGCCGGCTTCTTAATCGCTTTTCGCTGCTTCAACTTCCGATTCGCTACACCAATTTGGACAACGACCGTATCTATCTGGCACGCCCCTCGGGCCTGGTCCAGTGCCTGCGCGAAAGCAGCCTGGCCGCCGCGGTTGCGGTGGCCCCACCTCCGAGCGACGAAGCCGCGGAACAGGACCAACCCCGCCGGGGAAGAGTTCGCGATGCCCCGGTCGAGCGTGAACGGCCAGCCGAAGGCGATGCCGAAGCCGAGGGCGATGTCGAAGCCGAAGGCGATGTCGGCGCCGCAGGCGAAGAGCCCTAGCAGGTGCGGCAGGGCCCAGAACAACCGGTTCCCCCCTGCAACGGGCCTTGAAACGTTTGGTTCGCGCTGTTGCCTGGTGCGCCCCCGCGGACGCATTTTCGAACCGCGCAAACCCGCCCAAGCCAGGCTACCGCCTGTCCGCCCCGGACGACTCCGGTTCCCAGTCCCAGGATTCGACTTCCGGAAGTTCGGCCCGCTCTTCGGCCCGCTCGCTGGGCCGGTCGTCGGCCCGTCGCCACGGCCACCAGCTTCGCCCCCAGCTACCGCGCCGGTGATCGCGCGAGCCGCGCCGCTCGGGCTCCAAATCGACTGGCTCTTCGCCCGACTGGGCGGGCCACCTCGCTTCCGGCTCGTCCGTCTCGGGCAAGGCAACCTGCGGAGCCCGCTGGGGGGCCGCCGGTTCCCGGGAGCCGAATTCGGAGTCTGAAGTATCGCCCGACTCACGCCGTTTCCAGGGAAGCCACCGGCGGAGGCTGCCGCGAGTTCGCTCCGAGAATCGCCCCAGCCAATGATCGGACGAACGGTCGCTTCCAGCCATTGGTGAGTCGGACGGCGCTGCCGACGGGTCGGGTACTTCGTCGAACGAGTCGTAAGACCAATCGGAAGGTTCCGAATGCGGCTCGGCCTCGCGGGCCGTCAGGTCCGACTCCTCGCCCGGCCAGCTGGCCGAGGTGTCTTCAAGAACTTCGCGCGTCTGCTCGGCTTCTTCTTCCCAAGGTTCCGGCGCAGGCTCGATCGGGCGCGGGGGCGAGCGACGATTCGGCGGCGAAGCGACGGGGTCGCTCGCGTCCGGGTCGGCGATTGCGCGCGGGGCAAAGCGAGTTGAAGACGGGGCTGGTCGGCTCGACTGTTCCGGCTCGTCGGGGAGCTCGTCGAAGTCTGGATCGCCGCTGGCAGTCGGCACGCGCAATACCGGACCCTCGGTTACCGTAACCGGCCGCGCGGCCGAAAGCCGGGCCACCGTGGCCCGATCCGGCGCAGGCGGAGCCGGAGCCCAACTCGAACCCCGCTCAAGCTCGATCGGGCCTGGCACCCGGGGCACCTCTTGTCCGGCGGCTTGAGCCGCCCGCAGGGCTACCTTGGGCGCCAGCCAGGGGGGCATGAGCTCGGCTCGGCGCGGCGATTGGTCGTCGTCGCCTCCGGCCACCGAGTCGCCAGCCCCGGCCGCCGGAGGCGGCTGCTCCGCGGTCGAGGCCTCGACCAGGCGATCGAAGGCATCGCTGTCCGATTCGTCCGGGTTCACACTTGTTTCCGGACCCCGCCGCGACGGTACGGCCCGCGCCACGGCCGGGGGCAACTGGCCCGGCGCACGGGGTTCGACACTCGCCGCTGAATCGTTGGCCGGCTCGCTCGAAGAGGCCACGGTCGAAAGGGCCTCGCTCAGGTCGCCGCCGGTCTGGGAATGGCTCAACTCCGCGGGCGCGATCGATGCCGCTTCAGGATCGTTCGATTCCTCTTCCGCCAAACGCTGGTCGGGAATGACCTGGGCCACGGCGGGGCGTGGTGCGCGCCGCCGCGGCGCCGGCTCGACCGTCCGCGGCGCTGGTACTTGGTCCTCGTGCCCGGCCTGTTCCTTTGCCAAGGGTCGAGGGGGCTCGGGCGCTTCGACCGGTTCCCCGCTCGGTTCGGTGGCAGCGACGAATTCGTCCGGCCCGGCGGGCCCCTGCGCCGCGACCCCCGGTTCCACCGCGGCCAGTTCCTGGGGCGAAGCGGGCGACCCGGGCGCGTCGGTCGGCTCGGACCCGCTTGCCGGGGCGGCGGCCACGCTATCGGCTAACTCGGCATGGCCCGATTGGACCAGTTGTTGGCAGAGATCTTTGCTGAGCTGTTCGGCATTCAGCGCCACCTGGGGCGACTGCCAGGTGCCGCAGAGGGCTCCGCGCAGGTACCAACTTTCGCGATCGGCCAGGGCCTGGTTCCAGGCCGCGGCCGGATGCCCCCAAAGCGGAGCCGACTCGTGCCACTGGGCACGAAACTCTTTCAGATGCAAGTCGAGCCGCACTTCAAGCTGCTGGCCGTCGCACCAGCCGCTACCGGCCAGGCGAATCTTGCCGCGGGAAACCTGCATGCGGTGCTCCAGGGCCGGGGCCTGGTTGATCATCTCGATCGGTAAGTCGGCCACTTCGATCCGCAGGTCGTGACGCCCGCTGAGCTGATGCAGATTCAACTGCACCTCCAGGGCCCAGGTCCGCTCGGGATCGAGCGCCACCAGGTGGGTCGGCTTGGCCGCCACCACCGGGCGGCTGTTCAAGTGACGCACGTGTACCACGGCCTTTTCGCCCCAACCGAATTCGGGAGCCAGCGAGTCGATCTGAAGGTGGCCAATCTTCAACCGCGGTTGATCCCAGGCCAGCGCTGCCCGGGCCCGTCGGTAGCCCTGCCAGGCCGGCTGAGCATCGGCGCCGCCCGGAGAATCCAAATCGTGTCGCGCCAACTGTTCAATCGCTTGAATCCACTGCCGCACTTGCAACAGGCGGGTCTGCTCGGCCGGCCAGCCGCTGACCCACTGGCGTGCCCAACCGGCTACCCAAGGGCTGGCCGGATACGTGTGTTCGAGGGCCGCGGCCTCGTCGGAACCTTCCAATTCCGCGACGGCCGCCACCTCCCCGGCTTGGGCGGCCGTTTCCCCTTCCGTGCCTCCGGCTTCAACGGTTGCATCCGGAGCCGCTTCGGTCGCCGGCCAGCGGTGCACGCCCGAGAGCCGCGCCTCGGCAACTTCGATCTGCCCCCGCAGGGCGGCGCCGGGCACCAGGCTCGCTTCGAGGTGCTCGATGTGCAGTCCGCACTGCTGGCCGCGTTCGGCGCTGGCGGGCCAGACCACGTGAATGCGCTCGGCCGAGAGCCGGCCGGAAAGCAGGTTCCAACGAATCGACTCGGCCGTGAACTGGGCCCGGCTTGCCTGGGCCAACTCGGGGCACAGCACCGTGGCAACGATGCGTCGCTCGATAACCCCCTGCCCGGCCCAAGCGGCGAGAACGATCGTCGCCAGCCCCACGGCCTGCCCGAAGCCCAGCCAGCGCGTGGCCAGCGGCAACGTGGCAGGGCCCAGGGCCTTGCCCCAGGCCAGCCGCGCCAGCAGAAGCTGGGCCCGCTGCTGGGGTGGCGACTGTTCACGGTCCCAACTGGCCGTTGCGCCCTCCGCTTGGCCGCGTCGCAGTTGCCCAATTTGTCGGCGTGCCAGGTGGCGTACCCAGCGGGCCAGAAGCCAGCCCAGCGCGCCGCCCCAGACCAGTCCGCCAGTCACCACGTAGCGGTCTAAATCCAATAGCGCCAACGGCAACCAGGTTCCCCCTGCCGCCAGCGGCGCGCGCAGCCCCAGCGTGTCGAGCAACACGACCCCCGTGGCGTAGGTCAACCCGGTGCCGGCCCAACCCAGCAGCGTGCCCAGGCCGAAGGCCACCAGCAACACGGGCAGGTTGACCCGCATGAGGACCGCGGCCACGAGCAACAGGGCGCAGCTTAAGTTGGGTCCGCAGACCACTCCGGCCGACAGGCCCAGGAGCGCGGCCCAGGCCAGGCTCGAGGGGCGCTGGCCGCCGCGGAGCGAGGCGGCGGCTTTCTCGATCCAGTCGTACATCACGCAGCCATTCCTTCGTGAACGATCGGGCGAAGCTTCCCAGGGGTTCGATGCGTCGCCGCATCGGCTGGCCAGATCGCGCTGGGGTGTGGGGGGAATTCGAGGTGGGGATGCAGGCAGCCTGCCGGGCCTCTTCCGCCGGGCAGCTCGGCCGCGGGGGCGCATCAGGCCGCCCGGCTGGCAGACCCTATCGGTCTTATCGGCGACACCGGTTCGAGCGCTTAGAACGGATGCACTGGTGGTAACGGAGAATCCGGGTTCGCGAGGGTCCCCCCCTCGCTCGGGCGCGTTACGACCGGTATAATTTCCCCAGTTTGTCACGGCTTGGCGAAGGACGAGCCGAGCTTCTGCCGACGTGTCCACCGGCGCTTTCCGTCCGCAAGCGCCTCTCAGGAGTCCCACTCATGGACCGCGAATGGATCACTCGCGCCGAAGACCTCGGCCAGCGGATCGTTCAGCTCCGGGACAGTCTTTGACTACGATCGCCGCCGCGGCCAGATGGCCGAGATCGAACAGCGGATGAGCGCCCCCGGTTTTTGGGATCAGCCCGAGCGGGCCCAGGAAGTGGTCGGCCGGCTCAAGGCGCTCAGCAGCGTGGTGAAGCCACTGGGCGAGTTGACGCGCCAGCAGGCCGACCTGGCTGCCCTGTTGGAAATGGCCGAGGAAGACGAGGGGCTGGCGGCCGAGGTGCCGGCCTCGCTGGCGGCCCTCGAGCGGCAGATCGAATCGCTTGAGCTACAGGCCCTGCTCGACGGCCCTCACGACGCCGCGCATGCCCTGGTTACGATCAACGCCCGCGACGGCGGCACCGACGCCAACGACTGGGCCGAGATGCTGCTGCGCATGTACATTCACTGGGCCGACGACCACGGCTTCGAAACCGAGATGATCGACCGCCAAGACAACGACGAGGCGGGCATCAACAGTGCCGCCTTGGTGGTGCGCGGGCCCTTTGCCTACGGTTACCTGAAGGGCGAAACGGGCATGCATCGCCTGGTGCGCATCAGCCCCTTCAATGCCGAAGGCAAACGGCAAACCAGCTTCGCCGCGGTCGACGTTTCGCCGGAAATCAGTGACGCGGTCGAAATCGAGCTGCGCGACGAAGACATTCGCGAAGACGTGTTTCGCGCCAGCGGCGCGGGCGGGCAGCACGTCAACAAAACCTCCAGCGCTATCCGCCTGACCCACTTGCCCACCGGCATCGTGGTTCAGTGCCAGAACGAACGCAGCCAACACAAGAACCGCGCTACCGCCCTCAAAATGCTGCGGGCACGCCTGGCCCGCTTGGAGGAAGAGAAACGCGAGATCGAACAGGCCCTGAAATACAACCAACAGCCCAAGGTGGGGTTTGGCTCGCAAATCCGCAACTACTTCCAACACCCCGATCAGCGCATCAAAGATGCCCGCACCGGCTACCAGATGACCAATTTTCAGACGGTGATGAACGGTGAGATCCAAGGGTTTCTCGACGCTTATCTCCGCTGGCGCAAGAGCGACGAAGTGGCCTCGGGAGATTAGCGGCCGCCAAGCTCATTCCTGACGGGGGGCTCGATCCAATCGCCAGCCGCGCCTCGATCCACCCCCCGCGCCAATCGGCCCTCCGCGGTCGCCGGCCCCGCCCTGAGATTCACCAGGCTACTTCCCCCATGAGCAGCTCTCCCAACTCCACCCTGCGGGCCGGCCGGTGGCTGCTGGAGTTGACCTGGCAAACCGATCGCTACCGGCAGCGCCTGTGGCGACTGCCCCCCGGCGCCCAGCAGATCGCTCCCCACCCGAGTTCGCCTCTCGGCCAGGTTCTGGTCAACTCGGTCGAGGGCAGCGCCGAGCAGCCTTGGCCCCCAAGCCCGCCGCTGCAACAGGCCCACTGCGAATCGCGCCCCGGCGGCCAACAGGTAGCGCTGCTGGTGGGGTTGGCCGGGCGCAGCCACTGGTCGCTGGCCATTACGCTCGATCCGCAGAGCGACTGCGTGACCTGGGAAGCAGCCTGCCGGCTGCAGGAAGAACCCGAGTGGCTGGGCAGCACCTATCAGATCGCCCCCGAGGCGGAACTGGTTGTCGGCGGGGCCGAAGGCACGCCCTCGTGCCCAGGATCGCCGTCGCCGCGGCTTTCGGTCCAGGGCTTTCCCAGCCCCGCTCGAGTGGTTACCCCCGAGGCGACCGATCGCCGCTTGCAGCTCGCGCCGGCCGGAACCGCCGGACCGCTGCCCCGCACCGTTTGCTGGAGCTACCGCATCGTCGCTGGTTGATCGGGCCCGGAGCTGGCCCGTAGACTGGCGCGAGCCCGGATGCCAACCGGCCGATCGGGCCGGTACCGCGAGCCCCGGTCGTACGAGGCTCGCTCGAAACCCAGTTCGTCTCTGAGAGGAACGCGACCATGCCGCACGCTGTCGACCATCGTTGCGCCCAAAGCTGCTGCCGCTCGCTCGTTGGTTGCCTGTTGCTGCTAGGCATGGCTGCGAGTGCGGGAGCCGCCGACCCCAGTCCGCCGGCCGCCCCGCCGGCCAGCGCGCCTGCGGCCAAAACGTCGGCGCGCCGCTTGGGCATTGTGCTTTACCCGAATTTCGAGCTCCTCGACGTATGCGGCCCGGCCGAAATCTTTGGCAACCTGGGCAAACAGCTTGAGATCGTCATGGTGGCTGCCCAGGCCGGCCCCGTCGCTTCCTCCCAAGGCCCGGCACTGGTCGCCGACCATTCGCTGGCCGAATGCCCCAAGCTCGATCTGGTTTTGGTGCCCGGCGGGTTCGGTACCTTGCCGGCGCTGAACAATAAGCCGCTCCTCGACTGGCTGCGCGAGCGGGCCGGTGACGCCGAGATTGTGATGAGCGTTTGCTCGGGCTCGGCCCTGTTGGCCAAGGCCGGCTTGCTGGACGGCAAACGGGCCACCTCGAACAAAGCCTACTTCCAACTGGCGGTTGCCCAAGGCCCGAAGACCGAGTGGCTGCGCCAAGCCCGCTGGGTGGACGATGGCGACCGGGTGACGTCGTCCGGGGTCTCGGCCGGAATCGATATGGCCCTGGCCGTGGTGGCCAGGCTCTTCGGCCAGGAGGTCGCCGAGCGAATTGCCGAGGGCACCGAGTACCAATGGCACCGCGACGCCGACCAGGACCCGTTTTCCTACCTGGCCGAGCCCGGTGCTCGCTCCGCGGTTGCGCCGGTCGGGCCTTGAATTCCCGGACCTGGTCTCGGAGAATACCGGCTTGGCAATCGGGCCCGGATCCCGGCAACAGATCCCCCGAACGACCGGGGGACCGAGGAATAGCGCATGGTCGATTTTGACGAAATCGAGCGTCTGAAGCAGCAGTTCACCGACAAATACGTGCTGGTCGATGCGAGTTTGCCCGAGTTGGCCCGCTTCCGCGAGATGACCGGCCAGGTCAAGACCGTGAATATGAGCGGCCGGGCCCTCGTCGAATTCGACGCCAACAACAATATTGGCTGGTACGACATCGCGCTGGACTTCCTCAAGGTGGTCGACGCGCCGGCGCCGAAGCCGGCCGCCAAAGCGCCCGACAAACCGGCAGCCGCGGCCAAGGCGCCCGCCGAAAAAGCCCCCGCTCCGGCCAAGGCGGCCGGTAAGTCCAGCACCGCAGACATTCTGGCGGCTGCCCGGGCCAAGGCCGGCGCCGCGCCGGCTGCCCAACCCGCGGGCAAACCGAGCACGGCCGACATTCTGGCGGCTGCCCGGGCCAAGGCGGGTGCCGCGCCGGCCCCCAAAGCCGAGGCTCCGGCCGCGAAACCGGCCCCCGCCCCCAAGCCCGCCGGCAAGTTGAGCACGGCCGACATTCTGGCCGCTGCCCGGGCCAAGGCGGGTGCCGCGCCGGCGGAAGCTGCCAGCCCGCCCCCCGCGGCCGAACCCCCGGCGCCCAAGGCTCCGGCCCCGGCCGCCCCCGTGGCGGAAGCTCCGGCGGCGGTGGTCAAGAGCGAGCCCCCTGCCAAGGCTTCGGCCCCGGCCGGCGATCGCCCCCAAGCGGGCCAGCTCAAGACGCCCGAAATCCTGGCCTGGTGCCGGGCCCACGACAGCAAGTAATCGGCCAGCCGCCTGGTCGGAAATGGGCCGTCGCTGTGCCGCCCAGCTACCCGAATACCGGGCGGGCGCCCTCGACCGCTTGGCCCCGGGGGCTGGCGAGCGCGATCGGCATGTCCGCTCGCCTCGGCCGATCGGACCAGGCGCCCCCCTCTTGGCGAGTTTGACCGATGCCGCGACGCACCCTCGGCTGGCCCATCACGCTCGGCGTGGTGATGATCGTGCTCTTGGTCGTGTTGAGCGTCGGTTGGGTCGTGCTCAACATTCGCCAGGCTGGTTTCGAATCGCAGCGATCGGGCTTGTACTGGGCCCTGTTGGCCGTGGGCTCGGTATTCCTAGTGCTGCTGCTGCTGGGAGTGGTTTCGTATCTGACGCTGCTGGTTAGCGCCATCAATCTCAACCAGCGGCAGTCGAACTTCATCGATGCCGTGACCCATGAGCTCAAGAGCCCAATCGCTTCGCTCAAGCTCTACTTGCAGACGCTCGGCCGCCGCCAGGTCGATCACCAGCAACAATCGGACTTCGTCCGTTTCATGCTCAACGACGTGGAGCGCCTGGACGGCCTGATCAACCACCTGCTCGACGCGGCTCGGCTCGATCACGCCATCGAGCCCTCGCAACTGGAAGAAATCGATCTGGCCGAGCTCTTGGCGCGCTCGGCCGAATCGGTCAAAGATCGCTATCATCTGGGGCCCGAGGCCTTCGAACTACGGCTCGACTCGGCCCTGGTTCGTGCCCGTTGGGCCGACCTGGAGATGGTGTTTCGCAACCTGCTGGACAACGCCGTCAAATACGGGGGAAACCCGCCGCGGGTCATCGTCGAGTGCCGCCGCCAGGGCGACAAAGCCCTGGTCCGCGTAACCGACAACGGCGCGGGCATTCCGCCGGTTTGGCGCCGCAAAATCTTCAATCGCTTTGTCCGTCTGGGCAGCGAACTGGAACGCACCAAGCCGGGGACGGGCCTGGGGCTGTACATCGTACGGACCCAGGTCGAAAAACTGCGCGGCCGGGTTCACTCGCGCGATCGCCAACCCGGCCCGGGCACGGTATTCGAAGTGCAACTGCCGGCGCTGCCTGCCAGCGGGCCGGCCAATTCCACGGAATCAGTCGACGCCGGGGCGGCCTCGCCATGAAACACATTCTGGTCGTGGAAGATGAAGAGCACCTGGCCATCGGCATTCGCTACAACCTGGAAGCCGAAGGCTACCAGGTAACCGCGGTGAGCGACGGCCCAAGCGCCCTGGCAATCTTCGCCGACGATCCTCGTTCGGTCGACCTGGTCATTCTCGACCTGATGCTGCCGGGCATGAGCGGCTACGCGGTTTGCCAGTCGCTGCGCGAGCGGGGCTACCGGGTACCGATTCTGATGCTTAGCGCGCGGACCCTGGCCGAAGACCGCACCCGGGGGTTCGACGTGGGGGCCGACCAGTACCTGATGAAGCCCTTCGACCTGGACGAGCTACTCAGCCGGGTCAAGAACCTGTTGGCCCGGCACGGCCAGGCCGGGCTCTCGGCTCCTCCCCCGGCGAGCACCAGCACCTATTGCTTCGACGACGCGGTGGTAAACTTCGACACCTTTGAAGTTACCGTCCGCGGCGAGCGGCAACGGCTCACCAATATGGAGATTAAGCTGCTGCGCTACCTGGTGGAGCACGAGGGGCGGGTCGTCAGCCGAGACCAGTTGCTCTCACAGGTCTGGGGAATCAGTTCCAGCCCCACTACCCGCACGGTCGACAACTTCATTCTCCGCCTGCGCAAGGTGTTTGAAATCGACCCGGCGGCCCCACGGCACTTTCTCAGCGTGCGGGGAGCCGGCTATCGCTTCGTGGCCGCCGGCGAAGAGCCCGCCGGCTAGTCGCCCGGTACAGGGCCGTTTTCGTGGCACTCGGCCCTGCTCGCCGCATGCCGAAGGCAACACGACTTACGCGGCCAGGTCGAGCCGTGCCGCCGACCGCTAGCTCCAAGTTTTCGAGCCCGGTACGGCCCGCTTCGACGGAGTGCGCACCACGTTTCGAAACACTCCCAGCTTTTCCATCAGCCAGATCGTGGCGAACGTCAGGTCCAGTTCCCACCAGCGATGGCCGTGCCGGGCCATCCGCGGATGGGCGTGGTGGTTGTTGTGCCAGCCCTCGCCAAAGGTGAGCAAGGCCACCCACCACAGGTTTCGGCTTTCGTCGCTGGTGTCGTAGTTGCGGTACCCCCACAAGTGCGTGGCCGAATTCACGGCCCAGGTGGCGTGCAGCACGAACACCAGCCGCACGAACATGCCCCAGACCACCAGCGAGCAGCCGGTAGCGAAATCCCAGCCCCACCAGCCAATGGCCATGAGGGCGGCCCCCAGCAGCAAATGCCAGAGGATGAACGTGCGATCGAGAAACACGATCGCCGGATCGCGCAACAGGTCGGGGGCCCAGCGACGATGCAGGGCCTCGCTTTCCTCTGGCTCGCTCCGCGGCAAGAACCAGAGGGCGTGCGACCACCAAGGGCCATCGAGCGGCGAGTGGGGGTCTCCCTCCTGATCCGACAAGGCGTGGTGCTTGCGGTGATTGGCCACCCAGTGCAAACAGGAACCCTCGCCCGCCAGCCCCCCCAGGAAGGCAATCAGCCACCGCACCGGCCGCGACGTGCCGAAGCTCGAATGCGAGAACAGCCGGTGGTATCCCATGCAGATGCCGATCCCACCGGTGAGCCACCAAAGAAAGGCAGCCACTGCCAGGGCTTTCCAGGTGAAGAAAAACGGTCCGGCCAGCGCACCCACATGCAAGACGCCGATCCAAATCGCAGTCGGCCAGTCGATGCCTTGGGCCCACCGCCCCGCGGGCACCGGGCGCCTTTGGCGCGGGCGCGGCTCGAAGCCTTCTTGCCGTGCCGGTGCTGGTTCCCGTTCCGGCCGGGGCGCGGTGACTACCACGGGCTGGAGCGTCGCGACAAGGTCGCCACTGCATTCCGATTCCAAGATCGTGCTCACGTGCTTCCTTCCTGGCCGGCGCCTGCGCCGGTCGATGGCCGGCTGAAGCTGATCGGTCCAAAGCTGCCCCAGCGGGGTCGAGCCGAACTACCCGGGGTTGGCCGTCCCCCCCCGGGGCCGTGCAGCCTCGCTCGAACTGCCCCCGCGTGGGTGCGTGGTGGAGCCCCCTGGTTTGGCCCAGGCGGCCCTGCCGTAAGTCGTTGCATAGCAATCCTAGAGGTATCTTCGCCCGCGAGTGTCACTTGCCGGTCGATAGAATGTAAAAGCTGCGCAACTACTGGCCCCGCACCCTCTGGAAGTGGCACGCCGTGGGTACGCGCCGCCGGGCAAGGTCCGCCAAACTCGCCGCTCCGCGCGGTTGGCTGCGGTGTCGTTTCGTGCCGTCAATGAAATGAGTTGTCACGATTGCTGCCCGGCCCAGGGCAGCCGGTTGGCGAGAGTAACCCAAACCATGCCCAGCTCCGCGCGCCAGTTCAGCTTGCAGGGAATGCTGGCAGCCGTCTCGGTCGCCGCCCTGGCGATGGCGGCCATCCGCTGGTTCGAACCGGCCACCTGGATCGTGCTGGGGGTCATGCTGACCCCGGTGGCGCTCACGCTTTGGCAAACCCGAGGTACCGCCTGGCCGGGCGTGGCCCTCGGCGCCGCGCTGGCGGCCGCAGTCGCCGTGCCGCTGGGACCACCCCCGAGCGGGGCCGCCTTTCTGGTGGCAACCGGCGCCTGGCTGGGGGGCGGCACCCACGCGCTTTGGTTAGGCCACGTTCGCTGGGGCGCGCTGGTCATGCTTCTGGCGGTGGCCGGCTTGGCGCTCGTTCTCTTGCCGCCGCTAACCACCCAATGAGCGGCCACGACAAGCCACGTCTCGGCGGGCCGGCGGCAGGACCCTCCCACGCCAGACTCTGGACCCCGTGTTCACCTCGGACGCGCAGTTTCCCTAGTCAGCCAGCTCGCCGAGGCCCGGCGCCCGCAAACTCACGCTGACCGGAAAATTTTCCCCCTTCGGCTGAATCTGCCACCGCGCTCGGGTCGATCTTCCCCGTGCCGGATTCGGTCCGCGAACCGGCGCGCCATGCTACCTGCGCGGTTTCGTCCGGCCAGGTGCCGGTCGCGAGCCGCATGCGCTTCTCCGTTCTCGCTGAGGGAATCGGTGTCATGAAACGAGTCGCACGTCTGGTCGTCGGCCTGCTGATCTTGGCGGCGGTATCACTCCCCTTCGACTCGGCCAGTTGGATCGTCGAGTTGGCCGACAGCCTGGCCGCCGCTGGCCGGACGGCGCAGGTGCGAGCCGACGAAGTCGCCGGTTCGACCGACCAAGCCTGGCACGACCTGGATAGCCTGCCCGATGACTCGGGCTGGGTGGAAGCCGGCGACGTCGCCGACGAGTCGACGACCGCTAGCGGCGCGGACTACGAGCTTTGGCAGGACACTGCATGCCAAGACGCTGCTTGCCAAGATGCTGCGTGCCAAGATGCTGCGTGCCAGGATGCTGCGTGCCAGGATGCTGCGTGCGACCACTCCGCACCCTGCTTCGATTGCGAAGGTGCAAGCCGCATCGACCAACAATTCGACCGCTGGACCGCCGAGTTCGACGCGCTCGAGCCCGAAGGCGACGGCGCGACACCTACACCGTCTGCTCCACGCGTCGCGGCCCAGCCGGCGTTCGATCCATTCGGCACCAGCGAAGGCCTGACGATGTCGCCGCAACAGCCCAGTTTGCGACCCACGCCTCGCGGCGCGGCCCTGCCCTCGCGACCAAATTCCGCCCACACGCCAGCAGCGCTTGCTCGTAGCGCAACCGGCGCGGCCTGGAGCGCTTCGCATCGCTCGGGCGCCGGGAATCCCTTTGCCGACCGTAACCCGGTTCGGCCTCAGGCCCGCCCGGTGCAGCGAACCAGCTACGAAACACCTGGACTGCGAACCGACAGCGAGCCGGCCCACCGGCTCGCTCCGCTCGATGCTAACTCGCCCGACTCGGCGGACAGCGAGAATCCCGTCGATGAGCATCTGACATCCGGCAGCCTGGCTGGGCCGCAGTCGGCGACCACCTTGTCTGGCGGAAGGCCCCAGCTCACGATCGGCTGGAGCTCGCCCCGGCTGATCAGCCTGGGACAACAGGCAACCTGCCAGCTTACGGTGCGTAACACCGGCGACGCCGCCGCCGAGGGAGTGCAACTCGTGGTCGAACTGCCCGAACACGCTCGGCTCGACGCTTGTCAGCCGGCCGGGCAGTCGCAGGGCACGGAACAATTCTGGCAGTGGGGTTCCATCGCCGCGGGGCAGGAAGAATCGATCACGCTCCTCGTCACGCCCACCTCGGCCGAGCCGATTCAGCCTCAGACCGCGGTCAGCTTCCGGCAATCGCCGGTCGAGGCCATTGAGATCGTGGAGCCCGAATTGGTGCTCGAAGTGGCCGGCGCTACCGAGGGGGCACTCGATCAGCCCTTTACGGTGCGGGCTACCGTGCGCAATGTCGGCCGAGGTGCCGCCACCCAGGCGGTGCTCCATGCCCAGTTCGACGACCACCTGAGCCATGCCCAGGGACAGCGGGCCCGGTTCGGACTAGGAACCCTGGCGGCGGGCGAAACCCGGACGATCGATGTGCCGCTGCTGGGCCGGCAGGCGGGCAGCGCCCAGATGCAGTGGGCCGTTACCTGTGGCGAGCAGGTGTTGGCGCGGCAGGAAAGCCAGTGCCTGGTGGCCGCCCCCACACTGAACCTGGTCATCGACGGCCCGCAGCGGCGGTTTGTCGATCGCCCGGCCACCTACGTGCTGACGGTCGAAAACCCAGGCCCGGCCGCGGTCGAAAACGTCGAGGTTTTCCAGCAGGTGCCCGAGGGATTTCAATTCATCGAAGCCAACGCCGGCGGCAGCTACGACGGACACACCGGGCGGGTCGTTTGGCAAGTAGGCCATCTGCCGGGCCAACAAACGACCCGGCTGGGCCTGCGGCTGGTTCCTAAGCAATTGGGCCAAAAGGTGCTCGAAGCCGTGGCCCACTTCGACGGTGGCGAACCAGTACCCGCGGAAACCTTGACCGAGGTCGACGGCGTGGCGGTGCTGGCCTTGGAGGTCTACGACCAGGACGACCCCATCGAGGTCGCCGGGCGGACCCAGTACGAGATTCACGTCGAGAACCGCGGTTCGATCGCCGCCGACCACGTGCAGTTGGTCTGCCGGGCGAGCGACCAAATTCAGATCGTCCAAGCCGACGGCGCGACCGCCGCCCAGGTTGGCTCGAACCAGGTGGGCTTCGCGGTGATCGACCGGCTCGAGCCTGGTCAATCGCTGGTGTACCGGGTGCAAGTGCGGTGCGAAGCGTCGGGGCGGGCCCGCTTCCAGGCGCTGGTCCGCAGCGACGCCGACCAGCAGGGCCTGATCGAGGAAGAATTTACCCAGGTGTACGCCGACTAGCCTGCCCCGGCCATCACTCGGCGGCCGGCGGGCACGGCCCGATGCCCGCTTTCAACCACGGCTACCGTTGCCAGTTCGCACGCGGCGAACCAACCGGCGCCGGCCGGGCGGCAACCGGAGCCGGCCGCCTGACAGCCGAGGCCGGGTGACCCGGGCTGGCAACTGGCCGGGTGCCCGCGGTGCTCGGCAGCGGGCGATGGCCCGAAGTAAGGTACCGGGCGTCTTGAACCTGGCGCTCGGCGGCCAGTTGACGCAAGAAGCCGGGCGAAGCGCGGTCGAGCACGATGATTTCGCTCTTGGCTCGGGGGTTGTCGAGCGAGCGGATGACACAGATTACCTCGGCGCCGCCGGCGGCCGATTGAATGGCGTCGATCGCGGCCTGCTCTTCGAGCGAAAGCCCCTCGGGGGCTGCCGAAGCGGGCACGATGCTGGCCGAAGTTGGAACGATGCTCGCCGCGGCCGGATCGGTTACGGCCGTGGGGGCCTCGGCCGCCGCAAGTTGCGAGGCTAGAAGAGGCATTCGATCGGGCATGGCGGGCGGGGCCGCGGTGAGCTGGCTGCCGGCCACGGGGAATCCGCCTGGGTTAGCCAATTGGGCCAGGCCCGCTTCGCTAAGCTGCTCGTGAATGGCCCCCAGGGCCGCGAACAGCCCCTCGTTGTCCTGCGGATCGGCCGCGTTGCAAACGCCAATCACCTGGCCATCGGCCGAAAAGAGCCCACCGCCCGAGCGCCCTTGAACCGGCTGGCCCGCCACTTCCACGTTCGGCGGGCCCAGATACTTGTCGACCGCCGTAATCTGGCTTGCCAGCGCCGTGGGGTCGGCCCCGTTGTCGCAGCCGATCGTGACCACCGGATCGCCCGCCGAGAGCTTGTAGCCCGGCGGGGCCACGCGAGCCGAAGTAACCGGTCGGCCGGGCCGAATCCGGACCAGGCCGATGTCGCGTTTCAGGTCGAAGGAGACAACCTCTCCAGGCAAACCCTGCGGGGCGTCGGGGCCGAACAAATCGACCGAAATGTGCCCTTGCCCTTGAGAATCGCGGAAAATATGGCCGCAGGTTAGTACCCAGGCCTCGCTGGCCGTGCTGTGAATGACCGTGCCCGTGCCGAACGAGTGACCCGTGGCGTCGTCAACCTTGAGCCGGGCGGCAACCTGAACCAGGTCGGTGGGAAGCGGAGCCGGTGCCCCGCTCGCCGGCGCCGCGGCAGCCGGTGCCGCGGCGGGAATCGCAGTTGAGGCCGGCGCACCACCTGCCGGCAGCGCCGCAAGCTGTGCGGGTGGTAGCGGCTGGATCGATTGTTCCAGCGGCAAATCCGTGGTCGCAGCGGGCCAGGCAGGCGCGGCCTCCGGTTGCTCGCCGCCGCCGCCGCGCCAGGGGGCCAGCCCTCGGATGGCACCCACGGTGGCGGCTCCCAGGGCCGAGGCAGCGGTCTTCACCGCCGGCACGACCGAATGGGCGGCGTCGGCCAGTTGATCGCGGGCTCCTTCGGCCGTCGTGGTTCCCCGAGTGACCAGTTGGGTCAGCTCAGCGTAGCTGGCGGCACCCACCAGGCGATCGACTTCCTGGCCATCGACCACCAGTACAAACGTGGGCACCCCTTCGATTCGGAAGCGTTTGGCCAGGTCGGGCTGCTGGTCGATGTCGATGCGTTGGACCGGGAAGCCCGCCTCTTCGAGCTGCCGCACCACGGGTTCCATTTGCCGGCAGGGGCCACACCAGGTGGCCGAGAAGTCGAGCAGGGCCGTTTGGCCGGCCCCCAACAGCGATGCCGACAAAGCCCACGTGGCCAGTGCTCCGCCCATGCGATGGTTCCTCTCGTGGCGACCAACCCACGGGGGCGCGTTCGCTACCAGGCCAGTCGCGCGCAGCTGCAAGGCCGGCGGACTGGTCGAACCGACGAGAAGTGACCGAGTGAAGTTTGACCGCGAGCGAGCCGCGCTGGCCGCCCTAACGGCGCGCAGCGACAACCACGCTGGGAAACCCCGACTCGGAGGTGGCGACTTCCTTGCCGATTGAGCGAGACGAGCAGCCCGGTGCCGCATCCGCCGAGGGGATCCTTCCCGATCGGCCGCGAGCCCCTTGCGAGGCTCGCGAAGAATGGACGTTTCGGGCCGAAACACCGTGGGAAAAGGGGGACGAAATTCGAGGCGGCATGATGCCGAAGCGGCCCCCCGGAGACAAGAGCAATTCGGCCCCAAAATGGCCCTCGAATCACCGGTTTTTCGGCGACAAAACCGCAACCGGCCGGCGAACGCCGCGCGGAACGGCTCCCGCCGAGCGGAAACTGCCCTGGTCCGGGATGCTCGGAGCGCGGACGGACCGGCAAATTCGGGGAACCCTCCCCCCACGGCAGCGCGGGCGTCCGACCCATCCACGATCAACAAATGTCGGGGCAGCGCAAAGTTCGTCCGACCCCTAAACCGCCGAGGCCAGGTCGCCGGCCAGCCGCAGCAGCACCTCGCGAGTGACCTGGGCTGAAACTGGCTCGCGGGGTTGCCCCGAGCCCTGGGAATAGCGGGTCAACTGCAACCAGCCGCCTCGCTGGGCCAGTAGTTCGTAGTACAGCGTGCGATCCTGGTCCCGGCCCGGCGGCAAGGAACGCAGTTGCACCACGCAGCGCTCGGCGTCGAGCTCGATCGGCCGAATGGGCTCAAGCAAGTAATTGAGCCGCTGCGAAAGCCGCTCGCTGAGGGCCTTCAGCTCCTCGGGCGTGGCACCAGCCAAGCGCGGGGTCTCGAGCCTGAGCTCTAGAAACGAGGCCGCCAGCGAATCCAGAGCCACCAGGCGGCAGACCAGCGCGTCGCCTCCCTCGGCAACGGTCAGGGCCTGAACATCCTGGGAGAAATGGGGAAACGCGGCCAGCGCTTGCCCGAAGGCGGTGTGAAGACTGTTGGCCATGCGTACCTCGAGGCGTGGGCGGAATTCACATCGGCGGTTCCGGCGCCGATGCGGTGTGGTGGACTCACGCGTTCGAACGGCTCGCCCCAGGGCAGGTCGCCCCGCCGCGGGACACTCCGCTATCTCATTCTTCGTTCCAGGCTTCGGCCCGACTTGCGTCCTTTGCGGCGGGTGCCGGGCTCGAAGCCCTAGATTCAACCCCCTTGCAGCCACTTACCCCGCTACCGAGGCAGGCGACTTACACGTCTGCTGCTTGTGTTCGCTGCCGTCGAACGAGAGTACCGTGAGCTGATCTTCCAGCAGGGTTTCCAGGTGAACCGGGCGGGTCCACAACTGGTACAGGCTGCGAAGCGTGTCGCGGGCATAGCCAAGCTGCAGCTCAACCCCGTTGTAACCATGCTCCAGGAATAGCTCGCCGCGGTTCTTGTAGTTGCCGTCGCGGACCTGAATTTGCGGCCGACCCAGGTTCGTGATGCCAAACAACAGCCGGTCTTTGATCTTGGCGAACTCGCGGCTTTCGATCTCGTAGTGCTGGGCCTGAGGGTTGTAGCTGAACGAAAACAGCTTGTGCTCGCGGCAGAAGTCGAGCGTCAGAAAGGTGTCGATGAAGGTCACATCGTTGTAGATCTGGCGGACTTCAAAAATCTTCTGCCGCCCCTGGCCGACCTCGGTGTTCCAATTCCGCCGGGTCATCAGATCGTCGCACTCTTCATACTCCTTGCCGAAACGCCCCTTGTTCCAGCGGTCTTCGATGTCGCGAAACAGCTCGATCCCCAGCTTGTACGGGTTGAGCCGGTTGGGGGCGCTGGCCATGGTGCCCGAGTGATGGTCGCAGTAGTTCACCACGTCGCCCGGCAGGAGACCCTGGCGGGTCATAATGGTCGAGTGCCAGTAGCTGGCCCAACCCTCGTTCATAATCTTGGTCTGCCCCTGGGGGGCGAAATAATAGGCCTCTTCCCGCAGCATCGAGAGTACGTCGAGTTGCCAGGCCTTGAGCGGCGAATGTTCCAACAGGAACAGCATGACATCGCGCTCGGGTCGCTCGGGAAATCGGGTCTCCTGCCGCGACTGCTGCTCGCGGAGCCGCTGGGCCTCGGCCGCCAGCACCGACGGAGGGTTGATGAACGACTCCATGTAGCCCTTGGCCCGGAACCGGCCCGGCTGGGGGGGCGCCGTGGCCAGCGGCTGCTCGGGCTCTTTCGGCCGCTCGACCGTCCGGCGAATGAACGGCAGGTTGATGTCGATCAGGTCGTCGATGCTGAGCACCGCGTCGATGAACTGCTCGACCTCTTCCACCCCCTGCTGGTCCATGTAGCGGCGGATGCGATTGCCGTGGTTGGCCATCTCATCCATCATTTTCCGGTTGGTCTGGCTGAACCAGAAATTGTGCTTGAAAAAATCGCCGTGGCCGTACACGTGGGCCATCACCATTTTCTGATCGGTTAGGGCGTTCGACTTCATCAGGTAGGCGTAGCAGGGATCGTTATTGATCACCAGCTCGTAAATCTTCTGCAGCCCGTAGGCATAGCCCTTGGAGAGCTGTTCGTACTCCATGCCGAAACGCCAGTGGGGATACCGCGTGGGAAACCCGCCGTACGAGGCAATGGCGTTCAGTTGGTCGTAATCCACCACTTCGAACACGGTGGGGTAGAAATCGAGCCCGTATCCCCGCGCGTACCCCTCGATCTCGACCTGCAACGAGGCCAATTCCGCTGGCAATGGCTGGGGACGGGTAATCATGGGTGGGCTGGCTCGCTCATTCGTCGAAGGCGGGTTTCGGCCGCGGTTTCCGGGGGCCGGCGACCCTTTCGGCTGGGGGGGCTACTCCTCGGTCGAGATCCGGAACCGGTCTTCTTGGGCGCGGTAGATCACGTCCCACAACCGGGGATGCAAAAGCGATAATTGCCGCCGCGCCAACCGCAGGGCCTCTTCCGCCGTGGGGCAGCGGACCGTCACCTCGGCGTGCCCCAGGCGAACTCGATACTGACGGTTGCGAGCTTGCGACTGCGAATACATCGGCGGAGGCTCCTCGCGGCCCACGTGGCGGCCGGCGTTACTTGCCTTTACCCAGAAACAGTTTGATCGAATCGAAAATACCTTCCTGGTTGCGAATCTCCGACAACACGAGCTTGTCCTGGCCGCTGGTCACCCCGTCGCGCAGGGCCCTCAGATACTCGCCGCTGCCATAGGGGCTTTCGACCTGCCCGTAGCAATACAGGTTCACCAACGGCAGGATCTGGTGCTCCAACAGTTGCAGGCAAGTCTGGTTGTCCTCTCCCCAATTGTCGCCGTCGGAAAACTGGAACACGTAGATGTTCCAGTCGCTGGGCGGGTACTTCTGCTGGATCAAGTCCAGGCACACCCGGTAGGCCGAGCTGATCCGCGTGCCGCCGCTTTCGCGGGTATGGTAAAAGGTGTGCTCGTCGACCTCTTTGGCCGCGGCATCGTGAATGATGTAGCGGAGGTCTAGATCGTCGTACTGGCTCTTGAGCCAGGTATCGATCCAGAAAGCCTCGGTCCGCACGATCTGCTTCTGGTCGTCGGTCATCGAGCCCGACACGTCCATCAGGTAAATGATGACCGCGTTGGCCTGAGGCTCTTCCACTTCGCGCCGCCAGCGGTAGCGCTTGTCCTCGGGCAGCGGCACAATCCGGGGCCGAGCCTGATCGTAGCTGTCCGAGGCAATCTGTCGCCGTAGGGCCGCCTTGTAGGTACGCTTGAAATGGCGGAGCGATTCCGGGCCGCTACGGCGGATACCGTTGTAGCGGGCCTTGGTCTCGTCGATGCGCGTGGCCCCCTTGGGCTCGATCCGCGGCAGTTCCAGTTCCTGGCCCAGGATTTCGGCCAGCTCCTCCAGCGTGACATCGACCTCGAGAATGTGGGCCCCCGGGTCGCTCCCCGCGGTGCCGGCGCCTCCTTGGGGGTCGTCTCCGGGCGCCACGGGGGTGCCGGGCTCGCCGTCTCCCTGGCCCACGCCCCCGCCGCCGTTCTTGCCGTAGCGAAAGTGCGGCACGTCGAGCTGCGGCAAGGGAATGCTGACCAGATCGCGCCCCTTGCGGCCGAGCATCTCGCCATGAGTGATGTACTTGCGCAGATTCTGGCGAATCTTGCCCTGTACAATCTGGCGAAACCGGTGCTGATCTCGATCGATCTTCTGAACCATTTTCGGGCACTCGGCGCTGGGTACTCGGCGCTGGGCATTTCGAAACCGGGGCGGGACCAACCCCCCGCTCAGCTCGGCTTCACATCTCCCCGGGCAAAAATGCTGGCCACGTAGTTGAGCACGTCGGTGGCGCTTTCTTCGTTGTAGCCGTAGTCGCGAACCAGCCGGCTCTTGACCACGTCGATCTTGGCCTGGGTGTCCTGGTCGACCACGTTCGACACCAGGCTGGTCAGCTTGATGGTGTCCTTCTGGTCCTCGAACAGCTTCAGCTCGAGCGCCTTGTAGAGCCGCTCGTTCGTCTTGTAATCGAACGTGCGTCCGTCGATCGAAAGGGCCCCGATGTAGTTCATGATCTCGCGGCGGAAATCGTCCTTGCGAGACTCGGGAATGTCGATCTTTTCCTCGATCGAACGCATCAGGCGCTCGTCGGGCTCTTCGTACTGCCCGGTAAATTTGTTCTTCACCTTTTCACGCTGGGTGTAGGCCTTGACGTTGTCGATGTAGTTGGCGCACAACCGTTTCAGGGCATCCTCGTCGGCGGCAATCGCCCGCTGCACCTCGTTCTTCACAATGTTCTCGTACTCTTCCTTCACCACGCCCAGCAACTCGCGGTACCGGTTCCGGGTTTCCTCGCAAGTAATCAGGCTGTGATGCTTCAGGCCACCGTCCAGCTCGTTGAGCACCATGAAGGGGTTGATCGAGGTCGATTCGGGGTGCGCCACCAGGGCGTTTGAAATCTTGTCTTGCACGTAGCGCGGCGAAATGCCCAGCATGCCCTCGCTCGTGGCTTGCTCGCGCAGCTCCTTGATGTTGTCCTCGGTGAAACCCGGCAGGGTTTTGCCGTTGTACAGCTTCAGCTTCTGCAGCAGCGTCAGGCTGGCGTGCTTGGGTTCTTCCAGCCGGGTTAAAATGGCCCACATGGCCGCCATTTCGATCGTGTGCGGGGCAATGTGCTTGCCCTGTACCCGGCGGGGGTTGTAGTCCTTCTCGTAAATCTTGATCTCGTCGCGCAGCCGCGTGACGTAGGGAATGTCGATCTTGATCGTGCGGTCCCGCAGGGCCTCCATAAACTCGTTATTCTGCAGCCGGCGATACTCGGGCTCGTTGGTGTGCCCGATAATCACCTCGTCGATGTCGGTCTGGGCAAACTTCTTCGGTTTGACGCGGTGCTCCTGGCTGGCCCCCAACAGGTCGTAGAGGAAGGCCACGTCGAGCTTGAGCACCTCGACGAACTCGATCACTCCCCGGTTGGCGACGTTGAACTCGCCGTCGAAATTGAACGCCCGGGGATCGCTCTCGCTGCCGTACTCGGCGATCTTCCGGTAGTTGATGTCGCCGGTCAGCTCGGTCGAATCTTGGTTCTTCTCGTCCTTGGGCTGGAAGGTGCCGATGCCGATCCGGTCTTTCTCGCTCAGCAGCAACCGCTTGACCCGCACGTCGCGAATCACCTGGGTCCAGTCGCCGCCATAACGCTTCAAGCGATCGGAGTACACATAGCGGCAAAACGGGCACATCTCGCCCACCACGGCCACGCGGTGCTGCCCCTCGGAGTGGCCTTCGTTGAGCCGGGCCTCGACCTCGCGGCGAAACCGCTCCGGCACCAGGTGCAGCGGCTCCTCGTGCATGGGGCACCACTGCACTTCGCTGGAATCGCCGGGGTCGACCCAGCCCATCGTGAACAGCGCCCCGTCGTCGGTGCCGGAATAGCGCTCCAGCCCATGTTTAATCAGCCGGGCAATGGTGCTCTTCGAACTCCCCACCGGCCCGTGCAACAGCAGCACCCGGCGCTCGATTCCGTAGCCCTGGGCGGCGCTTTTGAAGGCGTTGACCAACTGGTTGAGCGAATCGTCCAGCCCGTACACGGCGTCGTGCCCGTCTTCCTCCGGGTCGTCGAAAAAACGGTAGTGCTGCAAGCGCTCGCGCCCCTCGCTGATCGGCTCCGCGCCGTACGACATGATCATGTCGTACACCCGCTGGAATGCGTTGCGGGTGACTCGGGGGTTGCGCTGAACCAGGTCGAGGTATTCCTCGAAGGTTCCCTCCCAGTTCTTCTTGCGAAACTGGTCCAGATCTTGCCGCTGGGCGATCAGCGATACGATCGCGCGTCCTTCAGACATCTGCCGGTCCTCCTGGCGGGGAATCAGCCGGGGTGCCGCGAGTTGGGCGAAACTTCGATCGACCTGTGGGTTACCTCGTTCGTCTCCTCCGGTACTACCAACCGCCCTGCGCACGGTTCGAGCGCAGCGAGAGCCCCGGAATCACGCCCCACGCAAGCGGGCAAGCAAACCCAAGAGGTCTCCGCCGCCCGCGAATTGGCCCGAGAAACAGGCTCAGCTAGGACGACCGGAGGGAGATTGCAAAAGAACGGCGGGAGGCAAGCGGGCCCAGCGCGGTCAAGGAGATTCGGCGTCTTGCGCGTCATGTGTCGCTTCCTCCTGAAGCGAGACACCGCCTGAGCACCTCAACCGCAAGTATGCGCAGCGACTAAAAATACGGCAAGGTCGATCTTTTCCCACCCCGCGGCAACGCCCGGGCGGGCTGATTCGTGATAAGTTTCACAAGGGGCCTGCCGGCCCTGTAAAACAGGCCGACCAGGGCTCGATTGGGGCACAGGTTCCGCACGGCGCGGCGCCCAGGGGACGGGACCCCGCCGGGTGGCAGCCACCCAGCCAGGACACTTTTGGCGGCCGAGCGCAAGCCCTGTTGGCAACGAACTGCGATGGTCGTAGCCCAGCAGGCCACGCAGGTTCCAGGCGTACCGATTCACGCCTGAATCGTCGACACGGGTTGTCGATCCTACGGCGCTGACCTTATGGCACCGATCTCGGGGCCACAGCGGCGGCAAGGCGGCAGCGCGGCCAATGGGCGTCGAAGGCTACTTGCCTCGCGGCGGCCGGCTACGCCAGCAGCCGGTCGACCGATTCCATCAGCCGGTCCATGGCGAACGGCTTGCGGATGTAGTCGTCTACCCCCAGCATCTCGGCATAGGCCTTGTGCCGGCTCCCCTCGTTGGCGGTGATCATGATCACGCGCAGCGGTACCGGCCGGGTTCGGCGCAGGTTCTCCAGTACCAGAAACCCGCTTCGCCGCGGCATCATCATGTCGAGAATCACCAGGTCGGGGTCATCTCGCTCGGCCATCGCCAGGCCCTGGTTGCCGTCGCGCGCCACGAAGACGGCGTATCCCTTGGCTTCCAGGGCGATCCGGATCGAATCGACGATCTCCGGATCGTCGTCGACAATCAGCACTCGCTTCGAGGCCCGCGACTTGGTCTCTGCCATAACACCCACTGGAAAAACGGGTTCGGACATGGCCAGGGTCCTTCCCCGGCACGCCCCAAGAAGTATCCCACCCGGCCTGGTTTTGCAAGGGTGCCGGCCATTTGCCGTGCCCGGCGGCCGCGCAAAATCGGCCCCGGCCCGAGCGGCACAGGCGATGATGATTCCCCCGAAAAGCGGCGCCGCGAGATCCGCCCAGGGGCGCCGCGAAGGCAAAAAAGCCTGGCCCAACCGAACCGGTTAGGGAGGGCCCCCCAGGTTGTTTGTTTGCTCTTCGCCCGCTTCGGAGTCCTCGAACACATCGAATCCCGACTCGCCGATCAACCAATCTTCGTCGGGCCCGCCGATCAGGGTATCGACAGCGCCGTCGGCCAGGGTACTGGTTCCCGGCCCAAGCGCGACGTTGCCATTTAAGCGCGGCCCGGTTCCGAGCCCCTTCAAATTGGCGACGCGCTCGAGGTAGGTCCGGTCCGAGAGCCACTCGGCCTGCACGGCAAAGACTGCGGCGGGCACATTGTCGAAGTGATAGGCATCGCCCAGCAGCAGATCCTGCCCGGCTCCGCCCGAAAGCGAGTCGCTGCCGAAGTTGCCCCAAAGCAGGTCGGCCCCTTGGCCACCCAGCAGCGTATCGGCGCCGTCGACCGTGCGGGTACCACCCAGCAAGATGTCGTCGCCGGGGCCCCCGTCGATCAGGTCGGCCTGCCACCCGCCGACCAGCACATCGTTTCCTTCGCCGCCGTAGAGCGAGGCAGGCCGGTTAATCAGAAACTCGCCGATCAGCACGTCGCTGCCAGCGAAACCGTAGGCGATCACCCGGCCCGTGACGCCGACAACCGTGGTAAAGCGGTTGACGAGCTGCAGGTTTTCGAACTGGGTGAAAATGCGAATGCCGTTGGGCTGATTGAAGAAGTAAACGGCGTCCAGGCCCGGCGTGCCTCCCCAGATCAAATCGGTCAGCGAGGGACTATCGGGGTTGGCCCGCAGCTCGTACTCCGACACCGTCACCGAGTGAGCAACCGGAGTGCTCACGCCGCCGTCTTTGTCGATGGCGCGCACCTGAAAAGTAAGCGTCCCCAGCGCGCTCCAGTGGTGCGCCGCCATGGCCTGCGGTCCGGCCGCGAACGATTCCTCGTAAAGACCGTCGGAATCCCAGTCGATTTCCCAAGTGAAAGCGGCTGCCGTGTCTTGCGCGCCTGGATCCAAGGCCTGCAGATCGACCGTGACCACCTCGCCCCGATACGCACTCGCTTGGGCCGAGAGGACAACCGTCGGCGCCACGTTCAGCACGCTGATTTGAAACGTCTGCGTGACGGATTGCGCCGGCCAACCATCGTCGGTGACGGTAACGCCGACAACGAGCGGCTCGGTGGTGTTGTCGTCGGGCGTCCAACTCAACAACCCGGTGTGCGGATCCAGAGTCATTCCTACCGGTGCGCCGGGCGCCAGGTGATAGGTCAACTGCTGGCCGGCATCCGGATCGGTGCCTGCGAGCTGAATGCTGAAACTGTCTCCCTCGCTCACGGTCACCTGGGGAACCGGCTGCAGTTCGGGGGGCAAGTTCAAATAGGTCGGGTCGTGATTGCCGAAATCCACGCCGACCACGGCTTCGCCCGCACCCAGGGTAATTACGTGGCTACCCGGTTGATGCGGGGCCAGCGCCACGATGGCCTGGGCCAAGGCCGCCGCGTCGATGCGCTGAAAGGTAAGCCCGGTATTGTCGACGTCGTCGTTCTCGTCGTCGCCATCGACCACGTCGACCCCGGTCTGTTCCACCAGCGCCTTGAATTCAGCGCCGGTCAAGCGGCGGCCGAGCCACTGCTGGGCGAGCTGCTGGGCCAGCACGGCGATTCCCGTTACGTGCGGCGCCGCCTGGCTGGTGCCGGCGTAGGTGGCGAGCCCCCCGCTGGCCCCCGCGCCGGTAATCAGGGCGCCGGGCGCGAACACCGAGCCCAACGTGGGGTGCCGCTGCGAAAAACTGGCAATGCGGTCGGCGCCCGTGGTGATATCGACCGCGCCGTTGGGCCAGGCGATGGGCCCGCCGGCATCGCTATCCCACACGGCGCCGACCCCGATCACATTGGGATCGGCGGCCGGATAGGCAACGCCCACGGCGCCGCCAACAGGGAAAAAGTTATTGCCCGCGGCGCCCACCACGATGACCCCCAGCTCGGCCAGGGCTTGCAGTTCGTCTCCCAGACCGTACAGCGACAGGTTCGCGGCGTGATTTGCCTGATCGCCCAGCGACAAATTGACCGCGGCGATGTGGTACTGATCGACGTGGGCCACGACCCACTGCAGGGCCGCTTCCACATAAGCGAATTGGCTGGCGCCCGAGTTGGTAAACACCTTGAGCGCGATCAGGTCGGCGCCTGGGGCCATGCCCTGGTAGTCGACATCCTGGCTGCCCACGATGCTGGCCACGTTCGAGCCGTGGCCTTGCGGATCGCTGGCGTCGTTGTCGCCGTCGGCAAAGTCGTACTGATAGACCAGGCGATCGGCGATGCCGTTCTCGTCGGCATCGGGCCCAAAGAACGGATGGTCAACGTCGATGCCGCCGTCGATCACCACGACCGACCAGCCTCGCCCGTCCACGTCGGCAAAGCGCGGGTCGGCCCGCAACTGGTCGATCCCCACCTTGGGACCAGACTGCTGCAACCGGGGGCGCGGGTCGGGCAGCGGAACTTCCGCGCCCTGGGGAATTCCCAGAGCGTATACCGGCTCGGTCGAAGCGGTCGTGGTCAGCGACCACTGCCCCTGCAGCACCGGCGCGTCACCGCCGGCCGGGGGAATCGGCACCGGCGCCGGATAGGTTTGCTGCCAGGGGTCTTGCGGCACCTCGCGCACCTGGTACACGCCAGGCGGCAAGGCCCCCAGTTGATAGATACCCTCGCTGTTGGTCAGGGCGCTCGGTTCGGCGACCGTGATTCTCAAGGTCCAGCCCAGCAGCACTCCGTCGTCGAGGGGGGCATCGTCGGTTAGTTCCAGCCGCCAGGTGCCCGAGGCCAGTCGACCCTCGAAGGCCGACAGGGGTTGGCTGGGCCGAAAGCTGCCGGTTCGAGGGGCCGGCGCGTCGGCGATGGCGCTGGCCGCCTCGTCGTCGAACCAGGTTTGAATGAAATCGTCGCCGGCGCCCCCCACATCGGCAAACAGGGTTACCCGGGTACCGTCGGGGGCAATCAGAACCGCACTCAGGTCGCCAACGAAACTGTGTTGAATCGACAGTTCCAGGTCGAGGTCGAGAATTGGGCCGGGCAGGCCGACCACGGTTTGCGTGGAGCCGATCGTGGCCAGGTCGATGATTTGGCGCGGCGGGTCTGCCGCCAGATACTCTCGCGTGGCCTGGCCGTCGAATTGCCCGTTTTCGTTCAAATCCAGGTAAATCTGCCAGTTGGCCAGCGGCGGCTCGTCCGGGTCCCATTGGCCGTTGCCATCGCGATCGTTCCACTTGCTGCCTGAAATGCTGCTGGCGGGTAGCCCGGCGCTGGTCGGCCCCAGAATGGCAAAGCTCGCCGTATAGCCGTCTTCCAAGGGCTCGCCAGGCAGGCCGTCGCCGTCCTGGTCCAGCAGCGCCCCGTCGGCCGCGGCCAGCACCTCTGGCCCCAGCACCAGCGTGTAAACCCCGTCGATGGTTTGCGGTGCGAACTCGATTCGCAGTCGCTCGCTGTCCTCCCAGGTGGTTGCCGTAAGGGCTCCCAACAGGTCGCCGGCCGGGCCGGTGAACGACAACAGGTCTTCGGCCGGGTCGAAGCTGGCCGGGTCGACCGGGCGGCTAAAGCGCAGCACCAGCTCCGATATCGGTCCGCGCTGCTGGTCGGAAAGCGATTGCTCGATCACCTTCAGCGGCGGCGGCCCCTGGCGCGGGGCTCCGTAGAGATTGAGCTGCCAGGAGACGAACGTACCGACGTCGCCCGCCGACAAATCGCGAATCCGCAGCTGCCAATCTCCTTGCGAAGTTTCTCCCCAGTGCCGCACCGAGCTGAAAGTCCAGCCCGAGTAGTTGTCGCCCGAGTCGTTGTGCTTCTCGGCCAGCACCGACTGCGTTCCATCGGGCGAGGTGAGCACGATCTCCAGGTCGCCGCGAAAGGTGTGCGTCGCGGAAAGGGTAACTTCGACCCGTTCAACCGAAAAATCGTCGGGAATGTTGATCGTCGAGGTGACTCCGACCGGGCTGTTGTCGGCAATGGCCGTCAGCACCGGCACCACGGGGCTGTGGTAGGTAACCTCGGGAGCAAGCGTTTTCCACTGGGCCGCCGCCGCCACCGCGGCCGCCGCGTCGACGGCGCCGAACCCGTAGTTGTGGTTCACCCAGCGGCCGGCGCCGTTGGTCACCCAGTCGGGCTGGTTCGGGTCGTTGTGCTGAGCCGTGTCGATCAGAATCTGGGCCACGTCGCGGGCCGAGAGCTGCGGGTTGACCTCGAGCATCAGCGCGGCAATGCCCGCCACGAGCGGCGCGGCAGCCGAGGTGCCGCCGAAGCTGGCGGAATAGTCGCCCGCCGAGGCACCCTCGCTCCCCACCAGGTCGGTGGTAGTGACCGTCGAACCGGCGATTCCGCTCGATGGCGCGGCTACCAGGATGGGCGCCCCGGGCTCGCTGTAAAACGCCCGGACTCCGTTGGCATTGATGGCGCTAACGGCCATTACGAAACGGCTATTGGCGTAGCCGTCGTAGTTCACATTGTCGTTGGCGAGCCGGCCGTTTCCGGCGGCCCAAACGAAAATACTTCCCAGTCCCCCGCGGCCGCTGGTGGCTGCCTGGGCCAGCGCCGCGCGCGTGAGCGGTCCCGGCCCCTCGAGCCGCAGCCCATCGTCGGTCGGCCCCCAGCTCACGCTGTAGATGTCGATCTCTTGGCTCAAGTACCCCAGCGCCTGCGAAGCCTGCACGTCGGTGACCGCCGCCGAGGTGAGCCGTAGCGCCGCCAGGGCCGCCTCTGGCGCCGCCCCGGAAAGCCCGATTCCGTTGTTGCCACGCGCCACCGCCACGCCCGCGCTGTTCGTGCCATGGGCCTGCCCCGGGTTGGGAGAGGGGTCAGGGTCGTTGCCGTTGAAATCGTAACTGGCCGAAGCCAGGTAGTTCGGCGCCAGGTCGGGCTGCGTCACCTGAACCCCATTGTCGACGATGCCGATCACCACACCCGACCCGCGGGCCAGATCCCAGGCACTCACCAGGCGGGCATCCACGCCGGGAACACCGCCAGATTGCCCCGTGTTGTTCAGGTTCCACTGCTGCGGAAAAAGCGGGTCGTCGGGCACCCAGCGCGGATCGTAAATTCGCGGCAAGAGCGGATCGGTCCACTGAACGCCGCTGAGCGTCGACCAGAGCCGCTCGGCCCCCTCCAGGTCGATTTCGGGATCGAGCGTGACCAGGTAGGCCTGGCCGAGCAGCGTCGCGGGCTCAAGGCCGACCACGCCGGCCAGCGCGGCCAGGGCCTCGGCCGGCGTTTGCGAATCCAGCTGCACGAGCCACTGGTGGTCGGGGTTCAACAGCCGTGGCGATTGGCCCATGGCAACGGCCTGGGCCAGCGACTCGGTCAGCGCCGGTTCTTTGGTGGCGCCGCCGTCGGCCAACTGCGGAGGGCCGAGCGTGATCCCCTCGGCCAGGGCTGGCGCCGCCGTCAGCTCGGCGACGGTCAGAAGCTGGCGCGCTTCCAGCGCTTCGAAGGCCAGCCGCGGGCGCAGTGCGCGCCAGCGCGCAACCCACCCCCTCAGGCCCCTAGGGCTGTCATCCCGGCGACCGAACATCGATGCGTTCTTCCCAGCGAAGTTCCGCGACGTCTTGCTGCTCAGCTCTGGGCGAGCCGCTGGCCACCGGTCTTGCCCAACTGGGAATCCCCCCGCGATCTGCGCGTGCAGACCTTCCCGGGACCAAGGTGGGAGAGATCGGTCCCGTGCGGAAACTGCTCCAACTGCGAATGTACGCAGGCCGTTCCGGTTCGTCAACGCAAATGGTTGTCTCACAAACTCTTGAGATAGGCGCCCAAGCGATCACGGTGAGCACGGAACCGGGGGGGGTGGGGGGGGACCTAATCGCCGCCAGTGCCACGGCCGGGTTGGTCGGCCGTGGCCTGGCGAAATCGGCTCGCCAATCAAGTAGTAGTGACAGCAATCGAAACGGTTTGACCTTGCCCGCCGTCTTCACCCTGATTTAATCTCCGCCACCGCCGATCGGCGGATCGGCCCAGCCTCGGGCGGCGGCCTGCGCTTCCCTAACCCGTTTTCGCAACGCGATTTCCGCAATGGCGCTCACCGTACCCATCCTGGGAATGCATCGCAGCGGCACCTCGTTGGTCGCCCAGATGCTGAGCGATTGCGGCCTGTACTTGGGTAAGCGGCTGATGGACGGAAACCCCTCCAACCTGGGGGGCCACTTCGAGACCTGGGACGCCGTCGAAATCAACGACCAGCTCCTGGCCCACGCGGGCGGCGATTGGGCTCACCCGCCGCGCGAGTTGGGCAGCGGCGCCGAGCAGCGGCCGCGGATGCAGGCTTTCCTCGATACCTTGAGCGCCTTTCCGGTGGCCGGTTGGAAAGACCCGCGCACCGTGCTCACGTTTGGCCTTTGGAAAGAACTGCTCGGACCGCACCGGATCGTGGCCTGCCTTAGGCACCCGTATCACGTCGCACAGAGCCTGGCGGTGCGCGATTCTCGCCCGCTCGAGGAGGGGCTCGCCCTTTGGCAGCAATACAACGAGCGGCTGCTCGAGATCGTGGCCGATGACCCGACCGTAGTTTGGTTCGATTTCGATCAGCCGGCCGCCTGGATTCGCAACTGGCTTCCTCTGGCCTGTGCGGCGCTGGGCCTGACGTTCGCTCCGCAGGCGCTGGCCGAGTTCAATGAAATCGAGCGACACCACCATCAGCTTCCACCGATCGAACCAGGACCGCTGCGAGGCCTTTACCGCGAGCTCTGGTATCAGGCCCACTCGGCCCAGGTCCGCCGCTCGACCAGCCCGGCCGGGGTGTCTCTCGGAAGTTCGCCAGCCGGCGTGGTGGCGGCCAAACCGGGTGAAGCCACGGGGGGCGCGCCTACGGCCGGCCCAGCCGAGCCGGCAGCGACGTTGGAGCTCGAGGGTTTGATCGAACAAACGCGCCAATTGGTCGACGTGGTTCAAAAACAAAATGCGGTCCTGCAGCAAGACCGGCTGGGACACCACCACACCCGGATGCACGTCGATCAGGCGCTGGCCCTGCGTATTCAGCCGCTCGAAGACGCGTTGCGCGACGGCCGGTTGGCCGGTGAATCGGAATCCGTTGCTTCGCTCGACCAGCTTCGCGAAACGCTGGCCGGCTTGCTCGATGAGCGCTCCGAGCGGTTGAACCAGGCGATCGCCAACCAGATTGCGGAGCATCAGGCCGACCATCGTCGCGCGCTCGAGGAGTGTCAGGCGCACCTCGAATCGGCCGACGTGGAACTGGCAGCGCGCGTTGCCCGATTGGCCGATGCCCTGGAAACGCACCGCACCGAATCGCAGCTCGACCGCTCCGAGAACCTGATCGGCCGGGCCGAACTGGCGACCGAGATCACCGCCGCCCGGATGGCGGCCGAAATGCTCTTAGCCCGGTTGAAGACCTGGGAGCATCCTCTGCAGCGGTGCGCGCAATTCCTCGACCAAATGCGGCACCCACTCTGGCGGCGGTGGCGAGACTGGCTCTTCGGCTCACCGGCGGCACAGCCATCGAGTGGATTCGAGGATCGCCCGCCGCGGGCCCGGCGCGGCCTGGAAACACCGTCGGCCGATCCGCGCCGCAACGCGGCCTAGGGCGCCGGGCAAGTGCGGGCACACTCCTGCTCGGCGCGCCTTGGAAGGCGCAGCGGCACCTTCTACACTGGTGGTTCGCCGCGCGTGGCCGCGGCCCTTACCATGGCCTACCCGCTCCACCGATGAACGCCCCCGCGCCTGCCCCCCTGTTTCACCGCGAAGGATCGACCTGGTATCCCCAGCCTTCGACCGTGGGCCCCTGGTCGCCCGAAGCCATGCACGGCGGCCCGGTTGCCGCCCTCTGCGTCTCCGTGGCCGAGGAAATCCTGCCGGGCGATCACCTGGTTACCAGCCGGCTCACGCTGGACTTGGTCCGCCCGGTGCCGACACGGCCGCTCGAGGTACGAAGCCGGCTACTGAAGTCGGGGCGCCGCGTAAATCTGATTGAAATCGAGGTTGTCGCGGGGGGCCAAAGCGTGGCCTTGGCCACGGTGCAGCGGACGACGATCAACCCGGTCGTGCTACCCCGGCTCGAGGGCACCGGCGCGGAACTGATTCCGCCGACCGACCACCCCGAGGATTTCCACCCCTTGAAATTCTCCCGGGCACCGTTTGCCGTGCTGGCCAGCGAAATTCGTACCCGATCGCCCGAAGGGTTCTCCAGCCCGCAAGCGACCGACGCCTGGATTCGGGTTACGGCCGATTTGGTGCCTGGCGTACCGCTTTCGACCGCGGCGGCCGCGGCGGCGGCGGCCGACTACGGCAACGCGCTGGGCGCACCGCTCTCGCCGGCGCCGCACACCACGTTGTTTCCCAATGCCGACCTGACGGTTTACCTGGCCCGCGCGCCGGTCGATCGCTGGGTTCGAATGGCACCGGCCAGCACCTGGCTCGAACACGGCATCGGCCACACTCGCTGCGCGATGGCGGACCGCCTGGGAATGCTGGGCACGGTTACCGTGACGCTCGTGCTTGCCGACCCGCCGGCGCAGTAAGGTGGGGCCTTGCTCGCAGCTACTCGGCTTGCCCCTGGCAGGGGTGGTTCGGGTAAATTTCCCGGCAGCGGGTTTCCCGCGAGCGACCGCCAAGCCAAAATATGGGCTTACCCCCGGCCGGCCCACTTCGGCCGGTCGCGTGCGCGGGCTGCCTCTCGGGAGATGTGCGGCCGCGGTGCAGACCAGGAACCAACCCTCCTTTTGCGCGAGGATCGAATCGAATGCTGGCCCGCTTCCACTTCCGCCGTGGCGCACTCCCCGCTAGGGAGCGATCTCGGCTCACAGCCTGGTTCTTGGGGTTTTGCTGCGGAGCATTGGTTTACCAGGGCGGCCGTTCGCCCTGCAGCGCCGCCGACCCGGTGGTGCTACAGGCGGGCTTTGCCGAGCGCGATATTACGCCGACCGCGCCCATGCCCATGTGGGGCTACGGGGCGCGGCATGCCGCTCTGTCGCAGGGGGCCATCGACTCGCTCTGGATCAAGGCCATCGTGCTTTCGGCGGGCAACGACAAGCTGGCGATAGTCGGCACCGACCTGGGCCGCGGGCCCACCCTGGCGATGATGGCCGACATCCGCCAGATGCTGGAGGAAAAGGCCGGAATCTCGCAGGTCATCATCAGCGGTAGCCACTCGCACCACGGCCCCGTGATCGAGCTCACCGATCGGGCCGGGTTCGGCAAGGGGGCCTTCGACGCCGCCGTGGCCTACTCCAAGGCACTCCCCACCGCGCTCGTGGAAACCATTCTCGAGGCCGACAGCCGGCGGCAGCCAGCCCGCTTGGGCGTCGCCAGCCGCGACACGACCTTGAACCGGAATCGGCACACCAAGCGCGAGCCCAAGACCACGGACCCCGCCCTGCAAGTCATTCGCTTCGATGACGCAGAGGGTAAGCCTCTGGCCGTGCTGGTCAATTTCGCCGCCCACCCGGTGATGACCAACGAAGCCGACCTGCGGTTCTCGGCCGATTGGCCCGGCTATATGAAGGGGCGCGTGGAGAGCGAAATGCAGACCAAGTGCGTCTTCATGCAGGGGGCGGCCGGCGACATGAGCCCCAACTCGCCCCCCGGCGTCAGCGGTCCAGAGCAGTTCGGTCAGCACATGGCCGACCAGGTACTGGAAATGGCCCGCGCCATCGAAACCAAAGTGCCCGAGCACCCGCAGATTCAGGGCCAGGTCGATCGCTACCTGTTTGGCTCGCGCATCGACTTCGCCAACTCTTGGATCATGGCCGCCTTTAGCCGGGCCTTCTTCCCCGAACTGGTTCGCAATTTCCAGGAAGAGTTCCGGGGGGGCGTGCCGGCCGAGCTGAACACGGTGCTGCTCAACCGGGAGATTGCTCTGGTCTCGGGCTCGGGCGAGTTCTTCTCGAACCATGCCGTGCGGCTGCGGCAGCGGAGCTACCTGCCTCACACGTTTTTCTTCGGCTACGCCAACGGTCATAGCATGTACTTTCCCACCATCGAAGCGGCCAGCGAGGGGGGCTACGGCGCCGACTCCCAGGTTTCGCCAGTCGAATTGGGGGCTGGCGAGCTGATGATGAACCAGGCGCTCAAAAACCTGTATGCGATGTGGGGTAAGTTCAAGTCGCAACCGGTGCGCGAAGGCAAAGGCCTGCTGGCGGGCGAGGCCCCCCTGCCCTGAGGCAACCCGACAACCTGAACCGCGGTGCCCGCTCGGCGGCCGGCGCCGGCCTGCCCCTCGGGGCACTTCCCCGGGGCGAGATCGCCCAACGGCTCGGTGCCCACGGCCGGCTGCACGAAACCCAGTAATTGGTCAACCGTCACCCGAGGATCGAGTCAGGAGGAATCAATGGCGGCCAAACCATGGATCCTCGATCCCAATGAGATCGACACCAGCCGGGTCGTAGCCGACCTCAGCGAAATTCGCCGTTACAACCAGCAGCGGTTCGAAATGGAACAGCTCACGGCGATTTGCCTCGAGGACGGCGAGCGCTACCTTTGCGCCGGATACAAAGACCTGGGCCCTGACGAATTCTGGGTCCGGGGGCACATGCCCACCATCGCGGTGATGCCCGGGGTAGTTATGTGCGAAGCAGCGGCGCAGATGTGCAGCTATTTCGCGTCGAAGTATAAACTGATGAGCGATTGTACGGTGGGCCTGGGGGGGCTGGACGAAATCCGCTTTCGCGACGTCGTCCGCCCCGGCGATCGGCTCGTGATCGTGGCCCGGCTGCTCAAGTGCCGGCCCAACCTGCTCGTGGTCTGCGAGTTCCAAGAGTTCGTGTCGGGCAACCTGGTCTGCGAGGGAGAGATCCGCGGAGTGGCCTTACCCGCCGATGCCGTTCCCCCCTCGAGCCTGGCTCGCTAAGGGTCGTACCCCCCCAATCCCCCATGACCGCCCGGGCGGGCGGATTTCGCAAAGCCCCGACACGCGATGTTTTTCCCTCTATACGACTTGAACCGTGCCCGGCACTGGCCCTACGTAACCATCGCCCTGATCGTAATCAACCTGATGGCCCTGGTCTGGTTTCAGGCCCGCTCGAATCAGGATCGTTTCGAGCGCACGCTGCAACTGGGGTTCATTCCGGCCCGGTTCACTCAATTGGGCAAAGACCAGCCGGTCGTGGTCGAAACCCAGCGCTTGGCCCAGTACCGCCACCTGCCAATCGTGGTCCAGGTGAAACAGCGCTACCAGGTGCCCACCAGTTGGAAAGCGGTGCTCACCTCGCTGATTACCTGCATGTTTCTCCACGGAGGCTGGAGCCACCTGGTGGGCAACATGTGGTTTCTCTGGATCTTCGGGAACAATGTCGAAGATCGGCTCGGCCATTACCGCTATGCGGCCTTCTATCTCTTGGGAGGCATGTTCGCGAGCCTTTGCCATTGGTGGACCGGGCCCCAAAGCACCGTGCCGGTCATCGGCGCCAGCGGGGCCGTGGCCGCCGTGCTGGGGGCCTATGCCGTAACCTTTCCCCACGCCCGGATTCGCACCCTGGTTTTCCTGGTGGTGTTTGTCACCTTGCTCGACGTGCCGGCTCTGATCGTGCTGGGGGTCTGGTTCATCGGCCAGTTGGTCTCTGCTCAGCAGGCGCTCGGGGCAGCGGCGCAAATGTCGGGCGGCGTGGCCTGGTGGGCCCACGTGGGCGGCTTCGTGGCCGGGGCCGTGCTGATGCCCCTGTGGGCTCAACCGCCCCCCGCCGAGGAACCCAACGACGACCTTCCCCCCGCTCCGCCCAGCGAGTGGGCCTATTAGCCGCGGCCAGCCGGCGGGCACCGCTCGGCCGCACAGGCGACGTTCAGGCTTACCGCGCCGACGCCTGCTGGGCCTCTTGGCAGAAACAGCTCGTCCCGATTTCCACGTCGGCGTCGCGCCAGGCCCGCTGAAAAGCCTCGCGGGCCAGCCGAGCCTCGTCAGCTCGGCCAAGTGCCTTGAGCGACTCGCTCAATCCCAGCAGCGACCAGCCATTGTGCGGATGCCGCAGCAGGTCTGCCTGATACACCTGTTCGGCCTCCGCCGCCCGGCCGGCGTCGAGCAGCGTGGCCCCCAGCGCGTGGCGCACGGGCTGAATCCAATCGGGCGGTTCGTCGTACACCAGGCGATCTTCCGCGGTCACGGCCTGGCGCAGCTCGTCAAAGGCCTCTTCGGCCTTGCCCGATCGGTAAAGCACCTCGCCGGCCAGCAGGTGTTCGGCCACGTCGAGCACCCACGACGCGGGGCTGTTGCCAACCCGGAAGGTCGGCGGAACTCGCTTGCGGGCCGCCAGGAAGGCGGCCTGCTCGGCCTGGGCTTCGGGCACCCGATTCTGGGCCGCGTGGGCGAGTCCCCGGGCCGCGTGACGCATGGCCCGCGAAATCGGCAGGTACCTGGGGGGCTCGGGCGCGGCGAGGATCGTGTCCCACTTGCCGAAGCGGGTCCACACCTCCCAGGGCATGCTCAAGTAACCGTCGACCCGGTCGGGGTTTTGCTCGGCAAACTCCGCGGGGAATTGGCCCGCCATGGCCTCGATGGCGCTCGTGGCCAAACTGCTCTGGCCCCGCATCATGGCCGCAAACGCCAAGAGGTGGTGATTGTGGGCCATGTACACCCGGTAGAACTGGGGCGGTTGGGAGGCACCTTGCAAGTACCGCGAATCGGCGGCCACGGCCTGCTCGTTCGTGGCCACGGCCGCGGCCCAGTTGCCCACCCTTACGTCGATGTGCGAGGGCATGTGGACCAGGTGCCCCAACCCCGGCATCCGGCGCCGCAAGCGATCGGCCTCGCTCACCGCGCGATCGGGCTGCGGCGAGGCCTCGACCGCGTGAATGTATAAATGGAGCGCCTGCGGATGCCAGGGATCGCGCTCGAGCACCGCCTCGAGCGTGGCGATGATCTCAGGCGTTTCGGGACGCGGCTCCCCCTCTGGCGACCAAAGATCCCAAGGGCGCAAATTCATGAGCGCTTCGGCAAACAACACCCCCACGTCGACGTCGTCGCGGTGATCGGCCCAAACGCCTCGCATCGCCTCGGCATAGGCCCGGTCGAGCGGTGCCCGGTCTGCCGGCATGGGGTCGGCATACCGCTGGCTGAGCGCGGCGATCAACGCCTGCTGCACGGGCTTGGCCCGCGCCGCGTACTGCTGCGCTCGGGCCAGGGCCGCCGCGCCCCGGGCAATCTGCTCGGGTGGAACCTCGGTTTGGTTGATGTGCGGACAACTGGCCAGGGCGATGCCCCACCACGCCGCGGCGCACTCGGGATCGTGCAGCGTGGCCCGCTCAAACGCCCGAATCGACTCGTCGTGATTGAAGCCATACAGCAGCGCCAAACCTTGGTCGAAGGCCCGCTGGGCTTCGGGGGAATCGGTTTGCACCGCTCGATGAAACGAACCTAAGGGGGGGAGCGAGTCAGATGCCGCCGCTGCGGGGTCCGCGGGCTCGGCCGTCCAAGCGGCGGGCCTCGCCGCGGCTCCGAGAATCAGAACTGCTAAGCCCAGGCGGCCGGCACCGCGGCCCCACCGGGGGGATTGGCCCTGAAGTAAGCTCCCGCACGCGCCGCCCAGCGATGGGAAAGACCCTGCCACGATCACACCTCCTCGCGACACGACCGGCCGCGTCACACCAAGAACGAATAGATTGCTGCGAGCAAACCCCACTGGCATTGGCTGAATTAGAAACCCTGGGCGGGCCCGTTCGCAACCGTGCGGGCGAGAAACGCGTGGCGATCGATTCCATCGCCAGCGCGCGCCCCGCCGACTCTTTTCTGTAGAGCACGACAGGATTCGACAACCGAGCGACCACTGGCCCGCCGCACCTGCCGGCCCGCGAACAGGGTCGTTCAAGAAGATTCCGTGAACCCTGCGGCGCGCGCGGCGGGGTTACCGCCGCGGCGTTCGCGGCCCGAGGGACTTGAGGGTACCATAGCGGCCTCGGGCCCAGGAGCGCTACGGTGGTCGGGCGCTTGCGCGCAGCGGGTTTTGGGCGCTGCCGTCCCGCTGGCCGCGCTGGACATGGTGGGTGCTACGCAACGGGAACAACCAGGAGTTTTCGACATGCCGCGCTGGGGACGATTGATTTGGCTGACCGGGTTGCTGGCTTGCTGCGGTTGGACGGCCGACGCTTGGGCACACCCCGACATTCACGAAGTGGGGCTACTCTCGCATTTCGCCCCTGGCGTGCACGCCATTCGCAACGGCGCGCTGGCCGATTTGAACCATGCCCTGATCGCGCAGGTCGAGGGGACCACCTATGTCGACACGGTGGGGCCGACCGAGGCCTTTGTGCTCGACGGCAAGTCGGCCTGGCTCACCCTGGCTTCGTCGCCGGCCGACGCGGCCGATGCCCTACCCCGCCGCGCGCTGACCGTGGCCGCCTGGGTGCTGGTGAACGACGCTTCTCAACAGGCCGGGGTCGCGGGGCTGTTTCATGACACCCAGGCGAGCCAAGAAGGTTGGCTCTTGGGCTGCCGCGATGGAAAGTTTTGCTTTGGCCTTTCCGCCGCAGGCACCGCCAAGCAGCCGGGGGACCAACAGCGAACTTGGATCACCAGCCAAACCCCGATCGCGCCGCACCGCTGGTACTATCTGGTTGCCACCTACGATGGCGCGCAAATGAAGCTTTACCTCAACGGCAACTGCCAGGCCGAGTCGCAGGCCGAGGCAGGCGACATCGTCTATCCCGAGCAGGCTCCCTACACGCTTGGCGCTTGGGTCGATGGCCCCACCCGGGCCCCGCTCGAAGGCGCCATTTTCGAGGTGAAAACCTATGACCGGGCGCTGGCGGCCGACGAGATCGAGGCGGTCGCGCTGAAAAACGCCAACCTGGTCAACTTTGCCCCGGAAGACGAGGCGCTCTCGTTCCTGGTACCCCCTTACCTGCAGTTCGGCACGCAAACCAGCATGGTCGTCATGGCCGAAACCAACCGGCCGACTAAGTTGCGCGTGGAGTACGGCGAGAACCCACCCCTGGCCCAGGCGGCCGAAGCGGCCGAGTCGCGGCTGATCGGCGAGGTGCAACTCACCGGGCTCAAACCCCATACCTCGTACTTCTACCGAGTAACCGCAACCGACGAGGCGGGCGCGCAGGTGGTGAGCCCGATGTTCTCGCTGCAAACGGCGCCGCCCCCGGAGATGCCCTGGGCCTTCACGGTGATCGGCGACACGCAGCGCAACCCCCAGGTGACCAAGAAGTGTGCCGAGGGGGCCTACGCCCTGCGGCCCAACTTCCTGCTGCACTGCGGCGACACGGTCGACAACGGGCACGCCAAGAACCAGTGGATCGGGGACCTGCTCGTGCCCATTTCAACGCTCAGCAGCCGGGTTCCCATGTTCCCGGTGATCGGGAACCACGAGCAGAATTCGCACTGGTATTACGACTACTTTTCGCTGCCGGCGCCGGAGTACTACTACACGTTTCACTACGGCAACAGCCAGTTTTTCATGATCGACAGCAATAAGCCGCTGGACCCCGACAGCGAGCAGTATCAATGGCTCGAGCGCGAGTTGGCCAGTTCCAAGGCCACTTGGAAGTTCACCTGTCATCACCATCCTTGCTTCAGTTCCGACGAAAACGACTACGGCGACCACGTCAAGGGCGAGGAAGGCGAAGGCCCCGAGGTGTATACCTGGGGCGATCCGAATGCCCGAAAGCTCACCCCGCTCTACGAAAAGTACGGGGTCGACATCGCCTGGAATGGGCACATTCACCTGTACGAACGCACCTGGCCCATCTACCAGATGACGATCAACCAGGAAAAGGGGGTGCGCTACATCACCAGCGGCGGAGGGGGCGGGCACCTAGAGCAGGCGGCCCCGCAGCGGTCCTGGTTCAGCCTGCACTTCAAGCGGGCCTACCACTACTGCTACGTGACCATTCACGACCGCTCGATTCAGCTCAAGGCCTACGACATCGACGGCCAGCTCTTCGATACCTTTGAACTGACCAAACCGCCCGGTCGATAAGCTCCGTCGGGTGCGTTGGCGGAAGACCAAGCTCGCCAGGTTCGCAGCTCGCATCGAGCGCCAGGCATCGCCTATTTCTCGGTGACGTAGGTCTCGAGAAACCGGGCCAACTGGTGGAAATCGGAGTCGGGCTTCACGTAGCGCACATGGGTAACCAGCGTCTCCTGGTTCACCAGTTGCTGGAACGGTACGTAGTTCAGTTCCAACTGGCCCGAGACCGAAATCATGACCCCGTTGAGCCGCTTCTCGACCAGCGCCCGGTAGGCCCCCACGCCAAGCTGGCTCCCCAGCATGACGTCGAAGGCGTGCGGCCGAGCACAGCGCGATTCATAGCCCAATTGCAGCCCGGTAATCCGCTTCTTGCGGCGGGTCTGCCGTTCGTACTCTTCGGCCACCTTGCGGCTGAAGATGCCTCCCAGGTTTACCTTGGAAATGGCGATGTGTCCGTGCTCGTCGCGCCCGATCCCCTCGAGAAAGCTGTCCGGCAAGTACTCGGCCAACCCCTCGGCCAGAATGATAACGCCAAACTCTTTCCCCTCGGTTTCCCGGGCCACGATCGTGGCCACGACACGGCGGACCACTTCGTCGAGCTTCATCACGTTTCGCTCGCGGCGGTCGCCGCTGACCGGGTCGACCGACTCTTCGACCGCGGCGTAGCGGCCGGTGATGTCCTCGACGCTAATCACCAGGCTGGCCTCGCCTGCGATGGCCACGCCATAGGCCAGCCAGCCGGCGCTGCGGCCCATCGTTTCACAGAGAAAGTAGCTGCCCGTCGCCTCGGCGTCGGCCAGCAGATTGCGGACCTCGGTGGCCAGCGTATCGACCGCCGTGAAGTAGCCGAACGTGAAATCGATTCCCATGTAGTCGTTGTCGATCGTCTTGGGAATGTGAACCACGGGAATTCGGTGGCTGCCGGCGGGCAAATGCTCCTGAAACAGCATGAACTTGTTGGCGGTCTTCAGGGTGTCGTCGCCGCCAATCGAAATCAGGGCATCGACCTGCAACAGGCTCAGCGCCTGGTGCACCACGTGCAGCGGCGCGGTCCGCTGGGGGTCGGAGAGATGGTCGGGGTGCGAAACATACTTCCCCGGGTTGGCCCGGGCCGTACCGATCAGAATACCCTGGGTATTGCGGGTGCGGCGGAGGGTGCGATGGTCGATGTCGATGTAGTCGCGCCCCAAAACCGGCGGACGCTCGGGTGTGGTCGCCATGAGCCGGGAATAGCCGTTCAGTATTCCCAGCACGTGGATCCCGTTTTTCAGAAACGAGGCGGCCGCGGTCGAGATCACGGCGTTGGCCGCGGGGGCCGGGCCGCCGGCAAACAAGATGGCCACCCGGCGAAAATTGGAGATCGGCCGGCGAGGGCCCGAGAGCGAAGTCGACATCCGTTCGTTCCTAGGCGGGGGCTTCAAGCCCGTGGCGGCCGTCCTACGGCACGCAGCAAGTCGGGAGAGGGCCGAAGCCAGCGACGCCCAGTTTACCGGGCAGATTCCAAGCGGCGAAGAGGCCCACGGCCACCCGCGGCGTCATCGTGGGCCCTCAGGGGGGGACCACCGCCCGGACGGCGCCGCGGCTACTTGCCCGGCACGGGGGGGCCTGCGGTCCAAGTGCGCTCGATGAAAGTGGTATCGACCTCGCCGGCGATGAACGCCGAATTGCGCAGAATCTCTTGCTGCAGCGGCACCGTTGTGTGAATGCCCTCGATCCGCAGTTCGGCCAGGGCCCGCTGCATGCAGGCAATGGCTTCCCGGCGGGTCGCCTGGTGCACAATTAACTTGCCGATCATCGAGTCGTAATGCGGGGGAACCACATAGCCCGCGTGGGCGTGCGAATCCCACCGGACGCCGCGCCCCCCTGGCACGTACAACTGCCGAATGGTGCCGGGCGAAGGTTGAAACTTCTTCCAGGGGTTTTCGGCGTTGATGCGGCACTCGATTGCCACCCCGTCTTGCCGCACCTGCTCTTGGGTAAAATCGAGCGCCTCGCCCGCCGCGATGCGAATCTGCCATTTGATCAGGTCGATTCCGGTCACCAGTTCGCTCACCGGGTGTTCGACCTGAATACGGGCATTGACTTCGATGAAGTAGAAGTTGCCGTGCCGGTCGGCGATGAACTCGACGGTGCCGGCGTTGGTATAACCGGCCGACTGAACCAGCCGCACCGCCGCCTGGCACATGGCCTGGCGGGTTTCCGGGGCCAAAAACGGGGCGGGGCTCTCCTCGATCAACTTCTGATGGCGGCGCTGCATGGTGCAGTCGCGCTCCCACAGGTGCAGCACATGGCCATGATGGTCGGCCAGAATCTGCACTTCGATGTGCCGCGGGTTCTCGACGTACTTCTCCAAGTACACGCTCGGGTTGCCGAAGGCGGCCTCCGCCTCGGTCTGGGCCTGTTGAAACGCGCTCTTGAGCACCAGTTCGTTGGCCGCTACCCGCATTCCCTTGCCGCCCCCCCCGGCGGTGGCCTTGATGAGCACGGGAAAACCGATTTCACGAGCCACGGCCACGGCTTCGGCCTCGGTGGTCAGCAGCCCCGGGCTGCCCGGCACCACCGGCACGTCGGCCTGGCGGGCCAGCTTGCGGGCTTCGTTCTTGTCGCCCAGGCGAACCATGGCCTCGGGCGTGGGGCCAATGAACTCAATGTTGCAGGTCCGACAAACCTCGGCGAAATGAGCGTTTTCCGAGAGAAAGCCGTAGCCCGGATGCACCGCCTGTACATTGCCGATCTCGGCCACGCTGATGACCCGGTCGATCTTCAAATAGCTTTCCGACGACTTGGCGGGGCCCACGCAATAGGCCTCGTCGGCCAAGGCCAGGTACTGCGAGCCCCGGTCGGCCTCGCTGAAGATGGCCACGGTTTCGATGCCCATTTCGCGACATGCGCGAATCACACGCAATGCCACCTCACCGCGATTGGCAACCAAGATCCGCTTGAACATGCTCAACTCACTGGGGTGGCCTGGCAACCGACCGCTTGGCAACTCTCCGGTCCCAGCGCAGGGGGCGCGGGCCGGATCGGGGCGATTCGGAGGGTTACCGCCCCTGGGCGGGTTCCCCCCTTCCGGACTGAACATCCCACGGTTAGACGCGGGTGTCGACCTTGAACAGAGGCTGCCCGTATTCCACCGGCTCGCCGTTTTCGACCAGCACGGCCACGACCTTGCCCGCCACCTCGGCCGGTATCTCGTTGAACACCTTCATCGCCTCGACAATGCAAACCGTGGTCTCGGGGCCGATGTGGTCCCCCACCTTGACGAACGACGGCGCCTCGGGGCTGCTCGAAGCGTAAAAGGTGCCCACCATCGGGCTGCGCACCACGTGCAGGTGGTCCTGTTCGGCGGCCGAGGGCGCGGCGGGCGGGGCAGCGGGCGCGGCCAGCGGCACGTGAGCCACCACCGGGGCCGATGCCGGCGTGGCCACAGCCACGCTCTCACCCTGGCGGGTCACGGCCAGCGTCGTCTGCCCGCTTTCCAACACCACTTCCGTCAGTCCGAATTCCTTCATCAATTCGGCGAGTTGGCGCACTTGGGCCAACTGTGCGGCCCATTCCTCGGCGGCAGCCTCACTCATGCTGATCGATTCCTGCGACTGGTCGCGAAACGCCTTAGCCGAGCCACTGGCTCCCGAACCGGCGTTTGTCTTCCGACTCGATTTCTTCACGACGATTGGGTTTCCTGGTTATCTGGCGACTGGCCAACGTGCGGCCTCGGGCCGCCACCACCCCGGGAGACGAGGTTGGCCAGCGGCAAGGCCCGTCGGCAGCGATTCTCAATTTACTGCACGAACGCTGGGCGGACCTCGGCTGTGGTTCCCCATCGGGGCCAAACCATCGAGCCGGCCGGCGCCGCCAAACTACCGCTCAAGCTCGACGACCATCTCTTCCAGGGCCAACGGCAAGTGGCTAAGCACCTCGTGACCGTCACGCGTCACAAGCACGTCGTCCTCGATCCTAACCCCGCCCCAGCCAGGCAGATAGATGCCCGGCTCGACGGTTACCACCATTCCCGACCGTAACGGTCGGTGCTGGTTCTTTGCCAGCCGGGGTCCTTCGTGAATGTCCCAGCCGATTCCGTGACCCAGTCCGTGTCCGAAGTTCTTGCCGTAACCAGCCTTCTCGATCACTTCCCGGGCAGCTTGGTCCACCTCGTGCCCCGTGGCGCCCGGACGGATCGCGGCCACGGCCTGGGCCCTTGCTTCCGCCACAACTCCATACACTCTTTCGAGTTTCGGCGAAATCTTAGCGGTGGCCAAAACCCTCGTCAAGTCGCTCCGATAGTGGTCGACCGTGGCACCCCAATCGACCAGAACCAACTCGGCGTCGCCGATCGGGGCCGTTGTTGGCCGGGCATGGGGTAGCGCTGACCGGGGACCGGCCGCGATGATCGGCGGGAAACTCGTCCCCTGGCCCCCCAGCCGGCGAACCTGGTGCTCGAGCGCGTCGGCTACCTCTTTCTCGGTCTGGTCGCGCTGCAAGGTGGCCCGCAACACCTCGAAAGCTCGCTGGGCGACTCGAATGGCGCGTCGGATGGTGGCGATTTCGTCGCGGTCCTTGATTTCGCGCAACCCCTCGACCAAGCCGGTGGTCGACGCCAGATGGGTCCGCGACAAGGCCTGCTCAAGCTGTTGAAACTGGGCCAGGGTGACCCAATCGGCTTCCAGGCCCAGGCGCCCCAGCCGGGCCGAGGCCACCGTCTGGGCCAAAACCGTGATCAGCGTTTCGCCGGGGGCACGAATTACCAGCTCGACATCGGGACACTCCTGGACCAGCTGGGTGGCGTACCGCGGGTCGCTAAGCAGCCACTGCCGATCGCGGGAAACGAGCAGAAAACTATCGTCGCCCGTAAAGCCGCTCAGATAGCTGACATTGGTCGCACGCGTTACCAAAAGGGCGTCGATTCCCAGCGCGCGAAACGAGCGCCGCAAACGCTGTCGACGGGCGGCGATATCACTCATCGAGCAAAATCCCTGGTGGCACCGAAGAGGGTAAACCGAGTGCGTCGGCCCCGGGCAGCGGCAACCCGCCCGCCAGGCAACCGGCGGTAACAAACCACGAATCCCAGGCGGGGGCCAGCCACGGCCGCACACCCCATTTCACCGCTGGAGCAAAAAAGGGGCCTGATTGGTCGAACGAAAGCCGCGGACGACCCCCTCTTTTGTCGTCCCCGGGCCCGGCAGTCCAATCAGGCCGGGGGGCTCCCAAGGCGGAAACCGGGGCCAAATTAGGTCTTTTTTGCCGCCAATTCAATTCGTATTCCTTCCGGGTAGAACTTTCTATGGACGACGGCGGAGCGCGAATTAGAATCGACAGTATCCACGTCGAACAGCACTGGGTGGTCATCGCCCCACTCCGCTTGGCGGTGGGGGAGATTGCCTGCGAAATCCAACATGATCGGCCATGCCGGCTTCGCCCCATGTGGCGCGGCATGGCCCAGGCCAGGGCCCGGCTCACCCAGGGGTCCCAGGCCAAACCAATTCGGTTCACCTCGGGAAGGGGGCTTGTCGCCTTGAGCCACGCCTTGCGTCATTCGCTGCCGAGCCCGACTCCGGTCCGGCGGGCTAACCTGACCACCTTGATTCTCGACCAATTGCGCCAGTACGTGATTACGCACGGATTGTCGGAAAACGACCGGCTCCCCCCCGAACGCGATTTGGCGATCCGTCTGCGCGTCAGCCGGCCGTCGCTGCGCAACGCCCTGGATTGGCTCAGCGAGCGGGGCGCCCTGAAGCGCGTGCAAGGCGGCGGCACCTTCCTGCAGGGCAACTTCCTCGATGTGCTGGCCGACGCCCCCGGTACGCTCAGCGACGACCCCACCCCGGCCGAGTTGGCCGAGGCCCGGCTGCTGGTCGAACCGGGTCTGGTTCGCCTGGCGGCTCAGCGCATCACTTCGAATGAAATCGCCTCGCTCGATCGCGAATTGGCCCGCGTTCGCCAGCGCTTGGCCGATCCCTCGGCCTGTCGCCAGCACGATTTGCAGTTCCATATCCGCCTGGCCCAGCTCTCGGGCAACACCCTGCTGGCCGCCACGATCGAGGGTTTCATGGCTCACGCCATGGCGCTGTGGAATACCCAGCCCAGCGAAATGGACCCGGCCCAAGTCGTGGCCGACCACCAAGAGATCGTCTCCTGTCTGGCTCGCCAAGACGGCGACGCAGCCGCGCGGCGGATGGCCGAACACCTAGCCGGCGGTTGCCCGGCTCCGGCCGACGATTTCCTCACGCTGCGAGTCTAACACCGGACTGCGCAAGCCGGGCGGGAGGAACTCGCCGGCGGCGGCTCGGCGGCCAGTTCGCTCCGGGGTCAGCCGGGCATGGTGAACACCTGGCGCCCTCGCGGCCCGGGCTGTCGCCGACCCGCGCCGGGCGGTACCATCCATTGCCATGACCCCCGCGGAAATCTCGGAACTGGCGCGGCAACTGCTTGAGGGGCAACTGCCCATTGCTCGCTTCGTCGAGCTGTTGGCGAACCGCCCTCCCCGGCCGTTAACGGCCGACCTGGGCCTGGCCCAGCTCGATCTCGACCGGCGAAACCGCTGCGGCTTTGCCGAGGTGGTTTATGGCGAGGGTAAATCGCTCGAGGCCCTACGCCAGATTCTAGCAACGCTGCTCCAGCACGAACCCGAGGTATTGGCCACCCGGGTCGAGCCCGAGATGGCCACCGCGCTTTCGGCCGAATTTCCCACCGCCCGCTACAACCCGCTGGCCCGCACGCTCCGGGTTACCAGCAGCCAGGTACCGGCCCGCTCCTCGACCAGCTCACGGGGGTTCGTGGCCGTTATTACCGCGGGCACGACCGATTTGCCGGTGGCCGAGGAAGCCCGAGAAACGCTCGATTGGATGGGGGTGCGCACCGATTTGATCCAAGACGTGGGCGTGGCGGGCCCGCATCGCCTGCCGGCCCAACTGCACCGCTTTCAGCACGCCGACGTGGTTGTGGTGGTGGCCGGCATGGAAGCCGCGCTTCCCAGCGTAGTGGGGGGCTATGTGCCCTGCCCCGTGATCGGCGTGCCGACCAGTGTGGGCTACGGCGTGAATTTTCATGGCCTGACCGCGCTACTCGGCATGCTCTCGAGCTGCGCTTCGAACGTGAGCGTGGTCAACATCAACGCGGGATTCAAAGGGGGCTACCTGGCCGGCCTGATTGCCCACCGACGCTGGGAGGCCGGCTAGACGCGTCGACGTCGGGCGCTGCGCGGGGCGAACACTCCCCACCAAGTGGACCGGCGACCACCCCGCTCGGCGCTGCTGCCTTCGAGCCGCCTGGCCGCCGGCCCATTTCTTTATTTACGGGCGCCGATTCACTCGACTCTCAACGCCATGCACGACCACCTCTCGCTGCTCACCCGATTGGCTATTGGTCTGGCTTGCGTGCTATTCCTGCCGCGGCTGATGGAGCGCTTCCGCCTGCCCGGCGTGCTAGGGTACTTGCTGTCGGGCGTAGTTTTGGGTCCGGGACTAACGGGCGTGCTCCGCTCCGACAGCGAAACCATCGCCGTCTGGTCAGAACTCGGCAAGCTACTGTTCATGTTCTTTGTGGGCTTTGAAGTCGACCTGGAAGAATTCAGCCGGTCGCGCGGCAAGGCGATTACCTTCGGCGCGCTTACCTTTGCCCTGCCGTTTGCCGGCGCCCTGCTGCTGGGCCGATTGCTGGGCTACGGCTGGCCAGCCAGTTCACTGGTCGGTGCGATCGTGGCGTCGCACACGCTCTTGGCCCATTCCATTCTGGCTCGCCGGAGGCTGCTCGATCGCGAATCGGTGCTGGTTTCGGTGGGGGCGACGATCCTGACCGATATCGCCTCGATGCTCGTCTTGGCCCTGGCCGTATCCGTCTATCAGCGGGGGTTTAGCTGGTCGCTGCTGATCCTCGAGCTGGTCGAACTGGCGATCTACGTTCCGGTCGTTCTATTCGGCCTGAGCAAATTGGCCCGTAAAATGATCGTCCGATTCGGCGACTCGCCGGAATCGCGGGTCTGCATCCTGTTGCTTCTGTTGGCCGTGGCGGCGCAGCTCGCACAATGGATCGAGCTGGAAGGCATTGTGGGGGCGTTTCTGGCGGGGCTGGCCATCAAGCGGGCCGTGCGCGGCAAGTTCGCCGTGGAGCAGCTCGAGGTGCTGGCCAATTCGCTGTTCATCCCCACCTTTTTCCTGGCTACGGGTTTTCTGATCGACCTGCCCCTACTCGGCAAGACGCTTATTTCGCAGCCCGGCCTGGTGATGGGGCTGTTGGCCGCGCTGGTCGTAGGCAAGCTGGCGGCCGCGCTCTTGGCGGGCCGGCTGTTTTCTTACTCGCTGGCCGAAGCGAAGCTGATTTTCAGCATGACCATGCCCCAAATGGCCGCCACGCTGGCCACCGCGGTCGTCGGTTACCAAACGCTCGATTCCAGCGGCGCCCGGATGCTCAATTCGGAAATGGTCAACGCCGTTTTGGTGCTGGTCGTGGTTACCTGTGTGGCCGGACCGATCCTGACAGACCGTTGGAGCAAACTCGTCGAGGACGAAGCGAAATTAGAAGAGGTCAGCGTGCCGCCGGCGCCCATCGGGCCGCTGGGGTCGGGAGCGTAACCCTCGCGCCGGTCCGGGCACAGGGGTTGGGAGAACGGCACGCAGCGGACGGTGGTAGGTCGGCGCGGCCTGTCACCTACCATTCCGACGGCCGGCCTCACAGCACGGCACCCGCCTCGCACCGTGCGATCCGCGAACTGAGACATCCGCGCCAGATCGCCCGGTGCCATTTCCCGCTCGAGCCCGGCGCACGCTCACGCGACTGGTTTCAGGCGACCCCAAGTGATAGTCTCGATGCTGACGCGATGGCGCCGCGATGCCCGGCCAGACCCAAGAGAAATCGCCGATGCCCCCGCTTCCCGACGACCTGCCACTGCCGCTGCCACGAGATGCCGAAAGCCACAAGGGCAGCTACGGTCGGGCCCTGATTGTCGGTGGCAGCCAGGGTATGAGCGGCGCCGCGGCACTGGCCGCCCTGAGCGCGCTGCGCAGTGGCGCGGGCCTGGTTGAAGCCGCCACGCCCCGGTCCTGCCAGGATGTGGTCGCCGGTTTCGATCCCAGTTATCTCACTTTCGGTCTGCCCGACGACGACGCCGGGCGCATCGCCGGCGCAGCAGCCGCGGCGGTCGCCGAGCGGTGCCGCCTGGCCACGGCAGTGGGGGTGGGCCCGGGCCTGGGGCGCTCCGCCGAGCTCGATGAGCTGGTAGCCCGATGGTACGAAACGCTCGATCGCCCTGCCCTCTTCGATGCCGACGCGCTCAACGCCCTGGCCAACCCATTGCCCAGCCTAAGGCGGCCCCTGGGCCCGAGAGTGTTCACGCCCCATCCGGGCGAGTTTCTGCGGCTGATCCGTGCCGCGTCGATGGTTCCCCAGGACTCGGGTACCGGCCCCGCCTCGCCGGCCCCCCGATCGTGGCACGATTACGGTGACGCCGAGCGTGTCGAACTGGCGACCCGGTTCGCCCAGCGGTTCGGCCTGGTGCTGGTGCTCAAGGGGCACCGCACCATCATTACCGATGGCGCGGTGGTGGTTCGCAACACCACGGGAAACCCCGGCATGGCCAGCGGGGGAACCGGGGACGTGCTCACCGGCATCATCACGGCCCTGTTGGCCCAGGGGCGCCCACCCCTCGATGCCGCGCATTTGGGCGCCCATGTCCACGGGCTGGCCGGCGATCTGGCCGCCGCCGAACTAGGCCAGGTTTCGCTCGTGGCCAGCGACCTCCTGCGATACCTTCCCGCCGCCTGGCGATCGCTGACGGACTAACGCGCCCCGGGCGCCGCGCGCAGGCTCCCGGCCGCGACGCCAACCCGGGTCCGCGCGGTCCCGCGATTCACCACTTGCGGGGGGCTCTCACCACGGCCGAATTTAGGGCCTCTTCGGTCCGGCGGGCACCCGCATTTTCGACCGCTTTCGTGCACGATTCGGATAGCATGAATTGCGTCGGGCCGGCGGCCGGTGCGGGCCGGCTCGGTTCGCAAGCTATTCTTGCCCAGGGGGAGGCATTGCTGGCCGATCGAGGGCCGCGATGCCGCCGACTTATCGTCTGGGGGGCGCCGTTTCCAAGGCGCGGGTCCAATGGCAACTCGCAATCGCGCGTTGACGCTTTCGGTGGCCGTCTCGGCGGCCGCGATCCTGCTGCTCAGCGTCGGGTACTGGAAACCCAACCCCTTCTCGGCGGCGGAACCCACGCGGCTAATGCCGCGCGAGCAGCGCCAAACCCTGGAAGAGCGCGGCCCCGCCGGGCAGCTTCACGTGCGGCGCGAGGTGATTCAAACCAGCGACGGCGCCACGCTCAACGACGGACGGCTTACGGTCTGGTATCCCGATGGCGCGGTTCGCTCGGAGGGAACCTGGTGGCGCGGCCAGAAGCACGGCCTCTTCACCCACTGGCATCCCAACGGGCAGAAAGCACGCGAAGTAACCTATCACTACGGCCGCGCCCAGGGCTTGTTTCAGGAGTGGGACGAACAGGGCCAGCTCATCAAGTCGGAAGCGTGGCACGACGGAACACCGCAACGCTAGCCGCGCTGCTCAAGACACGTCGCTCTCGCCGGGCGACGCCCCAAAACGCCCCAACCCTAGAAACGCGATCGGGAGGTGGGTGCCCCCCTCGAGTGCCATCTCGGCCAGGGCCTGGCCCAGCACGCTGGCGAACTTGAAGCCGTGGCCCGAGAGGCCGGCCGCGAACACCACCTGGGCCAACCGCGGATGGTGGTCGATCACGAAGTGTTCATCCGGCGAAAGCGTGTACAGGCAGACGGCGTGGGCTATTGGTTGGAAACTGACCCCGGGCAGGCAGCGAGACAGAAACGCCGCCAAGCGCGCCACCTCCTCGGGCCGAAGTTGCCGATCGACCGTCGCGGGGTCGACAACCCGATCGCCCCCGGAATGTTCGGCCGCCTTCAGTTCGGGCCGGCCCAGGGCGGGAAAGCCGTAATACACGCCGTCGCCGGTTTCGAACAGCCAGGCCGGAAAGCCGGCCGAGGCCTGGTACTCGGGTGCCGCGGCGCGAAACCAGATCTGGGTTTTGCGAACCACCCGCAGGTCCAGGTTCAAATCGGCCAGTAGCCCCCCGGCCCAGGGCCCGGCGGCCATAACCAGCCTTCGCGCATGGTAGGTGTCGCGTTCGGTCCGAACCTCGACCCCCTGGTCGGTGCCCTGCCAGTGGAGCGCCGTTTCTCCGGTTTGCAATCGAGCACCGAGAGCCCGAGCGGCGTCGAGATGGGCGAGCACGCATCGTTCCACGCGGAGCAGCCCCGCGCCGGGCTCGAATAGCCCCTGCCACCGGTTCGGAACCTGAAAACCCGGCCAGCGGCGCTGGATCTGCGTGGCCGAAAGCGATTCGATCGTCAGGCCGTGTCGCTCGGCGCTGGCCCGCACCCCGCCCAGCACGGCGCCCTCGGCCGGGCCCACCTGCAACAGCCCCACCGGTTCGAAGAGCCGCGCCGCCGCTTCGGTTTCCAGCGCCTGCCAAAGCGCCAGAGCCCGCTCGACCAGGGGCACGTAATTGGGATGCTCGAAATAGGCCCGGCGAATAATCCGCGATTGGCCATGCGAGCTGCCTCGGGCATGGGCGGGGCCGAAGGCGTCCAGCCCCAGAACCCGGGCTCCCCGCGCTGCCAGGTGATACAGCGCGGCGCTGCCGACCCCGCCGGTCCCCAGCACGATGGCGTCCCAAACCTGCATCGCTTCACCACCGCGAGAGCCAGGGCCGGCCGAAAGCACCTAACCGGCGGCCGCGGCCGATTCCGGCCTGGCGTTTTGGGGGCAGGGGTGCTTAGCCCCCCGGGCGCTTGACGACGAAATCGAGCGAGGCCTGCCCCACCTTGCGCGCCAGCGTATCTTCAATGGTCAATCGGAGCGTATGCTTGCCATCGTAGAGCTGCTCCCGCGGCATCTGCAAGTAATAGCGAATGAAGAAATCGCGGCGGCGATTGCGGCATGTTTCCTCGGTCAGGGCGAATTCATGCTTATCGACCGAGCGCCCCTGGGAATCGAAAATCTCGTAGCTCGAGCGGAAGGCCGTGTGAAACCCCTCGGGCGTTTCCTCGCTGTGAAAGTTCTCAAGCTCGGCGTACAGCAACACCTCTTGCCCGGGGGCGAATTCGTAGCGCTCAAAGGGCTCGATGATGCCAAAGCTTTTCACCTCGGTGCAAAACGATAGGTTGCGCACCGACAGCGACCCCAACGAAGCCAGTTGTGCCTCGGCGGTTTCCAGGTGGGTCAGGGCCAAGGCGGCTCGGCGGGCCAGGTCGGGGGTCGACTGCTCATCGAGGTAGCTCGAAAGCGCGAAGAGCGTGTTGCTCCAAAAGGCCTGCTGGGGCGCCGGCAGTTGGTCAAGAAGCTTCATAGCGTCGTCGCGCCGTCCCGCCGCCAGGTACAGCATCCGCAGCCGCGCCAGGTCGGCCTCGCTGGGGGCGGCCCCCGGCGCGGCCTGTGCCGCTTCGTGCAGGCGAATGGCCTCGGCCAATTGGGCTTGCCATTCGGTTCCCGCCGCCGTCGCGCTGGCAGCCTCGGAAGCGGGCGATGAACCACCAACGGCGGAAGGCGCGGCGGACGTCGGGGTGGTTACAGGCAGAGTGGCCGATGCCAACTGAATCGCGCCGGTCGGGGCCGGCGTCGGGGTTGCCGCCGGAGCCGTCGCAGGAACCGTCGCCGCCGATGCCGCGCTGCCCGGCACGGCGCCTCCCGGGGGCGCGGCCATGGCAACCGCCCCGCCTGGCAGCCCGGCTGGCGGCGGCCCGGCCCCGGGAACCGAACTCCCGGCCGCCGCGGAGACTGCCGACGGTGCGTACCCGGCCACCGCGCTCGTGGCCGCCGGCAAGGCTGCCGCCGCCGCGGCTTGGGGGGTCACGCTCGCCTGGCGCGCCGCCCGGGCATATTGAATCAACAGCGGCCACAACTGCGGATCGGTCGACTTCAAATCTTCGATCAACTGGGCCTGTTCGGCGGGAGAGATCGCACCCAGGTTTTGCAGCTCGGTCAGGGCCTGTACCAGTTGGGCTCGCTCGGCCGCCGCGGGCTCGGCGGCAGCCACGCTGGGGTTGCTCAGGTTGCTGCCGGCGCGCGTTGCCGTGCGCGGCCCGGGGCTCGCGGCGGCCTGTCCCGGGGCGGGCTCGACAACCGGTGGCACCGAGGCCAGCGGGTCGGCAGTTGTCGGCGTTTTGGGCCAAGGCTCCTGGCGCCCCCAACCGGGCAGCCGCCCCGCGCAGCCTGTCAGGCTAAGCACGACGACAGCCATGATCGCCCCGCGCAGGGGGTAACCGACCATCGGACTCAAGCGGGAAAGTGCAACGACCCGCGCGATCGATCGATTACGAGATTCACCCGCGGGCACATGGTTCATCCGGCTTGGACTTCGCGAGCCGCTTGGCATACCAGGCATCCTTGCGGAGGTAGCGTATTCGATCGGATCGGGCCGCGAACCGAGCTGCACGGTCGTGCCGCCAGGCGGGCCCAACGGCCAGCCAAACCGGCGCGCGGCAGCGACTAAGAGACGGCCCTCGAAGGGGCCAGAGAGTATCGCAGTCGCCGACCAGAGACAAGGTTGGCTGGATAAACTGCGCGGTTTGAAGAGCAAGCGCAGGTTTTTTAGCCGGCCGCAAGACCGCGCCCACCTTGGCCTACTCGCCGCCGCCTGGCCGCCACAGAGCGCCCGAGGTTACTTTCCTTGGAGCTTCTCCAGCGTGGGCTCAGGCTGCCAGAGGTACAGGAACGTCGGCAGCTTGGTGCGGTCGAGCCCCGGAATCGACAGCGGCAACAGCCCGGCCGTAATCGGCGTGTTGGGGGTGTTGTCGTAGGGAGTGCGGGCTTTGTCTTTGGGCCGGTGGAACAAGACGGCCCGGGCCCCGGGGCAGTTGCCGGCCGCGCGAGCCATCTCGAAGGCGTCGTCCAGGTAGCCGATTTCGTCTACGAGTCCGCGCTCGACCGCCTGCCCAGCGGTGTATACCCGGCCGTCGAAACACTCGGGGTCGTCGGCACGCAACCGGGGGCGGGCCTCGACCACGGCCCGGCGGAAACGACCGTGGAACTCGTCGGCCATGGCCTGCAGCAATGCCCGCTGCTCTTCGGTGGGTGCCGCCACGGGTGACCCCAGATCGATATTGGGCCCCGCCTTGACCGGCAGCCCGACGACGTTGAACTGGGCCATGGCGTCTTGCAGGTTGTACAGGTTCAGGATTACCCCCACCCCGCCCGTGATCGTCGTGGGGTGGGCCACGATCACGTCGGCCGCCGTGGCCAGGTAATAGGCGCCGCCGGTGCCGATATCCATCAGGCAGGCCACCACGGGGCGGCGACAACGCTCTTTATAGCGCAGCAGATCGTGCCGCATGATGTCGGTGGCCGTTACGCCGCCGCCGTAGCTGTTGATTCGCAATACCACGGCCCGCACGCCCGGGTCGGCCGCGGCGGCATCGAGCTTTTCGTGGAACAGGGCCACCGGGTTCTCGGCGCCGCTCAGCACCCCGCTGATGTCGGTGTTTACGAGCAGGCCGTCGACATCGATCACGGCCACTTTGGTGCCATCGCCCCCGGGAGGGCAATCGACCGGCATCGGTATCAGGCCCTGGGCCCGATACATGGGGGCCATGTCGGCCGTGACTTTGCTGTTGGTATGCACGCACACGTTGCGGCAACCAACCAACCCTGTCAAAGCCAGGACCAAACCCAGAGCGGCGCGCATGCGGGGGTGGGGCGCGAAATGGCTGTACGAATGCATCATGGAGGGCTCGTGGGGCGTTTCCGAGGAAGGATCTTCGCCCAGCCGTAGGCGTCGTGCCGAGGGCCAAGCGAAGAAAACCAACGGGGCGGTCGTGCGAGGCGGGTTTCGACAGGCGAGCGGGCCAATTGCCAAGCGAGGCGCGACGGCTTCCTGCACCCGAGCCGCCCGGCCGGTGGCTCCCGGTCGGGGACGGTGCCCACGGGGTGCCCGGGGCCGCTACAATCGACACCACGCTAAGCTTCCTATCGGCCGGTCAGGCTTCGTCAGCCGGGAAAAATTGCCCAGCGGGCAGAACCCGACCGCCGCACCGTTTCGCGGGCAGCAACGTAGGAAAGCCGGGTAAACTCTGACGCCCCTGCACGCTTGACCCGCCTGTTACGACCCAAAGCGCCACCGCCGAGTACCGGAGACTCTGCCTTGAACCTGACGACGCTCGTTTGCCTGGCCGCGCTGGTGCAGCCCCAGGGCGAAGCGGCCATCCCCAACCCGGTGCTCAACCAGCTCTTGACCGAGGGAGTTTCGCTCGAGGGGGGGGCGAACCTGAAGCTGCCACCCCCCACCATGCCCGATGGCCTTTCCTCCAAAGAGCAGCGGGCCGCCATCGAGTCGATTGCCGACGCGAACCATCCGGCCGAAGCCCTCCTGCGGCGCAGCGTGGTGGCGCCCTTCGTGCTGAAGCTCACCTCCGAGGGAAAAACGGCCGAAGGCGTCGGCCGGCGGATGGACCTGTACTTCGTCGCCTATGGCAATTTCGCTCAGATCACCGAGCCCGGCTACCTGAAAGAGAAGTTCGAAAAAGAAGGAACCGAAGAGGCCCAGGAGGGAGAGCTCGAAAAGAAGGCTGGCGTACTCAACGAGGCCGAGCTGGCCGAGCGGAATCTTACGGTCAGCACGCAAGACACCACCGAGGAAGCCTACGGCTATAGCCAGTTCCAGGTGTTCGACAAGGTTCAGGTGAGCGCCACGGCCCGGGTCATGCAAACCCGGCAAGCCGATTCGATTCTCTTCGCTTCGCTGCTCGATACTCGCTTCGCCGGCGATGGCCAGTACCCCAACCGCTGGTGGCCGATCGGCCGCGACACGGTGGGTAGGCCGGTGCTGGGCGAGCCCCGCCCCTACGCCGGCTCAGGGGGCTACGGCAAACTGACCCGCCTAAGCGAGCCACCCGAGGCGATGTTCGTGGAATACCACATGGTGTTCAACGAACCCCGCGACTGGTTTGGGGGCAGCAACCTCATCGGTTCGAAGCTGCCGATCCTGGTGCAAGACAACGTGCGGAAATTCCGCCGCGAAATCGCCAAGCCGTAAGGGCGCGCCGGCAGCGGCGCTCGCGCTGGTTGCGCGCCGCCCCGGAGGCGAAAACTCCGGCAGCCGCGCCCCGCCCAATTCGTGGCGCTATTCGTGGCGCAAAGCTTCGATCGGGTCCATCCGCGCCGCTCGCTGCGCCGGATACAGGCCGAAGATAACCCCGACCCCCACCGAGATGCCGAACGCCAGCGGGATCGACCAGGGGACGACGATGGGCGAAACGGTGCGGACCACCTCGGGCAGATTCTGAACCAGCTCGGGCAGCGTGCGCTCGACCGACCAGCGGGCCCAGGCCACCAGGGGGCCACAGGTCAACCCGCCCAGGATTCCGGTCAGCCCCCCGACCACGGACAACACCACGGTTTCAGCCAGGAACTGGCGGGTAATGTCGCGCCGTTTGGCCCCCAGCGCGCGGCGAATGCCGATTTCCCGAGTGCGCTCGGTCACCGTGGCCAGCATGATGTTCATAATGCCGATGCCACCCACGACGAGCGAAATGGCGGCGATCATGCCCATGAAAAACATGAACATCAGTCGGGTGGTGCGGGCTTGTTCCAAAAGCTCGAGCGGCACGGTGATGGCCACGTCGGGCTGGGTGTGATGCTTGTCGAGCGTGGTTTTCACGACATCGGCCGTGGGTACCACGTCGTCCAGGCTGCGGACGCGGAGCGTCACCTGATTGAGCTCGACAATCTCGCCCTCGAACGAGCCGCTACGGCGAATAATGATGAAATCGCCGATCCGCTTCCAGAGGGTCGAAATGGGAATGTACACGTCTTGCGAAAAATCCTTCGCCGCCAGGCTGCCGCCGACCCCCGCCGTGGGCAGCCGGGAGCGCATCACCCCCACTACGCGGTAGTAGTCTTGCTCGACGTGAATCACCTTGCCGATCGGGTCTTCGTAGGGGAACAGGTGCTGGGCCGTTTCGGCCGCCAACGCGCACACGTTCGCGGCGTTGGCCCCCTCGGCGTCGGTAATGAAGTGTCCGCGGTCCACCTCGAGCTGGTTGGCGGCCGCGTACTCCGGCGTGCAGCCCACCAGCAGCCCGTCAACGAGCCGGTCGCCGTAGCTGAATCGCTGACGCATTTCGCGGATGGGAATCGCCCGCTCGATGGTGGGAATGGTTTCGGTAAGCCGGGCATAGTCGTCGCGTGTCAACCCGTAGGGGCTGGGGCCGCGCATGTTCGACTGGGCCGACTGCGGAGGCTTGATCGAGCGAACGATGATATTCTCGGCTCCCAGACCCGCGATTTGCTTCTGGGCCTCGGTCGAAATTCCTTCGCCGATGGCCAGTAGCCAGATCACGCTCGCCACGCCGATAAAGATACCCAGCACCGTTAGCAAGGAACGGAGCGGGTGCAATAGCAGGCTTTTAACGCCTAGTTGCCAGGTGCGTAGCCAAACCCAAATCACAGGCGCACGTCCGATTGAACCAGGCCGTCTTTGAGCCGCACGATGCGCTTGGCATTCTGCGCCACGTCGTCTTCGTGCGTCACCATAATGATCGTCCGGCCGTCCTGATTAAGTTGTTCGAGCAGTCGCAAAATATCGCCGGTGGTGACCGAGTCCAGGTTGCCCGTGGGCTCGTCGGCGAGGATGAATCGCGGGTTGTTCACCAGGCTGCGGGCAATGGCGGCTCGCTGCTGCTGGCCGCCGGAGAGCTGGCTCGGGCGGTGGGAAAGCCGTTCGCCCAGGCCCACCAGTTCGGCCAGCTCACGGCAGCGGCGGCGATCCTGGTCGGTGATCCGCCCCTGGTAGTACAGCGGCACCTCGATGTTCTCGACCACGGTGAGCTGTTGAATCAGGTTGTACGACTGGAAAATGAAGCCGATTCGCTGGGCCCGGATCTCCGAGAGCTGATCGTCGCTCATTTGGGCGACGTCGTCCTCGCCCAGAAAGTAGCTGCCGGCCGAGGGCCGATCGAGACAACCCAACAGGTTCAAGAGCGTCGATTTGCCGGAGCCCGAGGGGCCCATGATGGCGACGTAATCTCCCTCGGGAATCTCGAGGTTAACGCCCCGCAGCGCGCGAACCGTCTCGCCCGCCAGATGATACTCTTTGGTCAGCTCGCGGACGTTTGCCGCGAGCTTCATCGGCCACCACCCCCGGCCGGAGGCCCACCGCCTGGTCCGCCGCCCGGTCCACCCATGCCTCCGCCGGCCTGCATGGCCTTCATCCGGCGGCCGATGGCGGCCCCCATCTCGGCGGCGTCGACAAAGCCGTCTTTGTTGGCGTCGGTTTGGTCGAAGCGATCCCGGCCTTCGCCTTCAGGCATTTCTTCTTTGGAAATCTTGCCGTCGCCGTCGCTGTCGAGCCGCTGCATGATCATGCCCGCCATCTGCGTCGGGTCCATCTGGCCCATGCCCCCCGGGGCTCCCCCCTCGCGGCGACGACGGCGGGGTTGCTCACCCCCTTCGGCCGGAGCAACGTCGGTACCCGATCCTTCGGCGGCGGAAGTGCTGGCCTCGGTGGTCTCGGCCGAATCGGCCTGGGCCAGCGTGTCGCTGGCCGGCTCGGCGGTGCTTGCTACCGTAGCGGTCGTCTCGGCCAGCCCGCCGCTGGGGCGCTCACGTTCGCCCGCTGGCGCCCGCTTCGGTGGCGGGCGACGCGCCAGCAGTTTGGCCTTCTCGGCTTCGCTCACGTCGGGCAGGTCGACCAGGTCGAGGAACTTCCGCGGATTGACCAGGACCAGGTCGTTCTCGGATAACCCCTCTTGGATCACCACAAACTTGTCGTTGGTCGAACCGATCTTCACCTTCGCGGCCGAGAGCGTGGGCACGGGGCCGCCCCCCTTCTCGACCAGGCAGTAGTGTTCCCCGCCATGCTCGACAATCGCCTGCACCGGAACCTGCAGGGCGTCGTCTAACTGCTCCACGTGAATCTCCACCTGGGCCGTCATGCCCGGGCGAAGCCGTCCTTCGGGCGGATCCTGAATCTGAATGTAGGTGGCGTACTCTTTCGTGTTCGACCACCAATTGCCCGGCGTGGGGTACTCTTCCACTTTGGTCACCAGCCCGGCCAACTCTCCCTCGGGAAAGGCGTCGAGGCGGATCGAAGCGGTCATACCCTCAACCACCTGATCGATTCGCGATTCGGGAATGCTGGCCTTGACCTGCATCTTCTTCGGGTCGGGCAAGCGGATAATCACTTGCCGTTCGCGGACCAAGGTCCCCGGCTGAATGATGATCTCGTTGCCGCCGCCCCGGCCCCCCTCGGTTTGATTGGCGTAGACCACTTGCCCCCCCTCGGGGGCCCGCATCTCGCACTTGGCGATCTGGGCGTTGATTAAGTCGAGCTTTTCCTGGTCCAGCACCAGGGTGTTTTCCATCGACGCCAGGCCGGCTTCCCCCGCGCGAATGTCGGCGTCGAGCTGCGTGAGCATCTTGGCCTTGGTGTACTTGCGCAACACCTCGAGTTTCGTCCGCGCCTTGTCGAGCTCCATCTTGGCTTTCTCGACGGCGAAATCGTCGGCATCCAATTGCAATTGGGTCACATAGCCCTTGGCCGCCAGCTTGCGGCTATAGGCCGCGAAGTCCTCCGCCCGGCTCAGGTTCTCTTCGGCCACCGCGATTTCCGAGAGCGTGGTCTGCTCCTCCTGGCGGAAGGTGCCGTTGAGGTACTCCTCGCGGGCGATCCGGGCGGTCTCCAAGGTGCTCTGGGCCTTGATCTTGTTGGCTTCGCTGGCGTTGACCACGACGAGCTGTTGATTCCGCTCGTTCTCCAAGGCCGAGCCGTCGAGGCGGACCAGCAGATCCCCCTTCTTGACGACACTACCTTCGGGCACGATGTCGAGGATCGCGGTCCCGCCCGTGTTGCGCGATTGCACCTCGCAGCGCACTTCAATGTTGCTCGAGCTTTCCAGCTCACCCTTTTCCGTCACCATGTGGCTGTACAGCCCCCGGCTGACGCGATGCGTCACCGTCGCGTCGCGTGCGCTGGCCGAACTGCGCTGGGTCAGGGCAAACCAGATCAGCCCGCCGGCGCCCGCCACCAGGGTCAGCGCGACCAACAAGCCCAGCCAGGAGACCCCGCCGCGACGAGCCAGACGCCCCGCGGCGCAGATCACTTTCGGGCTCGAAACGGGGCAGCACCGAGTTGGAGTTTTCATCCGGTCCTCGCGTTCGTCGGGTTCTCACTAGCGCAGCACGCAACCCAGGAGTCCTGCCAACCCTCCGCGGCGCGATCGAGATGCTTCCCCCGTACAGACTTCGGTTATTCTAGACACCCGGAGAGAGTCTGTCACACCCGGTTCCGGCAGGGGATTGCGACTTTCGCCGCGCAACTGGGTAACCTATCCAAGATCAAACCCCGTACGGGGGGGCAAGTTTCGTGCGTCGGGGCCCGTTTGCGCCACCCCCCCGACGGTCGCTGGCCAGCTGGCGACGGGCAAGCCCCGCGCCCCCACGGCGAGCCTGCTGGCAACGGTAGCGCTCGCCGAACGAGGACAGATTTCCGATCGCACGCAATGCCAGACGGAAGGTTTCATGAAGGCCGAATTGGCTAGCGAGCAACAGGCGACCGAGCAGGGTTGGGGCTTCTTCCGCCAGGGCCGCCTGCACGATGCCGAGGTGGTTTGCCGCCAGGGGCTGACCCATTGGCCAGCCTCGGCCCCGCTCTGGCTGTTGCTGGCCCAACTGGCCGATCGCGCCAAGCAACCCGATCAGGCTCTGCAATTCGCCGAGCGGGCGGTTCGGCTCGCGCCCGATCGTCCGGATACTTGGACCACGCTTGGCGACTTGCTCGAGTCGACGCGCCAGTATCGCCGGGCCATGGAAAGCTACCAGCGCGCGCTCGAGCGCCATCCGCACCATGCGGCCGCGCTTAACAATCTGGCGGCCGTGTACAAAGCCTGGGGCGATATCCCCCGGGCCGTGGCGCTCATGCAAAAGGCCCTGGAGTACACGCCCGAATTGCAGGCCGTGCGCAGCAACTTGCTCACCACGCTGCTGTACGACGACCGGCTCTCCGAGACGGAACTTCTCGAGCAGCACCGTCGCTTGGCCGCTTGGTGGTCGCAAGCCGTTTCCCCGCGCGGCCAGTTTTCCAATGCACGCGATCCAGAACGCCGCCTGCGGTTGGGCTACGTTTCGCCCGACTTGTGCGAGCACGCCGTGATGCGTTTCTTTGAGCCACTACTTGCGGCCCACGACCGCGACCGGTTCGAAGTTTTCCTTTACTCCGAGTGCCCGATTGTCGACGCCGTGGGAGAGCGGCTCCGCGGTTACGGCAACGATCACTGGCGGGTCACCTGGATGCGCTCGGCCGCCGAAGTGGCCCAGCAAATCAAAGCCGACCAGATCGATCTGCTCATCGACCTGGCAGGCCACACGCGGCACAACCGGCTCGATATCCTGGCGCTTCGGCCGGCGCCCGTGCAGGCGACCTACCTGGGCTACCCCAGCGTTACCGGCCTGTCCACCATCGACTACCGCTTCACCGACGCGGTACTCGACCCCGCGACCGCGGCGGATTCCAGCCAGGAAGGCAGCGAAGCCCTATTACGGCTCGCGGGCGGTTATGCCTGCTTCCGCCCGCCCGACGAGGCCCCTGAAGTCGCTCCCGCGCCGTCGCGCGTCCGGGGCCACGTTACGCTCGGCTCGCACCACCCGCTCTTAAAGCTGAACCCCGGGGTGTTCGCTGCCTGGCGCGAAATACTCGATCGTTTGCCCACCACGCGGCTGATCTTGTTTCGCAGCGATTTCACGGGGGATCTGGGAGAGCGGGTCGCCGAACTCGTAAGCGAACATCGACTGCCGCGCGACCGGGTCGAAATTCGCGCGGTGGGCAAGTCGCCGACTGAGTACTTGCAGAGCTTCGCCGACGTCGACCTGCTCCTGGACTGTTTCCCCTTCGGCGGCCACACGATGACCTGCGAGGCACTTTGGATGGGGGTGCCGGTACTCACGTTCCGCGGGCCGCGTCCGGCCAGCCGGCTTTCGGCCAGCGTGCTCAGCGTACTGGGGTTGCCCGAGCTCATCGCCCCCACGGTCGCCGACTACGTCGCGCGGGCCGTGGCCCTGGCCCAAGCGCCTGAGCAGCTCGAGCGGTGGCGCGGCCAGTTGCGGGGCCTGGTGCGCGAGCGGCTGAGCGCGAGCGTCTGGATCGGCCCTTACGAAGACGCCCTGCGCGGGGTCTGGCGGGCCTGGTGCCAGCGCCCCGCGGCCCAAACCGAACAGGTGCCCTGGCCGCACCCGCCCGCGCCAGCCGCCGCGCCGCCCCCGCCTTCAGCGCCACGGCCCTCGCCAGGCCCAGGCCTGGCCGAAGCACAGCGCACCGCCGCCGAATGGATTCGCCTCAGCGACCGGCTGTTCGCCGAGGGACGGGCCGATCAGGCGCTGGCCGCCGCGCAAGAAGCGGCCAGGCTCGAGCCTTGGGTGCCTGAACACGCCCACCAGATCGGAAACCTGCTCACCGCCTTGGGCCGATCCGAAGAAGCCGCCCAGCAGTATCGCCAGGCCGTAGCGGTCTCGCCCGATTTTTTCCCCGGCTGGGCCATGCTGGGCCAGACCCTGCACAACCAAGGGCACCTGGACCAGGCCAGCGAGGCGTTTGGCCGGGCGCTAGCCATCCGCCCGGACCCCAAGGCACGGCTCATCGTGCCTACGATGCTGCCGGCGATCTATCAATCGGCGGCAGAGGTCGACGAGTTCCGCGCCCGTTTCGCCCGGGGCGCAGCCCAGGCATACGCCGACGGAGTGCGAGTCGACCCGACCCGAGGCGCGGTACCCAACTCGTTCCTGCTGGCCTATCAAGGGGGCAACGCCCGCGATGCACAGTGGCAATTCGCCCAGTGCATCGAGCCGCCGCCCGAGACCCGGACGAGGAAGCTCCCCGCACCCGCGGCCGACGGGCGGTTGCGCATTGGATTGTTGTCGGAATACCTCTCGAATCACACGATCGGCTCGCTCTGGCGGGGGTTTGCCCAGCACCTGGATCGGCGCCGATTTCATCTGACCACCCTGTCGCTGTCCCCGGCACAAGACGACACCGCCGAACACTTTCGCCGCCACAGCGATCAGTTTCACCGCGTCCCGCTCGATCCGTCGCGCTCGTGGCAAGCCCTGCGCGAGCTGCCGCTCGACCTGCTTTTGTTTCCCGACCTGGGCATGTCGTGCAACACGCTGGCGCTGGCCGCCCTGCGGCTGGCCCCCGTGCAGTGTGTTTCCTGGGGTCACCCGCTCACCACCGGCCTGCCCACGATCGACTATTTTCTCTCGGGCCAGATTTACGAGACCGCCGCGGCCGACTCGCATTACACCGAGCGGCTGGTGCGGCTGAGCGGCTTGCAAACCTGTTACAGCCGGCCGACGACATCGCCTGAGAACTGCCGTCGCGAAAGCTTTCCACTGCCCGCCGACGCCCATTGGTACGGCTGCCCCCAAACGCTGTTCAAGTTCCACCCCGAGTTCGATCCCCTTTTGGCCGAAATCCTTCGCCGCGACCCGCGGGGCATCTTGATTCTGCTCGAGGGAAAATACGCTCAGTGGACCCAGCAGCTATTGGCCCGCTGGCAGCGGGTCATGCCCGACGTGGTGGCGCGAATCCACTTTTTGCCCGCGCTGCCGCGCGACCGGTTCGTGGGCCTGAGCGCGGCCTGCGATGTGATGCTCGACCCGCTGCATTTCGGGGGCGGCAATACCACGCTCGAGGCCCTGGCCATGGGCACTCCGGTGGTTACCTGGCCCACCGAGTTTCTGCGGGCTCGCCTGGCCCAGGGCATGCTTCGCCACATCGGCCTCGACGAACTGGTGGCCGACAGCGCGCCGTCGTTCGTCGAACTTTCGGTCGGCCTGGCCACCGACGCCCAGCGCCAAGCCGCGCTGCGCCGCCAGATTCTCGAGCGCGTGGGCGGGTTGTTCGACCACGTGGAAAGCGTGCGGGCCTTTGAGCCGTTTTTCGAGGAAGCGATCGAGCGCTCGCGCCAGGGCGGAGCCTAACGCGCCGGGCATCGAACGGGTTCGCGCAGCCGGCGCGGCTGCCTCTTGCTAGTTTGCGAGGGGTGCAAGTACGCCGCTAGAATGGCCGCCGGGCGACGGACAATCGAACCGAACCGGCTGCATTTCACGAGCCGGCATGCCAGGGCGGGGCCTACCGATGAAAGCGGCTGAAGGAACCACCGTCATTCGTCACGGTCAACTGGTCGACGGGAACGGCGGCCCGCCGGTGCCCGATGCGGCCGTGTTGGTGCGCCAGGGGCGGATCGTCTATGCAGGCCCCGCGGCGGGGCTGCCACCGCACGATCCCCAGGCCCAAACCCTCGACGCCGGCGGCGGCACGATCATGCCGGGGCTGGTCGAGGCGCATTATCACCCCACTTATTTCAACGTGGCCGAACTGGCCGATCTGGATATTAAGTACCCGGTGGAATACGTCACGCTGCTGGCCGCGGCCAATGCCCGGTTGGCGCTGGAATGCGGCTACACGGCCGCCCGCAGCGGCGGCAGCCTGCACAACATCGACGTCTGGCTCAAACGGGCCATCGAAGACGATTTGTTTCCCGGACCGCGGCTGGCCGCCAGCGGGCGCGAAATCTGTGGCTCCGGCGGGCTCATGGATTGGAACCCCGACTATCTGGGCCTGGGCATGGAGGGGCTGATTCTGCTGGTCAACGGACCGGTCGAGGCCCGGGCCGCCGCCCGCAAGCTGGTCAAGAACGGCGTCGAGTGGATCAAGACCTATCCCACCGGCGACGCGGCCAGCGACCACGCCGATCATCATGCGCTGTGCATGACCGCCGAAGAAATGCAGGCCGTGGTGGCCGAGGCACACAATTACAAGGTCAAGGTCACCGGCCATTGCCGGGCCAACGAAGGAATCAAGAACGCGCTGCGAGCCGGGTTCGACACCCTCGAGCACGGCACCTTTATGGACGCCGAAGCGCTCGATTTGCTCTTGGCCCGCAACACCCCCGTGGTGCCGGCCCTGCAATTCGAATGGGCGAGCATCCATTACGGCCCCCAATTCGGCATGTCGCAAAAAGTGGTCGACGGCCACCAGGAAACGCTCGACGCGGGGGCCGAAAGCGCCCGGATGATTCTGCGAGCCGGAGGGCGGCTAGGCATGGGGGGCGATTACGGGTTCGCGTGGAACCCCCACGGCACCTATGCCAAGGAACTCAGTTTCTTCGTTCACCACGTGGGGCTCACGCCGCTGGAAGTCATTACCTGTGCCACCCGCACCGGGGCCGAGATCATGGGCCGGGCCGAGGAGTTCGGAACCCTCGAACCCGGGAAGCTGGCCGACCTGCTCCTGGTAGACGGCGACGTCTTGGCCGATATCCGCCTGCTGGAAGACCGCTCGCGGCTCACCGCGGTCATCCAGGGCGGGCTGGTCAAAGCCGGCCGCCTGGCGGGCCAGGTTTCCTAAGCCGGGGGGCACCGAAACGGGGCCCGGTCGCCTGGGCCATGCCCGTTGCGAACCACCGTGGCCCACCCTGCCTCGCGGAGACCGGCGCGGCCCCCTGCCCCGGCCCCTTTCGCGGCGAATTTCGACTTGCTCAAGCGGCACTCCTTACGCATACTGAAGCCATGCGAAGCCAGTTCCGCTTGCACAACACCGGCACCTTTTACTTTACGACCCCGGGTTTCGGGGCCGGAGGGGGTGCGTAGCCTCGCTTCGCAGTGTGTGCAAAACACCAGCCCCGCGGCCCGGATCAGGCCAGCGGGGTTTTTTTGTTGGCCGATCCGATCCGCGCGTGCGGGTGCGTATCCAGCGTGGCCCGTGGGGGGCCTACGGTCCGCGGCCGAACGAGTACAGCCGGCGCGGCCGACCGGCCCCGCGAAATCAATTCAGCGAGAGGAGAAACAATCGTGATCGTGGTGATGAAAAAGGGAGCCTCGGACAACGAGATTCAGCACATGGTTCAGCGCGTGGAATCGCTGGGGATGAAGGCCCACGTGCTCGTGGGAACCGAACGCACGGTGATCGCGGCCATTGGCCAGGAACGGCCCGAGCACAAGGAATCGCTGGAGAGCGGCTCGGGCGTGGCCGAGGTGCTGCCGATTCTGGCGCCGTACAAAATCGCCAGCCGCGAGGTGCGCGCCGAGCCCACCGTAATTCGCGCCGGCAGCCTGGTCATCGGCACCAAACGCGTGGCGGTCGTGGCCGGCCCCTGTTCGGTGGAGAACGAAAAGCAAATCCTGGAAACGGCCCAGGCCGTTAAGGCAGCCGGCGCCACGGGGCTGCGGGGAGGGGCGTTCAAGCCTCGCACCAGCCCTTACAGCTTTCAGGGCATGAAGGAAGAGGGACTCAAACTGCTGGCGCTGGCCCGCGAAGCCACGGGCTTGGCCATCGTGACCGAGGTGATGGCGGCCGAAGACATTCCGCTCATGGAGCGCTACGCCGACGTGCTGCAAATCGGGGCCCGGAACATGCAGAACTACCGCCTGCTCGAGGCCGTAGGCCGCTCGCGGCTGCCGGTGGTGCTCAAGCGCGGCCCCAGCGCCACGATTGAAGAGCTGTTGCTGGCCGCCGAGTACATTCTGGACGGGGGCAATCAGCAAGTGGCGCTTTGCGAGCGCGGCATCCGCACGTTCGAGAACCACACCCGATTCACGCTTCCCCTGGCCACGGTGCCCTACCTGAAGGCCAAGACCCACCTGCCCGTGGTGGTCGACCCCAGCCATGGAACCGGCCATACCTACCTGGTGCCGCAGATGTCGGCCGCCAGCATCGCCGCCGGGGCCGATGGCCTGCTGCTCGAGGTGCACCCCGATCCGGAACGCGCCATGAGCGATGGCTACCAGTCGCTCACGTTCGAGCAGTTCGCGCAGACCATGGAATTGTGCCGGCGAGTGGCCGGCGCGTTGGGCCGCGAGCTATAGCGCTTCGCGCGCCGGATCGGCACCGGGCGCGACCGCCAGCTCGTCGGCCGGTTGCGCGCCCGGTGCACGCAGGCCGAATGAGCCCCCGGCGGGTTCGCGCGCTCAGCCCCCGGTGAGTCACACCGGGGGCTGAAGCAAATTGGCCCGCCAACCCGCGCGACCACCCTAGATTTACTTGGCCTGTTTGACTCGGGCAGCGAACTGTTTTCCAACCGCGCGAAAGAACCAGGTCGGCGAGAAGCGTTTGAAGTACCAGTAGAAGCGTCCCTGGGCCGGAATCACCACGTAGAGCTGTTTACGCTGCATGGCCCGCACCGCCGCCTCGGCCACGTCGGCCGCGGTGAATCGCGAGCGGTCGAACTCCCGGTTGGCCAGCTTTTTGTGTCCCTCGTCGGTAAACCGGCCCTCGGCCAGCAGGTTGGTCTTGAAAAACGCCGGGCACAGCACGGTAACGCCGACCCGGTAGGGCATCAGCTCGGTGTAAAGTGTCTCGGACAGCGCGAGCATGCCCGATTTGGTCACGTTGTAGGCCGCCATGCCCGGTGCCGCCGCGATCGCCGCGAGCGACGCGGTATTGATGATGTGGGCCCCGTGGGGATTGGCCTTCAACCATTCGACCATCGTGTGGCAGCCGTAGATGCCGCTGCAGAGGTTGATGTTCATGATCCAATGCCAGTCCTCGAGCGGGCACTGGCCCACGTCGCCCGAGACCGCCACCCCGGCGTTGTTCACCAACAGGTCGAGGAATCTCCAATCTTGTTTCAGCCGATCGCGCAGCCCGGTCCAGGCCTGGGGGTCGGCCACATCGAGGTGCTCGACCCGACCGTCTCCCCCAGCCTGGCGCACCAGTTCTAGGGTTTGTTGGCTGCCCGCGTCGTTCAAATCGCAGATGGCGATCTCCCAGCCGTCGCGAGCCAGGCGCTGGCAGATGGCGCGGCCCAGCCCGCTGGCTCCTCCGGTAACGATGGCGTGACGGCGGTTCTGCGACATGGGGGTTCCTGAGTATGGGCCCAAGCAGCCAGGCACCCTTAGCACAAGGCACAACCAGTGCGCCGCAGGGCTCCCGGCAATCGCAGGGCACCATACCCGAAGTGGGCAAGAAAAAAAAAGTCCCTCGGCCCGCTCGGCGGCAGCAGGCCCTAGGGACAAGAGCGCTATGGTTTGGCCGAACGGTGAGCGGCGCCGCACACCGGTTAAAGCCGCCAACCGGCCCGCCGACCTTCGGCCCCGGTGTGGTCCGGGAAGCCGGTTACTCGGCCAGCTTCTTGTCGAACCAGTCGGCGGCCACCGCTACCTCTTCGTGAATCGTCGGCCAGGGGTGCGCCCCGCCGGCTTTCACGATCAGTTCACAGGGCACTCCGGCCTTCTGCATGGCCTCGACCATCACGTGAGACTGCTGCAGCGGAACCACGAAATCGGCGTCGCCGTGAATCAGCAACAGGGGCGGCATTTGGCTCGTCACCAGCCGCGCGGGAGAAATCTTCTCGGCCTGGGCTCGAATCTCCTCGGGCGTTTGGTTCTTCAGCCCGCCGGTGAACATCAGTGGGCCCAGGATTCCGCCGAGCCGGGCCGTGGCCTTGGCGGGGTCGAAATCGGCCTTGCCCCAGGCCAGAAAGTCGGTGGGCGGAAAGAAGGCGACGATGGCCTTGATGCGGGTGTTCTGCTGGTCGATCGCCTGCTGGGCATCGGCCTGGCCGTCGTCGGCCAGGGCGGCGGTCAAGCAGGTCAGGTGACCGCCCGCCGAAGCCCCCGCCAGACCCATGCGATCGGGGTCGACGCCGTACTCTGCGGCATGGGCCTTCACCCAGCGAATGGCCCGCTTTACGTGGTCGACCATTTCCAGGGCGGTGAACTTGGTGACCGAACCGGGGCGGACCGCGAACACGGTGTAACCGCGGCCGCAAAAAATGTCGTACATCTGGGCCTGTTTATGATCGTTGATCCGCCCCCGGTCCGAATTCCAGCCGCCGCTGGCGATATCGACCAGGGCCTTGCCGTTCGCGGGGCCCGTGGGGCGGAAAATATCCATGACCAGGGCCACGCCGTCGGTCAGGCCGTAGATCACGTCTTCCTGCTGGGTATACGCGGGCGAGGCCGCCGGCTGATCGTCGGCCCGAAGCGGGCCCGACCAGGCCAGGCATGCCGCCAGGCCGTAAACCAGGAAACCGATCGCTTGCTTGCGCACCGCGAAATGCATTGCTGAACTCCCAAAGAGATTCGCGACAGGGTCAGTTCGTCAGCCAAACCACCATCGATTTGGTCACGGTGTCGGCCGCGTCTTGCTGAACGAAGTGGCCGGCCCCCGGAATCGTGATCAGCGTCAGCGTGCCATCGACCCACTTCCAGGTGTCGTTCAACGCGCCGGGCAGCAAGGCAAAATCCTTCAGCCCATGAAACATCAGAATCGGACACTGGACGCGGGGCAGCTCGACCTCGGGCTCGGCATACGGCTCGCGAGGGTAATTGGCCTTGTAGTAATTCAGCATGCCCTCGATGCTCGAGCGCTCGAAAGCCTCGACGTACTTCTTGCGGGCCTCGGGGTCGCTCACCCAAAACGCCAGCGCCCCCGGTTGCACCGCCTTGGCCGCCTCGGGCTTTTGGAAGTTGCGGGCATACTGGCTGGCCTTTTGCTGGTCGGGGTTATGGGCCAGCTCGCGCATCAGCCCCTTGGGATGCGGCAGATTGAGGATGACCAGCCGCTCGGTCATCTCGGGCTTCTGCATCGCAAAGGTCCAGGCGATCATGCCACCCCAGTCATGGCCCACGATGATCGCCTTCTCCCGGCCCAGGTGTTTGATCACCGCCTCGATATCGCCGACCAGTTTGTCGGTCGTGTAATTCTCGACCCCTTCGGGCTTGTCGCTCAGGTTGTAGCCGCGCAGGTCGACCGCCACGACCTGGAAGTGCTCGGCCAGGGCTGGAATCTGTTTGCGCCACGTGTACCAGAAGTCGGGGAATCCGTGGATCAACACCACCAGGTCTCCCTCGCCCTTGGTGACGTAATGAATCTTCACCCCGCCTGAGTCGGCATAGCCATCGGTGCCCAGGTCTTCGTCGGCCAGGGCCCCACTCGTTTGCGACATGGCGATTACCACTCCCATCCAGCCCAAAACCAATCCCTGCCGGCGCAGACCGCGCGGCACGAAAGCAAAGTTCACGGCAGCACTCCCGAAGTTGTGTGGGTTTCAGGCAAGCACCCGCCGAGCGCGGCTTGTGCACCTTGCCTGCGACGAGTCGTTTCCGCGGGTTTTCCGGCCCCCCAGAGCGCAGCGCCCGCGCGCCCCGCGGTCCGGCGCGTCCGGTTACCGCCGCGCGGGAAGATGAGCCTACTGGTGCCAACGGGGGGCGTCAAGAAATCGGCGACCCGTTGCCTGCCGGACCAGGTTTGGCGCCAAGTTGCCCTCCTGCCCGCGCGGATCGCCGCCGAGCGCGGGGAAAAGTTTGACGCTCGCCGGCCCTGCCAGTAGCCTGAAACCACGAGAACGGTCCTGCGGCGCCCCCGTGATTCGGCAGCGGAATCGCCGCGCGCGGGGCATCAGACGCGACCGCGGATGGGCCTTTGTTGGGGAGGGCAGTCAGGCGGCGGTCGAGCATGGTGCCCTGGTGCGCCAGGCTGGCCACAGCGATGGCGAACAGGTGGCCAAATCACCGGGAGAATCACCGGGAGAAATTGAAACCGTCGGCCCCGGACCAGAGGTAATCGTGGGGCTAGCGCCGAGAAGCGTGCCGCACAGAGAATGGGGTCGCTGGCGCGGCCGATGACGCGGATCGAAGTCGAAGATTTCGCCGGGGCCTCACCTCGTACCCCCCAGACGCTCGCAAACACTGGTTTTTCGCCCGCGAACCGCTTCGCTGGCCGAGTAAAACCGCATCCAGAACAAGTCAGGCCCCCACGCATGGCGGACGCTAACGGCCGAGGATCCGGCGACCCGGCAGATGTCGACCCGGCAGATGTCGCCCTCCATCGTGACACGCCCGATCGCGGCCAGCGAAACCGCGGCGAGCCCTTTTGCCAGCCGAGGGCCGCCTTCATTCGCCCGATACGCGATGCCGGCCCTGTGGCTCGCCGGCTGCTGGTGGTGCCGCTCCTGGGGGTGCTGTTGGCCTGGGGCGAATACACTCTCCAGGCCGATTCGCCCCCCACCCGCGAAAAGCCCGCTGCCGAGGCCGCGGTGCCCTCGGGTGAAGAGCCGCCAGCGGCCCAGCCCGAAGAACCTCTGAAACTACCGGAAGGCTGGCCCGAGGGGCATCCCCTGCCCCGGGTACGGTCGAACTGCATGGTTTGCCATTTGAACGCCGGCCGGGAGTTGACCCTGGCGGTTCACGATTTTTCGCGCAGCACCCACGACCTGCAGGAGATGAGTTGCTCCGACTGTCACGGCGGCAACACCGCGGACGACACCACGGCGCACGACAGCGAGTTTCATTTCATCGGCACCAAGCTTAGCGGGCTGTTGGCCAAGTGCAGCGAGTGTCACGACGAGCCCGCCAAGCAACTGGCCGAGGGTCCGCACCACTGGGATTTCCAAAAGCGAATCAACACCAAGTACCCGATGTGCCTGGACTGCCACGGCAATCACGACGTTGGCAACCCGCCCGACGATTTCGCGCTGAAAAGCGTATGCCAGGATTGCCACGATGATTTCGACCAGGCCTTTCCCGGCTACGCGTCGGTCATGGACCAGAACGACCGGCTCTGGCAAACCCTGGGCACCATCCGTCGAGAGGGGGCCGCCGAGTCGCTTCCCAAAGAAATAGGCGACGAGATCGGCCGGGTGCGCCACCGGACCATGCACCTGATACATTCCGTTCAGCCGCTCGACGAGGCCCAGGCCCAGGCCTTGAACGCCGAGGCCGAGTCGTTGCGAGGAAAACTGGAAAAATGGTTGGCCGAGGCCGATCAACCATCAGCGTCCACGGCGGGCAAACCTGCTGACGGCCGCTAGCCCCTGGTTCCGCCGCCCGCGGTTTCGAATTTGAATTTATCGAACGTCCCCGTAGCACCCCAACCGGCGAGGTTAGCCATGCACCGCCATCCAGCCGCTTCGCTCAATCGACGCAGCTTCCTCAAGCATTCCTCTGCCGCCACGGCCGGTGCCGGTCTGGCTGCCGGAAGCCTGTGTCCCCGCGCTCGGGCACGCGCCGCCGACGCCGCGGCCGCCCCCGCCGGGCCAGCCGACGTGGGCATTGCTCGCGGATCGAGCATGGAAGACGCCGTGCGGCTGGCAGTCGAGCTTTCGGGCGGGCTGGGGTTCATCGAGACCGATCAGACCGTGCTCATTAAGCCCAACTGCACCGGGGGCGGCGTCAACCCGACCACGACCAGCCCCGAGGTGCTTTACGCGGTGATCAAGCTGGTCTCCGAACGAGGGCCGCGGCGCATCTTGGTCAGCGATCGCTGCTTCTCGCCGCTCTTCATTCAGGATCCCGAAAAGGCGCTCAAGATGCCCACCACCTTGCACGTGATGAAGCAGGTGGGGCATCTCGACGCGGTGAACCAGGCCATTTCCGATTTCCAGGCCCCGGTCGTGGCCGTAGGGCTGGAAGACGCCGCCGCGGAATTCGAGAAGCTCGGCCTGCCGGCCGACACGCCCCACTGGCGGAAGATACAACCCGAACTGGCCACGCATTGGCCCAATGGGTTCGAGCTGGCCGAGTTGCTCTTCGCCGTCGACCACGTGATCAACGTGCCGGTGATCAAAACGCACTTCCAGGCCTGGTTCACCATGTCCATGAAAGCCTTCGTCGGCATGAGCCATCACCGGACCCGGCGGGAATTCCACAGCACCTTTCAGGGGGCCAACAACTTGTTCGACCAGCGCAGTTCGGGTCGCCGCCGGCGGCGCGGCAAGGAAGCCCGGCAGCAGGAGGTCGAGGAGACCTCGCCCCTGGTCAGCCGCGTGGCCGAGCTGAACCTGGGCCTGCGCCCGGCACTGAATATTCTGGACGGCACCAAGAGCTTTGTTTTCGGCGGCCCTTCCGACGGCGACACCGCCGAACCCAAGCTAATCGTGGCCAGCCGCGACCGAATCGCCGCCGACGCCACCGGCGTGGCCGTGCTCAAACACCTGGGCACGGAAGACCGGCTGCAGAACTACTCGGTCTGGCAAAACCCGTTCCTGCGGCGAGGAATTGAAGTGGGCCTGGGAATCGACGGCCCCGACAAGTTGAATCTGAAACACGCCGGGCTCGACGACGAAATCGAGTCGATTCGCGAGATGTTGGTGTAACCGCCGCGCGGTTTGGGAACGGACCGTGACGCTACGCCGCGCCGCGACACCGTTGCACCACGCCGTGCCGCGACCAGGAACTCAAGATTCGCCATGGAATTACCGCTAGCACATTGCCGGCTATTGATGCTGGTCGACGACGTCTACGAAGATTTGGAGTTGTGGTACCCCAAACTCCGCCTGCTCGAGGCGGGCGCCCACGTCACCGTGGCCGGCCCCCGGGCAGAGCATCGTTACCAGGGCAAGCACGGTTACCCCTGCCTGAGCGATGCCCGCATTGCCGACATGGAGGCGGCCGATTTTCACGGCCTGGTGGTGCCCGGCGGGTTCATGCCCGACAAGCTCCGCCGCGACCCCAAGGTGCTGAGCCTGGTCCGCGAATTCGCCACGGCCGGCAAGCTCGTGGCGGCCATCTGCCACGGCGGCTGGATCCCGATTTCGGCGGGCGTTTACCGGGGGGTCCGGGTCACCGGCTCGCCAGGCATTAAAGACGACCTGGTCAACGCGGGAGCTATCTGGGAAGACGCCCCCGTGGTGGTCGATCGGCACTTCGTTTCCAGCCGCAAGCCCGACGATCTGCCGGCGTTTTGTCGGGAGATCATCCGCCAGCTGTCGACCGTTTAAGGCCCTCGGCTCGGGGCCGACAGTGGATCGCGGAACGATTAACCCGCGATCGTCGCCAAAGTGCTGGCGCGCGCCTCGCGAGCGCTCATCGACCGGCCGGGGCAGGGTTCGGAGCGGCTTGGCCCGCCGCGGAACTGGGCGGACCCTGCGCCGCGGGCAGTGGCCCCCGGGTGCGGTGGATCCACCATTCCGCGACGATCAGGTTCAGCACGAAACCCAACCAGACCACGGTATCCCAAGCCTCCCGAAACGAGACCGAAAACGGCGGACTCATCAGTCCGGGCAACAATACCCGAAACGTGGCGATTCCCAACCCAATGGCATAGCTGCGAATCATCCACTCTCGGTGCGCGGCCACTCGGCGCCGGCGAATCGACCGGTAGGCCATGGCCGCGGCCCAAAGAAACATCACGGCCCCTAGTGCCGAGCCGACCGACGATGAAAAACTGCCGAACACCGGCAACACGGCCACGAACACCAGCGCGCTTAGCGCCGCCACGGCGCCCGAGACAAGATAGACCCGCCCCAGCACGCGATGGGCAGCCCAGTGCCGTTTGCGCCAGGCGGGAATGAACTGGAGCGGCCCGGCGAGCAAAAACACGCCGCCGGCGACCAGGTGCACCAGCGTGAGCACGGGCCGGGCATCGTAGCGCGACTCAAACGGGTTGGTGGCCTCGCCGGTGCGGGGACCGTGGCGCAGTGCCTGCCAGGAAGCGGCGCCGCGATGGGCCACGCTCATTAGCGCCACCAGCGTCAGCCCGAGCACCAGCACCCAGCCCGCCGGGGCCAGCCAGCGCGTTCGGGCCGTGGCATCCATGGCCGCAAGCCTTCCCACAAGAGTTTCCGGCCGCCCCCCGGTGACGACTACGAGGCGGCTCCCTGCTGAGTGGCCTTCGCCCGATCGCGGTTCCACTGCTCGTGTTGTGCGCGTAGTTCGCGTTTCAAGATCTTGCCGGTCGGGCCCTTGGGCAGCTCTGGCAAAATCGTGTATTCCTGGGGCAGCTTGTACTTGGCCAACTGCTGTTCCAGGTAGACCTCGATCGCCTCGGTCGAGAGCGTCTTGCCGGGCTTGAAGGCCACCACGGCGCGAACGTGCTCTCCCTTGATCTCGTCAAACACGCCAATCACGGCGGCTTCCGCGATCTCGGGAATCTGATACAGCACTTCCTCGATCTCGCGGGGGTAAATGTTGTAACCCCCCTTGATGATCATGTCTTTCATGCGATCGACGATGTAGAAGAACCCGTCCTCGTCGCGGTAACCGATGTCGCCCGTATGAAAATAACCGCCCCGCATGGCTTCGGCCGTGGCTTCGGGCTGATTCAAGTAACCGAGCATCACGTTGGGAGCCCGCACCACCACCTCGCCCCGAGTGTTGACGGGCAGAGGGTGGTCCTCCTCGTCCCAGATTTGCATGTCGACCCCTTCAAAGGGCAGGCCGATCGAGCCCACCTTGCGCCGATCGGGCCGATTGATGCAGATCGACACCGTGGTCTCGGTCAACCCGAAGCCCTCGTAAATGGGCACCCCGGTCACCTCTTCCCACTGGCTCAGCACTTCCACCGGCAAAGCCGCCCCGCCCGAAACGCATTGCCGCAGCTTGGGGAACTTCACCTCGCGAATCTGGGGATGCTTGAGCAGGTAGCTGTACATGGTGGGCACGGCCGCAAACGAGGTAATGCCGTCCTCCGCCAGGCTCCGCACACAGCTCTCCACGTCGAACCGGGGGTGCATCACCACGCTGGTCCGCTGCCAGATCGAGGCGTTGAGCACCGCGTTCAAGGCGAACACGTGAAACATGGGCAGCACGCACAGCGCCTTGTCGCCCGGTTCGGTCGGCAGAATCGACTCGAACATCTTCAGGTTGGCGATCACGTTGGCGTTGGTGATCTGGGCTCCCTTGGGTTTGCCCGTGGTGCCCGAGGTATACAGCGTTTGAATCGGCAGGTTTTCGTCGACGTCGACCGGGGTAAAGCTGGGGTCGTGGTCGAGCAACTCGTGATAGGGGTGATAGCTGCCGACGTTGGCCCCCACGACAAACACCTTGGGCGGGTTCTTCATGTGCGCCAGACCGTCGGCCACGTTCTGGGCAAACATTTCGTAGGTGACCAGCACCTTGATCTGGCTGTCGCGAACCAAGTACTCGATCTCGCGCCCCTGCAGCATCACGTTCATCGGCACGAATACGCAGCCGGCCATCAGCGCGCCGTAATGAACGGCCACGAACGGGGGAATGTTGGGCAGCATGCACCCGATCGAGTCGCCCGGCTGAACGCCCAGCTTCAACAAACCGGATGCCAGGGCCCGGGCCTCGGCGGCCGCCATCGAGTAGGGGAACTGGGCCCCCATGAACTCGTAGCAGATCGTGTCGGGTGTTTCGGCCGCCGCGTTGAGCAGATTCTCGTAAACCTTCATCCGCAAATACTCCCCCGCTTCAAAAACAACAGGCGACCGCCCGGCTCCGGCCCATCCACGGCCCAAGACAAGGGGCCCGCCGGGCCGGCCACGACCCGACTCCCGGCGAAAACGAGATGAAAAATTGGTTGTAATTTCCCCACGGCGGGAAGTCAAAGATCAAAATCCCGCTCCGCGGCACCTGGCAGGCCCCGAGGGCGAGCCCCGACGGAAAATGCTCCACCTGGCCAGTCGGGGCGCCACGCGTGGCTGGGTCGAGCCCGCCAGGTTGGCAAAACGGTGGCCTACAACCAGCCTTCCCCCTCGACCACGAACCCTACCCGGGCCACCAAAGTCCGGGGCGCGCTGCGATCGAGGCGGACCTCGATCCGCGCGCCGTGCGCGGCCAACAAATCGGCCCGGGCCACGCCCCCCTGCGGTTCCACAAATTGCAGCTCGAGCTTAGGAACCCGGCGAAACGGCGGACAAAACGCCAGATGCGCCACTCCCACGCGCGACGCCGACGGGATCTCGACCGCCAGCGCTCCTTCGATTCGCTCGCGGCCCTCGGGCAATCGGCGACGGCGCCAAGTTTGGCTCACTTCGCCTTCCATCGTGCCGCCCGGCACGGAACAAGGGGTGCTGTCGGGCGCGGTCGGGGTTGGGACCAGCCGCCACAGGCCCCAGGCTGCTTCCCCCGCGAGGGGCACCAGCAAACACGCGCCACCCAGCCACCCGGCACCAGGCCCAAGGGCGGCCCCCCAGAGGGCGCTCACGAGCGAGGGCCCCAGCCAAGCGGCCCAGAGAGCCACTGGCCCGTCTCGGTGGCCGAGGGCCGCGGCACCACCAGGCACCGCCCGCTGGGCCTCGCGGCGGCCCCAGCCCACCAGCAGGGCACAGGCCAAACCGGCCGCGGCCAGATGCGCGGGGTCGAGCGGCACGGCGAGCCTGCCACCGAGCCGCCGGGCCAGCACCACCAGGCCCAGCAGCGCCAAGCCACCAAGCAGCCCTAGCGCCAGCCGGCGACGCCCGCGCGGATCGACCCGCCCGAATGTGCTGGCCCCAATACCCAGCGTCCGCCGCGGGCCAGCCAACCGCTGCTCGAAGACCGACGTCATCCGTGATGCCCCCGGGACGAAGCCCCCTGAGCGTGACCCGAGCGACGTTGCACTCCCTGGGAACCAGCCGGCTCGCGTTTCTCGGGGGGGTTACCCAACCGCGGCACTCACTCCGGCGGCCTCGGCCAGTTTCTCGGCCGGCTTCGTGCTTTCCCAAGTGAATTCGGGCTCGCTCCGGCCAAAGTGGCCGCCAGCCGCCGTCTTGCGGTAGATGGGCCGCCGCAGGCTGAGACACTCGATGATGCCCGAGGGGCGCAGCGGGAAAATCTCTTTGACCAGCTCGCACAACCGGGCATCGTCGATCCGGCCTGTGCCCTCGGTATCGACCAGCACGCTTACCGGATCGGAAACGCCGATGGCGTAGGCCAGTTGCACCTCGCAGCGGTCGGCCAGGCCGGCGGCCACGATGTTCTTGGCCACATGACGCGCCATGTAGGCGGCGCTGCGATCGACCTTGGTGGGGTCCTTGCCGCTAAACGCGCCGCCGCCGTGGCGCCCCCAACCGCCGTAGGTGTCGACAATGATCTTTCGGCCGGTCAGGCCGCAGTCGCCATGCGGTCCACCCACCACGAACCGCCCCGTGGGGTTAATGTGGTAGGTCACATTCCGGGCATCGAGCCCCGGGGGCAGGCAGGGTCGCACCACCTTCTCGATGACGGTCTTGCGAATCTCTTCCTGGCTCACGTCGGGGTCATGCTGGGTCGAAACCACGATCGTGTCCAACCGCACCGGGCGGCCGCCGTCGTACTCCACCGTGCACTGGCTCTTGGAATCGGGGCGCAGCCAGCGAATCTCGCCCGACTGCCGGGCTTGGGTCAGGCGGTTGGTAATGCGGTGGGCCAGGGCAATCGGCAGCGGCATCAGCTCGGGCGTGTCGTTCGAGGCGTAGCCGAACATCAGCCCCTGGTCGCCGGCGCCAATCTCTTTGCCCTTGGCGGCGTCGTCGTCGACCCCCATGGCAATGTCGGGGCTTTGGCGGTCCAGGGCCACCATCACCGCGCAGGTGTCGGCACAAATACCCATCTGGTCGTCGGTGTAGCCCACGTCGCGAATCACCTGGCGAACCACGTCGGCATAGACCACGTTGGCCTTGGTGGTGATCTCGCCGGCGATGATCGCCACCCCGGTCGTCACCATGGTTTCACAGGCAACCCGGCTCATCGGGTCCTGAGCCAGCAGGGCATCGAGCACGCCATCCGAAATCTGATCGGCCAGCTTGTCAGGATGGCCCATCGAAACCGATTCGCTGGTGAAGAGAAACTTGCCGTTGGCCACGAGAATACTCCTGGAAAACCTGGACCGAAGCGGGCGAGCGCGTGGGGCGGGCCTCGGGCCAATTCTGGCCGGGCAGCCCCGGGCTAGTCGGAGGTAAACACCCAGTATAGATGCCGCCCGCCGCAGCCTCAACGCCCTGGCGGGGGCAGCCAGGTCCGGCGTTTCGACCAGGTGGAAACCCCCGCGGTGCTCCACGGGCCTCAGGCCGGCTTGAAACCCGGCCATGGCCGCTCGTAGCGTGGGCCGTGCGTGGCTGGTCAGTCCGATTCGGGGCCGATCGGTGATTCGATTTGGCCGCGCACGGGGGCAGTGCGCTTGGCCGAGCCGATTTACAACTGGGAGCGCCGCGAGAAGCTGCTGGAAATTGCCCGGCGGCTCGACGAACTTGCGGCGCTGGCCGCTGCCCGCGTCGAACAGGCGGAGCGCGCCGCGGCCGCTCGTCGTGCCGCACATGCAGCGCTCTTGGCCGAAGCCCAAGAGCGCATACGTAGCTTCGACCCGCTCAGCTCTCGGCCGGACCCCAGCAGCCTGGAAGCGCTGTACGAATTGGCCGCCCGCGAACGGCTCGCGGCCGCGCCGGCGGTGGCGAGCGACGCCTCGTGGGATTGGCCCAGTCTGAGCGACTATTAGCAAGGTCTTCAGGGATTTCCGTGCGTCATTGCGGCTACGAAAGTTCCCTGGCGTTCAGTCTTGGATTGCGTTGAGGCGCTCAGCTCGGGCTCGACAGTTCGCGGGAAAACGGCGGGGGTATCGCCCCGCCGCCTCGACCGCGCTCACGAACAACGCGCCTCGGCCCGCAAGCGGGTGACGGGCCGAGGCGACGGTGACGGCACAGGGGCTAACGAAAGGGTCCCTTTCCAAGGGGAAAGCCGGTCTCCCAGCCCCGCCACCCGCTTCGCCGTCGCCGTGCGCCAGCTCGCCCCGCCGAGGCCGCCAGGCCCCTGGCGACGCACGCGACCAAAAGCGCGGGCAGGGCGCCCCCTGCTGCCTGCGAGCCCGAGCTAGCCGAGCTTGAGCCACTAACTGCCACGAGCCAGGCATCAACGCCAGCCGCTCCGCCCACGAAGTTTCCCAAAGAACCAGCAATTCCCGCAGTTAGGTCCGGCCTGTCGGTTGGATGCTACATCATCGATTCGGCCATTGCGACAAGCCGTTGGGCTCAACACAACAGCCCAAAAACAGGTGGGGAGTGCACTGGGAGGTGGCATGTCGATGGCATATCAGAGAGCATGCCACCCCACCGCGAAACTCAAATCCGCCGTGAACCACTCGGCACTGCGAGCCAATCGGCACGCATCGGGTGCGTGCCCTACAGGTCTGCCCGCAACAGTTTGACACCACGAGAGGGGGGGATAGGATTGGGGTTCGATAGTAGATGCCCGCCCTCCTCCGCGAACTTAAGTAGGCAGCGGCCAGGGTGGTTCGTTCCGACAGGCCTACCAAACCGTCCCTTCCGTGTCTGAGGGGGGAGCCGAAAATGCGATCACTCGGGTTGGCGCTGGTAGCCGGACTAGCCGTCGTTTCGATGGCACACGGCGCCCCGGTGGTCCTCATGAACTTCAACGCGCCTTTTACGAATCCCCCGATTTCGATTAGCCCCGGGTTTACGGTCGGCTATGGACCGCAATCAGCGGTCGAATTCTTTCCCGCCGGTGATATCCGGACTGACAACCAATGGGGTGTTAGTCCTAACTTTGGTAACACCGGCTGGAATATCTTGAACTCACATTATTTGTTCGAGCACAGCGAGCTGGTTACGTTCACCATCGGCGGACTGTTGACTGACGAGTACGAGGTCTTTGCTCGCATCTTTGTCAACGCCGGCAGTTTTCCCAGCGGCGGGGAGGCCGCCTACGGATCGCGCTTGGGTCTTTCCGCGGAGTCGCTGCTGACGTACTCGAAGTTTGCCGGAGGAACCTTGCTGGCGACAGGAGACACCGGCGGTAACGGTGTCGGGCAATACCAAATTCGCGAGGTGCTGGTGGGGACAGCGTTCGCATCGGGCGGACAGATCAACGTGTTCCTCGACGACTTCGATCCCTCCGGCATCGCCACCTCGACGCTCGCCGGTCTGCGTTTGGTCCCCTCCGTTGAACCATTGCCCGGCGACGCGGATGGCGATTGCGCCGTGGGAACCGTCGATTACGCCATTTGGGCGGCAACCTTCGGGCAGTCGGGCGAAGGAAAAGCCGCCGACTTCGACGGCAATGGCGAGGTCGGCGCCGGCGACTACTCGTTGTGGGCGGCCAATTTCGGCGAGACCTGTATGCCCAGCGCTAGCGTGCCGGAACCCGCGACCGGCTCGTTGCTCCTATGCGGAGCGCTCTCGCTGATCGCGCTGGGCCTGCGCGCGCATTCCCCAGTGGGTCTCCGCTGCTAAGCGTAACGGCCCGTCTGCTCGCGACACCAGGTTCAGCACCAAGTTCAGCGAGCCCGCGGCCGCGCCCATGCGGACCAGTTCAAGCGCGCCGGAAGTTGGGCATAAGTACTTGATCCGGCTTGAGAGTGGCTACTGCCCCCCCCGGTTCGCCCCCCTACGCCGCCACGCGGGCCTGGCCCGCCACCGGCTGATCGACCAGGTCCAAGAGCAGGTCGACCGTGCGCCCCGTGGCCCCCAGCTGGGTCGCCACGAGTTGCCGGGCACGCTCGCCTAACCGCGCGGCCCAGGCCGGGTCTTCCAGCCCCCGCCGGATGAACTGGGCCAACTCGGCCCCGTCGCGAACCACTACGGCCGCCTCGCTTTTCAGAAGCAGCTCCACTACGTCGCGGAAGTTGCGCGTGTTGGGGCCGAAGCAAACCGCGGCCCCGTAGGCGGCCGGCTCGATCATGTTCTGCCCGCCTCGCTGTCCCAGGCTGCCCCCCACGAAGGCCAGATCGGCGGTGCCCCACCAGGCGCCCAACTCGCCCACCGTGTCGACCAACAGCGCCCGAGCGGGGCTCGCCGAGGCCTCCGCCGCCGTGGGCGACTCGCCCAGGGTGCTGCGGCGCTGCCAGGCAAACGGGGCAAGGTCCAGCAGCGCGGCCACTTCGTCGAACCGATGCGGCTGCCGAGGCACCAGCACCAGCCGCAGCCGGGGAAATTGGGGCGCCAGCTCGGCAAACGCCGCCAGCGCCAGCGACTCTTCGGGAGCCTGGGTGCTGCCGGCCAACCATACCACGTCGTCCGGGGCAAAGCCGGCCAGGCGGGCCAATCGCTGCGTGGCTGAATTCATCCGGTCGGTCGCGGCCCCATCGAATTTAACCGAGCCCGAAACGCTCACCCGCTCCTCGGGCACCCCCAGCGCCCGGAAGCGCTCGGCATAGGTCGCGTTTTGCGCCACCACCCGGTCGATCGAGCGCAGCGTGGGGGCCAACCAGCGGGCCAGCCGACGGTAGCCGCGAAAGCTGCGCTGGCTAAGGCGGCCGTTGATGACCGCCACCCGGGTCCCCCGGGCCTGGGCCGCGCGGATCAGATTGGGCCACAACTCGAGTTCGGCCAGCACCAACAGGCGGGGGTTCAGCCGCCGCAGCGCGCGGCGCACGGCCCAACTGAAATCGAGCGGGCACCAAATGACCTGGTGCTGGGCATAGCGCGTGCGGGCCAGGTCGTAGCCGGCGTCGGTACTGGTCGAGATCACGTATTGCCACAGCGGCCGGCGGCGCACCAGCTCGGCCAACACCGGCCCCAGCAGATTCACCTCGCCCACGCTCACGGCATGCAGCCAGACCAGGGGGCGGTCGGAATCGACCCTGGGCACCTGGCCCAGCAGCTTGGCGGCCCATCCCCGGCGATAGCGCCCACGGCGCGCCGCCCGCCAAAACAGCCAGGGGGCCGCGGCGGTCAACAGAAGCAGATAGACCAAATCGGCCAGGATCGCCACGGGAATCCATCCCCCCCCGAAATGCCGGCCGTTCTTGCCCCGCGAGGCGAGCCCCACTCCTTGCGCCCCACCGATTGAGCTCGATGAAGGCCTGGGACTCGATCCACGCCGAACCGGCCGTTGGTGTGCGGCTAACCGGTCCCCCGTAGACGCATGCAACAGTTTTTGAACTTCTTTCCGCTGCCGCAGGGGCAGGGGTCGTTGCGCCCCACCTTGTCGTTGCGGTTGCGAATCGGCTCCGACTTAGTCTGGCGGCCCTCGGTCCCGTCGATCGCCTGTTGTTGTTGCTGGCCGATTTCGCTGGGGCTGGGGGGCGTTTCGTGAATGGCCTGGCGCTCGACCCACATGGACCCCACGAAGCGCTCGTCGAGCTGCTCCACGCGGAAAGCCAGGTCGGTCACTCGTTCGGCAATGCTCTGCCACATGGCCTCGAAGGTGCGCATGCCCTCGCGCTTGTACTCCACCTTGGGATCGACCTGGGCATAGCCCCGCAGGCCCACGCTGTGGCGCAGGTGGTCCATCGACAACAGGTGTTCTTTCCAGGCGGCGTCGAGAATCTGCAGGAGCAGGGCCCGCTCCATGCGGCGCATTTCCGGATGAAACCGGTCTTCGACGGCCAACTGCAGACGGCGCTCGAGTTCATCGCGATCGAGCCCGGCCAGTTCCTCGAGGGGCCATTCCACCTCCAGGTCGCGGCGAATCCAATCGTGCAGCCGATCGAGCGCGCCGTTGCCGCCGCTGGCAATACCCACCGTGGGGCTGGCCTCGCGAACCGCCGTGGCCGAGCCGAACAGAGATTCCACCTGCCGCTGGGCTTCGCTGCGCACCTGCTCGGCCTGGGCCTGTTGCTGCCGGCTATGTTCGACCAGCACCTGTTGCAGGTGTTCACGGTCGGTCACCTTGACCTCGTCGGCCTCGATTTCGGCGTCGAACCGCTGCCGGGCCCAGTGCGCCAGTTTCTCCTTGTCGTAACGCTTCTGGCCGTTGGTATCGCGGGTCGTGAACCGCACCAGTCCGGCCAGCACGGGGAACTCCACTTCCTTCTGGTCATAAACGTCGCGGGCTCGCTGGCGAACCAGTTCCTTGACCTGGGCCGGCTCTTTGCCGGCGAGCTCCTCAGGCTTGACGACCAGCCCGAACTTGTGCTGAACCCAGGCACAGGTGGTGGCCAGGCCGAAATCTTCCTGCAGGAAGCGCTGGCCCTCGCTGCAATCGACCTCGGCGATCGCCTCGTGCGCGGCCCGGATCATCAGTTCGCCCACGCCGCCATGGCCCACGCGTTTCAAATCGCGGTCGCGCAAGTTCAGGTTCCAGCGGGCCTGGCCCAATTTGGCCAGGGCTTCCCAGTTCCATTCCTCGGGGTCCTCTTCCTCGGGCAGGTTTTCCTCGATGGCCTCGAAGATCTGGGTTTCGGCCTGGCGCTGGGCCTGGTCCTTGGCGTAGTTCACCGCGGTGGCGAAATCCATACCCCGCAGGTCGCGCGGATCGATCTCGACCGAGAGCAGGCCGCCGATCCAGCTTGCAAACGTTTGCTGGCTGTAGTCTTTGTCGAGAAACTGGCTCAGGTAGCGGTCGATTTCGCCGTCGATCATCTCGAGTAGCAGCTGCTTGCAGTTGCCGCCGTCGAGAATCGCCTGGCGGTAGCCGTAAACGCGTTTACGCTGCTCGTCCATTACCTCGTCGTAGTCGAGCAGACTTTTGCGCGACTCGAAATTGCGCTCTTCCACCTTGCGCTGGGCCGCCTCGATGCGGCGGGTAACCATCCGGCTGACGATCGCCTCACCCTCCTGCATGCCGAGCCGGGTCAGAATGTTTTTGACCCAATCGCCGGCAAAGATGCGCATCAGGTCGTCTTCCAGGGAGAGGTAGAACCGGCTGCCGCCGGGGTCTCCTTGCCGGCCGCAGCGGCCGCGTAGCTGCAGGTCGATACGGCGGGCCTCGTGCCGTTCGGTGCCGATGACCATCAGCCCGCCCAGCCCGGCCACTTCGCGCCCCTCGATCTTCATCCGCTCGCGCTCTTCGATCGACCGCACCAGGGCATTCCATTCGTCCTGGGGCACATCGAGCCGGGTGGGGTATTTGTCTTGCAGTTGGGCCCAGGCCATGGTCTCGGGGTTGCCCCCCAGGACAATGTCGGTGCCACGGCCGGCCATGTTCGTGGCGATGGTCACGGCCCCCTTGCGGCCGGCCTGGGCTACGATCTCGGCCTCGCGCTGATGGTGCTTGGCGTTGAGCACCTGGTGCTCGATGCCGCGCCGATCGAGCATTCCCGAGACGCGCTCGCTCTTCTCGATCGAGACGGTGCCCACCAGGATCGGCCGCCCCCGCTGCGAAAGATGAACGATCTTCGCCTTGTCGATCGTCTCCCGTTTTTTGCTTTCCCGCGGCTCGAACACCACCGAAGTCTCTTTCTCCTCGATCAGCGTGCCGACCAGCTCGGTCTGGTCGCTCAACTCCACCACGTCCCACTTGTGCAGCCGCTCGATTTCGTCGGCCACGGCCTGGTACTTCTCCCGCTCGGTGCGGAAGATGACGTCGGGGTAATTGATCCGCTCGAGGGGGCGATTGGTGGGAATGGCCACCACGTCGAGCTTGTAAATCTTCCAGAACTCGGCGGCCTCGGTCATGGCGGTGCCGGTCATGCCCGAGATCTTGCGGTACAGCTTGAAAAAGTTCTGCAGCGTAATCGTGGCCAGGGTCTGGTTCTCTTCCTTGATCCGCACCCCCTCCTTGGCCTCGACCGCCTGGTGCAGCCCGTCGCTCCAGTTGCGGCCGGGCATCAAGCGTCCGGTGAACTCGTCGACGATAATCACCTCGCCGTTTTGCACCACGTAGTTCACGTCGCGTTTGTACAGGTGATGGGCCTTGAGCGCGTTGTCGATCAGGTGCGGCCACTCCATGTTGCCGGCCGTGTAAAAGCTTTCCACGCCCGCCTGCCGCTCGGCCTCGCGGACGCCCACTTCCGTCAGGTGCACCGTGTGCTCTTTCTCCTTCACTTCGAAATGCTCGTCGCGGCGCAGCAGTCGGGCGATTCGGTCGGCCCGGCTATACTTGGTGACATCGTCGTGGGCCGGGCCCGAGATGATGAGCGGGGTACGAGCCTCGTCGATGAGGATGTTGTCCACCTCGTCGATCACCGCGAAATTGAGCGGGCCCTGCACCTGCTGCAAGTGCAGCGGATAGCGCTGGTCGCCGCGGGCCGCGGGGCGCATGTTGTCGCGCAGGTAGTCGAAGCCGAACTCGTTGTTGGTGCCGTAGGTAATGTCGCAGGCGTAGGCCTTTTGCCGCTCGCTGTTCTCCATGCCCCCTTGGATGGCGCCGACCGAGAGCCCCAACCCCATGTACAGGGGGCCCATCCACTCCATGTCGCGGCGAGCCAGGTAGTCGTTAACCGTCACCACGTGCACGCTGCCGGCCAGGGCGTTGAGATAGGTGGGAAGCGTGGCCACGAGCGTTTTGCCTTCACCCGTCACCATCTCGGCGATTGCCCCCGAGTGCAGCACCATGCCGCCGAGCATTTGCACGTCGTAGTGGCGCATACCCAAAAAGCGCCGCCCCGCCTCGCGGCAAACGGCAAACGCCTCGATCAACAGATCGTCGAGCGTTTCCCCCTCGGCCAGCCGCTCGCGAAACAACCGCGTCTGGTCCCGCAGCGCTTCGTCGCTCATCGCCTGATACTTCGGCTCCAGGGCGCTGATGGCAGCCAGCTTGGGCTGCATCCGCCGCACGTACCGGGCATTCGACGAACCGAACACCGCCGTTATGGCGCGCTCGATCCCGCGGCCGAGGCCGCCGAACACCTCGCCAACGATTTCCCAAATGCGGGCCAATAGTTCCATGGCTGGACCAGCCGACGGGGGCGCCGCCGACTGACTAAACGCGTGGTGGACAGTCCGCCAAACCTTTGGATTCCCAAAAACCCAAGGCAGACACGACGGGGTCCAAGGGGAAATGTTGCGGCAGGCAGGGTGGAGCGCGCTCCCTCGCGCCGCAACGTAACTTATGACAGTTGGGCAATTTATAGCGTTTGCTACGGACGGTCAACGCCGCTTGTTCGCCGGCCCAACCCCGGGGGACCGGCCCAGGCCGCGGCTCGCGCGCCCGCCCCGGCACTTAACCGCAAACCCCATCGGTAATTAGCCTGCCCGGACCCGGACCCTCCAGGCTTGTCAGTCGAGCACCGATCTGCGAAGGTTCGGCGTCGACGCTTTCCCGGGAAGTCGACGGCGGGGCCGCGTTCCAACGGCAACCCTGGCGGCACCGAGCAGGGCCTCCCCCGCGCCAGGCGACCGGTGTCGCCGCCCCCCCAAGTTGAAGTCGCTCGGCCTGCCCGGACATTGGTCCCCGCCAAATCAATGAAACTGCACACGACCGACATCCGCGGCGAGCTCATCCTGCTCGGCACCGGCACCTCGGTGGGGGTGCCCGTCATTGGTTGCGGTTGCCAGGTTTGCCGGTCGGGCGACCCGAAGAACCAGCGGACTCGCTGCGGGCTGGTGCTCGGCCTGCCCGAGGGGAATCTGCTGGTCGACACCCCTCCCGACCTGCGCACCCAGCTCTTGCGCGAGCAGGTGGGGCTGGTCCACGCGGTGCTCTTCACCCACGAGCACGCCGACCATGTCTTCGGCCTCGACGACCTGCGGCTGTTTCCCTACCACCTGGGCCGCAAGCTGCCGATTTACTGCGAAGACTACGTCGAGGCCCGGATCCGCAAGAGCTTCGACTACGCCTTTAGCGACGAGGCACAAAAGTACCCGGCGGGCGGGGTTCCCCAATTGGAATTCGAGCGGATCACGACGGAGCCTTTCACCGTGCTAGGAGCCTCCGTGGTGCCCCTCAGGCTTTGGCACGGGCGAACGGGCATTCTGGGCTTTCGCTTTGGCAACGTGGCCTATTGCACCGACGTGAACCGGATTCCCGACGAAAGCTGGGAGCGGCTGACCGGGCTCGACGTGCTGATCCTCGACGCCCTGCGCCCGCGGCCGCATCCCACGCATTTCAGTCTGCCGCAGGCAATCGAAGCGGCCGAGCGGATCGGGGCGCGGCAGACCTACTTCACGCACCTCTCGCACGAGCTCGATCACCAGGCCACCTGCGCGGCCCTGCCGCAAGGCATGACTTTGGCCTACGATGGGCTCCGCATTCCGCTTAGCTAGCGGCCGGCTCGCCGCCCAGGTGAAGCGGACCGGCACGCAGGACACAGCGAATCTCGAACGGGAAGGCAAGCGATCGATGGCGGTAGATTCCCTGGCACAGGAAGGCACCCTACGGCAGCGGCTCACCGAAGCCGGCCAGGCTCACCTGCTCGAGGGCTGGAGCGAGCTGAGCGAAGCAGCGCGGCGCGAGCTGGCCGCGGAAATCGCCGAGCTCGATTTCGACCTGCTGGCCCGCTTGATGCGCGGACACGGCCCCACGGAAGATTGGGCCGCCCTCTCGCAGAGGGCCACGAGCCCGCCGGCCATTCGCCTGGGCCAGGCCCATCCGCAATTCACCCGCCCAGAGGCCGAAGCAGCGGCCTGCCGCCTGCTCGATGCGGGCCGACTGGGCGTGGTGCTCGTGGCTGGCGGCCAGGGTACCCGGCTCGGCTTCCCCCAGCCCAAGGGCATGTTTCCCATTGGGCCGGTATCGGGAGCCTCGCTGTTTCAGATTCTTTGCGAAAAAGTCGTCGCCCTCTCTCGGCGCCACCGGGTGAGGCTGCCGCTGTACCTGATGACCAGCCCGGCCACTCATGAGGAAACGGTCGCCTACTTGGCGGCTCGCGACCGCTTCGGCCTGGCGGAAGAAGACCTGCACATTTTCTGCCAAGGCACCATGCCGGCGGTCGACGAAGCCACCGGCCGCGTGTTGCTCGAGGCCCCTGGCCGTGTCGCGCGCAGCCCCGACGGCCACGGCGGAATGCTGGCCGCGCTGGTTCGAGGCGGCCTGCTCGAGGCCATGCGCTCGCGCGGCATCGAGCAGCTCTTCTACCTGCAAGTCGATAACCCCCTAGCCCGCATCGGTGCGCCCGATTTCCTCGGCTATCACCTGCTGGCCGGCTCGGAAATGTCGACCATGGTGGTCGCCAAACGCACGCCCGCCGACCGCGTGGGCAACGTGGCCTCGATCGACGGACAGGTGCGGGTGATTGAATACAGCGACCTGCCGGCCGAGGCGGCCGAGCGCCGGGCCGACGACGGCTCGCTCGTGCTCTGGGCCGGCAACACGGCCATCCACCTGATCTCCACGGCATTCCTCGACCGCATGGCCCACCAGGCCGATTCGCTCCCCTTCCACCTGGCCCGCAAAAAGGTGCCCTACTGGTCCCAGGGGAAGCTGGTGGAATCGGAGCGGCCCAACGCCATCAAGTTCGAGCGGTTCATCTTCGATCTGCTGCCGCAGGCCGCCGGTGCGCTGGTGGTCGAGGTCGACGAGGCGACCGACTTTGCCCCCGTGAAAAACGCCCCGGGGGAAGCCCGCGACACGCCCGAGCTGGTCCAGCGCCAGATGGTGGCGCTGCACACGGCCTGGCTCGCGGCGGCGGGCGTGGCGGTCGACCCCGGCACGCCGGTGGAAATCAGCCCTCGCTTTGCCCTCGACCCCGAGGAGTTGGCCCCCAAGGTGGCGGGCGCTCCCCGGGTGAGCGAAGCGACGTATTTCTGCTGATCGGCCCGGGGGCTTTCTGCGGTTTGCCAATCGGCCGATGGACAGCCCGGCGGGAAGCTTGGCGCGGTTTCCCCGGTCCGCTTTCACCTTCCATCGAGCCAGCGTGGCCGATATGATACAGGGCTCGCAAACCATCGACCCTGCCGCGGGACTCGTAACCCGGCGGCCAGGCGTGCTGACGAAATAGGGATCCTCGACCCATGGCCAAGCCCCACCGCGTATTGAAGAAGTCGAACCACGGCAGCCGCCCCGCCAACAGCAAGGCCCGCCGCCTGAAGCGGAAGCACATCCGCACCTAACGGCCTGCTAAACCACCGCGTCCAGGTGAGTGGGTTCGGCAAACTGGGCCGCCGCCACGCGCGCCAACGATGCCCGCTGCCGCTCGAGTAACCCCGCCGACGCGCCGGCCTCGCGATCGCCGCCGCTGGATTTGGCGGTTTCCAATTCGAGTTGGTCGTCGATCCAGCCCATCAGGTCGATCGGATCATCGGGCTCGAAGTGTTCGCTGTCGAGCTTGGCTCGCAGCGTGGACAGGTCGGCCAATTCGCTGGGAGAGACCTGCCCGGCCGCGGAAAGCCGCTCGATTAGTTGGCTGAGCTGTCGCGGGGTAATCCAGCGAACGTTGAACCCGTCGCTCGCCTCGCGCAATCCTCGCGGAGGCGGGGGAGTGCTAGGAAGCGGGGGCGCGTCGCTCGGCGCGCTCGAAGCACTCCCGCGCCCCAACAGCGCCGAAGCGAGCAACCCCAAGGGAAACAGACCGATTTGCATTTCGTGCAGTTCTCGAATGAAAGGGAGGACCCTGGCGAAGCACCCGCTCGCCGGGCGCGCGGCGGCACGGGCTCGCGGGGGCCAATGCAACTGCCGGACCAATGACCTCGCCTTCCCGCTCCGCGGTCCGGGGCCCAGGCCTCGTTAACGGCCGCAACTCGTTGCCCCGCTGGCAACTGAGCACCACCGACCGGCCCCCCGCCGTAAGGCCGTGGTGGCGCACCGCCACAGCGCCGAAACTCCCCCGGGCCGCAACTTTCGCCGAAGCGAACCGGCGGTTTCTGCCGATCCGCAATTCCGTCGCATCGCCAATTCGCCGAACCGTATTGTCGCCGACCTGCGTTCTTGGAGAATCGCGTGCTGACCAAGCGGCGGTCAGGAGGGCTCGCACGCCGGGAGTCCCGGCTCGTGCCGGGGGGGGACGCGCCCTGAATCAGGCCGGGGGCGGGTCGGCCAGCGTGATGATCGCGATATTGTCGCGGTGAATCACCTCGTGATAGGGGCAGTGTCCCAGCACGGCCGAAATCTTGTCGGTCGCCAGCCCCTTAATCTGCAACAACTCGGTCGTGCCGTAGTTGGAAAGCCCCCGGGCAAACTCCACCCCCGCCCGATCGCGCAGTCCCACCACGTCTCCCTTGGCGAACTGTCCTTCGGCCTCCAATACCCCGATCGGCAGCAGGCTCCGCTGTTGACGCTCGACGGCCCGCCGGGCCCCGTCGTCGACCACGACGAACCCACGCGGCTTGGCCGAGAAGCCGATCCAACGTTTCCGCTGGCTGACCTGGGCCCCCTGGGCAGTGAACAACGTGCCCACCGGCTCGGCCCGAAACAACCGGGCCAAGGTATCGCTCTCGGTGCCGCTGGCGATGATCACGTTCTCGCCAGCCGTGGTAGCGATGCGGGCGGCGTTGAGCTTCGAGGCCATGCCCCCCTTGGAAAGACCGGTGCGGCGGTCGCGCACCAGGTTCCAGACCGACTCGTCGAGCCGCGTGACGGTGGGAATGACCTGGGCCCCCGGGTCGGCGGGGTCGCGGTCGTACAGGCCCGCCACGTCCGACAGAATGATGAGCAGCGGGGCCTGAATCAGGTTGGTGACCAGGGCGGCCAGTCGATCGTTGTCGCCAAACGTAGTGGCCAGTTCTTCGACGCTGACCGTGTCGTTCTCGTTGATGATCGGCACCGCCCCCATGTCGAGCAGCGTGAGAATCGTGTTCCGCACGTTGAGATACCGGGGGCGCGACTGCAAATCGTCGGCAGTGAGCAAGATTTGCGCGGCGTGCCTGCCCCGAGCTCGCAGGGCCCGTTCATAGGCTTGCATTAGGTAGCTTTGCCCCACGGCGGCCACGGCCTGAAGGTGGGGCAGGTCGACCGGGCGCTGCCTCAGGCCCAATTGGCCCATGCCGGCACCCACCGCTCCCGAGCTGACCAACACCACCTTGTGCGAAGCCCGGATCAGTTGATCTAGCTCGGCGGCCATGCGGGCCACCCGGGCCTCATCGAGTGTGCCATCGGGCTGGGTCAGCGGGCGCGTGCCGATCTTGATGACCACTCGCTCGGCGGCGGTAACCACCTCTTGTCGTACGAGATCGGTCATGAGAATCGGCTCGATGCGCCTTCTTCGACCGACAGCCGGTCGCGTTAGCGGCATAGCATAACCGAACCGGCCAACCGGCCAAGCCGCCAGCAGCGGGGGCGCCGCGGGCATGGCTCGGGGTTGCACCCGAGCGCCCCCTTGCCGTGCTGCGATTGCCCCGGCGGGACCGGGCCGGTTGAGTGCGCGGGCCAACCACGGTTAGAATGCATGGGTCGGAGCCTGCGACGCCTCGCCCCCTTCCGAGCGACCAGCCCAGGCGGAACGTTCTGCCGCATTGGCTTGCGGCCAGGCAGCCGGGATCCGAATACCCCATGAGCGAGCGACATCACGAGTGCGGGGTTGCCGCGGTCTATCACTTGCCGGGGCGGGAACCAAGTCCGCTTTGCCCCCCGGAGGGTCCGAGCGAGGTTTCGCGGCTGGTTCCCCGGATGTTGCTCGACATCCAGAACCGCGGCCAGCTCTCGGCCGGGTTCTCCACCTACAATCCCCAGCGCCGCCAACTGCTGGAAACCTACAAGGATTTGGGAAGCGTCGGCGAGGTGTTTCGCACCAGCCACCGCGGCAAGTTCGAAAGCCTGATGCGCGACTACGCCGGCGGGGCCGCGCTGGGCCATGTGCGCTATGCCACTTGCGGGGCCGAAGACCGCAACTACGCCCAGCCCTTTGAGCGGCACCACCTGCAAAAACACAAGTGGTTTAGCTTCGCCTTCAACGGCCAGTTGGCCAACTACGGCGAACTCAAGGCCGAGTTGCTGGCCGACGACGACAACTACCTCGCCCGCGACACCGATACCGAAGTCATCCTGCACGCCATCAGTCAGCAGCTTTCGGGCGATCGCCGGCCCGAACTGGTCGAGCTTTGCCAGAACATCGATCGCCGGTTCGACGGCGCCTACTCGCTGGTGCTGCTCAACGCCCTGGGCGATATGCTCGTGGCCCGCGACCCGCTGGGCATTAAACCGCTGTGCTACGCCTTCGACGGAGCCTTGTTCGCGGCGGCCAGCGAGAGCGTGGCGCTGTTGAACCTGGGCTTCGCCGCCGAACAGATTCATTCGCTTCCGCCCGGCGAATGCCTGGCCATTACCGGGGGCCAGCTCGAAATAAGGCGATTTGCCCCCAGCCAGCGCACGGCCCATTGTTTCTTCGAGTGGATCTATTTCGCCAACGTGGCCAGCACCATGGACGGGCGCAGCGTTTACCTTTCGCGCACCGCGCTGGGCGAGGAATTGGCTCGGCTCGAGACCGTGCCGCTGGATAAAGACACGATCGTGGTGCCCGTACCCGATACCAGCAAGGCCGCGGCCGACGCCATGGCCTATCATCTGGGGGTGCCCTCGTTCGAGGGGCTGATTCGCAACCGTTATTCGGGCCGCACCTTCATCGAAACCAGCGGCAGCCGCAAGTCGAAAGCCGAAACCAAGTACACTCCGCTCCGCGAGGTGCTCGAGGGCAAGCGGGTGCTGCTGGTCGAGGATTCCATCGTTCGCTCGACCACCATGAAGGTGCTGTTGCGGCGAATTCGCGAACTAGGCAAAGCCCGCGAGATTCACGTCCGCGTGGCCTGTCCTCCGATCGTGGCCCCCTGCTTCTACGGCATCGATATGTCGACCGTGGGCGAGTTGTTTGCCCCGCGCTTTTTGCGCGGCGGGCCCCTCACCGACGAGGTGCAAGCCGAAATGGCACGGCAGCTCGGCGCCGAGTCGCTCCGCTACCTGCCGGTCGAATCGATCGCCCGCGCCATCGGGCTGAGCCGAGACCAGCTTTGCCAGGCCTGCATCACGGGCCAGTACCCCACCACCCGGGGACAGGAACTGTACCAGATTGCCCTCAACCACAGCGGGTTCGACGACGGGCAGCGGACCTACGAAATGGCGATTGAGTCGGCCCCCACCCGGTAGCCGCCCTGGCTTGCTTGCAGCGTGCCCTTGCTGGGACTAGTGCTCTATCACAACTTGGATTTCGCTTCCGGGAGTATCACGGAGCGCTAGGTGTTTGCTTGCCGCCAGCTTCAACCCGCCGCTAAACCGGCGAGGTCTCCGCGGAGTTCAGTTCGGCCAAGACCTGTTCGACCGAGCTTCCCCACTCGAGCTCTCCCTCGGGCCTTGGCAGCCCGGCCCGCAGGAGCAGGTCGCGGTTGCGTCCGTGTACGCCGGCCAGTACCAACCTCGTTTGTTGCGCAGCGAACTCGCGCTGCAATCCTTCCAACAACTTAGCCCCGGCCACATCGACCAGGGGAGAATTGGAGAGATCGATCACCACGAAGCGCGTCGGGCCATCGCCACGCGCCAGCGAAGCAATCGTTTCGCCTACGTGTTCGGCGTTGAAGTACAGGAGCGAGCCCTCGACCCGCAGCGCCACCACTCCCGCCACAACCGCGGCGTCTGGATGGCGCTCGCGATCGGCCATTCGGCCGGAGCCCGGCAAACGGCCCAACAGGGCCACGTGGGGCCTCGCCACGGCGCCAATCACAATCAGCAACGAGGCGACCACGGCCAGCACGACCCCCTTGAGAATTCCCAGGAGCAGCACCCCCACCAGCGCCACCAAGGCCACCGTGAACTCGAACCGGCTCACGCGGTACAGCCGCACCAGGGCCGGCAGGTTGAACAGGCCGGTTACGGCCATCAGCACCACGGCCGCCAGGATCACCGTCGGCAAATTCCGCAGCGCGCCGGAGAGAAACACCAGGCAGATCGCGATCGCCGACGAACAAACCACCAGGGCCAACGGGGTCCGGGCACCGGCCTGAGCATTGACGGCCGACTGCGAAAGGCCACCCGCCACGGGAAAACCGTGAAACAACCCCACCGCCAGATTGGCCCCCGCCAGGGCGAGCAGTTCCTGCCGGGCGTCGATCTTCCCTCCCCGCTCGGCCGCCATGGCCCGGGCGGCCGAAACCCCCTCGACGTACGACAGCAAGAAACAGGCCGCGGCCAGGGGCACAACCCCTTCGATGTCGCGGGCCCGCACCGAGGGCCACTCGAGCGACGGCAGCCCTGCGGGCAGCACTCCCACGGTCGGTACCCCCTGGTCGGCAAGCCCAAGCGCGGTACTCACCACGATGGCCAGCCCCACCACGTACAGCGCGCCGGGGTGCTGGGGGCAGAAACGGCCCAGGGTGCCCAGCAAGGCCAGCGCCAATAGCCCCAGCAGCAGCACTTCGCCGCGGGTTTGGTCGAGTTGCGAGAGCAGGATGCTGGCCCGTTCGAGGAAGGAATCGCCACCACCGGGCACGCCGAAAAGCTTGGGCAATTGGGTCATCCCGATGGTCAGCGCCGCTCCGGCTTTGAAACCCGAAAGAATCGTTTCGCTGATGAAACTGACCAGCCCGCTCAAGCGAGCCATCCAGGCCGCGAGCGCCAAGACCGCCACGAGCAGCGCGGTCATGGCGGCAATGGCTGCCCAGCGCTGGGCATCGCCCTGGGCCAAGGGGGCGATGGTTGAACCGACCACCATCGAGATGGCGGCCGTGGGGCCCAGGGCCAGTTGCCGCGAGGTTCCCAAACAGGCGTATACGGGCCCGGCGGCCCAGTAGCAATACACCCCGAACTGGGGCGGAACGCCCGCCAGCGAGGCATAGGCCAGCGATACGGGCAGAGCGTACGCCGCCAGGGTCATTCCGGCCATCAGGTCGGCTGCCAGCCACCCGCGCCGATAAGCCGAAAGCCAAATCCAGCCAGGGAACCAACCCGGGCTCCCCTGGGGGCGTTCCATGTCCATGGCCGGCGCACCTCGTTTCCGCACCGCGTCAGCCGCTGGTTCAAACATCGTCCTCGAACAGGGCCTCGATCCGCCCCAGGCGCTGGGCTGCCACAAGCGCTTGGTAGTCCTGCTCGTTCTGATCGGCGTAGGCCAGGGCGAACTGGCCCAGCGCGTTGTCGAAATGCTCCCCCTTGCCCAGGTAACCGCTGATCGTGGCCGCGTCGCCCGATTTGGCATGAGCCCGGGCCAGCGCCCAGCCGCAGAGCTCGGCGTAGAGCGAGATTAGGGTGGCGGTCACCCCTTCGATCGGGGGCGCCATCTTCATGTCGCGCAGTTGGCGGACGTAGAAATCGAATCCCAACCGGCTCCGCACCCAGCCCAGGAAAATGTCGCTCGACGACTGCATGAGCCGCTGTCCGGCCACGACGCGCTGGCCTTGGTTTTCGTAGAGGCTAGGCGAGGCGTACGGCTCGAGCACCGAGGCCCGGGCCTCTTTCACCTGGAGAATCAGCGGATGATTCTCCTCCGAGAACAGCAGCAAGACAAAACACCGGGTTCCCACGCTGCCGATTCCCACCGCCTTGACCGCCTGGTCCTCCAGTCGGTACCGGTCGAGCAGCACCCGCCGCTCGTCGGAAAGCGACAGCCGGTATTCCTCCAAGCCCTCGCGAGCCCGCTCTTCCATGTCCTGATCGGCCGGATGGTACAAAACGGGTGGTTGGTCGACGAACCGGTACCGCCCCCCGACCTGCGAAACCAGCCGGGGAAACGCCTGCTCCACGACCCGCTCGCGCGCTCGCTCCACCAGGTCTTCGCGCCGCTGCCGCGTGGCTTTATCAGGCGACATCTCGACGATCGCATTGGCATCGAGCCGGGCGTACCACACCTCGAGCGGGCTCATTCGAGAGTACTCGCGCAATCGTTCACGGTACGCCCGACAACACCGGATGGCCGCTGCCTGGCCGTCGTCGTCCGAAAGCCCCTGGTCGCGAGCCGCCACGACAAAGCTGACGACCAGGCGCTTCAGGTCCCATTCCCAGCAAGCCGGCAAGGTCTCGTCGAAATCGTTGATGTCGAATACCAGATTCCGCTCGGGCGTGGCGAACAGCCCGAAATTGAGCAGGTGACAGTCACCGCAGGCCTGCAGTTGAACACCCGTCGTGGGCAATTGGGCCAGGTCGGCCGCCATTAGCGCCGCCGAACCGCGCAGAAATGTGAACGGACTGCGCAGCATTCGCCCGTAGCGAACCGGAATCAATTCCGGCAAGCGCTGCTGGTTGGAGTGCTCGAGAACCGCTACCGGGTCGGGCCGATCAGAGGCCGGCTGCCAACGAGCGTGCTCACCACGGCTAATTCGCTCGCGCAGCGCCTTGCCCGATTCGATTCGCTCGGACCGAGACCGAAAACACCCGTCGTTTGCCATGTTGCGGAGCATTTCCAGGGGAACGAGGCCAGCGCTGGTGAGCCGGCCGGGCAACCAGGGCCCAGCCCACCTCGGACAACCCCCGGCGGCGCTGGGCGATCCGGCGGGCAGCGATCCGGTCAACAGGTTGTCACTTTTCCATGGATTCGCGCAATTCAATCATCGACGCCTGGCTGATCTGGAGCAAGCCTTCCCGGGGCCGGTCCAGATCGACGATCAAAACCATCACCATCGCGAAGGCCAAGATCAGGGCGAACGATGCCGCCGAGCGACGATCGCTCGCCAGCCCTTCGTGGTAACCCATGGTTACCATCGTCAGCGTCGCCAACAGGTAGAGCGCCCCCCAAATGCTCACCGGGATCCGGCTTCGCAACCCTACCATGACCCGGGTCGAGTGCATGTCGATCATTTCGTTGAGCGATTGCACGAAAAGCCCGACCGGAATTGAGCGGGGGTCTTGCTCCGAGACTGCCGTGGCCTGCGACCAAAGCACCTTGTGCAATTCCGTCGAGCGCTCGATCGACTCGACGATCGTACCCTGCTGGACCGCGGCGATCCGGGCATCGACATAGTCTCGCAACGCCGCTTGAGCGGCCGACCGATGTGGCTCGGCCAACAAGCCAGCTCTTAGGAAGGTGGTCCCCACGGCGTTCGACTCGGCGACAACCGTCCGCCGCCGCTCGTCGAACCGCGAGGCCGCCAGGCTGAAGGTGAACGCCAGCAAAAACGCCAGCAACCCAAGGATGGCCCCCACCATGGCCCCGACCGGAGCCTCCCTCTCCGGCGAATGGCGGCGACGGTACCGGCCCAGTCGAAAACCAGCCTCCACGGCCGCGGCCACCAACGCGATCGTGGCCACAAGGATCAACCACAGGGGTACCGAATCAAACGCGCTCGAAGGGATCATCGTTGACTCGGATGGTAAGCCCGGCTGGCCCCGCCACGTAGACCGCGCTGCCACGACTCAAGCGCGCATCGGGATGGATGACGAATAAAGACTTCCGCGCCCTGGAAATGTCAACGCCCACTGGCGTGGTTCCCACCGCCCCGCACTGCGCGACACCGGCGTCTACCTTGCTCCGCGGGTCCCAAGAATCGGGCTGGTTGTCGATTGCGACCCGCGGCCCGCACCTCGCAGCATTGGTCTCCCTGGCTCGAAGACAGGCCCCGGGGTGGGCCAGGTAGTTTGGGCGATCGCCGCCCCGACGTGCCGCCCCCTGGGAAAACAGCGGCTCGATTCTGCCCGCGAATCTGCCGATACTGCTGCTGCCGCCGGCAAGGTTTTCCCAGTTGACGCCGTCGAGGGGTCGCCGGCGCCCGAGGCTGCCGGTCGGGAAAACTTGACACCGCGCCGCCGATGGCCAGAATGAACCGCCGTTGGCCGATTCGGGGGTACCGCTTGGCTCCCTAACCAGGGGATCTGACCGCGGTCTGGCAATCCGGCGGCCAGACGGCAAACTGCGCAAGCACACGATTTCTCCCGGCTAGCTGGCCGTGCAGGGCGCGCTGGCGCGCCCTGGCTTGGCCCTCTGGACCAAGAGGTGGTAAACGAAGCATCGAACTGGCCTTCCTTGTTGCGGACGAAAGGGTTTGAGCCATGAAGACTGGTATTTCGCTGGCACTCTGTACGGCCTTGGTCGTGGCCACGCTGGGGTACACCCAGCAAGTCGGCGCCGACACCGAGGGGGAATTCCACGCCACCTGCCCCATGTCGGGCGGACCGGCCAAGAAAGATTGTGCGGTCGCCTTTAAGGGCAAGCAGGTTTACTTCTGCTGCGAGAATTGCCCGGCCGGGTTCGAAAAGGACCCGAAAGCGGTCCTTTCCAAGGTCATGCTCCAATGGCTCGAAACCGGACAAATCACCCAGGTCGGTTGCCCCTTCTCGGGCAAGAAGGCCGTGGCCAAGCTGGAAGTCGGCTCGGCCGAGGTAGGCTTCTGTTGCGAGAACTGCAAGGGTAAGGCGGAAGCCGCCGGCGACGACGTGCTGGCCCTGATCTTTGGCCCCGCGTCGAAGGGCTTTACCCTGCAGACCGTGTGCCCGGTGAGCCAGAAGAAGATCAATACCGAGAAGCACGTCGAGCACGAGGGTCAGCTCGTGTACTTCTGCTGCGATGGCTGCCCGGCCGCTTTCAAGGCCGACCCAGCCAAGTTCGTCAGCAAGCTGCCGCAATTCGCCGAAGAGGCCGAATAGGTCGGCGCGGCAACCGTCGTCGGATGTCGTTCAACGGGGGGCGGCGCTTTTCCAGGAAGGCGCCGCCCCCGCCTTTTTGCGCGGACGCACCCGATTCCCACCCGTAGCGACCCGACCCAGCTCGCCCGACCCAGGTAAATGCCCCGGTCTTGGGCCGGCCGGCGCCCCGTGCGGGGCAGCTCACCAGCCCGGGTTAGCGAGCGGGGGCCGAGTCGGACCAAATTCCCCGCTCGGCGCTCTGCGCTTCCTGCTGCGCCCGGCGAAACGCCCGCTTGCGACTCTCGGCGTAGGGGTGCCGCAGCAGGGCCCGCCCCAGCCCGGCCCGCAGCAACTCTTCGTTCAGCATGCGATCGCCGATCCAGACATAGGCCAGGTACCGGCCGTAGTCGTCCACCCGCTCCCGGTCGAATTCCAGCCGCACCGCTTGCTTTCCCAAGAACGATCGCGTGAAGGCCGCGGCCTCGGGCCCCCAGGGTTCCACGGGGCTGTCGGGTCGGACGGTCTCCGGCGTATCGACGCCCAAGAGACGGACTCGGGCCTGGTTCTCGAGCAACAGCGTATCGCCGTCGACCACCCGGGCGACCCGGTACTCGCCGGGCGGCAGGTCCTCGGCCGAACCGGGGCTAGTCGGCAACTCGGCCGGACGCGTGGCGCTGGGGCGCTCGCCGGGCAGCCCCGGTTCGCCCGGTCGTTGATCCTGCCACCAGCGCAGCAGCGCCAGAAGCGCCAACACCACCACCACCAACAGCGAGCGAGCGCGGCGGCGTGGCCATCGGCGACGCATAGCGGGGGCGCTTTGGACCTGGAAGGGGATGCGGAGCGGCGGGCCTGAGGGCTCGGCGCGTGCTAAGCCCTGCCCGAGCGGGGCCGCCTGACCGCACCGGTGCGACTACCCGGCTCCGCCAAGCAAGCGCCGGGATTGGCGATCGACCTTGCCACCCACCGGGCTGCCTCGCGGTGCGGGGCCGAGGCCGCCCGACGGTTAGTTTTAGTTTTCGCTGAAGTTAAACTGCTTGGCCGGTTTGCGGCCGAGCGGGTTCTTCAGAAACCGGCGAGCACATTCCTGGCAGAGATCGTACTGCCGCTCGTCGGGCAGCATTCCGTCGAGCTCGGCCGCCGGGCTATCGGCCCCGCGCTCGAGAATCTCGTGAATTTCCTGCAAATAGTCTCGATCGTCGGGCGACTCGTCCGACTCCAGCGGATCGAGCGAGGTCGAAACTTCGATCCGCACCACATACCGGTGCTCGCTGTCGGGATCGAGCTGTTTACCGCACTGATCGCAGGCAAAACGCATCATCTGGCATGCTCCCCACGGTAGGAGGCAACTGGTCCAGGGGCGACCCCGTGCCCGACCGGCTTGGCTCGCTTTTCCCCGCCAAGGGGTGCGCTACCTGGCACGCTCAACTCGCCCGCGGCTGGCCGCTGCCCGGAAACCTTTCCAGTACCACCGCGAGCTTCATCGTAACCCCCGCGCACTGGCCCCGGCAAGGCGACTTTGGACCGGAAAAACAAGTTCTTTTCAGCTCGCAAGATCAATCGCCATGGACACTTGACACTCGACGGTAGGGCGACTAACCAGGGCCCGCTCCCGGCCCCGGGGGCGAGATTCGCCCCCAGAAGAAAACCGAGGGCGCCACGGGGCGCGCGGCTGGCACGGCGAGGGTCGCTGGCGGCGCCGAGTCGTTGGCCGTGCACCAAAGGGCCGTGGCCAGGCCGCACCGGCCGGCCGCGTCGTGAAGACCCCGTGAAGCTTTCGCCCAGACTGCCCGGGGGCGCTCCAGCGCCAAAGCTGGCCCGATTCCAGGCCGCTGCTTAGAATGTCGTCGCTTGGTGCCGCGGTTGGCGGCCGCCGAGATGGGCGCGCTCACCCCGACGGTGCTGGCCGATCCGCCGGGGCACGGTCCATTGACGGGCTCGCAGTTGCCGCTGCCCCTTGCCGTCGACGCAGTTCAAGCGGATCGCTGGCTTGGTGAGAGCAGCCCATGAGTTATCCGTCTCACGCAGGTGCGCTGGAGTCGAGCGTTCTCGTTCTCAATCGGCTGTACATGGCCGTACACGTCATCAACGTGCGGCGGGCCTTCAGCCTGCTGTGCCGCGATTTGGCGGAAGTGGTGCACATCGAGTCGGGCCAGTACGCCAATTACGATTTCCAGTCGTGGCGCGAGGTCAGCGAGCTGCGCGCCGCTTTTAAGGGTCCGGACGAGGACTGGGTCCGCTCGGTCAATTTCGAAATCCAGGTACCGCGCGTCATTCGCTTGCTCGGTTTCGATCGGCTTCCCAAGCAAACCGTGCGGTTCAATCGCCGCAACATCTTCGCCCGCGACTCCAATCGCTGCCAATACTGCGGCCGTCGCTTCTCGACCAGCGAGTTGAGCCTGGACCATGTCATTCCCCGCAGCCGTGGCGGGGAAACGACCTGGGAAAACATCGTCTGCAGTTGCGTGAAGTGCAACGTGAAAAAAGGGGGCCGTACCCCCGACGAAGCCCACATGAGCCTGATCAAGAGGCCGGTCAAGCCCAAACGCAGCCCGGCGCTTTCGATCAAGTTGGGCAACCCCAAGTACGAAAGCTGGAAGATGTTCCTTAGCGAAGCCTACTGGTCGGTCGACCTGAAATAGGCTTGGGTTCTCAGGCGTACCGCGCCGGGCCGATGGCCCGCTTCAGCACGTCGCGCATCAGCGCTTGCGGCGCCTCTTGCCCGGTGAACAACTGAAACTGAAGGGCGGCCTGCCGCACGAACATTTCGATGCCGGTCACCACCGTCGCCCCCGCTTGGCGGGCATCTTTAATCAGCAGTGTGTTCTCGGGGTTGTAGACCGTATCGAAGACCACCATCGAGGCCCGCAGCCGGCTTTTGTCGAACGGGCTTTCGTCCACGTTGGGATGCATGCCCACCGGGGTGCAGTTGACCAACACGTCGGGCGACTGGCTGTTGCGCTTGTCCCAATCCGCTGCCCGGCAGCCGATCTTGGCGGCCAACTGCTCGGCCCGCTCTTTGGTGCGCCCGCAGATGGTTACCTGGGCCTGGCGGCGATGCAGTCCGTGGGCAATGGCCCGGGCCGCGCCACCGGCACCCAGCACCAGGGCCTTGCGTCCCTGGAGGGCGCTCTCGGCGCCGGGCGGTTTCTCTTCGACCAGGGCGCTTTCCAGGCTGTCCATGGCGGCCCGGTAATCGGTGTTGTAGCCGATGCGTTTGCCGTCGGCGTCCCACACCACGGTGTTGGCGGCCCCCACGCCGCGCACCGCGCCGTCGACACGGTCCAGTATGCGGAGCACCGATTCCTTGTGGGGAATCGTCACGCTCAGCCCGCGCAGCCCCCAACGGGGCGCGGTCTCCAGGAACGCGGACAGGTCGGGGCGCGGCACCCGAAACGGCAGGTAAACCATGTTCAGCCCCGCCGCCGCCAGCGCCGCGTTGTGGACCAACGGGCTATGGCTATGGGCGATCGGATCGCCGATTACCCCGTAGATTTCCGTCTCGGGCCCGAGTTGCTCGTAGCGGTACAGATCGCGCATCTGCTCGAAGCTGAGCTGCCCGGGAGCCAAGGCCCGATCCGAACTGTACGTGGCGTAGCTAAACGGCGCCCCGGCCCGCCCCATCAGCACCCGCGAGGGCATGCCGATCTCGCCCATGCACAGCCCGACGGTGGGCAGCTCGCTGTTGGCCACCAGGTCGAGCATCCGCAGGTTGTCGTTGGGGTGGTTGGCCAGCGTGGCCAGCTTGACGATGTCAGCATCGTTCGAGGCGATCCGCGCGTGCAACTCGGCCAGGTTGTCGGGCGTCTTGCGAAAGTCGTGCAGACTCACGATTCGCTTGGTGCTGCCGTAACGGCGAATCCGCTGGGCGGTGTCTTCCTCCAGGTCGACGTACTCCACGCCTTCCACGATCGCCGTGCGCAGGAGCATCACCCGCTCGTCCTCGCTGCCGGCCCATTTGCCCCCATCGTGGGGGCGGCGACAGGTAACAATCACCGGCGTGGGGCGGTCGGCCAAAAGCCGCTTGAGATTCACCCGCCCCTGAATAAAGTCCAGGCGCAGCTCGACCAGCTTCGCCCCCAGCTCGGCCAGGTGGCGATGTTCGGCAATCATGTGCCGGTGTCGGCCCCGGCCGACGGTGACGCAGATCATGGATGAAACACTCAACTCGGCATGGACCATTCAGGCAAGACCAGCGAACCGCGGCCGAGGTTCGGTCGACGGCCGTCGAACGGCCACGGGCCACGGCTGGGCCCAGTCGAGCGAAGGTATTTGTGCAATTATAGGCCAAGCCAGCCTGCCCGCGAGGGTGCCCTTAAACCCTAGGATCAGGCAGCGCCCCGCGGCACGGCCGGGCCGGCCCCGCCGGAGCCAAGGCCAGCGGCTAAGCCAGGCTAAATCCGCTGAAATTGCCGGTCCAACTGCTCGCGGGTAAACACCAGCGCGGTGGGGCGGCCATGCGGACAATGGTGGGCATCTTGCACCAGGTGGCGGCGGGCCAGCAGGGCCGCAATCTCGTCGCCGCTCAGGGGGTCGCCCGCCTTGATCGCCGCTTTGCACGACATCAGGTGCAGCAGCTCATCGAGCAAGTCGCGGCGGTCCGGCTTTTTGCCGCCCCCCACCAACTGCTCGGCCAACCCCCGCACCAGCTCGGCCGGCGCCACCCGGCGGAGCATGGCCGGGTAACTCGAGACCAGTACCGTGCTGCCGCCAAAGGGCATGATCTCAACGCCCAATTGGCCCAACAACTCGGCGTGTTCGAGCACCGCGGCTCGTTCGGCCGGGGCCAGGTCGACCGGCTCGGGCACCAGCAATCGCTGGGTCTCCAGCGCTCCGGCCAGCACTCGCTGCCGGATTTCCTCGTAAAGAATGCGTTCGTGCAGTGCGTGCTGGTCGATCACCACCACGCCCTCGTCGCTCTCGGTAATCAGATACCGGTTGTGAATCTGCAGCGCCGCCGACGACCGCACCCCGTGGGCCGCGCTGGGCATTGCGGACCGAGCAGCCGCCGCGATCGACGACGCCCCATGCGGCGCTTGCAAGACCGGTTCGTACCCCTGGGTGAGCGGCTCGCGCGCCTCGTCGGACGGGCTCGCGCCCAGGGCAGCCGCCGCGGACGGTTGGGCCAGCGCCAAAAGTTCCGGCGGCAGTTCGTGCAACGATAGCGGTGCGTGCTGCGCTCCGGTCAGCTCCAATTCGCGCTGGCTCGTGGCGGGCTCGCTCCCCGCCGGTTCGCCCCCCAGCGGGCCTCGCCGCGCGGCAAGCTGCTCGCGGGCCCAGTCGACCAGTTGCTGTTCGGCTACCCCTTGGGTACCCCGCTCGAAGCGGGAATCTTGCGTTGGGCCAGCCGGCGCGCCGGCCAACCCCCGGGAATCGACTCGGAATTGTGCATGCAGATCGGTGGTGAGAAACTTGTTGCGCAGGGTGCCCAGCAGTTGGCTGTACAGCCGGCCGGAATCTTGAAACCGCACCTCGAGCTTGGTGGGGTGGACGTTCACGTCAACCTGGTCGGGCGGTAGGTCCAGGGCCAGGAAGGCGATCGGATAACGCCCCCCCAGCAGCAGCCCGCGATAGGCCTCGGACAGGGCATGCTGCAGCGCCCGATCGCGAATGTGCCGGCCGTTGAGAAACAAGTACTGCATCCGGGCGTGCGAGCGGCTCTGGGTTGGTTCGGCCACGTAACCCCAGAGCCGAGTCTCGGCGTCTTGGCTTTCGACCCAGATCAGCGATCGCGCCAGATCGCGCCCATAGATTTGGGCAATCCGCTCGAGCCAGGGATCGGCCGGCGGCAGATCGAAGACCGGCCGGTCGTGGTGCCGGAGGGTGAAGTGCACCTGGGGATAGGCCAGTGCCACCCGGGTAAAGGCCTCGCTGGCGTGGGCTAACTCGGTCTGCGTGGCCCGCAGAAACTTCCGCCGCACCGGCGTATTGAAGAACAGATCGCGGACCTCGATGGCCGTGCCGGTCGGGCAGCCGCAGGGGGCCGGCTCGCTGCGCTGGCCGCCGTCGACCTCGAGTTGCCAGCCCGTGGTGGCCTCGGGCAAGCGGCTGCGCAGCGTCAGCCGGCTGACTTCGGCGATCGAAGCCAGGGCCTCGCCGCGAAAACCCAACGTCGCCACGCGAAACAGGTCCTCGGCACCGCGCAGCTTGCTGGTCGCGTGGGGCGAGACCGCCAGCACCAAATCTTCGGGGTCGATTCCGCCTCCATCGTCGCTCACGCGCACCAGGTCGGCACCGCCGCGCTCCAGGCTCACGTCGACCCGGTTGGCCCCGGCGTCGAGGGCATTCTCGACCAGCTCCTTGACCAGGCTGGCTGGCCGCTCGATGACCTCGCCCGCCGCGATCTGGTTGACCACCCGAGCAGGCAATTGCTGAATTCGTGACATCGCGACGTGCATCCCAGCGGGGGCCACCGCCCCTGGTTCGAAGCAACCGGGCCCTTGGCCCTCTTGGCCGGGCGCCAGCCCACGGGTGGGGCTCGGTTCGGCCGGCCGGGCGGCCACGGTTACGACAACTGATATTCCTTAATCTTGCGGTAGAGCGTGCGCTCGCCGATTCCCAACAGGTGCGCGGCCTCTTCGCGGTTGCCCCCGGTGAACTTCAGCGTCTCGGTAATCAGGAGCCGCTCGACCTCGTCGAGCGATTTACCGACCAGCGTGGCCACGCTCAGGCCGGCACTCGCCCCCCCGCCCGCGCTGGCGGGCGTTTCCCCCACGTCGGCCAGCTCGGTGGGCAGATCGTCGAGGTCGAGCACCCCGTCGATATCGACCACGACCATGCTCTCGACCACGTTGCGCAGTTGGCGCACGTTGCCCGGCCAGGCGTAGCTCATCAACCGCCGCCGCGCCGCGGTCGACATGCCGCGAATGTTGGCGTGGTGGCGCTTCGAGAGCTCCTTGATGAAATGCTCGACCAAGAGCGGTATGTCTTGGGCGCGGTCCGCCAACCGCGGCAGCGCAATGGTAACCACCTTGAGCCGGTGGTACAGGTCGCTGCGAAAATGCCCCTGGGCAATGGCCTCTTCCAGATTGCGGTTCGTGGCCGAAAGGATCCGCACGCTCACCTGGATCGGATCGTTGGACCCGACCCGGGTAATCTCGCCGCTTTCGAGCACCCGGAGCAGCTTGATCTGAGTGGCCAGCGGCATGTCGCCCACTTCGTCGAGAAACAGCGTTCCGCCGTGGGCATACTCAAACTTGCCTACCCGGTCGGTCGAGGCGTCGGTAAAGGCCCCCTTCACATGGCCGAACAGCTCGCTCTCCAGAATGTTTTCGCTCAGCGCCGCGCAGTTGAGCGCCACGAACGGCTTGTTCTTGCGCGGGCTGTTTTGGTGAATGGCCTGGGCCACGAGCTCTTTGCCGGTGCCGGTTTCCCCCTGGATCAGCACGCTGGCATTGGTGGGAGACACCCGCTGCAGGCGAGTGATTACGTCGTGCATTTGGGTGCTGGAGCCGACCACCCCCTCGAAGCCGAACTTTTCGTCCAGGCGGCGGTTCAGCTCGGCATTGGCGCGCCGCAGCCGCTGGTTGGCACAGGCCTTTTCGGTCACGGCCCGCAACTGGGCGATATCGAGCGGTTTGAGCAGGTAGTTGAACGCCCCCCGCTGCATGGCCGTGACGGCCGAGGGGATGGTGCCATGGCCGGTGATGATGATCACCTCGGCGTCGGGGAGCGATTCCTTGGCCTTGTCCAGAATGGCCAGCCCGTCCAAGTCGTTCATCACCAGATCGGTAATGATCACGTCGAACGTTTCGGCGTCGATGAAGCTGGCTCCGTCGGTGCCGCTGGTCGCCACGGTACACTGGTAGCCGACCCGACTCAGGCTTTCGGCCACGGTCAGGGCGTGCGGCTCGTCGTTATCGACGATCAGCACCCGGACCGCTGCCACGTCGATTTCGCTGGAGACGCTGCTTTCCGCCACGTTCATGCCGCGATAATACTCCATTTCCGGCCCGCTTGGCCAGCAACCCAACCGGGCCCCCGGTGTGAGTTGCCACGGGGTTGGCGCCGGCCTCGCTCAACTGGCCTCGGCCGCCTCGTGGGCCTGTTCACCTAGCGGCAGCACCATCGTGAACTGGGTGCCGCGCCCCACCTCGCTGGCAACCTGAATCCGGCCGCCGTGCGCCTCGACGATTTTTCGCGTGGTGGGCAGCCCCAGCCCCGAGCCTCCCCGCTTGGTTGAGAAAAACGCCTTGAAAACCTGGGCCAGCGTCTTTTCGTCCATGCCCACGCCGGTGTCGATGAGCTGCACCCGGGCCGTGCCGTCGCCGCGCGAGGTGCGGACCACCAGTTGGCCACCATTGGGCATGGCCTGCTGTGCATTCAAGACCAGGTTGACCAGCGCGCCATGGATGGCTTCCCGATCGAGCCACACCGGCGGCAGGTCGGGATCAAGGTAGCGAATCACCTCGATCCCGTGGTCGGCCGCCAGCGGCTGAAAGAATTCGAGCACCCGTTGAATCTCGCCGTTCAGGTCGCTGGGCTCGCGCCGCAGGCTGCGTACCCGGGCAAAGCGGAGAAAGTCGTCGAGCAGGTTCTGCAGCCGCTGGCACTCGCGCTGCACCATTTCGATCTTCGCCAGGGCGCGGCGATCGCGCGGGGTTTCCGCAGCGGCAAAATCCTCGGCCAAAAGCTCCATGTTCAGCCGAATGGTCGAGAGCGGGTTTTTGATCTCGTGGGCCAGCCCCCCCGCCAGTTGGGCAATCTCCGAATACTTCTCGGCCAAACGGCGATCGAGTTCGGCGTCGCTCGGCGTCGATTCCAGGGGTTCCATAGAAACGGCTCCGCCTCGCGGGCAACCAAACCGGCCCAGCACCCCCGGCCTGGGAGCGCGCGAAACTCGGCACGCCGCGACAAAAAAACCCGGCGCTTGCCCTTGCCAGGTAAGGCGGGGGGCAAGCGCCGGTGAAAAAATTCCCGGTCGTTGCGTCCACGGGGGGCCGGCTAGCGACGGTCGGCCCGCTCGCGGCGTTCACCGCGCTCGCCACGGTCACCACGGTCGCCACGGTCACCACGCTCGCGCCGCGGGGGCCGCTCGTTGGCATCCGGGTCCTCGGGTCCCAGGCCGGCCGCCTCACGCAACAGCACCTTGCGGCTCAGCTTGACCCGGTCCTGGTCGTCGATGGCGATGACCTTCACTTCGAGCACGTCGCCCACTTTGCAAACGTCGCCCACGCTGGAAACGTACTCGTCCGACAGTTCGCTAATGTGGCACAGGCCGTCCTTGCCGGGCAGGATTTCGATGAAGGCACCGAAATCCTTGACGCTGGTCACCCGGCCTTCGTACACCTTGCCGACCTGCACGGTTTCGGTCAGGGCCTCGACCCGCCGCAAGCAGGCCTGGGCACCGGCCGAATCGTTCGAGGCGATGGTCACGGTGCCATCGTCGTCCACTTCGATCGTGGCGCCGGTCTGCTCCTGAATGGCGCGAATCGTCTTGCCGCCCGGTCCGATCAGCGCGCCGATCTTGTCGGGGTCGATCTTGGTCCGCAGCAGCCGCGGGGCATGGGCCGAGATACTTTCGCTCGGCCGGCGGATCGTGGAAAGCATCTTCCGCAAGATTTCCATGCGGGCATCTCGGGCCTGGGTCAGGGTGCCCCGAATAATGGCCTCGCTAATGCCCCGGATTTTCAGGTCGAGCTGAATGCCGGTCACGCCGTTCTGGGTGCCCGCCACCTTGAAATCCATGTCGCCGAAGTGGTCTTCATCGCCGATGATGTCGGTGAGCAGGGTCCACTCGTTTTCGCTCTCCTTCACCAGCCCGATCGAAATGCCCGCCACGGGGTTGGTGATCGGCACGCCGGCCGACATCAGCCCCAGCGTGGCCCCGCAGACCGAAGCCATGGAACTGGAGCCGTTCGATTCGAGAATGTCGGAGATCACCCGGATCGTATAGGGAAAATCATCCGGGGCGGGAATCACCGGGTTCACGCTCCGTTCGGCCAGCGCCCCGTGGCCGATCTCGCGCCGCCCGGGGCCGCGAATCGGCTTCACTTCGCCCACCGAAAAGGGAGGGAAGTAGTAGTCCAGCATGAACTTCTTGGAGTATTCGTCGATCAAGCCGTCGACGCGCTGCTCATCGCGCGGGGTACCCAGCGTGACGGTGATCAGGGCCTGGGTCTCGCCCCGCTGAAACACGGCCGAGCCGTGAACCCGGGGAAGCACGTCGACCAGGCACTCGATATCGCGCAAATCCTTCGAGCTGCGACCGTCGGGCCGGGTGCCGCTGAGAATCAGGTCGCGCACCACCCGGTTTTCCAGGTCGTGCCAGGCGCTGCTAAACGACTGCGGCGTGGGGCCGCCTTCGACCGGGGGCGAGGGCACGAACGCCGCCTGGGCCTGCTCCTTCAACGACTTGACCGCCTCGGCCCGGGCTTGTTTGCCCGGCGTTTGCTTCACCGCCTTGAAGGCGTCGTAGTACTGGCGGCGCAAATCGTCGAAGAGCGCGTTGGCCGGCGGCGGAGTGTAGGCCGGCTTCACGATGCCCGCCTTGGCAAACAACTCTTCCTGCAGGGCGATCAGCTCCTGAATCACCCGGTGACATTCCATCACCGCCTGCAGCATCTGGTCTTCGGGCAGTTCGCGGGCGAAGCCTTCGATCATCAAGATCGACGACTTGGAACCGGAAACCACCAGGTCCAAATCGCTTTCCTCGAGCTGCTCCTGGGTGGGGAAGGCCACGAACTGGCCGTCGACCAACCCGAGCCGCACGGCCGCGATCGGCCCCTGGAACGGCAAGTGGGAGAGCCCCAGCGCCGCCGCCGCCGCGTTCATGGCCAGCACATCGGCGTCGTTCTGGCGGTCGCTCGAAAGGGCGAACGATTGAATCTGGACTTCGTCGACGAAGCCATCGGGAAACAGCGGACGGATCGGGCGATCCATCAACCGCGAGGTGAGGATCTCCTTCATCGAGGGGCGCCCCTCGCGCTTCAAAAAGCCGCCGGGGAACTTGCCCGCCGCGGCGTGCCGCTCGCGGTAGTCGCAGGTCAGCGGGAAGAAGTCGATCCCCGGCCGGGGCGGTCCCGAGGTGACCGCGGCCAGCACGCTGGTATCTCCCAGCCGGCACACGCAGCTACCGGCCGCCTGCTTGGCGAAATAGCCAGTTTCTAAGGAAAACAGGTGTTGTCCGATTTGCTTCTCGACTCGAAATTTCAAGGTAATTCCTATCCCTTCTGTGGGGCCCTCTGGCAGCCGACCCGCGTCTGATTCGTTCTGGGAGGCTGCCCGGTGCTCAAAAAAACAATGGGTGTACGGTGGATGCCGGCTCGCAGCGTGCCTGGTCCGCCAAGCGGACCAATGGCCCACGCTGCCAGCCCAATCGTGGGTCGTGGTCGGCCTAAAGACCCGGCCGGTGCCCGATCGGCCCCGCGGCTAAACCGCTCGCCGAACCCGGAAGGCGGCCCTACCGACCGCCGCTGAGCCCACATCAACGACGGGCCTAACCTGCTGTCGGGGGTCGCCG